>CAXXGM010000010.1:0-348602 GCA_963677325.2 Prolixibacteraceae bacterium
TTGATCCCGGATGTGCATTGGCATTCTATAATAGGGGAGTATCCAAGGTGAAACTGGGTGATGAAAAAGGAGCAGAGATTGATTTTAATAAGGCTGTTGAACTCAATCCCAAGGATCCTTATACCTTTATGAACAGAGGATTGATTAAGAGGAACAGCGGGGATCACGATGCGGCCATATTCAATTTTAGTAAAGCCATCAAGCTGAATCCGAATTTTGTTCTGGCCTATATGCACCGGGGAATTTGTAAAAATCAGATTGGGGATGTAAATGGGGCATGTACAGATTGGAGAAAAGCCGGTGAATTGCGATAAAGGGCGAAATGAAGGGAAACATAAAAAAAAAGAACATTCAAAAAAAGAAACCTGATTATGAAACAACTTAAAATCACGAAACAGGTAACACTCAGGGAAGCACCTTCCCTGGATAAATATTTGCGGGAAATTGGGAAAATCAAGTTATTGACTCCTGATGAAGAGGAAGTTTTAGCAAGAAAAATCAAGCTTGGAGATCGCAAAGCACTTGATATCCTGGTCACTTCAAATCTCCGGTTTGTAGTTTCTGTTGCCAAGCAGTATCAGAATCAGGGCTTGACTCTCCCGGATTTAATTAATGAAGGCAACTTGGGTTTGATCAAAGCTGCTGAACTTTTTGATGAAACAAGGGGATTTAAATTCATCTCCTATGCGGTATGGTGGATCAGGCAATCGATTTTGCAGTCTTTAGCCGAACAGGCAAGAATTGTAAGACTCCCGCTAAATAAAATCGGATCTATCAACAAAATAAATAAGGCATTTGTTAAACTTGAACAGGATTTTCAACGTGAGCCTATGGCCGAAGAGATTGCCGAATTGCTTGACCTTCAAAATATATTTGTGGAAGAAGCTCTGAATTCAAACAGCTTTTATGTTTCAATGGATGCTCCGCTGTCAGATGAGGAGAATTCTGAGAACAATTTATACGATGTGATGACGGTCAACGAAACTCCGGATCCGGATTTCGAACTCATGGATAATTCCCTGAAAAAAGAGATTGAAAGAACTCTTGGAACACTAAAGCAACGTGAAGCTGAAATTCTTCGGTATACTTTTGGACTGAACGGAATGCCTACCCACACCCTTGAGGAAATTGGAAAAAAAATGGACATCACACACGAGAGGGTCAGACAAATAAAGGAGAAGGCCCTTAAAAAACTGAAAAACTCAAAACGCAGTAAACTTTTGAGACCTTATGTGGCCTAGATCAATCAAATACTTCAGAATCAATTTTTAATGATTTGATTCTTTACCAATATCTTCTTATGATAATGATTTGAAAATTTATAATAAGCACTCCTTTTGAGGATTATGTCTCCTTAAATAGAGTGTTTATTTAAATTCTTACATCCCGGGTATCCGCATTGTTTCATTGAACATATCCCTGCGTTCCCTCCCGAAGAAAAAGATCACGGAGAGTTCATGTGAGCCATGACTGTAAGCCCCCAAATTAGAAAGGGAATAGTCATAGCTGTATCCGAATCGGAATTTTTCTTCAGTATAACCGATCATTGCAATGGCAGCATCCGGTCGGATAGAGAGGTTGTTGCGGTACCATGCCCCGAAAGTTACTGACTTCTCAATCATATAAAGACCAAAATTAAGCTGTTTGAAACTTCCCTGCTGCTGATAGATCATGTTGGGTGAGAGGGTGAATTCCCTGGAAAGGAGCATCCTGTGATATTTATGCAGCATAGAACCTGCATGCAAAGTAATCTTCATTGGCAGTTTTCCTAACTGATCTCCTTCAATGATTGAAAGACTGGGCTGAGTCAGATGATGAACTGCAATCCCGAAATAAGTATCCTTATCCTGTCCTGCTATTCCAAAGGAAAGATCAGGAATCAGTTTATTCCCATCTTCAACCGGAATAGGATATTGCCCGATAATATCACCGGTACCCTGATCGATCATTCCGGGGAAAATTAAACTGGAAGTATTAAATTGCTTATAAATAAATCCAGCCTGGAGGCCTCCTGTAAAGAAAAGATCATCTCCGGCCTTTACATGATAGGAATAAAAAAATGAGGAATTAACACTATTTATAACTCCATTAAGTTCGCGGTCATAGAGGAGCTGAAATCCCAAACCTCCTTTCATGCTTTTTAAATAGCTGTCATAAGTAAAGTTGTAGGTTACAAAAGTATTTCCCTGATTGGGCCACTGGTTTCGGTAGTTAAAAACCGCTCTCTGATAGACATTGGTTCCGGCAAAAGCAGGATTCATGTTCAGGGGATTGGCATAAAACTGGGAAAATTCAGGATCCTGACATTTTGCGTGGAATGTAAAAGAAATGATAATTATTTCAACCAAAAGAAGACGTTTAGATACAATCATCTTCATTCCTGTGGCCATCTGTTTGGTAATGTATTTTTTCATAGGGAAAGGACTCAACTAAAATCCTTATTTGTTTCCGGAATACTACTTATGGCCAAGGGCAAAGAATTGAGCAAAAATTTCTGTTGCTCATCTTCTGTGACAGGAATCTCTTTTACTTTTTTTAATTCCTGATCGATGATCTTCTGATCAATTTTACCATACATGGTTTCAATGACGGTCAGAGCTTCAAAACCTATCGGAAAATTCTGGTCGATTACCAGATCAACAAAAACAGGCAGATAGGCGCTGTAATTTAGTCCGTTCTGCCAACAGCAGGACACCAGTTCCTTCAATTCATCTTTGTATTTAGCGTTTTGAATTGCATCCATCAGCAATGGAACCGTTTCATTGGATTTTAACTCTGCAAAAAGAGAAAGAATCTTTTTTTTCACCTCTCTGTCCTCTGTTTCATGAAGTAAGGCTAATAAAATGGAGAAATGAGACGTTGTCCCCTTTTCCTTTATTTCTTCAATACTTTGAACAACAATTTCCGGATTCCCTGACCTTAATTTTGAAAATAGTTCTTCGCTTTCCATTATTTCACTAAATATTTTTAATCTGTAATATCATCATTTCTGTCAGAACTTCAATTCAAAAAGTTCAGGAATCATAATTCAAATACTTAAAATAAGCTGAATGAGAATTTGAAAAATTGATTCAGTATTGTTATCCGGCGTAATGCATCACCCGGTTTTTTTAATTCATTTTCATTTTATACCCTTACCAGCAGAACAAGATCCCTTGCAAAAACTTTATCAGACCAACGATCAAAAATACATTTTTCTATTCATTGCTCACCAATTCCTCTGTACATCTTTCTTTCCAGTTCATCTGTAGCTGTTCTTACTGCTTCACTGAAATTTTCACAGATGTATTCACGGCCGATAATTTCAGCAAGGCCGCAGTTCTCAAGTTCTTCGCGAACTTCCATACGAACCCCGGAAAGAACAATTCTAACTTTTTTAACTGTGAAATATCGGACAACTTCTCTAAAGATAATCAATCCTGTTGAATCGATAAATGGGACATAACGCATTCTTAAAATCAAAACTTTCCCTTTTCCGCCAATATCCATCAAAGCTTCCTTGTATGACTGTGCAGCGCCGAAGAAGAAGGGCCCGCTTATCTCATAAACATCCACCCCTTTGGGTAGAGAAGAATAGTTCTCGAAAATATCCGTGTCAATATCTACTGATTCGATGTTGCTCATTTTCGAAATACGTTGCATAAAAAGAAGGGCGGCAAAGACCATTCCTACTTCTATCGCAGTAGCCAGATTAACAAAAACAGTCAGGAAGAAAGAGGTCAGCAGCACCAGGACATCATATTTTGATCCTTTTAAGATAGAAAAAAAAGACCTCCAGTTGCCCATATTATAGGCAAAAACAATTAATAAGCCGGCGAGACAGGAAATGGGAATATAACCTGTCCACCTCAGGGCCGCAGTAATAAAAACAAGTATAACCAGAGAATGAATCAGGCCTGAGAAAGGTGTGGCGGCTCCGTTTTTAATATTAGTTACCGTTCGGACTACGGCTCCAGAAACAGGCAATCCGCCAAAACAGGGCGATATGATATTGGCTGCACCCTGAGCTATCAATTCCGTGTTTGAGCGGTGATTGCTGCTGGTCATCCCATCTGCCACCACAGCGGACAATAGTGATTGAATTGAGCAAAGAATGGCTATTGTAAGGGCTGGAGGAATAAATTCTTCCAAGCGGTAAATGTCTAAATCGGGAATTTTAAAGTCCCAGTTATAGGTCAATTGACCAAAGTATGATTGAATAGTTGGGACAGGAAATTTAAATAGAGCAACAATTGCTGAGATCAAAAGAACAGCTATAAAATATCCGGGTATTTTTCTGAACAGGTTTGATCCTAAAAACGAAAAGACTATTGTTGAAATTGTAATCAGAAGTGCAATAATATTTACCTGGCTAAAACTGTTAAAATAGATGAGCCAATTTTGAGTAAAGGAAGTAGGAAGCAGTTGAACCTGAACTTCCATCGCATCTTTTAGTGCATAGGTGAAAATCAAAACGGCAATACCACTGGTATATCCAACGATTAATGGATGGGGAATTAATTTTATCACGGATCCAAGTCGAAGCAATCCAAACGCCACAAGCAGTATACCTGCCAACAACGTTGAAATCATCAATCCTTCAATACCATGCCTCTGTATTATTCCATAAACAATAACAATTAATGCGGCAGTCGGACCTCCAATCTGAAATCTGCTGCCTCCCAGAATCGAGATGATCAATCCTCCAATAATTGCCGTGATTAATCCCTTATCAGGGCTGACTCCGGAAGCAAAAGCAAAAGCAATAACCATCGGAAGGGTGATGATGCCAACAACTGTACCGGCATAAAAGTCCTTCTGGAACAATCTCCAGTTGTAACCTTGTTTGAGGACGACGTAGGATTTTGGTTTAAAAAGCGTATTCAATTTCCAATTTTAAAATTTATATAAAGTAAAATATTTTTATTGTGTTTTTTTTAAAAACTCACAAATTTACCCTTCTAAAAAAACTTCGCAAAATAATATAACTTTTTATGCCTGAAAATTTTTATGATATAATACTTCTGTTATTTTTGTAATTCCTAATGACCCATTTTCGAAACTTATTACATTAAGGAGTAATGCTGTTTTTAACCATTTTTCTCATAATTGGAATTGGCATTGGATTGTCGATCAGGAAAATTGCTGCACTAACCAAAACAAGCGAAAAGGTGCTAACCCTTCTGTATTATCCCTGTCTGTTTTTGATGGGAATCCTCTGCCATCTGGATGAAGAAATCGTTTTCCATATCGATAAAATCGGATGGCATTCATTCTCTTACCTGATTGCCGCCTTTGCAGCAGGTATTATCGTTATCTGGACTATACACAAAATTTACAAGCTTCTTATTCAGGTGAAAAGAAATTGAATTTTTTGATTCTGCTCTTTTGAATTAAGAAACCTTCTGAAAACCTTATCGGAATTTCATCCTTCCCTTTTGATTTTGATAGGATCCTGGTAAAAACATCTTTTTAGTTATTTCATTCTGATCTTCCGTTTTAATTTAATGCGTTAGCTATCTGATTCTCTTACTTGTCGGATTAATATTCCATCCTTCAATTTTCAGGACGGCTTCTTCTCCATCAAGATTTTTGAGGTCAAATTCTACCTTCAGACTCCTTTTTTCTTTTGGAAGCAGTGAAAAATAATTGTCATCCCAGAAAACAGGCAATACGAGATCTTTCGATTGATCCTTGGTTATCTTTGGATTGACTGAAAAAGCCAGTGTGGAAGATGGATTCTCCACATTCAAAGTCAGCAGGCATTTTTCTCCGCTTTTCTTAAGAGATGATACAGAATAATTAAGATCAATTTTGGAAAGTTTGTTCATATCCGTAAAATCTGCTTTTTCATCACCTTTAGTCGACAACCAGTAGAAATTGGAGGAGATCTCTTTACCGGAATCCTCTTTCAGATCCAATTTCATAAAATATACGCCACTCAGATCTTTGGGCTTTTCAAAAGTCAGTATCTTCATGACTCCATCAGAACCAATATTGACAGACGCTTCTTTTGAAATTCTTTCCTTCATGTCGAAATCGTACAATTTTAAACAGGCCTTCAAACCATTAAAATCTTTGTACAATCCATTAACAACATAAACACTGCTGTCAGCATAGGAATACTGTATATGAAGCGGTTCACATGCATTTTTGGCTCCATAGAATGCTCCGTTGGGCGCATAATAATAGTCATAAAGCTGCCAGTAAAGGGTTGGCCAGGCAGAATTGAACATCCAGTATATAATCCCGCTTGACCGGTATTTATTCCCGGCGTAGGCCTCAAACATTGCTTTGGTGGCTTCCATTTGTAAAACCTGCGATTTCATGGAATACTCCTCTGCACTTTCGGGTTTCCCATAACGGCGGATAAGGGCCTCCCGCATGGGTGGATAAAAAACTTTATGCAGCCGGATGTCCCATGAACTGCTTATCGGCCACAGATCCTTCTCGGGCATCATCTTACGTAAGCTCTCTATCGGGGTGATCTGTTCCCCCGAAGGTCCGGCCTCAGTATTAAATTCCTGTTTTTTATACCAGTAGCCCGGAGGACCGTAAGCATAACCCTTTGAATAGGGTCCCATGTAGGCTCCGGTGTATCCGGCTATTTCACTGGCAGCCTGGGTAGCGGAGGAAAGATAAGGACGGGTATTGTCATTCTCGTCCAGCACTTTGACGTATCGTTTTTCAAATCGGACAGGGGGATACAGATCACTGCCATAAAGCCAGACAAATACGGAAGGATGGTTTCTTAAATGCACGATCTGATCCCGCCAGCTTAATTCTGCTACATCGGCCGTTTGAGATGTCCACATTTTCCAGTCTTCCCAGATGCTGCAACAACACCAGCCTACCATTAACAGGATACCTTCTTTGTCGCACCGGTCAAACAAATAGTCATCCCCTCGCGGAGCTTCCATCCGGAGAGCATTCAGATTCATGTGCTTTGCATAGGCAATATCTGCATCAATTCTTTCTTTGGAAGGTCTCAGCATCATATCCTGAACATAACCGCCTCCTCTGATCACAATATTTTTACCGTTTATCTGGAAAACCTTTGTGCGTTTTTTATCGAAGACATTCATCCATGTTGAAATTTCCCGTATACCAAACCGTGTGTGGCTGACATCCGTAAGCTTGCCATCTGTCTCAAATGAGAGATCCAGATCATATAGATTCTGTGGCCCTGCCATGTTAGGCCACCATAGACGGGGTTTATTCAGAACAAGCTGTTTGTAATTTTCAGGTACAAAGGTGATCGTCTTTGTCTGATTGGGTTCAAGAATTACTTCCTGGGCGAATTTAATATTCTCAATTTGGCCCCTTAAAGTACCTCTCAGAGGTTTAGCTTCCGTATTTTTAACTTCAGCCGAAACGGTCAGTCTTGCGTTCTCAGTTGAAGGAAGATCAAGATCCGTAATCACATGAGGATGTGAAATGGCTGCAGCACCTGTGGCTTCTATCTTCACATCATACCATATCCCCATGGCTCGGTCGGGGGGAGTGGGATTCCAATCCACCCAGGTGATGGTTAGATCACGTCCTTTGGGAGGAAAAATCTCCAAAGCGAGACAGTTCTTATTCCCCGGATTAACATATTTGGTTATATCAAGATTGAACAGCCTGTAAGCGCCTTGAACGACTGAAGTATCCGCCACAAGATTCCCATTGATCCAGATATTGGCCTTGTAGTTGATGCTGTGAAATTTGATCCAGGTGTGTTTCCCTTTATGGGAGGCGGGAAGATCGAATACGGTCCTGTACCACCACGCTACCCTGAAAGGACTGTCTTCCGGCATTTCCTTTCTTATACCGCGATAAAATCCCGGCAGCTTTTCAATGTTTGTTCCATAATAGGGATCAGCAAAAACTTTGTTATCCACCAGGGTTCCCAAAACAGTGGAGGGAACTGTAGCAGCATACCAGTTCTCCGGTTCCCATGAAACACGCGATATGGTTTCACCGTTCGCGTTTACCTTTGCAGTGGATTGAATAGCCCAATGATCTTTTAAAAGCAGATTCTCATTATTCTGGCCAGGGCTGAAAAATGAGAAAAAAGAAAGGATCGTAATGATGCTAAGACATTTCATCGGTGAATTTTATTTTACAAGGATTTATTTTCAGAATCATTAAAGGATATAAGTAATTGGAATAAAATACTGTTGTATGAGCCTTATAGGCTTTAGGTGTTTAGGCTAAAGGTAAAAGGGGAATATTATGATCCTTCAGCTAAAGTCTAAACTCCTTCAGCCTAAAAGTACGACATTATATACTTGACATCACTTAATTCATCGCAAATCTCTAATTTGTTTTAACGTTTTTGTCCCATTGGAAGAATCAAATCCTCCGGTGCTTCACTATTTTCAGATCAACGATTTCTAATAACGTGAGTTCGATCTAAGGAATAGATAACCTAATCTGTCGAAAACACCTCAGTAGTAATGGTCGAGAGAGAAAAATCAACCTAATTACCTAATTTAATCAGGTAATTAGGTTAGTGAAAGCGTAAAATTAATCCCATCTAAGGTGTTTTTTTAAAGATTAGGTTATCGAAGACAACATTAACGCTCAAACAATCAAGCACTGTCTTATTCATTGCTTAGATCGAGCTCAGGTTAATAAATAAAGTTTAATATTAAAATCAATATTCCACTTTGGTGGGCTTTTCATAATCGTTTTTCATTTCGTAGGGAAGTTTCCATACATTCCCCTCAAAATCACCAAAGAATAATTCGGAGATACTGAGTCTATCTGCATTCCCGTTAGCCCAGAAAAAATTAAATGGTTCTCTGGCTAAAAGCGGTCTGCGGACATAGCTGTTATTGTTTTTACTCTCCCGGGTGATCACTTTATCTTTTTCCTATGTCTGGCCTTCATCGGCCGAAGTCAGGATCGCGATCTCTCCTCCGGTTGCGAATTTCTGGGGACCCGGTTCCGTAGGACCCACAATTCTCCATAATTTACCTAAAATGTAAAGGCTGCCTGTATCGTAATTGTGGTCTGACTCGCAGACCACAGAAGTAATCCAATCTTTTCCGTTCCATCGCGTTACCTTCCACTCGTAAGGCGCATTTTCAGGACCCGGAGCAAATCCTTTGCTGGTAAGATAAAGGCATACCGGATAGCCTTTGTTGTCAAAGCCCATGTCGTGGATATAAACATACTTTCTCTGTGATATATAGTCAATCGCCTTGGCCGGATTATTAACCTCTGATAAGGGTAGATTAATATTTTGTTTATTGGCATTTTGCCAGCTTTTACCAAAATCATTTGTTTCTACATAATACAGATCTGTTCTTTGATCAGGACTTCCATTGCGGTGACGATTAAAAAATGTGCCAAGCAATTGGCCTTTAAAACAATTGCTTACCTGGTAATGACCTCCCTTTTCTTCGGGTCTTTCTTTGATTCCTGCAATTTTTTTATCCCCTGTCCAGGTGAGGCCATCCCGGCTGGTTTCAAAATATAATTCCCGGACTCCTGTGTATTTGGTAAAAAAATGAAAAAATCCATCTTTGGTATTCCAAATCTGGGGATAGGTAAATTCCTCTTCCGAAACTAAATTGAAGGCATCAATTTGAAAAGGTTTTGCACTGACATATTTCAAGCCCTTTCGCTTATTGCCCCGGCCGCTGACAAAAACATGGATAAACCCTTTGTTGTCAATCATCATGGAGGGATTATCGTGCGGATCAGTCACGTTTCCTTTGTCACAAACCACCGTAGGCTTTGAAACCAACCCTGTTTTATGATCATAAACTCCGATCATGGCCAGCAGGTGTTTTTCATCCTGTCGGGTCGTTCCCCCGAAAACAAAAAAAGTCTTATTTACCTTGGGTGAATAAACCGCCATCGGGATATGATCAGCCGTGTAGGTTCCCAATCCCCCGGAATATTTATCTCCGTAAGGAAGTTTTTGTCCCAGTTCGAACCATATTCCACGGTAACCGTCAATCTTCTGATTATTTAAATTCCCCGCAGTTTGAGCATTCACAACAAAAAATATCAAAATGGAAGCGAAAGTCAGGCCGGTCTTTTTCATTTCTTTAAGAATTTGTCCAAAATTAAAAAAATGATCACAGCAGCCTTAACTGCCAAATCCTTTTTTTCACTAATCCTGGCATTTATTTACTGAGACGGTATCCAACCAATGAGGGATCTAAGCTATACCTTCTCCGGTGTTTATTCGTATATCATATGTATGCGATAGAACAACGTACGAATAAACTACGAATAAAGATTGGAGTTAAAGCAGTCCCGGATCTACGGAAAATGATCATTGTGGATTTTTGAAGGCAGTAATAGATTAAATCCGAAGAAAGATCAAGGAAAGAAACTAATTCATTCAATACCCTGTATCATTTCGTAATTCAATAAAAAATCGTATTTTTTGAAACAGAAAGATGAGACTCAATAAATTTTTAAAATTTCAGGATGCCAGATGCCATAAAGAAAAAAATTACCATCTCCGGATTAAAAAAAGCATTCAAATTATATCGCTTTATCAAACCCTTTCAAAAAGAATATGCATTGGGAATGTTCTTTTTGCTGGGATCAAGCATGGCCAGCCTCGCGTTTCCAAAATTGCTGGGAGAACTGGTGAACTCGGGCTCCGGTGCGGGAGGACAGATCAACAGAATTGGTTTGTTGCTTGGTTTCATACTGATCGGACAGGCTATCTTTTCTTATTTCAGGGTCGTTTTATTTGTTAATGTAACAGAAAAATCGCTGGCTTATTTACGTCAGGAGACTTACAATCACCTGATCAAGCTTCCTTTGAAATTTTTTGAGAAGAGGAGGGTCGGTGAGCTGAACAGCCGGATTTCAGCCGACGTGGCTCTTTTGCAGGAAACGCTCACTGAAACCATAGCTGAATTCATCCGTCAGATTATCATCATTACCGGAGGTATTGTTCTATTGGCTATTATTTCCATCAGGCTCACCTTATTCATGATGGCCATACTTCCGGTGACCATGATACTGACAAGGATCTTTGGAAGGTACATCCGTAAGTTTTCCAAAGAAGTGCAAAGCAGGGTGGCCGAATCAAATACTGTTGTGGAAGAAACATTGCAAGGGATTCAGAGTGTAAAAGTTTTTACCAATGAGCATTTTGAAATCAGTCGCTACAAAAAAAAGACCACTGACATTGCCAAACTCGGTATGAAAAGCGGAAAATACCGGGGTGCGTTCTCCTCTTTCATTATCGTGGGCCTTTTTGGAGCAATGGTGGCCGTGATCTGGAAAGGATCCACTTTGCTGGCATCCGGGGAAATGGCTGCCGGTGATTTGTTTTCTTTCGTTGTATATTCTGCTTTTGTAGGTGGAAATATTGGAGGTTTGGCAGGCGTATTCACAAGTATCCAGAAATTTATCGGAGCTACGGAAAATCTTTTTGAGTTATATAACGCCGAAGAAGAAGAAATAATCGAAGTAAAAGAGTTTGATAAAAAATATGAACTCCATGGACGGATCACTTTTAATGAATTGTCATTTCACTATCCCACACGCAGCGATGAAGATGTTCTGAAGGACATTAATATTAAAATTCTTCCGAACACATTGGTTGCGTTGGTTGGACCAAGCGGTGCAGGAAAGACAACTTTTGCCTCTCTTATCCTTCAGCTATATTCTCCCACCCAGGGACGGATACTGCTTGATGGAAGGGACAGCCGTGAATTCCCTCTTTCTGTTTTACGCAGCCAGATCGCCCTTGTGCCGCAGGATATATTTCTTTTCGGTGGTACCATTCGTGAAAATATATCCTACGGAAAGACTAAAGCTACAGACCAGGAGGTGTACGATGCTGCTGAAAAAGCAAACGCTCTCGAGTTTATCCTTCGTTTTCCTGATCAGTTTGAAACCGTGGTGGGTGAACGCGGAACTCAGCTTTCAGGAGGACAACGCCAGCGGATTGCCATTGCAAGGGCGGTGCTGAAGGATCCTAAGATACTCATCCTGGATGAAGCAACGTCCTCTCTCGATTCTGAATCCGAAAAGCTGGTGCAGGATGCCCTTGAAAATCTGATGGCTGGAAGAACCTCCATTGTCATCGCTCACCGTTTATCCACAGTAAGAAAAGCAGACCAAATCCTCGTTTTGGATCAGGGACGGCTGGTAGAAAAGGGAACTCATGCCGAATTGATGCAGTTAGAGGAGGGAATTTACAAGAGGCTTAGTTTGCTGCAGTTGGCGGAATAAAGGTTTCAAGTTTTAAAGTTTCAGGTTTCAGGGTTTCAGGTTTCAATGGTCGCGTGCGTTGAAACTTTGAAACTTTGAAACTTTGAAACTTTGAAACTTTGAAACTTTGAAACTTTGAAACTTTGAAACTTTGAAACTTTGAAACATAGGGGTTCAGGGTTTCAAAGAGATAAAAATATTCTGGAATATTCTAAAAATTAAGAGCTATGACCGTTAAGAAATTTGAAGAATTGGAAATCTGGAAAAAATCAAGAATCATGTGTCAGACAATAAGGGATTTGAGTAATAATTCGTCTTTGTTAAACGATTTTTCGCTCAGAAATCAAATTTTGCGATCGAGCGGTTCCGTAATGGATAATATCGCTGAAGGATACGAAAGAGATGGTAAAAAAGAATTTCTGCAGTATCTTTATATCGCTAAAGGAAGTCTCGGAGAAACGCGTTCACAGGTTTACAGGTGTTTTGATGCTCATCATTTTACAGAGGAGCAATACAATTCTCTTCTAAAGGATTGTTTTATTTTATCAGGACAGATAAAAACTTTAATTAATTATCTCTATGGCTCCGAAGAATGAAGGAAACAAGAAAAGAACTGCCAATCCCTGAAACCCTGAAACCATAAAACTTTGTACCTTTGAAACCACGAACCCATGAAGCCATGAAACTTTGAGACATAGAAACTTTTGAAACATTGAAACATTGAAACTTTGAAACCTTAACAGATGAAACTAACCATTCCGCTCATCATATTGGCTTTTTTTAATTGTGGCCTGGTTATCGCCCAAAAGGGGAAAATGGAAATTTCTTCGCTAACCTGTGAATATAAGAACGATCCATTAGGAATAAGCAATCAAAATCCCGGATTGAGCTGGAAGTTAATTTCCGGCGAGAGGAATCAGTTTCAGAGCGCCTACCGCATTATCGTGGCTGATGATCCGGAGGTACTTAAGTCAGGAACGGGCAATATCTGGGATTCAAAAAAAGTGGATTCTGATCAGTCGATTTTGGTTCGGTACACAGGCCTTCCACTAAAATCAGGTGAGAAATATTATTGGAGAGTAAAAGTCTGGAATAAGGAAAAGAAGGAATCATCCTGGAGCAAGACCGCTTCCTGGCAGATGGGACTTTTTTCAAAAGCAGACTGGAAGAATGCAGAATGGATCGGTTATGAAGAAATGCCAGATACCATGCGACTGGTTCCGGGCCTTCACCGGGGGACAGACAAAAAGAGCAACAAAGCGCTGAAAAGAACAATCGTCCCTCTTTTCCGGAAAGAATTTAATGTCGCACAGGAGATTGAATCGGCCTCTCTGTTTATCAGTGGTTTGGGTCAATACGAAGCCTCTCTTAACGGGAAGAAAATCGGGGATGGATTTCTGACTCCGGGATGGACAGATTATGACAAGACCGTTCTTTACAATACCTATGATGTAAGTGGTTATTTGAAGAAAGGGGAAAATGCGATAGGAGTGATTGTGGGCAATGGGTTTTATAACATCAATCGCGAAAGGTATTACAAGCTCACCATAGCTTATGGAATGCCGAAGTTGATGGCCATGCTTCATATCCGATACAGGGATGGATCTGAAAATAATATAGTTACAAACGGGGAGTGGAAGACCAGTCCTTCTCCAATAACGTTTACAAGCATTTTCGGAGGAGAGGATTACGATGCAGGAATGGAACAGCCGGGATGGAATAACACTGGTTTTTCTGACGTTAACTGGAAGAATGCATTAATTGTGAAACAGCCCGCAGGAAGGTTGTTGGCAGAAGCCGGTTATCCTCTTGCCGTGAAAGAGAAAATAAGTGTTAAAAGCATAAGTAAAACTGTTGCCGGTAATTACCTGTACGATTTTGGACAGAATGCTTCCGGCATCGTTGAATTGAAGATAAAAGGCAAAAAAGGGCAGGAGGTAAGACTGGTTCCTGCCGAACTGATTGATGATAAGAAACAAGCCAATCAAAAAGCTTCAGGATGGCCTTATTATTTATCCTATACTCTTAAGGGTGATGGAGTTGAAACGTGGAGGCCGCTGTTTACATACTATGGTTTTCGTTATGTGCAGGTGGATGGTGCCATACCAGAAAATGACAAATCATTGAACGGTCTGCCGAGGATTATAGGAATGGAGATGCTGCATACCAGAAATTCATCTCCTGAGGTGGGCCGGTTTGAATGTTCCAATGAACTCTTTAACCGGATTAATTCTTTAATTCTTTGGGCTATCAGGAGTAATTTCCAGAGTGTCCTTACCGATTGCCCTCACCGCGAGAAACTTGGCTGGCTTGAACAAACATTCCTGATGGGCGGCGGAATCCATTATAATTTTGATCTGTATCACCTTTATTCAAAACAGGTGATGGACATGATTGAAGCGCAGACAGCAGAGGGGCTGGTACCGGATATTGCTCCTGAGTACGTTCATTTTGACAGTGGTTTCAGGGATTCGCCCGAATGGGGAAGCGCCTCGGTTGTTCTCCCCTGGATGGTTTACACGTGGTATGGTGACATGACCCTGATGGATAAAGCCTGGCCAATGATGGTAAGGTATGTGGAATACCTGAAAAGCAAATCAAAAAATAATATTGTCTCCCATGGATTGGGCGACTGGTTCGATTATGGACCAAGGAGTCCGGGTACTGCCCAGCTGACTCCAATTGCACTGACAGCTACTGCTATTTATTATTATGATCTCAGGCTTCTTACCCGTATGGCGGAAATTCTTGGGAAAAAAGAAGAGCAGCAAAGATTATCCCTATGGGCCAATGAAGTAAAAGAATCATTCAATAAAGAATTTTTTAATCCAAAAACCTGCGTCTATTCTACAGGGAGTCAGACCGCGATGTCGATGCCGCTCTGTTTCGGAATGGTGGACGATCAGTTAAAGGCACGGGTGGTGAGTAATTTGGTGGATACGATTAAAACTCACAATAAGGCCCTAACCGCCGGGGATGTAGGTTTTCATTACCTTGTTCAGGCATTGACCGAAGGCGGCGCTTCCCAATTGCTGTTTGAGATGAATAACCGTGATGATGTCCCAGGTTATGGTTTTCAGCTGAAAAAGGGCGCTACGGCCCTGACGGAGTCCTGGCCTGCCCTGGAAGAGGTGTCCAATAATCACTTGATGCTGGGCCACATTATGGAATGGTTTTATACCGGATTGGGGGGAATAAGCCAGGAAGAGAACTCAATAGCCTCTAAACAAATCACCATTCATCCTGAAACGGTCGGGGATATAACGAAAGCTAAGGCTGAATACCAGTCTCCTTACGGTTTGATCTCGACGGAGTGGACTAAAAAAAATGGGAAGTTCGCCTTAAAAATCTCTATCCCTGTAAATGCTTCGGCTAAAGTTTATCTTCCGGAGAAGGATATTAAAAAGATAAAAGAAAATGGGAAAACCATTGTAAATAATAAGGAATTCGAGATCATAAATACCCTGGACCATGAGACTATTGTCAAAATTGGATCGGGAGATTATTATTTTAGGCTTTAGACTAAAGTCTAAAGCCTAAAGCCTTCAGCCTAAATACCTAAAAAAGAATGAACAAAGTTAAAATATCAGCAGTCTCGTACCTGAATAGCAAACCTTTTGTATTCGGGATTGTTAACTCGGAAATTATTGATCAGATAGATCTGTCGCTTGATATGCCGTCGCTTTGCGCTTCCAAACTAAAGGATCGCATCGTAGATGTAGGCCTGGTGCCGGTTGCGGTGATCCCTGAGATAAGCGGCGCGAGGATAATTTCTGATTATTGTATCGGTGCATCAGGCAAGGTCAGAACGGTCATATTGGCGAGTCAGGTCCCTGTTAATGAGATTAAAACCATACTTCTTGATTATCAGTCAAGAACATCCGTAAGGCTTGTTCAGGTTCTTGCCAAACATCATTGGAAAATCTCGCCCTCTTTCGAGAAGGCCAAACCCGGTTACCTTACCGGGGACATTAAAGGCTCAACGGCGGGAGTTATCATTGGTGACAGGGTCTTTGAGGCAGAGAAACAATTCAGGTATATTTATGATTTGAGTGAAGAGTGGAGAAGGATGACCGGACTTGATTTTGTTTTTGCATGCTGGGTGGCAAACAGAGAAATGGATCCTGAGTTTCTAACCGAATTCAATAAGGCCCTCGGAAAGGGAATATCAAGTATTTCAGAAGTAATCTCTGAAAACAGGGATTCATTTCCGGGGTGTGATCTGGAAGCATATTACCATGACAATATCAGCTATCCTTTGGATGAACAAAAAAAACAAGGCCTTGAGCTTTTCTTAAACTATAATAAGGAAATTGGAACGAAGTAATACCTTTTCATCATGCGAATTCTTTTAATATTGTTCCTGTTCAGTTTGTATATCCCTGTGTTTGGCGATTCCATCCCCGGGAGCGGTAAATCGAAGATCTATGTATTTCCAATCAGGGAGAACATTGGTCCCGGCACCTGGCGGCAAACAAAGAAAGCATTTGCAGAAGCCGATACTTTGCATGCAGACCTGATCCTGATCCACATGAATACCTACGGAGGTACGGTTCTGGATGCAGACTCCATCCGTACCAGGGTTCTTAATTCCAGGCTGCCCGTGTATGTCTTTATCGATAACAATGCAGCATCGGCCGGAGCATTGATCTCCATTGCTTGTGACAGCATTTACATGCGGGAGGGAGCCAACATGGGGGCAGCAACCGTCGTGAATCAGACAGGGCAGGCCATGCCTGATAAATATCAGAGCTATATGCGTTCAATCATGCGATCCACTGCAGAGGCACAGGGGAAATATAAAATCATATCAGGTCGAATGATACGCTTCTGAAAGTGGCGGCAGAGATCCGAGGATTGCCGAAGCAATGGTAGATCAGCGCATCTTCCATTAAAGGAATCATCGATTCAGGCAAGGTGCTGACCATGACACCTTCGGAGGCGATGGAATATGGATTTTGCGAAGGGGTCAGGAACGGATATCCACGATGTGATCGAGAGGGCTGGATTTAAAAACTATGAAATCAGGGAATATAAGCCTTCAGGGATAGACAAAATCATTGGATTCCTGGTTAACCCGGTGGTGTCAGGCCTCTTGATCATGCTCATCATCGGGGGAATCTATTTTGAGATGCAGACTCCGGGAGCTACTTTTCCGATCGGCATCGCTATCCTGGCGGCTGTGGTTTATTTTGCCCCCCTGTACCTGGAGGGTTTGGCTGAAAACTGGGAGATTATTCTTTTTATCAGCGGCATCGTGCTGCTGGCTATCGAAATACTGATCATTCCAGGTTTTGGGGTAGCCGGTATTTTAGGTATCCTGTTTATCTTCAGTGGGTTGGTTCTTAGTCTTCTGAATAATAACTGGTTTGATTTCAGGGAAGTCCAGCCATCAAAGCTATATGTTTCAATCGGGACCGTGTTCATCTCCATTGTGCTGGCCTTTGCTCTTTCACTCTGGGGGAGCGCTAAAATATTCGGATCCCGCAGGGGAATATTTAAAAACCTGGCGTTGACTACCGTTGAATCAGCAGGGAAGGTTATATTGGGGTCCATCTGAACCCTGATTCGCTGATCGGCAAAACCGGCCTTGCAGAGACGGTATTACGACCCTCCGGAAGGGGTTTCCATTGATGGGAAAGATTACGATGCCTTGACCGAAGGGGGGTTTATAAACAAGGGAGAGAAAGTGAGAGTGACCCGGGTTGAGACAGGACAGGTTTATGTGACAGCCGAGAGATGAGCTATGAGTGACGTTTCCCTTTGCCGTCAGTTTTAACTGACGGCAGATGGAAGGTACTGAAATGGCTTTAGCCCTCTCGCTAGCGCTGGTCTGTGACCATGAGTGGTCGAAAGATTTTTTCAGTAATATAATATTATTGTTATAATTTATATTATATATTAGTTATTAACATCAATATGTTGATAACTAATAATATATGATTGTTTAAAGTCTTTGTTTTTATTATACATTTATATCAAAACCAAGACATAAATGTATTCAGGACAAAAAATCAATATTCAGAAAATCCTGGTCTCGTACCGGATGATTTATTAAGCACCTTATCTAAGGATACAAAGGTAGATTACTGTGCCAAAGTGCTTTACGGGCAGCGTATATTTAATTTGCTGCTGTATGGCATCCTGACCACAGATAGGACAAGTCAGAGAACCCTGGAAGATCTTTTCAGCAGTGACCTTTTCAAGCTCTGTTCTGCTATGATGCAGGGATGAAAGTATCTCACAGTTCAATTTCTACCCGCCTGTCAACAATTGATCCGGAATTTTTTCGGTTAGCTTACGAGGGTGTATATGCAGAATTTTCAAATTCTTCTCAACGGAAGAACAGTTAGAACATCGTATTATTCGTGTTGACAGCAGCATGGTGGCCGAAACCTGTAATAAACTCAGGAGAGGTTTTTCCCTGGAGTAAAGAAAGTTAAAGATCCTGATAATGTAGTCAAACAGGTAAAATACACTGTTGCATTTGATGGTTTAACTGCATGTGATTTTAAAGTGTTTAATGAATCCACTTATTTAAGCGAAGATATGGCAATACCGGAAGTGGTCAAGCTAAATGCGGCCAAAGAAGGTTCAAATACCAACATCTACACTTTTGACAGAGGTGTTGCTTCAATCAAGAATTTCGCTTCATTTACAACGAACAATATTTCATTTGTAGGAAGATTAAGAACATGCAGAAGGTATGATATCATATCCTCAGATCAACTTCCTGAAAAGGGAAAAGATATAGGAGAGCTAACATTGATCAGTAGCCAAATTGTTCATTTATATGGTAAACCACGAAATGATCCAGAAAACCAATACTGTCTTATCATTGCAGAGCGGAAAGAAAAAATAGTTACGACCCCTCCAAATAATAAAGGAAGAATTAGAAAGAAAGAAAATACCTTCTATTTCTTTACCAATAATTTAGAGCTAAGCCCAAAAGAGATTGCAGACATATATAAGCAAAGATGGGATATTGAAGTCTTCTTTCGCTTCATCAAACAAGAACTCAACGCAAGTCACTTTTTATCCGTTAGCGAAAATGGAATTAAAGTGATGCTTTACATGACACTCATTGCATCCATGCTGCTCTTATTATATAAGAAAATCAACGACATTGGCTATAAAACAGCAAAACGCAGGTTTACAATAGAACTATGGAGACAATAGTTAGAATAATCGTCAAAGAATGTGGTGGAGATCCAGCTTTAATGAACAAGAAGTACTTTCAATTATATTCTATTCCATGAAAAATAATGACAAAGATTTAAAAAAAAAGCAAAAATCACTTCGATGATAACTCACAATAAAATACATCTTTCGACCACTCGTGTTTACAAAGTCGAGTAGGCAAGGGCATTTCAGCCCGAGCCTCTCACAGAACCGTACGTGACAGTCTCCCGTCATACGGCTCTTGTCATTCCAGTCATTGTTTAAAACCATACCGCCAGTGCGCAAACAGGTTAGGATGTACTTTCTGGTAATTTCGCAACCAGTTGTATCCTTCATGAATGCTCCTGAACTTGTATTTGTTCTGTACCCAAAGCATCAATCTGTAGGTTAACCTGCGGAATATCCGGATAAAGTTCCACTTCCTGAATTTACCGTAATAATTGATCCAGCCTTCCAGTTTGGCACTAAGCCTGTCGGCTATCTCTTCAATGGTACTGGTCGTATCACGATGGATTTTCATTCGTGTGATTTCTTCGGTGATTTTCTTCTGAGAACCTGCGCTTATTGCCAGATCAAAGACGTTGTATATCCTACCCTCTGACCGTTCTTTGTTAGGCCGGGGTTGGAAGCTAAAGCCAAGAAAGTCAAATTGTACTTCCTTATGCAGCTCTTTTCGTCTGTAATCCTTGCAGTAAACGATTTTGGTTTTCAGGGGATGAAGTTCCAACTTGCACTGCTCCATACGCTCTTTAATCTGCAAAAGTATTTCCTCTGCTTCTCTTTGAGTGTGGCAATGCACGATGATATCGTCAGCATAACGTTCAAAGCATACCTCCGGGTGTTTCTTTGTAATCCACATGTCAAAAGCATAATGCAGGAACAGGTTAGCCAGCAGTGGACTGATCACTCCACCTTGTGGAGTGCCTTTCCCTTCTTTAGCCACTATAGTCCCGTCTATCTTTTGTACCGGCATTTCCAGCCAGCGTTTGCAGTACATCTTCACCCATTTCTCTTCGACTACTTTGTCCAACGCTTTTAGTATGAGTATGTGGTCGATATTGTCAAAGAATCCTTTAATATCCATGTCAATCACCCAGTCGTATTTCCTGACATTTATCCGTGCCATAGTCAGCGCCTGATGGGCACTTTTCAATGGACGGTAGCCATACGAATTCTGGTGAAACAGCTTGTCTATCGAGGATTCCATGTAATCTTTGACCACTGTTTGAGCTATCCGGTCTCCCACCGTTGGTATGCCGAGTTTCCTGATTTTACCATCTTTCTTGGGAATCTCTACTTCTCTGACCGCCGGGGGAAAATAAGTGCCTGAGGCTAATCGGTTCCAAACCTTGTACAAGTTACCTCTTAGCTTCTGCTCAAATTCTTTCATACTAACTCCATCCACTCCGTAAGCTTTACCTTTGGTTTTGACCTTCCGGTATGCTTCTGTAACCATCTGCATGGTCACAGGAAATGGTTTTACATCTGATTGTGTTTTGTCCATTTTAGTCTTTTCCCAAAAACGGGATTGTTAAAATTTGAAAACTTGAATGACCTAAGCCCTTCGCTCCATCTTCATTACAAAGACTTCTTCACTACTACGGCTTAGTCCGCAACTGTCTGATAGCATCGGTACTTTCTGCCTTGTTGGTTCTCAACTTGTGCATTTTCCCTTTATCTGCCGACGAATCCTGTTGGCGGTAGCCTTGTGGCAGACTGGCATCTATAAACAGCTTTCTCCTGTTCCGTACAAAAGCCCGGATAACGTTCATGCCACCTTAATATCGGTTGCCGCTTAGCCAGTAAACAGGTAACCGCTAAACTTATCCTATCATCCGCGGTGTGACAATAGTTTTGACAACGGGTTGCTATCACAATACTTCATCAGTGGTTCACTTTCGTTCATCTCCGTTATCCATACCTGACACATTGATGTGCCTTTTCCTTGTCCGTTCAATACCGTGGATTTTGTCCGCAGCACCGCAAGGCGGTTTGCTGGCTGCCCCTGCAGACCGCCAGCGAAGGATCATTTCGCTTCCGAAATCCCTTCATCTTTTGTACAGCATGTTAAAGAACTTAATTACTCGTCCTCAACTTCAGGACACACAACGCGCCAGCAGAGGCGGATCTGGTGCAGTGTTACATGGCCTTTATCGACGCAATGGCGATGATGTGGCTAGCAGCCGGTTTGCAGGAGCAGTTACCGTAGTGTAGAGTTTTTTTATCCACAAATGCACACAAATGCAATCCAAATGATCACAAATATTTGTGTGTATTTGTGCAGGATTTGAGTGTATTTGTGGATAATCCTTTAATTCGTAATTTCTAATTTTATCCTCCAGCGCTGGGTCCCGGATGAACAGATTTCGTTCATTTATCGTTTGATAGAAATTGTTACTTTGTGGTAAAATGATAAGTTTAGAATGGAATTACAAAATCTGACAGCTATATCGCCTGTTGATGGGAGATACCGCACTAAAGTAGAAGAGCTTGCTGATTATTTTTCAGAATTTGCCCTGATCAAGTACCGGGTTTTTGTTGAAGTGGAATATTTTATCGCTCTTACGGAAATACCTTTGCCACAACTGGAAGGTTATGACCCCGTATTTAATCTTGAATTAAGAAAAATATACAATTCATTTTCTTTACAGGACGCCAAACGCATCAAGGATATTGAAAAGGTAACGAACCATGATGTAAAGGCCGTTGAGTATTTTATTAAAGAAAAGTTCGATTTGATTGGTCTTAAACAATTCAAGGAATTCATTCATTTTGGACTTACTTCGCAGGATATTAACAATACAGCCGTTCCCTGTTCACTGCGCGATGCCATACAGAATGTGTATATTCCTCTTGTTGATGAACTGATTGCAAAACTGGAAGAAATGACTTTTGCCTGGGAGGATGTTTCCATGCTGGCCAAGACTCATGGACAACCTGCATCACCCACACGCCTTGGAAAGGAAATAAAGGTCTTTACGGAAAGGTTAAATGTTCAGCTTGAATTGCTTAAAGGGATTCCCTGCTATGCCAAATTTGGCGGGGCTACCGGTAATTTTAACGCTCATCACGTGGCCTATCCCTCGATCGATTGGGTTGATTTTGCCAATAATTTCGTGAAGAACGCCTTGCAGCTGGAAAGATCACAGACTACGACCCAGATAGCTCATTACGATAATTACGGGGCTATTTTCGATAACATGAAACGGATCAATACCATCCTGATTGATTTTGACCGGGATTTCTGGACTTACATCTCGATGAATTATTTCAAACAGAGTATCGAGAAGAATGAAGTGGGATCATCGGCCATGCCTCACAAGGTAAATCCGATCGATTTTGAGAATTCGGAAGGAAACCTTGGGATCGCCAATGCCATCTTCGAACATCTTTCTGCAAAACTGCCTATCTCCAGGCTTCAGCGTGACCTCACCGACTCAACTGTTTTAAGGAATATTGGAGTTCCCATTGCCCATACCATCCTTGCCATTAAATCTACCCTGAAAGGCTGCGGAAAATTATTGCTGAACAGCGATGTCATTGATCACGACCTTGAAGAAAACTGGAGCGTGGTGGCGGAAGCCATCCAGACCATTCTTCGGAGGGAAGGTTATCCTGATCCTTATGAAGCCTTGAAATCCCTGACCCGGGTGAACAGGAAAATCGATAAGGAAGTGATCCGGGATTTTATCAAAGATCTGAATGTCAGTGATGAAGTTAAAAAAGAATTGATGAAAATCACTCCTCAGAATTATACAGGGGTTTAAAATAATTAAGAATTAAGAATTAAGAGATCAGGAATTGTAGTACCATTAATCATTAACAATTTCATCTTAGTTCATGAAATCAGCAAATACCCAACATAGAAACTTATGAAAGGTTTATACCTTCTCCTGAAAAGATTTCTTCCTCCCTATAAAGGATACGTTATTCTGAATATCCTGTTCAATTTGCTGGGGCAAATTTTTGGCGCATTCTCATTCATTGCCCTCATACCCGTTTTCGGCTTGTTATTCGGGACGATTAAGCTTGTTGATGTAAAGCCTGCCGAACTTATGTTGACAAAAGATAGCATATCCGATAATGCCTATTACCAGATAAGCCAGATTATTCAACAGTTTGGGAAAGAAAAAACCCTGATTTACATTGGTATTTTCCTTGTAATCATGGTGTTTTTAAAAGTTGGTTTTACTTACCTGGCCAGCTGCATGATGGTTCCCCTGCGGAATGGAATTGTCAGGGATATCAGGAACAGGATATACCGAAAAATCCTGGTGCTGCCGCTTGGTTTTTTCTCCGAAGAGCGTAAAGGTGATATTATTGCAAGAATGACAGGAGATGTCCAGGAAATCGATAATTCCATCATGAACTCCCTGGAAATGCTTTTTAAGGATCCCATGACCATCATTATTTCACTGGCCGTGATGATTTCCATGTCGTGGTCACTGACTTTATTTGTATTTATCCTGTTGCCGGTAGTTGGATACTTTATCGGGAAAGTAGGGAAGAGCCTGAAAAAACCTTCGATGAGGGGTCAGAACAAAATGGGCGAACTGCTTTCAACCATTGAAGAATCACTTACCGGTTTAAGAATTATCAAGGCATTTAACGCGGAAGAAAAAGTAAAGGATCATTTTGCAAAACAAAATACCGAATATTACCATTTAATGAACACCCTGATGTGGAGGAGATACCTGGCACATCCCATGAGTGAATTCCTTGGA
The DNA here is from genome assembly GCA_963677325.2 of Prolixibacteraceae bacterium. Lineage (GTDB taxonomy): Bacteria > Bacteroidota > Bacteroidia > Bacteroidales > Prolixibacteraceae. The sequence goes on from CAXXGM010000010.1 coordinate 24,066, forward strand.
ACCGCTGTTATTGTAATTGTTCTTTGGTATGGAGGTTCTCTTGTGCTGAATAAACAAAGTTCTCTTTCGGCCGAAGTATTCATTACTTACCTTGTATTCTTCTATAATATCATCAATCCGGCGAAATCTTTTACCACCGCCCTGTATTCTGTTCAAAAAGGCCTGGCATCCATGGAGCGTATTGATAAGGTGATGATGGCTGAGAATAATATTCATGATAAAGAGGATGCTATTTCAGTTAAGAAATTCAAAAGTAAAATAGAATACCGTGATGTGACGTTCCGGTACCAGGAGGATGATGTTCTTAAAAATATCAATCTGACCATTCCAATCGGGAAAACGGTCGCTCTGGTAGGTCAATCAGGGTCAGGGAAATCAACTTTTGTGGATTTATTGCCAAGGTTCTGGGAAGTAAACGGCGGGCAGATTCTGATCGATGGTATTGACATCAGGGATTACAAAATAGCCGATCTGCGCGGTTTAATGGGAAATGTGAATCAGGACCCTATCCTTTTCAATGATACATTTTTTGAAAATATTTCTTTCGGTGAAGCCAATGCGACGGAAGAACAGGTAATAGCGGCCGCAAAGGTGGCTAATGCGCATGATTTTATTATTGCTTCTCCCGAGGGATACCAGACCAATATTGGTGACAGGGGGGGAAAACTTTCGGGCGGACAACGCCAGCGCATTTCAATTGCCAGAGCTGTATTAAAAAATCCCCCTATCTTAATTCTGGATGAAGCCACCTCTGCCCTGGATACCGAATCGGAGAAATTGGTGCAGGAAGCACTGGAAAACCTGATGAAAAACCGTACTTCCATTGTAATAGCTCACCGGCTCTCTACAATAAAGAACGCAGATTTGATTTGTGTATTCCAGGATGGTGAAATTGTTGAGCGGGGCACGCACGATGAATTAATCTCAATGGATGGTATTTACAAGAAACTCCATACCCTACAGAATTTTTAATCTCCAATAAAAAAGGGAGCTTAGAGCTCCCTTTAATTTCTTACTGAACGTCAGCAGTTAATTCGCTTCCTGCTTTGAATTTAACAACTTTCTTCTTTTCAATCTTAATCTGAGCCCCTGTTTGAGGATTACGACCCTGGCGGGCTGGTCGTTCTGAAATTGAAAAAGTGCCGAATCCAACAAGAGCAATACGATCGCCTTGTTTAAGTTGCTGACCGGTGGTTTTAACAAACGCATCCAGTGCTTTTTTAGAGTCTGCTTTCGTCAATCCTGCTTCTGCAGAAATGGCATCAATCAATTGAGCTTTGTTCATAGTACAAAAAATAAAAAATAGTTAATAATCGAGGAGATTTTCCGAAAGATAACAAGAGATACAAAATAATACAAACAATTAATAAAAAAATTATTATTTTCTTTTATCAAACCGGAAAACCAACATATTTAAGCATTCTAATCCTTTTTTAGATTGTTTGTCGCTAAGTTCTATAAAAAAAAAATCAAATGAAAATATTTACAAGTTTTTTTATCATAAATACTTTTTTTTTATCCATTTGATGTATTTTTAAGCGAAAACAGGGTGTATTCTGAGTTTAAGAAACACCTTAACCTGACAAAACATATCCTTAACAATATTTTGACTTGTTATCTTTTTGTTTTAAGTAAATTTGCAGGATTAAATTATTTAATTAACAAGAAGCTTGAATTCGTGTTATTCTTTTCATTAAGAGAAATTGTATGTCTATAAGTAAATCTCAAAAACATCCTCAAAAACAACCTAAATATTCTCACAGACCATGGCTGAAATGGATCCTGACATGGGGTTTTAAACTTTTGGCTCTTGGTTTATTGATGCTGGCCATTTTATTTTCCCTTGTATACGTTGGTACGTTTGGGCAATTACCTGATTCAAAAACTTTAACGAATATAAAGGAACCTTTAGCTACGGAAGTATATTCAAAAGATAATAAGCTCCTTGGAAGATATTACACACAAAATCGCAGTAATGTAAAGTTTAAAGAGATTTCACCAAATCTGATCAATGCACTCATTGCAACCGAAGATGTACGTTTCTATGAGCACAGGGGTATTGATGAAATGGCTCTTCTGCGAGTTGTATTTAAGACCTTATTCATGGTGGACAGAAGCTCTGGCGGAGGATCCACTCTTTCCCAGCAGGTAGTCAAAAATATCTTCGGAAGGAAAAATTACGGACCATTAACAATTCCTGTTAGTAAAATCAGGGAATCCATTATAGCTTACCGGCTTGAAAAGCTTTATTCTAAAAATGAAATTCTGACCTTATATCTGAATACAGTCCCTTTTGGAGAGAATACATTCGGAATAGAAACTGCCGCTGAAAGATTCTTTAGCGTCACCCCTGCCAAGCTGACCATTCCACAGGCAGCGACCCTGGTAGGTATGTTAAAGGCCAATAATTCTTATAACCCAAGAACAAATCCGGAGAGATCGCTTCAGAGAAGGAATACCGTGATTCATCAAATGGCCAAATACAAATTCATTTCCAATGAACAGGCTGAAAATCTGAAGCGGGAACCTTTAGCATTAAAATACAATTATCTTGTTTATAACACAGGATTAGGCGCCTATTTCAGAGAACTGATTCGTCCACAAGTGGAAGAATGGTGTGAAAATAATAAGAAAGAGGATGGAGAACCCTATAATCTTTATACGGATGGTTTGAAAATTATTACCACCATTGATTCCCGTATGCAGAAATATGCAGAATTGTCTGTTCAGGAAAGGATGAAAGAGTTGCAGGCTGCTTTCGAAAAACATTGGGAAGGTAAAAATCCATGGGGGAAAAATACAGAGATCCTCCAAAGAGCTATGCGTCGTTCTGATCGTTTTAAAAAAATGAAAGAAGCGGGAAAATCAAATGCCGAGATTACCGCTGCATTCAAAACGCGGGTAGATATGAAATTATTCTCCTGGAATGGAGAGAAAAAGATGAATATGTCTCCGATGGATTCCATTAAATATGTTCTGAATATTTTACATTGTGGATTCATAGCCATTGAGCCAAAGACGGGAAATGTTAAAGCATGGATAGGGGGAGATGATTTCCGGTTCTTCCAGTATGATCATGTATTGGCTCCACGGCAAGTTGGTTCGGCTTTCAAACCAATAGTCTATGCATCTGCTTTACAAAATGGCCTTGCACCCAATAAATATTTTCCAAATGAACAGATAAGTTACCCGGATTATCAGAATTGGTCACCGGGTAATTCGGATGAAGAATATGGCGGATTTTATTCAATGGAAGGTGCTCTTTGTAAATCAGTAAATACAGTTTCTGTGCAGGTTTTGATGGAATCAGGAATTTCGCAAGCCGTCCATTTGGCAAAATCAATGGGCATTACGGCCGATTTGCCGGAAGTGCCATCGCTGGCTCTTGGGGTAAGCAACATCTCATTATTACAACTTGCCACTGCATATGCCTGCCTGGATAATTCGGGACGCAGGGTAGAACCGAATTATTTAATCCGGATAGAGGATGGCAATGGGAAAATCCTTAAGCAGTATACAAAAAATGGTGAACAGGAAGAAGTACTGTCTCCTGAAAATGCTTCAATCATTACTCATTTTTTGAAATCCGTAGTAAATGAAGGTACAGGATCGGATATTCGTTCGTTATATAAGGTAGAGGGAGATTTTGCCGGAAAGACGGGAACAACCCAAAATTACGCTGATGGATGGTTTATGGGGTATACCCCGGATCTGGTAACAGGTTGCTGGGTAGGAGGAGAAGAACCCTCCATTCACTTCAGAAATATCGGTCTTGGAAGGGGAGGTTATACCGCTTTGCCCATCGTTGGAAAGTTCTTTAATAAATTGTACAGAGATCCTGCTTTCAGTGATTACAAATACCATACTTTCCCCGGGTTGTCCGAGGAAACACTGGCTTTACTTGACATCCCGCATTTCAAAGAAGACCTTGATGAAAAAGGTTTATTTAATCTATGGGGTATTTTTAAAGGGGACAACAAGAAAAAGGAAGAACGGAGTGCAGAAAAAAAGGAAGAAACCCCCGGCAAGGATGTTCCTAAGAAGAATACCGAATCAGAAAAAGATGGGAAACAACCAAATATCTGGCAAAAAATTAAGGATGCACTGAAGAAAAATTGACGCATTATAGCTATTTTTAGATACAATTAAAAATTTATCCTATGAGAAAACTAATTATTTTGTTGTGTATATGGGCATCCGCAGTTATAGTGGATGGCAGGCCGGTAATAAGTGATCCTGAACAAAGTTTTTTCATCGGAACCTATACCGATGGAGAGGGGAGAGGTATTTATGAAGCTCACTTAAATATTTCAACGGGGAAAATTTCGATTCCTGATTTAGTCATCTCATCTGATAATCCTTCATTCCTTTGCTTGACCAATGACAATAAATTCTTATTGGCAGTAAATGAAATCGTTGATAACAATGGCAATAAAAATGGATACGTTGAATCTTTTGCTGTTTATCAGAAAGGAGAACATTTGAAGAGACTTTGTAAAGTCCCCAGTGGTGGGGCTGTTCCTTGTTATGTTTCATCAAACGCGGACAAATTTGTTCTGGTCGCAAATTATACAGGAGGAAATGTTGCTTTATTATCCATGGATGAAAATGGAATGCTTAAGCTGACCGATGTCAGGCAACATGACGGAAGTGGACCTGTTAAAGGAAGACAGGAAAAGGCTCATGTGCATAGTGCCCTTTTCGAACCCGGGACTGACCGGATATTTGTGGCTGATCTTGGAACGGATAAAATCAATGTTTATCGTCTGGATAAAAAAAGTCAAAAGCTTATCCCGGCTTCTGTTTCTGAAATAAAATTATCTCCCGGAAGCGGTCCGCGTCATGTGGTTATTAATCCGTTAAAAAAGTTGCTTTATGTGGCCTGCGAACTGTCTAATTCTGTTTCAGTTATTGACCTGAATGATGAAGATAAATTAAAAGAAATAGAAACTGTTTCTGCTCTTCCTGATGATTTTAAGAAAGAAAATTACTCTGCCGACATTCATATGACAAAGGATGGACGTTTTCTTTATGTTTCTAACAGAGGATTAAATTCAATGGCTGTATTTGAAATCAATCAGAAAGACGGGAAACTCAAATTAATTTCTCAGGAGCCCACACGTGGAGTGAATCCAAGAAACTTTACACTTTCTCCGGATGAGAATTATCTATTGGTTGCAAATCAAAATTCTCAAAACATTGTTGCTTTCAGAAGGGACAAAAAAACTGGAAAACTTACCTTCTCGGATGAAGTGAAAGCCTTCACACCTGTTTGCCTTTTGTTCCATAAATAATACGTACGATAAGAAACATTAGGAGTGCGATGGTACAGTTCTTCAGTTGTGCCATCGCACTCTTGTTTTTTAGAATTGTTCTAATTCTGAGAAGAAAAAAGATCCTTCGCGTAATGCATTTTCATCGCTGTCAGCGCCATGAATGGCGTTAGCCGTAAGTGATTCAGCATAAAGCTTGCGAATGGTTCCTTCAGCGGCTTTTTCAGGATTGGTATTTCCGATCAGATCCCTGAAATCAGACACCGCATTTTCTTTTTCTAATATAGCGGCAATGATGGGACCTGATGACATATATTCCACGAGATCAACAAAAAATGAACGTTCAGCATGAATAGCGTAAAAGGCTTCTGCACGCTGACGGGTAAGTAGAATCATTTTAATCGCTTTAATCCGGAAACCGGCTTCATTGATCATTTTTAAGATGGGCCCACTGAAATTACTTTTAACCGCTGAGGGTTTAATCATTGTAAATGTAATATTACCAGCCATTTTTATTTTTTTATTTAAAATATTTTGATGTTTTTTCTCAGAGGTTGAAGATAATAAAATTAATAAATATAGAATTGTCATCTGTTCCTCGGCACAATTTTGCTGAACATTTTCATAAAAGGACAACCATTTATAATATCTTTGCATCTTTACTGAAAAGACATTCCTTTTGAAAAGATTTGATCCTATATTGTGTTATAAAATCAAGCAATGGTTGTTAACTGCAGTTAAAAAGGCAGTTATAATCCCTCACATTAATCCTGATGGTGATGCATTGGGTTCAGCTTATGGTTTAAACAGGGTTTTACAGAATTTAGGAATGGATTCCGTGGTGATTTCTCCCGGTGATTTTCCGGCTAACTTAAATTGGCTGGGGGAAAGTTCACAGGCCTTAATTTATGAGAATGACAAAGAAACCTGTCACAGACTGATTGATGAGGCTGATGTACTGTTTTTACTTGATTTCAATGACATTAAACGGCTTGGAAAATTAAAGGACTTTATTGCGGCTAAATCAATGCCAAGAGTCTTAATCGATCATCATCCTGATCCTGAAATAGCTGCTGATTTTATATTTTCAGATGTAGAAGTTAGCTCTACGGCTGAATTGGTATATGATTTTCTGGAAGAAACTGAATTGATACAATATCTTGATCAGGAAAGCTCCGAGGCACTGCTGACAGGGATAATTGCTGATACAGGTTCTTTTAGTCATAATGCTTTCAGACCAGGAATGTATAAAATTACTGGTAATTTGATCGAAAGGGGAGCGGATAAAGAAAGAATTAATACTCATCTTTTTAATAATTTTTCAGAAAAAAGGATGAGGTTACTGGGACACTGTCTTTCTTTAAAGCTGGAAATATTTTCTGAATATCACACGGCGTTAATATGGCTTTCCCGGGATGAATTGAAAGAATATGATTATCATCCTGGTGATACTGAGGGTTTTGTCAATTATCCACTTTCTATAAATGGAATCATATTCAGTGTGTTTTTTATGGAAATGCAGGACCAGGTAAAGATATCTTTTCGATCAAAAGGAAATTTTCCCACCAATGTGCTTTCTTCGGCCCATTTTAACGGGGGAGGACACAAAAACGCTTCCGGTGGTGAATTGAAACTTCCCATCCTGGAGGCTGTAAATCTTTTTCGACAGGTATTACCAATGTATTCTGACCAATTAAAGGAAGAAAGTTTAAAGTTGATCTGAAATTCGCTAAATTTGACGACAAATCATTTGAGTATATGAAAATTAAAATACTGAGTCTTTTACTATTACTTCTTATTGCCGGCACCTCTTTTTATTCCTGTAATAAAACGACAAGTCAGGAATTGCGCGATCTGGAAATTGAACATTTACAGAAATATGTAAAAAAATACCTCCCCGGTATTAAACCAAAACCATCAGGACTGTATTTCCAGGAATTAATACCTGCAAATAATACATCCGACACGATAAAAGTGGGTGATGTTGTTAAAGTCTATTATAGTGGCTATTTAATTGATGACACGGATTCCATAACAAACGGAACTTTATTTGACGGTACAGGCGATTATATCAATAAAACAGGCAATTACGAACCCTATACCTTCACTGTCGGAGCAGGTACAGTGATCGCTGGCTGGGATGAAGCTGTAAGATTAATGTTTGAAGGTCAGGTAGCCCGATGGGTTCTTCCTTCCAGATTAGCTTATTCTTCACAGCAACAAACAGGAATTCCTGCATATTCACCATTGGTTTTTTATGTTACACTTGTTAAAGTTTATCATTCTGATTATACACCTCCTGTCGTTTCAAAGCAACGATAATATTTAAATAAGCACTTTTGATTTAGTGTATTGAAACAGATTCAGTTACTTAAGAAATTACTGCCTGGGTTCATCCCTTTGATTGTCTATATCATTGCGGATGAAATTTGGGGAATGAAAGTAGGACTTATTGTGGCCCTTTTTACTGGTCTGGTTGAGATGGTGATGACATGGATCAGGGAAAAAAGGATTGATAAATTCGTTTTACTTGATACTTTTTTATTAGTTGCACTTTCCTGTATTTCCATTCTTCTTGAAAACGATCTTTTTTTTAAACTAAAACCGGCCCTTTTAGAACTTATTCTTGCTGCTGTCATTGGGCTTTCGGCTTTTTCTTCACTCGATATCATTGGATCGATGACCCAAAGATACATGAAAGGCGTAAAACTGAACGATCTGCAGCAATTGGCATTCCGCAGGAATCTTCAGAATTTGTTTTACCTGATCCTTGTCCATATTGTTTTGATACTCTACTCCGCCTTTTATATGAGTAAAGAAGCATGGGCTTTTATCAGCGGCGGTTTGTTGTACATTTTTATGGCAGTTTATTTCGGAATAGAATATTTCAGAAACAAAAGAAATGCAAGAATCAATCAAAACCTGCCGGTGGAAGAGATGCTCCCTTTGGTCAATGAGGAAGGTAAGGTTATCGGCCAGGCACCCCGTTCCATTTGTCATAATGGTGAAAAATTGCTTCATCCTGTAGTACATCTTCATGTTTTCAATACAAGCGGACATTTTTTTCTTCAGAAAAGACCGATGAATAAATTAGTTCAGCCAGGAAAGTGGGATACATCAGTAGGTGGGCATATCTCTTTTGGAGAAGACCTTGAAACAGCTTTGGCGCGGGAGGCTTTTGAAGAGATTGGTTTAAAAGATTTTTCTGCAAGATTTATAGGAAAATACAGATGGGATACTGAGATGGAATCAGAACTCGTTTATTATTTTATTTCCTATGATTATCAGAAAATCAGACTTCATTCTGAAGAAGTTTCGGAAGGAAAATTCTGGAGTATGTCGCAGATTGAAAGGCAGATAGGAAATAATGTTTTTACGCCCAATTTCGAGTTCGAATACAATCTGATAAAAGATTTTAAATCAAAACAGAAAAATCTGATCTAATCTTTGTAAATCAGAAATATTGCAGGACGCTTATTTAAATCCGGCATCTTATTTTTCCAGTTCAGGATCGTTTGTGTTTTGATGTATTCCGTATCAAGTGTCACATCTGCTGCTATACAAAGCCTTGTTGACGGATAGAGTGTTGTAACAAGATCCTCAAATAATTTGATGTTTCGATACGGTGTCTCGATAAAAATTTGTGTCTGCTTTTCCAATCCGGAACGTTTCTCAATCTCCTTAAGCGCTTTCAATCTTTCATTTGGTTTTACGGGAAGATAACCAAGAAATGCAAAATTTTGGCCATTCATTCCTGACGCCATTAAGGACAAAAGAATGGAGGATGGACCAACCAGTGGAATAACTTTTATATTTTTCTCATGTGCTAACCTTACTATTTCAGCTCCTGGATCTGCAATCCCGGGACAGCCGGCCTCAGAAATAATTCCCATATCAAAACCTTCAAATACAGGTTGAAGAAATTCTTCCAGTGTCTTTCTGTCGGTATGCTCATTTAATTCATAGAATACAAGTTCATCAATATTGATCTGAGAATCAATCTTTTTAAGGAATCTGCGCGTAGTACGAATATTTTCGACAATGAAATATTTAATTCGTTTAATAATTAAAGAATTATTAAACGGAATTACTTTTCCTATTTCGATATCGCCAAGGGTTGTGGGAAGGAGGTAAAGATCAGCCATAATATAATTTTAAACAAAAGTAATAAATAGTTCTTTTTCGAATCGAAATTACAGGGAAGGTATTTTATTTATTGAAATTTTGTCAAAATCATTTTTTAATGTAAGTTTGATCGATTAGGTTAAGAATACATGAAAATAACCCTGCTCGGTACCGGTACTTCGAATGGAATCCCTGTGATTGCCTGTAAATGTGATGTGTGCAAATCAACAGATCAGAGGGATAAAAGACTGCGAAGTGCAATCATGGTGGAAGATTCCAATACCCGGATAGTTGTCGATGCAGGTCCTGACTTTCGCCAGCAGATGCTTCAGCACGAAGTCGATCGTCTGGACGCAATCTTACTGACTCACGAACATGCAGATCACATTTTCGGACTCGATGATATCCGAAGTTTTAACTGGCAGAGAAAATCTGCAATGGAGATCTACTGTGAAGAGAGGGTTCAGGAAAATCTCAGAAAAATCTTCAATTACGTATTTGCACTTAACAAATATCCTGGAATTCCAAGAATGGAACTGATTGGTATCGACCATAAACCATTTAAGGTCGGAACGCTGGACATTCTTCCCATACGCCTCTATCATCATAAATTACCCGTGTATGGATTCAGATTTGGACAGTTTGCTTATTTAACGGACTTCAATTCCATTGAAGATGGAGAATTTGAGAAGCTTAAAGGGATCGAATACCTTGTTATTTGTGCTTTGAGGAAAGCATCTCACATCTCACATCTCAATCTCGAAAGTGCCTTGGAATTTATCGGGAAACTTTCACCGCGTAAAGCTTATCTTACTCATATGAGCCATGATATTGGCAAACATTCTGATTTATTGAAAGAATTACCTTCAAATGTGGAACCCGGTTATGATGGACTTGTTATTGATTTGTAATTTATCTATTCAGGAGCATCGGCCTTTTTAAATCTGTCTTTAGCTGCTCCGCATATGGGACAAACCCAATCATCGGGTAAATTCTCAAAATAGGTTCCTGGTGGGATGTCTGAGATGGGATCGCCTCTTTCTTCTTCATATTCATAATGACAATTCTGGCATTGCCAGATTTGAAATTCACGGCTTTCAACTTCCATATTAATCAGAATAAAAAAATGAATACAATATATTTAGACGAAAAGATAATTAAAATGACCCGATCCTATCAATTACTTTAACTCCGTTTTCAACACTTAAATCTTAATGAAAGAAAACGGTTGCCATTCGACAGTGCCTTTTTATTTAATCCCTTTCAGGTGATCCTGACTTGCTATAACCTTCCTTGCTATAACCTTCCTTGCTACCATGCTCGTACCATGCTCGTACCATCCTTGTGAAATTATGTTTTATCTAAATTTAAATCAAGTAAAAAACACGATAGAAGGCAGTATCAAATGACTTCTAATCCAGATAAGGAAGTAAATGAGAATTCATGTATGAAGATTTTCTTAGTCAGGCTTTAAATTCAATGGTCTTTTTAAGCCTGTTGCTTTCAAGGCAAGCTTCCAGAATGCGAATAGTAGTCAGCGCTTCTTCCGGTTTTACAAACATTTCTTTCCCTTCCCGGATAACCTGATAAAGATTCTCATAAAAGTAGGAAAGATTGCCTGGGATAGTTTCTATTTTACCATAGAAATGAAGCCCATTGAAGGTAGTATTAAGGGTCCCCCAATCAGATTCAGGTTCCTTTCCCCAGTCTGGCTCATTGGGAAGCCGGTGTTGATTCAACATTTCTTCCTGGATGTCTCTTCCGTTTTTGGTAAATGATCCCTCCGTTCCATGAAGAATATATTGCGGCCCCATCTCCCGGACCAGATAGGAGGAACGCAGATAGGTATTAAAGTTCTTATAATGAAGCCGGATATCAAAATTATCTGTTGTACGGCCTCCGGTACGAAGGACAGCAAGATGAGCTGTTACTGCTTCTGGAATACCAAAGAGCTGGACCGTTTGATCCACGATGTGTGATCCAAGATTATACAAAACTCCTGTGCGCTCATCACCATCCTCTTTCCAGGATCCTTCTCTTATAAAATTGCGGTAACGATCGTAGTGAGCTTCGAATTCAACAATCCTTCCCAATAATTTTTCCTCCACGACCTTCTTTACAGTAAGAAATCCTCCGTCCATCCGGCGGTTCTGATACACCGTCAGGACAAGCCCTTTCTTTTTAGCTAATTTTATTAAATCAACAGCTTCTTCTGAAGTCTTGGTAAATGGTTTCTCAACAACTACATGTTTACCGGCTTCAAGTGCTTGCTTTGCCATTTCAAAATGAAGAAAATCCGGAGTATTGACAATGACAAGTTCAATGGCAGGATCGTTGATTATCTCATCGTAAGAACGAACAATAATGGAGTCGGGATATCGTTCTGAGGATTTGTTTTGAGTCCTTTCCAGAATTTTGTGTATTTTAAACTGAGGCAATATTTTTAATGAAGGTCCGTGGAACACGGCCCCAGACATGCCAAAAGAGTTGATCGCTGTAATAATAGGATTCATAGTAATCATTTAAATCTTTAATGTTGTCATTTTTAAATCCACCTTTTCTTTCTGAAAAACATCAGCATAACTCCTGAAATAGCTAAACTCAGTATCCAGAAGTAAAGATATCCCTGTCTCCAGTTCAGTTCAGGAAGATTCTTGAAATTCATTCCATATACACCTGCCACAAAAGTCAATGGAATGAAAATCGTAGAAAAAATCGTGAGAAATTTCATGATTTCGTTGAGCCGGTTGCTAACCGAAGAAAGATAAAGATCCATCATACTTGCAGTTATGTCCCTCGATCCCTCAAGGGTTTCAATTATTTGAACGGTATGATCATATAAATTATGAAAGTAGATTTTTGTGTTTTCGTTCATCAGGAGATTATCTGACCTTTGAAAAGAGTTTAATACCTCCCGTGTTGGCCAGATTGTCCTTTTAATATAGACCAGTCTTCTGTTTAATCTGTATATAGATTCCTGGCTGCTGGTTACAGGGTGTAAGATCAGTTCCTCCTCTGTTTCTGCAAGCACTTCACCTATATCTTCAAGAACTATAAAATATTGGTCTATAATAATATCTGCAATAGCAAACACAAGATAATCAGTCTTGTATTTTCTGATTCCTCCTTTGCTGTTAATTATTCTCTGATATAATGATTCGAATGATTTTGGCGTCGTTTCATGAAAAGTAAGCACAAAATCTGCACCTTGAATAATGGTTACCTGCTCATTATTAATGTCATGAGTATTCTTGTCAACTTGAATCAGGTTTAATTCCAGAAAAATGTAATCCTCACGTTCTTCTACTCTTGGACGTTGGGTTGTATTAAGAATATCCTCAATATCAAGTGAGTTTAGATTAAAAAGTTTTCCAATTTGACTGATGATTTCAGGATCATGGACGCCTGTAACCCGGATCCATTTGATCATAGGGCTTTTTAATTTCTCCGGTAAATCTTTTAAATTAACATTGGGAGATTCTTTTACATTTGATTCATTATATTCCAGTAAATCAATTTTAATCTTTTCATCCCTGGGTTTGCCGATGTATTCAATTCGTCCATGTATGGTACCTTGATGAAGCGTTCTGGGTACAAACTTATGAAGATCAATTTTCTTATATTTTTTGCGTGTCGACATCAAAAATCGAGGTAAGATATTTTAATTCCACTAAAATACTAAATAATTGTATGTTTTTATGATAATCTTATTCTTATTTCCATATCCCTGAAGTGCTTTTAATTTTAATTATATTTGAATATCAACCTTATAATTCCGACATTAATTGCCGTGTTAAATAAATTAGTGCCTTATAATATCTTACTGCTTTTTCAACGGCAGGGTTTAAGGAAAAGATATCAACAAAAAAAGAAGCTACTCTTTTATCTGGTACTGATTGGAATACCTTTGTTTTATGATGTTTTTTGTCGGTCGCGTTTCAATAAACACCCCGTAAGGTTATTCCCTGTGATTGGATCGAACATTCTCCGGTTCCATGCAGCGAGCAAAAACTAAGCCTTGTACCGGACTTGGTATGGACTTGGTACGGAGTTGGTATAGGGAAAAAATACAAATTGTTTTGGATCAAATCCAAAATACCCGACGGGGAATATTTAGGAGAATTAAGTTCCTCCGCTTAGATCGAACGAACGATTTAATTGAATTGATTAATGACTCCCTGATCCAAAAGATCTTCTTCTATTTCAAGATCATGTTCCAGAAATTCATTCATGTTGTCTTCAGAGTCAAATTCGGCAATGACCCCGTTATATACTACTGTCCATGTTTCGTGTCCATGGAGTATTTTAAGACCTGGAAGTTCAGGGCTGAAATCCTTTACCGGAAAACCGGGTTTGTTCCCATCCTCCTGGTCCAATTGCTGCAGATACGATGTATAGAAATCGCGTGCCGGAAAGAGATCATCCAATATTTCCTCATCATCAGCTCGTTCCAGAAACTCATAAGCCTCAATCCGGTAGATTTCCAAAACCCCTTCAGTATTAATATAGAGGACATCAGCAAAAGGTTTCTCCGGTCTGTTTTCTATTTCTTCAAATTCGAGAGATTCTACTTTAGCCAGGAAACGGGGATGCTGATTATGGAAAATGAATTCAGCCGGTTGATCTTCCGAAGCAAGAATGTCATTGCAAATTAAATATCTGGATGTTTTCATAATTAGATTTCTATCATTTCCGGAACTTTATATTCCAGTTTTGTAATTTTAACCATGACTTTACCCTTTTCAAGATTAGCAGAAACAAGCTCGGCGATATCTTTAACGGGTTTGTCTGAATATTGAGCAATGCTCTTTTTACACATCGGACATGATGTAGCAATACAATCCGCTTCAGGGCTATTCAATATTCCGGCGGTGGCTTTTTGAATCTTTTCCCTTTCCGAAGCAGGGATAGATATATTTCCAAGACTTCCGCCACAACACAGGGACTTTTCTTTTTCCTGGTTAACAGATACAAGATTTGAAAATTTTTCAAGTAATATCCTCGGTTGTTCATATATACCAGATCCCCGTCCTAATTCGCATGGATCGTGGTAAACGATCTTCTGTTCATCTGCTCTGATGGCTAATTTTTTTCTCTTTATAATCTCAGGAAGAAATTCGCTGTGGTGCAGGATCCTTAGATTAAGATTGTAATCTTCTTTAAAACTCTTGTAACAGATAGGACAGGAGGTTACCAAAGTTTTAGCTCCTGATGAAATTATCAGATTCCGATTACTCTCCATCAGCCTTTTTGCCGCTTCAAATTGCCCTGAAAGTTTTAAAGGACGGCCGCAGCAGATACTGCCTTTCTCATCAAGGAAAAGATAGTTCAGATTCGCTGCATTAAAGATCTTTATCATTGACTGGATGATCGAAGGAGATAAATGGCTCATACATCCAGCAAAATAGATGATATCCGTCTTTGGTGTTTTAGAGTCTTTCAGATACGAAAAGTCGTAAGGAAAATTATTGCAATGATTCTTTCTCTGAACCAAGCGCTGCCGGGTCAGATCAATTGCAACGGGACATACATCATTGCATCTGCCGCACATCATGCAATTGTCAGAAAGCTTTGGAGCCAGTTTATTTGAACGCAAATCCCTTAGAAAATAGACCATTTGAGCTGATCCGCTCTTTTTCTGTCCATTCATCTGACAGGGATCGATGCAGATTCCGCAGCGTGAACAAGACTGCAGTTCATATTCTGAAAATCCTGAGAACTTGTCCTTTGTTTTAATTCCATAATTCCTTAGAAATACTAAAATGATTTCCGTAGGAATATGCATATACCGGGAATAGGGTATTGTGATTAAAAATGAGCCCAGAGCAGTGGAATACAGCCACCAGAAAATAACAGAAGCTTGTTTTACAGGTATAAACGTTCCAAGAAAATCTCCAAATGGCTGGGTTAGAAAACTTCCATTCCCCGAAAAAGATGCTGTTGAACTTTCAGCCAGTAACCGTAAGGGGAAAATCAGCCACAATAAAGTAAGGGATAGCCTGTCGGCTGTGGTATGTTTTGTTCTTTTTTTTAATCCGGTAATCCTGGAATAGAAACGTTTAGCAACAGCAATCATCAATCCGGTCAGAATAAAAAACAGCAGAAAATCCATTGATGCATTCAGAGACTGCAGGAGCAGGGATTCATGAGGAGTTTGTTCAAAGAAACGAAAAAACACCGGATAATAAATTTCATTGGCTACATCGTGTGTGTAGTACAAAGTTTCCAATTTTCCTACAACAATAAGAAGAAACCAGCCAAAGGCAAGACTCATGTGCATGTATCCCAGGAGAGGATTTATCCTGAATATTCTGCGGTGAATCAGGCTTTCCATGAACACTTCTTTTATGGCTTTTAAAGTACTTACTGAGAGGATATTGCTCTTAATTTTTTCATAATCATCTTTCTCCAATCTTCTGAACCATTTGACATACCTCCACAATAGCATCAGAGGCAGCAGAATGATGCCAATGCAAAATGGAATCACAAAAAGATTAAAGGGAGTTGACATTTGAATATGCTCTTTTAATGTGATGAATAATATTTCTCGTATTTACCCCTCTTGGACAGATAATCTGACACTTTCCACACATCATGCATTTGGATATTTCTTTGTTTAATCCGGCTGTTTCTCCGCGCTGGATCAGAATATTTATTTTTCTCGGATTAAAATCAGTAAATTTTGCAGCAGTGCAGGTCGCAGAACAACTTCCACAACCGATGCACCATTTAAATGAAATTTCATTCCTGCTGATGTAATTGGCTATTGAAAGATCATTTGAATCCAGGTCAATCTGCCTGGCTGCAATTATTTTATAGCCCCAATCTTTCATCATTTAATCTCCCTCATTTCCTTTAAATAAGAAATAACTTTTGCCGAAGCAGCTCTTGCATCTGTCAAAGTTTCCTGGAGTGATAGAGGTTCTTTACAGGTTCCAGTTAAAAATATTCCAGGAACATTCGTTTCATTAGAATGAACAGGCTTTTCCAGGACTTTGAGAAATTTTCCTTCCGTGAATTCTAAGGATGCCGAATTTCCTAATGTTAAAGATCCTTTAGGAGGAACCATCCCAACCAGAAGAACGACCAGATCAAAGTTCATCTTTAAGGGCCTTCCCACCAAAGTATCTTCTGCTTTCAATTGTAGGGAACCATCAAAATTCTGAGCTATCTCCGATACTCTTCCCCGTACAAATGTAACACCCCATTTCTGTTGGGCTTCAATATACAATTCTTCAAAATCCTGTCCGTACATACGCAGATCCATATAGAAATTGAAAACTCTTGCTTGCGGCAGATGCTGTTTAATTTCGATGGCCTGTTTAACGCCTGTCACGCAGCAGACCCTTGAACAGTACAAGTTTCCTGATTTCTTATCTCTTGATCCTACACAGTGAATAAATCCGATTCTTTCAGGAATTTTACCGGTGGAGGTTATAATTGGTTTACCCTGAGAAAGTAAATTTTCGAGATCAACAGAGGTAATGACATTATCGTAAATGCCATAACCATATTCTTCTTTACGTGAAGCCTCAAAGGGTTGAAATCCTGATGCAATCAGGACCGCTTCTCCAGTTAAGGTTTTACCATTCTTCAGAGTGATTTGGTGATTGTTCTGATTACTTGAAATTTCAACAACTTCGGAGTTGGTAATAACAGAATGATTTCCCTTTTTTAAATTTTTCTCAAGATAATCTTTAACCTCAGAACCGGATTTGAAATTTGGGAAAAGCCTGTGCCACTGATTCAATTTCCCTCCCGTCTGATCTTCTTTTTCAAGTACTGTTACTTGATAATCAGTATGATAGAATCCATTTGCAGCTTCCAATCCTGCAGGACCTCCTCCAATAATTATGACTTTTTTTTCAATGCTCATACAATTAAAAATTGGGGCTTTTGTGGTTGTCCTATTTCCTTTCCGTTTTTACCAAGATATTTCTCTTCTTCCTTATAGGCAATGCCCATCTTATCCAATAAAGGTTCCACCGAAATCTGGTGCATCTGTAATCCAAGTTCCCATGGTGAATATCCTAACACCAGGCCTGCCATTTCTTCGAAAGTAAGGACAGGGATTCCCATTCCGTTTTCTCCGTATGTTATACCTTCCATCTCGGCAATGGTATACTGCCAACGATCCAGGAACATAGGACATCCGGGACAATTGGTAACAATAAAATCAGGTTTATAGGGCTGCATGGATTCGAATTTCTTTTTGGAATTGGAAATACTGTAACCCCTGTTTGCTCTGATCAGGTAATTTCTGAATCCAAATCCACAGCAATGACGCCTCTCCGGATAATCAATGACATCCCCTCCCCATGATTCTATCATACCGGTCAGCACATGAGGAAATTCTGCTCCACCGATGCCATTTGAAGGGAACATCTTGGAATAATGACAACCAATATGTTCTACGACTCTCAAAGGCTTTCCTGTATTGGTATTTTGCAGAAGGAATTTTGCCTTTCCTCTGATTTTTTCTTTGTTCTTATAGAATACATCTGAAGCATGGGCCAGATTCTCAGGTTTTTTGAACTCCCTTTTGGTCGCTTTCCAGAGAAATTCCCGGATTTTATTCTCTTTCTCAGGAAAATGTTTCCAGGTATCAAGCACTTCTGTGTAAAGACCAAAAGAAGTTACACAGGAAGGAACGAAATTTTTATATCCACTTTCTGTCATAAGGGCGAACTGCCGCGCAATGACCGTCATGGTAGTATCCAATGGGATAACATCGCTATGATAACCGATACCGGTACAGGTAGTGTGTCTGGCATCTTCATAAACATCCTTTCCAAGATCATTTCTGAGTATGTTCAGAAATGCAGTTTCTGCGCCCGGGAAAAAAGTCTGCCGGATACAGCTCCTTACATAGAAGTAATGATCATCTGCAACTTCCTTTTGATATTCTTCCCATATTCTTTTTTTACCCTCTGATGCCATTTACTTTATTGTCTTGAAATTATTGGAACTTTGGCTCTTTATTTTAAGTCTATTGATTTATTTTTTCGCTAAACATTGTGAGTACCGTTATTGGCCGTATAGACCTCGTCAAAATACTCGTTATCTATTCCCTCGGGTGTTATTTCCATGCCTAGTTCAGCAGCTTTCTCTTTGGAATTTTTTTCAATGGCTTCAAACATATCATAACATCCTGTTATCTCGAATATCTGATCTAATTCGTTTAATGTTCCTTCAGGTATATTGCGTAGAATCCCTTGTCCGCTTTGTTTATAATTGCCTCCCAGTTTTTCGAGTACTTCAGGAGTATTGGCATAATACCATTCCCAGACGGGGCCTTGCTCAGGGTGAGTAAAAGGTGAAACGATGTCCGGATTTACGCAATAACCCGATTGCAGAATATTATGACCAATTACCCTTTTCAAGGCAAATTGCTGTCTGCCTTTTTCGGAATCTGTGAAATACCCTAATTCCTGAGATATTTTCCTTAAAGCCATAATGACAAATCCGGGTGTGTTATTCTGGGGACACCTGGTCTTGCAGGACATACACTGACCACAATACCAGATTGTTTCGCTTCTCAAAAGGGATTCGATTGCTTTTTCATCACGGCTTTGAACCGTATTGCAAATTATTCTTGGATCATAATGATAAAATTCTGCCGCCGGGCAGATTGCAGAACAAATGCCGCAATTCATACAGGAATTGAGACCTTCCACAAATCGAATATCCAACATTAACCGATCATAGAGAACTCCCATTTACCGAATTTTAATATGAAATAGTAAAAAATTCATCTCTAAAGCAAAATTAAGCTTTGTGCAGATGAAAAATCGCAGTAAAAAATGGTATTTTGTAATGGGTATAAATACTTACTAAGGCTCTATTAACTGATTTTTAATAGCGTACATTACCAGGCCTGCGGTATTTTTACAATTGGTTTTATCAAGGATATTAGCTCTGTGCTTTTCTACTGTACGTTTACTTATAAAAAGGCGGTCTCCTATTTCCTGATTAGATAATCCTTCACTGATCAAAAGTAATATTTCTATTTCCCGTTCTGATAATTCCGGCTCGGTGTCTTTTGATTCTTTCACCAGTTTATAATTCTTCAAAAGATTCTGCATCAGTTCCTGAGAAAAGTAGTTCCCGCCTGCCATTACTATATCACAAGCGGTTTTAACTTCCTGAAGATTGGAGTTCTTCAGAAGAAAACCTTTTACACCGGCCTCTACCATCCGGTCAAAATACTCCTCCTCACCATACATGGATAATGCTATTATTTTCAAATCCGGATTGTTATCTATCGCAAGTTTTGCTGCATCTATACCACTGATAAAAGGCATTTCTATATCCAGGAAAATGATATCGTAATCATTTTTAACGATAATCTCAAGAAATTCTTTGCCGTTTGAAGCTTCACCTGAAACTTCGTATCCAGGAAGAGTATCCAGCAACATTTTTAATCCATTCCGGAATAAAGCGTGATCATCGACAAGGAGTATTTTCATTTTTCACCAATTTTAATTTTAATAATCTGAGCTTAATTCAACCATAATCCTTGTCTTGGTAATTATGATATAGCCGGCGCCACTGTAACCGGAACATGAATAACGGCTCTTGTCCCTTTCCCTTTTTCTGCAAAGAGATCGAATGTACCTTTTAATGAATTAATCCGGGATACCATATTCGAATATCCCATTCCGGAAGAAGGATTGCTGAATGAAAATTCTTTCATATCAAAGCCAATACCATTGTCTCTGTAATGGCAGAAAATCATTTCGTCCTGCTTTTCCAGAGTAATTCGTATTGAAGTGGCTCCTGCATGTTTGAGTGTGTTATTGATTAGTTCGCAGATTACACGGTAAAGGACCACTTCAAGGTTACTTTCAAATCTTTCCTCTTCAATATTGGAGAGAAATGTTATTTTAATAGTTCCGGATAAATTGATTTTATTGATGAAGTTCCGCATTGCCTTATTCAGACCGAAATTATTCAGAATATGAGGGCTCAGATTGTTTGAAATTTCCCGGATACTTTTAATTGCTTCATCTATCACCATGTCCGTATTCCGAAGAATCTTTTGGGTTGTCTCATCTTTTTCGGATCTGGAAAGTGAGGACACAGACATCTTCACTGTTGATAAAATAGGTCCAAGACCCATCGTGGAGATCTTTGGCAAAACGCTTTCTTTCAGTCTCCTCGGTTTGGATGATTGCGTTGAGCATATTTTTTTCCATGTCTCTTTTTTCTGCTTCAACAGTTTTCATGTATTTGAAAATCTTCTGAATGAGGAATACTCCTACTGCAAAACAAAGGGAAACTCCCACTCCAAGCCAGACAAATATAAGATGAAACGTTTGGGCAGGCAATAATTCAACCATGCACCGGATGGCCATGAAGATAAATCCGGCGCTGATCAGCATCCAGGACATGTTGTATTTGGTTACACGGGTCAGTTTTATTGAAATTCCCGCTGCAAAAATTTGCAGTAACATTGCTAAAACCAGTGCAAATTGAAGAAGCATAAGGGATCACCTAAGTAGATACTATGCAAAATTATAAGAAAAAACCGATCATTATAAAAAGAAACGGTTTTTAAATGAGGAAGTAATCAGGATTTTTTAATCAAAGTAATAGTCTATTTCTATGAAATTAATCCCAATAATCAATTACCCTAATAATCTCCCCGGATTTTAAGGGCATTTTATTCGGTATTGATTCTTATTTTATACGATGTTATACGACCAAGGTACGGACAAGGACCGGAGATGGTACGAGCATGGTACGAGCATGGTACGAGCATGGTAGCAAGATGACCTGGGGTAGAGGGTTTTATTGACAATCCACTGTTGTGCCGGCAATAATCTGCTCAGATACCTGTTCGGACTTCTTTTTGCGCAATACAGTATTTACCAAAGGGGCTCGATGGAATTCTTTTGTCTGATCGAAAAGATAACGATAGGTTACGTGAGTTTTGTAAACAGATCCTCCGATTAATTCAGCCATTTTCATCATCACCGGATTAAAGTCTCCGATCCAGTTAAGTTCGAGTGATTTATAGGGAGGGAAACCCGGTTTGAGGATTTCGTTTTCAAAAGTGAGCACCAGGGCTCCTTCAACTCCTTTACCCTGATGTTCGGGCACTACTCCAAAGATTCTTCCGATTACCCTGTCTACTTTACAGGAAACCTTCAAATTCCAAATAAACAGGAGCTTTTTCCACCAGTTTAATTTCCCGTTAAATTTTTTTGTCAGTTGTCCAATATCCGGGATCATGATAAAAAAAGCGATGGGTTCTTCTTTGTAATAACCATAGATAATGAGACGGTGGTCCAGGATGGGTTCCAGTTTTTTCATCAGGAGAACAGCTTCATCATCTGTGATATCATTTGTTCCGGAAAAATTTCTCCAGGTTTTATTGTAAATTATTCTGAAATCACGGGCAAAAGAGATATTCCCTTTTTGAATCAGTTTAAAAACTGTAATCCGGATTTTTCAACACTCTTTCGGCCGATCGCCTGACCAGGGGATGGAGATTTCCACCTCCCTGAACATCCCTTTTATAGGTGTACTGGTTAATGTAATTTCTGAATCCATATGATTCGAAAAGATCCTTGTAATAAGGAAAGTTATAGGGCATATTGTAAACCGGTTCATGAAATCCCTCGACCAGGCACCCCCAGAAATTATCCCTCACTCCGAAATTGACAGGTCCATCCATGGCTTCAAGGTTGCGGGATTCAAGCCACTTTTTAGCTGTTTCGAATAACATGAAAGCTGCCTGCCGATCGTTAATGCATTCAAAAAATCCTATTCCTCCAGCCGGAATTTCAACTGAACCAAAAAGAGAAGTATCGTAAAAAGCAGCGATCCTTCCAACAGTCTCACCGCTGTAATTTTTCAGGATCCACCGGATGGATTCCCCATGAGCATGGTGTTTGTTTATTGATGGATTGAAAATATTTTCGATATCACTGTCGATTGGTCTGATCCAGTTTGGCTCATTCTTATACAATGAAACAGGGAATTCGAGAAATTCTTTCCTGCTATGACTGTTTGTCACTTCCATCAAACTGAACATTTCTCTTACTCCCATCAGGTAATTTTTTATTTTAATTTAATGAATACCAAAAATTTCAACTTTTAATTTTATCAGCGGTGATTTATATTGACTGGTCAGCTGAAAGGAATGAAAATTGGTTTTTTAAAATTAAATAAATTTTGTTAAAAATCCAATCGCATTGGAGGGAACATGGGTAGATGATTTTTTAAAATAACAGGCATTATTTTTTAGAAAGAAACGTTAATTTCCTTATATTCGTTAAAGAAACGAGTTTTTTTCGGAATGTATTTAAATAATAGAATTGATAGATCTTTGTAAGAGTTGATTTGTCCAATTACGGTATTCATATGAAAAAACGATTAGCGATATCGATAGGGATTGTGATCATCCTGAGCGGGGTCATTATTTCACAATATCCAAAGTTGTATATTGCCACCGGGTATGGTGCAAAATGCCTTGCTTCAGGTGTTTTTTTGGCTGGACGAGAGCCTGCGGAGGTAATTGATCAGGATTTAGATTTTTCAATTGTCAAATATACTTCCAGTAAAATAGATTATGAAAAGAAGACGGTGTCTACCTCCTTTTGGGGGTATTTCACTCAGACGGCCATATTTCGTGAGGGTCTTGGTTGTTGCCTGATTAATGATATTCCGGTTGATTCTCTTTCAAACCGAAAGGTTTTATTGCCAAAAGCAAATTCAGCGGGTTTATGGAAAGTTCCCTGGCCTGATGGGGACAAGTTAAAGGATACTATATTTTCTGAGATGGACCAATCGAAATTGGATTCAGCCATCAGCAGCGCTTTTGATGATGAAAAGCGCACAGCCGCAGTGGTGGTCGTTTACAAAGGAGAACTTGTAGGGGAGAAGTACTGGAGAGAAAAGGGTATTAATGAAGATACCCGGATGTGGGGTTGGTCAATGAATAAAAGTATTGTAAATGCTTTATTGGGCATACTGGTCAGGGAAGGCAGACTGGATGTGAATGCATCGGCCCCGATCACCGAATGGCTTACAGACCGGCGCCGGGATATTACAATTGCTGAACTGATGCACATGAGCAGTGGATTAAAATGGGATGAGAATTACGGGACGGCCTCCGATGCAACCAACATGCTTTTTCGAAAAACAGATTCCTATAAATTATCTGTATCGGCTCCTTTTGGAAAAGAACCCAATTTGATCTGGATGTATTCATCCGGAACGGCAAATATTCTTTCGGGGATCATAAGAACCACCATAAAGAACGATATGGAATACTATTCTTTCCCATACAAGGAATTATTTCAAAAAACAGGGATGTACAGCATGGTTCTTGAAGCGGATGCGGCCGGAACATTTGTAGGAGCTTCCTATGGATATGCTACTGCGCGGGACTGGGCCAGATTTGGATTATTATATTACAGAGATGGGGTTTGGAACAAGGATTCGATTCTTCCTAAAGGATGGATTGATTTTACCAGAACCCCGGTTAAAGCCTCCGAGGGGAAATACGGAGCCTTGTTCTGGTTAAATGAAGCCCATCAGCTGAAGGATGCCCCCCCGGATACCTATTCCTGCCAGGGACACAGAGGGCAGAGGGTTTTTATAATACCTTCCCGGAATCTTGTTGTCGTGAGACTTGGTTTTTCACAGGAGCACTTTAATCAGAATCTATTTTTAAAAGGGATTCTATCTTCTTTTAAATCTTAGAGATAAATTACTAAGTACTTCTTACCGGCTTTCATGAGAAGGAAGAGTCGAGAAATATTTCCTTAAAACAAGAGAATTTATATCGTCCTAAAATATCATTCTGTTAAGAACAGATTATGAGTTCATTAACGGGAAGAAACCTTCTTTCAGCTTAAGAGATCTTATTTTATGACATACATTGTTGTGACCGGAGATTCAAACAGATCCTTTTTTTGAAAGATTTTCTTAAGAGGGAGAGCATTCAATTCTTTTTCAAATTGAGTGGCTGAGATAAGATAGGCATCAGGATGTTTACGAAAGAAATTTTCCACCTCTTCAATCGTCATTAGTTTTTGAATAGGCTTTTTCAGGTAAAAAGGGAAAGCTGAATTATATCTTCGATAATAAGCAAAAGGTTTGGAAGTATCGAGGGAAGGGAGGGCTTGCTGAACCGGATCCTGACGGCTTATAACAGGAAAAATACAAATGAAAACCAGAAAGATTGTAATGATCCAGCTGCAAGAGAGAGTGAGTATCACTTTCCCCTGGTTTTTTTGTTTCAACCAGATCCAGAGGGCTATTGCAGCCCCGACCGGGATGATGGTGAAGATAAAACTATGATAAGCCAGGAAAGAAATTTCATCAATTACATTTGTAGCCAAGTAAGCAATAACAGGAAGAAGGATGCTGATCAGCAGGTTAATAATAAGTAATGCTTTCAGCTTTTTAATTTTCTCAGAAGTGAAATAAAAGGCCACAATCAAAGCGATAAAGGGATAAGCCGGCATGGGATAATTAGGAAGTTTTGTCGCAGAAATTGTAAAAAACAGAACAATTACGAAGGAAATAATCAATGAAAACAGGACAGGGTCATTTCCTTTTCGCTTTCTCCATGCATTACGAAAAGATTGGATCAGGAAAAAAGCAAAGGGCAGGAAAGCCAGAAAAACATAGATTAATGTCAGACCGTAAAATCCCCCATGACCTTCCATTTCGCCCATTAAACGGCCAAGATTCTGTTCAAGGAAGAATATTTTTTGCCATTGCCAATTGGTGGCAATCCCGACCTCGATGAACCATGGGAGAGTGATAGCCAGTATTATTGCGATTCCGCGGATTATCCTGAAATCTTTAATGGTTTTCCAATTAAATTCCTTCTTTAAAATAAGAAATAGCAGGGTATTTATTCCAAATAGTCCGAGAGCAACAGGTCCTTTCGTAAAGATTGCTAATCCCAGAGTGATGTACATGAGAATCAGAGAGGATCTTTTCCTGGAGACAAAAAAATCATAAAAGGTCATGTGGGCGGCGGTCAGGAAAAAAATAAGATAAGGGTCAGGAACAGCCATGTGGAATTCGAGTGAGAGATTAAGGGAAGCAAGCATTATCAAGACGGAGAAAACAGCAGCATTCCTATCCAGGTATTTCCTTACAAAAAGAAACGTAATCAACATGGTTAATGCTCCAAATACAACAGAAAAAAAACGGGAGGCAAATTCAGTGACTCCAAAAACGGAGTAAGAAAGCATCATAAAATAATAATGAAGGGTTGGCTTATCTGCCCTTAACCCGTAATTGAAAGTTGGTACGACAAGATCTGCACGTTCTGCCATTTCGCGGGCGCAACCGCTATTCCGTTCTTCATCATAAATAAACATGGGCGTCCTTGTGCCGGAGGAAAAATAAACAAAAGAGCCAAGAAAGACTAACAAGGGCAGGTATTTCATAGAATTTCAAAAGTTAGCATTTAAAGAGATAAAAATACTATTTAATGTTAATAACAGAAATTCAACCGTGATGCAAAATTAAAATGAAGAAAATGAAACGTGAAGTAAAGAAAATTCGTTATTAAAAGTATAAAAGGAACTACTTATGGAAGCAACCGGGAGATTATATTTATTTCTATTCATTGCATTTTTGGGATTTTGTGTCTTGTTTATTTCGGGCTATCTACGTTACAAAGGAAAGCATGAAATGATATTTTATCTTTTAGGAGCTACTATCATTGGAGTGTCTTTTATCAATATTTCTTCTGTAAAACCTTCAGAAATTAATGTTTTTGTCATTTTTACCTGGCTTTTAATTCATCTTTTCATTTCCTGGTTAATTGTGGAAGGTGCAGCACGCTTTTTTTTGCTTAGAGATGAAAAGAATTTGGAAAGGGAGAATGATATCATTAAAAAAGATCCAGACAGGTGGTTTCATGAAATTTAATCTTCTCTGCAATCTTTCCCTGTAGCCAACAGGGTCTTTTCGTTATCTTTATCGGAGGTCGTATCCAAAGGGATATATAGCCAGGCGCATCAGTTTGAAATGTTGAAGTCCAAAAGGGATTCCGATTATAGTAAGGCAGAGCAGTAATCCGAGCACCAGTTCCAATAATGCGATCCAGAATCCTGCAAAGATAATCCAGATAACATTCAAAATAAATGAAATACCCGGAATGCTTCCGCCTGTTTCCTTTACACTTTTCCCAAAGGGTGCAATGTGGGCAATTCCCAGTTTTATGAGTTGTAAAGCCCACGGAATTCCGACAATTGTCATACTAAGCAGTAATCCTCCCCACAAATAACCGATGCAGGTAAGAAAACCTCCTAAAATAAACCAGATGATATTCCCAAGCAATTGCATATCAAAATGAATTAGGAATTATGTTTTACAAATTACAGATAAAAATTACGAATTATTATTTCAGTCTATTTTCTTCCTTCAATCCACCTGGCAATTCTTTCCGAAGAAGGAACTTCCGCGCTTAAAGCGACTCCTTCCAATTCTCCCTTTTCATTGACCATGAATTTTTGAAAGTTCCATTTCACTGGAACGTCCAATCTGCCGTTCTCTGATTTTTGTGTAAGCCATTTATAAATGGGATCCATATGGCTGCAGGTGACAGCTATTTTAGCCATTAAAGGGAAGGTGATTCCATAATTGGCAGTGCAGAATTCTTTAATTTCTTTATTTGTGCCGGGTTCCTGTTCTTTAAAATCGTTGGACGGGAAACCAATGATCGTAAAATTATGATCCTTGTATTTCTCATAAAGTTCCTGCAGTGCCTTATACTGTTGGGTAAACCCACACTTTGAGGCCGTATTTACAATTAATATTTTCTTCCCCCGCAGTGCTGAGAAGTTAAAGGCCTGACCATCTATCGTAGTGGTTTTAAAATCATAAATATTCTTCACCTGGGCTTCTGCAATAAAAATACCTGATGATAACAAAACAAGTAACATTAATTTTTTCATGGCATCAATCTTAATACCTGAACAGATCCTAATATACAAATATACCGATTTAAAAGAAAATCTGATTGAATTTTAGTTGCCTGGTTTTTTATAAATATCTATATTTGGCTTCCAAATTTTCAGAAGCTTCAGATGAACGAGTATATTGTTTCTGCACGCAAATATAGACCCAATACTTTCACCACGGTTGTTGGGCAACCTTCTATCACATCCACTCTGATTAATGCAATTAGAAACAATCATCTTGCTCATGCTTATCTGTTTTGCGGACCGCGTGGAGTTGGTAAAACCACTACCGCAAGAATTTTCGCCAAGACAATTAATTGTCTTAGTCCCGGTGCCGATAATGAACCATGCAACCAATGCGAGTCTTGTCTTGCTTTCAATGAAAACCGTTCCTATAATATTCATGAACTGGATGCCGCCTCGAACAATTCGGTGGACGATATCCGTGCCCTTGTCGATAAGGTAAGAATCCCTCCTCAGATTGGGAAATACAGTGTGTACATCATCGATGAAGTTCACATGCTCTCGCAATCGGCTTTCAATGCTTTTCTGAAGACACTGGAAGAACCGCCTGCGCATGCCATATTTATTCTGGCCACAACTGAAAAGCATAAGATCATACCAACCATCCTTTCCCGTTGCCAGATTTATGATTTCAGCAGGATCAGTGTTGCAGACATTGAGCAATTCCTGGCTGAGGTGGCAGACAGGGAGGGAGTGAAAGCTGAACCCGAGGCTCTGAATGTGATTGCTCAAAAGGCTGACGGGGCCATGCGGGATGCTCTTTCCATATTCGATCAGGTAGTAAGTTTCTGTGGAAATGAGATCACGTATAAAGATACAATCGCCAACTTAAATGTGTTGGATTATGATTATTATTTTAAGCTGGTCGATTGTTTTCAGAAAAGTGACGTGACAAATACGCTTCTTATTTTTAATGAAATTCTGAAGAAAGGTTTTAACCCCAATCATTTTATTACAGGACTGACACAACATTTCAGAGACCTTCTTATATGTAAAGATGCAGTGACTGTTCAACTGCTTGAAGTTGGAGGTGAGATAAGAGAACAATATAAAAAACAGGCCGGTTCGTGTTCAATAAATTTTCTTGTCGGGGCACTCCAGCTTGCTTCAGATTGCGATATTCAGTTTAAATCGTCTTCCAATCAGCGCTTCCTTGTTGAATTGACACTGGTAAGAATTGCGCAGCTGGAGGAAATGTTAAAAAAAAAACTCTTGACGACGCCCTCGCCACTATAATTTTACTTCCTATATTCTCAATAGGGGAAATAGGGAAAATAGGGAAAAATACGCATCATGGAGCAGGTTCATCGATAGAACCGGAGACCGTGAAAGTGATGTCCCCGAAACAGGCTCCTCCACATCATGTAATGAGACATATCCCCGGAAGTGAGGCATTCTCTATCCCTTCAATCTCAGAGGCCTTAAGGGATGATTTCCCGAAGAAAGAGAAAAATAAGCCGGGTAAAAGTGAAATAGAACTATTACAGGAAACCCCTCAGTTAAATCCATTCACTCAGGATCAGTTAACTCTGAAATGGAAGAACTTTGTTGAGAATATTGATGCTCCACAATTAAAATCTGCCCTCTCAAGCCGTACACCTTTGCTGAAAGAAGACTGGAAGATCGGGTATGAGCTTGACAATGATTTACAAAATCAGCGTATTACGCTGGAATTAAAACCTCAATTATTGGGTTTCCTGCGTTCACAATTCGGGAATGAGGCTATTGAAATCGAGTTTATTATTTGTGAAAATAATGATTTTAAACCAGATGTTCCATACACCGATACAGAGAAATGGCAAGCCCTTGCCGAAAAGTATCCCTCATTAATCAGTCTGAAGAATAGGTTTGGTTTAGATTTTCAATAGGCAGTGAAATTATCTTTCATAAATTAAGCCAAACTGCATATATTTGCATATCTATATGTAATCTGAAAAATGATGGAAAAAATAAAGGTACTGAACCCTGTTGTAGAGCTTGATGGTGATGAGATGACTCGTATCATATGGAAGATGATACGAGAGAAATTAATCCTTCCTTACCTGGATATTGACCTGAAATATTATGATCTGGGAATTGAGCACCGGGATGAAACAAATGATCAGGTAACGATTGATGCAGCAAATGCCATAAAAAAGTATAAGGTTGGAATAAAATGCGCTACAATAACCCCTGATGAGGCAAGAGTTAAAGAATTTGGTTTAAAGAAAATGTGGAAGTCACCTAACGGAACAATCAGAAACATTCTGGACGGGACAATTTTCAGAGAACCGATTGTAGTGAAAAATGTACCCCGGCTTGTACCTCAATGGACTGCCCCCATTGTCATAGGCCGTCATGCTTTTGGAGATCAGTACCGGGCAACGGATTTCGTTGTAAACGGCCCGGGTAAACTAACCATCACTTTTACCCCTGAGGATGGTTCAGAGGAACAGAGCTATGAGGTATATGATTTTGAAGGACGCGGTGTGGCAATGGCCATGTATAATACCGAAGCCTCGATCCGGGGATTTGCTCACAGCTGTTTTAAAATGGCCCTTCTGAAGAAATGGCCTCTTTACCTTTCTACTAAAAATACCATTCTTAAGAAGTATGATGGATTCTTTAAAGACATCTTTCAGGAAATTTACACCAGTACCTATAAGGAACAATTTTTAAAGGAAGGCATTACCTATGAGCATCGATTGATCGATGATATGGTCGCTTCAGCACTTAAATGGAGCGGAAATTTCATCTGGGCCTGTAAAAACTACGATGGAGATGTACAGTCGGATACCATTGCCCAGGGATTCGGATCATTGGGTCTGATGACTTCTGTTCTGATGTCGCCTGACGGAGGTACAATTGAAGCAGAAGCTGCACATGGAACAGTTACCCGCCATTACAGAGAGCATCAGAAGGGTAATCCTACCTCGACCAATCCAATAGCCTCCATTTTTGCATGGACCCGGGGACTTGAGTTTAGAGGAAAGCTGGACGCGAATAAAGCATTAATTGATTTTTCCCACACTCTGGAGAAAGTATGCATCGATGCGGTTGAAGCAGGCAAAATGACAAAGGATCTTGCTTTATTAATCTATGGAGAAGCGCTTCAACCTGAACACTACATGACTACGGAACAATTCATGGAAGCATTGTCTCAGGAATTAAATAGTCGTTTTAACTAATAAAAAGTTATGGTCTAATTTCATTTCGAATTAGTATATTTGATTATATAATTTAAATAAATCGACCATGTTAAAAAAATCAGTAGAAAAAGCATTAAATGAACAGATAAATGCGGAGATACATTCAGCTTATCTTTATCTTTCGATGTCAGCTTACTTTCAATCTCAGGGTTTAACAGGATATGCCAATTGGATGCGGGTACAATTTCAGGAGGAATTGGCCCATGGCACACACATTTTTGATTATGTTTGTGAACGTGGAGGAAGAGTCCAGCTGTACCCGATCGGAGAGGTTGAGATTGAATTTAAAAGTATTGTGGATGTTTTCGAAAAAGTTCTGGCACATGAACAAAAAGTAACAGGGATGATAAACAATCTGATTGATATTTCACAACATGAGAACGATCATGCCACACGTAGTTTTCTTCAATGGTATGTAGATGAACAGGTTGAAGAAGAGGCCAATGCGGAACAAATCCTCAATAATCTGAAGTTGATTAAAGGAGAAGGGCAGGGGCTGCTGATGATGGATCGTGAATTGCAGGCTCGTCTATTTGTAGATCCTTTCGCTTCTGCTAAAAATTAATGAGACCTCAGTTGTCTTATGTGCTTAAAATCCCCAAATGGATAAAAGGAAAATTGCAGAAACAGTAAAAAATATCAGAAAAATTTGAAATTGAAATGGGCGGGTGACTAAATCAATAATGTCATCCGTTCTCATTTTAGCACCCTTTTATCAAAGTTTTAAAGCATTCACAATAGCTTTGAAATCACTTTAAAAGCAATAAATTTTTTCCTTTTGACCAATAGGTTTAAATAAATAGTTAAATTTTCTTCAATATAGATAATTTCAGAAATAAGAGATTACTTTTGCGACCATTTTCTATTAAGGATAAAATATATGGAGAAAAGTGCCGGGATTAAAAAAGTATCTTTTGCCGGTTTAATAATTACCCTTGGCATAGTGTATGGGGATATCGGAACAAGCCCTTTATACGTAATGAATGCCATAATTACTAACGCCAGAGCTTTTAATGAGTTGCTGATTCTTGGCTCATTATCATGTATCTTCTGGACCTTAACCCTTCAAACCACCGTTAAATACGTGATTATTACCCTGCGGGCTGATAACCATGGAGAAGGTGGAATCTTCGCCCTTTTTGCCTTGATAAGAAAAAAGAGCAATTGGATTGCCATTGTAACGATGGTCGGAGGCAGTGCATTGCTTGCAGATGGAATCATTACTCCAGCCATTACAGTTACTTCCTCAATAGAAGGTTTGAGCCTTATTCATCCCCACATTCCCATTGTGCCGGTAGTAATTTCTATCCTTTTCGTATTGTTTTTTTTCCAGCAATTTGGAACAGGATTTATGGGTAGCGTTTTTGGCCCTGTTATGGTGCTCTGGTTTGGTATGCTGACAATATTAGGAGCCAATCATCTTGTAACAGCTCCCCATGTGCTATCTGCCATCAATCCAATGTATGCCTTGCGTTTCCTTATAGAATATCCGGGAGCCGTTATCCTGTTGGGAGCGGTGTTTCTTGCCACGACCGGTGCTGAAGCGCTTTATTCAGATCTTGGTCACTGTGGAATAAAAAATATCCGGATCACCTGGATATTTGTAAAAACTTCATTGCTGATTAATTATTTTGGTCAGGGAGCTTATCTTCTTAATCATTTGGATCATCTTCAGGGTATTAATCCATTCTATGCGATTATGCCTCAATGGTTCCTTCTTCCGGGTATTTTTATTGCCACTGCAGCTGCCATTATCGCGAGCCAGGCTTTAATCAGCGGGTCTTATACACTGATCAGTGAAGCTGTTTCGTTAAATATATGGCCTAAAATACGTATTTTGTATCCTACTGACGTCAAGGGACAAGTGTATATCCCATTTGTGAACTGGTTCCTGTGGATAGCCTGTACTTTTGTGGTTATTTATTTTGGAGCTTCTTCAAGAATGGAAGCCGCTTATGGATTGTCGATCACAATCACCATGATTATGACCACATTACTTTTAACTCACCATCTTCGTCTGCGCAGATTAAATCCTGTCTTACTTGGCTCAATGTTTTTAATTTATATTTGTATAGAAGGAACTTTCCTTTATGCAAATCTCCATAAATTTACAAATGGGGGATGGCTTACCATCGCCCTTGCATTGATGTTTTTTATTGTCATGTATGGATGGTATTTTGGACGCAAAATTAAAAATCAGTACATCAGTTTTGTTAATATACGGAAGGACCCTGAAATATTTAAAGAATTAAGCAGTGATACATCGATACCCAAAATAGCCACTAACCTGGTTTTTATTACTCATGCCAACCGGGTGGAACAAATAGAATCCAAAATTATGTATTCTATTTTCAATAAACACCCCAAGCGGGCAAGTACTTATTGGTTTCTCCACATTGACAACCTGGATAATCCGGATACTTTTGAATATTTTGTCCATCATCTTATTCCCGGAGTTCTTATTAAAGTCGACTTCAGACTTGGATTTAAAATAGAGAGGAAAATAAATCTTTATTTTAGGGAAGTAATTGAAGATCTTGTCAAGAGCGGAGAAATCAGCATGGTTAGTCAGTATGAATCCCTGAAAAAACATTCCATCCCCGCTGATTTTCTGTTTGTAAACCTCGACAGGATAATGACTCATGATTACAAGCTTCCGCCTGTGAAATCATTTATAATGGGACTTCACAATGCTATTCGCCGATTCAGCCTCAATGACGTTAAATCACTTGGACTTGACACCAGTAATGTCATTGAAGAAAAAGTGCCTATTGTAATTGAACAATCCGTAAAAAAGAGAATTTCACGAGTTAATCATGGAAGTTCGCACTAATAAAGAATTCAAAAAATGCCCTCCTGATCAAGGAATTCTGATAAGAAAGTAAATAAGAATATATTTATTATTATTTTGAAAATAAAGCTTCCTATTTTGATAAGCAGAAATTTTCAAGCCTTCTGATCACAAAACTCAGCAACTATAAAATATTTTTGCTCTTTTGTCTTGATTCACCAGACATAAGTAATGAGAATAAATTGATGTCGTATTTCACAATCTTTTTTGTTATCTAACAATAATATACCTAAATTTCACATGGGCTCTCCTCGTATTAAGTCCGTATTCGGTTCGTACCAGGTTCGTCTCGGCTTTTTTTAAGAGGACTTACATAATATTACAAAATGGGATTCATTTTTAAAATATAATTCATCAATCTAAAATTCGACGTTATTTCATTCCATTTACTTAGATAGTTTTATTTAATAATAAGTTTATATTGGAATATTCTTACTCTTTGGAATCCTATTTATATTTGCGTCCTGAACGATCAGTATGTTTTAATGAGTAATACCAGAGATTACATAATAGACAAGGCTTACAGCTTATTTTTAAGCCACAGTTATGAAGCCGTTTCTATCAGTGAAATAAGCAAAGCTATGGGATTTACCAAAGGGGCTCTTTACCATCATTTCCGGAATAAAGAGGAGCTCTTTATGGCTGTTGTGGATAAGTACCTGATTATAGATGAAGTAAATATCAACACGGATGATATATCCTTAAAAGAGTTTTTGGAATTGACCATTAAAAAGGCACAGGATATTATTAATAAATCTTATAGTTCAAATCCTGCTTATATTCCACTGAATTTACTCTCATTATTTATTGATGCATTCAGGCATTATCCCGAGTTTGCCAGCAAAAAGCAAGGTCTGATCCATTCAGAATTAAACAAGACAAAGAAAGTCCTGGAATTAGCGGTTAAAAATGGAGAAATAAAAAAAGAGCTGAATACTGACGCATTCGCGGAAATAATTTTTACACTAAATACAGGTATCGCCAGAAATTTGATTCATAATATCATGGATTCCGAGACAGCTATAAAAAATATGAGGAACCAATTTCTTGAACTTTATGAATTAATAAAAAATTAAGATAAAAAATAGCAAAGATTATTTATATCATTCAAATATTAACATTAGTTATCGCCAAATCCTTAAGAAACATAACGATAGAATAGAATAGAAGTAAATACCTAAATCCAAATACAAGCTCGGGAATAAACCAAATTAACGGATGTTCCTGAAATCACAAAATGCAAAATTTGAAAATGATAAATCAACAACAAAAGGATAATTTATTTGCACCGCAAATCTTCCCATATAATCCGGTTAATAGAACTTACGAGTTCAAATTGACAATCATTGTTCCGGTATTCAATGAAGCAGGCAATATTTTTCAACTCGAAGAGAAACTAACACAGTTTATTAAAAAAACTCTGGATTTTCCTGCTTGTGTTTTATTTGTAGATGACTGCTCAACGGATGGCAGCGGAAATTTAATAGCTGAGGCATGCAAGCATACCGATTATTTCTTTTACCTCAGGTTTGCTGAGAACAGAGGTCTCAGTGCAGCATTAAAAGCTGGAATTGATGCAGCCTTTTCGAATTTTGTGGGTTACATCGATGCCGATTTACAGACTACTCCGGATGATTTTAATCTTTTACTCCCTTACCTGGAAGATTATGAAATGGTAACAGGTATCAGGGCCAAAAGGAAAGACCAGTTTGTAAAAAGAATTTCCTCCAAAATTGCCAATGGATTCCGTCGTTTTATGACGAATGATGGAATTGAGGACACAGGATGTCCATTGAAAATCATCAGAACAGATTATGCGAAACGAATTCCAATGTTCAATGGAATGCACCGCTTTTTACCAGCTTTGATTCAGTTGCAGAATGGGAAGGTGAAGCAAGTACCGGTAAGACATTTCCCCAGAATGGCTGGGGTATCCAAGTACAATCTGAAAAACAGGCTGATAGCACCTTTTCTTGATTGCTTTGCCTACAGGTGGATGAAAAAGCGATATATCAATTACCAAACCTTTGAGAGTAATTTATGATAATTTTTGCAATAGGATTAATATCCCAGGCACTTTTCTTTACCCGAACTCTTTTGCAGTGGATCATGTCGGAAAGGGCCAAAAAAGTGCTTTCACCCTCCATTTACTGGATTTTGAGCATTGTGGCCTCCTACTTGTTCTTTATCTATGGATGGTACCGGCATGATTTTTCCATTTTATTAGGACAGATTATAGCCTATTATATCTATATATGGAACCTGAATGAAAATGGAGTTTGGAATAAAATAAATTCAATATTTCAGTCCCTGCTTATTGTCACTCCTATTTTGGGCATTGGATTTTTATTAAAGGATTTCCATTCATTTCTTGATACCTTTTTGATCAATAAGAGAATCCCACTATGGTTAGTCATTTTTGGCTCTTCAGGTCAGGTAATTTTTACATTAAGATTCATCTATCAATGGATCTATTCCATGAAGAAAAAAGAGTCTCTTTTACCTGTTGGATTTTGGATAATAAGCCTGATTGGCTCAGGGATTATTGTTCTGTACGGTATGATCCGTCTTGATCCTATTCTGATACTCGGACAATCAGTCGGATTTATCGCTTATGCACGAAATATCAGTATCTACAGGAAAGAATTAATTGTAACCTATGAATCTAAATAAGAATAACTTATCTGTAATCTTCAAATATCTTCTTTATGCACTTGTCGTATTGCCGGTTTTTATTTTCCGGGATTTCACTCCCGACAATGAGCTTCGATATTTGAGTATCGCAGATGAAGCTTTGAGAAATGGTTCTGTTTTTACTTTTACCAATCATGGTATAATTTATGCTGACAAACCTCCTCTTTATATGTGGATTGTGATGTTAGGCAAATTAGTTTTGGGTAATCACAACATGCTCTTTTTGGGTATATTTTCATTTTTACCTGCATTGATTGTACTGCATGTAATGGACCAATGGGTCAAAGATCTTCTTCCGGAAAGCGAACGATTGCTTGCGCAACTTATGCTTATCACGAGTGGATATTTCATTGGTGCTGCACTGGTGCTTCGAATGGACATGCTGATGTGTATGTTTATTATTTTATCTCTTTATACTTTTTTCAGAATTTATAGAGGCGAAAGTAAAAAGTATGACACTTTATTATTTCCAGTTTATGTATTTCTTGCAATATTCTCCAAAGGGCCTGTTGGAATTATTATTCCCCTGATATCTACCGTCGTTTTTCTTTATACTAAAGGTGAAATAAAAAAATTGGGAAGATACTGGGGGTGGAAAACATGGACTGTTCTTTTTTTCCTTTGTGCTATATGGTTTACCGGAGTTTATGCTGAAGGTGGAAGTAAGTATTTAGATGATTTACTATTTAACCAGACTGTTAATCGTGCTGTAAATGCCTTCCATCATAAGGAACCATTCTATTACTATTTTACGACTATATGGTATTCACTGGCCCCCTGGTCATTGTTGTATGCCGGAATTCTCCTTGTGGGTTTAAAAAAGAAGTTGGCGACAACTGATTTGGAACGTTTTTTCCTTATCGTTACACTTTCTACATTTATGATTCTTTCGTTGATAAGTGCCAAACTTGATATTTATATGTTGCCGGCTTTCCCATTTATCGCTTATCTGACGATGCTATGGTTAACCAAGTTGAATTTTCAAAAATGGATGCGAATATTAATTGGAATTCCTGCTTGTATTTTTTGTCTTGCTCTGCCGGGAGCCATAATGGCCAGGATGTTGACAGAAGATATATCCTATTTAACGGCTGGGATTATTTTCTTTGCGGCTTTTGTACTTTCGCTATCCGGTATTTTTACAATTATAGAACTTAAAAACAATAAAATACATCAATCAATAAGAACAATAAGTATTGGGTTATTAATGGCCATTTTTGTTGTATCATTTGCTATTCCGTCAGAAAATTCCTTTATTGGAATGAGGAATTTATGTTTGGAAGCTAAAAAAGAGAGTATTCATAAAAACATTGAAAACTACTATTGTTTTAATATTAGCCGGGCTGAGAATCTGGATGTTTACCTGTCAAAGGAACCAAAGAATCTCTCAGAGAAGGATCTGTTAAATGCAAATTCAATTATCCAAAAACCCGCTATTTTATTTGTAAGCAAGGAGGATATTATTCAGAACAACACCTTGCAAAAACTGGTTTTAAAAGAAAATCATTGCAAAGTGGGGAATTATTATTACGTAATTATTGAATAAAATCTTATAGGTAAGAGAAAACGTAAAATGTCGTACTTCTTATAAAAGAATTTGTGCATTTTGGGAATCATTTTCTGCCACCAAAGCACGAAAACACAAAAGTACACCCAATTATAAGTCAGGCATTTAATCTTTGGTGGGTTTTGGTGATTTGGGGTTTTGGTGGAATTATGATCAGATTTTTTAATCTCTTAATACATGTTTTATATAATTGGCATAATTTGTGTATGGTTAATTGCTGGCTATAATTTAAAATTTATATAAAACCTAAATTCATACATCTTTAGTAACTCACATTTTCACGCTGAATGATGCCCTTATTAAAAAATTTAACCCTCTGTTTACTGCTGCTCCTTTGCCTGGCATTCGAAAGTCGTGCACAGGTGAAAGCCATTAAACCGGAACGCCCGAAAATTGCTTTGGTTCTGAGTGGCGGTGGAGCCAAAGGTTTTGCTCATATTGGAGTATTAAAGGTTCTGGAAAAAGAGGGGATACCCATCGACATAATTGTCGGTACCAGCATGGGCAGCCTGGTTGGTGGTCTATACTCCATCGGCTACAATGCTTCGGAACTGGAGGCTTTGGTCAAATCGTTGCATTGGGAGACGGTCCTCTCGGATGATGTTCCCCGGATTTATCTCTCCAGGAATGACCAGCAGCTAAAACAACGTTACATTTTTTCCCTTCCGTTCGACGGAGAAAAAAAACTCAACCTTCCCCAGGGGTTAATGTATGGACAGAATGTGATGAATATTTTCTGCGGGCTTGCCGGCAACGTACCCAAAGATGCAGATTTTGAAAAATTCCCCATAAAGTTTGCCTGTGTGGCCACAGCCCTTGAAACCGGTAAAGAAGTGGTATTGAAGAAAGGCTTTCTGCCTTCAGCCCTTTATTCGAGCATGGCTATTCCGATTGCTTTTCAATCCTCCGACAGGGACGGTCAGTTGCTGGTCGATGGCGGACTGGTGAATAACTTCCCCACAGATGTAGCCAAAAGCATGGGCGCTGATATAATCATCGGAGTGGATATACGCGGTGACCTTTACGACCGTAAAAAACTCAAATCAATTGATAATATTTTAAATCAATTGGTTAACCTTTCCGACCGCGGAAAAGATTCCATCAACAAGAGCCTCTGCAACCTGATGATAAAACCCGATGTTTCGGGTTACGCTATCTCAAGTTTTAACGACAGGGCTGTTGATACCCTCATCATCAGGGGAGAGAAAGCCACTGAGAGATTAAGCAAGCAGATCAGGGAGCTGAAATCGAAATACCATCTCAAACCGGTTACGACATCACGCCTGCTGGTTAAGCCTGACAGATGGCATATTGCCGACGTGAAATTTACCTCCGCCTCCGATCTTGACGAAGCTTTTCTTAAAAAGAAGCTTAACATTAAAATTCCGGGAGATTACTCCTGTGATGAAATAAAAAATGCGATCGATCGGATTTATGGATTAGGCGGATATGAACTGATCTACTATAATTTAACCGACAGTGGAGATGGTAAAATTCTGGATTTAAGTATCAAAACCAAAAAGATTTTCATGCAGAACGTTGGTTTCAAAGCAAATACCACCGATGCCGCGGCTATTCTTTTAAATACAACCCTTAAAAATTACGATAATTTACTGGGTCTTTTTTCAGCCAGTGCTGAGTTGTCGATCAACCCGGGTATAAGCCTGACCGCTGAAACCAATAAAACCAACTTTCCGACTGTTGGAATAAATCTGAGCGGGAAATACCAGAATTACAATGTGTTTAGCAGTGGAGAAAAAATATTTAAGGCGAATATATTCTATGGCTCTGCTTCTCTTTATTTGTATCAATCCTTTATGAAAAGGTTTAATCTTGGGGTTGGCTTGAGAGAGGAGTATTATAGAGGTGATGTTTTCAGCCGGGATGGCAATTATTCTGTAACAAGCGGGAAAATCAATCACTTTTTCACCAATGCTTATTCCTATCTGTGTTTTGATAACATGGATGATTATTATTTTCCAAGGAAGGGCACCAACACGTATGCCGAATTTTCCCTGTTGGGTGATTTTCATTCGTCGGGTGAGATCAGTCCGGCCTTGTTGTTAAAGGTTCGTAATGTGATCCCGGTTCAGCGGCATACTGCTCTTTTATTTGATCTCTATGGCCGTGGTATATATAGTGCCGCCTATCCGCAGACAAAGATGACGCTGATCGGAGGCGAACCCTATTCCCAGTATTTTACTTATCACCTCCCATTTGTAGGCCTTGACCCGGTAAATATCGGTGAGCGCTTTGTTTTCATTGGATTGGCAGGAGTGCGGTTCCAGGTTGCAAAGTCGCAGTATTTGTCCTTGCTCTTTAACGGACTGAGACAAACAAACGATATTCATTTAAAAACCAATGTAAATATCATTTACGGGGGCGGAGCCAAATATTCTCTGAAGACTTTCCTTGGGCCACTTGATGTGACGGTCGGATATTCTGGCTCAACCTCCAGGCCAACTTTCTCAGCCAACTTTGGGTATTGGTTTTAACCAAAGGCTATAGACTATAGGCTATAGGCTGTAGTCTGTAGGAGAGAATTACGAATTACGAATGGGAAATGAATGGTTAATGGTTAACGAGTAGCCCTCAGCTTCAGTGGCTGTTGCCTAGCTCGCCTGGCTCCCCGGCTCCCGCGCGATTGTACCTTAAATCCGCAAGTCGAAAATAAAGTTAGATTTCAAGCGTTATAAATTACCTTCTGTTCTACAAATTTTATTCATTTGGTTTGTTTTTAATTTTTCAGCATGGTTTTTTTCTTGCCAGTAACCAGTTTTCTTTCGATAAGAATAAAGGGGTCCCACGAGAATCTTATTCCCGAAAGAAAAATGAACTATGAACTAATTTGGTGAGGTTATTTTGTTCAGGTTCGGTATGACAGCTTCCCGTATAGCCTCAATTTCTTTGTCCGTGCTGAGTTTATCCATTTGGCTGGGATGCAAACAAATCGAAAGATGAACTTTTTAATCCTGAAATCAGGTGAGAGGAATTTTATTTTTTTTTGAGAATTGTTCAATTATATGCACATACAAGTTTTTGCACATGGACATAATCAGAAGAAATGCGGTGTTTTGTTCTATCTTTGAAAAAGGCATTTTATTCCATCCGAAATCGTTTTTTACAACATCGAACTCTTTCTCTTCTCCGCCTCTTGCATTATAAAAAACACAACCTGGTCATCGGTCATTTCAAAGTCATTGGTCAATATTGAGCTATAATTACATGCTTCTCCTGTAAACAAATTGATTTGTCCATCTTTGCGTTTTTCTTTGGTAACCACTATCCTGTATTCCTTTAAAGAGTTGGTTTTATCAGTGTTACCCCTGGCATAACGGACAAAAGGGGTAAAGATAGTTGAACCTCTCATGACCACATTGTCGCCAATCTTTTATCTCTGCAATAGCTCTTTCCAGGGTATCGGTCATTCTTGCTTTTATGAAAATGCGATTGGCATTCTTCTCCATCGCTTTGATTATCTCGTAGGTGTATGATGCCGAATCTGCCCGGATTACATCAATAGTAATGCCCTCTTCCTTTAACATGGAAGCCATTCTTTCTATTGTTTCATGCTGCAGTACATGAGCAGAACTGTTTCCGTTACGGTTTTCTACATATACAATATGCTTTCCAATCAGCCCCACACCGGGAAAATATCCGCTCTCTTTTTTATACGTCATTTGTGCATCGGCCTTTTCTGTAAAAATTACCGTGTTATCATAATCCAAAATCACATTTTCCTTTTTGAATCCGGGCAGTAAGGATAACATTTTCAGATTTAAACGATTTAAATGACAAGCCAGAGAAAACTGGTGTTCCTTTACTCCACGTTGGGTGGTATAATAATCAGGTTTATCTGCCAATGATTTTATCCTGTTTAAAACCCTATCAGGACTAGGTATCTTGATAAATGGATTATTTTGAAGACCATCCTTCAAATTTATGGCTAAGTCTTCAGCACAATCGCCTCCACAGAAAAACGCCGACCAGTACGACATAATAATATCAAACCAATTGTATTTGGATTTATTTGCCAAAGTTGGCAGGTTAGCGTTGATTAATCCGTTGA
Source organism: Prolixibacteraceae bacterium (assembly GCA_963677325.2). GTDB lineage: Bacteria > Bacteroidota > Bacteroidia > Bacteroidales > Prolixibacteraceae. The sequence goes on from CAXXGM010000010.1 coordinate 65,799, forward strand.
TTTTTAAATTTATAGCTTCTTTAATAACAAAATTTAATCCACCAAAGGATGAAACAGGTGAAGAATTTACTATTTTCATACCGGTATTGTTTAGCAACACCAATATAGGTGATAATACTAAAGCTGTAACACTTACATTTGTAAAGTTTTACAGCTTTTATTAACAATTTCTTGCGGATTTAAGGTACAATCGTGCGGCAGCGGAGTTTCGTTGACCGGAAAGTAGCTGTTTATAACGCTGCACTGTGATCCACGCCTGTATGAAGTCACTTTTAAATTTGTTTGCTTACACTAACCAATAAATTTAAACTGTATGAAATTTAACCTGCGTTCAACGAAAAAAAGAACAGTTTGCTTCACGCTTCAGGCGGCTTTGCTGTTGCTGGTTATTTTTGGAGGCGCCTGCAAAAAAGATAATACCGGTCCTGTCTGGCCTGCCGGGACATACAATAAGGCTGCCATAGCGAATCTTCCGGGTTTTACTCAACAAAGGCCTGCTTTGCTGACGGCTGCGGGAGTTTCAGTGACAGAATTTATCCACTTAAGTACAGACTCTGCCTGGCATCTGATCCAGAATGACCGTAACAAACTCGCACAGATACGGAACGGGATTACCGCCCCAACGACTGCTACCATCATGGGAAAAGTGATTCCTCTTCAGGATGTGGCCACATACATGAACAATACGTACGGCGGTACGGTGGGAGGGTTTGTTTCGGTGGCAGCTGATTTAAAAAGCCTTTCAACAATGCACGATATCTATTGGGGGCTGCGCCTCGATTACCCCGGCACCAAATTTCTGCCTGATGGGGCAGGATACGCTGTCATCCGGTTTACCAGCAGCCAGACCAATCACCTTGCTGTTCCTTATTGTACGGAGATGGGCGGCACCAAAACTCATGCATGGCCGAACACCGGAGGCGGTTTTACTTCGTCGACCCTCGGAGACGGCGGTGTTCCGGAATACACTTTCGATAACTACTATGCGCCCAATCAAGGGGCTGAAATTTATGAGGTAACCCCCCTTGGGAATGAGATTTTGCGTTCGACCTACCGGATTAACAAATGGGTTACGACGGAACCGACAACAAAAAGCGCTTCCCAATGGATGAATCCTGTCCGCAACGGAGAATATGGCCTTTCAGGGAAAGATAGTTACCCTGTTTTGTCCTTCGCAGACGGACGCAGACAAATTCTTACCGCTAAAGGTGAAACAACGGATTACACCGGTGAAATATTCTATGTGGCTACGTATACCGATTATCAGAACTTCAAAATGAGGGTTTGGGGATACGATGAAAAACATTATCTCCTGACGACTTCAGACCAACAGGCATTTATCCGGCTTGGGCTCAATATTCTTGAAAAAGGCATCTACGGAAAGGTAGTTGAGATTGAAGCTGTTAATAAACTGTATGAAGAAAAAACTCAGTTATACCGAGCTGATGTGCTGATGGGGTTGATGGCGGTAGGGCATCGGAAGGGGTTTCTTACTTAAGCTTATATTGTTTAAAGATTTTCCGGGCGCTCTGCAGCTGAAGGGATAAAAATAAAAAAGCCTCTGATTGTTTCAGAGGCTTATACAGTAGGATCTTTTCGGATAAGTGTGAGCCACTAATGGGACTCGAACCCACGACCTGCTCATTACGAATGAGCTGCTCTACCAACTGAGCTAAAGTGGCTTTTCAGGGGGGCAAATTTAATAAAATTAAAGAATGAAGGAATTAAAAAATCAAGGAATTTATGCAGGTCATCCTTTCTCGATGCAGGACCATTCTTTTTTGCGTGCTAATTCTTAATTTTCCGAAAGGTTACATAGCGTTTCTCAAAGTAAATCAAAGCGTTACACAAAGTAATTCTTAATTCCCGGATCCATTGGGAGACTTTGTGTTCAACTTTGAGCTATTTTGTGAGACTAATTCGGTTCAGTTTTCCCAATCAAGAATAATCTTTCCGCAATTGCCCTCTTCCATAATTTCAAAGGCTTTTTGAAATTCGGTATAATGAAACCGATGTGTAATCACCGGTTGTATATCCAGACCGCTTAATAACAATTTCTCCATCTTATACCAGGTTTCATACATCTCCCTGCCATAGATACCTTTTAAAGTGAGTCCTTTAAAGATTACCTTATCCCATTCAATTAATGTGGTATCGGGAAGAATTCCGAGCAGGGAAATTTTCCCCCCATTGTACATGTGTTTGATCATAGAATCAAAGGCCACAGGCGATCCGGACACTTCGAGACCAATATCAAATCCAGCTACCATTCCGACCTGTTTCATGGCCGATTCAATGTCATCCTTTAAAGGATCAATTACCAGGGTTGCTCCCATTTTTCGGGCGAGTTCGCGCCGGTAAGGGCTCAGTTCTGAACCAACCACATTGCGTGCGCCAACGAACTTGCAGATAGCAATGGCCATGCACCCGATCGGACCACCGGCTCCGGTAATCAGAACATCTTCCCCGATAAGAGGAAAAGAAAGCGCCGTGTGGGCCGCATTGCCAAGGGGATCCATAATGGAGACGATCTCATCGGGAATGCGTTCGTCTATCATCAGTACATTTTCTGCCGGAACACAGACGTACTCTGCAAAACCACCATCACGATTTACCCCGATGCCAACAGTATGCTCGCAGATATGTTTTCGACCCCGCCGGCAGTTTCTGCAAAATCCGCAGGCAATGTGACCTTCCACGGTAACTCTGGCTCCAGGTTTAATCTTGGTTACTTCATTACCGGTCTCAACGACTTTGCCTACGTACTCATGTCCAATGGTCATCGGAGTTTTAATAGTCTTTTGAGCCCATTTATTCCATTCATAAATGTGAAGGTCCGTACCACATATAGCCGATTTGGAAATTTTTATCAATACCTCATTTACTCCTGGGGTAGGTTCCGGGATATTCTCCATCCATAATCCTTTCTGCGGATACAATTTTCTTATTGACTTCATTTTTTTAATACCTTTTCAATTTATCCTTAAAAAGAATGATAAATGTACAAATATTTATTTCTTTTCATTACAGAATTTTTGCCGTCGGAATATGATTTAATCTAATAAAGATGAGAATGTGCTGTAAAACATGTTTTTTATAACTAATTAGTATTTAATTAGCTAATGGCGTTAAGCATTGAAATAATTAACAGTTTAATAATATTAAAAGAATGAGATTAACATTTTTTAATAAAAATTGCTACTTTAGCTCCCAGTTATATGGGATATTTCTGCAACAGCAGAAATGAATAATTTGTTACTTTTACTAAAACTACATCTTTTGTTCTAACTAGACAAATAAGAGAGCAGGTCAGGGGTGACCCGCTCTTTTTTATTTTATGATAATTCTTGTTAATCAAGGAAATTTTAATAATTTTGCACTCTCATTTTTAAATGATAATTGTAATTAATTTTAATTTTTGAAAAAGTATGTTGAACCAGTACGAGACCGTTTTCATTGCTACTCCCGTTTTATCTGAGGCTCAGATAAAGGAAGCGGTAGGAAAGTTCAAGGATTTGATCACCTCTAATAGTTGTGAACTGATCCATGAAGAACATTGGGGTTTAAAGAAATTAGCCTATCCCATCCAGAAAAAATCCACAGGATTTTATCACCTTCTCGAATTCAAGGCAGATCCTTCTTTTGTTGGAAAACTTGAAACAGAGTACCGTCGTGACGAACGTATTATCCGTTTTATCACTCTGAAACTGGACAAAAATGCTGTTGTGTACAGTGATAAGAGAAGAAACAAATTAAACGCTAAAACAAAGGAGAGCTAAGTCATGACTTCAAATTCAAGTGAAATTAGATATCTCACTCCACCATCAGTTGAGATTAAGAAAAAAAAGTATTGCCGTTTTAAAAAGAACGGTATTCGTTATGTCGATTACAAGGATCCTGAATTTCTGAAGAAATTCCTAAACGAACAGGGCAAAATTTTGCCACGCCGTCTTACAGGAACTTCTCTGAAATTTCAGCGTAAAGTATCACAGGCCGTAAAACGTGCCAGAATGATCGCGCTATTGCCTTATGTAACAGATTTGATGAAATAAAAATTAGGAGGTACGAAAATGAAAGTTATTCTGCTTCAGGATGTAACAAATCTGGGTAGCAAAGACGATAGCGTAATTGTGAAAGACGGATATGGCCGTAATTACCTTATCCCCCAGAGACTGGCAATATTATCAACTCCTTCTGCATCGAAGGTTCTTGCCGAAAATCAAAAGCAACGGGCCCATAAAGAGGCCAAGTTGAAAGATGAAGCCCTTAAAATGGCTGAACAACTAAAAACTATCAGCATTAACGTCGGAGCCAAGACCAGTTCAACGGGTAAGATATTTGGATCGGTTAACAATATCCAAATTGCTGAAGCCTTAAAAGAAAAGGGTTTTGATGTTGATCGTAAACAAATAATGATCAAACAGGATTCAATCAAGGAAATCGGAACACATACCGTGAAGATTAAGCTTCACCGTGAAGTTGTTGTCGAATTTACTTTTGAAGTTGTCTCTGAGTAAGCAAAGAAATTAATTTTCCTGCATTACATTTTCAATAGAAAGGCTGTCCCTCAATCGGACGGCCTTTTATGTTAATTGTAAAATGTGTTACCTTTGAGAAAAACTTAGTGAAACGTTGTGACCTGGATAGATGGCTCATAAAGTTGAATATATAAAGCAAACCGACAAAAGCAATGAATAAAAAAACACGTCAGGATATTATAACTCTTTTCAGGAACTATTTTGCCGAAGAGGTGATCAGTGAAGAGATGTTGCCTCCTTCGGGATCTTACCGGGAATATTTAAGACTTAAAAGTTCTCATTATAGCGCTATAGGTACCTGGAATGAAGATCAGAATGAAAATAGGGCATTTATTGAATTTTCAAAACATTTCAGGAGAAAAGGTCTGAATGTACCACAGATTTATGATCATAATCTTGAACGTGGAATTTACCTGCAGGAAGACCTTGGAGATTTATCTCTTTTCCAATTTGCACAGGAAGTCAGAGGTTCTGAAGGTTTTTCGGAAAGAATTATCAACGTATATCGCAAGGTGATAAGGGAATTACCCAAAATACAGATTATTGCCGGGGAAGATTTCAATTATGGTTATTGTTATCCAAGAAAATCCTTTGACCGGCAGTCCATGATGTGGGACCTGAACTATTTTAAGTACTACTTTCTTAAACTTGCCAAAATTTCGTTTAACGAGCAACTCCTTGAAGACGATTTTACCGCATTCACCGATTATCTTTTAAAAGCTGAATGTTATTTTTTTATGTTCAGGGATTTTCAAAGCAGGAATATAATGATCAGAGACGGAGAGCCCTGGTTTATTGATTATCAGGGTGGGAGAGAAGGTCCTCTTCAATACGACCTGGCTTCTCTGTTGTATGATGCAAAGGCTGACATTCCACAATATGTCAGAGAAGAGCTGATCGAATTATATCTTGAGGAATTGAGTGGTATCCATCCGGTCAATCGAAATGAATTCATGCAGTTCTTTTATGGTTTCGTAATTATTCGAATCATGCAGGCCATGGGGGCATATGGTTTCCGTGGATTTTACGAAAAGAAAGAGCATTTTTTAAAGAGTATTCCTTTTGCACTTGAGAACATGAACAAAGTGCTGAGTAAAATAGATCTTCCTGTTGCTTTACCTGAATTAATGACCGTACTTGGGTCGCTGAAAAATTCCGAAGTCCTGAAAAAAATTATTACCAAGGAAATTAAACTTACCATTCGGGTGACCAGTTTCTCATATAAAAAGGGAATACCGGGCGACCCCTCGGGAAACGGAGGAGGTTTTGTTTTTGATTGCCGTTCTTTAAGCAATCCGGGCAAATATCAGGAATATATGTCACTTACCGGAAGAGATGAACAGGTTATAAAATTCTTCGAGCGGGAAAAGGAAGTAGAAAAATTCCTGGAGACAATATTTGCGCTTGTTGACAGGACTGTTGAAAAATATCTTGAATGGAAATTCACTCATTTATCCGTCTGTTTTGGTTGTACCGGTGGAATCCACCGTTCAGTCTATTCCGCCGAGCGAATGGCTTCCCATTTAAGTGAAAAATACCCTGTTCGCGTGGTGCTTCATCATCGGGAACAGGAGAATTTATTATAACGCAGGTGGATTGAGATATGAAAGCAATGATTTTTGCCGCCGGACTTGGAACGCGTCTTTATCCGTTAACCGAATCCAGACCTAAAGCTCTCATCGAAATAGCCGGTAAAACCCTTCTTCAAAGAGCGGTCGAGAAAGTCAGCGAAGCCGGTTTTAGGGACATTGTTATCAATATTCATCATTTTGGTGAATTGATTAAGGATTTTCTTCGGGAGAAAGAAAATTTTGGATTAAACATCATGATTTCGGATGAAACAGACCAATTGTTGGATACCGGCGGTGCTATCCTTAAAGCTTCCTCGTTATTAGAAGGAGTAGATCCCGTATTGATTTATAATGTTGATGTTCTGAGCAATTTGAATTTAGAGGACCTGCTGAATTATCATGTGAATACGGGAGGAATAGCCACATTAGCTGTCCGGAACAGGAAAACTTCCAGGTATCTTCTTTTTGATGAAGAAATGCGACTGGGTGGATGGGAAAATATATCTAGCGGACAGGAAAAAATAGTCCGGAATTCCAGATTGTTGAAGCCATTCGCTTTTAGCGGAATTCAGTTTATTGAACCAAGGATCTTTGATTTAATTACAGAGAGCAATAAGTTCTCACTTATTGCTCTTTATTTAAGACTTGCTGAATCTGAGGATATCTATGGATTTGAAGACAATTCCTCTTTGTGGATGGATCTGGGAAAACCAGACCAGCTCCGGGAAGCCGATCGAATGTTGAGCTGAAGGTTCTTTCCACAAAGTCTCGCAAGGCCTTAAGCCTTCTGTCTTTAGTCTGACTTACCATTGTATAGGCTCAATCCCGTGGCTGATGAGGTATTGATTGGCCTTACTGAAATGATGATTGCCAAAGAATCCCCTGTGAGCAGATAGAGGCGAAGGGTGGGGTGATTTTAATGTGAGATGCTTGTTCGCATCAATAAACTGACCCTTTTGTTGTGCGTAAGCTCCCCAGAGGAAGAAAACGAGGTGTTCTTTATTTTCTGCCAATAGATGGACAACCTTATCTGTGAAAATTTCCCAACCTTTATTTTGATGTGATCCAGCCTGATGAGCTCTGACAGTTAGTGTTGCATTCAAAAGAAGAACCCCTTGCTCTGCCCATCGTTCAAGATTTCCGTTTTGCGGAACTGCAATATTCAAATCATCCTTAATTTCCTTAAAGATGTTTTGCAAAGAAGGAGGGAAATTGACCGAATCAGGAACTGAGAAACAAAGTCCATGCGCCTGTCCCGGTTCATGATAAGGGTCCTGTCCAAGGATTACAACTTTCACCTTGTCAAAGGGACATTTGTTAAAAGCGTTAAAGATGAATTTACCAGGAGGAAAAATTGGATATTTTGCTACCTCTGATTTAATATAGGATGACAAGGACTCGAAATATGGTTTCTCAAATTCCGGTTTTAGCCTTTCTTTCCAACTATCCTCTATTTTAACATCCATATTTCTTATTGTAGTTAGTTTTAAAAATCTTCGCGTAAAATTAAAAAACTTTTTTAAGCCTTTATTTCATTGTTCTTTCATTATTCAATATCGATATCTTTACAAAATTTAGCAGCGAAGATGCTATTGCGTGAATCAACAAATATCTTCGCAATGATTTATGACACCAGATATCTATTTTTATAATCCAACCTGTGAGCTTGCTGTAGCAAATGGCTCGGAGAATTTTATGCCAAAAAATCTGCTCAGAAGAATGGAATATGATCTGGATCTGTTACCTGCCATTCTTGCCAGCCCCAAAGATATCCTTTTGGTCCATAAATATCCGGATAATAATTTTCTCGATTCTTTATCAAATGCAGGATTTGGTACAATACATCTGCAACTCCTGAATGAGAGTTTAAAAGATCCGGACTTTTTATCAAAACCAAAAGGCTTTCTATACCCATGGGGTTGGAGCCCATCAATTCATAAGTTATTTGCTCCCTTAAAACCATCCTGTGCTCCCGAATTCTTAAATTCTCCGGTAGCTCTATGGAATCCGGTCCACAAAGAACTCTATAGCCGTAAAATGGCAAGAGAGCTGCTGTTAAATGTTCTTCAGAACACAAATTACAACTGTTTTACTTCTCTGAGTGAACTTCCTCGGGTATGCTCTTCTCATGAGGAAATCCTTTCTTTACAAGAAAAATGGAATAGGGTTATCGTTAAATCACCATGGAGTTCTTCAGGGAGGGGATTACAGATTCTGCGGCCGGGAGAATACAACCGCTCCAACTATCAGGTGATTACCGGATTCATAAGGCAGCAGGGCTACGTCATGGTAGAACCATTCTATGATAAGATCCTGGATATCTCATTCCAATTTTATTCAAAAGGGAACGGACAGATTGATTTTCTCGGTATTTGCTCCTTTAAAACAGACCGGTCAGGCAGGTATTCAGGAAGTTATATAGAAGAAATTCCGTTCAACACTGATTCTTCACTAAAGGACTTCTTTTCAGAGCATCTTAGTGAAACCAAAGACCGTATAAAAAAAGCTTTAATAAACAGCCCCTATTCTCTTCATTATCAGGGATGGATCGGAGTTGATTCTATAATATACAGGACTTTAGATGATGGTTTCAAGATTCAACCATGTATTGAAGTAAATTGTCGTTATACTATGGGAGCCATTGTTTTAGCTATTCGCGAAAGAATAGCTAAAGGTTCAGGAGGCTTTTTTAGTGTTCAATACAAAAAAGAAGGAGACCTGAAACAATTCAATCAGGAACAGAATCTTATAAATCCTTTGATCATTGATAATAATAAAATCGTCAAAGGATTTCTTCCCATAACTCCTGTTTTAAGCAATACTTCCTTTGGAGCCTCCTTGGTGATCAATCAAAAATTAAAATAAAACAAATCATTCTTTTATCCGTATCTGTTGATTATAATTGCTTTTGATTGTATATTTACTATAAGTATTGTAAAGAGAAAGAATTATTAAATAATCATGTCCATGGCCAACCGATTAATTACCGTCGCTCGGGCTGAATTCATACACAGGGCCTATTTCTACAAAGAACTGCTTAGCAGTGATGGAATAGAAAGTGTGATCTTAATTCAAGGCATAGATGGCGCCCAGTCCGAAAATGAAATTGAATTACAGGTGGAGGAGGAGGATGCTCCCCGTGCTCTTGAATTAATGGAAGAGGTTATGTCCAATTATAAAACCAAACAAAAAGAATCTGTTCAGATAAATATTTCTGTTAAAAATATTCTTGTTCCAATCGATTTTTCGCAATATTCACTCAATGCGGCCAAATATGCCTTGAATGTGGCAAATCAGAAAAAAGCCTCTATAACATTTATACATGCTTTTTATGATGCGGTCTCTAATCCGGTCAATTATGAAAGTTTTTATTCATATCCTGCTGATTTAAGCGAGACCCAGCATGAAATAGAAGCAGATGCCATTGATCAGATGAAAAACTTCACGAACAGCCTTAAAAAATACATGGATATTGAAGGCATTATCGGAATTAAACCAAAGCACCGGGTTCTGGCAGGAACTGCTGAGGACGTGATTCTCTCTACAATTAAATCAGGGGAATTTGATCTTATTATCGTTGGATCACGGGCTACTGTACCATCTGATTCATGGTTTGGCGACTTCACCAATACCCTGATCGAAAAATCGACTATTCCTGTCATGGCAATTCCCGAGAATGCTGTTTATAAGCAATCCAATTTTAAAAAACTCATGTATGCCACTAATTTTGATAAATCCGATGGCATTGCAATCCGCAAACTTCTCAGCATTGCCGCTCCACTCGAAACGGAGGTCCATATTGTTCACATTGATGTAACCGATAACAATCCTTTTATCAACTTTGATTTGTCTCATTTTAAAGAAAAATTCATCGGTAAAATCGAAAATGTCAAAATGGTAATTGGTTTAATTGTAAATAAAGAGATCATTAAAGGGATCGAAAATTACATTACAGAAAAGAACATCGATATTCTTGCCGTAACAACTCACAAACGAAATATTATAACTTCATTCCTTAAACCAAGTATAACGAAAGAACTGCTGATTCAAATTCCTGTCCCGCTACTGGTTTTTCATTCAAATCCATGAAAATCCAGGATTTAAATTCCAATTTTATTTATCAGTCCCTTCTTCAATGTTACCACTTATGTATATACCCTTTTGATAAAAACTTTTAAACATTATTTTTGTTTTATGGTATTGATTAATACAGTTAATTTATTATTGTGAATTGAATATCAATCAATTTAAAACTGCAGAATAAAAATGATATTAAATAACATATTTTGATTTATTTTGCGGTTTGTAATAGAAAATGCCTTTTGATTATTCTTATTTTTTTAAATGCTAATGAGTAGAATTGCTAATAATAGGTTCAACAGAATGATCGGTGGATTTTTTTCACCTATCAGACTATTGCCCGTTAAAAAAATTTCCTTCCCAATTATTCTGGCAATTATTATCTGTTCCTGTAATTCGATGCAAAAAATTTCAATTCAGGTAGCAAAACCTCCGCAGCACCCTGTTTCCCCCGAAATACAGGCAATCGCACTTCTCAATCGAAGCATGACAAGAAATTTCACCAATCTCGGAAGGGATTCGCTCGAAAAAATACTTGTAAAAAGCGAACTTGATCTGGATACTTTAATGCTGGATAGTATTGCAGCAGATACAACAATCCAGGTTGCTGCCAAAGCGCTCTTCGAATCCGATCGCTTCGATATGGTAGTTCCAAAACAAAGGAATCTTAACCGAATTGATACGACAAGACTCCTAAATCCTTTGGATAAAGAATTTATTGATGGAATACGCAGGGACTTTAAGGTCGATGCAGTTCTTGTATTGGAGGGATTTTCGGAAAAAGTGATTACGAATCTTGAATCCCAAAGTTTTTTAATTGGTTTCGAATCCGGAAGATTTGTTAACCAGTATAAAGGCACAATCAATGTGGCGTATAATATGGAATGGCGGTTATACCAGCCGGACCTTAATCCCCCAATTCTAAGATTCAATACGACGGATACTGTTTTTTGGAACTCCCTAGACTATTCGCTGCAGAATATGTATGATAAGTTACCTTCCTTAAAAGAAGCACTGATTGGGGGTGGGATTGCTTCCGGAATTGATATGGCCTATAATATAAGCCCTAAGTGGGTTAATGAAATTCGCCGTTATTATGTTACGGGGAACAAAGAAGCAGACGCTGCCGTTCCGTTGATCATGGCCAATAAATGGGAAGATGCAGCTGAGATTTGGAAGAAATTCGCAGGTGCATCATCAAAAAACTTTAGGAGTAAAATAGAATATAATCTGGCTCTTGCTGCTGAAATGACCGGTAATGTGGATCAGGCAATTGATTGGGCCACCAAATCCTATAAAACAAAATATTCTTATCAGATCGAATCTTATTTAAAGTATCTTAATCAGAGAAGTAAATTATTGAAAAAATCTGATAAAAATCAGCTGCCCGGATAAATTATTCGGTTTCTTCATTAATCCATTCTTATTTCATTTCTTTCACATGGTAAATACACTTTATTTTCTCATTCTGTTCATTATTGTAATCGATTTTGCTTTTGAACGCTGGCTTGATTACCTCAATACCACAAAATGGTCATCCAGGCTGCCTGCTGAATTTGAGGGAATTTATAATGAAGAAAAATATCAACTTTCCCAGGAGTACGAAAAAACCAAATACAGGTTTTCAATGCTTACCGGAATACTCGGATTTGTAGCGATTCTTTTAATGTTTATCCTTGGAGGATTCGGCTGGTTGGATTCTCTGATCCGTGAAAGAGTGAATCACCCCATTTTAATCACCTTGTTATTCTTTGGAATAATTGGATTGGCTTCCGAATTATTCTCTCTGCCACTTTCATGGTATGAAACTTTTGTGATTGAAGAAAAGTTCGGTTTCAATAAATCCACAATAAAAATTTTTTTTCTGGATCATCTGAAAGGATTGATACTTGGCACGATTATCGGTGGAGGTATCCTGGCATTAATTGTTTGGATTTATCTTTTGACAGGTAGGCTTTTCTGGCTTTATGCCCTTACGGTCATCATCGTTTTTTCTTTGTTTATGACGCTTTTTTATTCTAATTTAATCGTTCCTCTGTTTAATAAACAGAAACCTTTGGAAGAAGGGAAGTTAAAATCAGCGATCAAAGAATTTTGTGAAAGGGTTCGTTTTAAACTGGACAATGTATTTGTAATTGACGGATCAAAACGCTCTACCAAAGCCAACGCCTACTTTACAGGAATGGGAAAGAAAAAAAGAATTGTTTTGTACGACACACTTATAAATGAAATGAATCCCGGCGAAATAGTTGCCGTACTGGCCCACGAAATAGGTCATTATAAGAAGAAACACATCATCTATACCCTGGTCATCTCTTTTTTAAGCACAGCCCTGATGCTCTACATTTTCTCCCTGGTAAGCGGGAACCCTGCCTTTGCCGAAGTTTTGGGGGCAAAGCAACCTGGTTTTCATTTGTCCGTGGTAACTTTTGGTATTTTATATTCGCCCCTGTCTTTTATCATTGGAATAGGAATGAATATCCTCTCGCGAAAAAATGAATATGAAGCCGATAATTTTGCTGCCTCAAATTACAATGGAAAATCTCTTGCCAATGCCTTGAAAAAACTCTCAGTCCATAATCTTTCCAATTTAACACCCCATCCATTCTATGTTTTTTTCCATTATTCTCATCCAACCTTGTTACAGCGATTGAGAAATCTGGCAAGTAAATGAAAAGATAAAACGGTCCTTATTTTCTTTCTTGTAAAAATGAAATTCTGTTTCTGAAATGATATCCCCGGGAGGTTTGGGCTGGTCTTTATTCGTACTTTATTCGTTTGGATACGAATAAAGTCGGGCATAAACTCAGAAATGAAATGTCAGGAAAAGTAAAGATCTATTTTGAATCAAGCATTGAAAGGGCGAAAGCAACAGCGCCCAAAGCAGTTGCTTTATTGGTACCCAGACGTGAAATGCCTGCTCCAATTATAGCTTCTGGATTGTAACTGACCATCTTATTAGTGCCGAATACTTTCAGTTGAACAGTTTTTTGATGAATGATTGCATGGATTCCTTCTTCGGTATCCAGGTTCACTACTTTTTGGATCAGACGCGGAACTTTTTCTCCATCAGGCAATTCATACCTGCTGTTCATTTCTGCCAATACTGAAGGCATAAAAAGACCGGAAGCTCCGGATAGTCCGCCACCGATTACGATGAGACAATCGAGAGTAGTTGCGAGCTGGGCCAGTACGTTGCCAAGGATTTCGCCCATTTCTGCAAAAGCCCTCTGTGCAGCTTCCCTGTGACCTTTTATTTGACCTGAAGCAATAAAAAAGATGTCTTTGGGAGTAAGAGATTCATTCTCCTGTTCTCCGCTGTATTTTAAATAAGATGTTTTAATAGCCCTGATGGAAATTCCGTCCTCAGCACACATTTTTGGGTCAAGTTTATTCCGAAAGGCATAAACCTCAGCGGCCATAGCGTTGTCCCCAATATAAAGCCTTCTATTATGAACAATTCCTCCTCCGAAACCAGTTCCCAGGGTAACTCCCAATAAATTTTCATATCTTTTGGGTGAACCGGCTTCCTTTAGTTTTAAATTGATCTCCGGAAGAATTCCTGCAATAGCTTCTCCGTAAGTAAATAAATCTCCGTCATTATTGATGAAGACCGGCATTTTAAATTCCTCCTCCAGCATGGGCCCCAATGCAACTCCTCCATGATAAGCCGGAAGATTGACCAGGTCGCCAATAATTCCATGAGGATAATCGGCCGGGCCTGGAAATGCAAAACTTATTGCAGCAGGTTTTTCCTTAAGTTGATCAGCTACGGACCAAAATCCTTTCCTGATGTTTTCAAGGCTCTTTTCCAGGTTATGACCTTCTGAAGGAAGGGTATAAGGTTCGACAATACTTTCTCCTGATTTTATAGCAGAGAAAACGAAGTTGGTTCCCCCGGCATCAAGTGTCATTACAACTCTTTGGTCATTGAACAGATCCATTTATCCAATAGTTAGATTGAAACGCTAAAAATACAAAAACGAATTCTAAACAAATTGTCAATTTTTGCATATTTTATATTAATCTGGATTTTTTAAGAGATTGGTAAATCTTAAAAGATGTTGAATGGGAATGTAGGAAATGGTTTTTGTCCGTTTTTTAGGTTAACTTGTTAATGTCCATTATTTATTTAAAAAAATATACAAGATGAAAAAATTTTTTCTTTCTTTGAGTTTGTTGGCTTTTACCTTGTCAACTATTGCTCAGCCTTTTACTATTGGAATAAAAGGCGGAATTAATTCCAATACAATCACTACCGATTCGTATAAAGGAATTACAGGATATACATGGCAAGATTTTAAATCAGATACTAAAAAGGGTTGGAATCTAGGTGTCTTTGCCCGGATTGGAAATAGAGTCTATCTTCAACCGGAGTTGTTGTATACTCTCTTGAAATCAAATTCGGAAGTGACCCTTGTTACTTCCACGGGCACTCTTACTCCCGGAACTTACAGCCAGGTATTTGATGTCAAAGCGATTCAGGTTCCATTACTTTTGGGAATTAAACTGATCGATCTTAAAGAAGCCTCTATCCGTGCTTTTACCGGCCCGGCCTTGACGACGGTTTTAAATGACAGCAAAATTGGTATAAGGAAGTCGGGAGGTGTCGAAATTCCTTCAACCCTTTATGATCCTAAATCTTTCAAAAAAGCAGTGTGGAACTGGCAGTTGGGCGGAGGTATAGATCTTGGATCACTGGTATTTGATGTCCGATATGAATGGGGATTAACAAATCTGACCGATGGAAATGTAACCGGGATTGGATTTGTCAATAAAGGCAATACCCTTACTTTTTCACTTGGTATAAAATTTCTGTAATTTCTGATTCAGATGAAATATTGAAGGCCGGAATGAATTTCCAGCCTTCTTTTTACTATTTTTTCTTTGTATTATTGATTTATTTCCCGATATACTTGACAGCGATTATCGTGGTGTCATCATAGATTTCCTTTTTTCCCCTGAACTTATCAAGGCTCTTCAGAACTTCTTTGATGAATTTTTCCGGTGAGGCTAAATTGTGTGATTGAATGACGGAATATAATCTCTCTTTCCCAAAAAATGTACCAGTCTTATCCATTTCCTCGGTAATACCATCTGTGTAAGCGATGATAGTTTCTCCCGGATTCAGGGTCACAATAGTTTCAACGTATTTTTGATTTTTTCTTACTCCAATAGGGAATCCATGAGTAATGTCAAATTCCTCTATCTGGTTGTTATTGCGAATAATAAAAGGACGAGGATGTCCGGCATTGCAATAGGCAAATTCTCCGTTGGTCAAATCAAGACGCCCCATCATGACTGTGACATACATGTCGGAATCATGTCCTAAACTCAATTCATCATTCAACAATTCCATCATTTTCCCCAGCCTTGTGATAGGATTGGCAATACTCCTGATCAGGGTTCTGGTAGCAACTGCGAACATTGCTGCTGGAATCCCCTTTCCTAATGTGTCACAGATTGAGAGAAAAAGATGGTTTTCATCAAGAAGGAAAAAATCGAATAAGTCACCTCCTACAATCTTGGCCGGTAACAGCTTGCCGTAACAATCAAAATCTGTTCTTCCCGGAAATAGAGGAAATTTAGTTGGAACAATACCCATTTCAATTTCCTTTGCCAAGTTTAGCTCCTTATCCATTTCTTCATTGTCCATTTCTGTTTTGAGGCGTTCCTTTTCATAATTACGGAGCTTCCTTTTCATTATATCTATACTTTGGGAAAGGATATCTATTTCGTTGGAAAGAGGGTGACTATATATTCCTTCCTCCTCTATCATTTTGAGGGAATCATCAGCAAGAGTCGTGATGGGGGAGACTAATCTTCTGGATAGATAAATAGACAAAGCGGCGGAGAGACTCACAATAAAAAGTACAATCAATATCTCCATGAACAACATTTTGTTTATAGCGGACATATATTCAGATACCGGCAAAACAGAAACCATCAACCAATTAATTTTACTCAGGGGCCAGTAAAGAGCCACTGATTTTTTCCTGATTGATGCATTAGGATGAATATACACTACTCCTTCCTTTCCTTCCCTGATAATTTGTTTAATATTCAGGTTGCTTAAAAACTGTGGGAGGCTGTCTGCTTTCCAATGCATCGAATTCGCATCCTGAGGATAAATAATTTCCCCTTTATCTGAAATTAAAACCGGAAAACCGTTTTTTAAAACATCCAGTTCTCGAAGTGCGCCAATTTCTCTATCAAGGGATAGTGCACAATAAATAATACCTTTTGCTTTCTGATTTAGTGAAT
Source organism: Prolixibacteraceae bacterium (assembly GCA_963677325.2). Classification (GTDB taxonomy): domain Bacteria; phylum Bacteroidota; class Bacteroidia; order Bacteroidales; family Prolixibacteraceae. Next base: position 82,252 of record CAXXGM010000010.1, read on the forward strand.
TAAAAAAAACAGGACTGGAATAAATAAGTACTTGTTTAAATCCTGATTTTTTATTTTTTGAGTAAAAAGGGGAACTCCATTCCGGTGAAACTCTGAGGGAAGGTTGATTCATCCAGTTTTCTGCTGAAGGAAATTCGTGAAAGAATGTAGGTTTGTCCGATTTAATTGTATTCCCTTCACGATATAAAAAATAATCACTTTGAATCCGGGTAGAATCTTTCGGGTCGAAGCCAATAAAACGTATGGCGACTACTCCCGGTTTGGCTTTGAAAATAAAAGGAGCATATTTGGACGGACTGCCGGTTTCAAATTCTGTTGTTAAAGTTTTGATAAGCCATTCTGTCTCCTTCATTGAATTTTGAATGGGGCTGATTGCCACCTCAGTATGGTATTTTAACTTATAAGAGAGACTATCAAGAACCATATTTTTCGTAAACCAATAGCCGGCAATGGTGATGATCACTGCAAGGAGCATTTCGGATCCAAGTAAATAAATGCTCAGAGTAGAGGAAATATTCCTGCTCTTCTTCATTAATTATTTTTTTATCCTATTGGTTTGATGAAAGTTACGTTAAGGTAACTTTCATCATTTAATAATTCCCAAATTCTAAGTTCCCATTGAATATTTTCCCTTTGAACAGGTGCATTGAAATTTTTTCATGCACCTGTTTAAATATATTAAATTAATAATTAAATCTAAATCTTTGGGAAAGAATGATCATTAAGTGTTCATTGCACCGCAAACATTAATAACTTGTCCCGATACATAAGAAGCCAGATCAGAAGCGAGGAAAAGGGCCACTTTAGCCACTTCTTCAGGTAAGCCTCCACGTCTTAAGGGAATGGAAGCCTCCCATTGTTTGCGTGCTTCTTCCGGTATTTTTGCAGTCATTTCCGTGATAATAAAACCAGGAGCAATTGCATTTGAACGGATTCCCCTTGAACCAAGCTCTTTGGCAACAGATTTGGTGAATCCGATAATCCCGGCTTTTGAGGCAGAATAATTAGCCTGACCGGCATTTCCGCTAACTCCAACCACTGAACTGAGATTAACAATAGAGCCTTCCCGGTTTTTCAGCATATTGGATTGAACAGCTTTGGTAAAATTAAAAACTGATTTCAGGTTGACATTGATCACCGCATCCCATTGTTCTTCAGTCATCCTCATCAATAGGGTATCTTTTGTAATTCCGGCATTGTTTACCAGAATGTTTATGACGCCAAAATCCTTGATAATTTCATCAACTATTTTCTGTGTATCTGCAAACTTGGAGGCATCTGAAGCATAGGCTTTGGCTTTTACTCCCAATGATTGCAATTCCGATTCAGTCGATTTGGCAATATCATCATAGAACAAATCAGTGAAAGCAATATTACAACCTTCTTCTGCCAGTTTCATTGCAATTGCTTTACCAATTCCCCTGGATGCACCGGTTACAATGGCCGTTTTTCCTTCTAAGAGTTTCATTTTTTAATATTTATAAGTTATTAAGGGGTATTATTCAGGATGAATTTCCATATCCTTAGAAAAATACAGACAGACTCCTGAATCAACAGGGTAAAAATACAAATCTTTAATTAGAACCGCTTTCTAATCTTTTTATATTTTAAACTAATTTATGATTAAAAGATTCAGAAAGTTAAGTTCCAGAATGAAGATTAAAAAACAAGATTAGATTTAAATGATCTGCTTTTCCTTCGATATCAGCTGATATGCTTCATTTACCTTTTGAAATTTTTCATTGGCAGCTTTCTGAATTTCAGGGCCGAGATAACTTACTTTATCAGGATGATATTTTACAGCCATTTTGCGGTAAGCTTTCTTAATTTCCTCTGGAGTGGCGGTAGTCTCTATTCCAAGTATATTGTAAGCCCAATCAGTTTTAGGCACAAACATGGCTTCGATGGATTGATAATCGGCATCAGAAATGCCCAATGAGCTGGCTATATGCTGTATACACAGGAGTTCTTCTGGCGCAATACTTCCATCAGCGGCTGCAATTCCAAACAGAAAATGGACAAGCTGAAGACGTGAAGAATGATCCATGTAATGTTTTATCTGATGACAAATTTCTGTTTCCCTGATCTCCTGATCCCTGAGTCTTTGAAGAATTTGTAAAGCCTGATAAGCTCCTTCCTCTCCAAAATTATGGTTCAGAAACTCCTTCACATAATTTAATTCAGATTTTAAATACTTTCCGTCTGCTTTTAGTACTGCTGTAACAAGTACCAGTAAACTAAAAAGATAATCTCCTTGTGTGGTTTCTATCTGGCGGGAGGGGGGGCGTTGATTTTCAAATATATGATCTGCCTCATCAAGAAATGAGCCAAGGAAAAATCCTGCCAAAGCACCCAATGGGCCTCCAAGGGTGAAACCCAGGCCTCCACCAATCCATTTGCCGAATTTTGCCATTATTTTCTAAAAATTTTGTCCAGCATAAGTATCTGGGGAATTATTAAATTTTCTTCATTATTCAGTATAATATGATCAGCCAATGGAATTTTTTCTTCGTCAGACATTTGATTTTTTATACGTTCCATTACAGCTTTCCTGCTTGTTTTATCCCTTTGCATTACTCTTTGAATCCTGATATTCTCATCAGCAGTAATAAGAATATTGAAATCAAAATCTTTATAGGATCCGGTTTCAAATAATATTGCAGCTTCATAGATAATGTAATCTTCCTTTTTATGCTCATCCATCCAGTAATGAAAATTTTCATTTACTATAGGGTGAACAAGATGATTTACTCCATTTTTCAAAACAGGATTATTGAAGATTAAAGCAGCAATTTTTTTGCGGTCAGGTTTTCCATCGGTGTTGTAGATATTTTTCCCGAAAAGATCAATTAACCCCGAACGAATAGAATCATTGGTTTCCTGGAGAGTTCTGGCCACTTCGTCGGCATGAAAAACAGAAACTCCCAATATTTTAAAAACATTGCAAATAGTCGTTTTACCGCTTCCGATCCCGCCAGTGATGCCTATTTTCTTCATAGAGATGATTAGTCTTTAATCTGTTATTTTTTATACTCTATTACGTATTCCACCTCTTTAGGATAATAGTCAACAGATAATACCGACTCTGGGTATCGGCCAAGCTGAACCGGTAATTTGGTTAATGCCAATAATTTCGAATTATAGTAGACAAAGGCTTTGAAATTGTTTTTATTAATATTAGCATATTCACCTAAGCCGATACGACAAGAGACCTTTACTTTAGCCGGAAATAATTTTATAGTCAGTGAATCAGGAGCATTTAAGATATTCACCGGTATTTCAAAGGCTGCTTCCGTATATTGTTCGACAGGGACATTCAGGAGTACTTTTTTTACTTTGCTTGTCAGTCCCGATGGCAGATCAAGTTTTAACTCCCTTAATAAATTGTGTGAAATTTCTTTGAATTCATACTCTTTGGTCTGGATGGACTTCAAGGTATCAAGGACATTTTGGGGGCCGTGTACCCAAATTGAATCGGGGCTGGTGAAAGGAGATTGTCTTGAAGCAAATTCTTTAAAAAAGCTAAGTCTGACTCTTGGCCTCACTTTAATTTTCCGGTCTGACATTGGACTCACATCAAAATAAAGTGAATCTGGATATATGCTGATAATTTGCATATCATTACTGATTTGTCTTGCAATGCTCTCTTTATGGTTAATGGTAGAGACTTCATACCTGGAAATATATTTATTATTCAGATAATTGTGGGTTAATTCCCCCACATCCAATAGGAGAGGTGAGAAAATGAGACCTACTTTATATTGGAGAATCGTAAAACCTGTTGCATCGACAGTCATTTCCAGCTCTTTTGGAAGAGGTCTTGAGAACTGTTTGTTTTTAGGAATATTTACGTACTGTACGGGAACTAAAATACGGTCCGTATATTTTTTTTCAAGTGAATTGAGAAACCATAGGAAAACCGATAATCCAAGGCAAATCAGATAGACAATGATTTTCTGTTTGCTTTGGATACTAAACAAGGCTCTTATATGAGAGATAGTTTGAAATGGCATAATCAATTATGCAAGAAATAAAAAAAGCCGGTGCTCCGGCTTTTGATTATTTTTGTGCCGGAGCATCCGTGATATCTTTAAGAACCACGCTTTTATCCACTTTTACCTTGATTCCTGGAGCGATTTCGAGCATGATAATGTTATCTTTAATCTCCTCTATTTTTCCATAAAGACCACCCGTCGTAACAACTTTGTCTCCCTTCTGCAGTGCAGAACGAAATTTCTGAAGCTCTTTCTGACGTTTGATCTGAGGTCTGATCATAAAGAAATAAAAAACTACTATGATTAAAATCATAGGGAGAAACATGGAAAACATATTCTGCCCTTGTGAAGCCTGGGCGATAACCAATAAATCAGATTTCATTTTTCCTTTTTTAAAAGATTATTAATTTGTTCATCTTCAATGTAAGCAATTATAGTCAAAATTTTCCGTTCACCTTCCATTGTACTAACTTCCAGGGTTTTCAAAAGATTCCCCCATTCACCGGTAGTGCTTAGAGTCATTTCAATTTCTGAGCGTTCACCTGGTTTTATCTCAGAATCATGAAATTTAACTGTAATGCAATCGCAGGACCTGACAACTTCTTTTATCTTAAGCGGTTTGTTTCCTCCGTTTTTAAATACGAATGAAAATGAAACAGTTTCACCGGCTTTAAGTGTACCAAAATTATGCATTTCTGCCAGAAATTCAATCCTCGCAGCTTCATTTTTTTCAGGAAGAGACGGCGAAGTAGTCTCTGTCTTTCTTCTATTTCCGCAGCCCGAGGATAAAATTATGAAAACCATCAAAGAAATGAAAACTTTACCCATGATCCTGTTCACTTTTTTTATATACAAACGCGATTGCTTTCACAATTGTCCGCTATGATCCTTCCATCAGTCCTCGTCCGGTTTTTTTGATTTTTCCCTCTTCCTGGAAATCTTTGGTAATACGATCAAGGACACCATTGATAAAGTTGCTGCTCCTGTTTGTACTGTAATATTTAGCTAATTCAATGTATTCATTAAGTGTTACTTTGACCGGAATAGAGGGAAAGTCAGTCAGCTCAGTTATTGCTAACTCCATAATCAATACATCCATTATTGCAACTCGATCCACATCCCAGTTTTTCGTATAGTTTTCAATAATCTTTCTGTTTTGCTGATTATTATTCACAGCCTTTCGCAGAAGCTTTACTGTAAATTCCTCATCTTCTTCATCTTTATACAAAGGCATAAGGTAATGACACTCATCATTCTCTGATTTGAATTTCTTTAGAGTCTTGATGATCATAGAAATAACGAAATCAAGATCATCGTTCCAATAAATACACCGTTCCTCCAATTCATTTTGTAGAGGTTCACAGTTTATTAAAAAAGTGGAATAAAAATCTTCACAGAAACGCCTGTCTGCATTAAAATCGTCTGAGCCGGAATTAATGTAATCATTATAAAGATCTGACTCAACCATTAACTGGTAAATTTTGCGGATAAGGTCCTGATGACCAGTCCAGTTCAATCTGTTTTTATTCAGATATTCAATAAGAGACCTGTCTTTGGCAATCCTGATGATAAGTCTGTTATTGATGAATTTCAAATTTGGATTTAAATCCTCTTCTGTAGGCAGATTTTTTAATTTACGTGATTCGATTTTCCCTTCTGCAAAATCTTTAATTTCTCCAGGTAAGGAAAGAAGCAAATGATACAAATCATATGTTTTCTTAATGCTTAATTGAAGCTCAGACTCCGATTGATGGACAGTTTTTTCTGAGGACGTGACGTGAGCATACAGTATCTGCAAAACTTTGGTTCGGATGATCCTTCGGCTTATCATGATTGAACAGAACTTTTTTCATTAAAATATAGGTTGCAAAAGTACAATAAAAATCTGATGTGGTAATGGGGTAATGGGGTAATGTGCCAATGTGCTGATGGATTTTGAGTTTGAAGAAATTTCCTATTTAATGGGAGCGAAGTGATGTTGTGGTGATGTCGGATTACACTGAGCAGATTTTTTTAGGATAAGACAATATTTTAATATTAGCACAACAGCATCTCATTTTATCATCATCTGCTGCTTAATCAAATGAGTGAAATCAAGAATATCTTCTTCTGTTGTATCGAAGGATGTCATCCACCTTACTTCTCCACTCAATTCATTCCATGTATAAAAGATATATTCTTTTTGAAGGATGGGTATTATTTCTTTGGGAAGGATAGCAAAAACTCCGTTTGCTGCCACTTTCTGTGTAATTTTAATTCCTGGAATCCCTTGAATCTCGGATTCGAGCAATTTGGCCATGCGATTGGAATGAGTAGCATTTTTCTTCCAGATTTCATCTCTTAAGTATGGAATAAATTGTGCTCCAACAAAGCGCATCTTTGAATAGAGCTGAGCCGCTTGTTTCCTATAGTACTTTGTAAATTTCGACAGTTCCGGATTGAAAAATATCACAGCTTCACCGATCATCATTCCATTCTTTGTGCCGCCGAAGGATAATATGTCCACACCTGCATCAACTGTAAAATCACGGAAATTTAATCCAAGACTCACGGCAGCATTTGAAATTCTGGCCCCATCCATATGGAGGAACATTCCATGCCTGTGAGCAAGGTTAGCAAGATTTCTTATTTCTTCAACTTTATACAGAGTTCCCATTTCCGTAGACTGGGTAATACTTATTAGTCCGGGTTGGGAATGATGTTCAAAATCAAATCCATGCAAGTGGCTCTCCAGTAAATCGGGGTAAAGTTTACCATCTGAAGTGGAAATCGATATTATTTTACTCCCGGTAAAATTCTCCGGTGCCCCACACTCATCCACGTTTATATGGGAAGTGTCTGCACATAAAACTGAATTGAAGGTGTGAAGTACAGATTTCAATCCTAAAATATTGGCTCCTGTACCTGTTAGAACGAAAAAGATTTCAGAATTTTCACCGAATTCTTTCTTAAATAAAGCAACAGCTTCCCTGCTCCAGGGATCTTCACCATATCCGGTAGCATGACCATTATTGGCATTTTCTATTGCCTTAAAGATATCAGGATCTATTCCTGCATTATTATCACTTGCAAATCCTCTTTTATGTGACATGATTAAAATTACTTAACAAGATGAAAAAATAATTCTGTAAAATTATGGTTTGTTTTCAGCTTTTTGTTATTTTCACCATTAGAGTTTCATTCAGAAAATGATAAAAAAGGAAAGAGTAGCCGTAAATATTTTCTGGTTCAGACGCGATTTAAGACTGGAGGATAACACAGCTTTATATCATGCTTTAAGAACCAGGGAAAATGTTTTGCCTATATTTATTCTGGATCCTGAAATCATAGAAAGATATGAATTCAGGCCCAGCGAAAAAATGAATTTCATTTATGAGACTTTGTTTAAAATAAAGAAAAAACTTGAAAAAATTGGTTCAAGTCTCTTAATGATTTATGGAAGCCCCATTGATGTTTTGAAGAATCTTCTCACACAATATCATATTTGCAGTGTTTATTCCAACCGGGACTATGATCCTTATTCAACTGATTTGGATTTATGTGTAGAGAAATTTCTAAAGATCAACAAAATTGAATATTTTTCCTATAAGGATCATGTGATCTTCGAAAAAGATGAACTGATTAAAGAGGATGGAAAACCTTACAGTGTTTTTACTGCATATAAGAATAAATTCATTGAGAAATATAACAATGAAATGGTTCAACCTCATAAAACCATTTCCTATTTTCATAATTTCATAAGAATTAAGCCATTTTATATGCCAACATATGAAGATCTGGGTATAAAAAGGCTTAATTTGAAATTTCCCTCAAAAAAACTATCCCGGCGGTTTCTTGAGGAATATTCCTTTCAAAAAGATATTCCCTCAAGAAACGGAACCTCAAAGTTAAGTGTCCATTTGCGTTATGGAACGATTAGTATACGGAAAGTTACAGCATTGGCGGCTCAACATTCTTCTTCTTTCTTCAATGAACTAATCTGGAGAAATTTTTATAGCCAAATACTATGGTTTTATCCTTATGTGGCCACAAGAGCTTTTAAACCCATCTATGACGATATTAAATGGGAAAATGAACTGGATCATTTTGAAGCCTGGTGTAAGGGAAAAACAGGCTACCCTTTTGTGGATGCCGGGATGAGAGAGTTGAATGAAACAGGATTTATGCACAATCGCTTACGAATGATAACAGCAAGTTTCCTCTGCAAACATCTGTTGATTGACTGGAGATGGGGGGAGGCTTATTTTGCGGAGAAGCTTTTGGATTATGATCTGGCATCCAACAATGGGGGATGGCAATGGTGTGCAGGAACAGGCTGTGATTCAGCTCCATATTTCAGAATTTTTAATCCGGAAATACAGGCAAAAAAATTTGATCCTGATTTTGAATACATCAGGAAATGGATTCCTGAATTCGATACCCCGGATTATCCAAAACCAATTGTTGATCTTAAACTGACAAGGGAAAGGGCTTTAGACCGGTATAATAGAGGCATTAAAGCAGAATAGGAGCTTTGCCTCTTGCTTTTTTGTGACGCAGTTAAATCACGAATGGCTGATTTTGATGATTTTCAGGTTTGCGTTTCTTTTCAGATATCCTCGGATAATTGTCTGTATATCACGATTATCTTTGTATGATTTAATATAATCATGAAGAGAATCGATCGTAGTATCTTCTGAGTCGCTGGGGACGAATCCAAATCCTATGTATTTCCCTTTTTCTATCTTGATCACAGCTTTTTCATTGACCGAACGTCCTTTATCAATGATAAAAAAATCAGGTGAACGATATTGAAATGTGACAATCGCTTTCTTCACCCGAATATTATACAAATGAGGTTCTTCGTTTCCTGAACATGCTCCGTTACAACAGTGAACCTGAGAGCCAAAACATACTCCGTTACAATCTTCAAGATGACAAAGTTTTTTGCAAAGCATATCTCTTTCCGCCAGATCATGAAGAAAATCAAGTCCTTCCTTTTGGAAATGAAAACAGGTCAGGGGAATTTCATCCTCTTGTAATCTTCTTATTTCCAGATTTAGGTAACCATTCTCATCTTCAAATTGGAATAAACCGAAATTCGAAGCTGATCGTCTTTGAAGTCTGTTGTAGATAGGTTTATTTCGTTTAATTTCGGCTGATTCAAGCAATAAGGCTACGAATTCGCTTCCTGTTTCTTCCCATGAAACATCCGCGATTTTGTCGCGCATCTCGATTGCCTTTTTCGTTCTTGAGTTGTTTAGATGGTTTAAAACCCTTTGATGAATATCATTACTTTTACCGATGTAAATAATAGTGCCGTATTCATCATAGAGATAATAAACCCCCGTTTTCCCGGGTAAAGAAGCAATTTTGTCATCAGATAATGAATAACTCTGATTGGAAAATAAATTTGGTTCTGAATTTTTATTCTGCGAAAGTAAATATTTAAAGAATTTTGCCGTAGCCAAAGCATCGCCTGCTGCCCGGTGTCTTCCTTCTATTGGTATTCCCAAATCGGAACATATATTGCCTAAAGAATAAGAACGATGACCAGGCAAGAGTTTTCGTCCTAACTTTACTGTACACAATAATTTTCGTTTGTAATCATAACCAAGTGTTTTAAATTCCTGTTTAACAAAGGAATAGTCGAAAATAGCATTGTGTGCAACAAATGTTCTGCCGGCAGTGAGTTCCACTATTTTTTTTGCAACCTGATAAAATTTTGGGGCATCAGCAACCATCTCATTTGAGATTCCTGTAAGCCGGGTTATATGGGCTGGAATAAAACATTCCGGATTAATGAGAGTAGAAAATGATTCAGTGATCTCTTTACCATTAAAGATAAATATGGCAATATCAGTTATTTTACCAAAAGCAGTGCTGGAGCCTGTCGTCTCCACATCGATAACAGCATACATGGAATTTCAGGTTACGAATTCTTCAATAAGTAGTAAAAGAAAATAGAAATAAGATAAAGCTCCGGAAAAAAAGATTTCAATACGAACTACATAATTTGGTTTTCTGTATGAATTTTTATTTTCCTGTAAATTTCAAAAACCATATCCTGCTTGGGAAGTGCATCATAGATATGCCTCATATATTGCATTTTATTGAGCAATTGAAAGCTTTTTCGGAAATTGAGATCGAAAACCCATGACATCTGGAATAAAAGATAATCACTGAAAGTTACAATATCATCTTTATTGGGCAAAACTCCATCTATTATATTCTGGCAAAAGGAAGAGTTTACAATTGGCTTTTCAATTAATCCAAATTCGCTTGCAAGATCTGATCTTTTTGTTTTGTTAGCAAGAGAATCAACGGTATACCTCCATATATCCAATTTATCTGCATCACGTAGAAGACGACTAAAAAATAATGAAACGGAATTATCTTTTTTAGTTATTTCAGGAAGATGATGGTTTAAAATGACTTCAGCAATAACACTCTTACTTTGATCATCCAATAAATTAAATGTATCATTGGATTTTAAATATTCGACACTGGCTTCGGCATGATCAATTTTTTTAGTATCATTTTCCTCCTCCATTAGAATCCAGAATCTTCCGATATCGTGAAAAAGAGCAAGAGCTTCGGCTGTGTATCTTTCACTTTCGCTAAGTTCGAGCGAATTGGCAAGAACAAGAATGTTTTCTACTACTTTTTCCGTATGCAATAAATTTCTTGCCACAGCGTTATCGTTTTTGTAAGCATCAGTATAAAAACGATTTACATATTTTTTATAATCAGTTCTAAAGACCTGTATGGTGTCTGAGGTTATCATTATTTGATTTTATTTGATCAGGTAAAAATAATCTATTTCAGTTAACTGAAAACTATTTTTTTGTATTTCAATATAATTGTTTCATTAAACAAAAACAACATTCTTAACCTTCATTGTTATGAAATTTCAAACAATGCCGCAAGGTAGGATAATATTATTATTTTTGTACGCCTTTAGATAATGAAGGAATGAAAGAATTCAGAAACAGAACTATTATTTAATTCTTAATTTTTAATTCTTAATTATTCCCGGCCCCATAGTTTAATGGATAGAATGAAGGATTCCGGTTCCTTTGATCTGGGTTCGAATCCCGGTGGGGTCACTTTAATGAAACTGTTTATTTTTTGTTGTTTGATTCTAATTTGATCATTGTAAATTGTATCTATGTTAATCCTGATTAATCCTGATGCAAGAGTCATTTGAATATTTTGAATTGATTAATGGATAATTATACCATTAGCAGCAACAGCCCTGAGAAGTTTTATTCTATCAACGGCTACCTGTTTGGTCAGCAACATCATAATAGGCAAAAATCAGGAAACAAATTTTTTGTTTTCATGATTTTGTTTTAAAGGGAATTGGAAGAGGTTGTTTTAAGTAGATATAAGGTTATTGAATTTCTGAATCTATACAGAAATTAATATATCTGGAAGCTGTATCAGGTGATAATTTAAAATTGTTAAAGATATAAATCTCTTACTCCGCTTACAATTTCTTCGTATTGACTATGAAATTTCCTCATCTGGGAGGGCCTCTTTAGAAAATAATCCTGCGATTCGATTTCACTGATTTCCTGTTGAATTAAAGGTTCCCCGATCTCACGCGTTTCTTTTGATGCATAATCACTTAAGTATTCCCGAAAGGTGAGCACTGCATTCAATTTGCAGAATTTACCTTCTTCGCAATGGCTCAACAGTCCCATAATTGTTTTACCTGTTCTTCCGCAGCGATATCCGGCAGTGCAGAAGGAGGAGATAAATCCCATCTGAGCCATTTCCCGGATTACATCATCAAGGTCACGGGGATCACCAATGGTGAATTGTTTTTTATCCAGGTCAGATTCTGTTTTTTGATCGCTGTAAGCGCCAATTCCAATGCGGGTAGAAGCATCGGTCTGGGTGCAGCCAAGCTTTATTACCTCTCTCTTTATATCAGCTTTTTCTCGTGCAGTAACTATTAATCCTGCGGTCGGAACAGAAAGGCGTAATACAGCCACTAATTTTTTAAAATCATCATCCGATACTTTATAAGCTGAATTGGAGCTAAGCCAAGAACCTGAAGCTGGAGTCAATCGGGGAAATGAAATAGTATGGGGTCCAACTCCAAACTGTCTTTCCAGATCAAGAGCATGATGTAGCAGTCCCATGACTTCGAAGCGCCAGTCATAGAGACCGAATAAAGCTCCGATGGCAACATCATCAATTCCTGCCTCCATGGCTCTGTGCAATGAATAAAGCCTCCATTGGTAATCTCCTTTTATGGTATTGGCCGGATGAACAGAGGCATAAGTATCATGATGATATGTTTCCTGGAATACCTGATATGTCCCAATACCAGCCAGTTTGAGAGTTTTGAGTTTGCCAATATCCATTGGGGCGGAGTTAATATTCACTCTCCGGATTCTTGAAGGTTTTCCTGAAATGGGAGCGGGTTCTGTGACGCTGTACACCGATCGAACGGCTTCAGAGATGTAGTCTACATCAGTCCGTGGATGCTCTCCGAAGACAAGGACAAGACGTTTATGGCCTTCATTCAACACGGAACTTGTTTCTCTTTTTATCTCATCAAAAGTCAGGACTCTTCTTTTCTCCAGTTGATTAGCTTCACGGAAGCCGCAATAAGCACAATTGTTTACACAGTAATTGGCACAATACAGAGGTGCAAAAAAGACAATCCTGTTGTCGTAAACTTTTTTCTTTACGCGAAGAGCGGTCTCGAAAATTTCCTCCCATAATTCAGGAGATTCAACATTCAGAAGCGAAGCTGTCTCGTCAGGGGTAAGAATATTAATAGAAAGAGATTTCTGGAGAATATCACGAATCTGTGAATCAGTTGGTTTTTTATTGAGAAGAAGGGTCTGGATAATAGCTGAATCATCAATAAAATCTTTCCCCTTCAGAAGATATTTATCAACTTCACTGCGAATCTTGACCTTTTTTACCCATGAAGCAACAGAATCTGTATTCATGACGATAAGATTAGAAAGAATGATAAAGTTAATATTTATAATGAATTTTGCAAATAGGTGTTCCCGGTACTTTAGATGGAAAGCAATGAATAAAAGTGAATTTTATTTTAATTTTACAGCCATCATACAGCCTTATCAATGAAAAGAAAAAAAATACATACGCAACATCCGCCGGTTTCGAAGAATCCGCAAAAGGGGGCCATTGTCTTTGACTTTGAGAGGTGGAAATGGCATGTTGCTTTGGGAATCATTCTGCTCATCACATTTTTGGCCTATTTACCTGTTTTTCATAATGGTTTATTGGCTTGGGATGACGAGGCTTACATCAAAAATAACCCGCTGATCTATTCCCTCAATTTAAAGGAAATTTTCTCTCATAACGTGATGGGCAACTGGCATCCTTTCACAATCCTGACACTTGCCCTGGAATATCAATTGTTTGGATTGAATGAAACAGGATATCATGCTTTTAATCTCTTGCTTCACCTGTTAAATGTTATCCTTGTTTTTTATGCGGTTTCTCTTTTGAGTGATAAAGTGGTGGTGGCCCTCGTTGCTTCACTTTTGTTCGGAATTCACCCATTGCATGTTGAATCGGTTGCCTGGGCTGCAGAGTTGAAGGATTTACTTTATACCTTTTTCTTTCTTGCTTCCTACATTTACTATCTGAAATATCTTAAAGACCTTCAAAAAAAATATTATTTCATTGCCTTATTGCTGTTCGCAGCTTCTCTTCTTTCAAAGGCGATGGCTGCTTCTCTTCCTTTACTTTTGATACTGACAGATTATTTTAAGGGAAGAAAAATAACGATGGGAACTCTGATAGAAAAAGTGCCGTTTTTTCTGCTGGCATTAGCTTTTGGTGTTATTGCAATCTTTGTTCAGGATGCGTCTGGTTCAACTGAGTTTGCAGCTGTTATAACATTTCCGCAGCGCCTTATTTTTGCTTCGTATGGATTTATCTCGTACCTGTTTAAATTGTTGATCCCGCTGAATCTTAGCGCATTTTATCCTTACCCTGATAAAGTGGGATTGGAATACTATGCTTATTTACTTTCCCTTTTAGGTCTGATTGCTTTTTTGATTTATTTGCGCCGCTACTCTAAAAAAGTCATCTTTGGCATAGGATTTTTTACAATTACCGTTTTACTTGTTTTGCAGTTATTGCCGGTTGGCCGAACAATCATGGCTGACCGATATAGTTACATCCCATCGATCGGGATATTTTATCTGGCCGGTGAAGGATTTGCATTTTTATGGAACCGTAAACTAAAGCTAACCGGCATTGTCCTGCTGACCATTTTCTCAGCGTTTTATTCAGTAAAAACCTTTGCCAGATGCAGTGTCTGGAAAAACGACCTGACGCTTTGGAATGATGTTATTCGTCAGTACGATAAGATAGGGGAGGCCTACTACAATCGCGGTGTATTTTTTATGAATGAAAAAAGAAATGAAGAAGCGATTAAGGACTTTAATAAGGCAATCGAACTGAAGCCCGGAAGTGCCAGCGCGTACAATAACAGGGGCATCGTTTATGCCAATGAAAAAAGATTTAATGAAGCGATTGCTGATTTTAACAAGGCTGTTGAATTGAATCCCAAAAATGCAATTGCTTACAACAACCGGGGTAACTATTTTAAAAACGCAAACAGAAATAAGGAGGCGATCAGCGATTTTAATATGGCTATTAAACTGAACCCTGACTTTAGCGAGCCATACAACAACCGTGGATCTGTATATATAACTGAAAGAAGATTGGATGAGGCGCTGAATGACTTTAACAAGTCAATTGAGCTTAATCCCAACAATTCGGAATCGTACTTTAACCGGGGCATCGTATTCCTTTATGAAAGAAGAAGCGATGACGCGATCAGCAATTTCAATAAAGCCATCGGATTGAAACCTGATTATTTCAATGCATACAGAAACAGGGGTATTGTTTTTGCCAGCCAGAACAGGAATGAAGAGGCGATTTACGACTTTAATAAGGCCATTGAATTCAAGCCCGACTATGCGATGGCTTACAATAACAGGGGAATGGTTTTTGCCAATGAAAAAAGGAATGAAGAGGCAATCCAAGACTTTGAAAAGGCCATTGAGCTAAAACCTGACTATTCAGTGGCATACAATAATATAGGCAATCTATTCTTTGAGCAAAAACGGTATGAAGAAGCCGCCGGCAATTATACAAAGGCCGTAACTTTAGATCCTGGATTTGCCCCGGCATATTACAAAAGAGGATTGTCAGAATTTTATTCTGGTAACAAAGAAGCGGCTTCCGATGATCTTAAAAAAGCTTTAGCCTTAGGGTACAAGCCTGCTGGTGAAGCGTTGTCGCAATTATTTAAATGATTTTTCATCTGATGTCAGAATATCGTCAAAATGAATATTTATTCAATATTGTTCCCGCTATGTTTTCCTCGTATTTGGTTCGTACCAACGTCGTATTTGGTTCGGGTCTGGTAATAGTGGAATTAAGAGAGAATATTCATTTATTATTCATTTAATTGCATAAATATTCAATTAATGATATTAGGAAAAACTGTTGCAGTTATAATGCCGGCCTATAATGCCGAAGAAACCCTTGAACTGACGCTGAGTGAAGTTCCGCGTGATATCGTTGATTTTGTTATTCTTGTTGATGACTGTAGCAATGACAATACAATGGAATTGGCATCAAAACTGGATATTCAGTATGTTATCAGGCATGATCATAACAAGGGATACGGCGGAAATCAAAAGACCTGTTATAATAAAGCCCTTGAAATCGGCGCCGATATAGTTGTAATGCTGCATCCCGATTACCAGTATACTCCAAAGTTGATTCATTCAATGTGCTATCTTATTGCAAACAATGTTTATCCGGTTGTTTTTGGAAGCCGGATTTTAGGGGTAGGGGCTTTTAAAGGAGGGATGCCGCTTTACAAATATGTGGCAAACAGATTTCTTACCTGGTTTCAGAACTTACTATTATGGAAAAAATTATCGGAATACCACACCGGTTACCGGGCCTTTAATACTGAAGTGCTGCGCCAGATTGATTACTTGCATAACTCTGATGATTATATCTTTGATAATGAAATAATTGCCCAAATATTTCATTCCGGCTATGAAATAGCTGAAATAACCTGTCCCACACGATATTTTGAAGAAGCCTCATCAATAAATTTCTTCAGAAGTATAAAATACGGATTTGGGGTTTTAAAAGTATCGATTCTCTATCGGCTTCACAGGTTAGGTATTGTCCGGTATAAGCTTTTGCAGGGAATTGTTCACGGTGTAAAATAATTGGCGGTCAGTTTTTAGTTTTATAAAAAATGGTAGAAAATCTCTTGTCTTGTCTGATCACTGGAGGCTTCAGATTGATGTTAAGGATATCGTGAAGAAGGGGAAGTGGTTTCTGATGGCCTCGACGGGAATTAACATTCTGAAGTTAAGGTTTCCTAGGCCTTGGATTTGTATAAAAAAGGGTGTTATTTCCCGATGCAAAAATTCTTAAAGATATGTCCCAGCACTTCATCATTTGAGATTGCACCAGTAATTTCCCCCAGATAATGCAGGCATTCACGGATATCCTGAGCAAGAAACTCTCCGGTAATACCGCCTTTTAGTCCTTCAATTACTCTCTCTATTGCATTCTTCGCAAGCGTTAAGGCTTCGTAGTGACGAATATTGGTGACAATTACATCCTCGGGATGGATGGTTCCAAGAGAAATACTCTGCTTCATTTTCTCAATCAGTTCTGCGAGATTGATCTTATTTTTTGCTGAAAGAAAAACGAGCTCTTCATTCTCCTTCAAAGGAAGAGATTCCAGATTTTTTACTGAAGAGCTCTTTGATACATCCATCTTGTTGCCCACAACGATTAATTTCTGCCCTGATATCTTCTCCCTTATTTTTTCTATACTATGGGCTATTTTCTCAATTGATTCGGTTAAATCAATTATCAACAGGATGATCTCCGCTTTTTCTATTTTCCCATAAGTTCGTTCAATGCCCATTGTTTCAATCGCATCAGCTGTTTCCCTCAAACCTGCTGTATCCGAAAGACGGAAAAGTGTGCCTTCAATGTTGATCAGATCCTCAATTACATCACGCGTAGTTCCGTGAATCTCTGATACAATGGCTCTCTCTTCATTCAGCAGGGCGTTCAGCAGAGTTGATTTACCTGCATTGGTTTCCCCAACAATTACTACAGGAATACCATTCTTAATTGCATTTCCAAGTCGGAAAGAATCAGTCAGTTTACTAAGTAATTTTTCGATTGTTTCAGATAATTCAATTAAAGCAGTACGGTCGGCAAACTCCACATCTTCTTCACTGAAATCCAGCTCGAGTTCAATCAGGGCGATAAAACGGATCAGTTCTTCACGCAGATGATTAATTTCCTGCGAAAAACCTCCTCTCATCTGATTGATTGCAAGCCGGTGTGAAGCTGAGTTGGTCGATGAAATCAAATCGGCCACCGCTTCAGCTTGCGAAAGATCCATCTTGCCGTTAAAAAAGGCTCGCTGGGTAAATTCACCGGGCTTTGCAAGACGGGCTCCATTTGAAATTACAATCTGCAGAATTTTCTGCTGTACGTAAAGTGAACCATGGCATGAAATTTCAATCACATCTTCGCCGGTATATGAATGTGGGGATCTGAACAGCGATACAATTACTTCATCTATCAAATCACCGTTCTGGAATATTGATCCAAAATGAAGAGAACCCTGTGGCTGGTTCTCCAGGTTCTTGTCTTTTTTCCTTGATACAAAAATTTTATCAGCTATGGAAATCGCATCTTTCCCGGAAAGGCGGATTACAGCTATTCCCCCAGTTCCGGGGGCCGTAGAGACAGCACATATGGTAGATTGATCTGAAAACATATTATTGAAAAGTTAAACAAAGATAGACAAAAAGGCGCCACAATTATAAGTGCCGGTATCCTGTAATGATTTTGAATACAGCTTTGCTCACTGGCTTTTTATTTGTACATTAGTGTGAAGTTTAAATATTATTTATATGTTTAATCATTCTTTCACTTTCCCAGTAGACGGAAAAGGAAAATTGTCTGATTTTCCTACTGACTACACCGGAACCTTTACAAATTCGGATGATGCTGAAAAAGAACTCGATAACAGCATTAAGAAGCTGTCTAAAATGCAGGACAAATTGTATGCTTCTAACCAGTATTCGCTGTTGATTATTTTTCAGGCGATGGATGCTGCAGGTAAGGACAGCACCATCAAACATGTCATGTCAGGTATAAATCCCCAGGGATGCATTGTCACCAGTTTCAAAGCTCCTTCGGCGGAAGAACTGGACCATGATTTCTTATGGCGCTGCATGAAATTAATCCCAGCAAAAGGCGATATAGGGATCTTTAACCGATCCTATTATGAAGAGGTTCTGGTAGTCCGGGTACATCCGGAAATGCTGGAGAACCAGAAATTATCGGTTCTGCCTCAGGGAAGAAGGCCCGATGAATCATTCTGGGAACAGCGTTTTTCAGATATCAATAATTTTGAAAAATATCTTCATGATAATGATATCCGGATTCTTAAATTTTTTCTGCATGTTTCAAAAAATGTTCAGAAGGAAAGATTTTTAAAAAGAATAGATAAAAGCGATAAGAACTGGAAACTATCAGATCGTGACGTGATTGAAAGAAAATTCTGGGATGATTACCAGTTTGCTTATGAACAGGCTCTAAAACATACATCTACTGAAGCCGCCCCCTGGTACGTCATTCCTGCCGACCATAAATGGTACATGCGATATGCCGTAGGACAGATCGTTGCAGATAAACTGGAATCATTGGGGTTAGATTATCCCCACCTTAACGGAGCCCAGATGAAAGCGTTGGAGAAAGCAAAACAATTACTATTGGCTGAATGAGTTTAATTTACACTCCCTGGTTGTTATAAAAATAATCTGATTTGATTTTTTAACATTCTTTAAAGATCATTTGAAAAGCTTAACCAAAAAATTTCTCATCTTTGAAATATAAGAGTAAAGCACTTTTTTCATAGATTTTGGTTAGGTTATCAGAGGGTCCCATACAAACGGACCCTTTGTTAATATATTATATTCTTTATATCACGCTTTATAATCCGAGCAGTAAATTTTCTGGGTCTTTGCCCTGAAACAGAAGGGAAGAGGGATTCTCTATGAGCTGTTTTATTTTAACAAGAAAACTCACGGAAACCTTCCCGTCTATTAACCGGTGATCGTAGGTGAGAGCTACAAACATCATCGGTCTGATCTTAACCTCATTCTCCACTGCTATGGGACGATCTTTGATAGCATGCATACCGAGTATCGCACTCTGTGGCGGATTGATGATCGGTGTGGATAAGAGTGAACCGAAAAGACCTCCGTTGGTGATGGTAAATGTTCCTCCGGTCATTTCCTGAATTGTCAGTTTCTTACTTCGTGCTCTTTCTGCCAATTCAAATATCTCCCTTTCCAGTTCTGCAATACTTTTTGTTCCTGCATCGCGGATAATGGGCACCATTAAACCTTTTTCCGTCTGAACAGCAATGCCGATATCCTGATAGCTTGGTGTGACAATTTCTTCTCTCTCAATCATTGAGTTTACAGCTGGAAACTGTGTCAGCGCTATACTGACTGCCTTTGTGAAAAAAGACATATAACCCAGTTTGACCCCATACTTTTCCGTAAAACTTTTCTGGTATTTGGTTCTCAGTTGTGACAACCTTAGCATATCAATTTCATTGAAAGTGGTAAGCATGGCTGTTTCATTCTTAACGGCTACCAGACGCTGGCTCAGCTTCCTTCGTAAGGGGGACATCATGCTCCGGTCTTCAGCCCGTGATACAGAAGTGGCGGCATCTATTTTCTCCTGATCTGATACGTTTGATTTAATGAGATTGACCACTTTTTCTATATCCTTTCTGGTCAGTCTGTGCACCCCCTCAACCACCTCATCGATCGATAATCCCTCTGCATCCATAACAGCTCTTGCTGCTGCGGTGAACTTTACCTTTGAGTTACCGGAAGTTTCCTCTTTGTCCCGTCCTGTAAAATCCTGCTGTGCCTTATTTTTTTCAAATTTTTCCTCTCCAGGCTTTATTTCCTCAATTCCAAGGCTTTGGGTCAGTTCAGTTTCTTTTTGTTTCTCAGTACTTTCATCTTTGGTTACATCAACTTCCAGCTTTTCTCCTTCTGTGGTCTTTGGCTGTGATTTTCCCATTTGTTCACGGATGGACTTTTTACTAACTTTTTCACTTTCGCTGGGTGAAACTTCTGTTTCGATGGTGCAGGCCACAGATCCTACGGATATTTTTTCTCCCTCTTTAACCAGAATTCTAACCTTTCCTTTGGCAGAGGCTGATAAGGAAAATGTTGCTTTATCCGATTCAACCTCGGCAATCTCCTGGTCCTTTTCAACTGTAGCTCCGTCTTTCACCAGCCATTTGCCTATTTCGACTTCCGAAATAGATTCACCTGGAGAGGGTATTTTAATTTCTAAGGTCATCTTGCTTTGTTTACAGAAATAAATCTAACTAAAAACTTCATTAAGTATCCGCTCAAGGCTCCTCTTGTGTTTGGCAGAAAGACCTGCTGCGGGACTGGCGCTTTCTCTCCTGCTTACCAGATCAAATTTCAAGTCAGGGTACTTGCTCCTGATATATGGCCAGACTCCCATATTGGCCGGCTCATCCTGAACC
Organism: Prolixibacteraceae bacterium; assembly: GCA_963677325.2. Classification (GTDB taxonomy): domain Bacteria; phylum Bacteroidota; class Bacteroidia; order Bacteroidales; family Prolixibacteraceae. The sequence goes on from CAXXGM010000010.1 coordinate 102,880, forward strand.
CACAGGATCCTTTTGGCCTTTGGATTGTTCTGAATTATTTTATATACTTCTTCATGAGGAAAAGGATAAAGCTGTTCCACCCTGATTAGTGCCACTTCATCACGGCCGAGGTTCATCCTCTTTTCAAAAAGTTCATAATAAATCTTGCCAAAAGTAAATACCAGGGTTTGGGCCTGTCCGTTGTCTGCCTTTTCATCAGAAATCACATTAATAAATCCTCCCGAAGAAAGCTGTTCGATTGGTGAAACAGCCATGGGATTTCGCAACAGGCTTTTGGGCGTATAAATTACCAGTGGGATCCTGGCTTTCCATAAAACCTGGCGACGCAGCAGATGAAAGAAATTGGCCGGAGTAGTAGGGCTCATTACCTGTATGTTGTAATTGGCGCAAAGCGAAAGCATCCTTTCGATTCTTGCACTTGAATGTTCCGGTCCCTGTCCTTCATAACCGTGTGGCAGAAACAAGACCAGACCGTTCATAATGCCCCATTTCTCACCTGCAGAACTGATGTACTGATCAATGATAACCTGTGCAACATTAGCAAAATCCCCGTATTGAGCTTCCCAAATGGTCAATCCTTCAGGATAGGCCATCGAATACCCGTATTCAAATCCCAGCACTCCATACTCGTTAAGCGGAGAGTTATAAATCGAAAACGGCGCCTGGTCCGGCGAGATGTTTTGCAAAGGATAATATTTCTCGTCCGAATCCTCAATTACGATGGCGGCATGACGGTGAGAGAAAGTTCCCCTGATGCTGTCCTGGCCAGTTAAACGAACCGAATTTCCTTCTAACAGCAGAGTAGCGTAAGCCAGTTGCTCAGCCGTAGCCCAATCAACTTTGTTTTCTTCTATCAATTGCTTTCTTGTGTCCAGAAGGCGGATTATTTTCCCAAAAAACGGTTTGTCAGAAGGCAATGTATTCAGCTGAAACACCAGTTTTTTAAGCTTTTCTGCTGGAACAACTGTTAACGGCGTCTCTGTTTCATGGGTTTTAGGCAGATAATAGTGCTTATACTCTTCCAAAAGAAAATTTTTCAGACGCACCTTGCCTATGTTTTTGCTCGCTTCATATTTCTCTTCAAGATGATCATTGAAATTCTTCATTTCCTGATCTACTCCCTCACGAGTCATTAACCCTGCTTCGATTAGTTTCATGGCATATATTTCCCTTGGATTGGGATGTTCTGCAATGGCTTTATAAAGTGTAGGCTGTGTAAATCTTGGTTCGTCTCCCTCGCTATGTCCGTATTTGCGATAGGAGAGGATATCAATAAAGATATCCGCGTGAAACTGCTGTCTGAATTCCATAGCCAGCTTGATTACGAAAATAATAGCTTCTGCATCGTCTCCATTCACGTGAAATACCGGTGATCTTGTTATTTTAGCCACATCCGTACAGTAGGTGCTGGATCGTGCATCGAGGTAATCGGTCGTAAAGCCAACCTGGTTATTGATTACGATGTGAATAGTTCCTCCTGTTTTATATCCGTTCAGTTGGGCCATCTGCACCACTTCATAAACCACTCCCTGACCGGCAATGGCTGCATCACCGTGTATCAAAATGGGAGCTACACTATTCAGATCACAGTCGTAGGTATGATCTATTCTTGACCTGGCCATTCCTTCCACCAGGGGACAAACCGTTTCCAGGTGAGAGGGATTGGGAAGCAGGTTTAGTTTTACTTCAAACCCACTGTCTGTAAATATCTTATTATCGAATCCATGATGATACTTTACATCACCCAGTACCAATGCATCTTCGTATTCCGTCCCGTAAAATTCATTAAAGATCGCTTCATAGGGCTTTTTCATGATATTACCCAACACATTCAATCTGCCGCGGTGGGAGATGCCGATGATAAACTCCTTGATTCCCTGCTGCGAACCGCATTCAATAATGGTATCAAGAGCCGGAATGAGGCCTTCTGTCCCCTCAAGAGAAAATCTCTTTTGCCCTGGGAACTTCCTGTGGATAAAGTTCTCAAAACCGGAAGCAATATTCAGATGATAAAAAATATGCTTCTTTTCCTCTGCACTCAGTTGTTCGTGATTGCGTGTACTTTCCATCTTCGATCTCAGCCATTCCACTATTTCAGGCTGGCGCATATAGAGGTACTCGACTCCAATGGATTCACAGTAGGTCTGTTCAAGATGTGCTATAATCTGCCGGAGAGTAGCCGGACCAATCCCAATTTCATTCCCGGCCTGGAAGATTGTATCCAGATCTTTTACATCCAGTCCAAAATTATGAATATCAAGGGTGGGGGAGTACTGCCTGCGCCGTCTGACGGGGTTGGTGCGGGTGAACAGATGTCCTCTGCTCCTGTACCCGTTGATCAGATTCAATATCTGGAATTCTTTATTGACCTTGTCGGTGATAACCTCATTGGATGTTTCCTTGACGTACGATTTCCTGCCGAACTCAAATCCGTCAAAAAAGTTTCTCCAGCTCTCCGATATACTTTGAGGATCATTAAGGTAGCTTTTATACAATTCCTCCGTCGCTGCTATTTCCTGATTCCCGACTGCAGTAAACCTATCCATTGAAATTCTGATCTAAATTTGTATAAATATACTTATAATTTAATAATTAAATAAGTCAAATTTTGACTTCCGATAAGCAGCTATCGGCAAATAATTGAAGTTTGAATACCATACTTTAAGGTAATTCAATTAATTTCGTCCATTCTCTGATCAATCAAATTCTATTGAGCCGTGGAAATCTTTCTGAAAAAAGTTGCTGCCGATCTCTTTGAAAAATATGGCGATGAAATGAATCGCCTGACCATTGTTTTCCCAAACAGAAGAGCCGGGATTTTTTTTATCAATTACCTCAATAGTTTAGTTGACCAGCCGCTCATCTCTCCCGAAATAACCACCATCGATAAGCTGTTCACTTCCTTGTCGGGATACTCTATCCCTGACCGCCTCAATTTGATCTTCCGTCTTTACCGGGTTTACCGTGATCTGACCTCATCCACCGAACTGTTTGATGATTTTTATTACTGGGGAGGAATGCTGGTGAGCGATTTCGATCAGGTGGATAAATACCTGGCCGATGCCGATCAATTATTTAAAAACATCACCAACCTGAAGGAAATTGATGAGCGGTTCAGTATTCTGCAGCCTGAGAATAAAGAGGCATTGGAAAACTTCTGGAAATCTGTTTTGACTGAAAAAAGAAGCACTAACCAGGATGAATTTGTCAGGTTATGGAAGGATCTGTCCGGAATTTATAAACAATACAAGACTTCCCTTCAGACTGAAGGTCTTGCTTACGAAGGAATGGTTTACCGCTCCGTCATTGAAGAGATAACCGGTGGAAATCATTCTCTTTTTCAGGATAAGCAATATGTCTTTGTGGGCTTCAATGCCCTTAACAGGTGCGAGGAAGAGCTGTTCAGTTGCCTGCTCGATTCAAAACAGGCTTCATTTTACTGGGATTATGATCATTATTATCTCAGCGATCCCAATCAGGAAGCTGGGCTGTTCCTGCGCAAAAATCTTGAAAAATATCCCCAGGTAAATTTTCCTCTCTCTTACAATTCTTTTTCAGACGAAAAGAAAACTGTTAAGATCCTTAATGTATCCTCGCAGGTTGGCCAGGCCCAGATAGCCGGGGAGGAGATCGCAAGGGTATTGAAAGAACATGATAGCAACAGGTTCGATGATACAGCTGTGGTCCTCTGTGATGAAGAACTGCTGCTGCCCCTTATCTCAGCTCTGCCCGTTGAGGCCCGGAAAGTGAATGTCACGATGGGTTTCCCCTTGAAGATGTCGGCCGTTTACAATCTGGTTAATCATCTGGCTGATCTTCAGAAATTCCTCAAAACAGAAGCCGGCGAAACATATTTCTATTTCAAGAATGTACTGACGGTCCTCAGCAATCAGCTGATAATGTCCGTTTATCCGGAAGATTGTAAGAAACTTAACTCTTTGATCAGACTGAATAATCTTGTTTACCTGGGTGAAAATGAACTTTCACTCAATGATCTCTTTAAGCTTATTTTTACCTCGCCGAAAGGACTTACAGGTCTCTCTGAATATTTACCCGAGATACTGAAACAGATCTTTGGGTTCTGGAAAGATAAAGAACAGGAGGAAGCCATCCTGGTCCGCGAGTATATTTACCATGCTTACCTGGCTGTGAACAGACTAAAGGAAAACATTGTCACCGATGGAATAAAAATTCTCGGTAATACGGATTTCCTTTCGATCAATACCTTTTTCCGCCTGACAGACCAATATCTCAGTGAAACCACCGTGCCGTTCGAAGGCGAGCCTGTTGAAGGATTGCAGATCATGGGAATTCTTGAGACAAGGGTCCTCGATTTCAGGAATCTTATTCTCCTCTCGGTGAACGACGGGATTATGCCGCGCATCTCTTCCTCCGGATCATTCATTCCCTACAACCTGCGCAGAGTTTACGGTCTTCCCACGGCGGAGGAGCAAAATGCCGTTTATGCCTATTATTTTTACAGGCTTCTGCAAAGAGCCGGTGATGTGACATTCGTTTATAATTCAGCTTCAAACGGACTGCAAACCGGTGAAAAGAGCCGTTATCTTTACCAGCTGCAGATGGAATCCCCTCTTGAGGTGAACGAGTTAAATGCAGTGTATAAAATGGAACAGGGAACGGTTCAGGGTATTTTCATTGAAAAGGATGAGCAGGTGATTGCCTCACTGAGAAAGTGTCTTGGTGGACAGTATATCTTGTCTCCGACGGCTTTGGATAAATACCTCACCTGTCCGCTTCAGTTTTATTTCAGGTATGTGGCCGGTTTAAAAGAGCCTGAAGAAATGGCCGAGGAAGTCGATAATCGGATATTCGGGCTCATTTTTCATAAATCCATGGAAAACCTTTACCAGCCGTTTAAGGGTAAAACCATGGATCAAAAAATGATTGAAGAATTGATCAAAGATCCGGACCTGATCGAAAATTTAATAAATGATTCTTTTAACGCCATTTATTTCAAAAGCTTAAATAAAAATGCAAAGATCCAGTTTTCCGGGAAGAACTGGCTTGTTTACAATATCCTGAAAAAATACATCATCCGACTGTTGGAGATCGACAGTAAAAGAGCCCCTTTCAAAATAGAAGGTCTTGAAATACCGGTTGAAACGATTATCCCTGTTAACGATGAAGATAAAATAAAGATCGGAGGCATCATTGACCGTCTCGACAGATTAAATGGAAATTTCCAAATTCTGGATTATAAAACGGGAAAAACTGATCTCCAGTTCACTACGCTGAACAGTCTTTTTGAGAAAGAAAACAAAAACAGAAATAAAGCAGCTTTTCAAACATTGGTTTATTCTTACATCCTGCATAAGAACTTTCCTTTAGAAAAGGCTATTAACCCCGGAATCTTTAATCTTCGAGGATTGTTTGAGGAGAATTATGATCCCCATTTAAAATGCAAGGAAAACGGTAATCAACAGGTAGAATTTGTAGCTATATCAGACCTGTTCGCTGACCAGCTGCAAGGTTTATTGACTGAAATATTTAATCCTTCTGTTCCCTTCCGTCAAACTTCCCTGGAAGAGAACTGCTCTTACTGCATTTATCAGCAAATCTGCCACAAATAGAAATTGATAGCTCTCTAATATTCGGGAGGATATTAATTAATACATTAGGCTGCCTCCCGTAAACATTTAGTTAATCAAACTCCATACTAAGGCTATACCTTCTCCATGTTGTCTGTACACTGTCTGTACACAGACTGTACCAAATTTGTACAAACAGTGTACATGTTATGTGCAGTCAACATGAGCAAGAACTAACCGGAATATATAATGGGAACTTATGAGGCCTCCTTCTCCCTGCTTCCGTTCTCCCTTCCCCCTATTCTTCTTCTCCGAGCAGTCCGGGCCTTAGTTCCCTGGTTCTCTCAACGGCTTGCTCGTGTTTCCATTCATCAACCAGTTGATCATTACCGGACAGGAGAATGTCAGGAACTTTCCAACCCTTGTAATCTGCAGGACGGGTATAGACAGGGGGACTGAGCAATCCATCCTGGAAAGAATCGGTGAGGGCAGAGGTTTCATCGGATAAAACCCCCGGGATCAGGCGTACGATAGCATCAGAAACAATGGCTGCGGCCAGTTCCCCTCCTGTGAGGACATAATCGCCGATCGAAAATTCCATTGTTACAAGATGATCGCGAACCCGCTGATCGACTCCTTTATAGTGGCCGCAGAGAATGATCAGATTTTCCTTAAGAGACAGCATGTTGGCATCACGCTGCTCGAAAAGTTTAGCGTCGGGGGTGAGAAAGATCACCTCATCGTAATTTCGCTGAGACTTTAAATCCGAAATTGCACGATCTATGGGTTCAATAGCCATCACCATTCCGGCTCCTTTGCTGAAGGCATAATCATCCACCCGCCTGTGTTTATCAGTGGACCAATCCCTTATATTGTGAATGTAAATCTCTGCCAGTCCCTTTACTTGTGCTCTTTTGAGAATGGAATGATTAAACGGACTTTCAAGTAGCTCCGGAACCACAGTTAGGATATCTATGCGCATGATGTACAAATTTCTGCAAATTTATCATTTCTGTAGTTATGAGAGATGAATTAAGAGAGATGAGATTCCACGAATTTGAGACGAAGGCCGCAAATCTCAATGACGCTTCGAGGTTTGAGTATTTTAGAAAATCAGCTTTACACATTTTATTTACTGCGTGTCGGTTACAGATTGTAGAAACAGGTGATCAGTACTCACACACAACAGATGTTCTGATTTGTAAATGTGTTGAAAACCCTATCAAATTGTTCATATTAATAATTTGTCCTCAGTTCGTGCAATTCTTTAATGACATAATGGCGTATTGTATCAAATATGCATGCCATTGTGACTTATTTAATCAGAAAAGGCCGGGAAATTTCTTAACGGAATACATTTTGATTATCTCTTTTCAAATATTACTTAAAAAGTTTAACAAATTAAAAATAGAAATTATGAATTCTCTAAAACCCTTTAATCCTGGTGTTTACAGAACATTACCAGTTGATTTTTTCGATCATTTTCTGTGCAATTCCCTGAACGAAACCAATTCTTCTTTTCCTCTTATAAATATTCTTGAGGATGATGACCATTTGCGGATTGAGCTTGCATTGCCCGGATATTCAAAAAGAACAAATCAGTATGAATTATCAGAAAAATGTATTGACCATTAAATCCAATATTGAAGAAAACACCTCTGAAGAAGGAAAAAAATTCCTGACAAGGGGATTTGTTCCAAAGAACTTTTTAAAACAGTTTATTGTTCCTCAAATGCTGGATGCTGAGAAGATAAGCGCCGAATTTTCAAATGGAATTCTTTCCGTCAGTGTTCCAAAGAAAGAGGAAGCAAAAGTAAAGGAACCTATTGAGGTTCAAATACAGTGATGGGTTATTTGTTTGATTAAATGTTTATTAATGGGTCCGGGGGGAAAATCCCCGGACCTTTTTTGTTGCAATTAAAATATGTTTCGGAAATCTTTGAGGATTAGCGCTTATTATCTATTTTCGTACAATAATTTTATTGTGTAAAAACCCTGGCGTAAATGCCGTAACAATTTTGAGAGATGGAATCTTACGAAATGAAAAAAGCCGCTGAGTCTGAAGAAGCAGGATCTCAGTTAAAATCTGAGCTGGTTGAAAATCAAGTAGCTCCTGAGAACATTTATGTCGAGGAGGTCAATGCCGAAGAAATTTTCTCACCCGATGTAATGTCTGGTACTCAAATCATTTCTGAAGAATTGAAGACGGTTGAGGAGAAAGAAGAAATCACACCAACTGATGAAATCACTCAAAAAACCTCATCAGAGGAAAAAAATATCGCTCAGAGTGCAGAAGAAACCGATTTGGAGAATCCTTCTGAAACTACCCCGGAAGAGAATTTAACCCACGATGAAATGTCTGGTAATCAAATCATTTCTGAAGAATTGAAGACAGTTGAGGAAACAGAAGAAATCACCCCAACTGATGAAATCACTCAAGAAACCTTGTCAGAGGAAAAAAATATCGCTCAGAGTGCAGAAGAAACCGATTTGGAGAATCCTTCTGAAACTGCTCCGGAAGAGAGTTTAACCCACGATGAAATTAAACAAGAAATTAAGGCTGAGCAGGAATTTCTACAGAACATTCAGGATCAAGTAACGGAAGAAGATGATGAGGTAGCGGTAGAGACCGAAAACCTCAGTAACATACAGGATTATTCTTCACTCACAAAAGTACAATTAATAGAGGCTTTCAGTAAAATTCTTCACGAAGGCTCGGTAGATGAAATCAGGCCCCACGCAGAAGCTATTAAAGCTTGTTTTTACAAAATACGCAATACTGAAATCCAGGAGAAGAAACAGGCTTTCATTGCGGAAGGCAATGATGAGGTACTCTTTATCCCGGAACCTGAACCGTTGGAAAATGATCTTAAGGAATTATTAAAGGAATATAAGAACCAACGGGCCGAGGTTAATAAAAAACAGGATGCCCTTAAGGAAGAAAATTATCATAAAAAGCTGTCCATCATCGAAGAGATAAAAGCCCTTGTTCACAGTGAAGAGTCTATGAATAACACCTTTCAGGAGTTCAATGAACTTCAGGAAAAATGGAGAAAAATAGGCCAGGTTCCGCAGAACAGAGTAAAAGATCTTTGGGAGAATTATCATTATCATGTGGAGCTTTTCTATGATTTTGTAAAAATCAACCGTGAACTCCGTGATCTTGACCTTCGCCGGAACATGGATCTTAAGGTGGAGCTCTGTAAAAAAGCCGAAGATCTGGCTGAAAATAATGCGGATGCCCAGGCTTCCTTTAAAGAACTGCAGAAACTTCATGAATCCTGGAGAGAAATAGGACCTGTGCCACGCGAAGGTAAACAGGAATTATGGGAGCGCTTCAAGGCTGCTACCGCACAGATCAATAAAAAGTATCAGCTGCATTTTGAACAGGAACGTACCATTCAGAGGGAACAAATGCAAAAGAAGGCAGAGCTTTGTGAGATGGCAGAGGTTTATGCCGGTTTTGTTTCCGACAATCCCCGTGAGTGGAATGACATTACAGAGAAAGTCATTGCTCTGCAGGAGGAATGGAAGAAATACGGCTATGGTCCAAGAAAAGAGAACGCAAAGATATGGGAACGTTTCAGGGCGGCCAATGATGCTTTTTTCCAAAATAAGAGGAATTTTTGGAATGAAAGCAAGGAAAATCTCAATAAAAATCTCACACTGAAGACAGAGATCTGTGAGCAGGCTGAGAAGTTAAAGGATAGTGAAGACTGGAAAGCCACAACCGATAAACTGATCACTCTTCAAAAGAAATGGAAAGAAATAGGTCCTGTTCCACGTAAACAGTCTGAAATTATCTGGAAAAGATTCAGGACTGCCTGTGATGAATTTTTTAATCGAAAAGTTCAGCATTTCTCTGGCATTACTGGTGATCAGGATGAGAATTACAAAGCAAAAAAAGCCCTTCTTGCCGAAATCGAAGCTTTTGTACCTTCCGGTGATGCCAAAGCGGATATCGAAACTTTGAAGAAGTTTCAGGAACGCTGGTCTGAAATCGGATTTGTTCCGTTCCGCAAGAAAGAAGAGATGCAAAATCGCTTTCATGATTCAATGGAAGCTCATTTTGATAAATTAAAATTGGACGATCAGGATGTCCAACTTTATAAATTCAAGAGCAAAATAGAACATCTCGCTTCTATTCCTGGTGGTTGGGGAAAGATCAACTCGGAAAGGGATCGTTGTACGCAGCATTTGAAACAACTTGAGAGCGATATTAATACTCTTGGTAATAATGTTGGATTCTTCGGATCCAGTAAAGGGGCTCAGTCTCTGATTGATGGAGTCAATGCACAGATTGAAAAAATCAAGGGACAGATTGAATATCTCAAGGCAAAAATTAAAATTATAGATCATCAAGACGAGAAAGTTTAATTTTCCTGGCTAAATACATAGCCCGTTCCAATCAACTGGGACGGGTTTTTGATTTTCTTTAAGGCTCTTTTATAAAAAATTCTGCATTAAGATTATTATTAGCTACTTTTACAAACTTTTAATATGCTTTCAAAAATTAGTTCTGTGACCACAACGAAATACATTTTTGTAACCGGCGGTGTGACGTCATCTCTTGGGAAAGGAATTCTTGCCTCTTCTCTCGCTTTCTTATTACAGTCCAGAGGCTATAAGGTTACCATCCAAAAGTTGGATCCTTATATTAATGTGGATCCGGGGACGCTGAATCCTTATGAACATGGTGAATGTTTTGTTACAGAAGACGGGGCTGAAACAGACCTCGATCTGGGGCATTATGAACGTTTTCTTGATTCACCCCTGTCAAAGGCTAACAATGTGACCACAGGGAGAATTTATCAATCGGTAATCAATAAAGAACGCCGGGGTGATTACCTTGGTAAAACAGTTCAGATCATTCCTCATATCACCGATGAGATTAAGAGATACATTAAATTTCTTGGGACAAAAAAGAAGTTTGATGTGGTAATCTCTGAAATAGGAGGGACGGTAGGCGACATGGAATCTATGCCTTATATAGAGGCAGTCCGTCAGTTGAAATGGGAATTAGGTAGTGATGCTTTGTTTATCCATCTTACACTGGTACCTTATTTACAGGCTTCCGGTGAATTGAAAACAAAGCCAACACAGCATTCGGTAAAAGCATTGCTTGAAAGCGGAGTACAACCTGATGTCCTGGTATTAAGAACCGAACATGCGCTGTCGCCTGGAATAAAGGAGAAAGTAGCGCTTTTTTGCAATGTCAACAAGGAATCGGTCATCGAGTGTATTGATGTTTCTACCATTTACGAAGTGCCTCTGAAAATGAAGGAGGAGAGGTTGGATGAAATAGTTCTTAAAAAATTAAACCTGCCGATTGGGGAAGTTCCCCAGCTTAAATCCTGGAATGAATTTCTTTACCGCTTCAAAAATCCCAAAAGGGAAGTAAGGATAGCCCTTGTTGGAAAGTATGTCGAATTAAGGGATGCCTATAAGTCTATTTCAGAGTCTTTGATTCATGCCGGGGCTACAAACGAATGCCGGGTTAAGATAGAATGGATTCACTCTGAAAGACTCAATACCGAAAATGTAGACCGGAAATTAAAAGGATGTGCAGGCATAATCATAGCTCCTGGTTTTGGTTTACGCGGAATAGAAGGAAAAATAATAGGTGCGGAATACGCACGTGTTAATCAAATTCCTTTCCTTGGAATATGTCTTGGAATGCAGATTGCTGTGGTTGAATTTGCAAGGAATGTATTGAAACTCAAATGTGCAGATTCCACCGAGATGAATCAGGAAACAAAATATCCTGTCATCGATTTGATGGAAGAACAAAAGCTGATCAATGAAAAAGGTGGGACGATGCGTTTGGGAGCTTATGCCTGTAATTTAAAAAAGGATTCCAGAGTAATGGCCGCTTACGGAAAAGCCAAGATTATGGAAAGGCACCGGCACCGGTATGAATTTAACAATATCTATCTGAAACAATTTGAGGAAGCCGGAATGAAAGCTACGGGTATTAATCCGGATACCACGTTGGTCGAAATTGTAGAAATAGCTTCCCATCCATGGTTTGTTGGGGTTCAGTTCCATCCTGAATACAGTAGCACGGTTCTTCATCCTCATCCCTTATTTGTTGCATTTGTAAAAGCAGCTCTTGATAATTTAAAATAAAAAACACCATTTTTAGTTTTATGGATAAAAATACAATCTTTGGATTAGTTCTCATTTTTGTTATTCTGATTACTTTTAGTTATCTGAACAAACCCTCACAGCAGCAAATTGAACAAACTAAAAGGAAATCAGATTCAATTGCGCTCGTTGAATCTGAAAAAGCAAAACAGGCCGAACTTCAGCAGAAAAATATTTCTGCAGCTGCTGCAACAGAAGCGGCTACTCCCGGCGATACCTCCAATGTAAAGAATCAGGGTGACCAGCTTAAAAATATTTACGGAGTGTTTGCAGAATCGGCTAAAGGGACTGAAAAATTCATTACCCTTGAAAACAACCTGATGAAGGTTCGGATATCTACCCTTGGTGGAAAGATTTATTCGGTTGAATTAAAAGGATATAAACGTTTCAATGGACAGCCGCTGGTATTGTTTGAAGGGAATAAAAACCATTTTGGATTGAATTTCTTCTCTCAGAACAAGAGCATTCAAACCGATAATTTCTATTTTACCCCTTCTGTAAATGATACGCTTCTTGCTGTTGAAGGAGTAAAGGTGCCAAAAGGTAAAGAGGGCCGTGAAAATTTCAATAAAGAAAATGCATCAGGTTCCAAATCTGTTTCTATGCAGCTGAAAGCCGGGGAAAATGTATCGGTTGAATATGTTTATACCTTAAAATACAATTCTTATATGCTGGGTTTTGATATCAAAACTACGGGATTAAAGAGTGTAATGGGTGGAAATGCATATTACATCAATTTCGGCTGGGCCATGGAAATGCCACGGCAGGAGAAGATCTCCAAATTCGGTGAAGACAATGCTGCTACCGTCTACTATAAATATTTTGAAGATGAAGTTGATAAATTGGCTCCTACCAAGCCGGAGACCAAACCTTTATCTACGAAAGTAAAATGGGTGAGTTTTAAGACACTTTTCTTTTCATCCGTGCTGATTGCAGATAATTCGTTTATTAACGGACAGGTAAATTCAAAACCAAGAGGCGAAACGGATCCTCACTATGTATCCGATTTAACGGCCGATTTGACCATACCGCTTGGTACTTCCGGAAGCGAGGTTTTTCCTGCTCACTTCTTCTTCGGGCCTAATCAGTATAATATTCTGAAGCAATACAAGATCAATCTCGACGAGGAACTCTCCCTTGGATGGACCGTAATCGGATGGGTTAATAAATATATTGTTATTCCTGCCTTTGATTTCCTAAGGAGATACATCGGTAATTTTGGATTGATCATCCTGCTTTTAACCATCTACATCAAGATATTAATAGCTCCGTTCACTTACAAGTCTTACATTTCACAGGCAAAAATGAAGGTACTGAAACCTGAGATTGATGAGATTCAGAAAAAATACGGTGAGGATAAAAAGCTGGAGTCACAGCAGGCGGTCATGGCTTTATATAAGAAGGCCGGAGTCAATCCGTTGGGTGGTTGTTTGCCAATGCTTTTCCAAATGCCGATTCTTATTTCGATGTTCTATTTCTTCCCGATTTCCATTGAATTAAGGCAGCAGAGCTTTCTATGGGCTCACGATCTTTCTTCGTTTGATTCAATCTGGACGCTGCCTTTTACCATTCCATTTTACGGAAATCACGTTAGTCTGTTCTGTATATTGATGACCATAACAAATATTCTATACGTTAAGTATAATAACGAAACTCAGATGAGCTCTCAACAGATGCCGGGTATGAAAACGATGATGTACCTGATGCCTGTGATGTTCCTGTTCATTTTTAACAGTTATGCGTCTGGCTTAAGCCTTTATTACTTCTTGTCGCTGGTATTTACATTTGTTCAGATGTGGATTTTCAAGAAGCTGGTGAATGAAGAAGCTATTCATGCTCAGATTAAGGCCAGACAAAAGGTACCTGTAAAGAAATCCAAATTCCAGGAAAAACTGGAGGAAATGTCTAAAAAACAAGGACAAAAGCGCAGATAATAAATTTATTTTTGATGATAGAAAAAGCGGTACTTAAAAAGTTCCGCTTTTTTCATTAGTTGACACAACGTATCAGATCGGGTGGTCTCTTACTTTGGGTCGTACCTCCTCCATACCATGGTCGTACCATGTTCGGTAAAAGGTGCAGTAAATATTTGCCGGATAGAAGCGAAGAAAATGCATTTCGAAGGTCATGCAGTCAGCATCAAAATAGCATTATTGTACTGTAGTGGTCATGATAAATGGTATGCGGATTGGAGAAGAAGATGAATAAGGCAGGACAAGGCTAAATATATAACTGGTCATATAAATTTAACAAGGAAATTATTACTATTGCACATACTAATTACTGAACATTTAGTAAATTGCACCTTAAGAACTAAATCTGCTTAAAATGAAACAACTTACAGCCATCTGCTCAGTTTTTTTAGCCAGCATTTTTATAACATTAAACAGATGTACCGCTGATGCGGATAAGGAGAGCAGCCAGATTTCTGATTACAACAGATTGAGGGAATTATTCAAAGATCCCCCGGCAGAATTCCGCAGTGCACCCCTTTGGGACTGGAATGATAAGATCACGGAAGATAAAATTGATTTCCAGATGCAGAAGTTTAAAGAAGGTGGAATCGGAGGAGTTTTCATTCATCCGCGTCCGGGCTTAATTACGGAATATCTTTCAGAGGATTGGAACCGCCTGTACGATCATACCATAAAAAAAGCCAAAGAACTTGGAATGAAAGTATGGATCTATGATGAAAACTCTTACCCAAGCGGATTTGCAGGTGGTCATGTTCCGGCTCAAATGCCTGAATCCTATAACCAGGGTACAGGCCTTAGCTGTGAAATGCAGGAAATATTCAAGCCGGATACTTCAGAGTACGAAATCATCCTTAAACAGAGTGGTTCAGGATTTAAGAACATATCCGGAGATTACAAAATGGAGCTCGGAGCAAAAGGGAAATACTATCTCTTCAAGAAGACTTTTGGCGCCAAATCTTACTGGTATGGCAATTATCCCTACGTGGACCTGCTTTATAAAGGAGTAACTCAAAAATTTATGGATATAACCATGAAGGGTTACGAAAAGTATAACAAAGCCGATTTTGGAAAGACACTGATGGGGATATTTACAGATGAGCCCAATCTTGAAGCAGCAATGGGCAAAAATTCAGCATTCCGGTGGACTCCTGATTTATATAAAGAATTTAAAAAGAAATGGGGTTATGATCTGCAGATAAATCTTCCTTCCTTAGTGGATGAGATTGGAAATTGGAAGAAGGTTCGACATGATTATTATGTAACCATTCTTGAGATGTTCCTGGATCGCTGGGCTAAACCTTGGAATAAATATTGTGAAAAAAATGGATTAGCCTGGACAGGGCATTACTGGGAACATGGCTGGCCAAGACCTACAGAAGGAATTGATGAAGCAGCTTTTTATATTTACCATCAGCAACCAGGGATTGACATGCTCGGAAATCAGATGATTTCCGGTGGGAGAGGAGGCCAGTTCGGAAATACAAGGGCTGTCCGTGAATTATTGAGTGCTGCAAATCAGGGAGGTCATTCACGTCGTCTTAGTGAAACTTACGGAGGAGCAGGATGGGCAATGAATTTCTCAAATTTAAAAAGATTGGTGGATTGGGAAGTTGTGCTTGGCGTAAATTTCGTAAATCAGCACCTTTCCTATTTTACAATGAAAGGAGTACGAAAATTTGATTATCCTCTTTCCTTCTCTTATCAGGAACCCTGGTGGAGTGATTATAAGATAATGGGAGACTATATCGGGAGGATCTGCATGGCCACTGCTGCCGGGCAGCAGATAAATAAGACAATTGTACTCCAGCCAAATACTACTGCCTGGATGTATTTCTCACGAAAAGTTAAAAATTCTGTCGTTGATACAATCCGGGATAATTTTAAAACCTTTATCTATAATTTGGAACGTAATCAATATGAATATGATCTGGGATCAGAAAATGTTTTAAGGACTATCGGATCAGTGAATGGTGCAAACCTTACTGTTGGACAAAGGTCCTATGATCTTGTGGTTATTCCAAAAACCATGGAAAATGCAGATAATTCAACCTACAAATTGCTTAAGGAATACCTTTCCAATGGTGGAAAAATTCTTTCTTTCACACGCAGCATACCTCTTATTGACGGTGGTGAAGCAGAAAGCATGAAGAATTTGATGAATGATTATTCAAAACAATGGGTTTATGCGGATAATGCTAATGAAGAAGCTGTTAGAAAATTGTTTATCCGGAATGATTTTTCCATTTCTGAAGTTTTACCTGTTTCCGGTGAGTTATATCACCAGAGAAGAGTAATGAAAGATGGTCAGATTTTGTTCTTAGCGAACTCAGATACAATTCAAGATGCTGAAGCTACCATAAATATTGAAGGTAAAAGTGTCGTCAGGATGGATCTGATCTCAGGAAAATGCTTCCAGGTACCGGCTAAGCAGGTAAACGGGAAAGTTTCCTTTGCAATAAATCTTTCTCCAGTGGGCAGTGCATTATATTATATATCAGGCGAACAAATCTCCGAGCCTGCGGATGAGATTGGTTTAAAAAATAAAAAGATTATTGATCCGGAAGGAGAAATTTCTGTTCAGCCTCAAGATGATAATATTCTTGTACTCGATTACATGGATTTAAAAACAAAAAATCTGGATATGCCGGAAACCTATTTTCTGAAAGGAATGTCCAAATTGTTTGAGGTGAACAATTTTCCTATGGGTAATCCCTGGCAGCATAAGATTCAGTACAAACAAGATTACTTGGCTATGGATACCTTTAAGGTTGGATCAGGATTTGAGGTGTCTTATCATTTCATGGTGGCCGATAATATCGATCTGAAATCATTGGGTGATATCAGTGCAGTAGTTGAAAGACCTGAATTTTGGATGGTTTACCTGAATGGTGAACTTATTGAAAAGTCAAACGATTGGTGGATAGACAGAGATTTCCATCGTTTTCCTATCTTAGACAAGCTCAGAAAAGGCAATAATACGCTAACTATTAAAGCTGAGAAAATGTCTGTCCACGCAGAGTTAATGCCCGTTTATATTGTAGGTAATTTTGTATTGAAACCCTTACAACAGGGATTCGAAATTTCTTCAGACAACCTCTCTCGCTTAGGTTCATGGAAAGAAATGGGTTATCCTTTTTACTCGCAGAAGGTAGATTATAAACAAAAGTTTAAATTGCCAAAAGCCGGTTCTCAGTACCTTGTTAAACTTAATAAGTGGAACGGGGTACTGGCTGAAGTCACGGTAAATGGTAAAAAGGCTGGTCTTATCACCTGGGCACCTTATCAAATAAATATAAGTTCTTTATTAAATAAAGGTGATAATGGAATTGTAGTAACTGTCGTCGGCAGTCTTAAAAATACATTCGGGTATTTCTATAAAGGCAATAATTTCATCATTGGCCCAGGGGATTGGAACACGGCTCCTGATAAAACTCCTTCACTGAAACAATATTTTCTGAAAGACTATGGACTATTCGAACCTTTCAGTTTATATGAAGTAAATTAAATATGGAAAGGATTGCAATTATAATGAACTGATAAGAATGGCTTTTGATGATCATCTTTAAACAGTTATTTCTTAATTTATTTGGAGTTGTTAGAGTGTGTATACTTCGATAAGTTTTAATATGAAAACCATATCTAAAAATATTTAGATATGTGGCAAAAATAATATTAGAGCATTTGTTTTTAATACCTTAAAATCTATCTTTGTTTAGTTCATTTTGTACTAACAAATAAACTAATGCGTCTTACAAATTAAAAACACCTATTCAATATGATCATCAAACTAATTTCTTTTTTTATAATTTTTCTGGTAGTCGGATATTGGTTTTATCTGGTACTCTCCATAAGTAAATGGCTTAAGAAATAAAATGACCTGACTTATTCGGAATTCTGGTTAATTTAGATAGCCCATGCCGTATTACACTTTCAAATACGGTTTATTTTGTGCACAGAATACAAAATGAATGGTTATTGCAGAAAAAATCATAATCATTCATTCTGTGAATGATCCGAATATTCAAAAATTCAAAGCTTCGGTTGATCCGTATAATAGCCTGTAAATCTTTATTTTTCTGTGTTTTTGAGTGTAATCATCAATCAACGATCACGCCAGAAAGGATTTTTTTTTATTTTTACATAAAATAAAGTTTGGGCCGTATAATGAAAAAAGAAATAAGTTGGTTTTTGGCTATTGTTATCACGGGTTATTTAGCCGTTTTACAATTGATCATGGGATCAACTTCTCCGATATTGACTGAAATAAACACGGGAAAGCAAAAAATAAATATTGAGTTAATCCGTTCCTATTCCGGTGAATCAGATTGTCCAATTATTCTTCCAATTCAGGATATCGCTGTAAAAGGTTATCTGATATATAATTTTAAATCAGATTCCCTTAAGTACCAAAGAGATTCAGTTAAACAGGAAAGAGATTCGGTTAAGCTGGAAAGAATAAATCTTAAACGGGAGGGAGATAAACTGATTGGATTTATACCCGGACAAATTCCTTCAACTGAAATGGAATACCGTGTTTTTTTGGAAAGAGAAAAAACAGAGATTGTGGTAAATAACTCAAAACCGGTACTTTTGAAATTCAAAGGTCAAGTTCCCTTTTACCTCATTTTTTTAAATGGTTTTCTCGTTGTACTCGTTCTTCTGTTAAGTAATCTGACTGGTATTTTTGCTGTCTTTGGTATCAAATCATATAAATGGATGATATTTCTTACCGTAATTGCATTCTTATTTTTAGGTTTCTTCATCAGTCCGCTTGTTCAAAAATATTCATTAAACATCTGGTCAAGTTTACCAAAAACATGGAATCTGAATTCCAAAATATTCTCAGGTTCTCTGGTTTGGTTGATTGCTCTTCTGTTTTCTTTAAAAAAATCTTACAGGATATGGCCAATTTTTGCCACATTAATTTCAATTGCAATATTTTTAATTCCTCATCAAACTGCTGGAGAAGAGCCAGTAAAAATTACCTTTAGTATCTTGGAGAGGAATTTCATAGCCTTGTTGCAACTATTTTAAATTTCTCTCGTTTCAATTAATTAGAATTAACATTTTCCGTGATGATCAAAAGACTTTGTTTTCTATTTCTTTTCCTTTTGACTCTGAATCTTTCAGGACAGGATAGTAAGTGGTATTTGTTCTCTCAATATGGGTAGGTCATTAGCTTTGGGTGCTTTTTCTGAAAATTCATTAAATAATTTAAATACAGGGTATGCGCAAAACGGATTCACTTTATCCCTGGAGACAAACTATGCGCTTGATGAGAATCTTTCCTTGAAAGGAACAGTTTTTCTAAATACCAATAACATCAATCGCTTACCTTTATGGTCTAATCTGAATAACCGTATGAACCGTCTTTTCCCTGTTGAAATAAAAGACCAGCAATTTATTTCTTTGACGGTGAATCCATGGGTCACAAATAGTGTCCTTGTAGGTCCTGATTATGCATTTATCTTTGACAATTCCAAATTGGATTTTTATGCTTTGGCTGGATTAAGTGTCATTTATCTTCCGCAATCAAAGCTATTGTACCAGAATCCGGCCAATAACTGGGTCTATATGAACCGGAATAGTAACTCCAGAGATTTTAATTATGGTATTTCCACAGGAACTTCTTTAAGATATCCTATTTCGGAAAAATTTGATTTTCGCATTGGACTAAATTACTTTTTTACCAGGGGAACTCAAAAGTTTGAAGAAGTAAAAATTACGAAGGAAGAAACAACAATAGTTTTGGAGCAATTGAATACTGGCAAATCATCTGTACCGGTTAGTATCATCTCGGCCTCTATAGGTCTCGTCTATTATTTAAAATGATTTATCATCCTGTTTTTTTAATCCTGTAATTAATTATATATCTTTACTCCATTATTAATCAAGTAGATAATAAATTTATTTTGATAAATTTATTCTGCTTATGAGTAGTTTTCATGACAAGAATTGATAATGAATTATATAAGAAACTGAAGGAATCATATACTGAAAATAATCTTCATAAAATTGCTCATAATCTGATAAGGCTTTACAGAGATAAGCAGTTCGATAAACTTCAGGTTATTGCTGAATTGGTCTCAGAAGGACATTCCATGGATTCAGTTTCTGATAAACAGGGTTTTTCCAGATTAATATCTATTTATCACCCCGATCGTTTTCAATATTATCAAAACGAACTTGATAAATACAAAAACAATCAAGATGAACAAATACTGCATCAATTAGAACATATTCTCCTGATTCTTGATATTGAGGAAATTGTTTCCAATATTGAAAATTATGAAGATATTGATTATGATCCTGAATTTATGTGGGATATAGATCCTGCATTCTTTACTTATTTTGATGCCAATAAAAAAACAGGGTCCAAAAGAAAATCAAAGAGATCAATAAAAGGTTGCTCATTTTATGACGCAATGAAATTACGTCTTGGTGGAGACATAGATATTGATTATCCTTTTTATTACCTTGAAAATATAGATGAGATTGAAATGGCCGAATCCGGAATAAATAATCTGGATGGTATAGAATATTGCATCAACGCAATCAACATGAATTTATCAGGCAATCAGATTACAGATCTCACCCCTCTATTGGGTTTAAAACAATTGAAGGAACTCAATCTCTCAGACAATCGATTCAGCGATATTGATGTTCTTTCCACATTGCATCAATTAAGAAGCCTTGATTTAACCAATAATCCAATTCATGATTTATCTCCATTATTTGAGCTTGAATCACTCGAATATGTGGAAGTGACAAAAAACTTTATTCCAATTCAGCAGATAAAAAAACTCGAGGGCAGGGGAGTTGTTGTAAATATAATAGAGTAGGTATTTAAGTTATCGGATATGTGAAAGTTCAAAAGCTTCTCTTCCTTCTGTAATGGAGAAATAAACTAAACCCGCTGCACCTATTTCATCAGCGTATATAAATCCAGTCAACTCATAGATTAGGCTCGATAACAGCAAGACCACAGACATGTATACACAAACCATCGTACATTTGGAATCTGCTATAATTGGTTCAGAATTAAGGCGGCAACCGGTCCTGTATTTTGAGGTCATCAGCCAAACCATGATGAGAATGGAAAGAAGGGAGATGATCACCCCGCTTAAAGTCGTCTCAGGTTTATGTTTTGAAAAAAAACTAAAAACAATTCCTGCGCTTAAACCTGCAGCCAATATGTAAAATCCGGTGCCGGTAATTTTCAGTGCTTTTGTTTCAAACTCTCCCTTAGGGGCAGAAGGATTTTTCCCAATTCTCAAAATCATCATTAATATTCCTGTTCCGGAAATAACTTCTATAAAGCTGTCCAGACCGAATCCAAACAGAGTCAGGGTTTCATCCGAATAACCAAAAATAAGGGATACTATGCCTTCGAGTACATTATAACCAATTGTAAAAATGCTTAACAGGTATGCTTTTCTATATAATTTATCTTCACTGACAACCATTTTATCTAAATCTCTGAGTATTTCAATCTAAGGCTGTTACTGACAACGGAAACTGAACTTAATGCCATTGCAAGTCCTGCTATCATCGGATTAAGCATAAATCCGGTAAATGGAAACAATATCCCTGCTGCGATGGGAATACTAAATGCATTATAAATAAATGCCCAGAACAAATTTTGCTTTATTGTTTTAACTGTTTTTGATGAAAGTTTCAGCGCAGCCGGAATTTTCATCAGGTCCGATGAAATAATTGTCATCTTGGCCACATCTATAGCAATATCAGACCCTTTACCCATAGCAATGCTCACATCAGCCTGTGCTAAAGCCTGAGTGTCATTAATGCCGTCGCCTATTACTGCTACAATTTTACCCTTTTCTTGCAACTGTCGTATGAAGGCATATTTATCCGATGGCAACATTGACCATTGAAAATCATGAATACCAGCTTGTTTAGCTATTGCTGCTGCAGAATTTTCGTTATCGCCGGTAACCATATACACATCGATTCCTTTTGCTTTTAATTGTTCAACTGCTGAAGCCGAGTTTTCTCTGATTAGATCAGCCAAAGCGATAACAGCCAAAGCTGTTTTGTTTTTGGCAAAGAAAATGACTGTTTTGGCTTCATCCCCCCATTTTATGAATTCACCCATCAGGTTGGAGGAAATCTGAATGTCATTTTCTTTCATTAATTCCAAATTGCCGATATAAAACTCAGTTGCATCTGCAAATGCTTTTATACCCCGTCCGGTTTGATTTTCAATTTGTATAGAAAGTGAATTTGAATTCTTATTGGAATCTTTCTTAAAAAAGCGAACAATTGATTCAGCCAGGGGATGCTCTGATAAGCGTTCAATCTGGAACAAAAAATTAAGATTTTCCTTTGTATCCTGACCAGTATTCCACAAAATATTTGTTACCTCAGGTTTACCCTTGGTGAGTGTCCCTGTTTTATCCAAAACTACAGCACTTACTTTGTGAGATAATTCGAGACTTTCAGCATCTTTAATCAGTATACCATTTTCAGCTCCTTTACCGATACCAACCATAATGGCCGTGGGTGTTGCTAATCCAAGAGCACAGGGACATGCGATCACAAGTACACTGACGAATGCCTGTAGTCCAAGAGTGAAAGAGTTATCCTTACCAACCAAAAACCAAAGAATGAAGGAGATTATTGCAATAGAAATTACAACAGGCACAAAAATGCCTGCTACCTTATCTACGAGCTTTTGTACAGGTGCTTTACTTCCCTGTGCTACCTGTACCATTTTTATGATCTGACCCAGAACGGTTTCTCCACCGACTTTTTCCGCCTTAAAAACAAAACTTCCTTTCTGATTAATTGTTCCTGCGAAAACCTTGTCTCCTGTTTTCTTTTCAACAGCTATTGGTTCACCAGTAATTGTACTTTCATCAACAAAAGAGATCCCGGAAATCACAGCACCATCAACAGAAACCTTTTCCCCTGGTTTTATAAGAATTGTATCGTCTTTCACAACATTGGCAATGGGGATAATTTTTTCTTCCTGCCGATCATTTATTAAAGTTACAGTTTTCGGCTGTAGCCCTATCAATTTCTTAAGAGCCGATGATGTGTTGGATTTGGCCCTCTCCTCTAACAGTTTTCCCAGTAAAATAAAAGTTACAATTACAGCGGCAGCCTCAAAATATAAATGATCATGAATTCCCAATTGATGCGCTGTTTCTTTAAAAAACAGAATGAAAAGACTGTACAGAAAAGCTATACCGGTACTCATGGCAACAAGTGTATCCATATTTGCTCTGGCCCGCTTTACCTGATTAAAGGCATTTATAAAAAAGCTTCGTCCGAACCAGAAAACTACAGGGATTGTCAGGAATGCAGAAAGATAGCCCGCCCATGGAAGATTCATAAAAAACATTCCAAGGATAAGAACCGGGAAAGAAAGAATTCCGGCTCCAATCACCTTTCTCTTCAGGCTTTTGGAGTGATTGCGTTCAAATTCTTCTTTCAGAGTGAACGAATTCTCCTCATCTATTATTAAATCATATCCTCCCGATTGTAAAGCTCTCCTGAATTGTTGCGGTGTTATGGATCCCGGATTGTATTGTACCGAAAGAGAGGCGTTGGCAAAGTTTACACCAGCCTGTACTACTCCTTGCTGAGTTTTGATGATTCTCTCAGCATTCAGGGCACAGGAAGCACAATGCATACCCGTTATCGGATAATTTTTTGTTATTATTTCTGCCATAATTGATCCCAATTTTTTACAATCCAAATTTCAGCCTGCAATTTCTTTATTGTGTTATGATATTCCTGAAAAGTATTATAAAATTCATACTTTATCCAGTGTCTTTCTTTTATGGTCTTTAAGTTTTTTAAAATCACTGGGAGAAAAACCTGTTAATTGTTTAAACTGACTGCTCAAATAACTCACATTTTTATAACCTGTTTTCCAGGCTATTTCAGACAATGTAAGTTCATCATAAACCAACCATTCCTTCACTAATTCAATCTTTTGGCCGATAATGTACTTCTCCATTGTTGTATTCTCCGAAGCAGAAAATATATGACTCAAATAGCCGTATTCCTTGCCAAAATGTTCTTCCAACCTTGAAGAAAGTTTAATTTTATCGTCAGCAATTTTTCCATTTCTTATATAATCAATGATGAAAAGCTTAATTTCATTAATCAGGCGGGCTGATTTATCTTCAAGCAATTCAAATCCGTTATCAAGTAGAATCTTCGCCAGCATTTCTTTATCAGGTTTTTCACTTTTTATTATTACAGAACCTAATTCGACAACTCCAATATCAAACCCTGCTTTTAAAAGTTCATCATGAACAACTTTTATGCATCGCGGACAGACCATGTTTTTAATATAAATCCTTGTTTCCTTCATTATTCCTGATGTTAATCCCTATTATAAAGATAGATTTAATTTACTTCTTATTTAAATCCGAGCATTAATCAAATTAAAATATATAATTAAATATATATGAAGAGGACTGTAATAAAAATAAATCGTTAAATATTTAAAAAATCGACGTAAAGACATGAAAGTTCGATAATTTTGGTAAATTTTTTAAAGTATCTTCTCAGGATTTTATCAGTAGTAATATAAACATTCCGGATAAATCAACTTAAAGAAAAAACTATGGGTATTTACAGTCAGATCATGTTCCTTTATGGAATGACTTTTTTAATTTCAATGTTTGTAGCCTTAATTATTTGGATTTTTGCAAGGATAATTGATAAGTTGAATGATGAAAATTCCATTTTTCACAGGAAAATATAAAATTAAGAAGAAGGTTTAATCTAAAGTGAATTTTTAAAGATTAGAAATGAATACAATTGAGTTTGGAAAAATGTTCCAGGGGATCTATACCCTTATGACATCAGATGCAAATATAATGTTCGCTCGTATTTTTCTGATGATTCTTGGTCTCCTGCTGATATATCTTGGAAAAAAACAAATCCTTGAACCGCTGTTAATGATCCCTATGGGTTTGGGTATGGCTACAATCAATGCTTCTACATTGATAATGCCCGGAGGCGTTCCAGGTAATCTTTTTGTGGATCCTCTGGAGGTCGATATAAATAAATTGCTTGACCTTCTCCAAATCGATTTTTTACAGCCTATTTATACCTTTACTTTCAGTAATGGTTTGATTGCATGTTTCATCTTTATGGGAATAGGAACAATGCTGGATATCAGTTATATATTAAAAAGACCTTTTGCCAGTATGTTTCTTGCGGTTTGTGCAGAAATGGGTACTTTCCTGACTGTCCCTATTGCCATGTATTTCGGATTTTCTGTTAAGGATGCAGCTTCGGCTGCAATGGTTGGCGGAGCGGACGGACCAATGGTTCTTTTTACCGCACTTAATCTTTCCAAAAATCTTTTTGTGCCAATAACGGTAGTAGCCTATTTGTATCTCGGACTTACATACGGGGGTTATCCTTATCTGATTCGTTTATTGATACCCAAAAAACTCAGGGGAATACAAATGGTTAAGCCTAAAACAAAAGTAAAACCGATTTCTTCAGGGGTAAAATTAGGATTTGCTTCATTTTTATGTGTTATACTCTGTCTGTTATTCCCGGTGGCAGGTCCACTGTTTTTCTCTTTATTCATCGGAATTGCAATCCGTGAATCCGGTCTGACACATGTACAAAACTTCATAGAAGGGCCGCTGCTTTACGGTTCCACTTTCTTCCTGGGAATGCTCCTCGGAATTCTTTGCGAGGCTCATCTGATACTTAATCCTAAAATTTTAATGCTCCTGGTTCTTGGCATAATAGCTCTGCTGTTGTCGGGAATAGGAGGGATAATTGGTGGGTATATTCTCTATTTTGCTAAAAAAGGAAATTACAATCCGGTTATTGGTATCGCAGGGGTGAGTTGTGTTCCTACAACAGCCAAAGTAGCTCAAAAAGAAGTGCATAAAGTTAATCCGCAATCAATGATAATGGCCGAGTCTCTCGGCGCTAATATCAGTGGAGTAATCACTACGGCCATTATTGCCGGACTATACATTACATTCTTCGCTTAATAGTGATCCTACATACTTTCAAAAGCCGCCTCTTTTCTGAAAGAGACGGCTTTTTTTACATTCTCTTTTTTGTCATAACCGGTTTTTTATATATTTTCGGAAATTGAACTCTAACAAAATGGTATTGCCTTTGATGAAACAACCATGTGAATTGCTTTGCACACAGGAGCATGATTATTCTGGCGGGTTCCATCTGACCATTAAAAAATAAATTATACCTAGATGAAAAAGATCGTGTTTTTTATCCTTTTCACGCTGATTTCATTTGGATCAATGTCTCAGCAGGAAAAAAAACTAAATGTCTTTGTGTTTTCAAAAACAAAAGGATTTCGTCATAAATCTATTCCTGAAGGATTAAAGGCAATTACCATTCTGGCACAGGAAAGGGGATGGGTTGTTACTGCAACAGAAGATGAAAGCTTTTTTACAGATGACAATCTGTCCGGATTTGACGTTTGTGTTTTTTTGAATCCAACGGGTGATATATTGGATGAAGCTCAACAGAAAGCCTTTGAAAATTTTATCAAAAGAGGAAAAGGCTTTGTTGGAATTCATGCTTCGGCCGATTGTGAATATAACTGGAAGTGGTATGGTGAACTTAATGGTGCTTATTTCAAAACTCATCCGCCATACCAGCTGGCTACCATTAACATTGAAAACACCAACCATCCTGCGATGAAACCGTTCGAAGGTATGAAAACATATACCACGGAGGATGAATGGTATTCATTCAAGGAAAATCCACGCGATAAAGTAACCGTTTTAGCCACTCTGGATGAATCCTCAATAAAAGTTCTCCCCAAAGTAGATACAGGTTGGGAAATGGGTGATCATCCGGTTATCTGGTATCATGAATTTGAAGGTGCTCGTGCCTTTTATACCGTCTTTGGTCACGCAGATAATGCTTTCGAAAATGAAAAGATTCAGCAGCATTTAGGCGCTGCAATCGAATGGGCCGGAAAGAAAAATTAAAAATCTGGATTTTATGTGAGCTTAAAATACTTAAAACAAATGACTAGGAAATGTCGTTTAGCCCCTGTTATCGGACTTAACAACATTAAATGTAAATTCCCTATTTTTCTTTATTCTCAGCTTCAGGTTTAAGAGCAACACTTATGTATTCATTAAAGTCAAAGACCTTTCCCGCCATGTTCTTTATTGATTCCACAGAAAGTTGGTCTAAGGCCTGGTCAAATTGTTTGAAAGCTCTAAAATCGCCGTTTCTGTTCAGATAATAAGTTTTCAGTGTGGCCTCCCAAAAACTGTTCTCACGCAGATTGGTTTCTCTTTCCCTCTTTATTTTTTCTCTGGCTTTATTCACCTCGTCCTGTACTGGACCTTTGCTTATCAATTCCTTTATATCTTCAAAGATTGATTCTTTTAATTCTGTAAGTTTTTCGGGTGATGTCCCATAATAGATCGTCATGGTATATTCAGATATTGGCCAGCGGGTCAAGCCTGGTTCAGCTCCAATATAGTAAACACTTGATTTATCCTCCCTGATACTCTCGAGCAGCTTGGTGGTAAGTATTTTTCCCAATGCATCCAATTGAATGAGATTACTTGTATTGTAATCCATTTCGCCATGAAAAAGGATATATTGGATACTCTTGGGTTCAGTTCCTTTTACCACTGTTTTATTGACAACTCCTTTGGGTTTTCTGATTCCAAGATCATTCCAGCGTGCTTCTTTGCCTTTTGAAGGCAAAGAAGCAAGATATTCTTCAATAAAGGGATAAATTTTTATTGTATCAATATTCCCCACGAAGAAAAACTTAAATTCGCCGGGATTAGAGAACCGGTCTTTGACAATGTGTTCAATCCGGTCAAAATCAGCCTCTTTAAGCATCTCTTTGGTCATGGGACGCATTCTTGGATGATAGTTGGCGCTGACAACTCTCAATGTGTCTGAAAAGGCTCTTTCGGGTGAAGCTTCCTTATTATCAAGTTGGCTTCTTAATTTTGACAGGTACGATGAAAAAGCAGATTTATCAAATCTTGGATTGGTGAAATAGAGGTGAACTAATTGAAAAAGCGTCTCCACGTCAGAAACACTGGATGATCCGTCAAAACCCTCTGTCAGCATGTTAATGAAAGGAGTTACGGTAACATCTTTTCCTGCGAGCATCTTTTCCAATGCCGTTAATTTGAAATTTGCTATTCCGCTCATGGCCATTATCGTTGAAGCCTGTGAAGCGGATACATCGTCAGACTGAGGGTACAGTGAGGTTCCGCCAGGGGCATAAGCTGTAAATAAAATTTCATCTTCCTTGAAATCAGTCTTTTTCAAAATAACCTTTGCCCCATTCGATAGAGTTAGTTCAACAGCTCCTGCTTCCGGTATGCTTTTCCTGGATATTATCTTTCCCGGTGCAGGAGTCGATTTCATTAAGGGCTTGTCTGATGCTTCATCTTTATAGGCTGTGATCTTCATCGTGTCCATTTTGGCCAGAAGAATTCTGACTTCGTCTTCTTTGGGAACCTCAACTCCTTGAATCTGGGGAGCAGTAATAACTACCACACGATTGTCATCGGTCATCCATTTATTTGATAACGCATTGATTTCATTAAGAGTGATGGCAGGCATAAATACCTTATAATATTCATACTCTTTCTCAATTCCGGGGACTGGTTCTTTACGCATCAGAAAATTGCGGCTGTATTCTTCTGCTCGGTCAGCAGATTCTCTTTTGTTACGTTCATTGTAAGCAGTCTCCATTGATTTCATCAAGGCTGCTTTCGTACGTTTTAACTCGCCTTCGGTAAAGCCGAATTTTCTGACTCTTTCGGTTTCCGTCATCAAAGCCTTTAAGCCTTCAATGATTTTCCCGGGATGAGCTACAGTGCTGGAAGTATAAACATCTGATGGCCCAATCAATCCTCCATAACCCGAGTAACCCGAGACAAAAGGGGGATTTTCCTGCTGACTCAATTCATACAGGCGCTGGTTTATCATGTGATTGAAGAGTGCTTTTTTAATCAGATTTTTGTAATCACCCACTGTTTGTTCAAACTCCATGGGATGTTTAATATGAATGGCCGCAGAGGAATAAGTAGCTTCTTTGTCTGTTGCGATTGATATGAGGGTCTCCTGATGACCAGGTATTGTAAAAATCTCTTTTCCCCTTTCTTCACTTCTCCTTGAAATGGATGAAAATTTCTCTTTTACCCGTTCAACCATTCTTTTCTGGTCAAAATCTCCAACTACAATCACTGCCTGTAAGTCCGGACGATACCAATCATGCCGGAAACGGCGTAAAACCGGTGGATTAAAATGATCTACAATTGACATTTTGCCTATTGGCAATCGCTGGGCATATTTTGAATCATGCAAAAATACAGGGAGCCACTGATTCATCATTCTTTCCTGCGCTCCACGGCCGCTTCGCCATTCTTCGTGAATGACCCCTCTTTCCTTGTTAATTTCTTCATCGGCATCGGTCACTTGGCAGGACCAGTCGTATAATACCTGAAGCCCCTTCTGAATATACTCTTCTTTATCAAGAGGAACTCTCAGCATGTAAACAGTTTCATCGAAACCGGTATATGCGTTAATTTCCGGTCCAAATTCCATCCCAATGGATTCAAAATATTTGACCAGCTGATCTTTGGGAAAGTTCTTTGTCCCATTAAAACTCATGTGCTCGCAGAAATGCGCAAGACCCTGTTGGTCATTATCTTCCAAAACGGATCCGGCTGAAACAACCAGCATCATTTCCGCCCGGTTTTTGGGAGTCGAATTTGATTTCACATAATAGGTCAAACCATTGGACAAAACTCCTTTGCTTGTGGTCTGGTCAAATGGAATCTTATCTTTCAGATTGAAAGGTTGACAGAAGAGCTGATTTGACAGCAATAAACACAGACTAAATAATCCCGATATTATTTTAAGTCTTGATGTACCTGACAAATTCATAAACTTATGTTTTAATTTTTGTAACGATATGCCTTTTCCAGTCTATTCTGAAATATGTTGATTTACTGCATGACTAAAACCATTCTCATGATGAGCCAGGCTGATCAGATATTTTAATTTAAGGTCTCCCGGTGCATTGTCAACAACATAAGAATGCTTCGTGTAATCAAGCATTTCCATATCATTGTAATCGTTGCCTATGCTAAGGGTATTTTCTCTTGAAATTCCCGTTATTTTGCAAATGTCCTCTATGCCTTGAGCTTTGGATACACCCTTAGGAAAAATCTCCATCCACGTATATTCGGAGTTTAAAGGGGAAGTGGTTCGTATGATGCTCAGATCAGGAAAAGCTTTCAATATTTCCTCTTTAAGTAGGTCAAACTGGTCACTTGAGGAAGGGAAAAACATTAATATCTGGGAAGAAACAAATGGCCTCTGAGGATCGATATAAACCGCCTCGCCAAGCAGTTTATGATGAGAAACATATCTATTTAATTCCGGACAGTCATAACTTTTCCACCATGCGAAATTGTGGTTATCCGGCAGTTCTCTGGATACTTTGAGATTTTGTTTTCTGTTAATAAGAAAATCAACAATCCGGCCTGTTTCTTCGGCCGGGATCGATAAGGCCTTTATCAGGTTCTGTGTTTTCCAATCCATTATTCCTGCCCCGGAAGAGAGAATAACATAATCAAAAGGAGATTTTACAGTTAACACCTGTCGGACTTTAAATAAATTTCTTCCTGTAGCCGCTACCCGGCAGACTTTCATCCGGCCCAACATCTCAAGAGTTTCGTTGTCCCTGATGCTTATGGTTTGATCTTGTTGTAATAAAGTTCCATCCAGGTCCGTGACCACCATTTTAATTTCAGACATCTGTTAATATTTATTCTGCTTTTAGGAAAGCATTTTATTCAATTAAACAACAAATATACTAATTCGGTTCGAATGTTCCAGTCATTAGATTGTTCATAATCAGGATAAACAATTGAGAGTCACTTAAAAATGGTATAAAATTTGCATTTGAATTAAAAGAGCCTTTTTTATAAAGAAAAAAATGAACAAAAATTCACGCTGAGTTTTATTAATTTAAAAAAGACCGGATGGAAAATTTTGGTGAAGATATGAAGTGGGGTGATCTTGGAAATAAGGCCATCCAAATAATGAATATAAAGAAAATGAATAGCGGAATGTCTATAT
Organism: Prolixibacteraceae bacterium; assembly: GCA_963677325.2. Taxonomy (GTDB): domain Bacteria; phylum Bacteroidota; class Bacteroidia; order Bacteroidales; family Prolixibacteraceae. Next base: position 133,670 of record CAXXGM010000010.1, read on the forward strand.
CGGATGAAACAATGAAGTTAATACAGGAACTAAATGTTTACCGGATAGAAATTGATTTGGAGAACAGAAAACTTATTTTGGCCGGTGAACAGGCCGAAAAAGCCATGAATGAATATCTGGAATTATTTGACAAGGCTCCTTCCGGTTTTGTTGTACTTTCCCGGGAGGGAAATATTCAAAAGATTAATCAATTGGGCGCTGTTATGCTTGGTCAGGACCAGGGGACTTTGATACATACTCCTTTTGACTTGCATCTTTCACCTGATTCCAGAGGGATTTTTGAACTTTTTTTAAAGGCCCTCTCTGAAAAGAAAGTAAGACAAACGACTGAAGTCAGTTTGTCAATCAATAACAGACAATCCGGTGAAATGGAAATTTCCGGCGTTTTAAGCGAAAACTCCGAAGAATTCATCATTACATTTAGAGATATTACCCATCTTAAGGAAACCGAACAATACCTGGTTGAATCAAAGGTAAAGGCTGAAACGGCTGACCGGCACAAATCATCTTTTCTTTCAACCATGTCACATGAAATACGGGCTCCCCTAAATTCGATTATAGGATTCAGCGGTATACTTTTGAAGGAGATCCCCGGCTCTCTTAATGAGGAACAAAAAAAACAGCTGGGAATGATTCAGTCCAGCGGTCGTCATTTACTCACTTTGATTAATGATCTTTTGGATCTGTCAAAAATTGAAGCAGGACAATTTTCCGTCAACTTTGAATATTTTAATCTTCAGGAGGTGATTGAGGATGTGTTACAAATCGAATGGCCTTTGGCTATGAGTAAAAATATCGAAATTCATTTAAAAGAATCATCTGGGATTGGGGTCATCCGAAGCGACAAACAAAGAATACATCAGGTACTCTTAAATCTTGTCAATAACGCCATTAAATTCACGGAAAAGGGGCATGTGGATATCAGCTGCACAAAAGAGCACGAATCAATGAAAATTGAGATAATAGATACCGGAATAGGCATTCTCAAGGAAAATCTGGAAAAGATTTTTGATCCATTCATCCAGATTGAGAACGATTTCACAAAGATCAATCAGGGAAGTGGTTTGGGATTACCGGTTACAAAAAAATTAATTGAATTGCTAAAGGGTTCAATTGATGTCAATTCAGAAATTGGCAAAGGCACAACTTTTACCATCAAGTTACCAATAGAAGTAGCTAATAATTAAGAACTAAATAAAAAAGCCTCTGTAAATAAATTTTTACAGAGGCTTTGGTGACCCAGCTGGGATTCGGACCCAGGACCCCATCCTTAAAAGGGATGTGCTCTACCAGCTGAGCTACTGAGTCATCCTGTTATTACCTTCGTTTTTCAAAGGTGGTGCAAAGATAATCCCATTTTTTAAAATAGAAATAGAATTTTAAAAAAACATGAGATCGGGAATGATATTTAAAATTATTCTAAAAAAATAAATGTTAATTATCTGAAATTTAGATCTATATGGTTTTTGCTTTGTTCCAATGCTGATTAAAAGACTGTCATTCAAACAGAACAGTGCAAAGCTCTTGTAATCAGAAAAAAATTTTCGGAACTTCTGTTTGGTGTTTGGAAAGCCTATATTTATTTCATAATCAATTCTGTAGGTATTGACACCTCTTTTTGTTCCTTTAACAGCAGGAACTTTTGGAAGAGATGTTGTCAAATTGAATGGAATAAAAAAATCAGTCATTCTTTCTGAAATTTCATCATTGTTTTGTTATTTTCCTCTGTTACGCCGATGGCAGGACGCGTTTTCCTTTCTCCTGAAAATTGCCGCAAAAGTCTATCACGGAATTTTCCTATATCGTTGGGAACCATCAACGGCAATTCATCATTTAAAGGGGATAATTCCTATTTAAAATAATCGGAGAATCTTCCGGTGTCCAGAAATATTTTAACGATGTCTTCATCATCAAAATTAAGGTAGTCAGCTTTCAAATAGGAGGACAATTTCTTCTCTGTGCAATCAAAAATGGAAAATTCCTGAATCATAATAAAATACCTTTGATTTTGGCAGGTATTGATCAGTTCCGTTTGAGTACAAGGGTACAGAAATTGAGTCAGTCAGATTCCGGTTTGGTGAATCCCCTTTACCGGTCAGTTCAGAATTACTGCACGCTTTATCTTTAAAACAGCGGTGGGTTGTAGAACCAAACGTAAAAATCGATTCTCAGGAGTGGTGATTCTTGCCCGTAAAATTGTAGAGGATCATCAACATAAGATAATTTTTCCCAGTGGTATAATCTTTTTTGATATCGGTATTAATTACATTCCCAACCTGGAAAGTCATATTTTCATTGAATTTGTATCCTGCGCCTCCACAAAATTTATTCTTTTCCCAGCTTGGATCATTTTCTCCGATAAAAAATTCATTGTAAGAGGAAAGAAAAACCGTTTTGTCGGTCATTTTCCGATGATTGAGAGGCAAATTAAGAAGTAGCCTGTATCTCAATCTATTCTGATAATCAGAAGGTATAAACCGTTGCTCCAGCCGGCTTCTGTGTTCAAAATTCAATCGGCCGCATGAATGTTTTAAAAGCAGAAAATCCACCCATGTTCTGAACTCGGTTTGTGAATTGGCGTTTGTGAAAAATACATCTTCTGTACTCTTCTTAAAACCGCCGGCCCCAAAAGAAAATCCGACCTGTTTAGTTAATGAATAAATAATGGAGCCTCTGTATTCACAATAGGTGAACGTTGAAATTACCTTCTCGGAGCGGAAATTCGTCTCCCCAAGAAAAGAAAATTTGTTATTGATTTTTGTTTTCAGAAGAAGTACATTCCAGTATCCCAATTCCGGATTTGTCTCCCCTTTAACCTGGTAAAATCCCGTCAGAACAAATAGGGGGATTAACAATACGAACATGCGCTTCATCTGATCTGTTTTAATGGGTCGTGAAATGAGTTTTGCAAGGCCGCAAATTTAATAAAAGACATCTTCCAAAAAATAAAAAGAGAGGCTGTGTCTTATTTTTACATGCATTTATTTCAACAAAATGAAGGAAAGTTGTTAAATTTGGATAAAACTACAGGGGAATCCATTATTTTTATTTACATAACGAATAAACAATGAGGAAAATCAGCGATTTGGAACCCAAATTAGTCTGGCAATATTTTGGTGAAATCTGCAAGGTTCCAAGGCCTTCCGGTAAAGAGGACAAAATCATTAAACTGCTTTTTGCATTTGCTGAAGCCTATAACCTGGATGCTAAAAGCGACGTCATTGGCAATGTCCTGATAGCCAAACCAGCTTCCCGTGGAATGGAAGATCATCAGACCATTGTCCTGCAATCTCATCTTGACATGGTATGTGAAAAAAACGAAGGGACTATTCATGACTTTGAGAAAGATCCTATAAAAGCTTACGTTGATGGGGAATGGGTAACTGCCGAAGGAACTACCCTTGGAGCTGATTGTGGAATTGGAATAGCGGCACAGTTGGCTATTTTATCGTCTGATGCAATTGTCCACGGCCCTTTGGAGTGTCTTTTTACTGTAGATGAAGAAACCGGATTAACCGGCGCCAAAGCTTTGCAGTCCGGATTCATTAAAGGTAAAACTTTAATTAACCTTGATTCAGAAGATGAAGGTCAACTGTTTATCGGTTGTGCCGGAGGTATCGATACGGTAGCTCGCATGAGGTATAAACCGGTTGAAACTCCGGATGCTTTTTTACCTTTAAATATTTCTGTTACCGGTCTGTTGGGAGGCCATTCAGGTGATGATATTGAAAAAGGAAGAGGTAATGCCATTAAGATTCTGATCCGTTTTCTCTGGCAGATCTCTCAGAAAAATGTAATTCATCTTTCGGCAATTAAGGGCGGCAATCTCCGCAATGCCATTGCAAGGGAAGCTTTTGCAGTGGTTTTGGTTCCTTATGCCAAACGCGAAGAGATAAGTATTGATTTCAATATCTTCAGAGGAGAAATTGAAAATGAGTTTTCACTGACTGAACCCAATATCAAGCTGTCTCTGGGAACAACTGAGAAACCGGGCTCCGTGATGGATCTTCATTCGCAGACCAATCTGTTGAATTCGCTCTATGCCTGTCCTCACGGAATCCTTTCGATGAGCTTCCGGATGCCGGGAATGGTTGAAACTTCCACGAATCTCGCCTCAGTCAGAATGATTGAAGAAAATGTGATTGAAATTACCACAAGTCAGCGCAGTGATATGGAAAGCGGTAAAAATTTTGCCGCATCGATGGTAGAGGCTGTATTTCAATTGACTGCGGCTAAAGTGACTCATGGCGAAGAATACCCTGGATGGACCCCGGATCCCTCTTCGGAGGTGCTGAAGAAAGCAGTTATGACATATAAGGAACTCTTTAACACAGAACCAATCGTCCGGTCAATTCACGCCGGTTTGGAATGTGGATTATTCCTTCAGAAATTTCCTGATCTGGACATGATTTCGTTCGGCCCGACGCTTCGGGGAGTTCACTCTCCGGATGAAAGGATCCATATTGATTCGGTAAAGAAATTTTGGGAATTATTGATTCATCTGCTTCCAAACCTGTAAGCGATTATTCTTTTTCCAAATCTTTCTTAAGCTGATCCAATAGACTGTTTTTAAACGGATGATAATTGTTCTGGAAGGGCTTTTCCACAATTTCGGCAAGTATGGAATCCACTGTTTCATTATTTTTTATAATACCGGTTTTTGATGATATGTAATTTCTCAATCTTTCATCAGTATCACCGTTTTCTTTCATTTGAATCACTTGTCTGATCATGGTCGCTATTTCCACCGGATTAAGTTTACCATCAATAATTCCGCTAATTCTTTCAATGATCAGATTAACTTGTTCTTCCTGTCTGGATAATTCTTCCCTGGCCATAATTAAAGTCTTTTAAAATCCAAAGTTAAGATGAATTACTGAGAAATTTGAAAGGGAAGGATTCTTGATATATTGGATGAAATTACTGCATCCTTTTAACTCTTCAAATCCCATCTTCTTCTTTACCCCAACGCTATACCAAGTCCGTGTTGTCTGTACACTGTCTGTACACTGTCTGTACACTGTCTGTACATTGTTTGTGCAAGATTAGTACAAACAGTGCACAGGCAATGTACTTAAAGTATATCTTCAATAATACCCTGTATGGGAGGTATTATCTGTCGAATAGCTTAAATTAATTTAATCCGATCCGGAGCCTGAAAACTGTTGTATTCCAAAGTGAAGGAAAGCTGAAGAAGTAGGCCGGGTCTCATTCTAAAGTTTTCTATCTTTGCCGACGCAAAAAGAGACTAAAATGGACATTGAAAAAATTATCAAAGGGAAAGTGATTGAAGCGATTGACAAGCTTTATGGACAGTCAATTGAAGATAAACTGATACAGATTCAAACAACGCGTAAGGATTTTGCAGGAGACAAAACAGTCGTTGTTTTTCCGTTTTTACGCATTTCAAGAAAATCTGCAGAACAAACAGCTCAGGAATTAGGTGCCTGGTTGGTTGAAAATTTAGAACAGATTGCTGATTTTAATGTAGTAAAAGGCTTTTTAAATCTCATCTTTGATAATAATTTCTGGATTGCCGAACTCAATGAGGCAGTTGCCGATGATAGCTGGGGTTTTAAACCCATAACTGATCAATCGGAGACGGTAATGATTGAATATTCTTCTCCGAATACCAACAAGCCACTTCATCTTGGGCATATTCGCAACAACCTGCTTGGATATTCGATCAGTGAGATTATGAAGGCCAATGGCAATAAAGTCATAAAAACCAATATTGTCAATGACCGGGGCATTCATATCTGTAAATCAATGCTGGCCTGGCAAAAATGGGGAAAAGGGGAAACTCCTGCATCATCCGGTAAAAAAGGAGATCACCTTGTCGGAGATTATTACGTAAAATTTGACCAGGAATATAAAAAGCAAATCGCCGGACTGGTGCAGACCGGAATGGGAGAGGAGGAGGCAAAAGATAAAGCTCCCCTGATGAATGAAGCCCGCGAGATGCTGCTGAAATGGGAAGCCAATGACACGGAGGTACGGACTTTATGGGAAAAGATGAACAGCTGGGTTTATGAAGGATTCGATCAGACTTATAAAGCTCTGGGTGTGGACTTTGATAAAATATATTACGAGTCGAAGACCTATACTGTTGGCCGAGATGAAGTTCTTCGCGGATTAAAAGAGGGAGCTTTTGAACAACGGGAGGATAGTTCAGTTTGGGCCAATCTGGAAAGTGAAGGATTGGACCAGAAAATACTTCTGCGTTCAGACGGTACTTCGGTCTACATGACACAGGATATTGGTACAGCCAAACTTCGTTATATGGATTACCCGATCGACCATATGATTTATGTGGTCGGAAATGAACAGATCTATCACTTTAAGGTATTGTCCATATTGCTCGATAAACTGGGATTTAAGTGGGGTAAAGACCTTTATCACTTTTCCTATGGTATGGTTGAATTGCCCCAGGGTAAAATGAAATCGCGTGAAGGGACCGTTGTGGATGCCGACGATCTGGTCGCCGGGATGATTGAGGTGGCGCGTTCTGTATCCCAGGAACTTGGGAAACTGGATGGTTACAGCGAAGCAGAAAAAGAAGAAATATACCGTACGGTTGCTCTTGGTGCCCTGAAATATTTTATTCTTAAAGTCGATCCTAAAAAGACCATGCTTTTCAATCCCGAAGAATCCATTGATTTTAATGGAAATACAGGTCCTTTTATTCAGTATACCTATGCCCGTATTCAGAGTGTCCTCAGAAAAGCATCTCAGGCCGGCATTGAATACCCCGAACAGGTTTCGATCCTGAATCTGAATTCAAAAGAAAGTTCTTTGATAAAAGTTCTCAGCTCTTTCCCTGAAATAGTGAAAGAAGCTGGCGAAAATCACAGCCCTGCCCTTGTGGCAAATTTTGCTTACGACCTTGCCAAGGAATTCAATCAATTTTATCATGAATTCAGTATTATGAATGAACCGGATACACAAACAAGATATTTCAGGCTTCTTTTATCCCAGGTCGTTGGAAAAACGATAAAGAAAGCTTTTTCTTTATTAGGCATAGCGGTTCCTGAAAGAATGTAATCCGGGTTATTCTATCCAGACTCAGTTGAAACCCTTTGATAAAAATAATCGTTATCTTTGATAAGTTTAATTGAGGTTTTAAATCAGGAAAAACAGGGAGAGTGAAGAAAAAAATCTTAAAAGCTGGCTTAATTCAGCAATCCAATACTGCTGACATAGAGGTAAATAAGAGTAAATTAGCTTCGAACATTACTTATTGTGCGAGTCAGGGTGCCGATCTGATTGTTTTACAGGAATTACATAATAGTCTGTATTTCTGTCAGACTGAGGATACTTCTTTATTTGATCTGGCCGAAACCATTCCCGGACCTTCCACTGATTTTTATGGTAAGTTGGCAAAAGAAAACAAGGTTATTCTGGTGACCTCTCTTTTTGAAAAAAGGTTACCGGGACTCTATCATAACACGGTCGTAATCTTTGAAAAAGATGGGACCATTGCAGGGAAATACAGAAAGATGCACATTCCGGATGATCCTGCTTATTATGAAAAGTTTTATTTTGCTCCGGGAGATATTGGATTTGAGCCGGTTAACACTTCGGTAGGGAAATTAGGTGTTTTGATTTGTTATGATCAATGGTATCCAGAAGCAGCCAGATTGATGGCTCTTGCCGGAGCTGAAATACTTATTTATCCCACTGCCATAGGTTATGCTTCTGTGGATACTCTGGATGAGCAGCAACGTCAGCTTGAATCATGGATTATCTCTCAGCGGGGACATGCAGTAGCAAATGGAGTTCCTGTTATTGCAGTTAACCGGACCGGGTTTGAACCTGATCCTTCGGGCCAAACGGATGGTATTAAATTCTGGGGAAATTCCTTTGCCGCGGGGCCTCAGGGAGAAATACTTGCGAGGGCGCCCGAATCAGAAGAGAAAAACATGATGGTTGATATTGATCTGGAGCGATCAGATAATGTCAGAAGATGGTGGCCTTTTTTACGTGACAGACGTATTGATGCTTATCAGGATCTTCTCAGACGCTCCAGAGATGACTGATCTTAATAATTAGTAATCCAGTCTCAATTGAGTTAAATTGTGAGGTAGTCAGGAATTAAAATCAGTTATGTTTATATTAACAAAAAACAATTATAAGGTTTTAGTCAAACTTCATTGAAAAAAGTTTGTTAATTAAAATAATGTCCGTATTTCTATTTTAAAATTTTTATTGATGGGAAAAGTTTTGATCATTGGTGCTGGGGGTGTTGGAACGGTGGTTGCCCATAAAATGGCGGCTAAACCAGCTGTTTTTCATGAAATTATGCTGGCCAGCCGGACTAAATCCAAATGTGATGCTATTGCAGAAAAAATTGGAGGTAACCGGATTCAAACAGCAGGAGTGGATGCTGATATAGTACCTGATCTGGTAAAGTTAATCCGGTCTTTTGGTCCCGACCTTGTGGTAAATGTGGCTCTTCCATATCAGGATCTCGCTATTATGGACGCTTGTCTCGAAACTGGTGTCGCTTATCTTGATACAGCAAATTACGAACCGCGTGAGGAAGCCAAATTTGAATACAAATGGCAGTGGGCCTATAATGAAAAATTTAAAAAAGCCGGTATAACCGCTATTCTGGGATGTGGATTTGATCCCGGGGTGACAAGCGTTTTCACAGCTTATGCAGCCAAACACATCTTTGACGAAATAAGGTACCTTGACATTGTTGATTGTAATGCCGGCAGTCATGGTAAAGCTTTTGCGACGAACTTCAATCCGGAGATCAATATACGGGAGGTCACGCAAAAAGGGAAATACTGGGAAAATGGTGAATGGGTGATTACTGAACCTCATGAAATACATAAAAAGCTGACCTATCCCAGTATTGGCGAAAAAGAATCTTATCTTATTTTTCACGAGGAGCTTGAATCACTGGTGAAAAATTTCCCAACATTAAAGAGAGCCCGTTTTTGGATGACATTCAGCGAAGAATATTTAACTCACCTGAGGGTCATTCAAAATATTGGAATGGCAAGTATAGCGCCTATTGTTTACGAGGGAAAAGAAATTGTACCGATTCAATTTTTGAAAGCTGTTTTACCGGCTCCTGAATTATTGGGTGAAAACTACAAGGGAGAAACTTCTATAGGCTGTAGGATCCGGGGGATAAAGGACCGAAAGAAGAAGACTTGTTATATCTATAATAATTGCAGTCATGAAGCTGCATACGCTGAAACAGGGACCCAGGCGGTAAGTTATACAACTGGTGTACCAGCCATGATTGGTGCCATGATGTATCTGCAAGGAACATGGAAAAATCCAGGGGTACATAATGTGGAAGAATTTAATCCTGATCCTTTTCTTAATGAAATGAATCTTAATGGATTGCCATGGTGGGAATTGCAGGATGTAGATCTCGAATTTAATTGAAGTGACATACAACTCTAAGTAGTTTTTTTAGTCTAAATCCCTTTTGGATTCCCAAATCCCCAAGGGATTTAATTTTTATAAATTTATTTGATGATTAATAAGTTCCAGAAGTTTACAGAATTTGATTTAAAATTTGCAATTTAAAATTATCCTATCAATTCTTTCTTACTTCTTATAATTGAATTAATTACATTTTTATTATTTAGAATCATACTTAATAACTCGGGCGTTGCGGAATTCTTGCCTTGTTTTTTTTTTATTTTTTCGATAACTTGTATGTAAAGTTTGATAGCTCAAATGTACTATTCGAAAAATTAAATTAAATAAGGCAGACCAATATGACACAGATACAGTTTCAAAATTCATTAACCGGACTACAAAGTAAATTATTTTATTTTGCATTAAGCCTGACCTCTGATACAGATAGAGCTCAGGATCTTGTCCAGGAGACTTATCTAAAGGCTCTGGTTTATCAGGATAAATTTTCAGCAGACACCAATCTGATGGCTTGGGTATATACCATCATGAAAAATACTTTCATTAATGATTACCGGCGTAACGTAAAAGTTAAAACAACACTTGAAAGTTCTTCCAATAAATTACAGATTTCCTTTTCCAAAAATGATTATTATCCAGCCGCAGATTCAATTCATGCTGAAAAAGAAATCTATAAAAAAATCGGAATGCTGGAAGATGAATTTCGTGAACCCTTTCAACTATTCTTAAGCGGATTCAAGTACAAGGAAATAGCTGATAAACTGGAATTGCCCTTAGGAACAGTAAAAAGCCGTATTTTCTTTACAAGAAAAAAGTTAGGCAAAATGCTTAATGAGTATATAAATTAAAGATTCCCCTGACAATTTTGCATACAAAACTCTTTGGCAGGAAATTTGATAGCTCTTCTATTGAAATTCTTAATTAAAATAAAGAGATGATTTGGATTATTTTTATTGTTTTCGCTTTGGTAAGCTGGTTGATTAGTCACCAGTTGAAAAAAAGATTTGAAGAATATTCGCAAATTCCTACAGCTAATGGTATGTCCGGACGCGATGTGGCTGAAAAGATGCTTCGCGATTTTGCAGTAAATGGGGTTACAATTGAATCTGTGGAGGGCAAATTGAGTGATCATTACAATCCTGCTAATAAAACAGTTAATTTAAGTGAAGAAGTTTATTATGGTAAAAATGTGGCTGCTGCAGCTGTCGCTGCCCACGAATGCGGCCATGCTCTTCAGCATGCTCAGGCTTATGAATGGTTAGGATTACGTTCAAGCCTTGTTCCGGTGGTTAGTTTTGCTTCACATTGGATGCAATGGTTATTATTAGGTGGTATACTATTACTCAATGCTTTCCCTCAAATATTACTCGCAGGAATTATTCTTTTTGGAATAACAACACTTTTCAGTTTTATTACTCTTCCTGTAGAAATGAATGCCAGTAAAAGAGCGTTGAGATGGGTCATGACTTCAGGCGTTACAGATGTACAAACTCAGGAAAAAGCTGAAGATGCATTAAAATGGGCAGGTTATACTTATGTAGTGGCTGCTTTAGGTTCATTGGCTACTTTGCTCTACTACATTTCGATTTTTATGGGTAGGAGAGATTGATTATATTTAAAAAATTATCCCCTTGGGCTGCTTCAATTTTCGGGGCAGCCCTTTTCTTTTGTTCCATATACTGTAATTATGTCAGTTTTAACTTGTATAAACAACTTTTTTTTAGTATTTTGAGGTATTGAAATTTTCTTCCCTAATCTCAATCCAAAAAGGGAAAGGCATTTAAATCTACTAATTTTTGATTTAATTTTTATTTAGTGAAAAATATCTTAATTGTCGATGACAAAGTTGAAAATCGATACATGATTGAATCATTATTGAGAGGAGATGAATTTAATTTAACTTCTGCTAATAATGGAATAGAGGCATTGGATTTAGCTCACAAATCTCCTCCTGATCTTGTAATATCAGATATCCTTATGCCCGTGATGGATGGCTTTACGCTTTGTAAAGAATGGAGAAAAGATGGATTATTGAAAAAAATCCCTTTTATATTTTATACGGCGGCTTACACCAATCCAGCAGATATAAAATATGCACTCAGGCTGGGAGCAGATCGTTTTCTCATTAAACCTCAGGAGCCGGAAGAATTTTTAACCGAAATAAAACAGGTGCTCCTTGAGTTTGAATCAGGAGAATTAAAAGCATCGGATGATTCTGAAAAGAATGAACTGGAAGGGCTTAGAGAATATAATTCAATCCTTTTCCGAAAATTGGAAGATAAATTGTTCCAGATTGAATTAAATGAAAGAAAATTAAAAAGATATTCCATTGAACTTGACCAAACTATTCAGGGATTAAAAAGATCGGATGAGAACCTTTTTAAAACACATAGGCTGTTGGAGAATCTAACTGAATTTTGTGACATTCCTCAAATACTTTATGATGACCGGTTCATTATCTATAAAATTAATCGCAGTTTTGAACTTTTCACAGGTTTTAAAGAAAATGAAGTGCTCGGGAAGGACATTTCTCTATTTTTCCCAGATGAGAGATATTTTTCCCAGATAAGAGATACTGTTTTAAAAGAAGAATTCGAACCAATTGAAACCTTTGTTTCTTTAAAAGATGGATCAAAAAAACATATTACATGGTATTTTTCTTTCTTTAAAAATACGGATAATAACAGGATGATTTCAGCAATTGCTTTGATCGATGATGTTTCTGAAATTGTTATTAACAAACGGAATAAACTGATGAAAGATCATCTGGAACAAAAAATCAAGGATCGGACCCGGGAACTTGAATACTCAAGGGAACAACTCCGCGGATTATCTTCTCATCTTCAAAACATCAGAGAAGAAGAAAGAAAACATGTGGCAATGGAGATTCATGATGAACTGGGTCATCTTCTTACAGCCTTAAAAATTGATATGGAGGGATTACTGAACCAAAATGGCCTTTCCTCTGATTCATTACAAGATAAATTACTGCCTTTGATAGATATGGTAGATGCATCCATTGATTCAGTAAAAACAATTGCAACTGAACTAAGACCTGCAATCCTTGATAATTTTGGGTTAATTCCTGCTCTCGAATGGTTGATTCAACAGTTGAGAATACGTACAAAAATAGATTGTGAGGTTGAATTTGATAATATGAATCGCTCTTTTAATAATGAAGAATCAACAGCCATCTTTAGAATATTCCAGGAGATTTTAACAAATGTTTCCCGACATTCCAAAGCAACAAAAATATGGGTAAGATTTAAAAAAGAGAATGATACCTTGATATTACAGGTAAAAGATAACGGTTTAGGATTCGATGTTGATAAAACAACCAAAGTGCATTCTTTTGGACTTCTGGGAATGAGTGAAAGAGCCCTGTCCATTGGCGGTCAACTGATGGTTGAAAGTATAATGGACATTGGCACTACAGTTAAACTGGAAATTAAAGAAAAGAATAATAAATCAAAAGGTAAATGACTAAAATTCTTGTTGCCGATGATCATACATTGGTGAGAGAAAGCCTGATAAAGTCGTTGTCGCTTAATTTACCGGATGTTACATTTGGCGAAGCAGAAAATTCTGTCACTGTAATGGGTAAAGTAAAAAATGAAAACTGGGATTTATTAATCCTTGATTTAAATATGCCTGGACGTAACGGACTTGACATTATTAAAGATGTTAAAGATACAAGGCCTGAGATTCCCATAGTGGTTCTAAGCATGTATCCGGAGGATCAGTTTGCATTACGTGTAATAAAAGCGGGAGCTATGGGATACCTTACTAAGAACACATCATCGGTGGAGCTTTTAAAAGCAATAAAAACTATATTGAAAGGAGAGCAATACATTACCAGATCAATTGCCAGGTTACTTACAGAAGGTTTAAGACAGGATTCCAAAAAATTGCCGCATGAAATTTTGTCAAACCGGGAATTCCAGGTATTACTCCTGATTGCTTCAGGAAAAAGTATTTCAGATATTGCCTTTGATCTTTCATTAAGTGTTAAAACCATCAGTGTTTATCGTTCCAATATTCTTCATAAAATGAATCTGAAGAATAATTCTGAAATCACCCATTATGCTTTCAAACAGGGTTTAGTTGAATGACTAAGTGACCTAAGAAAAATTCCTATTAGCAGGTTAATCAAGTTCCTAATTGTTTGTAACTATAAAAGGCAGATATGAATTAGAATTCTTCCTATTTTCTAAGATAAATCAAACCTTTAATATTGTCCTTGATTTTGGAAGGACTAATAAAACACTAAATGAATAAAAATGTAATAAGCAGGCATCAAGGTTTATTACCTGTATTCAAAAAATGAGATATTTCATTGGCGTTTTTTAGGACTTGAACCGAGAGATGAGGTGATGAGATTAAGTATTTAACTAAAAAATAAAACTCAGAACATGTTTGATAAAGATACATTTAATGATAAATCGATCCAGAAAGACAAGCAGCTTTTTGCAATTCATGACAATGATCTTTTTCCATTACTAACCTGTAGAAGTTCATCCGTAACGTACATTTCTTGTCAATATCCTTTTATTGTAGATTGGCAATTGTCTGAAAGTGAATATAAAATTGAATCGCCACAGGTTCAATAAATAATTCAAATTCTGGTAATAATTAATGTAGAAAACGTGCATTTTGAAATGCAAGGTTGATTTTTTGTATCTATTTCTATTAAAGAAAGGAAGTTTTGTTAATATATAAATTCTTAGAAAAAAATATGAAGAGCATCAGTCTTTCGTTCCAGGTTCATCAATCTTTTCGATTAAGGAAATACCAGTTTTTTGATATTGGAAATGATTCCTATTATTATGATGAGTATGAAAACGAAAGAAAGATCAGACATGCTGCTGAAAACTTTTATTTACCCACGAATGAAATTTTAATTGGTTTAATAAAGAAGTATTCAGGTCGTTTTAAAATTGCATTTTCCATTTCTGGGACGGCCTTGGATCAGTTTGATTTGTATGCACCTGAAGTAATAGAAAGTTTTCAGCGAATGGCGAAGACGGGAGGAGTTGAGTTTCTTAATGAAACCTATTCCGATTCTCTTGCTTCATTGGTAAATAAGGAAGAATTTATCTGTCAATCTAAAGCTCACGCCCAAAAAATAGAAGCATTATTTGATCAGACTCCTGTAGTTTTCAAAAATACTGAGTTGGTATATTCCGATGCAATTGCGGAGATGATCGCTCAGATGGGATTTAAAGCTGTCCTGACTGAAGGTGCAAAACACATACTTAAAAGGTGGAGTCCTAATTATTTATATCATACTCCATGTAGACCTGATTTAAATCTCCTGCTGAGAAATAGTCGTTTGAGTGAAGGGGTAGCTTTTCAATTTGCTAACCCCGAATTGTCAGGATGTCTAAACATTTCCAATAATATTATTTCTGAACTTAAGAATATTTTTCAACAGGAAAGAATCGTTAATTTATTCATGGATTATGAATTGATGGGGCAGGGACAAAACCGAGTATCCGGAATTTCTAATTTTCTAAAATCATTTCCTTCTACAGTTTTGGAAATGACGGATTACAAATTTATGACACTCTCAGAAATTTCTGATCATTATCAACCTGTAGCTGAAATTCGTATTCCTGAACCCATTTCCCGAATAGACAAAGAGAGTGGTGTTCTCTCTGAATGGTTTGGAAATGAATTACAACGGGAAGCTTTAAGAAAACTATATAGTGTAAAGGGTCGAATTGAAAACTGCCATAATAAAAGCCTCATAAAAGATTGGTTATACCTTCAATCTTCAGATCATTTTTTTTTATATGAGTTCGAAATTTTTCTCAGGTCAGGAGGCATTCTTGTCTATAAATCCATATAATAATCCATATGAGGCATTTATGAATTATATGAATATCTTAGATGATTTTGTTATCCGACTCAATCATGACTCTAAAAGAGCGTTCAGGAGGTTTAGCTGTACAAAATCAAAAGAACTGGTGAAAGACTAAAATTATGAGACATTTGAAAATTCTTGAACAAGTAACTAAGAGAGAAGCTTCTTCGTTAGATAAATACCTTCGCGAAATAGGAAGGGTGAAATTATTAACTCCCGAAGAAGAAGTACAAATTGCTCAGAAGATTAAAAATGGTGATTCTAAGGCGCTTGAGACACTTATTATTGCCAACCTTAGATTTGTGGTTTCTATTGCAAAACAGTATCAAAACCAGGATATGACCTTACAGGATTTGATCAGCGAAGGTAATCTTGGATTAATTATAGCAGCTGAACGTTTTGATGAGACCCGGGGATTTAAATTCATTTCATATGCTGTGTGGTGGATCCGGCAATCTATACTAAAGGCAATGGCTGAACGGGCAAGAATAGTAAGAATGCCATTAAATAAAATTGGTCAATTCAATAAAATTCACAAAGCTTTCGTTGCTCTTGAACAGGATTTTCAAAGAGAACCTTCTGCAGAAGAAATTTCTGAGATGCTTAATTTGAATCTTTTATTCGTTAGTGAGGCTTTAAATTCAACAAACCTTAGTCAATCTATTGATACATCAGAAAATGAAAGAGAAAATAATGAAGGAACAAAATATGAATTTTCCGGAATAGGTAACGACCTAAATCCAGATAATCAGTTATTAAGAGATTCCTTAAAAATGGATATAAACCGAATGCTTGATACATTAAATCATCGGGAATCTGCGATTATAAAATATTATTATGGCTTAAATGGTTATAGTTCTCATACATTGAAAGAGGTCGGTGATGATATGGATCTTACACATGAAAGAGTCAGACAGATAAAAGAAAAAGCTATTCGAAAACTCCAAAGTATAAAGAGGAAAAGTCTTTTGAAAGTATATCTGGGTTAGATTTTCCCTGCGATTTATATTTTTGCTGTTCTTTTTAAATAATCCTTTGATGCAA
Source organism: Prolixibacteraceae bacterium (assembly GCA_963677325.2). Classification (GTDB taxonomy): domain Bacteria; phylum Bacteroidota; class Bacteroidia; order Bacteroidales; family Prolixibacteraceae. The sequence continues at coordinate 149,985 of CAXXGM010000010.1, forward strand.
CATCCCTTTCCTGTATATTTAATTTTTTAATTTTTTGATTTATAAGCTAATTTTTATATATTGAATTCAAAAAGAAATAAGTGTTATTTCAAATAAACATCTTATATTTTGGAATATGAATAATAATGTGAAATCCCAGAATTTTAGTTCAATGATTGAAGATAAAACCGATCAAAAGAAACTGATTAATGGCATTCGCGAGTTGTCTATAATGAAGCAGGATAATAATGAAAATACTTCTAATTAAAAATCATTCGTCTTGTTGAAAAAAATGAGTTAAAGTAATTAAGTAAATTATGAAAAGAAAGATACTAATTGTTGAGGATGATGTTCAGAGTCTCTATATGCTCACTTTTTTACTTGAATCTAATAATTATGAGGTATTTCAATCCAACAATGGAGCAGATGGAATAGTGAAGGCTAAAGCACATCATCCAGATGCAATTATACTTGATATTCAGCTGCCTGAAATGGATGGGTATAAAGTTACAAGAGAGTTAAGGGCAAATGAAGAAGTGAGAAATATTCCCATAATTGTAGTGACTTCCTTTGCTATGATCGGAGACAAAAATAAGGCGCTTGAAGCAGGAGCAACGGGTTATATAGAGAAACCTATTAATCCGGATAGTTTTATTTCACAAATGGAATCTTATATTATTTAAATATGTTTTGGAATAATTCTGATTTTCCCAAAAATAAAAATATATGAAGCACATAATAATTGTTGATGATAGGCTCGAAAACCGATATATGCTTGAATCATTATTAAAAGGTGTTGATTACAGGATAAGTACTGCAAAAAACGGAGCAGAAGCTTTAGCTCTATCCCGAAAGTATCCACCGGATTTGATCATTACAGACATCCTGATGCCTGTAATGGACGGGTTTACACTTTGTAAAGAATGGAGAAAAGATGAAGTTCTGAAAAAAATACCTTTCATTTTTTATACTGCCGCTTATACGAGTCCCCAGGATATTAAATATGCTCTTCGGCTTGGGGCTGACCGATTTTTAATCAAACCTCAGGAACCTTCAGTTTTTCTGACTATTATTAAGCAAGTACTTGAGGAATCAGAATTGGGAATGATTAAATCAAAACCTGAGTTGGAAAAGAGTGAAACTGAGAGTTTAAGGGAATATAATGCAGTCCTCTTTCGAAAATTAGAAGATAAACTTATTCAAACAGAACAAGCTGATAAAAAATTAAAGCAGTATGCTTTTGAACTTGAACAAAATATTCAAAAACTCAAACAATCGGAAGAAAATCTCAGACAAACACATGATTATCTTGATAAGCTTATCAATTATGCCAATGCTCCCATTATCGTATGGAATCCTCTTTTTAAAATAATACGTTTTAATCACGCATTTGAATATCTTACCGGATATAGTTCTGATGAAGTTATTGGACAAAAACTTGAAATTTTATTTCCCGAAAATTCGAAAAAGGAGTCATTGGTACAAATAGAACAGACTTTAAAAGGTGAATATGTGGAATCTTTAGAAATTCCTATACAGACTAAAAATAAAGAGATTAAAATTATCTTATGGAATGCAGCTTCAATCTATGATAGTGAAGGGAAAAATTTAATCTCAACCATTGCTCATGGTCAGAATATCACGGAAAGAAAACGGGCAGAGGAATTATTAAGATATAATTCCAATAAACTAGTAAGACTAAGTGAATCTCTTTCATCTCTTGGTTCTGATTTTGATCAAAATATCAATCAATTAACGGCACTATGTGGGGAGTTATTAGCTTCAAGATGCGCTTTATATAGTCGTCTTGACGAAGGAATCTTAGATTCAGTTGGACAATGGCAAACTCCTCCAGGTTTTAAGACTCATAAAGCAGTTCCCGGACATATATGTTATGATCTGATTATTGAAAATAAAAAAGATGAAGTCCTGATTAATAATCTGTCACATACTTCATATGTAGAATCTGATCCATTTATAAAATCTCTTGCACTTCAGACATTTTTAGGTAGCATTATCCGGTCTGAAGGTAATCCTGTAGGTGTATTAAGTCTTTTTTATCAAACCGATTTTCATCCAACGGATGAAGACCTAAGAATTTTGGGAATAATTACTTCGGCCATTGGCAATGAAGATAATCGTAAACAGTTGACAAAAGCTTTGCTTAAGAATGAAAGATTATTGAATAAAACTGAGATGATCTCCAAAATTGGTGGTTGGGAATATGACATGGCAACAAAAAGAATTACATGGACAAAAGAAGCCTACCGCATTTATGGTGTATCAAGGGATTTTGATCCTAATAAGTCGGAACAGCTAAAGATTTTTATTGAAGCTGACCAGCAAGTGATGGAAAGAGCCTTTGAGAATGCTGTTAACAGGGGAGAACCCTATGACCTGGATTTAAGATGTAAGACAACCGATGGCAATCATAAATGGGTCCGAATGATCGGAAGTCCTGTTTTTGAAAATGGAAAAATTACAAAGGTGATTGGTAATATTGTAGATATTACTGAAAGGAAAAATAATGAAGAAGCACTTAAATCCAGTGAAAATAAATTAAAAGAAATCAATGCTACCAAAGATAAATTTTTCTCTATCATTGCTCATGATTTAAAAAATCCATTTAACGGAATCCTAGGTTTCAGCAATATCCTTATGGAAGAGGCCAAAGATATGGATCTTCCAACAATTCAGGAATATGCAGACATGATTAATAGGGCTGCCACTCAGGTATTTCGTCTTCTGGAAAATCTTCTTAGTTGGGCTAGAGTACAACAAGGTCAAATTCCTTTTAATCCGACAACCCTCACCTTAAAGGAAGTAGCTAATGAGGCTGTTGAAATATTGATGGAAAGTGCCCACAGGAAAAAGATCAGAATTGTGGATAATATACCTGATAAACTTCTGGTTCGTGCTGATGCTGATATGCTAAAAACAATACTGAGAAACCTTGTTTCGAATGCTATAAAATTTACTGCTGCAAATGGGAAAGTAGTATTATCTGCCGATGAAAAAGATGACTGTTTTGAGGTTTCTATAAAAGATACCGGGAAAGGCATGACCAAAGAAAATGCAGATAAATTATTTAAAATAGATACTAATTACATCACCAGAGGAACAGAAGAAGAAGAAGGAACAGGGTTGGGTTTGATTTTATGCAAGGAGTTTGTTGAGAAACATCAGGGAATGATTTGGGTCGAAAGTGAGCTGGATCGTGGCAGTACTTTCAAGTTTACTTTATCAAAATAGCAAAGGTAATATGATAATAGGTTCTGAGATTACAAATAAGATGCCATTTTAGATGCAAATTTTTGATTCAATTTCTCAGAGGTATAACTTTTATCAGATTCATTCGTACAATTTTTATCTTAAACTTAAATCAGAATAGGATAAATTTACAGAGGTATAGTTTTTGTCGGTATTATCTCCAGAGCAGAGAGACTTTCTCACCTTAGTTTAAATTAAATTTAATAATGGAAAAAATTTTAAAAATCCTCATAGTTGAAGATTATCCCTCCGATGCTGAATTAATAAGACAGGAGATTAAAAGAAATGAAATTCCTTTCAATCATATGGTTGTAGAATCAAAAGAAGATTACATAAATTCCTTGAAAAATTACGTGCCTGATGTAATTCTTTCCGATTATGTTCTCCCTGATTTTGATGGATTAACAGCTCTTTCCATTAAGGAAGAAATAGCTCCATCTGTTCCTTTTATTTTGGTAACCGGAACTCTGAATGAGGAAACAGCGGTCGAAATAATGAAAGCTGGTGCTGACGATTACATCATTAAGGGTCATATAGGTCGATTAGGAACAGCAATAAATACTGCTCTTGAAAAAAAAGAAATCTTGCTACAAAAGAAAGAAGCTGAACAAAGATTATCTATCCTTTCACGTGCTGTCGAACAGAATCCTGCTTCTATTGTACTTACAGATATAGACGGGAATATTGAATATGTAAATCCTAAATTCACAGAATTAACCGGTTATTCAGAAAAAGAGATTCTTGGAGAAAATCCAAGATTTTTAAAATCGAAAAATACCAGTCCGGAAGCTTACAAAGAACTGTGGCAAACAATCACTTCCGGGAAGGAATGGCAGGGTGAATTTCAAAATCGAAAAAAAAATGGTGATGTTTATTTTGAATCAGCTTTAATATCGCCGATTGCTGATGAAAGTGGGAAAATCACACATTTCCTTGCTGTAAAGGAAGATATTACCGAACGTAAAATAGCCGAAGAAGTATTAAGAAATTATGGATTTCATCTTGAGGAAACTGTAAAAAAACGAACTACGGAATTAGAATTAGCCAAAGACAGGGCAGAATCGGCTGATAGATTAAAGACAGCTTTTCTGCTCAATATGTCTCATGAGTTACGAACTCCATTAAACTCAATTATTGGTTTTAGTGGAATTTTACTTCAGGAGTTTCCCGGCCCCTTAAATAATGAACAAAAGAAACAGCTTGGGATGATTCAATCTAGTGGACGACATTTGCTCTCATTAATTAATGATATTCTTGATTTATCCAAAATAGAGGCGGGACAGATCTCTGCCAATTATGAGTACTTTTATCTTGAAAAACTATTAGAGGAGGTCGTTGAATTGGAAGAACCGACGGCTTTTAATAAAGGTATCGCCATTCATTATATTAAAGATGATCCTATTGAAATTTTTTGTGACAGAAAGCGTGTCTTACAGGTTATGCTCAATCTTTTGAATAATGCAATTAAATTTACTGAAAAAGGTACAGTCACTATTCGCTGCTACAGAGAATTTGAAATTGCGAAAGTTGATGTAGCGGATACAGGAATCGGAATAAAAAAAGAAAACATTTCAAAACTTTTTAAGCCATTTATTCAGCTGGAGAATGATCTTACAAGAAATTATGAAGGTTCTGGATTGGGTTTATCGATCAGTAAAAAACTAATGGATCTGCTTCATGGCGATATTACCGTGAAATCTAATTATGGATCAGGAACTATTTTTACAGTGAGTATTCCGGTAACAATAGAAAATGAAAATTCCAATTAGAAGAAGTTTTTATTTTGAGTAAAATAACTAAGCTTCAATTGGATTTCATCTAATTTTTATTCAATTTGTCAGAGAGATATTTTTCTGTATCAATAGCAGCCTTACATCCGGATCCTGCAGCTGTGACAGCCTGACGATAAACCGGATCCATAACATCACCACAGGCGAAAACTCCTTCAATATTGGTTCTGGATGAATTATCCGAAGTTTGGATATATCCTACTACATCTGTTTTTAAATAACTTTTGAAAATATCTGAATTTGGCTTATGCCCAATTGCAAGAAAAAAACCATCAATTTTGATTTCAACTTCACTTTCATCAGCTTCTCCTTTGTTTTTATATAATATAGCACCTTCAACTACTCCGTTCCCAAATAATCCTTTAGTCTGATGTTTCCAAAGTATCTCGATATTAGGAATTTTATTAATTCTATCCTGCATAATTTTTGAGGCGCGAAGAGCATCCCGGCGAACAACCATGAACACTTTCCGGCAAAGACCTGAAAGATAAATAGCTTCTTCACATGCTGTATCACCACCGCCAACAATGGCAACATCTTTTCCTCTGTAGAAAAATCCATCGCATGTTGCACAAGCAGAAACACCAGATCCTGCATATTTCTTTTCATCAGGGAGTCCTAAATATTGGGCTTCTGCACCAGTAGCAATTATAACGGCTTCGGCTTCTATAATTTTCTCCCCATCTATTGTAACTTCATGAATTGGCCCATTGAAATCAACTGCAGTAGCTAATCCCCAGCGAACGTCCGTGCCAAATCTCTGTGCCTGTTTTTTTAAATCTTCCATCAATACGGGACCAGTGATTCCGTCCGGGTATCCAGGAAAATTTTCCACTTCAGTTGTAGTAGTTAATTGACCTCCTGGTTGAAGACCTTCATAGAGTATGGGATTAAGATTTGCCCTTGCCGCGTAAATTGCAGCAGTATAACCTGCCGGACCTGAACCTAAAATCAGACATTTAACTCTTTCAGCAACACCTCTCAGTACAACTTCTGATTTGGATTTATCGCTGATATTCATTGATTTAAATAATTCCATCGGATTACAATTTAATTTTCAAACATATAAAAAATAAATTATATTGGCAATAGTTGCTAATGAAAAGTAAACTTCTTTAATTAAATATTTCTTCAAATTATTTAAATAATATATTTTGTAAAGATGAAAAACAGGATTACTTTTGCATCCACGTTTGAAGAAGGAATATTTTAAAAGATATTCAAAGTTCATATTGATAAAAATTCGGGGTGTAGCTCAGCTTGGTTTAGAGTACGCGTCTGGGGGGCGCGGGGTCGCAAGTTCAAATCTTGTCACCCCGACATTTTTTAAAGGGAAAGGGTTGGAAAGTAATGTTCAACCCTTTTCCTTTTGTTTTAATTCTTAATTGGTTAAAGTGGATTACTTTAAATAGTTGAAGAGACTTTCATTTAAGCAAAAATTTAAGTTAGCTGGAAAAGGAAAACGTTGGTGTCAGGCACGCTTGTTGGTCAAAATGCCTCACATTGATTTGTTTTAGGAGATTTATATAGATCATGGAAATATTTCCATGAAACCATTTACCCAAAGCTGATAAGATGGGCCATACTAATGGGTAGCATTAGTGGCATTTCTTCGCTCCCTGCCGTGGGTAACAACCAGGCTTTGTACCGAACATGGTACGAGGTTGGTACGGACCAGGTACGGTGGGTTCAGGATTGATATAAAGGTAAGGGGATGGTTATGATAATTCAAATAATAAATGCGTATGAGTAGCTATGATACGCTATGACATTTAATTTAAGCTTTTGTTTTTGAAAAATTCAGATCAGTTTTGCAGGATTGATGTTGTTGGGTAGTCACTCAAATGCTCTTTATGTTGCTGACCAAACGGGTCGCCGTTGATTGAATAAAACTTCTCAAGGCTGGTAAATATTATCCTTTAATTAACTCAGAATATTCAAATAACTCTTCCGGCAACCCGTGTTACAAAGTAAATGTTATCTGAGGTCATTAGCAGGTTTTTATAATAAAGCTACAAAACTCTAATTTTCCCTTTTCCTCCACAACTATTTAATGTGATTTGCTAAAGGTGGATCACGCCAAATTTCCGGGGGGAAGATATGTAAGCATTTATAATAAAGTGAGAAATTTTTTGGGGGTCAGGGAATACATGGGTAAATAACAGCCATTCATTTTCTGCATCTATACCAGAAGTACATGATGACTATTCTGTTTACGAAAATCGGAAATATTTCTGATGTAGAGCCCAATAAATATATGCGAAGACTGAGGAGGTTTTTAACTTTTGACAATTCGCATAACCCTGGCCACTGTATCATCAATCTGCTCAGGGCTTTCCATGCCGATGGTCATGCAGTCGACATTCCCGCTTTTCAGTACAAAATTCAGTGACTTTTCGCGTTCTTCCTCTTTAACAAGATCACCGCACCCGTAGATTTTCATTCCAATTATACCCTTGCCGTTTTTATGAGCTGCAGCGAGCAATTCCATGACTTTGTCGGGAGAGCTGTCCATTCTGTTCCCGTGGTGATTGATCCGGGCCAGAATTACATCTACCCACGGATTAACGGATGCTTCACGCAAGGCGTCCATGCTGTGACAGGAAAGCCCTACCGCTTTGATGATTCCCTTTGATTTAGCTTCGGATAAGCCGTCCATTATCTTTCGGTATTGTTCAGTCCATTTGCCGTCGACCATGCAATGCATCAGGAAAATATCAAAATAATCCGTTCCAAGTTCTTTTCTGAACCTGTCAAGACTTTCAGAAAAGGGTTCAGCTTTGTACCATCCCGGCTGATCATATGTCATCACTTTGGTGAGTAAAGTCACCTTTTCACGGGGTATTGATTTAAAAGCTTCGCGCATAAAGGAATGAGAACCATACATATCGGCCGTATCAAAGAAATGAATTCCTTTATCATAAGCATACCTGGTCAGGCTAATAAAACGGGATAATCCTAACCGGGTCTGATCTGATTCCCGTCTCCAACCTTTGGTACCGGTCCCAAGAGCGATTCTCGAGACTTTCAGACCTGTATGGCCAAGATCTACCTTATCAACAGATTGTGCTCTATTTAAGCCAAAACTGTCTTCAGATATTGTGGTAATGACTGCAGCTGTCCCCGCAATTCCTATGGCTCCTTTCTGAATAAAATCCCTTCTTTTCATATTTTTTCAGTTAATTCTCGTGCCAAGTTGTTGCCAGATCAAATTTAAAGGATATAATTGAATAAATATCCAAAATATGATCTAATTAATTGGAATAAAATAATGTCATATGAGTAATTACAGGCTCATAGGTGATACTTCAGCCTAAAGTCTAAACTCCTTCAACCTTTAAGAAGCGGGGATAGCCAAAAAATTACGGATTCAGAAGATAACGGATTTACAGTTGAAGATATATCAGCAGAATCAAGGCGAAAATAATGAAGCTCATGCCTATGATTTTATTGGCCCACCATAAAGTGCTGATTGTAAGCTGATGTTTGAAATTATGGGCGATTCCTGTCAAACTTAACCACCACGAGCTTGCTCCTAAATAGATTCCTGCTACAATGAGGAAAGCATCGAATGGATGTGACATCTGAAGCACAATGCTATAGCTGGTGAATATGGCTAAAAAAACAAATATGGCCAAAGGATTTGTCAGGGTAAGCAACACAGCTGTAAGATAATCCTGGATATACGAATTGCCTTTTCTTCTGTATTTTTGTATGTCCTTCGCCGGATTAGAAAGAAAAATATATAATCCGAGAAGAACAACCATTCCGGTGCCAAGGATTTTAAAATATGCTTCGTATTGTCTAAGAAAATCGATGATGATCGTAAGACTGAAGCCGGCGATAATGGCATACAAAGTGTCTGATGTTGCTACCCCCAGCCCGGAAACAAATCCTGATTTCCAAGTTTTGTTAACCGTTCTTTTAATACAGAGTACACCTAATGGCCCAAGGGGAATTGAGACTGCAATACCGATAATGATGCCTTCCAATAAAAGATTTATACTCATAGGAGGCAAAAATAACAAATTACAATTAATCTACACTATGGTGAAAAAAAGGAAGAATAAACGATAAAATTTCTATTTTAGAGGAAATATTTATTGACAAAACGTTTTCACTATGGAAAATACTGCAGGGAGAGGAACCTGGGTTAAACACCCAAGGTATGGGAATGGAATAATCAGTAATGATAAAATCACTGCCTGGGAAATATATTTTGAGAAGGGTGGGAAATTGGAAATAAGTAAACGGAATGAAGAACTTGAAATAGTTGAAGCTTCTGCTACACCTGCAAGGTCTGGTTTATCTCTGGATGAAATTGAAAAAGTTTTAACCTATGTTCTTGAAAAGTATAATGGTCTTCAATCCACAGTAGAATTAGGCGAAAGATGGAAAGGAGGGACCCTGATACTCAAACCACAGAATCCAGAACTTCAATCCAAGGAAATTTCTGTAGAAAACTTTTTTCACAAAATAGTAATGGTCCGTGACAGGTTAAGAGTGCTTGAGCAAAATATCAACTCCAATTCAACTCTGGCGGATTCTGAAAAAGTAGATCTTCAACAATACATTACACGTATTTATGGTTCACTCACTACTTTTAATTTTCTCTTTGCCGATAACAAAAATTATTTTGTAGGGCAGAAATCATAAAGGCTATTAGGCTTAAGGAAGCGGGAGAGGAGCAGATATCATTTAATAGAAAAAGATGAACAGGAAAAGTCATCCAAAGGATGTGATAAAATATTGTCCCAGATGTGGTTGTAATCATTTTAATACCTCTGACGGTGGAAGATCATTCCGGTGCGAAGAGTGTGGATTTGTTTATTTTATAAATAATTCGGCAGCAGTAGCTTGTCTGATTTTGGATCATTCCAACCGGTTGCTTCTTTGCCGAAGGGCTGAAGAACCTGAGGCAGGGAAACTGGATTTGCCGGGTGGATTTGTCGAACCAATGGAAACGGCAGAACAGGCAGTCAAAAGAGAAATCAGGGAAGAGTTGGATGTAAATGTTATAAAACAGAAATATTTGACTTCATTTCCCAATGAGTATGTTTATTCCGGATTTTCCGTCTTTACTCTTGACATGGCTTATCTTTGTGAGATCGATACCTTTAAAAGAATCTCTCCTGGTGATGACATTTCCGCTGTTGAATTTTTTCTTCCTGAAGAGATAAAAATGGAGGAACTTTATTCAGATAGTATCCGGAATATCATTAATTATTTTATAGTAAATAAAACGAAATGAATATATTGGAAAGGATTATTCCACTTCGCAGTTTAATGAAGGAGTCCAATATTGAGGCTTATATAATTAATGGCAATGATGCACATTTATCCGAATATGTACCGCCCAGATGGAAAACGCGAGAGTGGATAAGCGGTTTTACCGGATCATACGGCAGGGTAGTAGTGACCTCTGAAAAAGCGGCATTATGGACGGATTCGAGATATTTTATTCAGGCTGAAAATGAACTGGAGGGCAGCGGCATCATTTTGATGAAAGACAGGCAGCCCGATACAATCCCTTATGAAGAATGGCTTTTGAAAGAAGTTCCGGAAAAAAGCTTTATTGGCATAGATGGAATGACTCTGTCAAGATCAGAAGAGAAAAAGCTAAACAGGAAATTGGGTGCGAAGGGCATCGTTTTGATAAAAGACAGGGATCTGGTTAATGAAATCTGGATGGATCGGCCTTCTATTCCTGCGGAAGAAATTTTTGATTATTCAGTACTGTATGCGGGCTTCTCTCGGACTGAAAAGATAAACCTGATCCGGAAAAAATTGGGGGAGATGGGAATCTTCGGGACCATAATTTCTATGCTTGATGATCTGGCCTGGACTTTTAACATAAGAGGCCATGATATTGAATATACTCCTTTGGCAATGGGATACGGATACATTGATCAGGAACGGGCCATTCTTTTTGTGAAAAGCAGTAAAGTCCCTGAATCATTGAAATCTTTGCTGGACTCTGAAAAGATTGAATTAATGGATTATGATTCCCTCATTAAATTCCTTGAAAGAATTAAAGCAGACTCTTTACTGATAGATCCTGAAAGGGTGAATAGTTTGATCTACGATTCCATTCCGTCCAGCGTTAAAATTATTGAAAGTACTTCTATACCCATGCTCCTGAAGAGTGTAAAGAATGCCATAGAAATACAGGGGATGCGTGATGCTCACCGAAGAGATGGAATTGCATTGGTTAATTTTCTTCACTGGATTTATTCTTCGGTCGGGAAAGAAGATATCTCGGAGCTTACTGTTTGTCAAAAGTTAAAAGAGTTCCGTTCGGACCAAAAGGATTTCGTTGAAGAGAGTTTTCATACCATTGCCGGGTATAATGAACATGGCGCCATTGTTCATTATCATGTAAGTGAAGAAACTGATTCAAAGATCCAAAATAAAGGAATATTGCTCATTGATTCAGGGGCCCAATATCTTGATGGAACTACCGATGTGACCAGGACCATTGCACTTGGCCAAACTGTCACCGATCGACAGAAAAGGGATTTTACTTTGGTTCTTAAAGGAATGATTCAGCTATCGAAGATTACCTTTCCGAATCATTGCAAGGGCTCTTCGCTTGATATACTTGCGCGTAAAGCTCTGTGGAGCAGTCATCTTAATTATGGACACGGCACCGGGCATGGAGTAGGGCACTTCTTGTGTGTACACGAAGCTCCAGTCAGCATCCGGCAGGAATTCAATCCTTATACATTGACTGAAGGGAATATTCTTTCAAATGAACCCGGAGTTTATATTGAAGGTGAATACGGCATACGAACAGAGAATCTGCTACTCTGCAGGAAAGACGATCAGTCAGACCTCGGAGATTTCTTATCTTTTGAAACATTGACTTTATGTCCAATAGATAAAAAATTAATAAAGGCAGAACTTTTAGACCAGGAAGAAATCAGCTGGGTTAACAGTTATCATGAGAAAATTCTCGATGAACTTGGATCCTGTCTGAAAACTAAGGTATTTGAATGGCTTAAAATTCAATGCGCACCTATATGAAAAAAACTCTGATCATCTTCTGTTTTTTCTTCATAAGCTTTTCATTGAGTGCGCAGTATTATTCAATAGGAGAGGATCCTTCCAGTATTCACTGGAGACAGATCAATACTCCTGATTTCCGGGTAATTTATCCTTCTGCTTTTGAGACAAAAGCTCAGCATTTTGCCTCCATCCTGGAGAATGTTTATCATTATGCAGGTAAAACATTAAATCATAAGCCTCATAAGATCTCTGTCATCCTCCATACACGAACTGTGGCTTCAAACGGATTAGTCAGCTGGGCGCCTTCAAGAATGGAATTATTTATGACTCCTCCCCAAGATACATATGCTCAGGATTGGATGGAGCAATTGGCTATACACGAATTCAGGCATGTAGTTCAAATGGATAAAATAGAATCTGAAATGCCTAATCTGTTTAAACTCATCCTTGGAGAACAGGCTGCAGCAGCCGTTGTGGGAGCTTATTTACCTCTATGGCTGATGGAAGGTGATGCAGTCGTTGCGGAAACATCGTTAAGTCATTCAGGAAGAGGTAGACTTCCTTCATTTGAGATGGAACTTAAAGCTCAAACTCTGGAAAAGGGTATTTACAGTTATGATAAATCATACTTGGGTTCATACCGCGATTACATTCCGGATTACTATCAAATGGGATATCAGTTGGTAGCAGGAGCCAGAAAGGATTATAAAGCTGACATATGGGGAAACGTACTTCATCATGTTGCAAGAAATCCCCTTGGAATAACTTCCTTTTCGACGGGTTTGAAAAAGAACTGCGGGAAAAACCAGAACTCTCTGTATTGGGGTATTTTCGATGATTTAAAGCAGAAATGGAAAGAAGATGATAATCAGCTCATCAAAAATAAATATGAAAGAATAACAAGGGAAAATCGTGATTATACGAGTTACAGCTTTCCTTTTTATGTAAATGATACCACAATTTTTGCTTTAAAAAATTCCATTAATGACGTGCAACGATTTGTTTTAATCGCTCCGAATGGAATGGAAAAGAAGATATTCACTCCTGGATTTATTTCGGAGGAATCAATAGATGTAGCAGACAACAGAATATTTTGGATTGAAAGGAAACCGGATCCTAGGTGGGCTAACCAGGAATTCTCATTACTTCGGATTTATAATATCAGGAATGGAAAACTGTTTGAAAAGAGATTCAGGGAAAAAATTTATGCCCCTTCATTATCCTTTGATAGACAATACCTTTCTTTCATAAAAGCTGATGATAAGAACAATTTCTCCGTTTTGATAGTCTCTCCTGTGGATGGCAAAATCATAAAAGAAGTACCTACTCCTCAGAATCTTTTCTTTATTACTCCGACGTGGGCCGAAAAGGAAAATGTTCTTTATTCCGTTGCTCTTGGAAAAGAAGGCAAAACTCTTATAAAGTTTGATCCATTTACGAGGGAGATGAAGTTCTTATTGCCTTTTTCCTATAATGATCTCTCAGGTCCTGTTCAGAAAGGCAATTATCTATTTTTCAATAGCTCACAGAGCGGAATTGATAACGTCTATGCTATTAATCTGAAAGAAAGTAAAACTTATCAGGTTACTTCTTCGCGATTCGGTACAATGGATCCACAGCCGTCACGGGACGGTAAAAAAATGATTTTTAGTAACTATACAGCAAACGGTTTTTATATTGCACAAATGTTTTTGGAATCAGAGAAAATCAGAGAAGCAGATCCATCCATTTCTTATGAAGGCTCTCTTGCAAAGGAAATTACTCAACAGGAAAATAAAGTTCTTCCACAGTTGACAGATTCGGTTTCCTACCCCTCGAAGAATTATTCAAAGATTGGGCATTTATTCAATTTTCATAGCTGGTCTCCTTTTCGCATTGATACTGATAATGAAGATGTAAGACCAGGATTTTCATTATTGTCACAAAATCATCTCAGCACAGCAATTACGCAAATAGGATACGACTATTCCATCGTTAATAAAACAGGCAAATGGTTTGCTAAATTTGATTACAGCGGATTATTTCCTGTGCTTGGTTTTAGCTTGGATTATGGGAAGGGAAATTCTCATTACAACAGAATTACTCAATATAGAAATCAGATTGGTCAGGTCGTTCGAATTGATACTTCTTCCGTTGGGTTTTCATATTATGAGCTTAATCTCGATGGAATCATAAAAGTTCCCCTTAATTTAACTCATGGAAAGTACATACGATTTGTGCAACCCGAATTTCGGGCAGGTTATACTAATATTAAAATAGGTTCTTCTGTGCCTACAGGCATTTTACACGGGAATTTTATTCCTTTTACTTATAGACTTTATGCCAGTAATTATCTAACCACCGGAGTCAGGGATATACAGCCTAAATTTGCTCAGGCTGCTGATTTTATTTACCGTCACACACCTTTTGGTGATTTCCATTATGGAAGTATAATGTCGGAGGAAGGAACTTTTTATTTTCCAGGTTTGTTAGCCCATCACGGGATCAGAATTTACGGAGGATACCAAATGAAGAATTCAAGTCAGCAATCGTTTTCGGATCTGGTAGAATATCCAAGAGGTTATCAGAACATCATAAATGAAAATCTATTTACGCTTCGGACTGATTATGTGTTGCCCTTGTTTTATCCGGATTGGAGTTTAGGTAAAATAAGCTATATAAAAAGAGTCACTCTCCGCATGTTCTATGATCATGGAAAGGCTCAGGTCCCTATAAATAATAGTAACTCACGTTTTATTTATAGTTTTAATTCTGCGGGTGCTGAACTGATGGTTAACTGCCATTTCTTTCGGTTTATTATTCCATCTACTATTGGAATCAGAGAATCCTACCTTTTGGAAAACCGAAGCCAAGTATTTGAATTTATCTACTCAATGAATTTTACCGGTTTCAGAACCTTTAAATAAAATCAGGTGTATCTTGAATCAGGTAAAAATGTACTGATTAAAAAAGATTTATAAAATCATCCTGAATTCATTGTGCCTTTTATTTTCCTGTATAGGGGAAGCGATCTAATAAAATACGAGAATCTCAGAACGATAAAAATGGCCTAACTAACAATTAAGATTTTGACAAATAGTGTTTTATTGAAATTTCTTTCCATACGAAAATACGATCAGAATAGATTCATCCGCATTCAACTGGGAATATTCAGCAGTAAATTCCTGAATAATTTCCCTATTCAATAAAATCCTTCATTACAAGAATCCTTTGATTGATTTGCTGAATTAGCAAAAGTGCAAAATCTTTAAATACTAAAAGTAAGATGCTTGTTTACATATGTGATATCACATATGTAAAATTGCCGAATGGACTGAAATGTATATGACAGACGATCTTCACAATTGTAACACAAGAAATCACGGTTTTAGTAACTACTTATTGATAGCAAAAACAGGTAAAAATATACTTGAAAAATGAATCATAAAATACACATTCATAACGATTCACACTATTTAATTAAATAAAAAATTTAGAATAATTGTATACATTTGGAAACATATGGTTTAAGTAAAAGATTATAAGAATGTTTAAGCATATTAATAGATAGTAAATCAGATTTATAAGCGTTTATATTAAACAATAGCTTTAAAAAACAGATCTTAAGATAAATCATCTATATAACGGGGTCGCAACTCTTAAGAATAGATCTTTTTAGTAAATCAGCGAGGTTAATTTTGATATGAAAACAGGGAATTAGTAATTTACAAATGTATTTTGCATTGATGGTGTACTTATGTAAACTGTCAATTAAGTTCAAATTTCAACACACTTGTAATTAATAAAAATATTACATTTGTAATCATTTGTTTGGTTGTGATTAATTCTAAAATCCTAAACAATTTTCATCATGAAAGACAGGATTACAGAGTTCCTGGTAAAAGAAAACATCTCTCCGGCGGAGTTTGCAGATAAAATAGGCGTACAGCGTTCCAGCGTTTCTCATGTCTTGAATGGAAGGAATTACCCGGGAGCTTCTTTCATTCAGAAAATGCTTTCCATCTATAAAGGTTTAAATCCGCGTTGGTTACTCCTTGGCGAGGGAATGATGATGGAAACAAATAATTCAGGCAAAGAACCTTCATTATTTTCTTTTCCATTTTCAGAGGACCGGGAAGAAAATAGGAAATCCCTTTTAAAAAGCTTAACGTCTAAATCAAATGATGAATCTACATCTCCTGAAGGAAACGAAAAATTAACTGAGACAAAACCTTTACCAACTACAAAGGAAACAAAGCAGGAGTTGAATGATGTTATAAGTAATATTGCTGATAATAAGGATATTGATAGAATTGTATTATTTTATAAGGATAAAACTTTTTCGGTATATACTCCTTCAAAATGAGATTTTGGACTATATTTGCAATTAATTATTAATTGTCAATTTCGATTTAATAATAATGAGTAATTGGTTTCATTAATAGTAAACTCTTAATTCATAGCAGATGGGAAAATCTGTTCAAAATCTTACTGTTATTTCAAACACCAGGCTTAGTACCAGTCATTATATATTGAGATTACAATCGTCTCAAAAACTTCAATCGATTGTTCCAGGTCAATTTGTAAATATTTTGATTGAAAATTGTCCAGGTGTATTTTTACGACGTCCATTTTCGTTTCACTCTGTTGATTATGAAAATAATACTTTTGATTTACTCATTAAAATTGCAGGTGAAGGAACCAAATATCTTACTCTAAAGAAAAAAGGAGACTCACTTAATATGATATTTCCTCTTGGTAAAGGTTTTTCATTACCCAGAACAGAGGAAAATAAAGAAAAAGTTTTGCTCGCAGGAGGAGGATGCGGGGTGGCTCCTTTGTATTTCCTTGCACAACAACTGAAAGGAAAAGCCGAAATATCTGTTATTCTTGGAGCCCGGTCCGCAAATGATCTTATTGAAGTTGAAAAGTATTCAAAATTTGGAAAGGTATATACCACTACTGAAGATGGATCACATGGAGAGAAAGGATTCATAACCAATCACAGCATTTTTGCTGAAGAGTTGAACCAGTTTTCAAGAATTTACACTTGCGGGCCGGAAGCCATGATGAAAGCTGTTGCATCCAAAGCAAACGAGAAAGGGATTTTTTGTGAAGTTTCTCTGGAGCATACAATGGCCTGTGGGTTTGGTGTTTGTTTATGCTGTGTTACAGATACCATAAATGGGAATAAATGTGTCTGTACAGAAGGTCCGGTATTCAACATAAAATCATTGAAATGGCAAATTTGAAGGTAAAAATTCATAATCTTGAATTAAAAAATCCGGTATTAACAGCATCCGGAACTTTTGGTTACGGAGTTGAATATGACGATTTTTTTGATGTTGACCGGCTTGGAGGAATAATTGTAAAGGGTACTACTTTTCATTCAAGACAGGGAAATCCATATCCTCGAATGGCAGAAACGCCTTCTGGGATGCTGAATGCTGTGGGTCTTCAAAATGGAGGAGTAGAGTATTTCATCAATAAACTATATCCGTCTCTTTCAAAATATGAGACAAAAGTAATAGTTAATGTATCTGGCTCTACAGTTGAAGATTATGTCGCTTGTGCTGAACGAATAAATGAACTGGAAAAAATTCCTTCAATAGAATTGAATATTTCCTGTCCCAATATAAAGGAAGGTGGAATGGCATTTGGAACCAGTTGTTCTTCTGCAGAAAAAGTAATATCTGCGGTAAGGGAGGTTTACAAGAAGACTCTTATCGTGAAATTGTCTCCAAATGTTACTGATATTTCTGAAATTGCCAAAGCTGCCGAAAATTCCGGCGCAGATAGCCTCTCTTTAATAAATACTCTTCTTGGAATGGCTATTGATATCGATACTCAAAGGCCAGTGTTATCTACTGTAACCGGAGGGCTCTCCGGACCGGCAATTAAACCAATTGCCTTAAGAATGGTCTGGCAGGTAAGCAGGGCAGTTAAAATCCCAGTAATTGGATTAGGAGGAATTATGAATGCAAGGGATGCAATTGAATTTTTTCTTGCCGGAGCTTCAGCCATTCAGGTAGGAACTGCAAACTTTATAGACCCTCTTGTTACGATAAAAATTATTTCGGGAGTTGAAACTTATCTCAATGAAAATAAGTATGAATCAATTCAAGATATAATTGGCTGTTTACATTTGTAATCCACATCAGAGAACCCCTATGAAACAATGGTTTAAATATATCTTAATCATTCTATTTTTTAATTTTAATCTTATTCTTTCAGATTATGGTTTCAATTTATCCTCTGATGAACTGATAAATCATGAAAGAGAGTCGATCAATTTTTTAATTGTAAAAAGTTTAATCGAATCACAAAATACTTCATTAATTGATGAAAAAATTGAGAGATTTCGTAATCAAAATCATATTAAAGGTTTATCAGTTGCTTACGTGAACAAGGATAAGCTGGTTTTTGCCAAAGGTTATGGATATGCGGACGAAGAGGCAAAGATCCTCGTATCTACCAATCATTTATTTCGGATAGCAAGTGTTTCAAAACTAATTACGGCTATTGGGATAATGAAACTGGTTGAAAATTCAAAAATTTCACTTGACTCAAAAGTTTTTGGGAAAGAAGGAATTCTCAATGACGAACAATTCTTGAAAATAAAAGATAAAAGACTGGGAAGAATTACGGTGAGAAATCTACTCAACCATTCTGCCGGATGGACTCAACGCTACGGAGATCTGGCTTTTCTTCCACGAGTCGTTTCCAAGGGTGTTGGCGATGCACTTCCTGTTACGGTAGATTCTTATATAAAATTCGTAACCGCCAGAAATCTTCATTTTGAACCTGGTACTCACAGTTCTTATAGTAATCTTGGTTATATAATATTAGGTAAAATTATTTCTAAGATTTCCGGAATGGACTATGAAAAATTTATTCAGGAAAATATACTGTTACCTGCCAATATTACGGATATGCAACTGGCCGGAAGTTTTTATGAACAAAAATTATCCTATGAGGTCAAATATTATGAACCTCAGGATGCTTTACCTGAGGAGTGTTATGACGGCAGCGGAAGATTATTCCCCAGAATTTATGGAGGGAATGATCTCAAAGTCCTGGGTGCAGCTGCTGGATGGCTCGCCTCTGCCATTGATCTGATGAAATTGTATGTGGTAATTGATAAAGATCCAATAGTCAAAGATATTTTAACTTCTGAAAGTATTGACGAGATGACAAGAGTGGATCCAGAAGGTCTTGATCCACTGGGATGGAGAAAAACCAAAATAGATGGTGAATGGGTTCGTACAGGAACTTTATCTGGGTCTTCTGCGTTGATTAAACGACAGCCGGATGGTTCTGCCTGGGCAATTCTTTCCAATACCAGTACTTATAAAGGACCTCGTCTTGCAATGGAAATGGATAAGGTAATCAGGCAAATAGACATAAACAGGATCACATGGCCGGATTATAATTTATTTACTTATCATCAGCCCTGATAATACCTGCTATTTAACTTATAATTTATTCTTAAACCAAAAGACTTGTTTATTGTTATAAGACAAATGTAATAACAAGTTTCACGGATGGGAGAATTTAATGTTTTAATACCAAAACTTGGAGAGAGTATCCAGGAAGGAACGATAACTAAATTATTTGTCAAGGAAGGTGACATTATCAATGAGGATGATGTTTTATTTGAGTTAGCAACTGATAAAGTAGATTCCGAAATTCCATCACCTGTCTCAGGAAAAGTCAAGGAGATTCGTTGTACTGAAAATGAAACTTATCCGGTAGGCCAGATTGTCATTATTATTTCAATGGGGGAAACAGAAATCGCACAAAAGAAAGAATCAGTTGACAAAGGAGAGGCAAAAAATCAGACCAAAGAAGATATTACGGGAAAAGAGGAATATAAATCTGAAAAGGAAAATGAATCATTTGTTCTTTCATCGGAACAAAATACAAACCAGGACAGGTTTTTCTCTCCTTTAGTAAAAAATATTGCAGAAAAAGAAGGTATTCCTTTAAAAGAATTGAATTCTCTTAAGGGCAGCGGCCTTGGAGGCAGAGTTCAGAAAAAAGATATATTGAATTATATAAAGGAACAACAGGTCAAACCAAGGGAAAATGTTATTAAGAAAGAAATTTTACCCGAATCCAAACAACCTGAAAAAGTTTCGGAATCAGCTGAAAATAAATTTAAAATATCTGTTTCTGTTGGAGCTGATGACACTATAATAAAAATGGATAGAGTCCGTAAACTTATTGCTCAGCATATGATCATGTCGAAGGATGTTTCAGCTCATGTAACCTCCGTCGTTGAAGTAGATGTCACGAATCTTGTTCTGTGGCGAAACAAAATAAAAGATCTTTTTCAGCAAAAATATAATGAGAAGATTACTTTTCTTCCCATTATTACTGAGGCCGTTGCAAAAGCTTTGGACGAATTCAGAGTAATAAATGCATCTGTAGACGGTGAAAATATTATTCTCAGAAAACATATAAACATTGGTATTGCGGTAGCCAAAGAAGATGATACACTCATCGTGCCGGTTATTAAAGATGCTGATTCAAAGAATATACTTGGTATCACCAGGGAAATAAATGGTTTTGGCACCTCAGCAAAAAATAATAAAATACTTCCTGACCAACTTCAGGGAGGAACATTTTCAATCACGAACTTTGGAAGCTTTGGGAATATCATCGGGACTCCGATCATCAACCAGCCGCAGGTAGCTATTCTTGCAGTAGGGCTAATTGAAAAAAAACCTTCTGTTATAGAAACACCCACTGGTGATGCAATTGCGGTGAGACATAAAATGTTTCTTTCTCTATCATATGATCACAGAGTAATCGATGGTATGCTTGGTGGAAAATTCCTGCGTCGTATTGCCGATTTGCTTGAACAATTTGATTTAAAACGAGAAATTTAAAAGTACGTTTTATCATGATTATAAATATTGAAAATGAAATCAGCGTAAATTCAATTTATACAATAAATAATACCGATAAAGAGCTTCTTAAGAAATGGCTTTATTTAATGACTTTAGGTCGGATGCTCGATGAAAAAGCTCCGAATTATTTAAAACAAGCTATTGGATGGTCTTATCATGCCCCTTATGCGGGTCATGATGGAATTCAATTGGCAATAGGACAGATTTTCGAAAAAAATAAGGATCATCTCTTTCCGTATTATCGAGACATGCTAACAAATATCTCGGCAGGATTAACTGCTAAGGAAATTATACTGAATGGAATTTCGAAAGCTGCCGACGTTAATTCCGGAGGAAGACACATGTCAAACCATTTCGGAAAACCTGAATGGAATATTCATAATGTTTCCTCAGCTACCGGGAATCATGCTTTGCATGCTGTTGGTGTTGCAAGGGCTATTAAATATTATGGGAGCGAGGGTATTGCTATTTGTTCCCAGGGAGAATCTTCTGTTTCGGAAGGATATGTATATGAAGCTATTAATGGTGCCTCGAATGAAGAATTACCTGTAATTTTCGTTATTCAGGACAATGGATATGCAATTTCAGTTCCTAAAAAAGATCAGACTGCAAGACGTAAAGTGGCCAATAATTTTAAGGGATTTAAAAATTTACGAATCATTCATTGCAATGGAAAGGATGTTTTTGATTCTATGAATGCAATGATGGAAGCAAAAAAGTGGGTAAAAGAGAATCAACATCCTTGTATTGTACAGGCTAATTGTATCAGAATCAAATCACACTCAAATTCTGACAGACATGAACTATACCGAAATGAAGCAGAGTTGAATTATGTGCAGGAATATGATCCATTCGCAAAATTCAAAAGGATGCTATTACGTTATAAAAGATTATCTGAGGAGGAAATTTCCGGAATTGAGGAAAGGGCTAATAATGAGATTAAAATAGCCCACAAGGAAGCACTTCAATCTCCCGATCCGGACCCTGCTTCGATATTTGATTTTGTCATTCCGGATCCGTATGTTTCAAGGAAATATCCTGAAGGAACTCATAGCTATACTGGAGAAAAGAAGCGATTAATTGAAGCTTTAAATGAGACTTTAAAAGCGGAATTCAAATACAATCCTGATACATTTATCTGGGGCCAGGATATAGCCAATAAAGAAAAGGGGGGCGTATTCAATGTGACTAAAGGTATGCAGAAGGAATTCGGAAAAAAGAGAGTTTTCAATAGTCCGATTGCAGAAGATTATATCACAGGAACAGCAAATGGCATGTCTCGTTTTGACAGGAAAATTCATATAGTGATAGAAGGTGCTGAATTTGCTGATTATTTCTGGCCGGCAATGGAACAATATGTTGAAATGACTCATGAATATTGGCGAACGAATGGTTTTTTTACACCAAATGTGACTATTCGGCTTGCATCCGGAGGATATATTGGGGGAGGTTTGTATCATTCTCAGACGACCGAAGGAGCTTTGACCTCTTTCCCAGGAATAAGGGTCGTATATCCATCCTTTGCTGATGATGCTGCAGGTTTGTTAAGAACATCTATGCGGTCCATGGGTCCTACCTTATTTCTGGAACCTAAAGCTTTGTATAATGCACCAATTGCGGCTACACCAATCCCTGATGATTTTGAGGTCCCTTTTGGAAAAGCAAGAATACGTCGTGAAGGAACAGATTTAAGCATCATTACTTATGGCAATACAACTCATATGGCATTAAAAGTTGCAGAAAATCTTTTCCAAGAAGGATTTAGTATTGAAGTTCTGGACATTCGGAGTCTTATTCCTCTTGATGAAGAAATGATTTTAAATTCAGTCAGGAAAACCGGAAAAGTTTTAGTCGTGCATGAAGATAAACTTTTCAGTGGATTTGGAGGAGAGATTGCATCCATGATAGGCGAACAGGCCTTTAAATATCTGGATGCACCCGTTCGCAGAATCGGATCCACCTTTACACCTGTTGGATTCAATAAAATTCTTGAAGCTGCTATATTGGTAAATCAGCAGAAGATTGCTGATGCGGTAGTTGAGCTGCTTAAATATTAGATTCATTTTTTAATTACCTCAAAAGAATGAGCAAAAAAATTGGCCTTTTTTATAGTTTTAATTCAAATAAGACAATAAAAGTAGTGGAAATATTAAAAAGTTCACTTGCTGGCTTTGATATACAGGATATGAATATTGAGGAAGCAGATGAAAACAGTTTAGAGCCTTTCGGAAATTTAATTTTTGCATCTTCAACATGGTTTGACGGAGAATTGCCAAATTACTGGGATGAATTTCTTCCTTCTGTTGAAAAAAAAGATTTTACTGGGAAGAAATTAGCTATTTTTGGATTAGGAGATCAAAAAAATTATTCAGAAAACTTTTGCGATGCTATCGGCATATTAGCTGTTTTTTTTGAGAAAAGAGGAATTAAATTGATAGGAAGATTCCCTATTCAAGGTTTTGATTTTGAGGCTTCTAAAGCAGTCCGTAATAATGAATTTTTAGGTCTTCCAATTGACCAGGAGAATCTTTCAAGTCAAACAGCAGAAAACATTGAAAAATGGTCCGAAATTTTAAAATCAGATATTAATTGAAGGTTCTATTTTCCCAAAAATATTTACTTTCAGAAATATAATTCTTATATTGTGATATAAGAACTTATATTTGCATATGCGAAGAAGCTTTATTCATCTCTTTTTAATGTCTTTTTTAATCTTGGCTTTATATTTATTTGGTAAAACCAAACAGTATTTTCTTTTGTACTTTCCACATAGTATTAATATAAAACAAATTACAGCAATAACCGGTGACTCAATAGTGGCACAAAATGATTCAGTTATTGTTCCAGTGAATTACAGCGGATCTATAGATTTCAGAACAATGGATCCAGAGGTAAGAAAAAAGAAATTTATTGAATATCTTTTACCGGCTGTAGTTATTATTAGAGAAAGATTAATGGATGATTTACATCATGTTGAATTTATTGAAGATAAAATAAACAATAAAAAGAGAATTTATCCCAACGATTCTATTTTCCTCTCATCCATGTTGGAAAAATATAGAACCGATTCTATCAAGGAGCTTAAGAGAAGAATCTTTCCTCATCCTGTAAGTCTGGCGTTGACGCAAGCTGTTCTGGAAAGTGGTTGGGGTACATCAAGCATTTGTAGAAAGGGACATAATTTATTTGGTGTTCTATCATTTTCATCGGATGAAGCCAGACTGAAGATGCAGTTTAATGATAGTGAAGATGACATTTATCTTAGAACATATGAAGATGTCATTCAATCTGTTGAGCATTATTATTTACTAATTTCAAGAGTATCTTCTTATAAAAAATTTCGTCAAAAACGTTGGGAAGGAGCCTCAACTTTTCAGCTTTTACAGTTGTTAGACAGCTATCACGAAGCTGAAGAATATGAAGAGTTGGCGTATTCAATAATAAAAAATAATCAATTAACTAAATATGATGTTGCTTCTGTAAATCCGGCTTTCCGTAGCTATAAGACATTGTATTCCTTTTTGACTCAATAATAATATAAATCAACATGTGACTCACTTTCCTTATGGAATGAACTTTAAAGAAATAGAATTAATACAATATCTCAATCCAGTTGGCGGAGGTCCATCCTCAAAAACATGACCCAGGTGTGCACCGCAATTGGCACAAGTGATCTCAGTACGCATCATACCAAGGCTGATATCCCTTATAATATTTATAGATTTCTGATCAGCAACATCATTGAAACTTGGCCAACCACAGCCAGATTTGAATTTTGATGATGAATCAAAAAGAAAAACTCCGCAATTGGAACAATAGTATTTACCTTTTTCATAGAAATCATAATATTGTCCTGTAAAAGGGTACTCAGTTCCTTTTTTTCTCGTTACTTCATACTGAAGTGGTGAAAGTTCCTTTTTCCATTCATCATCAGATTTGATAACTTTGGGTACTAACTGCTGAGGTTTCAATTTTTGTATGCGCATGTCTTGTGCCATGGTAAATAGGGCATTTATAAAACAAAGTTGGATAATTAAATATAAAATCTTCATATTGACATAAAAATCGTCTTTTACGTGTCAATTCTTGAATAGTTTCAATAATTGACTATAAAGTTATCGCCATTAGTTGAGTCTTATAATTAATATTATGTATTTTATAGGAAGATAAAAAAAGGGGAGATACATTCCCCTTTTAATAGATTTATTTATTTAGAGCTTCATATTTATCCATCATTTTTAACCGGTAATAAAGGTTTTTCAGCTGATTTTTCCAGTCAATCTCTTCTGGTTTATATTTTAATGCGTTTTCAAGATACGGAACAGCTTTTCTAAACTGATCATCTGCCTTATTTTTTTCAGCTTCATACCGAGCCTGCTCATTTGTTGGGACACCATTTGCAATTTCAAACTGCTTAACTCCTCTATTAACATATATAACACTGATGTTATAATATGCATCGGGGTTGTCTACCTTAAGCTCAATTGCCTTGAGATATGATTTTATTGCATCGTCCTGGCGATTCAGTTTGTCAAGGCAAACCCCTTTAGCCAAATGGAAAGAGGAATTTGTAGATTCTTTCTCAATAGCTTTATCGAGATAATCTAAAGCTTCGTTGGATTGCCCATGCGTAATATAGTAATTGATTAATTGGACTTGGATGTTTTGTTCATTAGGATATTTTAAAATAGCCTCTTTCATTGTACTGATTGCTTGAGCTGTATCACCCATCATCTGATATGATCTGATTATCTGTGCATAACTACCACCACCCTGATATCCATATTTTGCACATTCCTTAAAGTATTTGATTGCTTTTTCATATTGTTTACTACTTGCAGCAGCTAAACCTGTATTAAACATGATAGCAGTGTCTATTTTAAAATCAGCTTTTAACAACTTAGATCCTTCTAATGAAAGGATTTTTTCAAAATAACCTGTGGCCTTATCATAATTCTCAGCCTGATAAGCCTGAACAGCTGAATTGGAAAGAGTACCTAAGAAATTAATCATTTTCATTTTCAGGATTGGGTTATTCCCCTTCTCATCTAATTCAATCGCTTTCATGTAAGAATTATAAGCTTCTTCCACTGGATTTGGGCTAAGTTTTTTAATTTTGTCATCTTTAGATTTGCTTATTGCTTCCAAAATTTCTCCTTTAGCCTGCCATGCCCCTGACCAGTTGATAGTCTTTTCTGCTTTTTTATTAGCAGGATCAATAGTTTCATTAATTTCTTGCAAGGCTTTATCCAATTTGCCTTCATTCATATTGGAAATAGCACTCGTAACTTTAGCCTTTTGAGCAAAGATGGTCGTACATCCCAACAAGAATATTGCTGTGAATAAGTAACTTTTCATTTTATTCATTGTTTGTTTGTTTAATATTACAAATTTGTTGTTTTTTTTTTAATAAAAAAATATTTAAATTTATTCTAATGAAGGATCATCAATAGGTTCAATATTTATGTCATCCACATAATCCTGTTCCGTTTCTTCCCTTATTTTTCTTTCTTCATTTTGTGGAATTTCATCCACAACATCTTCGACTTCAACTCTTGCAACCGAAGCAATAGCATCATCTTCTCTAAGATTAATTAATTTTACACCCTGAGCCGCACGTCCTGTCATTCTGATAGAGGAAACGGGTACACGGATCGTAACAGCAGCACATGTAATGATCATTAAATCATCTTTATCTGTTACACTTTTGATAGCGACAAGAGGACCGGTTTTATCAGTAACATTAATAGTCTTAACTCCTTTCCCTCCCCGATTAGTAATACGATAATCATCAATTTTTGATCTTTTCCCATACCCATTGGCCGAAACGACCAGAACATCAGGATTATCCTTACTAACACAAATCATACCAACTAATTCATCCTCGTCGTTTTGAAGAGTAATCCCCCTGACTCCGGAAGCAGTACGTCCAATGGCTCTAGCATGGCTCTCGTGAAACCTTATTGCTTTACCTGAGCGGATCGCCAGCATTATTTCATTGTCGCCGTTTGTCAGGCGAGCTTCGATTAATGTGTCGTTCTCACGAATTGTAATTGCGTTTACACCATTTTGTCGAGGACGAGAATAAGCTTCTAACGAGGTTTTCTTAATTGTACCCTTTTTTGTGCAAAGGATAATATAATTATTCTTTATATACTCCTCGTCTTTCAATGATTTCACATTAATATAAGCTCTAACCATATCATCCGATTCGATACCTAGCAGATTTTGTATTGCTCTTCCTTTTGAAGCTTTAGTTCCTTCTGGTATTTCGAATACTTTAAGCCAAAAGCATTTACCCTTTTCGGTAAAAAGGAGTAGCGTACTATGCATTGTGGCTATAAACATATGTTCAAGAAAATCTTCTTCTCTTGTACTTGAACCTTTTGATCCGATTCCACCTCGAGCTTGTGTACGGAATTCAGTAAGAGGAGTCCTTTTAATGTATCCCATATGAGAAATTGTAATCACCATAGTATCATTGGCATAAAAATCCTCGGGATTAAATTCTTCAGAAGAATAGACAATATCTGTTTTACGTTTGTCCCCAAACTGACTTTTGATTTCCAATAATTCATCCCGGATAATTCCCATGCGGAGGGATTCATCTGCCAATACCTGGTTTAACCAATCAATGTATTTACATATTTCATCGTATTCGGCATGTATTTTATCTCTTTCAAGTCCTGTAAGTCGTTGTAATCGAAGGTCAAGGATAGCCTTGGCCTGAATATCATCAAGACCAAAATTTGAAATAAGTCCTTCACGTGCCTCATCAGGAGATTTGGACTTACGAATTAATTCTATGACGG
Organism: Prolixibacteraceae bacterium; assembly: GCA_963677325.2. Lineage (GTDB taxonomy): Bacteria > Bacteroidota > Bacteroidia > Bacteroidales > Prolixibacteraceae. The sequence continues at coordinate 177,738 of CAXXGM010000010.1, forward strand.
CATCGAGATGATCGAGAGCGATGATTAAACCTCTTAATATATGAGCTTTCTTCTCTGATTGTTCAAGCTCAAATTTGGTACGACGAATTACAACTTCATGACGGTGTTCAACAAAATGACGAATTAGATCCTTTAAATTCAGCATATGGGGTCTTCCATGCACAAGTGCAATGTTATTGACATTAAATGCTGTTTGGAGCGGAGTTAATTTATATAATTTATTTAAAACCACGCTTGCCATATCGTCACGTTTAATGTCAACAACGATCCGCATCCCTGTTCGATCACTTTCATCGTTAACATTTGCGATCCCCTCAATTTTTTTCTCGTTTACCAGATCGGCAATCTTAATGATCAACTCGGCTTTATTGACCATGTACGGAATTTCAGTAATGATCAACTTTTCTCTGCCATTCTCACCAGTTTCAATCTCGGCTTTACCTCGGACGACAATTCTTCCTCTTCCTGTTTCAAAGGCTTCTTTAACCCCGGCATAACCATAAATGGTACCGCCTGTAGGAAAATCAGGAGCCTTAATGATATCGATCAGTTCTGATATTTCAATATTTGAGTTATTGATATAGGCAACAATAGCATCAATACTGTCAGAAAGATTGTGTGGGGCCATATTGGTAGCCATACCAACTGCAATTCCGGAGGCTCCGTTTACTAAAAGGTTAGGAAATTTTGATGGAAGTACCTCAGGTTCTTGGAGAGTTTCATCAAAGTTTGGTCGAAAATCAACAGTATTTTTATCCAGATCGGCAATCATTTCCTCTGCAAGTTTTTTTAATCTTGCTTCTGTATATCTCATTGCCGCAGGACTATCTCCATCTACAGAACCAAAATTCCCCTGTCCATCTATAAGTGGATAACGTAATGACCATTCCTGTGCCATTCTGACCATTGCATAATATACGGAAGAATCACCGTGAGGATGAAATTTTCCCAACACCTCTCCCACAATTCTTGCGGATTTTTTATATGGTTTATTCGAAGTGCTTCCTAATTCATTCATACCGTACAAAACTCTTCTGTGTACAGGTTTAAGCCCATCTCGAACATCGGGAAGAGCTCTTGAGACAATAACAGACATTGAATAGTCAATGTAAGATGTTTTCATTTGCTCTTCAATGTCAATTGGAATAATCTTTTCTAAATCAGACATATTAATTCTAATTTCAATAATTATTATTTTTCTAATGAAACACAAAAATAGTATAATTTACCGATTTTATCACAGGTTTTAATCAATAAACAGAAGAGGAAAAACATGTAATAACCAACAAAAAAATCACTATATTTATAGTAAATAAAAAGCAGATCAGTTAAAAAAATTAAAAGTCTGATAATCAAGTTTAGTCTTTGTTTGATACTCCTCAGTAGGAAAAAGAAACATTCAGAAATAAGAGTTTTTTTAATTAATTTAGTGGAAATAAATTTGATTGAAGAATAAAAGGAAAGCAAATATGGATTCAAAATTTTCGCCTCGTATAAAAGATGTCCTCACTTACAGTCGCGAGGAAGCCATCCGGTTGGGCAATGATCATATAGGAACAGAACATTTATTTCTTGGAATTATTCGTGACGGAGAAGGAATAGCCATTGATGTAATGAATCGGTTAGGACTTGATGTGACAAAAATGCGCAAAGAAATTGAATTACAGATACGTCAGGATAATTCTCTTCAATATGAAGCAGCCATCCCTTTACTCAAAAATACAGAAAAAGCTTTGAAAGTAGTATTTCTGGAAGCGAGGGCGATGAAAGAAAGTACAGTAAATACAGGACATTTATTATTGGCCATTCTTAAGGAAAAAGATAGTTTAGTTACTTCATTATTTAGACATTATAACACAGGTTATGAAGATATTAAAGCGCAGATAGAAGAACTTTCAAAAATTGAGAATAAATCAGGCTTTCCTGAAGAAGGAGATGAAGGAGAAGAAATGTTTGGAAAAGGAAGTACGGGTCCGGTTGGATCAAAAGGATCATCAGCACCAAAAACCGATACCCCTGTTCTTGACAATTTTGGAATAGATATCACAAAATCTGCTATTGAAGGAAATCTCGATCCCATTGTAGGAAGAGAAAAGGAAATACAGAGGATTGCTCAGATACTTAGTCGCCGGAAAAAGAACAATCCTGTTCTTATCGGTGAACCCGGAGTTGGAAAATCCGCCATTGTGGAAGGTCTTGCACTTAGAATTTCTCAGAGAAAGGTCTCAAGAGTACTTTTTGATAAAAGAGTAATCAGCCTTGATCTTGCTTCCATTGTTGCTGGAACAAAATACCGTGGTCAGTTTGAAGAAAGAATGAAAGCTATTCTCAATGAGCTTGCCAAGGTGGATAATATTATTCTTTTTATAGATGAAATTCATACAATTGTAGGTGCAGGAGGGGCAACGGGTTCTCTTGATGCTGCCAACATGTTAAAACCGGCTCTTGCAAGAGGAGATATACAATGTATCGGAGCCACTACTCTGGATGAATATCGTCAACATATTGAAAAAGACGGTGCTCTTGAGAGACGTTTCCAGAAAGTTATGGTTGACCCTACTTCTGTAGAGGAGACGATTGAAATCTTAAATAATATCAAAGAACGTTACGAGGATCATCATAATGTAATCTATACACCTGAGGCAATTGAAGCATGCGTCCGTTTGACTACCCGGTACATTTCGGACAGACATCTTCCGGATAAAGCAATTGATGCCCTTGATGAGGCTGGCTCAAGAGTACATATTACAAATATTACTGTACCGGAAAGAATAATAAAAATTGAAGATAAAATTGAAGAAGCCCGAAATGAAAAGATTCAGGCTGTTAAAGGTCAGAATTTTGAGTTAGCAGCAAGTTTCAGGGATAAAGAAAAAAATCTTCTCAGTTTGCTTGAAAAAGAAAAGGAAGCCTGGGAAAAAGAACTTGAGAGTCATCGTGAAATAGTAGGTGAAGAGCAGGTTGCTGATATTGTAGCCATGATGTCAGGTATTCCCGTTCAGAGAATTGCTCAGGCTGAAGGAAAAAGACTTCAGAACATGTTCAATGATATGAAAAAAAATATCATTGGACAGGATGAAGCAGTCCTAAAAATTACTAAAGCCATACAGCGAAATCGTGCTGGTTTAAAAGATCCCAATAAACCCATTGGTTCTTTTATTTTTCTTGGTCCAACAGGAGTCGGTAAAACACAGCTTGCAAAAGTTTTAGCAACATATCTCTTTGATTCCGCGGATGCCTTGATTCGTGTAGATATGAGTGAATACATGGAAAAATTCTCTGTTTCACGCCTTGTAGGAGCTCCTCCCGGATATGTAGGGTATGAAGAAGGAGGCCAGTTAACCGAAAAAGTGCGAAGAAAGCCTTATGCGGTCATTCTGATGGATGAAATAGAAAAAGCCCACCCGGATGTGTTTAATATACTATTGCAGGTGATGGATGAAGGCCGTCTGACCGATAGTCTGGGAAGGAAAATTGACTTCCGCAATACCATCGTTATAATGACTTCTAACATCGGTACAAGGCAACTGAAGGAATTCGGACAGGGCGTTGGATTCTCGACAAGAAAATCTGCAGAGGAAGAAACTGAGCATGCAAAATATGTGATACAAAAAGCTTTGAAAAGAGCTTTTGCTCCTGAATTTTTAAACCGTGTGGATGATGTGATTATTTTTAATCCTCTTGAAAAAGAACATATTCATCAGATCATTGATATTGAATTAAAGGGTCTTTATGAAAGAGTCGAAAGTTTAAAGTATAAAATTGAAATCACCCCCGCAGCAAAAGATCTCATAGCGGAAAAGGGGTTTGATCCTCAATTTGGTGCAAGGCCCTTGAAAAGAGCTATTCAGAAGTATCTTGAGGATGAAATGGCAGAGGTAATAATTGGCAGTACAATTGGTGAAGGAGATACTATCAAACTTGATCTGGATCAAACCGGAGAAAATGTAGTTGCTACTATAATTCCTCAGAATTCCCCTATTTCAAAAGAAGAATCAAATATTGATATAGACGGCGAATAGTCGTCTATATCTTTAAATTCTTAATGCTTCTCCTGTTTTTTTGCATCTTCCCAGAAAACATTCATTTCTTCGAGTGTCATATTGTGCAGAGAATTTCCTTTAAGAAGTGTCTGTTCTTCGAGATAATTAAATCTCCTGATGAATTTTTGATTGGTTCGTTCAAGAGCGCTTTCAGGATCCAGATCATATAATCTCGCTGCATTCACAATTGAAAATAACAAATCTCCAAGTTCTGCTTCCATTTTTTCGGAATTATTATATTTGATTTCAGTCTCAAATTCTTCTAATTCCTCCTTTACTTTATCCCAAACCTTTTCTCTAATTTCCCAATCAAATCCAACACCACGCGCTTTTTCTTGAATTCTTGTAGCTTTAACAATAGCTGGCAAAGATGTAGGGACTCCTCCCAAAACATGTTTGTTTCTGTCTCTTTCCTTAAGTTTTAAAGCCTCCCAATTTTCTTCTACTTGTTTGGCATTATGAACTATTATTTCTCCAAAAACATGTGGATGACGATAAATCAGTTTCTCAATCAAAAACGCTATTACATCACCAATATCAAAATCACTCGTTTCTGAGGCTATTTTGGAGAAAAAAACAATATGCAAAAAAATATCACCAAGCTCTTTTTTTATCTCCTTCATATCCTTGTTAAGGATGGCCTCACCTAATTCATATATTTCTTCAATAGAGAGCTTACGCAGGGATTCAAAAGTTTGTTTCTGATCCCAGGGACACTTTTCCCTTAACTCATCCATAATGTCCAGTAATCGTTCGAAAGATTCTATTTGCTCTTTTCTTGTAGTCATTTTATTAAATTGAATCTAAAGAAGGCGAAATTAATAAGAATATTAATGATAATGGTGATTACTGATCTAAGAACCATAATATCAAAAAATGTATTTATTTTGTATAAGATTAAATGTTTTAAATGATAGAGCATAGTTTTCAACTGGAGGGCGTAGATCCAACCGAATTTTATGGTATCCGGAATTCAAAAATAGAGTTAATTAAGTCTTATTGTCCTAAATTGCTGATTGTGGCAAGAGGCCATACAATTAAGGTTAAAGGAGAAGAAAATGAAGTCAGTGATTTTGTGCGTAAATTTCAGTTAATTCTTGAACATTTCTATCACTTTAATACATTATCTGAAGAGACTATACATCAGATCATGACAGATGATTTGTTGACCATTGATCAGAGCATTCTTAGTAACAGTGATGTGCTTTTGTTCGGTAATACAGGTAAACCAATCCGTGCCAGGACAATTAATCAGAAAAAATTAATTGAAGAGTCGAAAATCAATGATCTTGTTTTTGCCATAGGACCTGCAGGAACTGGTAAAACATATGTTGCAATTGCTTTAGCAGTAAGTGCTTTAAAAAACAGACAGATAAAGAGAATTATTTTAAGCCGGCCTGCTGTTGAAGCCGGTGAAAATCTGGGGTTTTTACCAGGCGATTTGAAAGAGAAAATTGATCCATATCTTCAACCGTTATACGACGCTTTGCTTGATATGCTTCCACCTAAAAAGTTGGAAGAGTACATGAAAGATGGAATTATTCAAATTGCTCCTCTGGCCTTCATGAGAGGGCGAACTCTAAGTAATGCTTTTGTGATCCTTGATGAAGCCCAAAATACAACCATCCCGCAGCTTAAAATGTTTCTTACTAGAATGGGTTTGAATACTAAATATTTAATTACTGGGGATATAACCCAGATTGATTTACCAAGAAAACAGCATTCAGGCCTTGTGATGGCATTGAAAATATTAAAAGAGGTTGAAGGTATTACTACAGTAGAATTTGATAAAGGGGATATTGTTAGACATCGCCTCGTACGAGAGATAGTTGATGCATACGACAGATACAATATAATTAATAAAGAAGATTATTAAATCATAAAAATTTATATTAAAATGAGTAAAGCAATTGTTACAACTGATTTTCATTTTTCTGGACAAAAAAGCATGTACAAGGGAAAAGTAAGGGACGTATATAATATCAATGATGATTTCCTGGTTATGGTTGTCACAGACCGCATATCTGCTTTTGACGTAGTCTTGCCTAAGGGAATTCCGTTTAAAGGCCAGGTTCTTAATCAGGTAGCCTCAAAGTTTCTGGATGCAACCTCTGATATTGTCCCTAACTGGAAAATTGCAATACCTGATCCAATGGTAATGGTTGGCCATTTATGTGAACCCTTTAAAGTTGAAATGGTGATCCGTGGCTATCTTACAGGACATGCATGGAGAGAGTACCGTGATGGTAAAAGAACATTGTGCGGAGTTGCAATACCTGAAGGAATGAGAGAAAATGAAAAATTTTCTCAGCCGATAATAACCCCTACTACAAAGGCAGCTGAAGGACATGATGAGGATATTTCGAAAGACGAAATTATTGATCAGGGACTTGTATCTTCCCAGGATTATGAAATTCTGGAGAAATACACACTTGCGCTTTTTAAACGTGGTACAGAAATAGCCGCAGAAAAAGGGCTTATTCTTGTTGATACGAAATATGAGTTCGGGAAAAAAGAAGGACAGATTTACTTGATTGATGAAATCCATACCCCTGACTCCTCACGTTATTTTTATGCCAATGGTTATGAGGAAAGACTTGCAAGAGGAGAAAATCAAAAACAACTATCAAAAGAGTTTGTCCGCCAATGGTTGATTGAAAATAAATTCCAGGGACTTGATGGACAAAAAGTTCCGGATATGACTGAAGAATTCGTAAATCAGGTATCAGAACGTTATATTGAATTATACGAGAACATAACCGGAGATACATTCATCAGGGGAGAGAGCGAAGACGTAAATGCAAGAATAAAAAAGAATATCGAAGGATTTCTTGGAAGACAATAGTCTGTAGCTATATTGCCAGGACACACCAGTATAAAAAAACTGCCGCAGGATTATTTGCAGGCAGTTTTTTTATGTTTTAATCTACAAATCAGACTCAGAGGCTATTTCCTTTATTTCTTCTTCATTTTTCTCTTCCTCTTCAAAATTAAGAAGAACTTTTTCCTGAAGCAGATTGTACCATGAAATCACTTTTTTGATATCAGAGAAATAAACCCTATCTCGGTCATAATCAGGCAAAACAATAGCAAAATACTTTTTAAGTTCTTCCGGAGGATTCTTGACATCGATAGCCGGCCCATTATTTTCCTTTTCGGCAATTTTTTTGAGCACTTGTTTTAAAGGCACATCTTCACCTGTAGTATAAATGGCAATATCTTCCAGAGCACTCATTTTTGTATTGGTATAGACTGTACTCCTTTTGCCTGTAATCAGTGATTCAACGATTACACTGCTTTTACCTTCTGACAAAACTCTAAAGAGCCCGGATTGGCCTGAGATTGCTAATATTCCTTTCAACGACATGTTTTATTTATTATTTGACAATGCGAAGATAGTGAAAAATGATTCACGTAATCAACTCCGGAACGACCTTCATAGATCAAATTGTTTTTTTATCCCAATTTTAATCCATCTCCCCGGTTGTTCTAAATTTCCGTAATCCATGTATTTTTGATCCTGGAGATTGGATACTTCAATGTAGATATTGGTATTTTTCTTTTGCCAATACAACCGCGCATCTGCAAGCCATACAGGATTATAGGGAACCTGGTTTCCATAGGAGCTCCCCTCCCACTTTGTATAGGTCCCATTCCTGTCTTGGTAAGAGAATTCCCAGCTTGCTCCAAACGTTCTGTATATGGAATGGTTTATACCCAGTACAGCCTTATGCCTCAGGTAATCCAGTATATACTTGGAAGAGAAAGATCCGGATTCCTTACCCTGATTCAACCAGGAATAAGAAAAAGTCATAGATTTAATTATTGATTTGTTTTTTAGCAACTTATCGGGTATTAATTTTACAGATAGTTCAATCCCATCGGTATTCAGATCTGTAAGGTTTTCAGCTTTCCATACAGTCTCATCCGGTTTTTGAACCCAATCAATAATATTTGTTCCCCAACGGTGAAAATAAGCAATATGCCCGGTGAACCAGGGATTATTGAATTTAAATCCTGATTCAAATGCGATGGCTTCTTCTGGTTTAAGAGAAGAATTTCCAATATTTGTCGGACTGCTGTAATATAAATCGGTGAATGTAGGCATCCTGAGAGATTTGTTCAGTGAACAGTAAAATTTCAAATCCAGGGATCTCAATATTTTCCGTGTCTCCCTGTCTGAATTTTCACGTTTAAGGATATTCCAGCTTAAATCTACTCCTGGATAATAATTCCAATGGCGACCAACCTGTGAATTATTATTGGCCATTATGCCTCCGGACAGAGAAAAACGATCTATGTAAACGGAATGCTCTAAATAAAGGTTGAAGTTGGTTCTTGTATCTGAGAAAGTGAAATACTTATCCTCCTCTCCCGGTATGGGTATCGGTTCATTTAAAGGTTTTCCTAAAACCGTACTCCGGATGTTTTCACTCCTAAACTCCACTCCCAAGGCAGTTTTACCAAGTACTGATGAAAACCAGCTATTCATCATCGAACCATAAACATCTGTCAGATGGTAATTGTGCCCCGTATACCAGGATGGAACTTCTGTTGGATCCCTGAAAAGTTCAAAACGATCCTGGTTTCTTCGCCAGTAAATAACAGGTGTGAAATGAATTCTCTCCCCTGTTTCCATTTTCACAGAAGCAAAAGTTGTCCTGGTATCTTCAAACTGATCGGGGTAAACAGGTGTGTAAAAACTGTTAGCACCGAAAGCTCTTGAAGAATGGCCACCCTGTATTTCAAAATTTCCGGCCTGGGTAGATAATTTCCCGAGATAATAGGCATCAGTCAACCTGAAATCAGTGTTTTTAATATAGCCTTCAGAGCGTTGATTATCCACGGAGACAAAACTGGTGAGATTACCTGAAACAATATTACCAGATAATCCGGCATCATAAAAACTGTGCTGTCCTCCGCAAAGGTTGAATTTGAGATTGGAACTTTGATCTGTCCCGGTTATAATGTTGATGGCTCCGCTAAAGGCATTGAGGCCGTAAACACGTGAGGCAGGGCCTTCAAGAATTTCGATGCGCTCTATGGCATCGAGGCTGACTGGTAGGTTAAGATTATGGTGTCCGGTCTGAGGATCATTGATACTGACCCCATTGAGAAGGATCAATACCTGGTCAAAAGAACTTCCGCGGATACTTACATCTGATTGCACTCCGGGACCTCCGCGCTGCCTGACGTCGAGACCGAGGGCGAATTCAAGCAGATCCTGGATGTTCTGTACCGGAGCATGTTGAATCTCTTCCTTCTCAATGACGGTGAGGATACGGGCAACCTGCGAGAAGGTGACAGGAGCTCGTTGCGCACTGACCACAACTTCTTCCATCTCAATGCCTTTAATGGGATTGATGGAATCGTGTGGGGCAATAATCATGTTCTTTTGAGCGTTGGCGGGAATGGCGAAGAGCAGGTAACCAATACCTAAACATCCGATTCGTATTGTTTTATGCAGGCTCTGAAAAACTGACCAGTTTTTCCTTCCCCATTTTCTAAACGTAAGAACATCTTTATGCCGGCGCACCTGGCAAGATTTGTTCATAGAAAATTTATTAAAATTAATACCGCCAAAGTTATTTAAATATTTTTTATCAACGCGAATTCGATCTAAACGGAGGTACTTAATTCTCCTAAATGTCTTGTCGGGATCTCCGAATTGTTAGGGTTTTATAGAAATTAAAATTCAACTTTTAAATATGCCGGTAAATGATTGTTATACAAAATCTTAAATTTAAAATAAAGGAAATGATTCAACTTTAATCCAACTACAAAATAATTTTAATAGGTCCGCTACGAGGTTGAAATAATGGGGAATTAAGATCTGAACAATTATTTATTACATAACTGACTATTAAGATATTACATCTGATTATAGGTTGAATTTAGGGTTGAAATGAAAAAAATAGATATAAGAGGCTATTGCAACTCTGCAGCTCCTGTTAAGTAATGAGAATAAATTGATGTTGAATTTTACTTTCCTTTTATTATTTAACAATAATATAGCTAAATTTTACATGGGCTCTCCTCGTATTAAGTCCCTATTCGGTTCGTACCAGGTTCGTCCCGGCTTTTTTAAAGAGAACTTACATAATATAACAAAATGGAATTCATTTCTAAAATAAAATCCCCCAATCCAAAATACGACATTATTTCATTTCATATACTTAAATCAGAGAATGAAGGTCCCACCCATAATCACAGGCACTGGTACCCGACTCGTAAGTCAGCAATGATTAAATCCTATAGATACCTTGATACATGAAAAGGGAAATTCATATTTAAAATTCATCAATTTTAAATATGAATTTGGTTATGGATGAAACCTCAGATACAAATTTTGCATCTTCCTTTTAAAGGCGGATTTGTAATCTTTTTTAATTGTTAATCTCTTCGTCGATTGATGAGATATAATAATAAAGATAAAGCCAAGGACATTAATAAAAATTTACTGGAATGAACTGTATAGTTATTGATGATGAGAATTCAGCAATTGATACATTGAAAGAAATGATTGGACGATTATCGTATTTAAATTTTTTAAGGGGCTTTACTAATCCATTTGAAGGTCTTGAATTCATTCAAAAACAAAAAGTAGATCTCATTTTTATGGATGTAGAGATGCCTGCAATTAATGGAATTGAATTGATCAGAACTCTTATAAATCGACCGCAGATTATATTTACCGCGATCGATAATCAATCTGCAATATCGGGTTTTGAGCTTGATGCAACAGACTATTTACTTAAACCGGTAAGCTTTGATCGTTTTTTTAAAGCTGTCTATAAAGCTAATCAAATTCAAAAATTATTTGAACTAACCGGTACGAAATCGATGGATCCGGATAAGAGTTCACACCTTGATTTTCTCTTGGTAAAAACCGGTTACACATCAATCAGAATTGATCTGAACGATATTTTATACTGTGAAGGTTTGAAAGATTATATAAAAATCCATCTTCCTGGAAAATCCATAATAACACAAAACAGTTTGAAAAAATTTGAAGAAATACTTCCTTCCGATAGGTTTGTTAGAGTTCATAAATCATTTATTATCCAACTTGATAAAATCGATTCCATACAAAATAACAGAATTTCAATCGGGAAGATTTTAATACCTATTGGGGATAATTACAAAATTAATTTCAGCAATAAGATTTCCTCTGTTAACGTTTAATGATAATATAATTCGTTTTTGACTGTGAATAACTGGTTTGCCTAATCGAATTTTCGCTGTGTAAACCAATTTTCAAATAGATTAAAACTGACGTTAAACTTAAGGTAGTTCTCTCTGACTAATTGATTTTCAAGTGTCCCTTGTCTTCCGGCTTCCAGAGAAAAATTCATGAAGCTTCTGGATCTGATAGGAATAGATAGGCCACTGGTTATCGCATAACTGTGGATCTGAATTCCGTAAATATTTAAGTAACCTGTCTGATACAGACCGCCAATCCTGTATCTGATTGGAAGTACATTCCTAAAGGGATCATTTTTTGGGGCAATTTCCACACCAAGGTGGTAGCTGTTATTAATTCCCAGCTTGTTTGTATTAAATTTCATGGATACATTTCTCCAGTCACTTCGGTTATAATCCATGGTCAGCAAATATTTGTTATTAAATTCAAATCCGATGCCTACACCTGCCTTTAGCGGTAATTTTAAATTTTGTTGTTCAGTTTGGCTTAGAGTTGCATCATTGGCAGTGGTTATAGTCATATTTGATGTACCATTAAGATTACCTCCATACTCGGCAATTCCACCAATTATAAAATTAATATTGGAAGCCAACATTGTTTGATACTGTAATCCTGATTTAAAGTTTAACCCTGAAAAACGTGTACTGTCGATCCTCGTAACAGACGATAATGAAAGAGGAGTTTCTTCAGTGGTTTTCGTCATATTTCCCCATAAAAAAGAACTTTTTAAGCCAAAGGATAATTTTTTTGTAAGTAATACACCGAGGGTTATCGATGCTTCACTTAAACCACCAGCTCCTGTATAAATTACAGGACTTGATGTCGTCGTCCCTCCTATGGTTTTCGTGCTGTAAATAGTGTATCCGACACTGCTTTTGGGATTTAAAGATAAACCTAATGCAAATTTATGGCTGACCGGGAAAGCAATCGTAAACCAACCTATATTCCCATTTATGACATCAGCCGATTTGTAATTATTTCTCAGATTAGTGTATTTTAAATTTATCCCCAGATCTGTTACAAAACTTTTTTGGGGAATGGCAGTAAATGAAGCAGGATTATTTTGATTTAGAAAATAGGGGGATCTCAGTGCAATTCCACTTTCTCCCATACTCATATTTCTGGCACCTCCTGAATATTCAAGTTCTCCAATCCCAAAAATAGAATAGGGAGAGTTTGTATTATTCTGCCCCTTTGAAACGGAAACAGTAAATACAAGCATTAATATCAATGCTGAAATTTTCATTTATGTTTTTTTAGTAAATATTTAATATTTTCAGCTTTTAATCAGTATAACAAAAAACAGTCATCTTTACTATCTCTTTCCCAGGTACGTCTGGTGCAAATACTACGGGATTAACCGTTGTCCCTGATTGTGAGCTCAAAGGCCCAATAAATATTGAATTTTCAGTTTCCCCCGGATCATTAATTTCAGAAGTAAAGAATGGAGTTATATCGATTCTATAGTAAGGCAATTCATCATATTTTTCTGGAGCTACCTTGATGGCATATACTGCTCCTGCAGAATTCTGCAATTGGGAAGTGATCCTGTTCTTACGATCGGCATTATATACCGCCAGACTGTCAGGCAAGGAATTGGCTTTTTGGTAAGATCCTTTTAATGGAGTTAAGTAAATTTGAGCGCCGGTAAAAACCAAATTTTTACCATAACCTTTAAGATAATTAACACCAGGTATTCTGATCTTAGTATAGATTGAGCTACCTCCTTGCACCATTGTTTGATTGGAAGTAGAAGAACTTGACAATTCATGACTATTCTTATCAATTGATGCAAGAAGACTTCCGGTCGGATAATAATTAATCTGGTTGTACCATATGCCTGATGCATTAAAGGGAAAAGAAAAATAATATTTAGTGTCTGTGCCAGTTGACAATGAATTTGAGTGATAATAAATCCTGAGAGAAATTGAATCCTTGTTAAATCCTACGGCAGCTGAATTTTCGTGCGATATCAAACCTATACCCTTAAAATATTCTTTGAAGAGAGTAGAATTCTCTACAGTGTCAATTTTATCCGTAATTTTATTAAAAAGCTCCTCCCCGAATTGATCAGAAAGACGGATATAAATATTTTTTTTTGAATGAGGCTGAGGATAAATTCTTGCTTCTCCTAAGCTATTGGTTGAAATTTGAAATAGTGAAGTATTGTATAAATAGCCATCATCTCTTTTTTTAAGTGCTTCAGATAATTGCCTCAAATCGAAAGTGAAAAGCTTTGTTGTGTCACCAATGGAATAGCCATTATAATTCATCCTTATTACCAGTGAATCGTAAAATAGTTTACAATTCCCGATTGAAAATGAACCATTTGTTATCTCAAAAAAGGGATTACAGGTAACTGTGCCTGTAAAACTGTTCTTGTACTCTCCTATTAATATACTGCTTAAATTATTGGTAATTATTGAATCTCCTTGCACTGTCGAAGTAATAACCTGCATAGTATCTATCAATATCATTCCTGAATTTGATTCGACAAAATTTTTACCCACCTCAAATTCTTCAATTTTGGAAAGATTACAGGAAAAAACGGATGAAATCAATATTATTAAAGCGAAGTAACGATAGAATCTTTTCATTATTAAGATGTAATTTAACCTTGGGAAACTCAACCTTCTAATCAACATTTTCGGCGAAATTATGGTATGATTTCATTCAATTTTGAATTTTTAGACTAACGGAGCTTTTCAACCGATGAATAACAGACATCTTTTTCTTTTCAGCTAAAAAAATATTGATATATAGAGTATTATAAAAAAACAGATGCAAAATCTCTATTTTTTGATCCTTCAAAATCTCTTAACACCTTCAAAATGGCCTTATATCGGCAAAGAAAGGGCGGTTATCCGGTTTTATTTTTAATTCTCTAAAGGACGAAATAGTTTTGTCCCGGTTGATTTAAGCAATAGATACCTTAAAATCAATTCCTGAAAAATTTTCAATCAGTATAGGATTAATAAATAATTCAAAATGAAGAAGAACCTATTTTTTATTGGAGTGGCATTCATCCTTTTGACAGGATGCTCAAAGGAATCAACATCATATGATGGGAATTGGGTAAAACAATCCGATTTTGAAGGAATTAAACGAAGTGATGCAGTCTCTTTTGTAATTGATGGAAAGGTCTATTTTGGTACTGGATACAACAGTAATGAGGAGGAAGAGTATATGAAAGATTTCTGGACGTATGATCCGAAACAGGATTATTGGACAAGATTACCTGACTTTCCCGGGGAAGCGCGTGGAGGTGGAATTGCGTTTACGATCAATGGGAAAGGATATGTTGGTATAGGGTATAATGGAAAAGAAAAATTGAAAGATTTCTGGGAATTTGATCCGGCAACAAACTCATGGACGCGCCTGGCCGATTTTGCTGGATCTGCCCGTTATGCTTCCGTAGGGTTTGCTCTTATAAATAAAGGTTATATAGGAACGGGATATGATGGAAGTGAAAACCGCGATTTTTGGGAATTTGATCCGGCTCTTAATCATTGGAGCCAGATTGCAAGTGTTGGAGGCTCTAAAAGAGAGAATGCAATGGCTTTCACCATTAAAGGGAAAGCATACATCTGTGGCGGAACAAATAATGGCATCTATCTGACCGATCTATGGGAATTCGAACCCTCAACAGGATTATGGACACAAAAAGGGGATTTGGATGAAAATGACGATTGGACAATCATTCGTTCCGGAGCTTGTGCTTTCACTCTTGGGAGTAAATCATATATATGTTTGGGTTACTATAGCTCTGGTACCCGCAACGATGTTTGGGAATATGATCCCTCCGGTGATACATGGACCAGAAAATATGATTTTGAAGGAACCGGAAGGCAAAACGCACTTAGCTTTGTCGTAAATGATCGTGCTTACATTGCATTAGGAAAGAGTAGCTCCTATTTTTTTGATGATGTTTGGGAATTCAGACCATTTGAAAAGTCAGACACGGATGATTAATTAAGTAAAGCATTGATATTCGTTGCAATTATTTAATTGTGTGAATCAGAATAAAGATAAATTTGTTGTACTTTTTGAAGACTAAACTTTTAAGATTTAAAATGAAAAGCAAAAGACCAACATTTCTTTCTTTGATTCTCTGTTTAATGACCTGCTTTGCAATGGGACAAAAATACACCATCGTGATTAAGGGAGGTCGCGTAATTGATCCGAAAAATAATATCAATGAAATTATGGATATTGCTATCAATGATGGCAGGATCTCAGCAATTGAAAAAAACATTGATTTTAAAGAAGGACGCCAAGTCGTGAATGCTGTTGGATTATATGTAATCCCTGGAATAATTGATATGCATGCTCATGTTTTTCAGGGAACCAGTCTTGATCAGGAATACATGAATGGTCCGAATGCAATCAGCCCTGATGGATTTACTTTTCGTAACGGTGTTACAACAATTGTAGATGCAGGAAGTTCAGGATGGAGGACCTTCCCTCTTTTGAAAAAACAAACAATTGACAGGTCTCAGACTCGTGTGCTTGCTTTTCTGAACATCGTTGGTGAAGGAATGAGAGGAGGTCCTTTTGAGCAAAATCTAAAAGATATGGATGCAAAAGTCACGGCCGAATTCGCCCGGAATAATTCCGATTACGTTGTAGGAATAAAATTGGCTCATTTTGAAGGACCGGATTGGACTCCAACTGACAGATCCGAAGAAGCCGCAAAATTAGCCGGTCTTCCTCTGATGGTGGATTTTGGAGTCAGCAACCCTCCTCTTCCTATTGAGGAATTATTTTTGAAACATCTTCGTTCAGGTGATATTTTTACTCACTGTTTTGCCCAATTAGGATCTATCTTGAAAGCTGGTACTCGGGAGAGCATCATTGATCCGCAAACAGACAAAATCAGACCATTTGTTTGGGAAGCAGAGAAGAAAGGAATCGTTTTTGACGTTGGTTACGGCGGAATTAGTTTTGCTTTTTCTCAAGGAATATCCGCCATTAAAAATGGATTTTATCCCCGTACGATAAGCACCGATCTTCATATAGGGAGTATGAATGCTTCAATGAAGGACATGCTCACCTGTATGTCGAAATTTTGGGCAATGGGAATGAACTTGCAAAGCGTAATTAAGGCAAGTACCTGGTCGCCCGCTCAGATTATTCAACGTCAGGATTTAGGTAACTTGTCTGTGGGTGCACCTGCAGATATTGCAATACTTGGGATAAGGGAAGGTAAATTCGGATTCTTTGATTACACAGGTTACAAATTGGAATCTAGTAAAAAATTTGAGTGTGAAATGACTATAAAGGCTGGAAAGATTGTCTTTGATCTAAATGGAATAGCAAATCCTATTATGGTCCCTGTTCAATAAATTCAATGTAATGTAAAACTTTAGATTAGAAAACGCCACCTTCAATTATAACCTACGTCTTTAATTTTAATTACGGACATTGCGCTGTTTATTTCAGCAAAGGAAATCATCTCTGGATAATTAAAAAAATCTGATATTCAATACTGAAGCACAAATGCTGGCGATAATTTCTGAATGAATTATGACCAAGCAGTCTATATGGGAGCATGGGATGCAGCTTCAGAATCTCACGATAATGTAATGTATTCCATAAGCTGTAACACACAGAATATCGGATCATACCTTGATAGTATAAATAACATCATCATGGCTGTTATAATTTGGGCATCTTCCAGGGAAAGTCAATTTGCTATGGAAGTCGAAAATCATGGTTTAAGTGATTGAGAATACCCTTCTATGATCATTTCTTAGTATTTCCCGAAAAATCAAACATCCAAATAGTGATTTTCACCTTTAAGTCTCAGGCCAGGCAATCAATACTGGATCCGGTCTGGAGATGAAATCAGATAACTTGAGCCGAGAAATTAATGGGATTCCTGACATTGGTGCCGGTGAAAAGTAACAAGGTACAAATTAACTAAACTCTCCAAGTCATCAGATATTTGGGATGAGGTAACTCTTAACCTGATGTTTTTTTATTAAGAATTAGCATCACAGAGTATTCTATTTTTAAAATCCTCTTCTCGAATAAATAACTACTGAAAATTCCTGCTATAATAATTAATTTCATCTTTTTTTAAAAAAATTAACAAAAATTTACGTTATATCCACGAAAAAGGGGATTGTCAAAAAAGCCAAGGAGAGATAGCATTGCAGAAAATAAAATGATTATAAAAAAGGTAGAGAAATTCAGCTTTGATAAAATTAATAAAACCTAAACTTTTTATTACATCATCTGGAAAATATTCTGAGAAATTCATCTCATCATCTCCGCCACTAAATTGACAATTATGAACATGAAATTTATTCTTTGGGGCTTTATTGCCTTATGGGCTCTTGCGAGCTGTTCCGAAAAACCTCTTGACAACCAATCCTCCGATGCTGAAAAAGATCAACCAAGGCTTAAAAGCGCATCGCTTAATTATTACGTATCCACCTCAGGAAGCGACAGCAACCCTGGTACTTCAGCCTCTCCCTTCAGAACCATTCAAAAGGCTGCCGATGTCGTTAATCCAGGTGATACGGTTGTCATCCGTGATGGAGTTTATTCTACCACGGCACAGTATTTTGTTAACATCAATAGAGGTGGTGCCTCCGGTAGTTATGTAACTTTTAAGGCAGAACATAAATGGGGTGCAGTGCTGGACGGAGGTAACGTTTCATCCTATGGTATTAACCTGGGAGCAGGTGTATCCTACATTCAGTTTGTTGATCTGGAAATCAAAAACTTTTTATGGATGGGTATCTTCTGTAATAATGGCACCAGTCTCAGCAATTACATTACCATCAAGGGATGTAAAATTCATGATATTGGACGTGTTTTTGATCAGGGTGATTACGGACGCTGTGCTATCTATTTCTCCAGAGGGAATCATCACTGGACCATCACACAGAACTATATTTATAACACCGGGCGAACAAATACGACTGATAATTTCAGGATGAATAAAGACCATGCAGTTTATATCGGTACTGCAAGTTCGTCTGCAGACGCTTCACACGATAACGTTATTACCTATAATGTAATGTATTCTACCAGTGGAAACACCTTGAACATTGGATCTTATAATGACTTAATCGCAAATAATGTAAGTGCATGGCCAAACAGGAATCTTGCCGGCGGAAGTTGTTTTATCGTTTCTGAAGGTGCCGGAGGATATGGTCTTACAATAGCGAACAACATTATCTATGGTCTTGATCCAAATTTTGCTTTTGCAATTTTAAGCTGGACGGGATATTCAGGTTGGACGGTTAAAAACAACATGGTTTATAATGGAACAATGTGGGCATCCGCTGGAGCAGGACAATCGGCTATGGCAGGGAATAACTACGGTCTGACTGACTGTGAGCGTTCTTCCGTTGATCCGCAGTTTGTATCTCCTTCCCTTTCGAATGTTGATCTCTGTATTAAATCGACAAGCCCAGCTGTAAATGCCGGGGCAAGCATCGGACTCACTGCTGATATTCAAGGAAAATCAATAAGTGGTACTCCTGATATTGGAGCCTTTGAATACGGAGCTCAGGCACCGACTCCAACTACTTACTACAATAAGGCTTTATCCACAACTGCAAGCAAAAATGATTGTGCTTCAGGTTCTACCGGTTCTACCGTAACATATACAGTTGCTGCCGGAAAATACAGCTCAACAGTTAGCCAGGCAGATGCAGACAGCAAAGCTTCGGCTGACCTGAGTGCAAACGCCCAGACCTATGCCAATACAAATGGGACATGTACTGCAGCTACAGTTTATTACAACAAGGCAGTATCAGCTACAGCCACAAAAAATAATTGTACTACAGGTTCTACCGGCTCTGCAGTTACTTATACAGTTGCTGCCGGAAAATACAGTTCTACCGTAAGTCAGGCGGATGCTGACAGCAAAGCTTCAGCAGATCTGACTGCTAATACCCAGACTTATGCCAATACCAATGGAACTTGCACTGCTCCAACAGTATATTACAACAAGGTATTGTCGGCCTCGGCTACTAAAAATGACTGTCCTTCAGGTTCTACGGGTTCAACCGTAACTTATTCGGTTGCTGCCGGAAAATACAATTCTACCGTAAGTCAGGCAGATGCAGACAGCAAGGCTGCAGCTGATTTGAGTTCAAATACTCAGACATATGCCAACAATACTGGCACCTGCACTGCCGTTGCGCCTGCGCCTACTGTTTATTACAATACAGCAATATCGGCTACTGTGATGAAAAACAACTGTCCACGAGGTTTTAAAGGTTCTTATGTAACCTACACCGTTGCTGCAAAAACTTACAGTTCAACGATTAGTCAGGCAGATGCCGATAGTAAGGCACGTTATGATCTTAGTATAAATAAACAGGTCTATGCCAATGATAATGGTAACTGTACCCGCAAATTTTATAAACGGTAATAAAACGAACTAAGAGCAGATATTATTACCGACACTGTTCTAATTTCACGCTGGAGAACTGAAATAAACTTCAGGTAATTATTACCCTGATGATTATTCAGTTCTCCAGCTTTTTTTGATTCTATCTGTCTTATTTGTATTGAGTAAGTAAACCTTAACTCATGTTTCGCTTGAAGAGTTTATATCTATAGCAGCTAAAAGATTCCAATATGAAATTTCATTAGTCCCTCATTCTAAAGTATTTCATTCGCAACCTGATTGAAATATTTAATGGATTCTCTGATATCCAGAACAGAATTCTTCCAGTTGTATGATTGTATTCCCAAACGCCATCCATGCTTTTCGGCCTTGGTGCCAGCTTGGGAACTCAATGAAAATAGAAGAAAAGCAATGATCAATAGAAGGTTTGTTCTGATTCTAAGCATTTGATTTTTTATTTAAGGTTGTTCGGAATATTGAAATAAATTAAATTAAAAATTATGATGATCAAAAATAAATAAATATCAGAGACTGTTTAAATTTAGTTCTTTTTGGATTTTAAGTAGTTCAGCCCCTTCGGCGTTGAGGTCTTATATGTCACATTTTCCGTGGGTTACCCCCACGGTTATTCATATTAAACCCTTTCAGGGTATAAAGCAAATTTAAGTCCGAAGGACCTGAATATGAATAACCTCCGGTGTAACCGGAGGCACTGAAATACATACAATACAGAACCCCGAAGTGGGTTCAACTTTGTTAAAAAGAAATTTAAACAGTTTCTCAGATAAATAAAAATAAAAAATACAGCTAATCCTTTCGTTTGATCAATAGACGTTCCGGTGGATGTAAATGGAATTTACTTGTTTTTCGGATCAGAAAAAATCAAAGGATTTGTCTTTTTACAAGATACAAAAAACCCTCAGAATCTTTGATAATCCTGAGGGTTTCAGAGCATTCAATCTTTTGGGAAAGATTAAACCTGTGCTAAAGTAGTCCCTGCGTATTTTCCTGCTTCAAGATTTTTCCTGACTTCGGAAAATGCTTTGATAGTATATTCAACATCTTCAATCGTATGACCGGCGGTCGGAATAAGACGCAGAAGCAGCTGCCCCTTCGGAATAACCGGATATACAACGATGGAACAGAAAATATTATAATTCTCTCTCAAATCCATAACAACGTTGGTCCCTTCAGGCACACTTCCGGAAAGGTAAACTGGAGTAACCGGTGAATTGGTAACACCAAGGTCAAAATTCTCAGCTTTTAACCCCGACTGCAAAGCTGTGACAATAGTCCAAAGCTGTTCTCTGAGTTCGGGTTTTGTACGGATCAACTCAAGACGCTTGAGTAATCCGATGACCATGGCTATCGGAAGAGATTTGGCAAAGATCTGCGAACGCATGTTATAACGTAGGAAATCACATACTTCTTCGCTGCTTGCGATAAAGGCGCCAATTCCGGCCATCGCTTTGGCAAAGGTTCCAAAATACATGTCAATCTTATCCTGAACTCCAAAATGCTCGGGAGTCCCTGCTCCCGTCGGACCCATCGTTCCAAAACCATGAGCATCATCTACCAGGATACGGAAGTTGTATCTTTCTTTCAGAGCTGTAATCTCATCAAGTTTGCCTAAATCGCCGGACATTCCAAATACACCTTCAGTAATAACCAGAATTCCGCCGCCAGTCTTATTCGCCAATATGGTGGCATGCTCCAATTGCTTATCAAGGCTCTCCATATCATTGTGTTTGTACACAAAGCGTTTCCCCATGTGCAGGCGAACCCCATCCATAATACAGGCATGAGCTTCAGCATCATATACAATTACATCATTACGCCCGCAGATGGCATCAATGATCGAGATCATCCCCTGGTATCCGTAATTCAAAAGAAAAGAATCAGGTTTGCTGACAAAATTGGCAAGCTGTTTTTCAAGTTCTTCATGGAGGTTCGTCTGTCCCGACATCATCCTGGCTCCCATTGGATAGGCCAGACCATATTGTGCTGTCGCCTGAGCATCCGCTTCCTTAACTTCAGGATGATTGGCCAGGTTACAATAGTTATTGAGGCTCCAGTTTAAAACTTCTTTTCCGCGAAATCTCATCCGGGCTCCTATTTCTCCTTCCAATTTCGGAAATGCAAAGTATCCATGCGCTTCCTTTTGATATTGACCAAGGTTACCCTTATGACTTTTAATTTTATCAAAAATATCCACGATTGCTATATTTTTATGATTAAGGTTGTGCAAAAATATATTTTTTTTGGCTTTTCTGATAAAAATTATCAATTTCATTTTAATGATCCATTAATAACTTGAATGTGTTAATGAAATTCAGGAACCTGTTTCTAACGTTTGGCACCACCCTCTTCAAAGAATTTACTCCCCTCTATTTGAAAACTTTTATTTGAATTATTTTTAACCCCTGCAGCAACCTTTTCTCCCCATTCGGAATCATTTCATTTTAGGACTACAGAGAATGATTATTAATCAACAGTTTTGATGTAAATCAATTAAAGGAAATGTTTATCTTTGCAAAATGATTGGAAAAGTTAAAAATATAATTTGGCTTTGTTTAATTGGGTTAATTGTATCATGCAGTAACTATCAGAAAGTCGTAAAAAGTACTGATTATGAATATAAATTAAAAAAAGCCAAAGAATATTACGATGGCAAACAATATGGCCGTTCTTCGCAATTGTACCAGGAACTGGTAAATATCTTCCGTGGAACTAACAGGGCCGATCAAATCTACTATTATCTGGCGAAGAGTTTTTATGGTCAGAAGGACTACACGCTGGGAAGCCACTATTTTCGCCTATTGATTAAAGAATTTCCACGCAGTGAATTTGCAGAAGAATCTCAGTACATGATCGGATATTGTTTGTACCTTGATTCCCCGAATCCCAGGCTCGATCAGAAAACAACGAACGAGGCCATTGACGCGCTTCAGCTATTCCTGAATTTTTATCCCAACAGCTCCAGAGCCAAAGACGTTACCGATCTTATTCAAAAATTACGTGAAAAACTCGTATATAAATCATATCTTTCCGGTAAGTTGTATTACGATCTGCAGGATTACAGGGCTGCTGTAATTTCACTTACCAACAGTCTGAAGGAATTTCCGGATTCTAAATACAGGGAAGAACTGATGTTTTATCTTTTAAAATCAAAATACCTGTTAGGAGTCCTCAGTATTGAGGAAAAACAACGTGAAAGATTGAACAGTGTCATTGATGAGTACTTTACCTTTGTGGATGAATTTCCTAAAAGTAAATTCAAAAAAGAAGCTGACCGTTATTTTGCCCATGTTAAAAAACTGATGAATTTAACTGATGAAGATATCAATCAAATACACAAATAAATATGGATTATAAAAAAACAAAAGCTGCAAATACAACCATTTCACGAGATTTAGACGAATTGGAGAATGTCACTGGCAACATCTATGAATCACTGATGGTGATCGCCAAGAGAGCAAATCAGATCAATGCAGAATTGAAAGAAGAACTGAATACAAAACTCCAGGAATTCGCTTCTTTTACTGATAATCTCGAGGAAGTATTTGAAAACCGTGAACAAATCGAAATCTCCCGTTATTATGAAAGATTGTCCAAACCAACTCTCATTGCTTACGAGGAATTTATAGACGGACAGATTTATTACAGAAATCCTGCCAAGGAAAAAACAAAATAATGTCCCTGGCAATAGCAAAAGGTGTTCAAACGTTGAATAACTTGGATGCAGGATGTCATTGCTTTATTAAATCACAAAAACGCTGAAACGTTATTATAATAATAGAACCTATGCGGCTTCAGGGAAAAAAAATTATTCTTGGTGTTACCGGTAGCATTGCGGCTTATAAAGCTGGATATCTCCTGCGTGGATTAATAAAAGAAGGAGCTGAAGTTCAGGTGGTCATGACCCCTTCCGCAAAGGAGTTTATAACTCCCCTGACCCTGTCTGCGCTTTCAGGACGCCCGGTACTGAGTGATTTTTTTGCCCAGGATAGTGGCAGCTGGAACAGCCATGTGGATTTAGGTTTATGGGCTGATCTGATGATCATAGCTCCCGCCACCGCTTCATCAATTGGCAAGATGGCCCAGGGAATCTGTGATAATCTTCTCATCACAACCTATCTTTCTGCTAAATGTCCGGTAATGGTGGCTCCTGCCATGGACCTTGACATGTTTCAACATTCCACTACGACAAGAAATCTCCAGCTTTTACGAAAAGACGGCATTACTGTGATAGAACCCGGAACGGGAGAACTTGCATCAGGGCTGACCGGTAAAGGCCGGATGCAAGAGCCGGAAACAATCGTAGAAAAAGTCATCGGATTCTTCGGTGAAAAAAAAAACTGCTGAATAAATACTATCTGGTAACAGCAGGTCCTACCCATGAAAAAATAGATCCTGTCCGTTATATCGGGAATTATTCCTCAGGTAAAATGGGGTTCGCCATAGCCGAAAGGCTTGCTTCTCTTGGTGCACAGGTTTATTTAGTCGCAGGGCCTGTGAATCTTACTGCCCAAAATCCAAATATTCAAAGGATCGATGTAACGTCTGCAGTCGAAATGCATGACGTCTGTATCGATCTTTTCAGTTCCTGCAACGGCGCTGTGATGGTGGCTGCCGTGGCTGATTTTGCACCAAAATTGATCGAATCAGAGAAAATAAAACGCACGGGCGAAAACCTGTTATTGGAACTTCGTCCAAACCCGGATATTGCTGCCGGTCTCGGAAAGATCAAACGTCCGGACCAGATTCTCGCAGGTTTTGCACTCGAAACGCAGCAGGAAGAGAAAAATGCACTGGATAAGCTGAAGAAGAAAAACCTTGATTTTATTGTCCTCAATTCTCTTCGTGAGAAGGGTTCAGGTTTTCAGTATGATACCAACAAGATAAAAATAATAGATAATAAGGGCACTGTTACCTCTTTTGATTTGAAGACAAAAAAAGAAGTTGCAGTGGATATTGTCAATAAATTAATTGAATTGCAGAATCTGCTTCCTACATTTGTATGAAATGATTACTTTTAGAAGGTAAAATTACCTTATTCATGACTAACAGGATCATCCTTATCATACTGATATTTTGCACATACAGCGTATTTGGCCAGGAATTCCGCTGCAACGTGAGTGTATCAAGTTCCAGGGTCGAGGGAACTTACAAGCAGGTATTCGAGTCAATGAGAAAGGATATTTACGAGTTTATGAACAATCATAAATGGTCGGATAATATCTTTACCATGGATGAGCGGATTGAATGCAATATTTTCATCCAGATCACTGATCAGGTGGCGGCCGACGAATTCAAAGGTACAATGCAGGTACAGTTAAACAGGCCTATATTCAATTCATCGTATGATTCCCCGGTATTAAATATTAAAGATAACGACCTTCAGTTCCGGTACGTTGAATTTCAACCGCTGGAATTTGACGAAACATCCAATACAAATGCTCTGACCAATATAATGGCCTTTTATGCCGACGTCATCCTTGGTTTTGATTATGACACCTATTCGCCTCTCGGGGGATCGGTTTATTTTCAGAAAGCAAGAGACATTGTGAACAAATCACAGAATGCAAGAGAAAAAGGCTGGAGGGCCTTTGAAGGAAATTACAACAGGTTTTGGCTGATCGAGAATCTGACAAATAAAGCTTATGGTCCTTTCAGGGAGCTGATGTACCGTTATCACCGTCTGGGTTTGGATGTAATGGCAGATAAACCTGACATCGGAAGAGCAGAAATTGCTGAAGCGATGAAAAATATGCAAAGGGTCTATCGCTCAAGACCGGATACCTACATCAACCGGATTTTCTTTGATGCCAAATCCGATGAAATTGTAAATATTTTTTCCCGTGGAAGCACCGATGAGAAAAGCAGGGTGATGACCATTTTAACTGAATGTGACCCTTCCAATTCCGGTAAATACGAAAAAATTATGCAACAAAAGGTTTTTTGAACTTATTTTCTTTCCCCTGCATGTTAACAGAACTCAGAATACAAAATTATGCTTTAATCCATGAACTGGAGGTAAAATTGAATACCGGCTTTACGATTATTACTGGTGAAACCGGTGCCGGTAAATCTATTTTACTGGGTGCATTATCGCTCGTTCTTGGTCAAAGAGCTGACACAGCAGTTCTTAAAAATAAAAATCAGAAATGCGTTGTGGAAGCTGATTTCAGAATTGAAGGCTATGGTCTGGAGGAATTATTCGAAGCGAATGATCTCGATCTTGATTCCCATGCCATTCTTCGCCGTGAAATCAATCCCGGGGGAAAATCAAGAGCCTTCATAAATGACTCCCCTGTGACCCTTAAAACAATGGAGGAAATAGGATTCCACCTGATCGACATTCATTCTCAGCATCACAATCTTGAATTGAACAACCAATCTTTTCAACTGATGGTTGTGGATGTTTTCGCTGGAATTAAAAATCAACTCTCTTTTTACCGGGAAAGCTATAAAGAATTAAAAAAGATACAGGCTGATCTCAAGGAGGCTGAAGAACGCGCTGCCAAATCAAAGGCAGACCTGGATTATTTCCAGTTTCAGTTTGACCAGCTTGATAAATCAGCTCTGATTGAAAACGAACAGGAATCGCTTGAAAAAGAACTTGAACTTCTCTCCCATGCCGGTGAAATCAAATCCAATCTTTCTCTTTGCGCCGAAATTTTAAATGGCGATAATAATTCCGCTCTAATTCAGGTGAAAAATGTAATAACCAATATTTCAAGAATTAAGGACTTCTTACCTGAAGGAGATGTTTTATTTAAAAGACTGGAAAGCGTCTTTTATGAATTAAAAGATATCGCAGAGGAAGTCGCCTATCATTCAGAAAAAATCGAACATGATCCGGTGAGAATGGCATCCGTCGGGGAACGTCTCGACCTGATCTTCTCTTTGCAGCAAAAGCATCATGTATCGACCCTGGAGGAACTCATCCAGCTGCGCGAATTGTTCAGGAAGAAGATACTGGATGTTACTTCGGAGGAAGAAGAAATCAGCCGTTTGCAGCTTTTAATGGAGACGAAATATTCTGAGGTAAAGAACCTGGCGGATAAACTTTCAAAGCAAAGACATAGCGTAGTCTATGCTATGGAATCAAGAGTAATGGAGCAGCTTCAGCAATTGGGCCTTCCGAATTCAAAATTCAGAATTGAAATAATTTCAGACAATTTACCTGGAGTCAATGGGATAGATGAAGTACATTTTCTCTTCACAGCCAACAAAAACACTGCCCTGTCCGAGATTTCAAAAGTTGCCTCCGGAGGTGAGTTATCCCGCCTGATGCTGACCATAAAAGCTTTGATTTCGCAATCAAAAGCCCTCCCAACTATACTTTTTGATGAGATTGATACCGGAGTCTCCGGGGAAATCGCCGATAAAATGGGTAACATTCTAAAAGAAATGTCCCGGGAAATGCAGGTCATTAATATAACACACCTTCCTCAGATTGCCGCTAAGGGAGATCACCATTATCTTGTTTTTAAGCAGGATTATGACCACGAAACCCGAACAGGCCTCAAACTATTATCTCCTCAGGAAAGAGTCTCAGAACTTGCGAAAATGCTCAGTGGAGAGAATATTACAAAGGCAGCTATCCTGAATGCAGAAGAATTGCTGAAATAACCCCCTGATCACAATGGGTTCTCATTCGCCTTCTCTTTATATCATCTCCGGTGTTTGTTCGTACCATGCTCGTATCTTGGTCGTACCATGTTCGTATTATTGCATAGAAATACCCATTAAACGGCCTGCAAATAATGACTCAGGTATCTGGATTAATGGAATCCTTCCCTTCAGGTTATTTAATGAGCCGCAATTTTAACAGGTTCTGAAAATAAGTTAGATTTGTATTCATTATTCCAAGAAAATTACGACAGAAATAGATGTTTATCCGGGATTTATCTGTAGTTAACTATAAAAATCTGGCTCAGGCTGATTTACACTTCTCTGCCAAGCTGAATTGCTTTGTTGGAAAGAACGGTGTTGGAAAAACCAATATCCTGGACTGCATTTATTATTTATCCTTCTGCAAGAGCTATTTTAATCTTCCGGATAATCAAAATATACGCGCATAATGAAGAATTCTTCGTCTTGCATGGCCGATATGAAAAACAAGATCAGGATGAAGATATATATTGCGGATACAAAACCGGACACAAGAAGAAATTCCGTCGAGGTAAAAAGGAATACGAAAGGTTATCGGATCATATCGGTCTGTTGCCTCTTGTAATGATTTCTCCCTCTGACTCCATTTTGATTCAGGGGGGCAGCGAAGAGCGCCGCCGGTTTATGGATAGCGTCATTTCGCAGTATGATCGCCCTTACCTTGACCTGTTGCTGAGGTATAACAGGGCACTGCTTCAGCGTAACAATCTTCTGAAAAATTTTGCCTTAAACAATATTTTCGACCGTGACAGCCTTGAAATATGGGATGAGCAATTGATTTTAAGCGGTGAAAAAATCCATCAGAAAAGAAGAGAATTTATAGACGATTTACTGCCTGTATTTCAGAAATATTATGAATTTATTTCGGAGAAGCATGAGGCTGTAAAGCTTGAATATCATTCACCGTTAAATGATGGTGATTTCCGGACCATGATCAGCGAAGCCATCCCCAAAGACAGAATGTTGCAATATTCGACGGTCGGAATACATAAAGATGATCTGGATCTGAAAATAGAAGATTACCCTATTAAAAAGCTGGGTTCTCAGGGACAGAATAAAACATACCTGATTTCACTGAAATTTGCACAGTATGATTTTATCCGTTCAATTAATAAGGTTGATCCGATCCTGCTATTGGATGATATTTTTGATAAGTTAGATAGTTCGCGTGTGGAGAAGATTGTTAAAATTGTATCTGAGAATAGTTTTGGACAGATTTTTATTACGGATACCAACAGGGAACACCTTGACAGCATCATCAGGGAAGCAGGTGGCACGGATTATCACATTTTCTTAGTGACAGACGGACAAATAAACTCTTATTAATTAAAAAGATGAAACGAGCCATGTGAATTACTTCGTACACAGGAAGATGATTATAGGCGAGTTCCAATATGGCCATTAAAAAACAAAATAGAATCAGATGAAAGATACGATTATCAGACGTACCGAAGTGCAATCATTGGGAAGTGTAATCAAGGAATATCTTAAAGAAAAGAAATTTGACCGTAAACTCGCTGAAGTGGAAGCAATCAATTCATGGGAATCAATCATTGGTAAACAAATAGCAAGATCTACCTCCGCCATTTTCATTAAAGATGAAGCCTTGCATTTGCAATTAAAATCCTCAATTATCAGGAATGAATTGCTTATGATGCGCAGCGATATTATTCGCACCATAAACAGCAATGCAGGTTTTGAACTCATCAAAAGTATTGTTTTAAAATAATTCCTCAAATCCATTTTACTTTCATGGCAATCGATTTCTCAAAGATACCCTCTCCCTGTTATATAATTGATGAAGAACTTTTAATAAGAAATCTTGAGTTAATAAAACAGGTCAAAACAGAGGCTGACATTGAAATTATTCTTGCATTTAAAGGTTTTTCGATGTGGAAAGCCTTCCCTATTATCCGCCAATACATTCAAGGGGCCACAGCAAGCGGTCCATGGGAAGCCCGGCTTGCGGCCGAAGAAATGGGTGCTTTAGCTCATACCTACTCTCCTGCTTTCACGGAGGATGATTTTGGAGAGGTTTTGGATAATTCATCCCATATTACTTTTAATTCCCTCAGCCAATACAAGAAATTCTATCCCCGGATAAAAGACTATTCAAGGAAAATATCTGCCGGACTCCGCGTTAATCCTGAATATTCAGAAGTTGAAACAGAACTGTACAATCCCTGCGCCCCTGGCACCAGACTTGGTATTCTGGCGGATCAATTGGGGGATCGATTGCCTGACGGAGTAGAAGGTCTTCATTTTCACACTCTCTGTGAGTCTTATTCTACAGACCTTGAAAAAACACTGAAAGAATTTGAATCAAAATTTGGCAAGTTCATTCCACAGGTAAAATGGATTAACATGGGAGGTGGACATTTGATGACCCGAAAGGGATATGATATAAAACATCTCATCAAGCTATTACGGGATTTCAGGGAAAGATGGAATGGAGTACAGGTTATCCTTGAACCAGGAAGCGCTTTTGTATGGGAAACCGGCGTTTTGCTTTCCAACGTCATCGATATTGTTGAAAATAAAGGAATCAAAACGGCCATTCTTGATGTTTCTTTTACTGCTCATATGCCTGATTGCCTGGAAATGCCTTATAAGCCCCGAATTATCGGTGCCTGGAATGAACCTGTAAAAGGAAAGCCAACCTACCGTATGGGCGGAAATTCCTGTCTTGCGGGAGATTTCATTGGATACTGGTCTTTTGATCAGGAATTAAAGCCGGGTGATCAGATCATTTTTGAAGATATGATTCACTATACAATTGTTAAAACCACTATGTTTAATGGAGTTCATCATCCATCAATAGGTATTTGGAGTGACCTGAAAGGATTTCAGCTTTATCATAAGTTTCACTATTTGGATTACAAAAACAGAATGGCTTAAGGAAATCTGAAATAAAATTTCAGATTCAGTTGATTTGATGAAACATCTTTTTATCTCATTTGTTCCGTTAAAAAAACATTTAAAAATTATATGTGTTTATAATATTTAAATATATATCAAATGAATTTTATGAGATTTTTATCAAAGTATGAAGAGCAAGGTTATGCCATTTTAAGGATAATCACCGGTTTCCTTTTTTTATGGCATGGTTCTCAGAAGTATTTCAATTATCCTCCACTTCCTGCAGGAATTGTTGTCCCTCATCACATTGTTTATATTGCAGGAACAATAGAACTGATAGGTGGTATTCTGATCATGACTGGTCTGTTTACACGATGGGCTGCTTTTTTTGCTTGTGGTGAAATGGCCTATGCCTATTGGATGGTACACGCTCACAATGCTTTATTACCATTGGTCAATCAGGGAGAATTAGCAGTACTCTATTGTTTTGTATTTTTGTTTATATGGTCTAAAGGAGCAGGTAAATGGAGTATCGACAGCATACGTAAAAGACGAATTCCGGTAGATTAAGAGGAAAAATCACGATGAATCCTCCAATGATTACTTCCCACAGACTTGACGGATAAAAAATAATTTTTCTTTTGATGTAGAAAATGCAACTTTTTCACCCTGGAATCTTAAAATCTTCCGGATCTCATAAGGTAAAATGAAGTGGAACTGGCTGATGATTAATCCCGGTTCCATTAATGTCTAAACCCCAGCATGCTCAAGAGCGTTTATTTTTTGATTTTCTTTACTGGTATTAAATTTTAGAAGGTTTCACCAACCATTTTTTAGTAATATGCCTCCTGAAAATTTTAACAACATTGATATTTAAAATTAAAAGAGCTTTAGACAAAAAGAGTCTAAAGCTCTTAAATAACTAACTACCTCATGGTTGGATTGAATTGTTGTTCCTGTTGTTGTTTTTGGTAGGTGAACTTTTCCCATCTCCTTCCAATTTCAGTTAAATTGGCATTTTTTAAGTCCTGAACGGTCATTGCAACACTAAAATGACACTCGGCATTAAAATTCAGAAAATAAGGTTCGGCCAAACCAGGTAGTTGGGATTGATCATTCATATTGAACACCGCAATGCAGCCTCTTTTTCCTTCCATTTCAGTAAAATAGGCCGATTCAGGTTTTTGGTTTTCCATGATTTCATTCATGATTTCTTCAACTCTCCCCTCCCTTACCATTGAATTAAAAGGTTCATTGGGGAATTTGGCTGTCATTAAAATTCTCATAGTGGAAGATTTAATAATTAATAAATGAGAGCTATTTAAAGAAAATAACCACACTCGAATAGGCATTGTATCGATTTAAAATGCTTATTCCCAGGATTTCTTCATATTCAATTTACGATAAAAACCCCTGAATCTCATTACATATTCTCATTATTAATAATCATTAACAATTTTCTAAATATCAGAAACTTCAATCCAGAATTTCAAACTTCTCTTTTCACTAATTTTTTTCATTTTGTGGCCATGTCTGCTCTCCAATAACGGGAAAAGAATATCAGTATGGAAACTAAAAAATTTCACAACTCAGTTTTGGATTACATTACACAGCGAAAATAATGAAGCCAATCAGCTAAACATAATTAGCACATCAACATCCATTGAATTCAATTTTCCTTTTTTTTCGTGAATTTGATCAGACAAATGATAAAAAATCTTCTTATTAAGAGTTCATTTAGTAATTTTGTAAAGCAAAAAAGAAAGCTAATATGTCAGGACATAGTAAATGGTCGAAGATTAAAAGGAAAAAGGGTTCAGCCGATTCAAAACGCTCCAAAATATTCTCACGGATCTCCAAGGAGATTACTATTGCAGTAAAGGAAGGCGGAAGCAGTGATCCTTCAATGAATCCGCGGTTGCGCCTTGCGGTACTCAATGCCAAGGGTCAGAATATGCCCAAGGATAACATTGAAAGAGCCATTAGTAAGGGTGAAAAAGATGGTACAAATCTGGTGCCAATAGAATTTGAAGGATATGGTATCGGAGGAGTTGCTGTCTTTGTTGAATGTCTTACCGATAATAATAACCGGACCGTTGCCAGCATTAGGGCCATATTCAACCGCCGGGGAGGAAATCTTGGAACGAAAGGATCTTTAAATTTTCTATTCGATCGCAAAGGCATTTTCAATATCCCGGTAAAAGCTGGTATGGATATGGATGCTCTTGAATTGGATTTAATAGAATCTGGTGCTGAAGACATTGAGATGGACGGGGATATGATGACCGTCACAACTGCACTTGAGGATTTTGGGAAAATTAACAGGAAACTTGAAGAACTGGGGATTGCACCTGAAAAAGCCGAGCTTCAGAGAATTCCAACCCTTGAGAAAAAACTCCCTGTCGAAGATGCGAAAAAGTTTCTCAATATGATTGAAGAATTTGAAGAGAATGAAGATGTACAGAACATATATCATAATCTTGCAATGACAGAGGAACTCGAGGCGGCTCTGGAGGAATAGATAAAATAAAGATAGAAACGCAAAATATCCAAAGCCAATGGATGTGGTATACAAAACCGCATCGTATCACATAGAATTTCACAAAAATCTAAAGGAGAAGCATCCGTAATAAATCGGGTGTTGTCAATAAAGATTTAAAATTTAGTTCGTTACTCCGAAAAGATCTCCCAAAAATCACTGAAGTTGCTGATTGAGGATAACCATCCTCGGATTTTATCGCTGATTCCGACTCTTTTGTAACCTTTAGTTTAAAATCGTCCGTGTAACTGTTTACTTCTCTTCTCATAAAATCCTGTTTCTAATTTACTTTTTGTGTAAACTTAATTCAGGACAAGACAAGACAATCATCTCCTGGGTTTGTGTATGGTTGCTGTATGGTTTGTGTATGGTTCCTGTATTATTTGATACAGGAACCTTACACAAAACCTACCGTATTATTACACATACCTTGGTTATGGTACGATGAGTAAGTGGTCTTAAAGCGATCGTGTTAATGAATTCATGTTAATAAACAGCCACGAAATCAAATCCTATGAGACTCTATCTTTAAACTAATAAAATGCCTGAATAAGCCATGCTATTCATTAATACATACCTAAACAATGATGTAAAACAGTATCCTCCACATTTTTTATTCATTACCACAAAAAAAGGTCCATACACATGGCTGTATATGGACCCAACAAACAAAAACCAAAACATACAAAATCTACATCACAATAATCTCTCTTGAACTTATTATCAAATTAACCGATATTTCAGAAAAATGCAAATCAGGGAATGAAAAAATGGAAAGTATTTCCTTTTTTCATTTTACCTGAATCTCCACTTTTTTAATGTTCGTAGAATAATGTAAAAAAATAAATTGCTATCAGGGGTAGGGTAAAAACACTCTTATGCGGCTTCATTATAAAAGAAGAATTTTTTATATCTCATCATAATAGAACAGATAAACTAATTATTAAAAGAAGAATTATGAATACAAAAAGAAGAATGATAAACACGACTGGATTAAGCTTCATTTTTAAAAAGCTTAATCTTTTGATTTTGACATCAATTATTGTATTACTGGTAGCTTCCTGCAGTAAGGATAAGGATCGGACTAAATCAAGTCTTTCCATCCTGCTGACCGATGCCCCTGCCAATTTTGATCAGGTAAATGTAGAGGTGCAGGGAATCGAAATAACCGGTACGAATGGAGAAAGAATAATGCTCAATGCCAATACCGGGATATATAACCTACTCGAATATGCAAATGGAGCAAAAACTATGATTGCTACCGGAGATATTGAAGCCGGAACCATAGAGCAGATCCGGTTGATTCTCGGAGCCAATAATTCTGTAATGGTTGACAATGTAGTCTATCCTCTTAAAACTCCAAGCGCTCAACAATCAGGTCTAAAGCTTCAGTTGCATAAAACTTTCGAACCTGGTGTGGATTATAGTCTTACGTTGGATTTCGATGCTCTCCAGTCGGTTGTAGTTAAAGGTAATGGAGAATATCAATTGAAGCCGGTCATAAGAGTAATTGATAATGCAATTTCCGGTTCAATAAAAGGCAGTGTTTCTCCGGATTCCATTATTGCTACTGTAACAGCGGTACGTGACACCATCCCCTATTCAACGGTAACCAATAAAAATGGATCTTTTCTCCTTCCAGGTTTACCTGCAGGGACTTACAACGTGACAATTACACCTCCACTTCCTCTTCAACCTGTCACTATTTCGGGGAAAGTTGTAAATATTGGTTCTTCGACTGATCTGGGGGTTATCCAATTTTAATGTTAGAAAATTCTAAGGTCAGATAAAACCTCATATAATAAAAGCTCCTCTTTAAAGGGGAGCTTTTATTATATGAGGAAACATCGTTAAATTTTCGGAGGTTTAGTTCTATTCTGCATTATTTGAAACATCATAACAGATCAGCTTCTGCAGATATCTTATATACAATTTACCGTTGGCCAGTACAGGGACTGTCCATGCCGGACTTTTAACCTCCCCTATAGCATTTTTAAGCTCACCAATAATTTTAAATCCGGAAGGTTCAGGTTTTACAAGTGCGAGATTTCCTTTGATATCAAGACAGATCAGATATCCATCTGCATAAGTGGTAGTTCCCTGACCTATTTGATTTGTACTCCACATTTCTTTTCCTGTGGATAATGCAATACACTTAAACTGGCCTGAATTGCGAATGCTCTCTCCTGAATACCCATAAAGGTAATCGCTGATTAGTAAAGGATCCGAATGTTGTGCTTCCAATGCTTTATTTTTCCAGAGCACGGTATACCCCTTTTCTGATATCCTTAGAGCCTGGCATCCCATTTTATAGGCAGAAGAATGGAAGACAATATCATTTGAAATTACAGGAGTAGTGGCATTTACGCCATAATCCGTTTCCCAGGGAACGGTCCAGAGTGCTTTCCCATCACTGGGATCGATACAGGAAATGCCTGTGCCATGATAGATGATCAGCATCTCTTTGTTATTGATAAAAATGGGAACAGGGGCTGCATATCCTCCTTTGCCTTTCATAGATCTCCACAATACCTTCCCTGATTTTTTGTCATATGCAATGACCAGAGCTTTATCTCCACCCTGAACAATTACCATGTCATTCAATAAAAGAGGACTTGAAGAACAACCCCATTGAGGTTCTTCCCCACCTTCCTCCTTTATATTTTTTCTCCAGACCATTTTCCCGTCCAATAGCCGCCAGCACACTAAATCGCCGCTTCGTCCGAAGGTATAAACATGATCGCCATCGATTGCAGGAGTAGCGCGAGCACCCGGACCATGACTACTCCCCGCCTCTGCTTGATATCTTCCTGTCCAGATTAATTCTCCGTTTTCTGAGTTGATACAAAACACAAGGTCATTTTTTTCATCCCTGCCAGGAACAATTAGCCTGTTGCCCTGAATAACAGGTGATGACCATGAGGCTGTATTTTGATCCTGACAAAGGTAATTCACCTGCCATAATATTTTCAAGCCTTTACTCCAGTCTGTTTTTATTCCCGTGTATTGACTTTTACCATTGTATCCAGGACCTCTCCAATTCAACCAATCAGAAGTACCACTGTTAAGAGGGGGTAATGAACGACTCTTAGAAGGAATGCTTTCCTGTTTGCCCGATAATTTTTCACTACCGTTAATAATCTGATATATAAGGAAAGCGATACAAACACCTAAAATGATAATTAAACTAACACCACCCAGTACCAATTTAGCAGATTTCTTCATCGATTTGAAAGATATAAATTTTATTGTTAAAAGTATATAAAAGGAATTAAATGAAATTAAAACAACAGGGATTTACCGTAAACTTTTTTAAAATCTTTACGTTTACCATTTTAGACAAATAAGAGAATAAAAGAATGTCAGTTCAAAACGACATATTTTCAGATGAATGGATCGATCTGATCTTCGAAGATAAGAATAAAGGTTATGGAGCTTACCAGTTAAGAAAGAGTTCAACTAAAAGACATTTTATTTCACTTTCGATCGCTGTATTTATTTTTGTTTTGGCGAGCCTGATTCCCGAAATTATGCATCAGATTG
This sequence comes from Prolixibacteraceae bacterium, assembly GCA_963677325.2. Lineage (GTDB taxonomy): Bacteria > Bacteroidota > Bacteroidia > Bacteroidales > Prolixibacteraceae. Next base: position 213,980 of record CAXXGM010000010.1, read on the forward strand.
CACCTAAAAAACAAGAAAAGGATGTAAGTGTCAGGGTGATGTCTGATTTAAGAATTGTAAAACCACCACCACCAAATGAAAACATCCTTAAAGAGATTCCACCTCCTCCCTCAATTCGAAATACCATTAAGTTTACACCACCTGTTATCAGACCTGATAAAGAAGTGGCCGATGAGGAACAACCCAAAATGCAACAGGAAGTTATTCAGCAGAAAGCAGCGGTTGGAACAGTGGATTTTGATAAAGGCACCAACGATATAGCGGCTCCTATAGCCAAGGAAAATACTCAAATTGCAGGTGAAAGCACAGAACAACCATTCATGATAGTGGAACAAATGCCTCAATTCCCTGGGGGGGAAGTTGAAATGTTTAAATTCATCAGAGAGAATTTAAAGTATCCTTACCAGGCTCAAAATGCAGGTGTCCAGGGGAAGGTGATTCTTAATTTCGTAGTGGGAAAGGATGGTAAAATAACCAACATAAAAATTGTACGCGGAATAGGATTTGGCTGTGATGAAGAAGCTGTCAGGGTACTCGAAAAGATGCCTGTATGGAATCCGGGTAAAATGGGTGGTAGGGCCGTTCCGGTTTATTTTACATTTCCGATTACCTTTAAGTTGAGTTGACTTTTGATTTAATTTAAACCCTCAAGTGAACGAAATCCTTGAGGGTTTCTAATTAATCAACTTCCTTTTATGCAAAGAAAAAATATCTTTGTTGTATTAATTTAACGAACCGATGTATGAAATTAGCTCCCGGATTTTTGATTAGCTTGATATTTCTTTTCGGATACATTACGGTGAATGCTCAAAATCAAAATACCAACTGGACCTTTTACCGCGGTTCTAATCTTGATGCCGTTTCTTCCAATATAGATTTACCCCTAACATGGAACGAAAACGAAAATATAGAATGGAAGACTTCACTTCATGGAAAAGGTGCTTCCTCGCCGGTAATATTTGGTGATCAGATCTGGCTCACTACAGCCGATTCAGAAGGTAAAAGACTTTATGCGATCTGCAGCAGCTTCAAAACAGGAGAAATTATTTTCGACATCAACGTTTTTCAGCAAGACAATGTAGAACGGATTCATACCTTAAATACTCATGCTACACCTACACCCGCTATTGAAAACGGTTTTGTTTATGTTCATTTTGGTTCCGTGGGGACAGCGTGCCTTGAAACTGCTTCAGGTAAAGTAGTATGGAAGCGTGAAGATCTGAAGTGTGATTATGTACAGGGTCCGGCCTCTTCTCCTGTTATTTATAAGGATTTGCTGTTTCTCCATTATGAGGGAGTGGATATCCAGTATGTTATTGCATTAAATAAGAAAACCGGGAAAACTGTATGGAAATCCATCCGTCCCCAGGAGTATTATATCAATGAACCACCCATTGCCCGGAAAGCTTACATTACCCCTATAATTATCAATGTAGAAGGGAAAGATATGCTTATCAGTAACGGTGCAGAAGTTTGTATCGCGTATGACCCAATGACCGGAGAAGAAATATGGAGGGTACCTCATGTTTCAGATACTACCATCTCGATGTCGATGTTCAGCAACGGGTTTGTCATTTTTACCACCGGAGTAAAGGATCCTGTAAAAATGATTGCGATCAGACCCGAGGGGAAGGGAGATATTACAAAAACGAATATAATATGGACTGTGGAAAAAGACGTGCCGACCATTACGTCTCCTGTTGTGAAAGATGGCCTTTTGTATATGATTCATGAGCGCGGTAACTTCACCTGTATTGAAACCGCGACCGGAAAAACAATTTATTCCCAGAAGCTCGATGGTCAATTTTATGCCTCTCCTGTTTGTGCTGATGGCAAAATTTATATCACTGCTAAAAATGGGACCATTTATGTGATTAAAGAAGGAAAGGAATTCAAAATTCTTGGAGAGAATAAACTGGATGGTGAATTTATGGCAACCCCCGCTATTTCCGGAAAATCACTTGTAATCAGAAGCAGTAAAACTTTATACAGGATCATGCAGAAATAATTCTATTGATAAGCCAATACAGAATTTTTTATTGTACACAACGTAGGGGAGATTATCCTTTTAAATATTATTAATTTGTTAGCCGGTTCCCAATCCTTTATTTTTAAATCATTGATTATAAATCGAGAAGAATTAGTAATAAACAAGGATTCAAGTACTTTAGAGATAATCCCAAAGAAGTTTCTCTGCCTGAGGATAATAGCCTATGCCGAAAAGATTCAGATGATTCATTACATGGTAAAGCATATATAAGTTCTGACGAAAGGGAGCTCCCTCATTTAAGGGATATTCCTCATTGTATGCAGAATAAAATTCCGGGGGAAAGCCTCCGAAAAGTCTGGTCATGGCAAGGTCTGCTTCGCGATGTCCGTAATAAACAGCCGGGTCAATGAGAACCGGATTTCCGGATTCATCACACAGATAATTTCCGCTCCAAAGATCTCCGTGAAGAAGAGAGGGCCTTTCCTCACTTCCACCTAATATCACTTCAATTTTGTTCTCCAGAAGATGAAAACCCTTTCTCAATTTGTCGGTAGCGTACCCTTTCTTTTCCGCGAGATAAAACTGGAACAATAAACGGTTATTCATAAAAAATTTGATCCAGTTTTCGCTATCCTGATTACTGGAAATATTTATCTGGGGAGATGATCCGATGAAATTATCTTCATAATAACCGAATCTCTGATTATTGATGTGGTGAAGTCTTGCGAATTGCTTTCCGAAGGTATTAAAAAAGTCAGGACCTGGAATACCGGAGACGATATTCTCCAGGAGTATAAAATTCTCATTAGCTAAAATGACTTCCGGAACTCGAATCGCGGAAGCTTTTTGAAGTTCCCGCAATCCATTGGCCTCGCAAGGGTATAATTTCACATTTGAGCCAGATTTAAGAAAAAAAGAGCGTCCGGATTTCATCATCAGTTTTTCGGCATTACTGATGCAGCCCCCTCCTACTGCGGAACTTTTAACAATCTGATCCTTTGTCCATTCTTCGATCCGGTCGTAGATTTTATTTGTCATTTGGACAGATTTTAAGAGTCACTAGATCAAATTGTTCAAAGCAGTGTCATTCTTTTTTGAGATGATGAAGCAGCTCTGCACAAGCATCTTCCAGTATATCGAGAACAAGTTCAAAACCCTCTTCACCTCCGTAATAAGGATCAGGTACTGAATCGTGTTCGGAGCCTTTCAGAAAATCAGTCATCAGGAATATTTTTTCCATGTCCCTTTTATTTCGTGCCATGAATTTTAAATCTCTGATATTTTGTTGATCCATCCCGATGATCATGTCAAAGTTGTCAAAATCTGTTGCAGGATCGACCGGACGAGAGATACTGGTTATCTTGTATCCTCTTCTCTTCGCGTGCGATTTCATCCGATTGTCAGCTGGCTGACCCTGATGATAATTCAGAATCCCTGCTGAATCACAACTGATCTCATCAGTCAATCCCTCCTGTTCAATGAAATCGTTCATGATCGCTTCCGCCAGAGGTGAGCGGCAGATATTCCCAAGGCAGACAAATAAAATATTCTTCATCATTAACTCGATCTTATGCAAAAATATCAATAATATGCCTTATGGACAACATTCAAAAAGTTTGTCAAATCCAATTAAAATGTATAAATTAATACTCTAAGAATTTGAAAGATATTAATTAAGAGTATATCCTAAACATTTTTTTTTTGCGTATAAATAATTTTTCTGTACACGAAACAATTTTCTGTATTACATAAATGGATTTAAAGAAGGTCCGTGAAGAACTTGAACAATTACGCATAAAGCTGGCTGAACGTGAGGAAACTCTGGCTGCCATGAGGAATGGCAGTATTGATGCTCTGGTGATCAACAGTAAAGAGGGAAATCAGATTTTCACTCTTCAAACAGCTGACTATCCTTACCGGGTAATCATTGAAAGTATGTTTGAAGGCGCCGTTACCATTTCTCCTGAATTCAACATCATTTATTGCAACCGGCGGCTTACCGAAATGCTTGATCTTCCTTCCGAGTTGATCATAGGAAAGAATATTGAATCCGTCATTTATCCTGAAGACATTGGAATTTTAAAAACAATATTTGAAAAGGGAAAGGAAAAGACGGAGGGCTTTGAGCTAAGAATTACGGGTAAATCAGGGAAACTAAGACATGTCCTTGCGTCAAGTCTTCCTCTTGATTTTGAAGATGCTTTTTTATGTCTGATCTTCGTTGATCTTGCAGATTTTAAGAATATTCAGGCCAGATCAGAAACGATTAATGAAAATCCTGACGCATCTGTAATGCAAGGAAATTCTGAACTTCAAGCAACTAATAAGGCTTTATCAGAAAACCAGGCGGTGCTGAAAACAATAATGGAGAGTACCCCTGATTGGATTGCGATGAAGAATATTGATGGAAAATATTTCCTTATTAATTCGTCCATAGCAAATGCGCTTTTCCCATCTTCTAATAAACCTGGGGCAGAAATAAGTGAACTAACTATAGATGATCTGGTATCGCATGAGGAGGCTGCACTAATCAAAGAAATGGAGTCTAAAGTTCTCCAGGGGAATAGGTCTGTTGCCTTCGATCAGACTATCAGCATAAAAGGAGAGAAACATATTTTCTCAACAATAAAGAGTCCTTGTATCGATTCTTCCGGTAAAATAATAGGAATAGCAACTATCTCCCGTGATATAACGGATCGAAAAACCGCCGAGAATGCCCTTCGTGAAAGTGAAGAGCGCTTGAGGGCTCTTATTACGGCTACTTCAGACATAGTATTTAGAGCCAGTCCTGAATTTAATCGTATTCATTATATCGAGAGTTGGGGACCCAACACACGAATTGAAAAAACGATAACGAACTGGTTCGATTTAATTCCTGTGAAAGAGCAGTTGGATATCCGGAAATACATTGAAAATGCAATCAATAACAAAACCATCATAGAACTTGAACATCCTGTTCTTCTGCCGGGTGATGAAAGAGGTTGGATGTTTACACGAGCAATTCCGATCTTAAATGACACGAATGAAATTGCCGAATGGTTTGGAACCTCCAGCGACATCACAGGGCGTAAAAAAACGGAGGAAGCCCTGAGAGCAAGTGAACAAAAATATTCTTCCTTGTTTTCCAACAAACTTAATGCAATGGCTCATTGCCGGATTATTACTGACAAAGAAGGCAACCCAATCGATTTTTTATTCCTTCAGGTTAATGAAGCTTACGAAAGAATAATGGGGTTTAAGAAAGAGGATGTGGAAGGACATAGGGTCAAGGAAATATACCCCTCGTTTGACCTTTTTGCTTTCAATTATATTTCCGCTTACGGGAAAGTGGCCCTGGAGAATAAAGAAGCAAGGTTTGAAGAATTTTTTGAAGCTACAAATCAATATTTGTCTATTTATGCCTATTGCCCAAAACCAGGAGAATTTATCGCCATCTTCTCTGATATCACGGAAAGGAAGTTAACAGAAAGAGCTCTACTGGGGAGCGAAAGAAAATTTTCAGTAGTGTTTCAATCAACCCCTGTGGGAATTTCTCTTACCACCTTAAACGATGGGACTCTCTTTGATGTGAATCAGGCATGGCTGGATTTGATCGGATATCATAAAAAAGAAGAAGTTATTGGGAAAACACTCCAACAATTGGGTTTAACTCCTTTAGCTGCTCAAAATAAATACATTACTTCCGGATTCAAACCATTGGGCAAAGTGCGAAATTATGAGGAGACTTTGGTTGACAGAAAAGGATCCTTGCATCATGTACTTGTTAATGTTGATACCATTGAAATTAATGGTCTGGATTTTATGCTCTCTTCTATGGAGGATATTACAGACCGTAAAAGAATAGAAGATGCACTCCGGGAAAACCAGCAAAGATGGGTTACGACTCTTGCCAGTATTGGTGATGCCGTCATATCGACCGATACCGAAGGAAGAATATCGTTCATGAACAGAGAAGCTGAGAGACTCACAGGTTGGAATCACCGGGAGATTATGCATCAACAAGTTGATCAAATTATAAACATCAATGATGGAACAAGTTCTCTTCCATTTGAATACAGGAATATTTCAGAAGTGAAAGTTGCAGGTGTCACAGAAGACCGTATCCTTATTCATAGAAATGGAACAGAAATTCCTATTGATTACAGCGTCGCACCAATTATAACTAAAGACGGTAAAAATTTAGGCATCGTATTGATATTTCGTGATATTAGCAAGAGAAAAGAAGCGGAAGAAGTGATCCGGGACTATAATTCGATTCTGGAAGATACTGTCAGAGAACGTACAACTGAACTGGAGCAGGCCAAAGAGCATGCGGAATCGGCTGATCGGTTAAAAACAGCTTTTCTTCTCAATATATCCCATGAACTGCGAACCCCCCTGAACTCAATAATTGGTTTTAGCGGTATTTTATTAAAACAACTGGCCGGGCCTCTCAATTCAGAACAGGAAAAACAATTGGAAATGGTACAAAAAAGCGGGCGGCACCTTCTCTCATTGATAAATGATATTCTTGATATTTCAAGAATAGAAGCAGGTGAAATGATACCCTACTATGAATCATTTCAAATGACTAATTTAATTGAAGATGTTTTAAAGCTGGTTGAACTTCAGACAAAAATTAAAGGGATTTCCCTTGTATTTGAAAAACCTCTTTATATTCCTCCAGTGGTAAGCGATAAAATACGTATCCGGCAGGTTTTGATCAATTTAATTATTAACGCAATTAAATTTACAAAACAAGGAGTTGTTCAGGTTTCCTGTTCAAAAGAGGGAAATTTAGTAAAAGTAGAAGTATCGGATACCGGAATTGGTATCAAAGAAGAAGATATCGATAAACTATTTAATCCTTTTATTCAATTGGAGAATAACCTGACAAGAAGGTTTGAAGGATCCGGATTAGGATTATCCATCAGCAAAAAATTAATCGATATGCTTCATGGAACAATAGAAGTAAAGTCAAAATATGGATTTGGAAGTACTTTCACAATTAAGATACCTATAAACAAGCCTGGAATTACTTATTAATAAAACAGAATCCGGAGGAATTTAACAAGAGAAATTACTCTGGAAGGCCTATTCTGGTTCGCGGGAATGCGGGATAGGAGATCTTTCCAATGCAGAAAAGGTGCTGTTGGAATTTGAGCAAATGAATTATTCAGGTAAAAGTTAATCCGATTTGATATATGAAGGTAGTTTTGATCTGGAGATCAATGATATTCATCAGAAGTCTATCATTTCAAAAGATAGTAAAATTAATACCACCCCTCCCCGATCAACTAACTTCCTCCCCCGGTACGAATATATCGGGAACATGCCAGATACAAATGAGATCATCCAGACACTTGATCTGAAAAAGTAAATAACATTTCTCTATGACAGCCATTAAAAACAAACGATGCCAATTTTACAAACCGTAAGAAAGGAAATCAGAGTTTATACATAAAATATAAAGAAGCTGAAGAACTAATTTCAACCATAATAAAAATCATAGAAAGTATGTAATTTATGCCACATAAGTTTTTAATAATTTATTACGGGGATATTTTTGCAACCGGTTAAGAGCCTTATCTTTTTATCTGTCGTACTCTTTCACGTGTAAGATTCATTTTATGGCCTATTTCATCAAGGGAATAAGATTGTCCATCCAACCCATAAAAGAAACGGATGACTTTTTCTTCCTTTTCATCAAGGGTCGAAAGAGTACGTTTAACCTCATATTTTAATGAATGTTCTACAAGTGATTTATCCGGAGAAGGGAAATCATTATCTCCCATTACATCATAAAGAGAATCACTGTTTTCGTCATCACTAAACGGTGCATCCATTGACAAATGATACTGATTTGCATTAAGAGAAGAATAGATAATGGAAGGTTGTAAATCCGTCAGCTCTGCAATTTCTTCGGCTGTGGGCTCTCTTTGAAAATTCTGCTCCAATTCAGTGAAGGTTTTATTTACCTTATTTAATGAAAGAATTACATTGGAAGGAAGTCTAACCATTCGCGAAAATTCAGAGGTAGCTTGTAAAATTGATTGTCTGATCCACCATACCGCATAAGATATAAATTTGAATCCTTTTGTTTCATCAAATAGCTGAGCCGCCTTAATCAGGCCCAGGTTCCCTTCATTAATAAGATCTGCCAGGGGGATCCCTTTGGAATAATGTTGCTTTGCGACAGATACTACAAAACGCAGATTGCAGTTGACAAGAGTTTCCAAAGCTCTCCGGTCACCATTGCGGATTTTAACAGCAAGAATAACCTCCTCGTCCGGAGTAAGCAACTTGAATTTTGAGATTTCATACAAATACTTATCCAAAGAAGGGGAATCTCGATTTGTGGCTTGTTGAATAATACGGAGTTGTTTCATAGCAGGATTGATTAAAGATTAAGTGAATAGATGGGAAAGAAAATGACTTTTAGAAAATTAAGCTACATATGATTTGAGCAGACTATTACGACGTGCAAGTTGAAGTTTTTTGAGCGCTTTTTCCTTGATTTGTCTCACACGTTCGCGTGTTAAGTCTAATTTATCTCCGATTTCAATTAAAGTATGTGAATGGATCCCGTTAAGTCCATAGTAGAACTTTAAAACCTCAGCTTCACGATCGGTTAAAGTATTCAGGATCCTTTCAATATCACTTTTCAGGGAATTTTTGATGAGTGAATTATCCGGATCAGGAGTAGAAGTTTCAACCAAAATGTCATACATGTTATTCTCGAAATTTTCTTCATCTTTTAAAGGAGCATCCAGGGATATATGAAAATTACTCATGTTTAATGCCTCGTCAACTATCGCCGGACTAAGATTCAGAAGTTCACCAATTTCATCCACCATTGGTTCACGCTGATATTCCTGCTCAAGCTTTCTAAAGGTTTGGGATATCTGATTAAATGATCCAAGTTTATTTAACGGCAAACGGACAATACGGGCTTGCTCAGCCAATGCTTGTAAAATAGCTTGCCGAATCCACCAAACGGCATATGAAATAAATTTAAATCCTTTTGTTTCATCAAAGCGCTCAGCGGCCTTTATAAGACCTAAATTCCCCTCATTAATGAGATCAGAAAGAGTTAAACCCTGGTTTTGATATTGTTTTGCGACAGACACAACAAATCTCAGATTCGCATAAATTAAGGTTTCCATTGCTTTCTTGTCTCCATTACGAATTTTATGGGCAAGTACGGCTTCTTCTTCGGGTGTAATTAATTTAAATTTTGCCACCTCTCGAAGATATTTGTCGAGCGATGCAGATTCACGGTTAGTTACTTGCTGTATAATTTTTAATTGTTTCATAATGGTTTTTGTTTTTGTAGACTTTATTACGTTTAAAAGGTTGTATATGTTTCTTCTTCCCTTTAAACATTTATTAAATTAATTTGATCATTTTATAGTCCAATGTTATAAATGATCAGTAAATGTTAGGCTTCATTAACAGGCAATACATAAGTATCAGCCGGAGTGATTAGTATTAGAATTTTATCTTCTTTTGCAAGCATATCAAGCCCTGAATAGAATTCATCATTATTTTGAACCTGACAATCATTGATTAGATTCCTCAGAGTAATATCTTTTAAATTTTTTGATCTGAGGTATTTGAAAATTTTCTCTGCATTATCTTTAATGGTTTTCATCTTCATGATTAGTTGAAATTTTAGTCATTTCCATAGGTTATACCTCGATATGGAATTGTTGTCTTTTCTGAATAAAATCTGATTTCAAATTAAAGACTGAACGGTTTACTCTGTAACTGAAGTCGTTCAATACATTCATATAATTCATGAACGCTTCATAAGGATTATTATATGGATTTATAAATGAAGATATTTCTTTATACGAGAAGAATTTTGAACTCATATAATAAAAATGATTAGTAGTCTGAAGGTAATTCCAGTCTTTTAGTAGTTTCGGATCATTGCAAAGTTTTATTTTTTCATTTAAACCATAGAGTTTTTCCAGAGCTTCCTTTTGCAGATCGTTTCCTATCCAGGCCAAAAGATCACCTCCTTCATTATCTGTCCTTGAAACCGTTTCTGGAATTACTATTTCACTCTGAGGATTATTAAAATCGCAAATCTCTGATGGAGTCATAAAATTAAAGTCAGTCATTTCGAAAACTGCCGAAGGAAAGGACTTAAGAAAATTATAAGATTTCGTTGCTTTTGATTGTCCCTGGCATACCAGATCATAATCCACAATTAGATTTACTACATTTTCGTGATCCGGAATTTTATTCAGCACCGCTAAATAATTATTCTCGATCCTTGGCCATCCGGTCCAATCAGCGTTAGCCAGCCGAAAAGCTATGTCATCGTTTAATGGTACATTTTTAAAAAGAATAGCCAATTCAGATGAACCCGGATTACGATAGATATAATTTGGGCTTCTCCATTTAAGAATATGTCGGGCTCCTTCTGTAATAACAGCCTTAAATCCCATTTCGCTTATAATGCTACCTATTGAATCATTATATACTAATTCAGTGTTTTTAAAAACTTCCGGTTTTTGACCAAAAAGCTCCTCTATTTTTTCGGAATGAGATTTAACCTGATGAATAAATTCATCTTTATCTTTTAATGAAGCGAGTGAATGAGAATACGTTTCTGCAATAAATTCAACACAACCTGTATCGGCTAATCGCTGAAAACTTTCAATAACTTCAGGAGCATACATGCTAAATTGGTCCAACGCTGTACCGGAAATGGAAAATGCAACCCTGAATCCTCCTTCATACTGATTCAGTAAATCGAGGAGTCTTTCATTCGTTGGCAAATACCAGTTCTTGGCAGCTTCTTTTATCATCCTTTCATTTTCCCGATCACTATAATAATAAGGATCATTACAAATATCTGAAAAACGGTATTCCTTTAAACGGAATGGTTGATGAACCTGAAATGAAAGGCTTATTGATTTCATATTTTCTATTTAATAATTTTTCTGACTCAAAGGTATATCAGCCCATTTAGGTCAGCATCAGTTTTGTTACTCTATTCCATAATGAGTTTTTACCTTTTATTGCCAAGTAATTTCACCTTTAAGAGCTACGTATAATTACGCAGCTTTTCCCATAATGTATTCTAAATCAATAACAATATGCGGGTGGAATGATTATTTAAAAAAACTAAATTATTAATCTGAAGTTGTGTAATTTTATCTTTTCGATTAAGCCTAATGTAATGGATAAAACGAAGGTATTGATTGTTGAGGACCATGCTATATTTAGAGAAGGCTTGAAAAAAGTCATTGAAGCAATGTCGGGAGTTGAATTGGTCGGAGAAGCTGAAAATGGAGCTCAGTTTCTTGAATTAATTAAAAGAAGAAGACTGATATTGTTTTAATGGACATAAAAATGCCTGTTATGGATGGAATTGAAGCTACGGAAAAGGCTTTAATGATTTATCCCAAACTTAAAGTTATAATTCTTACAATGTTTGGAGAGGAAGAATATCTTTATTCTCTTATTCAAAAGGGAATTTCGGGGTTTATGCTTAAAACGGCACGAATTATTGAAATAGAAAGAGCTATTCAAATGGTAGCTGAAGGAAAACAATATTATTCTCCTGAGATCAACGGACTTTTGGTAAAAAAACTTAGACAAGTTACTTCAAATGATCTTGAATCCCTGACACAAAGAGAAAATGAAATTCTCACTCTAATTTGTAAAGGATATTCAACAACACAGATTGCCGATAAATTATGCGCCAGTAAACGAACTATTGAAGGATATAAAGCAAGGTTATTGGAAAAAACACGTCAACCCACTACCTTAAACCTGGTAATTTTTGCCTTACGAAATAAACTGGTGACTCTGGATGAATAAGGATATTTATATTTGAAAGTTAAGTAATGAGAATAAATTGATGTCGTATTTTACAATCTTTTTGTTATTTAACAATAATATAGCTAAATTTCGCATGGACTCTCCTCGTATTAAGTCCGTATTTGCTTCGTACCAGGTTCGTCCTGGCTTTTTAAAGAGAACTTACATAATATAACAAGATGGAATTCATTTCTAAAATAAAATTGGGCAATCTAAAATACGACGTTATTTCATTTCAGATACTTATATTTGTATTGATAGAGATTATTTGTTCAAATAAAGATATTTGAGTCTTTTGGTTAATGACCATAACATGAAATTTCCAAATCACTTCCCCCTTTAAATCTCTGCTATTCTATCAATAAAACAACTGAAGTATATGACAGATCAAATATCAGATCTAACAGATATGAGCATGAAAAGTAAACAAAAGTTTGACGGGACTTTGTCAGGTATTAGTGATGCTGTTATTTCCATTGATAAACAGGGAATGATATCTTTTATGAATCCTATGGCTGAATTATTGACAGGATGGAGACTTAAGGAAGCATATCAAAAAAGTTTATCGATTGTTTTTAAAATTATAAACGGAGATACAAGACAAAAAATTGAATATCCTCTTGAAAGAATAGTAAATAATGATTTTGTCATTACACATACTCAAAAAACCATTCTGATCAGAATAGATGGAGTTGAAATTCCAATTGATGAAAGTGAAGCACCAATCCGGGACGATCATGATAATATTTTAGGAACTGTAATAACATTCAGGGATATTACTGTAAGAAAAGAATGTGAAAGAAAACTCATGCTGGGTGAAGCCCGTTTAAAAAGATCACAGGAAATAGCCAAATTGGGTAGTTGGGAACTGGATCTAAAAACAAATTGTCTTACCTGGTCAGATGAAATCTTCAGAATATTTGGTCTGAATCCCCAGGAGTTTGAAGCTACTTATGAGGGATTTCTTAATGCAGTGCACCCTGATGACCGTGCTTTAGTTGATTGTGCTTATACTGAATCTCTAAAAAGCAACAGTGACAGTTATGAAGTGGAACATCGAATCAAAAGAAAAGATAATGGTGCGATCAGGTACGTTCATGAAAAATGTTTTCATACTAAAGATGAGAATGGTAAAATAATCATGTCAATTGGGATGGTGCATGATATTACAGAAAGGAAAATGGCTGAATTAGCCTTAAAGGATAGTGAAGAACGTATAAAGAAAAAGATTGAGACCATTCTTTATCCCGAAGGGTGATATCAATGATCTGGAACTGGAAGATATCATTGATAGTGAAGAGATTCAATCAATGATGGAGTATTTGTATGAACTCACCACTATACCAATGGCAATCATAGACAACAAAGGGAAAGTATTGGTGAAGGTTGGATGGCAGAATATCTGTACAAAATTTCATCGTGTTCATCCGGTTACTTGCAGGAACTGTATTGAGAGTGATTTACAATTAACAGCAGGAATACCAAAGGGAGAGTTTAAACTCTATAAGTGTGCAAATGGTTTGTGGGACCTTGCCACGCCACTCGTTATAGGGGGACAGCACATGGGGAATCTCTTTATGGGCCAATTCTTTTTTGATGATGAAAAAATTGAATACGAGGACTTTAAAAAAAAGATCAATACTATACGGTTTCAATCAGGATGAATATTTAAAATCTTTAGATAGCGTCCGTCATATAAGCAGATCGAAGTTAGAGAGTGCAAAAGGGTTTTATCTCAAATTTGCAAATAAAATATCAAAACTAAGTTATAGTAATGTCAAACTTGCCAGATCTTTGAATGAACATGAGATTATATATAACAGACTCCTTCGCAATAATAAACGTTTAGATTTACTCTCCGAAACAGCTGGCAAATTACTTGCCAGCAAAAATCCACAGAAAATAGTTGATGAACTCTGTTTAAAGATAATGAGATATCTTGACTGTGATGTCTTTTTTAACTACATCCTGGATCAAAAACATTAATAAATTACATCTTAATGCTTGTGGAGGAGTTTCAGACCAGATAGTCAAATCTATTGAATGGCTGAATTTGGGTGTAGCCGTTTGTGGAAGAGTAGCTCAAGAAGGTCAAAGAATTATAGCAGAGAATATCCAGGGAGGAAAAGATAAGTCAACCGATCTGGTCAGAAGTTTGGGAATACAGGCTTATTGTTGTCATCCTCTAATCGGGAATGGAGAAGTTTTAGGCACTTTATCATTCGGATCTAAATTGAAAAAAGATTTTTCCGATGAAGACATTACCATGATGAAAATAGTGGCAGATTTTGTTGCCATTTCTATGACAAGATTAATAGATGAAGAAAAACTTTTAAAAAGCCAAAGAAGAGCGAATGAACGTGCTGAGGAATTGGAAAAAATGATGAATATAGTTCCTTCAGCTATCTGGATAGCACAGGACCCGCAATGCCTTGAGATAACAGGGAATGCAACTGCTAATTCATTCTACGAAGCAAAAGAAGGTGAAAATGTATCGCTGGGGCTAGCTAAGGTTTCGGAAGGAGTCCAGGTTAGAAGATTCTTCTGTGATGGGAAAGAGCTTACTGCAGAAGAGTTGACAATGCAGGTGGCAGCTTCCTCAGGCAAAGATGTATTAAATTCAGAACTTGAAGTGCTGTTACCGAGTGGCAGAAGGATGACCATGCTTGGCAATGCAAGTCCCCCTGAAGGACGAGAATGGGAAAATCCGGGGCTGTGTAGGCGCTTTTATGGATATAACGGAAAGGAAAAAAGCTGACAAGGAACGACAAGTAACTCTTGATTTGCTGCAAATAACTAATGAAAGCAACAATGCCAGGGAATTCATTCATTTGTCTTTAAAATTTTTTCTCGGACTAACCGGTTTCGATGCAATAGGTCTTAGATTAAAAGAGGGTGATGATTACCCTTATTATGAAACAATAGGGTTTTCAAAAGAATTCATCCGATCAGAAAAATTTCTTTGTGCCTATGACCGAAATGGTAAAATTCTCCTGGATGACAGCTCTAATCCGGTCTTAGAATGTCTATGTGGAAATGTAATTAACGGGAAGATAAAAGATGCTAATTCATTGTGCTCAAAATACGGAAGTGTCTGGTCAAATTGCACATCAGATTTTAAAATCAGTAAACTGGAAAAAGAGCTGAAATGTCACATACGGAATCGTTGTGGCAGAGAAGGCTATGAATCGATAGCTTTAATACCTCTCAAACTTGGAAGTGAACATATAGGTCTTCTTCAACTGAATGATAAAGGGAAAGAAATTATTACTCATGAAATAGTTGGACTAATTGAAAGGCTTACCGGACATTTCACCATTGCTTTGGCCCGGTTTTTAGCTGAAGACGAGTTGCAAAAGAAAGAAGAGAAACTCAGAGAACACTCTGATATGCTTGAACATGCTCCAGTTCTGGTTCGCAACATGCAGGATGAGATTACCGTGTGGAATAGCGGGATGGAGAAACTTTATGGATATAGTCGGACGGAAGCACTTGGAAAAATTATAACTGATCTTTTAAAAACTGAGTTCTCAAAGCCTTTACCTGAAATCTTTGATGAATTGATGTTGAAAAATCAATGGGAAGGAGAACTGATCCATCACCGGAAAGATGGAACTATTGTGGAGGTTTTAAGCTTGTGGACCCTTCATAAGGACAAGGAGAATAATCCTGTTGCTGTCATTGAAGTAAATAACGATATAACCAATCGCAAAAGAAAAGAACAGGAACTTCAGAAACTTAACCGGGTACTCAATGCCTTAGGGAAAAGCAGTCAGGTAATGATGCATTCAAAAAATGAGATTCAATATATTAATGAAGTATGTAAAATTCTTGTTCAAGACTGCGGACATTCATTAGTTTGGATCGGATATGCCGGAAATGATAAAGATAAAACTGTATTCCCTATTGCTCACTATGGTTTTAATGATGGATATATTGAGAATCTTAGGATTTCATGGGGCGAGAATGATATGGGTAATGGCCCTACCGGAACTGCTATAAGGACAGGAAAACCAGTAATGTGCAGAAATATATATAATGATCCCTGTTTTGAGCCTTGGCGGGATGGGGCAATAAACAATGGTTATAACTCAAGTATTGCACTTCCCCTTGTCTTGGAAGGTAAAGCCATTGGAGCCCTTGCCCTTTATTCAAGGGACATTGATTCTTTCTCACCGGATGAGGTGGCTCTACTAACAAGACTTGCAGATGATCTTACATTTGGAATTAATACAATCCGTTTAAAGGAATCAGAAAATAAAGCTTTAGAATTACTCACCGAAAGTGAAGAGAAATACCGTACTCTTTTCAATGAGATGACTGAAGGATTTGCTTATTTGGAGCTCATCACTGATGAAAGAGGAAACCCAAGGGATTACAGATTTATCAATATTAATCCAGGATTTGAAAAACACACGGGTTTAACTAACAATGTAATTGGTAAAAAAGCATCAGAATTATTTCCCAATTTAAATATTTATTGGATTGGTATTTATGGCGAAGTCGCCCTTGAGGGAAAGAGTAGAGAATTTGAAATTTATAATGGATTTTTAGATAAATTCTTTAGAGTCAGTGCATTTAGTAGCAAAAAAGGTTATTTTGCTACAATTTTTGAAAATATTACGGAACGTGTCCTGGCACAAAAGGAACTTCAAAATACTAAAAATTATCTTGAAAGTCTTATTAATAATGCAAATGCTCCTATAATAGTTTGGAACTCTAAATTTGAAATACAACTATTTAACAGAGCTTTTGAATATTTAACGGGATTCAAATCAGAGGAGGTTTATGGTAAAAAAGTGGACATATTATTTCCCCCTTCGGCGGTCAAGGAAATCAGTCACAAAATTCAAAGGGCACTCTATGAGAATTGGGAATCAATAGAAATTCCAATCCTGACGAACAGGAATGAGATTAGAACGATATTATGGAATTCAGCTAATATTTATGATAATGACAGCAACAGTCTCATTTCCGTAATTGCCCAGGGTAATGACATTACTGAACGAAAGAAAGCAGAACAAAAATTAAATGAAGCACAAGAGAAATTAAATCTGGCTTTGGACAATGGTAATATTGGAACCTGGGAAAAAGATCTTAGAACCAATATCCTTGTTTGGGATAAGAGGATGGAAAAAATGTTTGGTTTTGATGAGGGTACTTTTGATGGAAAGTATGAAACTTTTGAAAAATGCCTGACCGAGGAAGACATTCCTTATGTTCGTGAAGATTTACGTAAAACGATCGAGGAAGGATGTCCATATGAAACAGTTTACAGGATTAAAACAAAAAGTGGCAATGTAAGCTACATAAATGCAAAAGCCTCCGTAATCAAAAATCGATTTGGAGAACCAATCCGAATGGCAGGAGTCTGCTTTGACGTGACAGACATGAAAAAAGGGGCAGAAAGGATTTTAATTAGATTGAACGAAGATTTGCATCGGTCAAATAAAGAACTTGAACAGTTTGCTTATGTTGCTTCTCATGACTTACAGGAGCCTCTCCGAATGGTTGCAAGTTTTACGCAGTTGCTTGCCATGAGATACAAAGATAAATTGGATGATGATGCAAAGGAGTTTATTCATTATGCAGTGGATGGAGCGACAAGGATGCAAAGCCTTATTAATGACCTTCTGAACTATTCCAGAATTGGAACGAGAGGAAAGAGTTTTACCGAAGTTGATTTTAATGATGTTTTCAATAAAGCCATTATTAATTTAAGATTAAGTATAACAGAAAAGAATGCAGTTGTAACCTGTGATAAATTGCCGGTTGTCAATGGTGATGAGGTCCAGATGGTCCAACTCTTGCAAAATCTGATAGGAAATGCATTAAAATTCTGTGATACAATTCCTGAAATCCATGTCAGAGCTGAAGAAAATTCAACTCATTTTACCTTCTCAGTTAAAGATAATGGAATCGGCATTGAAGAGCAGTATTTCAATAAGATTTTTCTCATCTTTCAAAGATTGATGCCAAAAGATAAGTACAGCGGAACCGGAATAGGTCTGGCGATCTGCAAGCGCATCGTTGAACGGCATGGTGGAAGGATGTGGATTCGATCAGAAATAGGGAATGGAACAACCTTTTATTTTTCTTTAGTAAAAAATGCAGTGGCTCAACAATGAGAGGATAGTAAATATTTTTAAATCATGGACTCATCAAATGTTCAACTAATAGATATATTAGTAAAACTTCCGGCAAAGAATTAAAAGCTATGGTCTGTAAATATGAAAAGAATTAAATCATCTTCGTAATGAATTCAAAACTTAACATCCTGACTTTGGTCAAGATCCTCTTGGTGGAGGACAATCCGGGAGATGTATTAATCTTTAAAGAACATTTGCGGTTTTCAGGGATTGACTACGAACTTGTTGAATCTTCTTCGTTGAAGGATGCTATCCTGAAGATTTCACAGCAAGACTTTGATGTGATTCTTCTTGACCTTGGATTACCTGACAGCATAGGTATTGAAACTCTTAAAAAGTTTAACCTTTCCTCTCTTAAAGTGCCGGTAATAGTAATGACTGGATTGGATGATGAAGAAACAGCATTAGAGTCATTGAAGGAAGGTGCTCAGGATTATCTGTTTAAAAACAGTATTGATTCCCAAAATATTATTCATTCGATCAGGTATAGCATTGAAAGAAAGAAAATACAGGAATTTCAGAAAAAAAATGCACTGCAGTTTTCAATTCTTGCTTCAGCAACTACTTCCATCAATGAATCAGAAGAAATTTCTTCAATTTTCGATATTTGCTGCAACAAGATAAAAAGGCTTCTGAATGAACCTCATGTGTTTTCAATAGAATCATTGCAACAACAAAAACCATCTCCAGCTTTTTATGAATGGTTGAAGGAAGGATTTATTAAATCCGGGACTATAAGTAATCATGATCTGGAGAATTTTATTCTTCATATTTATGAAAGTATTAAATATTTTATTCCACGAAGTTCAAGAGGTAAATTAATTGAAATAATAGCCGGGTTTAAGGAATTTTCAAATGACAGAATCCCTTCTTTCATATTGGGTGAAATAGAAAAAATCCTGAAAATCAGAAATATTTATATTATCGGTTTTACAAGGAATGAAAAAGGGTATGGAGGAATTATTGTCTTTTCCGAAAGATTAATTAATACGGATGAAATTAGTCTTCTTGAAATATTGGGTAATCAGGTTTCATTAAGTATTCACAGGAGAACGGTAGAAAAGGATCTGGTTGAGAGTGAACATAAATACAGAATTTTAAATAAGGATCTTGAACAAAGGGTAGAAGCACGAACTAAGGATCTTGCGAAAACAAATCATTTACTGGAAGAAGAATTGGATGTTAGAATACGACTGGAGCAAGAGCTGATTAATTCAAAAAACGACCTTGAAATCCGTGTTCAGGAACGAACCGCTGAACTGGCAAAGTCTGAGGAACGTTTCCACAACATGTTTTATAATCACGAAGCAGTCATGTTACTTGTACATCCTGAAAATGGTTTTATTATAGATGCCAATAAATCAGCCAAAAATTTTTATGGACATTCTTTTAGTAAAGAGGACTCACTTAGTATCTATGACATCAATGTCCTTCCAAGTGAAGAAATCAAGGAAAATATCAAAAATGCAGTAAATCAAAAAAGCAATTATTATATTTTCCCTCATAGACTGGCTTCCGGTGAAATAAGAACTGTTGAGGTTTATACTTCTCCGATTGAAATGCCTGACGAAAAATTACTGTTTGCCATTATTCACGATATAACTGAGAGGAGCCAAATGGAGGTAGCTTTGAAAGAAAGTGAAGCGCTCTATAAAGCAGTTGTTAATAATTCTTTGAATATTATTCTGATTAGTGTAAATAAATTAATTGAATTTACTAATGAGGTAGCCTCTGACTATATAGGAATTCCTCAAGAAGAGATCATTGGGAAAAACATTGATGATTTATTCAAAAATACAAGTGTTGGGATGGAAGGAAGTTCAATTGCCGCGATGATCATTGAATCTGTTGGTCATAACCATGCTATTGAGATACAGTTACAGGATAATAAAGGAGAGGGTACAAGTTATTTTCTTGTTCGGAGTAATACCATTCAGTATAAAGGGAAAGAGGCTATTATGTCAATTTTTATTGATATAACTGAAAATAAAAATATTGAAAAATATGTGCTCAGGAGAGTTATTGAGACCGAGGAGAATGACAGGAAACAATTTGCTGCCGATTTACATGATGATCTGGGTCCGATTCTGTCAACTATTAAACTTCGCCTGGATCTGATGGAAAATATGAATCCGACGGAGGAATTGAAGGAAAATATTGCAATAAGCAATGAATTAACAGGATTGGTCGTAGAGAAAATCCGTACGATCAGTCATAACATTACTCCCCATCTAATAGAAACGCTTGGGCTCGATGCCGGTGTTCGGGATCTATGCAAGAAAATCAAGGAATTAAACAAGATTGATATTGTATTTGAATCTGACATTGAATCGCGGCGCTTCCAGCAACTTATTGAACTTCATTACTATAGAATAATTAGCGAACTGGTTAATAACAGTCTTAAACATTCGCAAGCTTCAATAATCAGTTTATCACTCTCTGCAAAGGATGATAGACTGGAATTAACATATAGTGATAACGGGATAGGTTATAATTACTCTGAAAATCTACAAAAATCTGGCGGTATTGGACTTCGCAATATTTTGAACCGGGTCACTCTTATTGATGGAACTCTAAATTTCCAAATCAAAGAAGGTAAAACGTTTGTGAAAATCAATAAAAAAATTGATCCTGTTTCAGTTGATATAAATTAATTTTTAAAAAGCTGGTTGATTATAATTTGACCAACACAATTAAGTAATGAGAATAAATTGATGTCGTGTTTTACATCCTTTTTGTTATTTAACAATAATATAGCTAAATTTCACCTGGACTCTCCTCGTATTAAGTCCGTATTCGGTTCGTACCAGGTTCGTCCCGGCTTTTTTAAATAAAACTTACATAATATAATAAAATGGAATTCATTTTTAAAATAAATTCGTCAATCTAAAATACGACGTTATTCCATTTCATATACATAAAGTGAATTAACTCTCAAAATTATTAATAAAAAACTGTTTTACAACACAATTTTTATTGCTGTTTTAAAATATCAAATACCTATTTTTGCTCCTAATTTGGGAAGAATTTTTAAATTATAAAGTACCTGAGGTGAGATAAATATTCATTAAACTTAAACTTCATAATTTAAACTTCTATTTATTAACCTTAATTATTAAAATCTCATGATTGATCCTTTTTTTTGGCTCGTACCGGCCTCTTCAGCTCTTGCGCTTTTATTTGCCTGGTACTTCTTCAATGACATGATGAAGTATG
Source organism: Prolixibacteraceae bacterium (assembly GCA_963677325.2). Taxonomy (GTDB): domain Bacteria; phylum Bacteroidota; class Bacteroidia; order Bacteroidales; family Prolixibacteraceae. Next base: position 235,154 of record CAXXGM010000010.1, read on the forward strand.
ACGAAGGTACTGATCTTATGAAAAAGATTGCCAAACACGTTCGCGTCGGAGCAATGGCTTATCTTAGGCAGCAATACAGGGTGGTAACCATTGTTTTCATTGTGCTTGCCCTCTTTTTTGCATTTTTAGCTTATGTATTAAAAATTCAAAATCCTTTTGTGCCGTTTGCTTTCCTTACTGGTGGATTTTTCTCCGGTTTAGCAGGCTATTTTGGCATGAAAACAGCAACTTACGCCTCTGCACGCGCTGCGAATGCTGCAAGCCATTCTTTAAATAAAGGTCTTGTAGTAGCTTTCCGGAGTGGAGCAGTAATGGGCCTTGTTGTGGTCGGTCTTGGATTACTTGATATTTCAATCTGGTTCCTGATCCTGAATAAAATCTATCCTTTTGCCGCTACTCCTGACGGCACCAATCTGAACATTATTACTACTACTACCCTTACTTTTGGAATGGGTGCCTCCACTCAGGCTTTATTTGCCCGTGTTGGTGGTGGAATTTTCACCAAAGCTGCTGACGTAGGTGCAGACCTTGTTGGAAAAGTCGAAGCCGGAATTCCGGAAGACGATCCTCGCAATCCTGCTACCATTGCTGATAATGTGGGCGATAATGTTGGTGATGTTGCTGGTATGGGTGCCGACTTATATGAATCCTACTGCGGGGCAATTCTTTCAACTGCTGCCCTTGGAGCTGCCGGATTTGCTGCTTTAGGCACTACGATGCAGTTCAAAGCGGTAATTGCACCTATGATCATCGCTGCAATTGGAATTTTATTATCAATACTTGGAATTTTCCTTGTCCGTACCAAAGAAGATACTAATCAGAAGAAACTCCTCCGTGCACTTGGTTTCGGGGTAAATTCTTCTGCTGTTGGTATCGCTATTTTGTCATGGGTTGTGCTTTACATGCTGAAACTGCCTAATTATACAGGAATCTGGCTCGCCATGATCTCTGGGCTTGTTGCCGGAATCGGAATCGGGCAATCAACAGAATATTTTACCTCGGCTTCTTATAAGCCTACTCAGAAAATTGCAAGCGCTTCAAAAACGGGTTCTGCAACTGTAATCATTTCAGGGATAGGTACAGGTATGATATCAACTGCTTTCCCTGTTCTTATTGTTGGGTTGGCAATCATTCTTTCTTTTGGATTTGCTGCTTCATGGAACTGGCATGACTTTGGGATGGGATTATATGGAATCGCAATTGCGGCAGTGGGTATGTTAAGCACATTGGGTATTACCCTTGCTACCGATGCTTACGGACCTATCGCTGATAATGCAGGCGGTAACGCTGAAATGAGTCACATGGGACCGGAAGTGCGCAAACGTACGGATGCTCTTGATTCACTTGGAAACACAACTGCTGCAACGGGAAAAGGTTTTGCTATTGGATCAGCAGCTTTGACGGCCCTTGCCCTTTTAGCTTCATTCCTTGAAGAAGCTCGTATCGGTATGGTACATTTCCATCCGACAAGTCCATTGACTCCGGCATTAGCTAAAGGAAACCTGATGGATGTGCTTACGGCTTTTGATGTTACCTTTATGAATCCAAGAGTTTTAGTCGGAGCATTTGTTGGGGGAATGGCTGCATTTTTATTCTGTGGTCTTACAATGAATGCCGTTGGACGCGCAGCCGGTAAAATGGTTGATGAGGTCAGGCGTCAGTTTCGTGAAATCGTTGGTATCATGGAAGGAAAAGCTGAACCGGATTATGCAAAATGTGTTGAAATTTCGACAAAAGCAGCTCAGCATGAAATGTTATTCCCTTCTTTGCTTGCAATCATTATCCCGATATTGACAGGAGTAATTTTTGGAGTTCCAGGCGTAATGGGCTTACTTTTGGGAAGCACAGTTACTGGATTTATTCTTGCTGTATTTATGGCTAATGCCGGCGGTGCCTGGGATAACGCCAAGAAATATATTGAAGAAGGTAATTTCGGAGGAAAAGGAAGCTCTTGCCATGCAGCAGCTGTTACAGGCGACACCGTTGGAGATCCTTTCAAAGATACTTCAGGCCCGAGTTTGAACATTCTTATCAAGTTGATGACCATGGTTTCTATTGTAATGGTCGGTGTAACCCTGGCTATGAATATTCTGTTGTATTAAAAAATAATTTTACATAGTGATTAAACAGCCTCGCTGACAAGCGGGGCTGTTTTTTTATAGAAGTCTGTGAACTAATTTATTTTAGACTTGTTACAGTTTAATACTTTTTAAGAAATAACGTCATGGCAGATTTGAGAACTAACTATATGGGCATTGAACTAAAGAATCCGATTATTCTCGGAGCCTCAAATATGGTAGATGATATTGAAGTAATAAAGAATTTAGAGCAGGCCGGAATAGCTGCAGTTGTATATCATTCTCTTTTTGAAGAACAAATCAATCTGGAACAGATTCAGCTGGATGATATGCTCACAGAATATGATCATCGTAATGCTGAAATGATTGATATCTTCCCGGAAATCAGACATGGCGGAGCCAAGGAACATTTATATAAACTTTCGAAGTTGGTGGAAAACCTCAATATTCCTGTCTTTGCAAGTCTTAACGCGATCTATGATTCTACCTGGGAAGAATATGCAATAGAACTGGAAAAAACAGGCATCGCCGGATTGGAATTAAATTTTTACGATATTCCGACTGATCCTAAACTGACGAGCATAAAAATAGAAACTCACCAGGTTAAAATTCTAAACAAACTCAAAAAAATAGTAAAGATTCCTGTCAGCATTAAATTCAGTCCCTTTTATTCCAACCTTCTGAATGTCGTTTCTGAAATGGATGCGTGCGGAGCTGATGGTATTGTGGTTTTCAACCGTTTCTTTCAGCCTGAGATTGATATTGAACTTGAGAACTTTTATTATCCCTTTGAACTGACTCCCGATAAAGAATATCAATTAAGTCTTCGATTCACCGGTTTGCTATATGGAAATATTAATGCTGATATCTGTGCCACACGTGGAATAACAAACGGTGAGGATATTATCAAACTTATCCTTGCCGGTGCCTGTTCAGTACAGGTAGTCAGTGCAATATACCGCTATAAGGCAGACCATATACCTAAAATGTTGAAGACCATTTCTGATTGGATGGACCTGCACGGGTATCAATTTGTAAGTGACTTTAAAGGTCGGCTTTCAATGAAAAACCTGAAGGATCCTTATGCATACAAACGGGCCCAATACGTAGACATCTTGATGAAATCGGAGGATGTTATAAAAAAATATTTGATGAGATAAAACGTTGAGGTATAAATGCTCATTTAAAGAGACAGGAATTTCTTTCTTCTCTCATCGCCCAAAGCTATAAAAATAATAATGCAGAAATTTTACTCCTAATTTACGGGTATACTTTTATTTATCAATGCCAGAGGCCATTTCATCTGGAATTTTGGGCTATTTCGTAAAAAGAATTCGATTACTAACCCTCCGTCAAATAAACTAAAATTATCACCCCCATTTGTTTGGAAATTCCTATCCAAATAACTACCTTAGAAGCAGAAAGACATTTATAACTTCAAAAATGGATCACATAAAGGATCTTGTTCAGGAGCTTGCCCAAAAGCATGGACATAAACGCGAAAACCTTTTACCAGTCCTGCAGGGTGTGATAGAACATGAAATGTATCTTTCAGAGCAATCCATGATTGAGATTGCCAGAGAGCTTGATATTCCGGCGGCGGAAGTATTCGGTACTGCAACCTTTTACTCTTTTCTTGAAACAAGGCCAATGGGCAAATACGTCATCAGACTTTGTAAAACCATAGCCTGTTCAATGAAAGGTAAAAATCAGGTTCTACTGGCTATTCAGGATATGCTGAATATAAAAACAGGACAGACAACCCCCGATGGAAAGTTCTCGCTTGTACAGACCAATTGCCTTGGTTGGTGTCATGAAGCGCCTGCTATGGTGATCAATCATGAGGTTTATACGAATCTGACACCTGAAAGGGTAAGGGAGATTTTAAGCGAATACATTAAACAGGAAAATGGATAATAATTAGAAACCATGACGGACCATTATCAGTTAAAGCGTGCGGATTTTATCTTCATTAATGATAATGACTGGGAAAATATTTTGCTTTCCACTATAAAAAAAAGTCGTCAGGAACTAATCAATGAATTGATCAGTTCGGAATTAAAAGGTCGTGGTGGAGCTGGATTCCCTACTGGATTAAAGTGGAAATTGACCTCTGAAGCAAAATCTGATAAAAAATACGTGATCTGCAACGCGGATGAAGGTGAACCCGGAACTTTTAAAGACCGTGAAATTCTTACCAAAGTTCCTTTTAAAGTTCTGACCGGCATGGCGGTATGCGCATTCATTATAGGATCTGACGAAGGAATTATTTATCTTAGGGGAGAATATCAGTATCTGTCTAAAAATCTTGATTCAGCCATTCGTGAATTTGAATATTATTGTAAAAAAATAAATCTCAATTTTTCGATACGCCTTTTTCTTGGTAGTGGTGCTTATATCTGCGGAGAGGAAACCGCACTTTTCGAATCCCTTGAAGGGAAAAGAGGTGAACCCAGAAATAAGCCTCCCTACCCTACCACATCAGGTTTCATGGGAAAACCAACAGTAATCAATAATGTGGAAACCCTTGCTCATACGTATACCATTTTCAAATATGGCGCTAAGAAATTCTATGATCTTGGCGTCCAGTATTCAAGGGGATCAAAACTTTTTTCTGTTTCAGGAGATACTCCAAAACCCGGTATTTATGAATTGGAACTGGGAATGAGCCTCCAGGACTTTGTGGATGAATTTGGCGACGGTGACACCAAGGCAGTTCAGGTAGGAGGAGCTTCTGGGTTTCTTGTACCCAGAAAAAAATTCTCTGAAACAGCTATCGGTTTCCAGGGGAAATTAGTTGGAATTTCCCTTCCTACAGGCGGTTCGATGATGCTTTTTAATAGTTCCCGTTCAATGTATAATGTGCTGGATAATTATCTTGAATTTTTCAGGGAAGAATCCTGCGGGCAATGCACTCCCTGCAGGGTAGGATGCCAGCAGCTGTTCCTGGGAATAAAATCCGTTAAACGTGGCGAAAGGCCTGCCACTTATCTTGATAAGCTTCTGAAACTATGCGAGACAATGCAATATACTGCCAAATGTGGTTTAGGACAATCGGTAGCCAATTCCTTTATTTCAATTGTTGAAAATTTCAGGGAGGAGATGATCTATTAAGCATTAATATTTTTAGTCATGGCAAAAAATATCAGAATTACAATCAATAAAATTCCGGTTGAAGTTGAGCAGAATACTGTGATTCTGGAGGCTGCACAAAAAGTTAATGTGGTTATTCCCACCTTATGCAATCATAAAGACATTTGTGTCGCAGGAAATTGCAGGGTTTGTCTTGTTGAAATAGTTGGTCAGAAAAGGTTGGCCGTGGCCTGTGCAACGCCCTGTGAGGAAGGAATGGATATTTTAACCAATAGTCTTAAAGTCAGAAACTGCCGCAAACATATCATTGAACTTCTGTTATCTGAACACAACGCTGATTGTACCAAATGCTATCGCAATGGGATATGTGAATTGCAGAAACTCGCCTCTGAGTACAAAATAATGACTCAGGACTTTATTGAATTAAGCCCATATAAAAATAATACCATCGATTACTTTTCACCAAGTATAATTAAAGATGACAGCAAATGCGTCCGTTGCCAAAGGTGTGTAAGGACGTGTGCAGAATTGCAGGGAGTAAATGCCATTACAGTTGCATACAAAGGAGATAAGATGAAAATTTCCACCTTTTTTGAAAAACCTTTAAATGATGTAATTTGTACTTATTGTGGCCAGTGCGTAAACCGTTGTCCGACAGGTGCTCTCGTTGAAAAGAATTATATTGAAGAGGTTTGGGAAGCTATTGCTGATCCTAAGTTGCACGTTGTTGTGCAGACTGCCCCAGCGGTGAGGGTGGGACTTGGTGAAGAATTCGGGTTTTCCCCGGTGCGCGAGTTACCGGGAAAATGGTTTCTGCCTTAAAAATGATCGGATTTGATGCCGTGTTGGATACTGATTTCACTGCAGATCTTACCATCATGGAAGAAAGTACAGAACTACTCAGCAGATTAAAAGGTGCATTACAGGAAAAGAATCCTGCGGCTCATCTTCCAATGGCTACATCCTGCTCTCCGGGTTGGATCAAATATATTGAACACATGTATCCTGAATATCTTAATAACCTTTCAACCTGCAAATCACCTCAGCAAATGTTCGGGGCTTTGGCGAAAACTTATTATGCAAATGCGCGTCACCTTAATCCTGAAAAGATTGTTTCTGTCTCGATCATGCCTTGCACGGCCAAAAAATTTGAAGCTTCAAGGCCTGAAATGCACGCAAGCGGATTTAAAGACGTTGATTATGTGTTAACCACTCGGGAACTGTCCATCATGATCAAACAGGCAGGTATTAATTTTAGTCATCTCGAAGATCAGGAATACGATCGTCTGATGGGAGAATCGACCGGAGCAGGAGTCATCTTTGGCGCAACAGGCGGAGTAATGGAAGCCGCTCTGCGTACTGCATACGAAATTGTTACGGGAAGAGAAGTACCGTTTAAAAACCTTGATATAAAACCTGTGCGTGGAATGGAAGGGGTAAGAAAGGCAACCATAAAAATAGAAAAACCATTGAAAGAATGGTCTTTTCTGGATGGGGTTGAATTGAAATGTGCTGTTGCTCATGGTTTAATCAATGCGAAAAAAGTAATGGATGCCGTTAAAACCGGAACCGCCGATTTTCATTTTCTTGAGGTAATGGCTTGTCCGGGGGGATGTCTTGGCGGCGGTGGACAACCCATTCCAACCAACGCAGAAATCAGGAAGAAAAGAGCAGTGGCTATCTATGCGGAAGACAGCGATAAACCCATCCGGAAATCTCATAAAAATCCAGAAGTTATCAAACTTTATAATGATTTTTTAGGAAAACCAAACAGCGAATTATCCCATCGTCTTTTACATACCACCTATCAGATTCGTGAGAAATTTTGAAACTAAATTTTTTTGAGGAAAAGATTTATGTGAACTGTGATCGGGGTTCTTGTTGAATAAAAAGAATGGGTGTAAAACAAAATTCCCCTTTCGCTTATTAACTAGCTTTTTTGATAAATTCATTTTAACATTAGGCTTAAGGTAAGGTCGCTTCTCCTTCAGCCTTCAGCCTTCAGCCTAAATCCTAACAGACTCCATTTTTCCCCATTTCCCCATTTTCCCCACTTGTTATTTTTTACTACAAGTTATACAAACCATATTTTCTGACTAAGGGAATTTTATAGCACACCCAAAAGAATGGTCTCCTACGCTTTTAAAATTTTCCTGTAAACGGAGATATAGTTTTCGACCATCATTTCTTTACTGAATTTTTTTTCAGCCCATTCCCGGCAATAAGAATGGCTTATTCCTGGTATCTCATAAATTTTTTCAACAGCTTCATTAATATTGTGAACTAAGAATCCGGTCTTTCCATCTTCAATCAGCTCGGGCATAGAACCCTTGTTAAAAGCGATTACCGGTGTTCCGCAAAACATCGCCTCAGCTACACTTAGACCAAATGGTTCATTGAAATTTATAGGATGCAGGAGGGCTAAAGCTCCTCCCATTAGTTTGTTCCTTTTCTCAGGGCCCGAACTGCCAACAAACAAAACATCATCTTTATTCAGATTAGGTTCAATCTTTTCTTTAAAATAGTGTTCATCCTGCACAATTCCTGAAATGATCAACTTCATCTTAGCTTTTTTTGCTATCTGAATAGCCTCAAAAGTTCCTTTATCAGGATGAATCCGGCCAAAATAAAGAAGGTAGTCCCGCTGATTTTCATTCAGGGTAAATTGATCTTTATCAATTCCATTGTAGACCGTGGCTATATAATCCAATTCAGGACTTCTGTCAGAATTACTTATGGATACATAGAAATCAATATCATTATACTTTTTATAAACCGGAATGATCTTAGGCGAGGAAAATCCATGAATGGTCGTTACCATGGGCGTCTTTATCAGACGCGAATAGGTTAAAGGCAGGAAATCAAAATTGTTATGAATAATATCAAATTCATCAGCCTGTTCCATCAAATGGGATATGTGTAAACACTCAGCTACCTTAGGATCAATATCATGATCCTCTTCGTAACCGGTTTGAATTACACCATCCTTCTTCCCCCGGGTAATGGAGTCTTTTGTGGCAAAAAGAGTAACGTCAATGCCTCTTTCAGCCAATCCTTCTGCAATATTTGAGGCCACCTGTTCCCACGGCCCGTAATGACGGGGAGGAGTTCGCCATGCAACCGGAGCTAAAACCGCTACTTTCATTTATTGGAATTTTCTTGTATGAGAAGGTAAATAATATTCAAACCAAAAGCAAGCGGGTAATTTTTTAAAGTGTTTAGAAACACCTCAGTTGGATTGGAAAACCTAATCTATCTAAAAAACACCTCAGTAGAAAGAAATATGAACCCCCCGGATACGACCTAATCAACCTAATTTGGTTTGACTGGTTTTTGATAAAAAGCCACAAATTGGTCATACTCACTTTGAGAATCGATTTTCTGATGATGAATCGGTTGATTTATGATATAGTTACATACTTTCAGAATGTGTGATTTTGAAACTGAAAATGCAGAACAGGAGGCCTGCCATTGAAGGTAGCATACAGGGGGGCCATCTTTCTACTGAGGTGTTTTTTAGATAGATTAGGTTGCAAAAATCCAACGGAGGTGTTTTAGATAAATTAGGTTTCCCAATTCTGCTGAGGTATTTTTTAAAAGATAAGGTTATCAAAACAACATTCAGCATTCAGACGACGAAACATCACCAATCCATCCCTCAGATCGAACAGACGTAAAAAAATAACCAAAAGAACCTAATCTTTTAGTTACTATAAATTACTTTAATTATTTTTATTTCAACAACTTAATTCTTCGAAGGTTCTAATCCAAAGGTAAAACCGTTATTGACTCTTTCAATTAATTCAGGAATGATATCTTCATATTCACCGACGATTCCGTAATCAGAAAAATGGAAAATTGAAGCTTTCGGATTATGATCTATCGCAACAATTTTCTCCGATTCCTTCATTCCTGCAATGTGCTGAATAGCTCCCGAAATCCCCACTGCAACATAGACCTTTGGCCTAATTGTTTTTCCTGTTTGTCCAATCTGATGAGCATATTCGGCTACTCCTTCATCAACCACAACACGACTGCAGGCCCATTCAGCATTAATGCCTTTTTTCCTTAAAGCTTCAGCCAGCCTTTTGATTAATCCAAGACTATCGCTCGTTGCTCCTCTCCCACCGGAGACAATAATGTCTGCCTCGAAAAGATTTTGCAGGCTGCCTTCCCCGCGAACAGTCTTTAATATCGCAACCTTAAACTCATTCGCAGTAAGCTCCGGAGTAAAAGTGGACACCTTGCCCAGCCTTCCGGCTTCTTTCACAGGCATTTCAAATGTTCCGGGCCGGGCTGTTGAAATCTGAGGATAGACAAAACCCAGAATAGTCGCTAATTTACTTTCCCCATAGGTTGGACGACGAGAGTGTAGGATTGGTTTATAGATCAATTTTTCCTTCCGATTAATGTATTCTCCTATTTCAAGACCGGTACAATCGGCTGTTACGCCGCTGCCTGTTTTTACTCCAATACGCGGTGCTAACTCACGCCCTGAAGTTGTTGCAGCAAAAAGCGCAATTTCAGGTTTTCTTTCCTTGATTACCTGAGCAAAGATCGAGGAAAACGGAAGAACAAGATATTCCTCCAATCGCTCATCTTCCACGATAATGACCTCATCCGAACCATTTTCAATCAGGTTTTGAGCAAGGCCTTTTACATTCTTTCCAATCAGCAGAGTCATGATTTTCGTATCATCCCCAAGTTCTTCCGCTAATCTTCTTGCAGGGGTGAGAATTTCAATGGAAGGACGTGTAATCATGCCATTCGCAGTCTCAGCCCAGGTAAGAATTCCTTTTGCACCGTTACGATTATCGAAATAAGGAAAGTCAGGAGCCTGGGTTACTTTCTTTTCTGATTTCTCTTTATTTTCAACCGTCTCTTCCTTGCCGTCAGTAAAGTTGGCGATGAAGTTATCGACAAGGGCTGAATCGTTGTGACCTAACGACATAGTAACCGGTGGCCGCTCACTAACAATATTTACAACGTTGGCGACAATGGTCGGCGATCCGCTCAGACCGATCTTTTCCGTTCCAAGCCCAATATCATCCACACCAAAAGTGGTTATTTCGATATTCCTGGCTTTAATTGCTCCGCTTAGTGAAGGTTTACGCGGAGGAATACCCGTTGGAGTCAGGGATATCGTACATGGCATTGGGAGCTTCATCATCTGGTATCCACCTTCAATTATTCTTTTTGCAATGACATTTCCCTCTCCATCAGCTTTCACACTTTCAACAAATGTTGCTTGTGGTATCCCTATATTTTCTGCAACCTGTGAAGGTACATGAGCCGTATCTCCGTCACTGGTCTGACGCCCGGCCACGATGATGAAGGGATCTTTTGCATCTTTTGTAAATCCCAGATGCTTTAGCATGGTGGATATAGCAAGTCCGGTAGCATAAGTATCACTGCCTCCAAGTTTGCGGTCAGATAAAAGATAGGCTTCATCATATCCCATTGAGATAGCTGTTCTAAGGGCCGTTTCGAACGATTTGGGACCCATTGAACAAACAATCATGTGTGCATCAGGATATTGTTTTTTTAACTGTAATCCGGCCTCAAGGCCAAACTGGCAGTCATTGTTAATATGTGATTTAGCCTTTGTCCGGTCCATCAATCCATCTTCACCCATTCTCATCTCTGTAGGAAGAGGAACTTGCTTAATTAAACTTATAATTGTAAGCGCCATCGTAAATTTATTTCTTGTTTTTTATTTCGTATATGCTTCATTGTCATTAGGCTTCGCTGTCATTTGCATGAAATAATGACTGAATGACCTTTTAATGACTACTAATGATCTTTTTAATGACTAATGCGAATTAAGAATTAAAAATATCATTTTCGGTAACCTAATCTTTTAAAAAACACCTCAGTAGATAGATTGATTTTACCCCTTCACCGACCTAATTACCTGATTAAATTAGGTAATTAGGTAAATTTTCTCTACCGGCCCATTTCTACTGAGGTGTTTTCTACAGATTAGGTTATCCATTTCTAAATTGAACGTTTAATGAATTCAACCATTAATTCCATTAACCATTAACCATTATCCATTATGCCCTACATATTTTGAAAATCCGGTCCATTTCCTCCATTGGGGACTGACCAGGTAATACCATCTCCGGGTGACTTTATGTCGCAGGTTTTACAATGCATACAGTTCTCAAAATGAACCCTGAGTTCCTGATGTCCATTCTTATCGGTATGCAGTTCATAAACTTCTGAAGAACAGAAATATTGCTCCGGCGCCCCGTATTGTTTTATATTGATCTCATTGAAAGAATCCGGATTGTTGATCTTTACATGCGGAACCTGTTTGTCATCATGGTTTACACCCGAATAAAACACATCCGTTGCCTTGTCAAAGGTGAGGGTCTTATCAAAATCAAGTTTTCCTTTAAATCTTTCCCTGAAAAGTTTTCCTTTGAATTCACTCAGTTTTTTAGTGGTCTCACTGTCCGGTTTGCTTGCCAGCTTTCCAAACAATCCGGCCCCACCGGTAACAAGTTGTATGCCAAATTGGAATCCACCGGAAATCAATCCTTTCGAAAATGCCTGTCTGAAATTTCTCACAGGGTGCATATCTTTGTAAATAACGCTCTTTGAGACTAAATCTTCATAATTTTTAAGTACACTTTCGCTGAAATCATTTTTACTCAAAGCCAGTGCTGCTGTTTTTGCAGCAAGCATCCCTGAAGTAACTGCAAGATGCACTCCTTTTAGGGCAGGCATTGTCAAAAATCCGGCACTATCCCCGACAATCATCGCATGATCGGTATAAAGTTTAGGAATGGAATAATAACCGCCTTCGGGTAATGTTTTGGCTCCATACTCCAGTAATTTTCCGCCTTTAAGTATTTTGGAAATAAATGGAGTTGTTTTCCAAACTGAGAAAGCATCATGCACATCAAAAGTGGGATCTTCATAATCAAGCCCAACTACCAGACCAATTGCAACTTTATTATCTGTTAATCCATACACAAAACCTCCGCCGAATTCCTTTATATTTAAAGGATATCCCATGGTGTGACAGACTTCCCCGGGTTGAATACGACCTTCCGGCACACTCCAGATCTCCTTACATCCAAGTGAATAAACCTGAGGATTTTTTCCGGAATCCAGATTATACTTCTGTATTAATTGTTTAGCCAGGCTTCCTCGTGTACCCTCAGCAAAAATCGTTAGCTTAGCTTCAATGTTCGTTCCAGGCTGATAATTATCCAGCTTGTTACCGTGATGGTCAAGCCCGGTATCAATGGTTTTGGCCCCGATTACTTTTCCATCCTTGTAAAGAATATCACTGACCGAAAAACCGGAATATATTTCCACTCCTTTCTCTTCTGCCTTTTGTGCGAGATAACGGCATATCTGACCCAAAGAAGCGACATAATTCCCCTTATTATTCATATAAGGTATGTGAAACGGTAATTTTAAAGCTCCATTTTCACTCATTAAAACCATCCTGTCACTGGTTACTTTAGAATTAAAAGGTATTTCATTAAAATCCACTTCAGGAAGCAATTCTTTGAAAACATCCGGCCGGATTACAGCGCCGGATAAGATGTGACTCCCAATAGAATTGCCCTTTTCCAAAAGCAAAATCCTGTGATTCAACCCTTTTTGTTTTAATGAATCAGCCAGATGAATTGATGCAGCCAGACCCGATGGCCCGCCTCCAATTATTAAAACGTCTGTTTTAATTATATCAGCATTACTCATATGTATTAACTATGATTTCAATCAATTTGTGTTTAAATTCATCGCATTCTTCTTAAAAAGAAATTGATGTTTGTAATTATAATCTACGAAAATAGGAATTAAAATAAAACAAACAATGATTTATTAAGATTAAATCTAATTTATTTTAGTAAAAAAAAAGCTAAATCATCTTCTCATTTCTCATACTCAAAAGCCCCTATATCGGGTTTGCCTTTAATTGGACGGCCATGATAATCTTCATTTATACCAACATTGACGCCAGCATTGATACATGGACTTCCGGCTTTTAGGGCGAAATTAATGTCAGACTTTGTTGCTCTGTTAGCTGAAATAAACATAGGATTCACTTCCCTTTTTTCGCATTCTCCGTAACAATAATTGCCGCCAGCCATGCAAGCTATTTGGCCAGGAGTAGCTGATTGCCACATATTCCCGTCAACAACCAGGTTATTCATAACTTTCCAGCCTTTACAAGTACTGCAACCAGACATAGCATACTTATTTTCTATTGGTGGTTTGTAAAAAATATTATTGGCAATGGTTACATTTTTAGTTCCTTCGTCATACGTCACAAAACAAGGACCTGAATGAGGATGCTCTTTACCGTAATGATGGTTCTCGTTGCTCCAGGCAAACACGTTATTCGCGATCAGATCATTGTCCGATCCCATGTTTAAGGCATGACCGCTGCATCCCCAAATCACGTTATAGGTTATGGTTACGTGATGAGCGCATTCTGAGCGGTCATCCGAGGAGCCGCTGTAGACAGCATGATCTTTATTGTACCAGTAGGTATCGGGGCCTGTCCTGCCGATATTGTAAATCAGGTTGCCGTGTATCGTCCAGTGATGTTGGCCTTTTCTGAAATAGACAGCGCATAATCCATAATCCTGAGTGGTTTCATACCTGCCGATGTCATGAATCTTATTTCCTTTGATGGTAATATAATTGCTTTTAAAATCCCTTTCATTCGCATCTATCCCACAAGCCTTAAATCCCTCTATTTCAAAATCATGAATAATAATCCAGGAAGCGCCTTTGGTAAGAAAAATGCCGTATTCTCCCTTGTTATTCAACCCGCTTAATTTGGCGCCGTGCTTATGCTGAGATCTGAAAGTGATTTGCGCTTCAGCGGTTCCGCTGACCGAAATATTAATAAGGTTATACCCTGTCGTGGAATAAATTCCGTCTTTCACGATAACAGTATCTCCGGGTCGAACCAGGTCCGCAGCATATTGTATAGTAAGAAATGGTCTTGAGGCAGTTCCCGGATTATCGTTTCTCCCGTCGGGAGCGACATAATAAGTCCTGAATCGAACCGCCGATTCTGATAAAACAGCTGAAGCTTTCTGAGCAGAAGCATTTTTCAAACCAGCTAAAACAAAGTGAAACAATAGGAAAATGAAAAACAGTACTCTCATTAGGTTTAACCTTTTTATCAATCCGATATTATTTTGAAGATATTTAAGAAGCAAAACAGTTGTAATAAAATAAATACTGAAAATTATTATGTCCACTGAATTTAATGAATTCTTTGAATATTTCTATCAAGATAATCAAATTATTTCATTAATGCCACAATCCGGGATCTATAACTTTTTTGGGTTAATACATCGCTGATTTTACCAATTTTAAAATGAAATTTTTGACATTTAAGATAACAGCAACAGTAATCCAAGGTCTGCAATTCAACTATTTTTAGCTATAACATCTTCGTGGTTTTCAATTGATCCTCTTTTAAGGATCATATATGCATTATATATAAATGAAAAGGACAGATCCGGGCGGATCCATCCTTTTACTAAAACAACCTAACTAACCTAACTAAACCTATGAAAAAAAACTAATGCAAATGTAACTCCGGATAAGGCTTCTTCCAAATTTTAAATGTTAATATATTGTAAAATCGCATAATAACTTTTAAGAAAGCATTAACATTCGCTGTTTCAAACAAATCTTTTCTTCTATGGCTTCCAATTATGATATTTATCTGGAAACAATTCTAATGATTAACAAACCAAAAACCAATTTATGTTTCGTTCAACAATTCATTTGTATTATTCGTAAATTTGTCATAACACAATAAAACCATAAGCCATGAATTTTCTTGATCTGATAACCCAAAGATATTCTGTCCGCGATTATGAAAATAAGTTGGTTGAGAAAGAGAAACTTTTGTATGTGCTTGAGGCTGCCAGGCTGGCACCTTCAGCTGTCAACTTTCAACCCTGGCATTTTATTGTGCTTACGGATCCCGAAAAACGGAAGTCAGTACATGATATTTATCCCAGAGAATGGATAAAAAAAGCACCTGTCATTATTATGGCTCTTGGAGACCATGATTTAGGGTGGCACCGAAAATCAGACGGTAAAGATTATACTGATGTTGATGTAGCAATTGCCATTGATCACCTGATGCTTGCAGCTACAGAACAAAATCTGGGGACCTGCTGGATCTGCAATTTTGATTTTGATAAATGCTGTAAAATTTTCAATTTACCTGAAAATCTCGAGCCAATTGCTTTTGTTTCATTGGGATATCCTGCAGATAATCCAAACCCTGAAAAGAAACGAAAACCATTAGATCAGGTCGTACATTGGGATACACTCGATTTTTAATTCATTATTTCAAAACGGTCCGCGTCTGCACTAACAGGAAATTTCTTTCTGAACTCCATTAATTCATTGAGGGATATTTCACCCGTCAGCAAGCCTCCTACCTGAAAAGTTGGACTAAGAATTACTTTTCCAAGAGGGTTGACAACTTGTGTTTCGCCGATATATTTTACTCCATTTCCATCACCTCCAATGCGATTAATTCCAGCTACATAAACCTGGTTTTCAATCGCTCTTGCTTTCAGAAGGGTATTCCAGGCAAAGTTCCTGGTCATAGGCCAATTGGCAGAAAACAGCATCAGATCGGTATCATTGCAGTTTCTGCACCAAACGGGGAAGCGCAGATCATAACAGATGTAAAGCCCGATTCTCCATCCAAGATAATTTATTATTGTGCGGGAAGAACCGGGAGAAAAAGTCTCCTTCTCACCTCCTATTGAAAAAAGATGCCTTTTATCGTAGTAATAAAGTTCACCACTTGGTTTAATAAAAACAAAGCGGTTATAATACCGATCGGATTCCTTGATAATCAAGCTACCACAAAGTGCAGCACCGCTTTTTTCAGCCAAAGTTTTCATCCACATTATGGTTGGTCCATCCATCTCTTCAGCCAAATGGTGAGATTTCATAGAAAAACCGGTAGAAAAGGTCTCGGGAAAAACAATAAGATCACTCGGTTTGTACTGACCTTTTATCAACCTTTCAAGATATTCGCGGTTTTTTTGGGGATCCTCCCAGGATATATTAATCTGGGCCAAAGAGATTCTTAGTTTATCCTTCTCATCCATCCTAATGTGCTTTAATCCAAATCATTACCAACAATGAATTTTTCCGGATGTTTACCTTTTACACCTTTATCCTTGTACCACTGCCTTACTCTTTTGAGATCAGCAGCCAGATCATCCGTCAGTTCTATTTTTTCCTCAAATCCTACCTCCTTTTTGCCCCAATCAAAGAATCCAAAATAAACCGGTACATTCGCAGCCCTGGCTATGGTATGAAACCCCCCCTTCCATCTGGCGGTAGGTTTTCTTGTTGATTCCGGAGCAATGGCCAGATGCAACTGGTCACGTTTATTGAATTCGGAAATTATTTGCTTGACCAGGCTGGCTCCTTTGGATTCTTCCACGGGAATAGCGCCCATATAGTTCATTATATAACAAGCCGGCCAGAAAAAGAATTTCTTTTTTACCATGATATTAGCCTTTCCTCCCAAGGACCTGTAATAAATCCAGGAAATAAAAAAATCCCATAGCGAGGTATGAGGGACTCCCAAAATAATACACTTTTTCTCCGGAGCAATTCCTCCAATAGCTTTCCAACCCAATACCCACATTAGAAACTTTGCAATATACTTCATCTAAAATATTTGAGTGATTTAAAGATTTTAATGCTCAAAAATAAGTCTATTTTTTTTAATACCTGTAATCATCCAAATTAGCCATCGAATTACGATGGTTGTTCACAAGTACTTTTTATTTTATCAAAACAGTTTTTAATTCTTTTGACATGGCATATTTTCTGAGCAAATTCACTGATAAATTAATCGTTTCGAGAGTACTTTGTTCACCCGAAAATCCAAAAATAACCATTAAAAATTTTCTGGTGTTCATAGTAACGCTTGTCCTTTCGGAATCACTTGTAGGACTGCCAAATGCTGAAATTCTGTCACGTAATACCGGCAGATTTTCCACATTAAATTCGCCTCTTCCAATAGCATAATATACATCTGTTTTCAATCCGATATCCATCAGTATATCATCTCCTATTTTTTCAGCATCATAACCCCCAATTGACATTCCGGTTTGCAGTGAAACAAGATTTACAATATCAACAACATTATTAACCTGTGGAAGTTCCTTCCCGTTTATCACTCTTCTCATCAATGCTTCCGACGAAAGGCGATATCTTGCAGGATCTTTTCCGCAACTTTTATAGGCTTTTCGGGCAGCCCAGATAGCAGGATGACTACTAACTTCAGAAAGATCGGCTTTTATTGTTTCAGAAATAAATTCGATTTGCTTCACTAACTCAGGATTATACTCTTTCGTCATCACATCAGATTCTATAATTCCAAGCGCAAAAGTGGGAAGCTTCTCCTTTATTTTATTTGATAGAGATATTTCAACCATACCTGTGATTTAAGTATTGAATAAAATCGCTCTTAAAAATATATATTACTTTTGATAAAAATCTCAATTATGGTAATGCCTTATATTGATATTCATACCCACAAACCTATAATTTCAGAAGATATCATTTCCATTCAAAGTATCTTTCTCCAGGATATCAAATTTAAAAATACATCATCTCCTTATACTTCGGGGATCCATCCATGGCATGCTGAATATTTTCAATTGGAACAGATTAAAAACATGCTTGAAGAACTTAAAGGACAAAATTACTGGATTGCAGTTGGAGAGGCAGGTCTTGATAAAAAATCAAAGACCGATCTTAATATACAAAAAGAGGTCTTTGAGCTGCAATTAGCTTTTGCAGAAGACAATAAAATGCCGTTAGTCATCCATAACGTTCGAGCCTGGAACGAGATAATCAGCTATAAAAAAAGTTCTATCGTTCCTTTTATTCTTCATGATTATCATGGCCACATGGATATAACCTATCAGCTCCTGGGACTGAATTGTTATTTTTCATTTGGGGGATTTCTGTTGAAAGGGAATAACTCAATAAAGGAAGTTTTAAAAAAAATCCCCATGGATCGGCTTTTCTTTGAAACAGATGAATCACAATCTGATATCAGGGAAATATATCAATGTGCTGCAGATACTCTACAATGCTCAGTCGAAATATTAAGGGATCAGATTTTTTCGAATTACCGTCATATCTTTAAAAGAACATAGTTATTTATTCATAATAGCTAAACTATGATTATACACTCTTTGTACATTAACTGTACGTTTATTGTACAGTCAGTGTACAGACAATGTACAGACAACATGGAAAGAAACCTGCTTATTCTAAATAAAAAATGGAGTAGTTGATCCTACTCCATTTTTTATTTATGTTATGATATTGTTTTATTTATCCATAACAGAATTTGTTCTCATTTGCATAATTTCATTTAAAACTGATATCTGATTCCAAAAGCGATGTTACTGTTGTAAGAATCTCCGCTGTTGATCAGATTAATTGTAGGCCTGGCGTCCAATGATAATTGTATTCCGATTGGAAAAACATATTCAATTCCTATATCACCGGCGGCAGCTAAAAAAATGCCATTATTATGATCGCCTAAATAATCGTTGTTCCAGTTCCAGGATCCTAATCTTCCACCAACTCCAGCATACCAGTTAAATCCATCCTGTATAGGCCATACCCACTGGTATAATCCAGCTAATCCCCATGCATTGTAGTGATTGCCGGATTGAAGTCCAAGGTCAAATTCGAGCCTGTTTTTGTCACTCAATCCGTGCTGATAGGAGATCTCTGTGCCAAATCCGCTTCCGCCGCCTAATCTCAACCCAATTCCATGGTTTGCAACCTGAGCCATTCCGAGATTGACTAATAAAATAAAAATAAAAGTTAAGAAAATTTTATTCATAATATCAATATTAAAAAATTCTATTATAACAAGTTCTAAATATTTAATACTATTCGCAAATAAGACAAAGTCTGTTATGTAATAATTTCTTATAAATAACTTATCAGTCACCAACAAACCAGCAAAAAAAAACAGCGCAAATGCAAGATAGCTCACAGCCAGCTGCATTCCTCCTGTGATAACAAGACCGCTTGTACATCCTCCTGCCATACGAGTTCCCAGGATCAGAATAATTGTATTCCGAAATCTTCAGGGTATTATTTTTTATTCATGTATCCCATCACTTTGGGAGCAGTTTTAAATTCCTTCTGCAAAGCGACCATTTTTATAGCAGTCACTGCTGCTTCATCGCCTTTGTTTCCAAGCTTACCACCCGCTCTGTCGAGAGCCTGCTGCTGGTTATCGGTGGTTAATACACCGAATATTACCGGTTTGCCAAATTTAAGATTGAGGTCAGTAGCTCCCTTTGCCACTCCCAGACAGATGTAATCAAAATGCTTCGTTTCGCCCTGTATCACACATCCAAGCAAAATAATGGCGTCGACTTTGGTATATTCACCAAAAAAATAACCACCAAGAGTCAGTTCAAAACTCCCGGGAACATGCTTTACAATGATGTTCTCATCTTTTGCACCATGCTTCTTCAATGTTTCAACCGCTCCATGCATCAGTGACCCGGTTATTTCATAATTCCATTCCGAAACCACAATGCCGAATTTAAATTCCCCTGCATCGGGTACTGAACTTATATCGTAATTTGAAAGATCTTTTGTAGCCACTATTTTATTAGATTAAAAAAATTAAAAATGATTACCAGTCACAATCTCATAACTCATACCACATCATCGTATCATTGCACCAGCAAATCCCGTTCCATTTTCCTTAATTTTTGTTAAAAATATTAGGGGATAAGGAAATATTTTTTGTCCCTCTTCTACCAAGGAAAGGAAGAACTCATTATCAGACTCCTTGATAACACATTAGCACAATATCCACCCGACTGCACAGTGGCTGTAATATCGAAGAATATTACCGGTGTTTCTGCACCAAATATACTTGTAATTAAGCATTTATACAATAACCATAATCGCTCAGGAATAAAATCAGCTCATCACCTAACCTCTTTTACTCTTCCCACTTCTCCTGTTGTGAGCCTGACTTTTATCCCGTGCGGGTGAGAAGAACTGTTGGTGAGGATGTCCTTAACGATTCCATTTGTTAAATGGCCGGTTCGCTGATCCTGTTTTAAAACGATGGAAACTTCCTTTCCCGGTTTGATGTTTTCTCTGATCCTGCCATCCATTTTCAATGATTATTTTAATAATGCAAACATAGTAAAATGCGCCCATTTAGCCTCTGCATTTTGCAGTAAATTTGAGGCTGTAATCCGTTTCAGAAATTAAAAAAAATTATCTTAATAATGATTTGGATGAGATTAATACTACAATTCCCATATCATTTTTCTGGCTTTCTCAATTTCCTTCAGTGCTCAGAATGCGGTACTCTTAAATCCAACAGATCATTTTTATAATTGGAAGGGAAAATCAATTCCATAGAAGTTAAATCATTCGCAAATTCTGCCTCACAGCTTTCTGCTGACAACTTCAATGGCAGGTATCCTGCAAAAAAATGGATACAGGCTGCTTTTGTCCCGGCCGGACTCATCACAAATGGTTTGATCATGACGGCAATCCCCTCGAATACTTTGTTCCGTAAATATTGAGTAAAAGAAAGTCCTTCTCACTGCAATCTATCCGGATGGTGGAGAAATGGTTTTTGCGATGCAATTGTGAGGTTGTCCAAAAAGAAAAATTCCGTCTATTTTCTTCGGATCTGTCCGGAGCAATTTCAAAATATTGAATTCTCCTGAAGGAATGGATGCCTTTGGGCAAATCCTCCAAAACTATTTAAAACAAAACGCTCCCGGTGTTATGCCAGTCTTAAAACTGTCGATTCCGGCGCCCGAAGAAGAATACCGATAGACAATCCCTTTTTGAGAATAATCGATCGCATCACTAAAATAAACCTCTGAATTAACAGGATTTACAGCCAATCCATAAAAGAGGCGTTTGTTCGGAATAAACGGAGACTCCGGCAATTTGTCCGCATTAACGGCCAATTTCCAGATTCCTTTATCAATAAAAAAGAGTGTATCACGTGTTCCATTTATCGCCAACCTCTTGGCATTGACATCCGAAGGCAGGGTCAGAGTCAGTTCAATTGTGCCTGTCACAGGATTGATTTTCTGAAGAACAGGTGTTCCGTTGCCGTTTTTACCCCATCCGCCGTCACACATGACCCAAAGTTTATTTTCTTTGTCAGCCACAATGCTCCCCGGTTGTTTGCCTGTTTCTATTTCACCTGTTATAGCATCTGTCTTGGCATCAATGACTAAAACGGTATTATCAAATGACCAGCAGCTCACAAAGATCCGGTCGCCGATCTGCACCATTTGTTCTGTGGAAGAATGCTCTTTGGTTATGATTGAACCGGTGATGCGGTTTGTTTCAGGATCAAAGATTGATATTTTACCGGCATAAAGATCGGTTATATAAGCCTTATTTTTATTGATGAACTGAATATGCCGGGGCGAAGTAAGACCGGTAATTTTCCCCGAATACTTTCCTGTCGTTACGTCTATGATGTAGATCTTTCCTGAGTTGTTTATCACAATATAGCCTTTGTTCCCGTAAATATTCATTGATTGGCCAACGTCGCCGAGAGGAAGTCCATTAATATCATAAAACAGGTTATTGGTAATCTGACGTTTGGCTGGATCGTAGAAAGAGAGAGTAGAGTTGCCATACATATAATTTCCTTCATTTACGATGAAAACTCCGTTTGAAAAATCTCCTTTCCCCTGGTGATCCCTCACCCACTCATCATCTTTCATGCATCCAGTCATTAAACAGATGGAGAAAATGAGCAAAAACGATTTATTTAATTTATATCTCATAACTTAAAAATCATAACGCAACAGAAGTGAATAATTTCTCCCCGGCATAGGGTTTTGAAGAACAGACCGGTACTGCTCATCAAAAACATTCAGAATTTTAAGTTCCACGTCAATCCTTGTCTTTTTAAGTTTGATTCCTTTACCTGCACTTAAATTATTCATGATGTAAGGATAGATCACATCCAGTTCATCTTCAGTGGTTGTAGTATATCTTTTGCTGTAATAGGTCCAGGTCCAGTTGATATGATACTCATTTCGACTTAGATTGAAGGAAACATTGGCAGAATGTAATGGAATATAAGGAAGCTGTTTTCCATAAGAATCATCTCCCCATCTCAAGGAATCATCCTTATTAACAGATTTGGAGATGGCATAATTGCAGTTAATCTGATATTTCCAGTTCGAAAACTGCCCTTTCAGATCCGCTTTAAATTCTAATCCGGAAGCATCTACCCTCTTTAAATTAAGTGGCGTCCAATAGGGATTTGGAATCCATATAATCCAGTTGCTGATCCTGGATAAATATCCGTTTAATGACGTTTTAAATGAGGTATTCCCAATTAGCCCCGAGTAGCTTGCTCCAAGATCGGCAGTGATTCCTTCTTCAGGTTTAAGCTTTCGATTGCCACCGGGGATAATGTAAAGATCATTCAGCGAAGGCTGATGAAAATTTCTGGCAATGTTAGATTTTATCAATAATCTGCCCCTAAGTTTGTATTCTAATCCGACAGAAGGAATCAAAGGAGTAAGATGCCCGTCAATAAGATTCTGTCGTCCCAATACGTTTACATAAAGTTTTTCTCCAAAGCTTTTGCTCAGATTTAGAAAGGCGTCATTTTCATATCTTATTCTGCTGTATCCGTATGGTTCTGTTTCAGAGGGGAAATTGTTTGAACACACATCATGGATGTTGGCATCGATACCGGTTGAAACTGAGAAGCCACTCCCAAAGCGATAATCGTAAACGATTTTGTTATACAGACTCGATGATCTTGATTCAGAATTAATCACATACTGATCAGGTTTGCCAAACCAATAATTCAGGAATTCAATATTAAGTCCTGAGCTTGCGCTATATGTACCCTTTTGGCCGAAGTTTTTCCATTCAACCGAAGCCCTGTGGGCATTTTCTTCCAACCTGTTGATGTTGGCATCGTATTCTCCTTCATTGGTAAGTAACTTAGGCAGGCTTCGATTATTGTGCTGAAACCAGTACCTCAGACTGATCAGGTTTCTTTCGCCGGGACTGTAATAAAACTCCTGCAGCAGTCCGTAGTTTGTGTAGTAAGCATTAACATTCCGGTAAATGGGGTAACTATATTTCCCTGTCACCGGATCAATGTCTGCATTTAACTTATTCACAAAGGAAAAATCATTATCGGAATAATTATAAAAACCCCTGGTTTGTGATTGTAATTTCTTATTGCCAAGATTCAGGCGGATCATTTCATCACGGGTGCCGTAACTGCCGACTCCTGTTAATACCCGTCCAGAGAACCTGTTCATAAAATCGGGAGTATTTTGCAGTTTAATGAGACCTCCCAGGGCCCCGCTGTTTTCGGATAAGGAGCTTGAACCGTGAAGCAGTTTTACATCATCAATAAAATAAACAGGGATTGTGGAAAAATCCACCATACCCAGCATGGGGCTGCTGAGATTGATCCCGTTCCAAAGAACCTGAGTGTGTGAAGGAGCGGTACCTCTAAAAGAAGCCGTTGCCATGGCGCCGCGACCGTATTCTTTGATAAAGATAGGAGTATTCTGTAAAATCAGATCCGACAGATTGGCTGTCAGTGTTTTCATCATTGCAGTTGAATCGATCGTGGAAGTGATTACACCTGTACCCTCCTTTGCAATCCTTTCACCTCTGATTACAATGGGTTTGATATGAAGCGTATCAGGGAAAACAGCGGAAAAAGCTTTTGTCGAGAAGACAATCATCGCCGTTAAGACTATGATCTTACTATCAGTGAATGTCCTTTGGTAAAATCCTCTCTTCATTTATCATCAATCATAGAAAGATCGGCCGCTCCACTAACCTCGGTCGATATTTCATTAAGCCAGCCTGCTACCTGGAAAATCCCACTTTGAACTTTGATAAACCGGATCCCTGTTAATTTTACCGGATTTCCTTCAGCATCGACGGCATTGGAAATATCAAACAAATTGGCTTTTAAATATGTATTGAAATCCTGGTTGCCGTAACATTCAGCATATCCCCAGGTAAAAAGACCCGGACGGACTACCCAGTTTTCAATATCAGACTGTGTGGAACTGTTTTTATATGCATTTGGTAACCTGACTCCAGAAAAAGTGATTTCTGTTTGTTCCCCATATCCCTGCCACCACCAACTGGATGAATCAAAAACAGGTATCAATTCGCCCTGATTTCCCTGGTTATCTTTCCAGGTCACATTTCCATTCCCA
The DNA here is from genome assembly GCA_963677325.2 of Prolixibacteraceae bacterium. Lineage (GTDB taxonomy): Bacteria > Bacteroidota > Bacteroidia > Bacteroidales > Prolixibacteraceae. Next base: position 259,608 of record CAXXGM010000010.1, read on the forward strand.
ACCTGTTTATGATAGGTAACCTGGTAATTTCTGATGGTTTCAGTATGATCAAACTCACTGCCCTTCAGCTCAATCCAGTCGCCGTCATTGGGCAGACCGTCGTTGTTGGTATCCGGCATCACATAGACTACAGCCGGTTCTGAGGCTGGTCCCGGCTGAGTATAAACTACAAAATCCTTTCCAGGAAGGTTATTTATTGTGTGGTCAAAACCGGCAACAATGTACCCACCCCAGCCGCCAAGAGAGGTAAAGGTCTTATTATTTATCCATGGTTTTCCAACAAAATCATTGCCCTTCCAGTCTTTTGGTATCAGTGAGGCATGCTGTCCGGGTGCATATTTATAATCAAAAACTTTATTCACGTAAGCGGAACCCTCTCCGAGATCCATCTGACTTTTGTTGGTGCATGAATTTCCGAAAAGAAACAGAACAAGCAGGATTGTTAAATCCAGAAGATTTACAGACCAGCTAACCCATCGAAAATTAATCCTCAAGACATGGATTGAATTCTCAATTTTTTTCATAGTTAAACAATATTTAGCTCTTTAATTTTAAGCCACCAATAAAGTGATTGAATAAAATTCAATCTACTGTTTACGGTTAACTGTTCTACGTTAACTGTCAATTGATAGCAAAATTTTGATTTAAGCTAATCGGAAGATCTACAGAGTGGTAACCGGCCATCTGAACGCTTTTATCCCGAAAGCTGAAACCTTCATTGGCAGGTCTTCTGACTTCTCCCATCTCCGGTCACCTTCCCATCCTGTTATTGGATCAGTATAGTGGTTTTATCAACCGGAAATAAATCATCCCATATTTACTGGGATCAGGAGTTTACAGCAGCGGGTACTGTCCCGGATTTTCACCGGATTCCCTTTTAGGCCCTAAGGCACCAATGCGGGACAAAGTTAAAAATTACGCTTGAGAATTTTGGTATAGTTATTGTTTTTATTTTTAATTATTTTGCGCTGGGTTGAGCGGGAATAATCCGATTGTGAATGGCCCGAATTGAGGGAGAATTAACATGAATGCATTATAAGCCTATGTATTGAGATGGTGATAATCTGATGTGATGGTTCCTTGAGGCAATCATGCGGATGGTTTAATATGCTGATGGAAGCATACGTTTAATTCGATAATTTGTTAAATTTTCATAAACTCAGAAACATTAGAATACTATTCCCAATTCGTAATTATCCTGAACCCATACTGTGCTCATCAACTGGACCCGGAACGAGGATGTTATAGCCTTGGTACGACGAATTCGGGATTGTTATAAAGGGTACGATATGGCCTTATAGACCAAAAAAACAAAGAATTGCAGATCGTGAGAGATTAGGGGGAAATAGAATTTTATTTGCAGGCCTTAGGTTTACAGCTTAATAAGTCATAGTGACCGAATAACTTTCCCTGGTCAGCCCGATAGATCCACTGGCGGAGAAAGCCAGTGACATCGCCGAGTCCTAACAATTATCCGGCAATCGCTGCTTTCAAAGGGTTATTAAATTCAGCATCAATATTGGCGCACACTAATTTAATGAGTAAAGTTGATAAGTTTATGGCAATTTAATGCCAGTATTTAAGAAACAATAATAAATTTGTCCTCAGGTAAATGGGTAATCAGATTTGTTTGAGAACAATCAATTATAAACTTTGAAAAAAATCATGGTAAAGGTAATGGTATACTGCAACAAGAAGGAGTATAAAATGAAATTATTCCAGTTGTTGCCATTATTGAATAGATACAATTTCTTTTTCCTCGAAAACTATCAGGATTTCATTGAGGATTTTGGTGCAATAAGGCCAGAATACCTGTTGATGGAAGACCAGATATTTGAAACATTAAAGGAAGATCATGTTTGTCTGTCATCAATGTCTGAATGCAGTCAATTAATAATTATAAAACATGACGATTCGGAAATTATTTTGCCTTCTAAAATAACCCCTGTCTTTCTTTCACACGACTTCAGCCCGAACGATCTTTCAAGGGCTCTTGTTCCCTCTGCCAAGCTGAGAAATGAATGGGCAGCAATGGATATGAAAATCGAAAATGATTTTTTACAAATGCTGATGGATAATATTCCCGATAAGATTTATTTTAAAGACAGGGAATCCCGTTTTACAAGAATAAATAATGCCAAAGCCAGGGCTTTGTCTTTAGAGGATCCAGGCGAAGCAATCGGCAAAACAGATGGAGATTTTTTTGATGCAGATCGTGCAAAAAAAGCACTTGATGATGAGAAAAAATTGATGAAAACCGGCATTCCGATTATTAATAAAATTGAACGTTTTGAATCAGAAGGGAAAGAAAGATTTGTTGCTGCAACCAAAATACCCGTTAAAGATCAAAGTGGAAATATAGTCGGCCTGGTGGGGATATCACGGGACGTAACGAAGGATAAGAAATACGAAGAAAGACTTTTGCGTGAACAAAACCTGCTCAAAGCACTGATGAACAATATACCTGACAAAATCTTTTTTAAAGACAGAAAATCAAGATTTATCCGGGTCAACAGAGCCTGGGCTAATAAATATAATTTAGTCAATCCCGATGAAGTTGTTGGGAAAGCCGATGCAGATTTCTTTCCAAAAGAATTTGCGGAAGAGACCTTTCGTGAAGAACAATTATTGATGGAGACAGGCCTTCCATTGATCAATAAACTTGAAAAAAAGGTGCGTGATGGAAAGGCAAGTTATAAATTAGTCTCCAAGGTCCCGATCAGGGGTAAAAATGGACTAATAACCGGATTGGTAGGAATTTCGCATGATGTAACCGATCTGAAGGTTGCGGAAGAAAAGTTAGCCCACGAGAAGAAGTTGCTGCAATTGTTAATGGACAACATTCCTGATCTGATCTATTTTAAGGATAAAGATTCTAAATTTACCCGTATCAATGAGGCACTGGCCTTCTTTCTGGGAATTGATTCTCCCGAAGAAGCAATTGGCAAGACCGATTTTGACTATTTCCCAGAGGACCAGACTGAAGCAGTATTTAACGATGAACAGGAAATATTCAGAAGCGGCGCTCCGATAATTAATCATTTGGAGAAAGTAACCCCACCTGGTAAAAGCTCTGTCTGGATATCGGCTACAAAAATTCCCGTTAGAGATGAAAAGGGGCATATAATCGGTTTAGTCGGTGTTTCCAGGGATATTACCATCATGGAGATGGCGCGTGAAAATTTAAAATATGCCAAAGAAAAAGCTGAGGAATCAAATAAAGCGAAGAGCCAGTTCCTTGCCAATATGAGCCATGAGATTCGCACACCGATGAATGGGGTTATCGGAATGGCGGATATTTTAAGCTACACCAACCTTACCCAAGAACAGCAAACCTATCTTGATATTATTATAAAATCGGGAAACAGCCTGATCAGTATTATTAATGATATTCTCGATCTATCAAAAATTGAATCCGATAATCTCACACTTGAAAAGGCTCCCATCAGCATCAGGGGTATTATGGAAGATGTTGCTGACATTCTGATTGTTGCGGCCAATAATAAGGATCTGGTTTTGGCTAATTACATTGATCCTTTGATTCCCGAATTTGTAGAAGGCGATTCAGTACGGGTGCGTCAGATATTAATCAATCTTGTAAATAATGCCATCAAGTTTACCTCAAAGGGAGAGGTATATTTTTCAGCCGAATTGGAGGAGTCAACAAATGATTGTATTAAAATATTATTCAAAATCCGGGATTCAGGTATCGGAATTTCAAAAAAAGCACAGGACTCTCTTTTTCAGCCTTTCACACAAGTAGATAATTCAGCTACACGGAAATATGAAGGCACCGGATTAGGTCTGGCCATTTCGAAAAAACTTACCGAAATGATGGGTGGTGCAATCGATGTTGAAAGCGAAGAAGGCAAAGGTTCTCTCTTCTGGTTTAATGCATGCTTCGGAATTGGCAATGAAATGGTACCTGCAGCAAAATCGAGTACAATAACAGAAAAGGAATTGAATATTTTAATTGTTGATGACAACAAGACAAACCGGTTTATTTTCAGTAAATACCTGGAAATCTGGAATTGTAAGCATCAGGAAGCGGATAACCCTCAGACTGCATTTAAAATGCTGATTGAGGCCACGGAAAAAGGCAAACCTTTCAATATTGCGATGTTGGATTATCAGATGCCAGGAATGGATGGCCTCGCCTTAGCTGAAATGATCAAAGCAGATCAAAGAATTTCAAATACGCTGTTGATATTGCTTTCATCAATTTCAGGAGTAATCTTACCCAATCAGGTCAGAGAAAAGGGATTTGAATCTTTTTTAAATAAGCCTGTTAAGTTAAAAGATCTCTATTCGGTAATATCTTTGCTTACCGGGAGTGAGGAGAAAAAAAGTTTGTCTCAAAGATTAAGAGAAACAGAAGTATCTGCAAATCTGAGGATATTAATAGCAGAAGATAATCCCATTAATGTTAAGGTTGCTGAATTGATTGCGAAGCCTTTTTCGGCCTCAATGGAAATAGTGGAAAATGGACAGCTCGCTTATGACAAATTCATAGAAACCGAATATGATCTGATATTGATGGATTTGCAAATGCCGGTTCTCGATGGATACAAGGCGACAAAAATGATACGTGGCTATGAAATGTCAAACAATAGAGTGCCAGTAAAGGTTGTGGCTATGACTGCAAACGCCATGATAGAAGATTATGAGCTATGCATGAGTATCGGATTTGATGATTACCTGACCAAACCATTCAGAAAGGAAGACATGATCAGGATACTAAAAAAACTCGGGCTAATTAATCCTCTCAGTGAAAGATGAACAGTTAATACGCAATCATTCGGACATTAATTGGCATGCGCCACTCGCTTGGTTCCATTCGGCGTAAGTTATTTTTCGATAGTCAACGTTTGTATTCTCTCGTCATTTGCTTCGCGGTTATTAATCATTCGCCGTTCATTGGTAATTTGCGCACCATGGACTTTATTCTATTCAGCAGCGTCAAACCCTTCAGGATGCAGATCTCTTCAGCAAAATATCTCACTCATCACACGTATTTTACCGAGCGGCTTTATAACGCCAGTGCAGCTGAGTTTTGCATTACAACCGGGACAAATCAACTTTACTTGATTTTTTAATAGAGACAACAGTGAAAAGGCCTTTTTTCCTTTAACTATAAATCTTTGTTCTGGTTCTGGTATTATCTCCATAAAGAAAAAGGAAAATCAGCAGAAGAGTCATAGCAAAATCGGTTCGGTATTCATGGGCAAAAGGCCAGAATCCTTTATCCATCAGCAAGGGCAATTTGGTAGTGACAAAGGCCACCGTCATCACGATAAAAAGAGGGATTACCGCGAACCGAAGGAATAACCCAAACAGAACCATTAATCCGCAAAGCATTTCAAAGCTTCCGGTAAAATAAGCCCAAAATCCAGGATGACTGAATCCAATCTTTTCAAACCTCCCGGGACCAAGAAGTTCAGGGAACAGGTATTTTTGCAATCCTTCAGAAAGAAAGATAAATCCCACCGCAAGTCTGATTAAAAGATTCCGATCAGTGTTAATTCTTGGAATAATTTTCATTAGAACACCTAAAAAAGTTTTATTCATGCCAATGCTAATTCATTCAAGATACATTAAAATTTATAATTTTACGCAATTTTTAAATCTAACATAAACATGGATCAATGAATCTATTACTTAATCTGGCCTTCATTCTACTCTTTTGTTCCTCCGGATTAATGGCACAAACAGAATTTACGTCCGCCAAGCCCACAAAAAATGAAATGAAATCAAACTATTTATCGGGCTACATAATTACCAGTGAAAATGACACTTTAAAAGGGTTCATTGAGAAACAAAGTGATAAAAGGAATTCAAAGAGGTGTAATTTTAAACAAAGTTTAAATTCTGGAATTACAGAATACTTTCCGGATGATCTTAAAGAGTACCGATTCGACGAAGATAAATATTACGTCTCTAAAACCATATTGTTAAGAAGAAAAGAAGTAAATCTTTTCCTTGAGCTTTTGGTGGATGGTATCGCTGACCTTTATTTCTTCAGAGAAGACAACATTACAGATCATTATTTTATTCAAAAAGCAGATGGTAAATTCTTCGAACTTACAAAAACAGATAAACTCGTAGATATTGATGGAAAGTCTTATTCATATAATTACAAAAAATATATTGGCACTCTAAAAATCGCCTTTAAAGACTGCCCGCAAATTTTTCCTGAGATCGATCAAATGTCTCTTGATCAGAAATCTTTAGTTGATATTACTAAAAAATATCATGAATGTACCGGCAATACTAAGAAATGCATTGTTTATGCAAAAGAAATACAGGAAAACTAACCTTTGATAAAATTAATATCTTTGTTGCTTCATTCTTTAAAATGAAGTTTACCAGCTATTTACTTATGATTCCAACACCGCCAATGTTAATGTAGGTGTTTATTTTTAAGGAAAGTCATACTTTCTGAAAAGGGATAACTCCATCAACCTTAAGCCTTAAGCCTAAAGTCTAAAGTCTAAAGTCTGAATTCAATTCCCCGTACCGGAAGCAATCCACCAGGTGATCATTAACCATCCCGGTGGCCTGCATATGGGAATAGATGATCGTTGGCCCAACAAAATTGAAGCCTCTTTTTCGAAGGTCTTTGGAAATTGTACGAGAAATCTCTGTTTCAGCTGGGATTTCACTAAGCAAATGAAAATTGTTCTGTATAGCGATACCTTCTGTAAACCTCCAGATGTAACGGTCAAAACTGCCAAACTCTTCCTGAACTTTTAGAAAAGCTTTGGCATTTTTTACAGCTGCCTCAATTTTCAGTTTGTTTCTGATCAGGCCGGCATTACCCATCAGTTCGGTGATCTTTTCACTTCCGTACCGGGCAATGATTTCAGGATCAAATTCATCAAAAGCTTTCCGGTAAGCTTCGCGTTTGCGAAGAACCGTCAACCAGCTCAGCCCCGCCTGTGCTCCTTCAAGCAAAAGAAATTCGAACAATTTCCGGTCGTCATGAACCGGTACTCCCCATTCATGATCATGATAATCAATGTAAAGATTATCTTTCAGGCACCATTCACATCTTTTTAACATCTATTAAAGATTATATTGCAAAATTAAAAATCCATTCCGAATGGAAAGACTACATTTTGCTATTTTTGTTAACTTATTATAAGGATGATGAAGAAAGTATTCATGGCCCTGTTGGTAATGCTTTTTGCTTTACCAGGATATTCACAGTTTAATATCGACCAGTATTTCTATATTGGACGAAGCAGGATTTATTTCGGCAATTACGTCAGTGCCATAGAGAATCTGAATGTCGTAATCAAACTTAGGCCCAATATGCCTGAACCTTATTTTTTCAGGGGAATGGCCAAACATTACATCGACGACTTCAGGGGAGCCAAAAACGATTATGACAAAGCCATTGAAATTAAGCCCTATTATCCTGAAGCCTATATGTACAGGGGAATGGCCAATTACGAACTGAAAAATTACAAGGAAGCGCTGAACGATTATTCCAAGGCTCTGGAATACAAAAGCGATGATAAAAATACCTACAATAACCGGGGAATCACCAAAGCCGCCATGCAAGATCTGGATGGAGCCATTGCAGATTACACAAAAGCAATAGAAATAGATCCACTGGCTGCAAATACATATCTTAACCGCAGCTCTGTCAAACAGATGAAAGGGGATCTTGACGGAGCCATAAAAGACTGCGATGCAGCCATACGGATACGTCCTCATTTCTCCAGCGCTTACCTCATGCGGGGAATTGCGAAATTTGAAAAGCAGGATTATGCCAGTGCACTGAAAGACTATGATCTTTGTATCAGACTGGATGGCAAAATGGCCCAGGCTTACGTGAACAGGGGTATTGTCAAGCACAAACTGGAAGATATGAAAGGCGCAATCATTGATTATGACATGGCCGTCAAACTCAATCCGGATATAGCCGTTGCCTGGCTGAACCGCGGAATTGCAAAAGAAGCCCTTAAAGATCCGGGCGCAGAACAGGATTTCGCTGTTGCTGAACAGTTGGATCCCCAGTTTGCCAAATTCAGGAAACGACTGAATGAAGAACAGGAAAAAGAAAGAGACCGAAGACTTTACGGATTTGTCCTGCCTCAGCACAAGCAACAGAATCCCCCGGGTAATGTTGTAGCTCAGACTAATCCGGCTCAGGGGACACAATCTGCATCATCCAATAACCAGAGCAGTCAACCGGTAACTGTGCAATTAAGTACTCAAAAGAGTGTCGCTGCTGATAGTGTTGCTCAAAAGTCTGAAGAGAAAAGGGGGCCTGTTACCCAGAAAAGGTCTAACAGGAACATCATAGTTGATGATGAAGGTCAGGTAAATGAAACTGGGATAGACAAGGGAATGGTTCAGAACCGGAATGTCAAAATAGAACTTCAGCCCGAATTTGCTTTAGCCATCTTCCATAAAGATACGGTGGATTATGGACGACTTCAGTATTACAGCATGGAGATTGATGCGTTGAACCATAAAAACAACAATAAACCTTTTCTTCTGATCACCAATAAATCAATTGGAAGCGAGAGCTGGCGCACCGAAGAATACAACAATGCAATCAATGACTGGGATAAAATTATAAAGTCAAACAAGAAGAATTCCAGTGCTTATCTAAGCAGAGGAATCTATTCTGAACTATTAAAGAATTACAATCAGGCAATCGATGATTACAGCAAATCAATAAACAACGACGGGAGAAATATCATGGCTTATTTCAGCCGGGCCAATGCAAGACTGAAAATGGTAGATTACATAAGGAAGCCGGGAATGCTTCCAGAGCAGTCCATAATTAATATCAACGGCAAGAAAGCGGATACTGAACAAAAGTCTGCTGAACAGATTCTCGATTATGATGACGCAATTAAAGACTATGAATCTGTCATTTACATGAATCCCCGATTTATCTTTGCATGGTTTAACCTGGGCAATGCAAAAGTGAAGAAAAAGGATTACCTCGGTGCCATCGAAGCCTATTCAAAAGCTATTGAACTTGAACCTGAATACGCGGAAGCTTATTTTAACAGGGGATTGACCCGAATCTTTCTGAATGATCTGGACGGAGGATCGCTTGATTTGAGTAAAGCCGGTGAATTAGGGCTTATCGAAGCATATAATGTTATAAAACGCTATTGCAATTAAGGAATGACAAATCAACCGCTTGCAGAACGTCTGAGGCCTAAAAATCTTGAAGAATTTATTGGGCAGAAACATTTGGTCGGAGAAGGCGCCGTGCTCAGGACAATGATCGACTCAGGCCATCTCTCCTCGATTATTTTCTGGGGACCTCCGGGCGTTGGTAAAACGACTTTGGCCAAGATCATCGCAAACACACTTGAAAGGCCCTTTTATATCCTAAGCGCCATTAATTCAGGGGTAAAGGATGTTCGTGACGTCATTGATAAAGCAAAAAACCAGCGATTTTTCACCTCACCCAATCCGGTCCTCTTTATCGATGAAATTCACCGTTTCAGCAAATCGCAGCAGGATTCCCTGCTTGGCGCCGTAGAACAGGGATTAGTCACCCTGATTGGCGCTACCACTGAAAATCCTTCTTTTGAAGTGATCTCTCCTCTCCTCTCCCGCTGCCAGGTTTACATTCTCAAATCGCTTGAAAAGGAAGATCTGCTCACTTTAGTAAACCGGGCGCTTACCTCCGACGCTGAGTTAAAAGAGAAAAAAATAGAAGTGAAGGAATATGAGGCTTTACTGAGATTCTCCGGAGGCGATGCGCGCAAATTACTCAATGTCCTTGAGCTTATTTTAAATACAGCCCCATCGGACGAGGTGGTCATTACCAATGAGCTGGTCACCCAAAGTCTTCAGGAAAACCTGGCCATGTATGATAAAAAGGGCGAAATGCATTATGACATCATTTCGGCCTTTATCAAAAGCATTCGTGGCGGGGACCCGGATGCAGCAGTTTATTATCTTGCCAGAATGCTTGAAGGAGGAGAGGATATTAAATTCATAGCCAGGCGTATGCTGATCCTCTCGTCCGAGGATGTTGGCCTGGCTAATCCAAACGCCTTTTTGATGGCCCAGAATACCTTTGATGCTGTTCACAAGATTGGAATGCCCGAATCACGAATTATCCTCTCTGAGTGCGCCATCTATCTTGCAACCTCACCCAAAAGCAATTCAGCTTACGAGGCCATTGATGCGGCAATTGCCGAAGTGCAGAATTCAGGCGATCTACCTGTTCCTCTTCATCTTAGAAATGCTCCCACCAAGCTGATGAAAGATCTTGGATATGCCAGGGAGTATAAATATGCCCACTCCTTTGAAGGAAACTTTGTAGATCAGGATTTTCTCCCCAAAAAAATAAAAAACAAGTCATTCTATAAACCCCAGCACAATCCTTCAGAAGATAAAATCCTTGAAAGGTTGAAACTTTGGTGGAAAAAGAAGTTTTAATTCTTCCCTTTTCAACTATACCTTCTCCGGGGTTTGTGTATGGTTTGTGTATGGTTCCTGTATCAAATCATACACAAACCATACTCCAACCCTATTCTTATATTACATAGAAGACAATGGGAGTACCTCTGATTCATGCAGATGAAAACAGAATGTAGCTGGCAGAGATAAAGAAGAATTTACAAAAATCCCATAATAAATTCTACTCGATATCATGAAGATTATAAGGGGTAGCCTGGTAAACGTAATAATTCAGCCAGTTCAAAAACAGCAAATTGGCATGTGATCGCCAGCTTAAAAACGGAATTTTGGCGGCATCATCACCCGGGTAATAATTCAGAGGCAGATCGATGGGCAATCCTTTGCCCAGATCGCGCTTGTATTCTTTATCCAGCGTATCGCGGGAATATTCCGGGTGACCAGTAATAAAGAGCTGTTTCCCATTATTGGAAATAGCCATGTAGACCCCCGCCTCGTCGGAACTGGATATAACTTTTACTCCCTTTATCTTTTTGAAATCTCCTATTTTTATCTCTGTATGTCTGGAATGGGGAGCCTTGTAAGTATCATCAAATCCACGGAAGATTGGAATTCTTTTATCCGTAATATTGTGGTCAAACACGCCAAACATTTTCTTTTTCAGTGGATATTTGGGAATCCCATAGTGGTAATGCAATCCAGCCTGTGCAGCCCAGCAAATGTACATGGTGGAGGTAACATGATGATTGGCCCATTCAAAAATGGTGCAGATTTCTTTCCAGTAATCGACCTCCTCGAATGGAAGATGCTCAACCGGAGCACCAGTAATGATCATTCCATCGTATTTTTTATCTTTTACATCCACGAAGGAATGATAAAAAGTATTCAGATGATCCAGGGAAGTGTTTTTAGCAACGTGGCCGTCAATCTGAAGGAACTCGATTTCAATCTGAATGGGAGAATTGGATAACAGGCGCAGTAAATCGGTCTCAGTGGCAATCTTAAGAGGCATTAAATTAAGAATCAGTATTTTCAGTGGTCTGATATCCTGATGAGTGGCCCTTGTTTCATCGATTATGAATATATTCTCCTTCCTTAGCAAATCAATAGCGGGAAGACCATCCGGAAGATTTAAAGGCATATAATAGATGTTTTTCAAACCTGACAGGTTTTAAAAACCTGTCAGATTCAGTTAAATTAAATTTTATCAAAAGCTTGTTCAAAGTCAGCAATGATATCATCGATGTGCTCAATACCGACCGAAACTCTCAACATTGCAGCTTCAATTCCTGCATTTCTTTGTTCCTCATCACTTAATTGCTGATGAGTCGTTGCAGAAGGCTGTATAATTAAGGTTTTCACATCACCAACATTGGCAAGATGACTTACCAGCTTCAAATTACCCACCACCTGAATGGCTTTATCTTTTCCACCTTTCACAACAAAAGATAAAACAGCGCCGGCACCTTTGGGAAGGTATTTCTTTGCCAGTTCAAAATTAGGATTTCCTTCCAGACCGGGATAATTAACTGATTCAACTTTTGGATGCTTTTCCAGCCATTTTGCAAGGGCTAATGTATTCTGAACATGGCGTTCAACCCTTAAAGACAAGGTTTCCAGCCCCTGGATCAGCAGAAATGAATTGAATGGGCTGATAGCCGGGCCAAAATCGCGCAAACCCTCTACGCGGGCTTTGATGATAAAAGCAATGTTTCCGAAAGGCCCGCCTGTGCCGAAAACTTCCCAGAATTTCAATCCGTGATAGCTTTCAGAAGGTTCCGTGAAACCCGGGAATTTTCCATTGCCCCAGTTAAAATTACCGCCGTCTGTGATTACACCGCCGATAGAAGAACCGTGGCCGCCGATCCATTTTGTAGCTGATTCAACTACAATATTGGCGCCATGCTCAATCGGGCGGACCAATGCCCCACCACAACCAAAAGTATTATCAACGATGAAAGGAATGGAATATTTTTTCGCAACCGCGGCCAGTTTTTCGAAATCTGGAATTGAAAAAGCAGGATTTCCAATACTTTCAACATAAATGGCCTTTGTTTTATTGTCAATCAACTTTTCAAAATTAGCAGGATCCAGATCCGGTGAGAAACGTGCTTCGATGCCGATATTTTTGAAAGTCACCTTAAACTGATTAAAAGAACCGCCATAAAGGAAAGGAGATGAAACAAAGTTGTCACCTGTACCTGCAATGGTAGTGATGGTCAAAAACTGGGCTGCATGGCCTGAAGAGACTGCAAGAGCTGCAACACCGCCCTCAAGAGCTGCAACACGTTTTTCAAAAACATCGGTTGTAGGGTTCATCAGGCGGGTATAGATATTTCCGAATTCCTTCAAGCCAAAGAGATTGGCTGCATGTTCGGCATTTTTAAAAACGTAAGAAGTGGTTTGATAAATCGGTACTGCTCTTGATAAAGTATCATTATCAGGAGTATGTCCTGCATGGACTTGCAAAGTTTCGAATTTAGGATTTTGTGCACTCATTATAGTTGTATTTAAAGATTGATTATTATTAAATTAAATGGGTATTCTATTGTAATAAAAGAATGATATAACAGGGTAAATAATTACTAATATACAGCTAATTATTCCTGCAATTTAAAATTTATGTGATTTTAAAACGGTGGTGGTGCCCTCAATCAGGAATACTCCCGAAGGAAGGCTATCGCATAGCCATAAACATGGATGAAATGAAAGACCCATTAACACAGATACAAGAACAACAAGGCTGTGGTTCTACTGTGAAAGATAAAGTATTTAAAATCTCAGATCTCATTTCTATTGAAGTATTACGTTACAAACATACCATCAAAAATTAAAATTCCAAAATAAAGCATGTAAAATTCTTCATATTAAACTTTAAATATTTGTTAAGTGAAAGTAATGAACTGTGTTATAAGATTTTTCATTGCTCCATAAATAAGGGTACAAATATTTGTATTTTTGTTCTTCATACTCATTAAACTGAATTAAACATGAATTCCTTGAGATTTTTAATTATTTCATTGGTTTTTATCTCTTTTATGTCCTGTAAAGAGGAAGTTATAAGACCGGAGGTAAAATTGGTTCCTCAACCTGCCATGTTAATTGATCGTGAAGGCACATTTGCTATTTTACCCGAAACTCCTTTGGTGGTCAATAATGAAGAGGCTTTAAAGGTTTCTGGATTTCTTACAAAACATCTGGAAGACTTTTATGGAATAAAAAATTCTGGAAGACTAACAGCATCTGAACCTAAAAAGAGTATTTCCCTGAAGATTGATAAAAGTTCAGGTCTTGGAAAGGAAGCTTACAATCTATCGGTGAATCCCAAAGGTGTGACATTGGTGGCGTCTGAACCCAATGGATTGTTTTATGGAATCCAAACCCTGATCCAATTAATGCCTTCCTCCAGAAAAAAACTTACAGAAGTTATTCTCCCGGCTTTAGAAATAAAAGATTCTCCCAGGTTTACGTGGCGAGGTCTTCATCTTGATGTTTGCAGACATTTTATGCCAAAAGAATTCGTAAAGAAATACCTTGATTACATGGCCATGCATAAATTCAACACTTTTCACTGGCATTTAACAGAGGACCAGGGGTGGAGAATTGAAATAAAAAAATATCCCAAGCTGACAGAAGTTGGATCCATTAGAAAAGAAACCCTGATTGGACATGGGCGTAATCCTGTTAATTATGACAATACTCCTTATGGAGGATTCTACTCACAGGAAGATGTTAAAGAGATTGTTCAATATGCAGCCGACCGTTTTATTACCGTAGTACCAGAAATAGAGATGCCGGGCCATGCTTTGTCAGCTTTGGCCTCATATCCTGAGCTTGGATGTACAGGCGGGCCATACGAAGTTGCGACGCGTTGGGGAGTGTTTGATGATGTCTATTGCGCCGGAAAAGAAGAAACTTTCACTTTTCTACAAGATGTGATAGATGAAATTGTTACACTTTTCCCAAGTGAATATATTCACATCGGTGGTGATGAATGTCCTAAAACAAAATGGCAAAAATGCCCTCTTTGTCAGAAGAGAATGAGACAAGATAGTTTAACCACAGAACATGAACTTCAGAGTTATTTTGTACAGCGAATGGAAAAATATCTGAACAGCAAAGGAAAGAAGTTAATTGGCTGGGATGAAATTCTTGAAGGCGGATTGGCACCCAATGCTGCAGTAATGTCCTGGCGTGAAGAGGAAGGCGGAATTGCAGCAGCCAAACAACATCATTTCGTTGTGATGACTCCGGGCAAATATTGTTATTTTGATCATTATCAAACTGATCCTAAAACAGAACCTTTGGCAATCGGAGGATTTCTGCCTCTTAAACAAGTATACGAATACGAACCCGTACCATCTTCACTGACTGAAGAAGAAGCATCCTACATCATGGGAGCCCAGGGTAATGTATGGACTGAATACATGAAGACATCCCAGCATGTTGAATACATGGTTTATCCAAGGGCAGCTGCTTTAGCTGAAGTGGTTTGGTCGCCAAAAGGATCGAAGAATTACGAAGGCTTCCAACACAGAATGGCCGAACAGATAAAAAGATACGACGCTTACGGAATTAATTACTGTAAGGCAGAATTTAAATAACCGATAAAAAGACAAATAAAAAAGAGCACCCATTAATGGGTGCTCTTTTTTATTTGTCTTTAATATAATTTACCTTACCTAACTTGAATTACAAGTACCTTAGATAAACTCCAGAACTGACTTGGATCAGTAATAACCAATTTATCGGCCGTTTTATCGCCTTCAATTTTATACGAATTTTTCGGATGAGGAGTCACAATGGTCACCTTCTTCTTGTTTATTGAAATTTCACCTGTTTTGGTAATATCTACCTTCGTGAAATTGCTCATATCAAGGTCAGGCGTAACTTCTTTTGTCCGTCCTATTCCTATGAAACCTCCTGAAGGAGTAATGATCTTTTTATCCTTCAATTCTTTTGTCGTACCTATCACATAATATGCTGTATTTAGCTGAGCGGTTTTCTCGTCAATAACCTGCTGCCTTTGACGGGTCTCCTGAGTCAGGTTAGTGACTGTATCATTCAAACCTCCTACCCGGGTATTAAGATCTTTAACCTGAATATTCATTTTCCCAAGCTCATCAGTTAACGAAGCGATCTGCTGATCTTTTTCATTAATTGATTTATTAAGATTGTCAATCATCTTTTGCAAATCGGCGGAATGCCTGCTGGATTTTCTCAGTTTTTCATTCATCTCGGCAAGCATCTGCCGATTTTTAACCTGAAGACTGTAAATGTAAGCAATGTCACTTTTGATTTGCTCTTTTCTTGATCCTTTTACTTCACCAGCTTTTGCTGATTTGTCAATAACCATCTCTTTTTGTTTGATGGAATCAAGATTTGCTTCAATTTCATTAAAAGCGGCAACAAATTCGTTTAGATTGGCTTCTTTCTGGCTCGAAACGGCCATAAGGCTGTCATTCTGAGCCTGAAGTCTTTCTATTTTTTTTTGATTACAACCGACTGTTAAGAGTAGAATCGGAACAGCTGCCAAAAACAATAACTTTTTCATGTGAATCCAAATTAAGTAAAACAAAAATTTTAGTTTAATTTAAGAAATTATTTAATGAAATACATAATTAATTTTAATAAAATTATATTCTTTTCAAAATAATTTCAAAGTTAATATGCAACAAAAATCAAGCCAACATTTTAGTTGTACATTAATTTTCTTCTCTCATTAAGTTCATCATTTAAGATGTAGTCATCATAATCAGAAATTTTGTCTATTATTCCTTTAGGCGTTAGTTCAATTACCCGATTGGCAATAGTTTGAATAAATTCATGATCGTGTGAAGACATCAGGATATTGCCTTTAAAATTGACAAGATTATTGTTAAAGGCTTGAATGGATTCCAGGTCCAGGTGATTGGTCGGGGTATCAAGAACGAGAACGTTGGCATTTTTGATCATCATTCTTGAGATCATGCAGCGCATTTTTTCGCCTCCCGAGAGGACGCCGATTTTCTTATAGATCTCATCGCCTGAAAAAAGCATCTTTCCAAGATAACCTCGAAGAAAAGCTTCACTGGTATCGGCGGAATATTGGCCGAGCCATTCAACAAGATTTAAATCTGAGTTAAAAAAATCAGAATTATCAAGAGGCAAATAAGCCGTGGTGATGGTTTGTCCCCAATGATAACTTCCGGTATCGGGTTTCTCGTGACCACTGATAATTTCAAACAGAGCCGTCATTGCACGCGGATCATGCGAAAGAAAAACTATTTTATCATCTTTCTCCACGTTAAAGTTAACGTCCTTAAATAAAAATTCACCATTGACGCTTTTTGATAATCCCTTTACCTCAAGAACGCGGTTGCCAGGTTCTCTTTCCGGAGCGAAAATAATACCCGGATATTTTCTCGTCGATGGTTTGATATCCTCAATATTGAGCTTTTCAATCATCTTCTTTCGGCTGGTTGTCTGCTTTGATTTGGCCACGTTAGCGCTAAAGCGGGCAATAAACTCCAGAAGTTCCTTCTTTTTCTCTTCAGCTTTTTTGTTTTGCGACTGCTGTTGACGCAGGGCTAATTGGCTGGAGTGATACCAGAAGCTGTAATTCCCAGCAAAAAGCTGAACTTTCCCAAAGTCAATATCAACAGTGTGAGTGCAAACTGAATCCAAAAAATGCCGGTCATGAGAAACGACCAAGACCGTATTTTCATAATTGGCAAGATAGTTTTCAAGCCACATTACCGTGTCAAGATCGAGATCATTGGTTGGCTCATCCAACAGCAGGTTATCCGGTTTTCCAAAGAGCGCCTGCGCCAGTAAAACCCGAACTTTCTCTTTACCACTGAGATCTTTCATCAGGTGATAATGCATATTTTCCCTGATACCCAATCCGCTCAGCAGCATGGCTGCATCACTTTCGGCATTCCATCCGTTCAATTCTGCAAATCTCTCTTCCAACTCCGCTGCTCTCATTCCGTCCTGTTCAGAAAAATCAGCCTTATTGTATAAGCTATCTTTTTCATTCATGATTTTCCAGAGTTCATCATGACCGATCAAAACAGTATTAAGAACCGAAAATTCTTCAAAGTCAAAGTGGTTTTGCTTAAGAACAGATAATCTTTCACCAGGCCCCAACGATATGGAGCCCTTTGTAGAGGACAAGTCCCCTGAGATAATTCTTAAAAAAGTTGATTTCCCGGCGCCATTAGCTCCGATGACACCATAACAATTCCCTGCTGTGAATTTGAGATTAACATCCTGGAACAAAGGCTTTTTGCCAAACTGTATGGCTAAATTTGAAACTGTAATCATTAACTAACTTCCATATTTTAAAAGGGAGGCAAAGGTAACCATTTTTTTGATGTGTTGATGCATTGATGTGCTGATGTGTTGATTTGCAGATGTGGGGATGTAATGATGTGCCAAAGTGAGAATTGACTGAATGCTGATGTATTGATGTTAATCAGCATATCCGTTTATCATCAGATCATTATCAGGCACATAAGCACATCAATACATTAGCAAATCAGCGAATCAGCACATCAGCACCAGTGTTCCCACAGCTTTGCCTCTTTTTAACTCATTCAATGCAATATTTGCTTCTTCTAATGGATAGGTCTGTATTACAGGCTTAAAATCCATTTCACCTGCTATGCGTAAAAATTCTTCAATATCCTTTCTTGTGACATTGGCAACGGTTTTAATTTCTTTCTCAAGCCATAAATGTTCTTGGTAGTTAAGCTTTAAAAGTTCATCCTTGTCATTGTTTTCTTTGCTGATGGCATTGATGACCAGCCTGCCTCCGGGTTTAAGAAACGTAAGAGCTCTGACAACCGGCCTCCAGGCAGGGGTGGTATCAATAATACAATCCATCATATCGGGAGGTACAGAAGAAGTATCGCCCGTCCAATCAGCCCCTAATGACAAAGCCAGCATTTGAGATTTTTCACTTCTGGCAAATACAAATACTTTTGATGACGGATACAAGAACTTCGAGATTTTAAGTACCTGATGACCAGATCCTCCGAATCCAGTCAGTCCGAGCACATGGCCCTCTTTCATTCCCGTTAATCTCAGAGCACGATAACCTACCGATCCCCCGCATAACAAAGGGGCAGCTTCTTCGTCTGTAAACCGGTCGGGTATTCTATAGACCGCATCTTCAGGGACACACATGTATTCAGCATATCCTCCATTTGCATCAAGACCTGTTCCCATGAAATTGGAACATAGATTTTCATGTCCTTCCAGACAGTTACTGCATTTCATGCAGGATGAAAAAAACCATCCTACACCGACTCTTTCACCAAGGTTATGTTTTGTAACAAGATCTCCCTTCTTAACTATTATTCCAATAACCTGATGTCCCGGAATTATTGGATAAAAGGAAGGAACAACTCGTCCTTCAATTTTATCCAGTTCGGTATGGCATACCCCACAGGCTTTTACTCTGATAAGCAATTCACCCTCTTTGGGCTCGGGTACCGGAATTTCCATCAAATGCAAAGGACTGATGTTATGTTCAAAATGCGATACCCCATTTAATACCATTGCTCTCATTTCCCAAAGAATTCAATTACGATCAACCGAAAGTTACAAAAAATCTGAGAAAACCTTGCGATCTCTTATTTATTAAAGTGAGTTCGATCTAAAGTTGATATCAAACCTAATCCGTTGGAAACACCTAAGTAGAAGATAGAAATCCCACGACATTTTAACCTTATTACCTGATTTGTTCCTCCATTTATTGAGCCAAATTAGGTAATCAGGTAAAATATTCGAGGGGTATTCCCGTTTCCACTTAGGTGTTCCTGAACGGATTAGGGTATCCATACTTGGGACTAACTCTCGTTAACTAAAGTACAGAACACCGAGATTAAAGTCATTTACTCTCCGCGGATAATCCTTTATTTAATTTTTTTCTTCTTTATGTAGCATCTGTCCCCTGCCCTTTCTCTTTTCAAAATAATATCAAAACAGTTATTTCTGTAATGTTTCTGTAATGTTTGTGTAATGTAACTATAATATTTATTACAAATTCATTACTTTTACCTTATAGATTCTTTACATAAAAAAGAAGGTTGTTATGGCGAAAGTAAAAGGAGGAGATATATCGGGTATGGTTGGTGCCCTGGTTTTTTTAAAACTCAATGGGAAAGGAGTCGTTCGTTTGGCTCCCAAAGAAAGGCCCAAAAATTCATGGAGCGAAGGGCAGAATATGTACCGGAAAAAAGTCAGCAATCTGGCGGCATTTTGGATGAAATCTGTTCCGTCAGATATAAAACGGGTTTTTGAACTGGCCGCTGAAAACATGACTGCCTATAACCTCTTTCTCAAAACCAATCTTCCGGCTTTTCATGCAGACGGGACACAGGTTGATTTGGAGTGGTTACACTTATCGGCGGGTAAACTTCCTCTGCCTCATAAGCTTAAGGCAATTAACGTTGCCGGTAATCCTGAAAAAATTGAAGTAACGTGGCAGGATGATTCAGGTATTGGTCTTGCCCGCCCGAAGGATGAACTGACGATGGTGATTGCCCGCGAAGGAAAATTCACGGCTCCAATCTCAACAGGCGCAATCCGAAAACAGCAAACAGCTGTTATTCAGCTTCCTGCAGGGACGGGAGCGATACAAGGTATCTATCTGTCATTTGCATCGAGGGAGCGGGGGCTTTATTCAGCAGATCAGTGGTTTGGGATTGTATAAATTTAGGTTATAAATTTAGATATTATGGATTCATTTGAAATATCGGTAGAAAGATTTGATGAATTTGCAGAAGAATATGCGAAGAGATTTATGGATATTGGTTCATACAGATCTTCAATTGATATGTTCTGCGATTTAATAATCAGTGATAAACCAAAGATTTTAGAACTTGGGTGCGGGCCGGGAAACGTTACAAGATATATAAAAAACAGATTTTCGGGGAGTGAATACATTGCCATTGATTTAGCTCCGAAGATGATCGAAATTGCTAAACAGCAGGTTAAAGATGTAGATTTCAGAGTAATGGATGCAAGATACATTTTATCTTTCAATACTAAATTTGAAGCAATAATGTGTTCATTTTGTCTGCCATTTCTATCAGTAATTGACTCACAGAAATTGATTGCCGATTGTTCGGAAAAATTATTAAATAATGGCGTGATTTACTTAAGTACAATGGAAGGGGATGAGTCAAAAGCTGGATTTGAAACAACAAACTTTTCAGGAGATTCAAAAGTCTATTTTAATTATCACAAGCAACAAGATATAGAGGCTGCATTGTTGAGTAACGGATTTATAGTTAAACAAATAAATCGTCAAAAATATTATGAACTTGATGGAAGGGTAACAATTGATCTAATATTTATAGCGATAAAGAGATAAAGAGGTCCGACAAGGAGGATTTGGGGCCCTTATTTGCAATTAAGGTTAACCCTTTGCGATTATTGGAATAAACTTATTTTATTATTAAAAGGTTGCTATTTTTGAAGTCTGAATTATCGGCTTCCTCAATTGGTCAGCCGGCACTAAAATAAATAAGATATTAACGATGATGCACCTCAAGGATAAAGAACAGAAACTTAAAGAATGGTTCAGTAAACATCCTAAGGTGGTGGTTGCACTTTCGGGGGGTGTCGATTCTTGTCTTGTGGCGTTTGCCGCAAGAAAATTCATTGGTAAAGAGAATATTATCGCTGTTATATCTGACTCGGCAAGTCTAAAAGAGCGTGACTTGAAGGATGCCCGCAAATTCTGTTCGGATTACGACATTAACCTTGAAATCGTTGATGCACGTGAGATTGACGATCCCAATTATGCTTCCAACCCGATAGACCGGTGTTTTTTCTGCAAATCAGCGCTTTATACAGAATTAAACAGTCTGATTGAAACCAAATATCCCGACTACGTGATGCTGAACGGCAACAATTTCAGCGACCTGGGAGATTACAGACCCGGACTGAAGGCTGCCAGCGAATTTCGTGCGCTTAGTCCATTAGCGGAATGCGAATTCAACAAGGAAGATATAAGGGAACTGTCGCAGTATTATCATCTTTTTATCTGGGATAAGCCGGCCAGCCCTTGTTTAAGCAGCCGTTTCCCTTATGGCGAGGCCATCACGGCAGAAAAACTCAGGATGGTTGAGGATGCTGAAGAAATGCTTTATCATTATGGATTTCATACCGCAAGAGTTCGTCATTACGGGGATACGGCCAGAATTGAAGTACCTTCTGAACAGCTGAGCAGATTGGAAGGGTTTTTTGGAGAAATAGAGGAAAAAATAATTGCAATTGGCTATAAATTATGTGAAATTGACAAGGAAGGATTCATATCAGGTAAACTAAACAGGGCATTGACTCATGAGCAATAATTTCACCCTCGATTTTGAAAGAAATCAAAGATTAGGTTTTCCGGAAACAGTTTTTGGAGCCAATAAGACCTCAGAAAGTCTGATCAATATTACTCAGGCTTTACTTCAAAAGCAACAGCATGCTTTTATCACAAAATTGCAGGAGGAAAAATTTCTTGAATTATCCCTTCATTTTAGTCCGATTCAATACGATAAAATCTCAGGAGCCTGTCTGATCGGGAATGTACCCGGGGAACCGGAACAAAAAAGTGTGGCTATTCTCTCAGGAGGAACCTCGGATGAATTTATTGTTAATGAAGCATATTATACACTTCGGTATTTAGGCATTGGTGCAACAAGGTTTCAGGATGTTGGAGTAGCTGGATTGCACCGGTTGCTGAAGATAAAAGAGGAACTCCAGACATATAAAGTTTTGATCGTAATAGCTGGTTTTGAAGGGGCTCTACCTACCGTAGTTGGAGGATTATCCCCACTTCCGATTATTGCCGTACCTGCAAGCATCGGATACGGTGTTGCGAAAGATGGATATACAGCTTTGAATTCCATGCTCTCAAGCTGTGCCAATGGTATCGTGGTCGTAAATATTGACAATGGTTATGGCGCCGCACTGGCAGCTTTCAGAATTTTAAATAACAAATAGCAGCTTCGGTTCTTTAAGTTCTTATTGAAAACAAATCAGAAAAATGGGCCATATTTTAAAAATTGAGGCTTTTGCAGGATTAAGTGGTGACATGTTTCTTGGGGCTCTCGCCGGATTGGCAGGTGCTTATGAATCCATCATAAATCTACCCAAACTTCTTCATCTCGAGAATGAAGCTGAGATTAGTGTCATGGATGTAGTAAAAAACGGCATTGCCTGTAAACACGTCAAAATAATTGAAAAAATTCATCATCAAGAGCATCCTCATGAACATCTCCACGAACATCACAACGAAGATGGTCCGCATCATACTCATCACCGGCACCTGCATCACATCTACCAACTGATTGATAGTGCAGAGCTAAACATTAAAACAAAAAATATTGCCAAAGAAATCTTCCTTTTGCTTGGAACAGCTGAAGCTGAAATTCATGGGAAATCTCTGGAAGAAATACATTTTCACGAAGTCGGCGCTATCGATTCTATCATGGATATTGTAGGAAGTGCCTGGCTTATTGATCAATTGAATATCGATAAAACCTTTTCAACTGCCATTACTACAGGCTCAGGGTTTGTAAAAACAGATCATGGGAGATTACCAGTTCCCACTCCCGCCACCCAATTGCTTCTTCATGGATTCCCATCAAAAGCAGGGGATCAACAGGGGGAACTGACCACACCAACCGGGGCGGCTATATTAAAATATCTTCAGCCTTCTTTTGATATTCCCGTCTTAAAAGAACTAAATACGTGTTATGGCCCGGGTGAAAAGAATTTGGAAATCCCGAATACGCTCAGATTAAGTCTTTGCGAAGAGGGAAAAAGGGGGAAAGGCATTTTTGTTATTCAAACTAATATTGACGATTTATCCGGCGAGTTTCTTGGACTTGAATTTCAGCAAAAACTTTTTGATAATGGAGCGTTGGATTTTTATTTTCAGCAGGTAATTATGAAAAAAGGTCGTCCTGGAATTATCCTGACTGTATTGACTCCTGAATCTGATTTGAAAAAAATAGGAGAAATAATTTTGGAGAATACCTCTGCCATTGGACTCAGGTTCTTCCCCGTTGAAAGGATGGAGCTCAAGCGCAAAAATGTACTGACAGAAACCGGATTTGGAACTGTCAAAGGAAAAGAAGTTACCCTGCCATCAGGTAAGAAAAGAGTAAAATTGGAAAATGATGAAATCTTTCGCATTTCAAAACAGAGTGGTCTTTCTGCACTTGAGATTCTCCAAGACATAAATACCAACCGGTATCCCAAATAACACAGATTTATTGGGGTTGAGTGGTAACAATTTCGATTCGGAAAAAAATCTGTAAGATTCCGAACAAAAGAGTATCAATCTGTGTTTATTAAATAACTTTTTTCATACGTTAGTTATAAATAAATTCAAATCCCCTGCATTTCTCAGTCGCAGGGGATTTTGACAAGGTAAAAACAATATTGTAAATACGGATTGCATCGGTTAAACTCTACTCCACCGTCACAGATTTTGCCAGATTACGAGGTCTATCCACATTACAGCCCAGGAAAAGTGCCGTATGATACGCTAAAAGCTGAAGCGGTATAACAGACAAAAGAGGAACAAGTGCATCGTGAACAGCCGGGATTTCAATTGTTTCATCTACCATATCAGCGATCTCCTTGTCTCCCTCATTAATCAGGGCCATTACATTCCCATTACGGGCTTTTACTTCCATAATATTCGAGATCATTTTTCACCGGTTTTCTGCATCACAGGCCAATGCCACAAGAGGAAAATTCTCATCAATTAATGCAATGGGGCCATGCTTCATTTCAGAAGCAGGATATCCTTCTGCATGAATGTATGATATTTCTTTTAATTTAAGTGCTCCTTCGAGTGCAACCGGATGATTAATTCCCCTGCCAAGGAAGAAAAAGTTCTTTGGAATCCGATTGATTAAACACAATTATGTTTTTAACAAATAATTGTCTTATCAACAACTATCAAGCAAATGTGTTTATTGAGCAACAGAATAGAATTTCCAACAAGATCTCCCCTGTTCTTTGGAGACCGGATAATAATTCCGGAGAGTATTGTTTCTCTTGGATTACTTCAAAAATGGATCATTGCTTTCATTACTCCGTCCTTATAGCCAGCAACAAGTTCAAAAGCTTTGTCCGAATTTTCAAATCGGAAATGATGAGTTATCATCGGGTTAACATTCAGTGTTTTATTTGAGATCAGATCGAGAACAACCTGAGTACATTCATTCTGGCGTCTTACATTCTGAACAATGATTTCTTTACGCCGGAAATCGTCTGAGGAGAATGACCAGCGTTCAAATTCCGGGATACCAATCAGAAGCAGTTTTCCTCCTGGTTTAAGAAGTTCAATCGCCTGATCAACGGCTTCCTGTTGGCCACAGCATTCAAAGATCAGATCAAGAAGCAAAGGCTCTTTTGAGGAAATATCTTTAACGATATCCGACTCATCAGGATTTCCAATCCATGTAGCCCCGCATTTTTGAGCTACTTTAAGACGTCGGTTTATTTTATCAGTTATATATACTTTTGAAACACCATCAGTTCTGGCGGGAAGCAGGACACTCATACCAATAGGACCGAAACCGAAAATCCCTATTGTTTTTCCTTTCAAAGTTCCAGCTAATCTTGTGGCGTAATAACCGATGGCAAGAGGTTCCGAGATCACGGCCTCCTCAAATGAAACCCAGTCCGCAATTTTAAAACAAGATCTTTCTGGCATTACGATGTACTCAGACATACATCCATCGGCCTGCCCCGGACAACCAAGAAACTTCAAATGCCGGCAGGTATGGAACCGTCCTGCTTTACACTGATCACATTCAAAACAAGGCATTGCCGGATCTATGGCAACCCGGTCGCCAACTTTTAAATAAGTAACCTCCTCCCCTACTTCTTCAATAATTCCAGAACCTTCGTGTCCAACAGGAAATGGATATTTAACTACCTGGCTTCCGATTTTACCCTCTGTAAAATAATGAATATCAGAACCACAAACCCCGACAGCCATCATTTTTATCAAAACATCCTTGGAATTTCCTATTCCGGGTTTTGGAACCCGAATAAGCTCCATGCGATTGATCCCTGTCAAAACAAAAGAGTTCATCAAGTTCTTCATAGAATTAATATTTCGAATTTTAAGGATGCCTTTCAGGAGCTATAACCGGAGCAATATCTTTGGTTTGTAGGGTAATGCACGGTACAGTATGGTCGCATCTGCTTTAGGAAGAACAATTTCAACGGTTGGAATCGCAAGTTCCCGGTCAAGATGTATTAATGCATTTATTGATTTCGTAATCTCATCCCTGGTGTAATTCCTGCGAAGTCGTGAAATGCTTTCTTGACCCTCTTTATCTGGTTTCTCCGTTTGATTAATGATCAGCCGTAAATCCCTTTCAAAATCCATTACAACGTAAACATCTCCCCGTTTAGGCGGTTCAGGCAGAGTTTCGTTTTGGTTTGCTTCAATAGTGTCTTTGGGTGCTATTTTTGTAATAAATGATATTTTGGGAATGGAGGCGCTATCCTCTTTCAAATAAAAAGGTTTGGATAACCAATTAAGCAACGCATCTGCTGGTTGATTTTTAATAGTACTGCTTATCGTATATTTTAATATTTTACTCTCATGGAGTGAAACACCTTTGAATTCCAGTACAGCCGTATTTTTTTGAAGATCCAGAACAAGATACATAGAATCATCCTCTACAAGACTTAATTTAGATTGAAGGAATTTTTCCTCTTTTCTTAAATTAAGAAGTTTAGTCCTTGCCTGACTGCGATTTCCCGCTTTTAATGAATCCGGAATATTCTCGGATCCTTCCGTAACACTTGTCTTCTTCTTTTTAGAAGGTTTCTGATCCTCGCCTTTATTTATATAAACGGATCCTTCAGTAATTTTATTTTGCTTTATTACAGGCAAGAGGACATTTACGATTAGGGCATAAATCACCAGAATGGTCAGGAAGACCGTTACAAATGTAAAAATGGATTTATTTTTCATCTTTAAATCTTTAATAAATAAACACCTTTGAACCAACGGATAAGGTATTGTAGATTACTTCAAGATCCTTCGTCCCTATACGTACACATCCGTGTGTAACAGGCAAACCAAGAAATCTCTGATACAAGGTACCATGAAGGTAATACCCATTCCCCAGTCCAAGAGCATAATCACCCATCGTGCTGTAATCATATCGTTCTTCGGCAGTGGCGGAAGGTATAGGCAGACCTTCTTCAACAAAAGCCCAGTTCGGTTTAACCCAGACCGGTGAGGTTCTCTTATTCAGGATAGTGAATAAACCTTTCGGTGTTTTAAAAACCCATTTTTTATCACCTTTGATCAGTATATTATCTTTTCCCGTGGAGCAGGGTCCTGTTCTTATAGTGTCTCCGTTGGGCTGCCTCAAAGAAAACCTGTTATCCGTGGTATTGATCACGATATAAGGTTTTGTTGGAGCCGTTTTTGAGAGCTTATCCTCCAGTGATAATACATTCTTCAGGCTTTTTAATTCAAGTTTTTCTATTGCTTCAACTGAATTGGCTGAAGTAATCTTCGTGGTCGTAAACCAGGATTTAACTTTAAAAGCACCATTTTGAATTCCTGATGTGTCAAAAATGATCAAAAGGAATAATAAGAAAAGCGCCACTGGAATACCCCAGATCAAAGCACTGATTCCTTTTTTATAATTTTCTTCTGATTCCATATTTTGAGTTAATTTAATAATTCTGAAAGTGAAACAAAAGAGCCCACAATTGTTACTGGAGATCCAGGTGACATCCGGCTAAAAAGTTCGTCCATATTCTCATTGCGCAAAGCAACACATCCGCTCGTCCAATCACTTTGTTTCCCCCCATCCCCGTGAACCTCAATCAAACCGCCGAGTCTGCTGCCACGGGTCAGGATTCCCTTTCTCTTCTTTTCGTTAAATTGTGCTCTGTCTTCATCATTGGGATAATTAATCATAAGAGCTTTGTAATAACGTGAACTGCCCCGGCCCTTTTTTCCTGTAACACGGTAAATACCTTCAGGAGTTGCACTGTCGCCGGCATATTCTTTGTCTCCTATCCAGTTTCTTCCGAGCTCCACCTCAAATTCTTTTACCTGACGTCCATTATAATACAAATAACCTTTATGTTGAATTTTATCCACGATAAATGCATAGCTGTTACTTTGGGCCGATTTATTTATTGTCTGATCAACCCAACTCCGCCATTTAGGAAAGTTACTAAAATAATCTTTAAGTAATTTATTTACCTCTACATCTGCAGAACTTATTTTTGTTTTCCCTTCATTTAGTTTCTTAAAAGCCTTTATATAATCACCTTTCCCATAACTGTTTAGACCTTCTTCAAGGGACAACTTTCCAAACTCGTAATTTTTTCTGACATTGACCTTTAACGGTAGTCTGATGAAAAGATCATGATAATTATCAAGCTTCTTTTTCAACATCTCCGCCTCCTGGAGATATTTCATCTTCATGGTATCTTTATTGGAACCTGAAGAAACAACAGCTTCCTGTGCTTTAAGGGTGGCAACAAGAATAAGCTCCTTTACTTTGGAATAACTCCTGAAAAAGAAAAATTTGTTATTCTGTAATTTCCATTCTTTAAGCGCCAAATGATATTTCTTTTCAGCAGCATTGTAATATTCGGAAGAATAAAGATCTGCATTAATCTTTTTAGCCTTACCTATAACCTCCAGGTAAGATTTAACTTCCTTTACCGGAGGTTTGTTCATTGTGATTACCAGGATTGCAAAAATCAATGCAGAAATAAAAAACAAAACCAGGAAAATGGAAAAAATTCTTTTCAACCGACGACGTTTCATTCTCAAATAATAATCTTAATAAAATCAAGTCCCTTTGGAGAAAACCAACTTTGCAAAATTATAAAAAAAACCCCCGGCTTTGGCCCGGGGGTTATTTTTATTTCTACTGAAATGATTTACTTTTTGCCGCCTTTAGCTTTTGACATAACGTCGGTCAACTCAGTGTTGATTGATTGTGCTTTCTCTACAGCTGGTTTCAGTTTTTCAGACAGAGTCAAAATGTCTTCATTGTTGGTAAGACCTGTAGCAACTTCAGTCTTGGTTGTTTCAACAACTGAAATTTCCTGGCTGATAGCTTCGAGAGCAGCTTTACCTTCTTTACCTCTTGGTGCTTTAGCTAACATAGCTTTGTCTCCAGCAACAAGGCTGTCAAGTTGAGCTAATTGTGCAGTAACTTCAGCTTTCAATTGTTCTTTCTTTGCTGCAGTTTCTGTAACGGCCTTAGAAGCAAGAGTTTTTACTGAATCAAAAGTAGCTTTTGGAGCATCATAATTTCTGAAAAGAACGAATTTAGAATTCTGTTCTTCAACAGCAGCGGTACCTGTTTTCATCGCTTCGCTAGCAGCATTGAATGTAGCGGGAACATAACGGTCAGCACCTGCTTGTCTTGCACTTTCGAGAGCAGCATTAGCTGCATCGATTTCAGCCTGAGGAACTTTTGCACAACTTGCAAAAGCAATAACCAATACACTTAAAGCAATCAGTTTCGATAATCCTTTTTTCATAATTTTGAAGATAAAATTTAAAATAAAACCTTTTGTCAATTTTTAAATTACAATAGTTTAGACGCAAACCAGAAGATAGGTCACAATATTTCTATACTTTTTTTTATATTTGACATACTTTTTTCTTTTAGGCTTATCTTTGAACATTTTATTTCAATGAGTAAATGAGGATAAAAACTTCAGAAAACAACCTTACCGATATAGAAATTATCCGTAAGATTAAACAGGAGCATGACACCAATTTATTTGAAATTCTGTACAACAGGTATTCTGGCAAGGTTTACGACAAATGTTATTCCTTATTAAAAGATCAATCTCTTGCACAGGAATTTGTTCAGGATATTTTTTGCAGGGTATTTGAACGCCTGTCTGATTTTAGGGGAGAATCCAATTTTTCCACCTGGCTCTATGCCATTACATACAATAATTGTATCGAATATCTGCGCACAAAAAAGAAAATGAATTATCCTGATTGGAATGTTCAGCACGAAATGCCTGATGTAATTGATGAACTCAGTCAAAAAGAAATCAACAGTGACCGGCTGATGAAAATACTGGACGAAATTCACCCGGAAGAAAAAGCTCTGCTAACCATGCATTACATTGACAACATGCCCATCACCTACATACAAACCGCATTAAAAATTAGTGAAAGTGCCACAAAAATGAGACTCAAACGCGCCCGCGACCGTGTGGCTTTCCTTTACAAAGAAAAATACAAGTAAAGTGACTTTTTAAGTAAAATTCGTCTCAATATCAAATCCATTGAAAAATGGAGATCAGCCAAAAACAAGTTTAATAACATGAATTCGGAAGATTAACGAACATACTCTCATATTGCGCACAGATTTTGCTGCCAATATTTAAATGAAAAACCATGAAAGATTTTATTCTAAAATATATTTTCAGAATCAATCCAAACACCCCCGGCCAGAACCTTTTAAGATCCTTCGGTGAACTTTTCCCCGAAGCAACCAATGTGGAATGGTCAAAAGAAAAAGACGGAATTTTTGAGGTTATTTTCCGTGTAAACGGGATCGAAAAGATTGCATGGTTTGAAAAATCCGGTAAATGGTTAAAAACAGAAATTAACTACAAACTGGAAATGCTTGATTCCGAAATTCGTCAAAAACTTGAAAAATACGGCCAGATCATGAGCTCTATTTACATTCAGGATTCGGAAAAAAAGAATGGCTATGAATTTATTATCCGCGATAGTTTTCAGGTAAGACACGTCTTTATTACTGATGAACATGGCAACGTCCTTGAGCGCCGCACCTTTGATGAAGCAGAACTTCTGTAAATCCGGTTCATTAAATTCATTTCATCGATTCCTATTCCTGTTTTCTCCTTACCTTCCCTATACCCGGTCCATATCACCTTCGTTATTTTATAGAAAATTTCCTGGATAATCTGTTTCACACTCATCATTTCCCTTGGAACCTATCTCAATTATGGATATTTTTGTTCCTTTCAATAAAATTCTATGAAACCAACATTAGTTATTCTTGCAGCAGGTATGGGCAGCCGCTATGGAGGCCTGAAACAATTGGATGAAGTAGGCCCCAATGGAGAAGCCATTATCGATTATTCCCTTTATGATGCGATCCGTGCCGGCTTCGGGAAAGTTGTTTTTGTAATACGAACTGATTTTGCCGATGCATTTAAAGAGAAATTTGAACCCAAGCTTAAAGGCCGCATTGAAGTTGAATATGTTTACCAATCTTTGGATAAAATACCACAGGGGTATGAGATCAATCCGGAAAGAGAGAAGCCCTGGGGAACAAGCCATGCCTTACTCATGGCAGAATCTGCAGTAAAGGAACCTATGGCAGTAATTAATGCAGATGATTATTATGGAAACAAAGCCTACCAGGTGATGGCGGATTTTCTTGTTTCTTCCAATGATGAGAATGAATATGCCATGGTCGGATACAACGTAGGAAATACCCTTTCCGAATTCGGAACTGTATCACGCGGAGTTTGCAATACGGATGAAAAGGGAAATCTTAAAGACATTGCGGAAAGGGTGAAAATCAGAAGAGATCCTGATGGGATTTTTTATTATGAGGATCAAAAACGATTCAAACTCGAAGAAGATTCTCCTGTTTCGATGAATTTTTGGGGATTAAAACCCAATGTGTTTAAATATATTCATAAAGGATTCAAAGAATTCCTTTCAGAACATGGCAAAGAATTAAAATCTGAATATTTTATTCCTCTCCTTATTAATGATAATATTGTGTCAGGAAATATTCAAACGAAAGTTTTAAACTGTGATTCCCTTTGGTTTGGTGTTACTTATCGGGAAGATAAACCTTTCGTCCAACAAAAAATAAAGGATCTGCTTCAGAAAGGAGAATATCCTGAAAAGCTTTGGCAATGAAAGAATATAGGAATTAAGAAAGAAAATTTTCATTCTTGGATTCCGTCATCTTTCTATTTTATAATTATCTCATTTTCTAATTCTTAATTCTAAACAATAAACTTATGAACAGGGAAAAAATTTCTTCTTTATTTGATTCATTTCAGGTAAATGGGAAAATGTTAGAGTGGTCTGCATACGGAAATGGTCATATAAATGATACCTTTCTGATTCAAACTGATTCGGATAAAAATTACATTCTTCAAAGAAAAAATCATAAAATATTCAAGGATGTCCCCGGTATGCTTGATAACATTCTGAAGGTAACAACTCACATCAGGGAAAAGCTTAATGCACAGGGAGAGGATGATACTGACCGTAAGGTGATGAGATATTATCCGGCCGAAAATGGGAAAATGTTTCTTGTGGATGAGGAAGGTAATTTCTGGACTTTGTTTCTCTTTATTTCGGGCAGCAGGACTATTGAAGCTATCGAAAATCCTGGACAAGCTTTCATGGCTGCACAGGCTTTTGGTCATTTTCAGAAACAACTCGCAGATCTTCCCGGTGAAGAGCTGATTGAAACTATTCCAAATTTTCACAATGGAATAACACGCCTCAGGGATTTTAAGATTGCTGTGGATGAAAACAGGGCGGGACGTGTTGCTGAAACTCAGGAACTGATAGATAAAATTCTTTCAAGAGCTGAAGAAATGACTTCAATTCAGAAAGGACTCGACGAAAAATCCATTCCTTTACGAATTACCCACAACGACACAAAAATCAATAACATTCTATTCGATAAAAATGATAATCCTTTGTGTGTTATTGATCTGGATACTGTAATGCCCGGTTCCGCACTTTATGATTTCGGAGATGCGATTCGCACCATTGGAAACAAAGCGCCTGAGGATGAACCAATACTTGAAAAGATTCAGTTCAATCAGGAGATCTATGAAGCTTTTGCAAAAGGGTATGTATCCGAGGCAAGAGTATTCCTAACTCAAAAAGAAATTGACAATCTGGCCTTTTCATGCTTGTATATGGCCTGGGAACAAGGAATGCGCTTTTTGACCGATTACCTCAATGGAGATACCTATTATAAAATTTCTTATCCCGGCATAATCTTGTCAGAACAAAAGCCCAGGTGAGGTATCTCGAAGTACTGGAGAAAAACAGAAAAAAAATGGAAGAGGCTGTCAGATAAGCTTTGGTCATTAGATCAAGTTTCTTCGCTGTCACTTAAAGCAGAATTATCTTTTCTGCTTTAAGTGGACAACCTAAAAACAGACTGGCAAGCGGTTCAAAATTATCTGAAGATTCTGTTGTTAAAAATCGGCGTGATCCATTTTTTGAACATCGCTGTTCCATTTCGGGATGACGAATCAGATAATCGGCAAGACTTTCAGCAACAATCTGTCCCTGATCTAAAATTTCAACGTGGTCGGGTAGAAATTTTTTGATCACATTCAGCAAAAGAGGATAATGTGTACATCCCAGAATAATAGTATCTATTTGGCTGTCTTTTCTGAATAAACTCGTGATATTCTTCTCAACAAAATATTCTGTTCCCGGATTATTTATTTCATTGTTTTCAACCAGGGGTACCCACATCGGACAAGCTTCCTGAATGACAATTATTTTTCCATCGGTAATTTTCGACAGCTCCAATGGATATGACTCTGAAACGACGGTACCGGTAGTTCCCAGAATTCCGACATGGGATGTTTTTGTTATCGACGGAATCTTTTCAATACTTGGACGAATCACTCCAAGGACGCGTCGTTGCGGATCGATTAAGGGAAGGTCGTTTTGCTGAATCGAACGAAGAGCTTTGGCTGAAGCTGTATTGCAGGCAAGAATAACCAGCTGACATCCGGAAGATAATAATTTCCTTACTGCCTGTAGCGTATATTCATAGACGACCTCGAATGATCTGGAGCCATAGGGAGTTCTGGCATTGTCTCCCAAATAGATGTAATCATACTCGGGAAGCTTAGCCATAATTTCTTTCAGGATGGTTAATCCACCGTAACCTGAATCAAAAACTCCAATGGGTTGATATTTAGAAGGCATTTATCAGTAATATTCAGATCGAAACTACAAAAAATAAAACAAAGAAAAAAGGGTATCTTTTAGATACCCTTTAATGTTTTTTACTTAATCCCTAATTTTGTTTTGACAAGTGGCAAAAGATCAATTGACTGATCAGAATGATATAACAAGCCACTTACCTCAAAAACATAAAGCAATCCTTGCTCTTTTCCGACATCCGAGATAGCCTTACGGGCCTTTTCAATCACAGGTTGAAACTGTTTTTGCTGTTCTGTCTGCAGATTTTGCTGTGCTGTTTGCTGGAAAGTTTGAATCCGTTGAGCTATACTCTGCAACTCATCTTCCTTAGCCTGTTTGATCGCATCAGAGAATGTCTTTAGCTGATCCTGATATACTTTCAGTTTATCCGTGTATTCCTTTTGCATCGTGTTCAACTGAGCATCCATCTCAGTTTGTACCTTCTGAAAAGCTTTTTGAGCAGTATCATTTTCAGGCATTACCTGAATAATCTGTCCAAAATCAATATGACCAAACTTAACTGTCTGAGCTGATGCTCCTCCTGCGAAAAGGATTACACAAAAAATAATAATCCTGCTTAAATTCCTCATTCTGTTTAGATTTTAATTTAGTAGTTTATACCATTCATTATTAGAAGTACTTATTTTTGAAAAACAAAGATAAAAATTAAAGTCTTTCAATGGCCATTTTAATTAAAAAAAGGCATCATTACTGATGCCTTTATATAAGGTCTAAGTTTCTTACTTTAAACCAAGTTTCTTTTTGACAAGCGGGGAAAAGATCGATCGACTGATCGGAATGATAAAGAAGGCCGGTTACATCAAAAACATAAATAAGACCCTGCTCCTTGGCGACATCTGCAATAGCTTTCTTTGCTTTATCAATAACGGGTTGAAATTGTTTAGCTTGTTCTTTCTGCATATTTTCCTGTGCCTGCTGAGAAAAGTTCTGAATTCTTTGCTGGATGCTATTTATCTCGTCTTCCTTGGTGGCTCTGACAGCATCGCTCAAGGTCTTCTGTTGCACAACATAAGCTTTCCCTTTTTCACTAAGTTCCTTCTGCATAGCTGCAAGCTCGTTCTCCAAACCTGTCTGCACTTTATCTACTTCTTTTTGTGCGGCATCTCTTTCAGGCATTGCTTGGAACAACTGCTGAAATTCAATGTGTCCGAATTTTAATGTTTGAGCTGATAGTCCACCGGCAAAAAGCAGTGCGGCAAACAGTATGACCCTAAAAAAAATTTCTCATTACTATTCAAATTTAAAAATTGATGCAAATATATTTGTTTAATTCTTATATCCAAGTTTTTTGCAATACCTGATCACTTAAATCGTACTTCGGATTGGTATAGATCATGGATAGTCCTCCTGCTTTATCAAAAATAATCGAGTAAACTCCCTGTTCGGCAATATCCTGAATGGCCTTAAAAACATCATCCTGGATAGGTTTTATGAGAGATTCCCGTTTTTTGAACAGATCTCCTTCCGGTCCGAAATATTGACGCCGGTAATTTCTTGTATTCCTTTTCTTTTGTTACAATGACATCCTCACGCCGGCGTTTCATATCTTCTGAGAGAAGAACAACCTCCGATTGAAAAATCCTTATACATCTTGTCCAGTTCTGCATGAAGGGGTCTCCAATTCCTTCTGATACTGTTGGGAAATTTTATCCAGTTGAGCCTGGGCCGCCTTATAAGATGGAATATTGCCAAGAATGTATTCTGTGTCCACGTATGCATATTTCTGGGCAAAACTAAAAGTACAAAATCCTGTGAGAAGTAAAAAAACAAAGATTATTTTTTTCATATCCAATCGATTTAGAATAAAATCTTTATCAAAAACTAAGCCAAATCAGAATTGCTGTCCCATAATAAAGTGGAACTGGCTTCCTCCGGTATTTTTTGTATATCCGTCGTCGAATCCATAACCCCAGTCAAAACCCATTAAACCAAACATCGGCAAAAAGATTCTCACCCCAAGTCCCGCAGATCTTTTAACGCTGAAAGGATTGAATTCCTTAAAATCGTACCATGAATTACCTGCTTCAAGAAAACTAAGAGCATAAATAGTTGCCGACTGACTCATCGTGATCGGGTAATGAAGGTTCAAGGGTAATCTTCTCATAAATATTTCCACCATTTGAAGGTGTAACCGAGTTGTTTTCATACCCCCTCAAACCGACGACATCGCTTCCATACATATTGTATCCGGACATTCCATCACCGCCAAGTTTAAAAGACTCGAACGGAGAACGATGATTCTTGTTGTAGTAGCCAAGAAATCCGGTTTCGTATTTTGTACGCAGGACTAATTTTTTGTTTGGATTGAGAGGAGTAAAATTATCGGCTTTGAAAACCCATTTATGATATTCAATGTATTTATATCTTTCTTCCTCCGACAACTTTGTATCTGCATAATTAATATTATCAAACAGGGACCAGGGCGGAGTCACCTGAACCATTAATGAGAAATTTGAACCAGTTCTCGTATACAACGGATTATCAATTGAATTCCGTCCAAAAACAGTTTTAAAACTTACATTATTGGATCGTCCGTTCTGAAAGAAAAAGTATTTCCAGTTTTGAAGGATATATAACTGATAGGAAAATTTCATGGTACATTGTAAAAAAATCATCAGGCCATTTCAAACGGTATCCTAAGCCGACCGCTGCACCAACAACACTCATTTTCTCAGTTATCTCGTATTCATAAGGATTATACCCATAATTACTTCCATAGCCTCCTCCGTAACCACCGTAACCTCCTCCATAGCCACTGTAACCTCCTCCATAGCCTCCATAAGGATCATAGCCCCCGTAATTATAGCTCTGATTTCCGCTTGTCTGTTTTGAATAAAACATTGAAAGCGTGAATGAGTTAGGTTTTTTTCCTCCCAACCATGGCTCTGTAAAAGAGAAATTATAAGAGTTATAGTACGATCCATTGGTCTGTGCGCGAATTGTCAGCGTCTGGCCATCACCAGTGGGCAAAGGTTTCCAGGCACTCTTATTGGGAATATTACGGACTGAGAAATTTGAAAATTTCAAACCTACCGTTCCCACAAACATCCCAGCTCCCCAACCACCGGAAAGCTCTACCTGGTCATTAGCTCGTTCTTCCAGCTTATAGTTGATGTCAACTGTACCATCTTCCTGATGAGGGATCACATCTGGGGGTAATAGCTTCGGGATTAAAGTGTCCCATTTGAGACAATTCCCTGACAGACCGGATAATATTTTCTTTACTGAACAATTGGCCCGGCTTGGTGAAAAGCTCACGACGGGCCACATGTTCATTTGTTTTGGTATTACCGATAATAACCTATTTCATTGATGGTAGCCTGAGTACCTTCCACCATCCGCATTTCGAAATCGATGGTATCATTCTGAACATTCACTTCCACTGGATTCAGGTTAAAGAAAAGATACCCATTATTCAGATACGCATTTGCCACTGCGTCATCATTCTCAGTCAAACGTTTATCAAGAAGCTTCTGATCAAAAACATCTCCCTTTTTAATCCCCAAAACACTGTTTAGATATAAATCCGGGTAAATGGTATTGCCAACCCATTTTATATTTCCAAAATAATAGCGGCGGCCTTCATCCATCACAAATTTAAGCTTAACAGTATTGTTCGTTGTATCTTTGATTATGGTATCGGAAACAATCATTGCATCCCGGTAACCTTTTTCATTGTATTTTTTGATGATATTTAATTTATCATCTTCATATTTATCCTCAAGGAATTTTTTTGAATGAAAGAAATTGCGGAGCTTTTTGGCCTTGGTTTTTTTCATCGCCTTTTCCATCGTTTTTTCCTTTAAGGCTTTCACTCCCTCAAATTCAATGTCGCTGATTTTAACTTTTTGTTTTTTATTGACCAAGACATCCAGGATAACCTGGTTCTCTTTTGTGCTGTCATCCCGCTGGACAATTTTTACATCTGTGTTATAAAATCCTTTACCCTGAAAGAAATTAACAATCTGTCGTTCAGCATTGGTTAATAAATTTTCAGTCACCTGCCCTCCGACAAGGAGCATTACCTTTTTTTCAATATCATCTTTCTCCCCCTTTGAAATTCCATGATAGTTCTTGGCAGAAAGTCGTGGCCTTTCCTGAAGATAGATTTCAAGATAGATTTTATTTCCTACTATTTTAGTAGTTGTGATTCTAACGTCAGAAAACAACCCTTGCTTCCAGTATTTCTTCAAGGCAGATGTGATCTGGTCTCCGGGCACAGTAATTTCTTCTCCTACGCTGAGTCCCGAAAGATTTTTCAAAACTTCAGTGTCGAGGAAACGAATTCCCGTTACGCTGATACCCCCGATAATGTAAGTCTTGGGATTATCATAGCTGATTGAAAAATTCGTACTGTCAGCCACGACCTGAGAATACACCTTCATATTTCCAAGCCATGCCAGAAATAGTATAAATAGGAATGTTTTGTACATTTTAAATTCTGATTTGTTCACTTGTTTTTCCAAATCTTCGTTCTCTTTGCTGGAAATCAATGATAGCATCCAAAAGATCTTCCTTTCTGAAATCCGGCCACAATTTGGGAGTAAAATAAAATTCTGTGTAGGCTATTTGCCAAAGTAGGAAATTACTGATGCGATATTCACCGCTGGTTCTGATTAACAGCTCCGGATCAGGAATTCCCGCTGTGGAGAGATAACTTTCGAAGAAAACATCATTAATCTGATTATCCAATATTTTATTGTTTCTTACATCTTCAATGATTCTTTTTACAGCTTCCAGAATTTCCCACCGTCCTGAATAACTCAGTGCCAGAACAAGGGTAAGACCAGTATTCGGCTGAAGTTTTTTTAATCGCTTCTTTCAATCTGAAGCTGAGCATCCATTGGCAGAGACTGCAAGATCGCCAATGGCCAGCATTCGAACATTCTTTTCGCATAAATTATCCGTTTCCTCTATTATGGCGCTTACCAGCAAGGTCATTAAGGGCATTTATCTCTTCCCTTGGTCTGTCCCAGTTTTCTGTTGAAAAAGCATAGAGTGTCAGATATTTAATGCCAGCTTCCCCGGCACCTTCCACCACAGAGCGTACGGCATCCACACCATGTTTATGACCCTGAATTCTTTCATTTCCATGAAGTTCAGCCCAGCGTCCGTTACCATCCATAATAATGGCAATGTGTTTTGGCAGAGGAAAACTTTGAAGTTGATTAAACACCATTCACTATTATTTATTCTTATCGTATATTTTACAGTTTCCTTTACTACTCCATAACTGGTAAATCAGTGATGCGGTACAGGTGGCATACCAGTCATTATTAGCCCAGATACTACCTGGCAAATTTTTCCGGGTAAACCGGAGTTCCTGTCGGTACACCCTGAAATCTCTTAGGATCATCCAGGTTATCGATATTATCGGCAAATGTCTTTCTTCCAATTACCTCGATCACACCTCCCAGATTCTTGGTAATATTAAATTTCACACCCACACCTACCGGAATCACCAGCGTCATGGCATCAGTTTTGTTGGTTTCACGACCCTGATCAAAGTAAGTAATAGTCTCGGTTGGAGGATTTTTTGATGCAGTCAAAGGATCCAGAATAAACGTACCGGTCCTTGGAGCCCTGGAGTAAAATCCTCCGACGCCCAATGAAACAAAAGGTGTAAATCTTTCTTTTTTAAGACTGCCCATTTTATAATTAAAAAAATTAAATTCAAACAAAACCTCTACACTCTGAAACGACCTTTTAAAAGAAAAGGAATCTGATACCTGAGGATAATACAAGACCTGTAGTATTTCTTGTCCCGTTTGGTGTATACATAAAAGCATCACTGAAACTTCCACTTGCTTTGAGATTACCGGTAGTTAATTGTCCTCTCACTGCTAATCTCTTATTAAAATTCCAGCGTCCCAACGCCCCGATAACCGGAGTGATTGATTTGGAATAATCTACATTTCGCAATATCACCCCAATAACCCGCCGCACTAAGGCTGAACTCCAATATCAGCAGTGGTGTTGGGATCTGACAATAAAGCCGATAAAAATCAAGACTATAACCGCAGCAAGCTTTTTTCATATGATACTTAATTTTTCAGTGAATCACTCAATTAAAAATTCCAAAATCCCCGGTTTTCCCCTAAAAGCTACAAAAGTAATAGATTAACCCTTATTTCCTTTTTTTAAACATTAATTAACTTAAGAAAAAATAAAAATATTGAAATTTAATATAATTCCTTCTGTCAGCTCCCCACATCAACTTATTTCTCAGTGTATTATAAAAATTCTGATTATTAAAATGGATTACATTGTATGAAAAAATCAGCCTTCGTAAACGGAATTGATCGGTAGTTTCAAAGGCACTGAATCGTGAATCCAGATGAGGCAAGATATTTTCCTCCCCTGCCCTCGATTGATAATTTAACAATCTTCATTATCTGCAATGACCACCGGCCGAATGGCCAGATTATGAGGAAGCAATGGGTGCAATAATAAAATTGGCAGCCTGAGGAGTGATAATCGGCCCTCCTACACTGAGATGAATAAGCCGTTGACCCTGTGGGTGTTGCAACCAGATAGATCCATCTGCCCAATAAGAGTTCAGAAAATAGTTTCCCACGTCCACATGAACCGTGATCATCTGAGAGGTATCCTGTTTATGAACGGTAAATTCGTTCAAAGCATATGGAAAATCAGGGAATAGTCCCTAAATCGTTATCCAGCCTTTATCAAAGAACGTTTTTGAAGGTAATAATTACCTGAAAAGAAGTTTTCCATCGCTATTTCAAGTTCTCCCTGAGCGATATCGGCCAAAAATCCAAGCCTTCCGCTGTTTATTCCAACCATTGGAATTCCCGAGTCCCGAACAATTGAAACCGCCTCAAGAAAAGTGCCATCTCCCCCTATGCTGAAGAAAAAGTCAACATCTTTTAATTCTTTATAGTTTGAATAAATCAGTGACATTACCCGGATCGTAATTTAATTCCGTCCGCATATATTCCAGAAAAGGTTTATATATGGTAATGTCTACCTGATGTAGATGCAAAATATTCCATCAAACGTTTCAAACTTTCATTAAAAACGGGTACTAATTGTTCTGCCAAAAATAACAATACGCATGTAGTTGGCTAAAAATTAAAGGTTTATATATTTCATAAAAAGATCATAACGATCATCATAAAAGTCCTTGATCTGAGATTCATCCATGTAAGTAGCTTTTATTTCATAATCATAACGGGCAAAAGTCTGTAAAATTCCTGACAAATCTACTTTATTTATCTTTAAGAGTAATATCCAGTTCCCTGGAAACGGCCGAGAGGGTTTGTGGATATATAAACTCAGGATTTTGGCATCATTGCCTTCAACTATCTGTGAAATTTGAGTCAGTGAGTAATTAATATCCGATACTTCCAGTACGATGATTCCCCCGGGTTCTGTACCGCTGAAAAGCTCTGCCATTTTAATAGCCAGATCATTCCTGAGTGATGGAGCCATAGTAGGAATGATCCAGGTCCAGCACCGGTATGATGGATACATTGCACGCCAGGGCCACCCCTACCACTTCAAATATATGCTGATTCGTGTGAACATGCGGTTGAAGCATATTCTGCTTGACATAGTTTTCTATTTTCTCTTCGAAAGTTCTCTGCGTCGTAAATCTGCTTGTCGGAGACCACGCCAAAATATTCTTTTCCGGAAACTACCGGCAGATGCGAAACCCTGAAAATATCCATTAACGCCAGTACACTTTTGTACCGGTATCCTCCAGCTGGACTGTCGGAATAGAATCTGAGATCAAATCTTTGGCTATCACAATTCTCGTTTTAATTGAATAAGATTCGAATCATTAATCGTAAATTGCACTCCGATAAAAAGATCGTAAAAAACAACATGACCCGATTAAGTGTAAATATAAATAAAATTGCAACATTGAGAAATACCCGTTTGGGAAACACTCCAAATGTTCAATTAATGGCCAGTAAATTGTGAAAAATTCGGGGCAGAAGGAATTACTGTACACCCGAGGCCTGACGAGCGGCATATACGCTATAGTGATGTATTTGATCTTAAGAAACTCGTTACAACTGAATTTAACATAGAAGGTTATCCCATTCAAGAAATTTATTGATCTGGTACTTTCTGTAAAACCAGACCAGGTAACGCTTGTTCCCGATGCCCCCGAAGCAATCACCTCCAATGCAGGATGGGATACCCTGAAAAATATGGATTTCCTCATACCGATATCGTTTCTACTTTCAAAAATGCCGGCATACGAACCTCACTTTTTGTGGGAACAAAAACAAAAATGATCGATGCTGCAGCAAAAACAGGGGCCGACAGGGTTGAACTATATACCGAACCATTTCGCCACTGCCTATCCTCATGAATCCTGAACGAAGCTGTAAAGCCATTTGTTCTGGCTGCCCGTGCAGCTGAAGCAAACATGGTCTTGGATCTTAATGCAGGTCATGACCTAAGCCTTGAAAATCTGCGTTTTTTTAAACAATCCATCCCCAGTCTTTTGGAAGTATCCATCGGTCATGCATTGATAGCTGATGCCCTTTATCTTGGAATGGAACAAACCATTAAAAAATACAAAGAGTGCCTGATTTAAGGAAGAATGATAATAAGTTATGCACTAATGTATTTTTAATTCGTAATTCGTAATTCGTAAGTAATTCTTAATTCTTCTTAATGCCTGTCCAGATGTATTTTCGGGAGTCCGGCAATGGTCCCAACATGATCATCCTGCATGGATTATTTGGCTCTTCTGACAATTGGCTTTCCATATCGAGGAGACTGGAAGATTATTTCAGAATTTATATCCCTGACCTTCGCAATCATGGACAATCACTACATACAAAAAGTCATACTTACGAAGATATGGCTGCTGATCTGGAGTTTTTTTTCGAGACCAATCGTATCAATAAGGCAATTGTTATGGGTCACAGCATGGGGGGCAAACTGGCTATGATGTTTGCAGCCAGACATCCTGAAAAAACAGAACACCTGATAGTAGCGGATATTGCACCAAAGCGATATGCCAGTGAAGGTAGCGGTGAAGAAGATCAGGAGATGCTGCTGTCCCTGATGGAAAAACTTGATTTCTCTTTATATACCTCCCGCAGGGAAATTGATGAAGCCCTTAGAAAACAAATCAGGAGTCTCTCTTTAAGACAATTTCTTCTTAAAAACATCTACCGTAACAAGGAAGGTAAATTCAGCTGGAAAATTAACGTACCGGTACTTAAAAAATATCTTGGCCATATCATCCATGACGTGAATAAAGATTTCTTTGATGAATACAAACCTATTACAGCCTATCCTGTGACCTTTATCAGAGGCCTGAATTCGGATTATATCAGTGATGAAGACATTCCCCTGATTCGGTCCATTTATCCCCAGGCTCAAATAATAGATATTCCCGATGCAGGCCACTGGCTCCACGCCGAACAGCCAAATGAATTCATCAAAGCCGTACAAGAAGCATAATTGACTTAAAAAACCTGAGATCGATCTAAGCAATGGATAAGACAGTGCTTGATTGTTTGAGCGTTAATGTTGTCTTCGATAACCTAATCTTTTAAAAAACACCTCAGTAGAGGGATTAGTTTTATGGCTTTCACCGACCTAATTACCTAATTAATAAGGTAATTAGGTCGATTTTTCTCTCTGCACCATTTTCTCATCTGTAACATCCTTGTTACTTGTGCGAGGCTGGATTTTGCCAATACTTAAGGACGACTCAGGTGTTTTCGACAGATTAGGTCATCCATTCCTAAGATCGAACTCACGTTAAAAGCATTTCTGCCTCAAATTCGCTCCATTTCATACCTGAAAGCCTTCAGCAAATATCTTGGATTTAGCATCAACTTTTGGTAAATTGTACTTGATAGATTATCCAATAAATAATGAAACGTTAAGGAGGACTATCATGAAAAAAAACCAGGTGCAAATAGTATCGGCTATCCGGATTCGAGCTGTCGCAATTTCCAATGATCTCATCCTCTTCAGATTTTCCCTGATTATCTTATTGGGATTTTTTATATCAATAATCGAATCTCAACCTGTTTATTCTGTGCCAGGTTTTGCCCGCCAGACAGGTCTATCCTGTTCCGCCTGCCATAACATGTTTCCGGAAATAAATTCTTTCGGGAGAGAATTCAAGCTCAATGGCTATACCTTAACAAACATCAACACCCTTATTGAAAAAAACGATAAAGAGGAAATTCTGCTGAAACTTCTCAGCTATTCGCCCTTGTCCGCCATGGTGCAGACTTCTTTAACCAATCTCAACAAGAGAATACCGGATACACAGAACAACAACATTGAATTTCCACAGCAACTCAGCTTATTTTACACG
Organism: Prolixibacteraceae bacterium; assembly: GCA_963677325.2. Lineage (GTDB taxonomy): Bacteria > Bacteroidota > Bacteroidia > Bacteroidales > Prolixibacteraceae. The sequence goes on from CAXXGM010000010.1 coordinate 303,344, forward strand.
GGGCTGATTTCGCCGCATTTAGGTACTTTTATCCAACTCACTTATGCCGGACAGGACGGAGCCATTGGGATGGATAACATCGATATCCGGTATAACAACATGAAAATGTTAGGTTCAAAGAGATTAATCTACGGACTCACTTTAAATAATAATCCATCCGTGCAGGATGTATGGAACAGTATTCCGGCATGGCGTTTCCCTTATGCGACCTCCGGTGTGGCTCCTTCCCCGTCCGCGGCTCCTCTTATAGAAGGGGCTCTGGCCCAGCAGGTAGCAGGCTTGGGAGGTTATGTGTTTTTTAATAGTTTAATTTATGCAGAATTCAGTGCATACCGCTCCGCTCCACAGGGTGTTCCGGTTCCTCCGGATTCAGCTGCAGCGGGTATCATTAAAGGCATTGCCCCCTATTGGCGGTTAGCTCTACAGCACGAATGGCAGAAGCACTACCTCGAGATAGGAACCAGCGGAATGGCAACCAGGCTTTATCCAACGGGCGTAACAGGGCTGACAAATACTTTTACAGATTTGGGGTTTGATCTTCAATACGAATACACTTTCCACAAGGGCACTTTTAAACTCCATCCTTCGTGGTACCATGAAACCCAAAAGCTTGATGCTTCACTTGCATCCGGAGAATCCGCCAACAGGAACAATACCCTTAATTCATTGAAGGTGTCTGCAGAAGTGTATACAGACAGGGGATTTGGCGCCACTTTAGGTTATTTCTCAGTAAACGGAAGTCATGATGAAGGCATCTATACGCCCGGAGCTATAACCGGCAGCAGGACCGGCAAACCTGACAGCAATGGTTTTATAGCCGAGATCGCCTATCTTCCCTGGTATAATACAAAGTTCTCCCTGCAATATACCATGTACAACAAATTCAATGGCGCCAGTTCCAATTACGATGGTTCGGGACGGGATGCTTCCCATAACAATACCTTATATCTCCTGGTATGGTTGTGTTTTTAATACTTGTATAAGATTAATAGTTAAATAATTATCAAACATGAATAGAAAGACCGTATTATATACAGCGATCATTATCTTCGCAACAGGGATTATTTCATTTCAATTATCAGGCTCAAGAGGAAAGTCAACCACTCCCGGTTTCCAGGTATCCACAGATAAGGGTATCGGGCCATTTAAGGATGTTAAGTTAGCCGCTGTCGACCCGGTAAAAGTAAAGAAAGGCATGGCTGTCTTCATGCAAAAATGTTTTATATGTCACGATCTGGATAACAAAAAACTTGCACCTCCCTTAAGGAATATTACACGGGAGGTTCCTCCCGAATTTATACTCAACATGATTGTGAATCCAACCGAGATGCAAAAACAAAATCCAAGGGCTCAGGCACAGATGAAAAAATACAACAACCTGCCAATGCTCGACCAGCAGTTATCTCAACCTGATGCCTTAAATATCCTGGACTATTTACGATCGGTTGCAAAGAAATAATTATGGATTTGAGCCATTATATCTATCAACTTATTCGATTCATAGTTAATTTAATTACGATCATTAGATAGTTAAATCGCAATTTCACTTTTTCCTTGAACTATCTCCGGTATTGCTTCGTAGTTTAAAGGTAGCTTATTCGTAATTTATTCGATTATATACGAATGATGTACGAATAATCTACGAATAAAGTACGAATAAACACCAGGGAAGGAGTGTCTATAGATATTGCGGAACTCCTGCTTATCTCTCAGCGATGTATCATTCTTTAGTATAACGAAGAAGGGTGAGAAACTCTCGTCTCGTTATCGTGTGCTGATTCCATCAGCATCTCTTTTCAGTTTTCAAGCCAGTTCATAGGGGTGGGTGAAATAAATCCGTAATTTCCCGTAAGCCATTAAGACGGGTGCTATGGATTGAAAGATGCCGGAGAATAGCCAGTAAACTAAAAAACTTTAGTGATTTTTTTCTTCGGGAAGAAAGGCAGACATACAGGACTACTATATGTTAACGAACAAGAAAGAACAAGCATTATTAAATTAATCACTTTCTTCAGCTGGTTATTTAATATACCTGTAACAGATCTGCAGTTAAAAAATGCTGTATTTGTTTCCATACTTGTTAAGAAACTCCTGCTCTCAGTCTGCTAATATACCAAAATATTTTATCAGCAGATTGTATAAAAGCTGGCGGCCTGCCGGTTTAGGTACGTAATCGTTACGGCCGGCTTCAATGGCCGTTTTTTCCTCATTCGACATCGCATATGCAGTCTGAGCCACGATTTTAACATCCTGATTAAATTTCCGGATTTCCTTTGTTGCTTCATAACCATCCATTCCAGGCATTTGGATATCCATTAGAATAAGCGGTATATCGGGATGGTTTCTTACAACATTAACCACTTCATTTCCGTTCCTGGCATAATACAAATTCGCAACATATGGATTGAGGTGTTTTGAAATTAAACTGCCCGATACTTCATCATCTTCAGCGATCAGAATATTTATTTTTTCAACGAAAGGCATGGAATATGCTTTGAGAAGGTTTAGTCCATCCCTAGTCTTTCCATTCACTTTTTCTACTGGGATAGTAAAATAAAAGGTCGATCCTTCACCGTCCTTGCTTTTTACCCAGATTTTCCCGCCTAACATTTCAACATAAGCTTTTGAAATAGCCAGCCCTAATCCGGTCTATTTCAATAGTCCTGTTTTCCCCAGCTCATCTTATCCATGCAATCCATTTATAAAAAACAAGATATCTTTTATCTCCATTTCATTTGGTAATAATAATTTTGTTTAATAAGTTTGTGTTTGACAAATCAAAAAACGATGATAAATCCAGATGAGAAGAAGGATGAAACGATAAGCTCACGCATCAGACAATCCCTTTTTGAAGCAGGTGAGCTGATGAAAAATTACAATTACAGCATCTTCACCCGGGTATTGGATGAGGTTGTACAGGAAGAAATCACCGAGGGAAGGGCGATGAAGATCCGATTCATCAAAAACATGACCAACATGTACAGTCTCATCATCCGGTACAAGCGGTTGAATGAAAAAATTTCTGAATTTGAAGAAATAATCAAAGGCATGGAGATGCCCGAACCCTTCGAATTTTTCGGAACAAACGGTCTGGATGACCAGGAGTTGAAGGTAATCCTGCTGAAAAAGAAGCTCCACCAGATCAAAGTCCCTGATAAAACCTGGTATGCCAATATGGTAGATGAAGAATAGGGATGATTAAAAAATACAAATCGAACTGTCGGAACAATAATTAAGCGGTTTTGTTCCCGTGACTTTGCTATCCGTCCTCGGAAACGATGATCTGAATGAGCAGGCAATAACCTGAGTTCGAAATAAGAAACAGTAAAAAATGTTTGGTAAAAATTCCCTCAAACAGCCTCCTATAACAGATTTGTTGAACTTCAGCAGAAGGCTCTTTTCTCAATGGTCATCTTCCTGAAAACATTAAGAAAGGAACCTGTACAGGGATTTCTTTTGTAGATTCGTTCACCATAAAGGTGTGCCACAATAAGCGGATATTCAACCACAAAGTTTTTTCGGGAATCGCTCAACGGGGTAAATCCACAATGGCCACTTCTTTGAATTTAAACTGCATATGACTGTAAATGAAAAAATTGAAACACTAAACTTTGTCATCACTCCGGGCAAAGTTGATGACAGGGAACCTCTTAAGGATACCCGGTTCCTTGAGAAGGATTACGGGAAACTCTTTGCTGATAGGGGCCTGCAAGGTTGAACATCTCAGACACAGGAGTTTTGGCAATTCCCTTACAAACCTTATTTCAGGATTGCTGGCTTACTCATTCCTTCCCCAAAAACCTTCCATCAAGTACGAAACCGAACCGACTTCTGGCCAACTCGCTCTCTTTTAATTAAAAGCTTATTTCGAAATCAGGTTATTAATTATTTCTTAATTGTGGGGTAGGGTAAAATGAAGTTCATGCGGTATTAAGGAAAAGAAAGGTAATGTTGATTTCAATACTTAAAAGTAATAGGATCTGCAGCAATTTCTTTCATCCATAGAACAGATAGTAAAAGCTGGAATTTTTTAAGAACACATTAATATCGAAAGCTTTTTTTACATTTGTTCTTCATTAAAGAGATTTACAGATTTGACGCAAGAAGAATTTAAAAATACATTCGATACTCATTTTGAATCAGTTCGGAATTACATCTATTATCGTTCCGGTGATAAGGAGCTTGCTAATGATATAGCGCAGGAAACATTTATCAGGTACTGGGAAAAGACTTCCTTAAAGGCAGAAGGTATTGGAAATATCAAGGGGTTCCTTTTCAAGATGGCAGGAGATATTTTCATTACAGCGTATCGCAAGAAACAAAATATGAAGAAATATTACATCCTGAATAGTCATGAAGTGTTTTCTCATAGTCCGGAAGAAGAAATGACATACAAGGAAACAATGATTAATTATGAGAATGCTTTGGCAAGTCTTCCGGAAAAGCAGCGAACTGTTTTCCTTCTCAACAGAATGGATGGATTAAAATATCATGAAATAGCCCTTAACCTTGGGTTAAGCATAAAAGCGGTAGAAAAGAGAATGAAAAATGCCCTGGAATTTTTAAGAAAGGCAACAAATATCTGATGGAAGAAAAAAAGAAATATCACTTAACCGAGGATTGTACTCCGTCTGATTTCCCGCAAATAGACTTGCACTACGGGGAATCAAAAGAAGAGGTATGGTCAAAGATTCAAAAACAAATTAATAAGGAGAAAACTATTTCACCAGGTATTCTGCCACGCTCTTTTTATATTATTTCAATCGCTGCTTCGCTGATTTTTTTTATTGGAATGATCACTTTCCTCCGTTATTATACCAAAACAGCCTTCTGCCCGGCAGGACAACATCTGACAATCACCCTTCCTGATCATTCCGAAGTCATTCTTAATGCCGAATCAATTATCGCCTGGCATCCATTTTGGATGAAAATTGACCGGAGCGTTAAATTCGAGGGGGAGGCTTATTTCCAGGTAAAAAAAGGATCAGGATTCAAAGTAATATCTTCCCGGGGTGAAACAAAGGTCTTGGGAACCACTTTTAATATCTATTCAAGAGAAGAAGATTACCGTGTTTCATGTTTTACCGGTTCAGTTAACATAGTTTCTGTTTTAAATAAGGAATCTGTCGTGCTGCACCCCGGAGAGGAGGGAACAATTCAGAAAAATGGAATGATAAAACTATCGCAGCGATCAAATCCTGAAGAGAATAAGGCATGGATCAACAACATGTTTGTTTTCACCGGGGCCTCTTTAAATTCAGTTATCAGGGAAGTTGAACGTCAATACAACATTATTATTCATTTAAAAGAAGATTATCAACTAACTTATACCGGCAATTTCAGTAAATCCATACCGGCAGAAGAGGTGCTCAATTTAATTTGCACCTCGCTTGAACTTAAACTGGTGTCCAAATCAAAGGGTGAATATTTGATATATAAAGATTAACTTTTGAAGAAGCCTTTATTTCTATTATTTCTTATTTTCTGGTGTGCATTGACGCATGTATTTTCTCAAAATATTGTCATAAGTGCGAAGAACATGCCTCTCAATAAGTTGTTTGTCGAATTAAGGGATAAGTACAGAATTAATTTTTCCTTTAATGACAAGCTGCTTTCCAGGTACAATGTTACCGTCAAACAGAATTTTGCCACTCCGCGTGAAGCAATACAATCGTTATTAAAAGATCTCCCGTTAAAATATATTCAGCAGGAAAATATCTATGTAATTCTTCCTGTAAATGATCAAAAACAGAAGAAGTATGCCATATCAGGACAGATCATTGAATCGGGTACGAATGAGACATTGCCTTATGCAAACCTGGTAATTGATAATCGTATTATTCCAAGTGATGTCAATGGGAATTTTTATTATTCAAATAATTCTGACAGTATATTTCATATACTGGCCAGCTGTCTTGGCCATTATATATACGATACTATCGTACCAGCTGCAACCAACTACCGGTTTAAACTTATTTCGTCAAGTATAGGATTAAAGGAAATCGTTATTAAAGGTCAAACTGCAGACAATTCTCTATTAATTGGTGACAGAGCCGGAGCCATGAAAATCAACAACCAGGTTTCCCGTTTCCTTCCGGGAAATGATGACAATGCAGTTTTCAATCTTTTAAGATTAATGCCCGGAGTTCTTGCGGCCAGTGAACAGTCAAATGGATTAGTCATCTGGGGTTCTTATGAAGGCCTAAGTCAAATTTTTTTTGATGGATTCACTATCTGGGGATTAAAAAGTTTCAGTGATGAAATTAATTCAGTGAATCCCTTGCTCATAAAAAACATGGAGGTATTAAAGGGAGGATACGATGCTTCATTAGGCGATCGGGTTGGCGGGATTGTAAACATCACAGGTAAAAACGGAAATGTAACTAAACCGTCTGCAACTTTTAATATCAATAATGTTACTATGAATGGACTGATAGAAACTCCTCTTTGGCACAATTCCTCCATTTTGCTTTCATTCCGGCAGACCTATTATAACAAACTTGAAAATAAAGATCTTCTTCCCTCTTTATCAGATGAGAATTTAATTAAGAAGTTAATTGACTACACCATCCGCCCAAATTACAATTTCAGGGATGGAAATTTTAAGTTTTCATCCAAAACGGATAAGGGAGACCTTTTTTATATAAGCGTCTTAGCAGGAGAAGATCATTTTCAATACAATTTTAATCAGACGTTTGGCCATAATGAACTTTCCAGATCTCAAAATGAATACAATCTTCAAAACGGAGCTACAGCATACTATTCAAATTCATGGAAAAATGGAAATGTATCAAGTTTGAATATATCTTGGTCAGGATTGACAACTGACTTATCAGACATTCAAAGTTTACTCAGGAATAAAAAAGAATTTGAAAGCAGGAATAATTATACATCAAACAGTATTAATGAATACTCAGCAAATCTTGACCATTGGTTTTCGTTGAATAAAACCAACAGAATAGAAATAGGGAGTGGATTTATTCGCAACGAAACAAGCCTTATTGCAGACTCATCAGCAATTAGAAAAACCTCGCTAAACGAAATTTCTCAAAGAACACATGCCTTTATTCAGGATCATATCTCATTTGCCAGGAAGATGAATCTGATTATTGGAATAAGGGGTGACTATCCTACCTACCTCAACAAAATATATTTACAACCCCGGATATCTGCTTCATTAGGTCTGAGTGACGAGGTAAAAATTAATCTGGCCTGGGGTAAATACAATCAGTTTATCACCAAAAGTTCTGTCTTGGATAAGTCAGGTAATTATCGATACATTTGGACAACCTGCAATAATCAGGATGTTCCTGTTCTTGAATCCATTCATTGGATACTCGGTAGTTCATATAAAAGAAATAATTTCAATTTCAGTACAGAAGCATACCTAAAAACAACAACTGGTCTAACCAGATTCGTTAATCAGGATCAAGATATTAAAAACAGGATTTTTCAGGGTGAAGGCCGCAGCTTTGGAATCGATTTATTCCTGAGAAAAGATTTTGGGCCTCATTCAGCATGGATTTCTTATACCCTAAGCAAAACGGAAGAATTGTTCTCGTATTTTCCCACTCATGAATTTATGCGTGCGCCACAGGATCAGCGTCATGAACTAAAAACAGGTTTTTCTGTTTAATTTCAAACCTATTTCCTTCTCCGGGAATTATGTTTTTGGATCAGGTTTCCCTTTGAATTCAGGGACTCTGCTCAACCCTGTACTATTTGAACCAGACTATAACCGTTTGGATCTGTCATTATTCTTCCGTTTTAAAATCAAAAACCTTTACGGTGAAACTGGAATATCAATCATTAATGTTTTAAATACTCAAAATATCCGATATTCAAATTTTGAAAAAATACCGGTAGATCAAACTAATTCCATTAATATTTACTCAGAGGCAGTACCTTTCTCACCTCGTTTCTCATTAAAGTTATCTCTTTAAATTCTGAAGAAATCCCCGAAAAAGGGGATATCTATTCGATGCAAAAAATAATAACTTGAATAATAAGTCAGTTAAACAATTTATTATGACCATGAAAAAATTCCAGTTAATAATTGCAGCTATCCTGATTGTCACAATCAGTTTGATTTTCATAAAATGTCAAAAAAACAATAACTCTGATCAGACAGAACCCTGGAGCGAGAAATCTCCTGAAGTTTTAAACGTTGACGCACTTAATGCCATGGAAGGATTAAATTTTCTGATCGATACCATTTACACATCTGAAAACCTTAATTCAAGTCCGGGGAACTGTCCTGTTGTCACTTTTTTTATTACACCGGATCCTAATGCATATATTAAGTACATTACAACTTACGATTGGTCAGAAAATGGTTGTACAGGTTCTGATGGAATCGTGAGAAAAAATAAAATTATTGTCACTTATACAGGCAAAATGGATGTTCCGGGTAACATCGCTTTGAATTCATTTTCCGGTTTCTATGTTAACAACAACAGAATTGATGGATTCCAGGAAATTAAATGCAAAACACCGGACCCAGCCAATAATTTTCCTGTTTACGATGTATATTCAAATCTGGAAATTAAATTCCCCAACCAATTGTTTGTGTCTACCTATAAATCCAAACTTACAAGGACTTTAATCGAAGGAGCAGGAACTCCGACAAAAGATGATGATGTGTGGCAGCTAACAGGGACAATTACTGGAACAACCATTGAAGATATTGAATGGACTGCAATCTGCAACAAACCTCTCCTCAAAAAAGGCTCTTGTAAATGGTTCAGCAGCGGTTCAATTACAATCAGCCCCGCAAAAGGTTCTCCCCGCACAATAGATTTCGGCACAGGAACTTGTGACAATAAAGCCACGATCACAACCGATAGTAAAACGATTGACGTCCAGATGTAAGTTGTTTTGCCGTTATAAGTAGATCAATCAGAGAAATCGAAATATAACCCTGGAGCAATTTTCTTCAGGGTTTCATTATTTGTATAATAATTAAAGATTAACGTAATTAGCCGTTGTAAAAATTGCTGAATCGTTTCATCCGTGCATAACACTTACTAAATTTGTATGGTTTAAATATTTCTTATGAATTTAGATAATTATCCTTCCAGACTTCTGGAGAATGCGGTAAATGAATTTGCAAAATTACCGGGTATAGGCAAGAAAACTGCTCTCAGACTCGTATTGCATTTACTGAAAAAAGAAGTGTCCGAAGTCCAGCGTTTCAGTAATTCCCTTACTCAGTTAAGGGAAGAAGTAAAACATTGCGCTATTTGCAGAAATATTTCAGATTCCGATACGTGCAATATTTGCGGCAATCCTTCACGCAATAAGCGCATGATCTGTGTGGTTGAAAACATCAGGGATGTAATGTCAGTCGAAAATACTCAGCAATACAAGGGAGTTTACCATGTATTAGGGGGAATCATTTCTCCAATGGATGGGATTGGACCCTCAGATCTTGAAATTGAATCCTTGATTAAAAGAATTGGAAGAGGAGAAGCTGATGAAGTTATTTTCGCCTTAAGTACAACCATGGAAGGTGATAGTACAAACTTTTATCTTTATAAAAAATTAAAGGATTTCAACATAAAGATCACAACCCTGGCACGTGGAGTCTCTATAGGAGATGAACTGGAATATACTGACGAAGTGACTTTGGGCAGATCCCTGGTAAACCGGACCTTATTTGAACATTCCATAGGTTAAATTATTAACAGCTCATCTCATTAAACAAAATGAAAAGATATTTCAAAAACCAGGATGTTTCATTAAGACCCATTGAAGCCCAGGATGTAGAGCTTCTTTATGAATGGGAAAATGAGGAGGAAAATTGGAGAGTAAGTCATACGATTGCTCCTTTTTCCAAATACATTCTGGCTCTCTATATTAAAAATTCTGATAAGGATATTTATGAGAGTAAACAACTTCGACTAATCATCGATACTCCGGAAGGAAAATCTGTGGGTGCCATTGATCTTTTTGATTTTGATCCTTTTCACTCGAGAGCGGGAGTCGGATTATTAATCCATAAAAAAGAAGATCGTTCAAAAGGGTATGCTTCCGCTGCCCTTGAACTGATCATCAACTATTCGTTCAAAAAATTGGGAATGCACCAATTATGGGCCAATGTAGACACAAAAAATGAAGCAAGCCTAAGATTATTCGGGAAATATGGTTTTGAAATTTGCGGAACCAAACATCAATGGCTTAAAACAGACACCGGGTGGAAGGACGAATACATCTTACAACTGATCAATCAGAAGCCGATGAACACCTATTCTGATAAGAGTTCTTTAAAATCAGGTATCCCCTCGAGAAATGAATAAGTTAAATGCTCTCTGTCGATAAGACAGCAATAATGATTAATCCCGTTAGTGACAGTTAAATATCGAACCTTTAATTTCATATTGTAGCGAACGATCTGATCAAATACTTGCTGAGAAATTTTGACTTCAGGAGCCTTACATTCAATAATCATAAGTGGTTCACCTCGTTTCCCGAAAACAACAATATCTGCACGAAAATTCTGCTGATTTAAACAAAGCGAATATTCGATTCCAAGCCGTGCAGAAGGAAAATGTTTTTCTTCCGTGAGGTATCGGGCAAAATTTTGTCTTACCCACTCTTCCGGGGATAATGAAACCCATTTTCGTCGCCAGGCATCGAAAATGATTCTTTTCCCTTCATTCAGCTTAATCCTGAATAGATATGTTGGAAGATTTAACAATATTGATCATATTTAAGAGCTATAAAGCTAATTTTTATTTTTAAAGAGACAAAGAATCAGCAAAAACAGAATAATTTTGTAAAAACTCTAAATGAAGACGAAAGAAGACATAGTTAAAAACTGGCTTCCACGTTACACCGGACGTGAACTTGAGGATTTTAGCGAACATATTCTACTTACGAATTTCCAAAATTATGTAGAATTATTTGCTGAAAAATTCAATGTTCCTATCATTGGGGAAGATAAAACGATGCCCAATGCCAGCGCAAATGGAATTACCATAATCAATTTTGGAATGGGGAGCCCAAATGCGGCTACCATAATGGATCTTCTGAGTGCAATTATGCCCAAAGCAGTTCTTCTTCTCGGGAAATGCGGTGGACTTAAACGAAGGAGCCAGCTTGGCGATTTGATTCTTCCTTTGGCTGCTATACGAAGCGATGGAACATCAAACGACTACTTTCCCCCTGAAGTGCCTGCACTTCCGGCATTCAGCCTTCAGAGAGCCGTTTCGTCTACAATCCGCGATCTGGGACTCGATTACTGGACCGGAACTGTCCTTACCACCAATAAGAGAGTCTGGGAATATGATGAAAGATTTAAAAAATATCTGGCCAAAACACGAGCCATGGCAATTGATATGGAAACAGCCACCATCTTTATGGTCGGCTTCTATAATCAGATTCCTACCGGTGCTCTGCTGCTGGTTTCAGATGCCCCAATGATCTCCACCGGAATTAAAACTGCCGCCAGTGATAAGGAAGTAACGCATCGGTTTGTAAATACTCATCTGGAAATAGGTATTGGAGCATTGACAGAAATAATCACCGACGGAAGATCAGTAAAACATTTGAAATTCTAATGATGGATTTTAATCAGATATTAAGTGACTTAAAAAACAGAAAGTTTTATCCTGTCTATTTTCTTGAGGGGGAGGAACCTTATTTCATCGACAGAATCAGTGATTACATTCTTGAAAATGTCCTTTCAGAAGCTGAAAGGGATTTTAATCAAACTTTACTTTATGGAAAAGACCTGTCTATTGATGCGATCCTTACTTCTGTAAAAAGATTCCCAATGATGGCCGACAGACAGGTAGTGGCAATCCGTGAGGCCCAGAATATTAAAAATATTGAAGAACTGACTTCCTACGTCGAAAAACCTCTTTCCTCCACGATTCTGGTGATAAATTACAAGTATAAAACACTGGATAAAAGGAAAAAACTCTATAAAGCCGTCCAGAAGAATGGGGTTTATTTTGAATCCAAACCCATTTATGATAATCAGATTCCTGGCTGGATCACCAAATATCTTCAGTCAAAAAACTTTGGTATCGATCCAAGGGCATCACAACTGATTGCCGATTATGTGGGAAGCGATTTACAAAGGATAGTAAATGATCTGGAGAAAGTGACGATTTCTCTTGTTCCCGGAACAACCATAATGCCTCTGGACATTGAAAAAAATATAGGAATCAGTAAAGAATTCAATTCATTTGAACTTCAGTCAGCTCTTGGGAAAAAAGACATTTTAAAATCAAACCGGATCATCAATTTCTTCATTAAAAATGAAAAAGTTCATCCTCTTCCCGCGATAATAGGAGCCCTTGTAAACTTTTTCAGAAAACTGCTCCTGTATCATTCTTTTGAAAATAAATCCAATAGCGCTGAAATTGCACGGGTACTTGGAATCAATCCATTTTTCCTGAATGATTACAGCGTTGCAGCTAAAAATTATAGTTTGGATAAGGTTGTCCTTATCATTTCTATGATTCGTGAATGTGATCTTCGCTCCAAAGGAGCCAGAGGTGGGAGCGCTGAAAACGGAGAACTCCTAAGAGAACTTACTTATAAAATTCTACACTTGTAATCATGGGGACAATCAATATAACGATCGCACTAATTTCCTTCATCAGCCTTATTTCTATTATTTCCTTTTATAATCCTGCTATAATATCACGATTCCAATTCAGTGCATTTCAGGTTTATCACCGGAAACAGTATTACCGTCTTGTAAGTCATGCTTTTCTTCATGCAAATTGGGAACATCTTATTGTAAATATGATTGTGCTGCTGTCGTTTGGTTCAGTGGTTGAAAAATATTTCGCTTATTATTTCGGGTCCGCCGGTAATAATTATTATCTGCTGCTCTTCTTTGGCTCAGTCATTTTCTCCAGCCTCTGGTCTCTTTATCATGAAAAAAACAATTACTACTATAGTGCAGTGGGAGCTTCCGGTGCTGTTTCAGCCATTCTCTTCACTGCTATCTTCTTTGATCCCTGGAGTAATATTTATTTCTTTGGCATCATTCCAATTCCAGGAATAGTATTTGGAGGATTGTATTTATATTATTCCTGGTATATGAGCAGAAAAAAACTCGATAATGTAGGTCATGACGCTCACTTTCTTGGCGCCGTGTTTGGTTTCTTCCTGCCCATGATTATCAGGCCTTCCCTATTCATGGATTTTCTTGATTCTCTTTTTAGGACAAATTAATTGACAAAATGAAAGGCGGATACATTCTTTTGAATGGGAAATTTCATCCTGAAACGGAACCTTTGTTCGCAGGAAGAGAATGTAATCATTTAAATACGATGATCAAAGAATCATTCAGAGCTGAAAATAACGAGATAATTTTCCCCGTAGAAAATTATCTGCATATTATTGATCATTTGACGGCATCGGAAATTCCTCTTCCTAAAGACTGGGATTTATCCCGTTTACGAAAAGATGTATCAAGATTATTAAACAAAAATCATCTTTTCTTAGCAGCCAGGATAAATATACATTTCTTTAAAAGACTCGAAAATACAGACTATCTATTGACAGCTGAAGAAATTCCAAGGGGATTCTACCCACTTAATGAAACAGGGCTTTTAATGGATTTCTATGAAGATGGAGCCAAAGGTGATACTCTTCTAAATTCATATGAATCGTCCAGCCGTTTTTTATGGCTTTTAGCAATGCATACAGCCAATAATAAAGGGAAACACAACCTTCTGATCGCAAATTCAAAAGAATTTATTTGTGAAGGCATCGGGGTTTCCTTCGCCTGTTGCATTGGAAATAAGCTTATTTTACCAACAAAAGAGTCAAAAGGATATTATCCCCCGCTTTTAAATATCGTGGCAAAATATGCCAAAGAAAATGGATTTGAAGTACTGATGAAAACCGATATTTCAAAAGAGGAGCTGCTCGGTGCCGATGAAGTGTTCTTGATCGATAACTGTTTGGGGATACAAAAAGTTCTTGGGTTAAAAAACAGACGATACTACAGCACAAAAACGACTCTTCTTTCTTCAGTAATGAGAGAGCGTGCAGTTCAATCACTGATGGTACAAACTAATTCAAAGTAGGGTCTTCCGGAAAATTTTGCCACAGTTCATAGTGTCCCCCGGCATTTTTAACACTATCAATCCAAAAATCTTCGTCACTGTTCATTATCGCTTCAACAGGTGCATCTGTCACGAGCCATGAATTTTCCACAATCTCCTTTTCAAGCTGACCTTCGCTCCAGCCGGAATAACCAATAAAAAACCGTACCTGGTTTAGTTCCACCAATCCGGCCCCAATTAACGATTTAAGATGATCGAAATCTCCTCCCCAGTAAAGATTATCTTTTACATGGATACTGCCGTGAAGTTTATCCCCTAAGGTATGGATGTAATAAATACTTTCATTGCCAACCGGGCCCCCGACATAAACCTCAGCTCCAAAATCCGGAAAATCTTTAAAAAGATCCTTTACCGGAGTCTCTACAGGTTTATTTAATATAAAACCTATAGCCCCTTTATCAGAGAATTCTACCAATAAAATTGTAGACCTGCTGAAATAATTTCCAGGCAAAAAAGGTTCAGATATGATGATTCTTCCCCTTTTGGGAGTGAGTTTTTTATTTATTTTAAAAAAATCGTAATCCAGTTGCATATACCCTATCCATGAGTTGTTACTGAATATCCTGTTCTATACTAATATAAATAAAAAAATTGATATTCCTTAAAAAATAAATCATCTCTGAAGGCCATTTATTTATAATGAAAAATTCCAATTTTTAAGATCAAAATTTGACAGATTAAAGTGCTTAAGATAAATAAAAAAACTTTTCAGGAAGATGTAACATAAGGTAAACAATAAAAAAAGTTACCTTTGAAAAAATGAAGCGTAAAACATTTCACATCAAAACGAAAGAAGACAATGGACAGCGTTTCAAAACAAGGGAAATTTCCTCCCATATACATCGTTTCCGGAGGAAAAGGTCTGGCTGGTGAAGCTGTGGTACAGTCCGTGCTGATTCAGTTTCCCAATAATAAAGTCCGTGTAATCATCGAACCTGACATTCTTAATCAGCAAAAAGTAAATGAGGTAATCTCGAAAGCTCTGGATACAAAGGGAATTATCGTTCATACCATGGTGGATCCGGAAATAAGAAAATTATTGATTGATTCCTGCGTTAAAAGCGGTGTTAACCACATAGATCTGGTCGGAAATTTGTCTGATTATTTATCTGACCTGCTGAATATTCAGCCAATAAGTAAACCGGGATTGTATCGTCTGTCCAATATCGCTTATTTTCAAAGAGTAGAAGCTCTGGATTTTACCTTGAAGCAGGATGATGGACAAAATCCCAATAAAATCTCCCAGGCTGACATCGTTCTTACCGGGGTCTCCCGGACAGGTAAAACACCTTTGAGTATTTATCTGGCCATGTTTGGATGGAAGGTAGCAAATGTTCCCATTGTTTTTGGTATTGAGCCCCCTTCAGCTTTGTTTGAAGCTGATCCTCAGAGAGTCTTCGGTTTGGATATTTCTTCAGTATATTTAATTACCCAACGGGCCAACCGAATAAAAAATCTTGGATTAGGCGAAGATTCAGATTACATCAACAAGCGTAAGGTAGCCGATGAACTTGATTTTGCCAGAAGGACCTTTGAACGAGGAGGTTTTACCATCATTAAAATTACCAACAAACCGATTGAATCATCTGCAAATGAAATCCTCTCTATTTTGACCGACCGGTTTAATCAGGACAATTGGAAGCAAAATCCTCCGGTGCAGGATTGGTAAAAATTAAATAATTCGGTTTTGTTTCATGTAATCATTGATTCTCATGGCGTGATTCTTATCCTCACCATTTAGTTTCTGAAAGATCTTCTCCACATTCGACTCCGGCAATTCATTCATAAATAATTCAAAATGGATTTCGCCCGAGGAACTTTAAGTTCATAGGCATAGATAAATGCTTCTTCTCTTAGTGGTTTTATCCTCCGGTATTCCTCTAATTTCTGATGAATTGAATCAATGATTTCATGGATTTTTTCTGTCTGCAATTCAAGATTTTCACTTGGAATGATCCCTTCCGGAAAAATCAGATCATTTATTGTCCTGATTAGGGAGGCATGATTGATTTCCTCGACCGAAAGACTCCACCAAAACTGCGCATCTTCAGGAAACTTCACATAAAAGAACTGATATAGCTCCGACATATTCAATTCCAGCTGGATCGTCATATCAATGAATTGTTTAATTTCTGCTTTCATATAATCAGATATTATTGTCCGGTCTCCTTTTTTATACGTGAGATAAATGAAGCGCTCATCGTTTTAGCGCGATATTTTGCTCTCTCTGCGATCTTTCCTTCAAAATGGTCATCAACCGTCTTAATCCATATTTCCATCCAGGAAGCAAAATGATTCTCATTTATATTTAGTGAAAAATGTAATGGAACAGGATTACCAAAATAATCAGGCCTCCGAAGCAGAACAGTATGCCAGAACCGGTAAAGTTTCCGGTGATGCATTTCCCACCGGCCCGAAAGCTTTGAATAGAAAACAGGCCCTAACAGAGGATCCTCTTTGACGATGGCATAGAACCGGTCAACTAAAAACTCAATATCTTTTAAAGATTCGATGTCTTTTTTCATACTGGAAATAATTTGATTCAAATTTGGGAATTTTAAATCAGGTAAACAATCTTCTCAAATATTCCTGCATACACTGGGAACCAAATGAAAGATATTCCTTATTTTTGATAAACGGATATACAAATAATAACGATGAAAATAACAGATATTAAAGGGAAAGTTACTTTGGCTAACGGAGTGGAAATGCCATATCTGGGACTCGGCGTTTTTCTGACGAAGGAAGGTGCAGAAGTCGAGAACTCTGTTAAAGAGGCTCTTGATGCAGGATATATCCACATCGATACCGCTGCAGTTTACGGAAATGAAAGAGGCGTCGGGAAAGCGGTAAGGACCAGCGGAATCCCCCGTAAAGATATTTTTATTACCACAAAAGCATGGAATGAAAACCAGCGTCAGAATACAGTTTTACAGGGTTTTGAAGAAAGCCTGGAAAGACTCGGGACCGATTATGTGGACCTGCTTCTGATTCACTGGCCGGTAAGAGGTAAATTTATTGAAACATGGAAGGTTTTTGAAGAGATCTATCGTTCGGGGAAGGCTCTCGCCATAGGAGTCAGCAACTTTCTGAAACATCATCTGGAAGAATTGCTTCCTGAAGCGGCCATTGTTCCCATGGTAAATCAGGTGGAGTGTCATCCCTACCTGGTGCAACAGGATTTACAGGATTTCTGCAGGAAAAATAAGATCTGGTTTGAAGCCTGGAGCCCTCTCATGCAGGGTGAAATCACAAAAGTTCCGTTAATGAATCAGCTGGCTAAAAAATACGGAAAATCCGAAGCACAGATTGTCCTCAGATGGAATTTGCAAAAAGATATTATTACCATTCCAAAATCCATTCACAAGGAAAGAATTGAAGAAAATGCCAATATCTTTGATTTTGAATTATCACCTGATGACATCAGGCAAATGGATGCCCTCAACAGAAATAAACACTTTGGAGCCCATCCGGACACTTTTAATTTTTAAATCTTTGATTGGCTTGACCTGAATGCATTTTTATACCCTATAGAACAGGAACTTCAGTATCCGGTTTTTTCGTTTAATTCAATCCGGATTGACCCTGAATCCGCCATGTCTTGATCATACCAAGAACAAAAACAGGAGCAATAATTTGGAAAATTGCCCCTGCCTTACAAAAAAGTGCCAATTTAATTTCTTTAATTCGTGTACGAGGGAACACGTTGACAATTCTCAACATACCAGGAAATGGAGTGTTCATTTCCGGAGATCAGTTCTTCAATAATCTTATGATCATCCCAACTACTATGATAACTACAGCATTGATCAAGAGCATAAGATAACAGGCGCCATTCCTTAACAACTTTCATGGTAAGCCGGCCTTCAAACTCCTTCAGTATTTTAAAATACTTTGGATTAATAAAATTAATGGTCGGCTCTTCTCTTTTCAAGGATTCATGTGTAGTAAAAATGTGGTTTCCTACTTGTACAAATTCACTTTCATCCAGCGTAATTTGAAATTCAAAAGTTTTGCTTGCCATAATAGTACCCCCTTTCATCAATGAGTAATATAAAATAAAGGTAGAACAATATAGCTAAAAAACAAGCATTTTTTTGATTTTTTGAAAAAATTTGTCAGCTATTCAAATTTAATAACCGCAAAATAAACAGTACCCTGAATTTTACATTAATAGATAAATGATCGGGTTTTTATACGTTAAATCTGAAGTGCATAATGTCACTGTCCTGTACCACATAATCCTTGCCTTCTATGTATATTTTACCGGCTTCCCGGCACGCTGCCTCAGATCCCAACTTGACATAATCGTCGTATTTGATGACTTCGGCCCGGATAAATCCCTTTTCAAAGTCGCTGTGAATAATTCCTGCTGCCTTTGGAGCCTTAATCCCTTTTACAAATGTCCAGGCCCGGCTTTCATCGGGACCTGTTGTGAAATAGGTCTGAAGATTTAAAATACGATAGGCGGAATGGATTAATTTATTAACTCCGGGCTCATCGAGCCCAAGATCTTCCAGAAACATCTGCTTTTCTTCATAGTTCTCCAGTTCTGCAATATCAGCTTCTGTTGCTGCAGCTATAATAAGTATCTCTGCATTTTCATCTTTTGCCGATTCGATGACCTGTTTAGTGTATTTATTGCCTTTTACCGCCGAAGCTTCATCCACATTACATACGTAGAGAACAGGTTTTTTAGTGATCAGAAAAAAATCATGAATTAAAGTCTCCTCCTCCTCAGTAAGAGATAAAACTCTTGCAGATTTCCCTGTCAATAACAATTCCCTTATCTTCTCAGCTGCATTAATTGTTTTCTGAGCAATTTTATCACCTCCAACCTTGGCTTGCTTTTGTAATTTTGCAATCCGGTTTTCAACTGTTTCCAGATCTTTCAACTGAAGCTCGATCTCTACAATTTCTTTATCCCTCACCGGATCAATTGAGCCATCCACATGCACAATATTGTCGTTTTCGAAACAACGAAGAACATGAATGATCGCATCTACTTCCCGGATGTTAGCCAGAAATTTATTTCCGAGACCTTCACCTTTACTAGCACCCTTTACCAATCCGGCAATATCAACGATCTCCACAGTCGTGGGAATCACTTTTTTGGGGTTATCTATCTCCGCCAGTTTAATCAATCTCTTGTCGGGGACAGTGATTACCCCCACGTTGGGATCAATGGTGCAGAAAGGAAAATTTGCCGATTGAGCCTTGGCATTTGATAAACAATTAAAAAGAGTCGATTTCCCAACGTTCGGAAGTCCGACTATACCACATTGTAAAGCCATTTGAAGGATTGCTAAATATTAAGAATGCAAAGTTAAGTTTTTCGAACTGATAAATAAAATGAAGATAAAAAACGGGAAAGGCGAAAATCTTTTTTTATCCGGATTATAAAAATTAATTTTATGAGGCTGTTTTCGAACATTAAACCTTTTACTTTAAATGATGTCTTTATAGTAAAAGTATAAATCTTCTCCTTACATTGCCTCATGGATCTGAAGGAAAAGGAACTCATTGCAGACCTTAAGACTGACGGGAAAAAGGATATGGCCTTTCATATTCTGGTAAAAACTTACCAGGAAAAGCTTTATTGGCACATTCGAAGAATCGTGGTCAGTCATGATGACGCTGATGATATTCTGCAAAATGTTTTTATAAAAGTCTGGAAGAATGTGAATTCATTCAGGGAAGATTCTTCTCTTTATACCTGGTTATTTAGAATCGCCACCAATGAATCGCTTAGTTTCCTTCATAAAAACCGCAGGCAGTCAATTTTCTCCCTTAGTGACTCAAATGGTCACTTCCCAGAGGAGCCTATGGCTGACAAATATTTTGATGGAGATGAATTACAGATGAAATTACAGGCAGCTGTCCTTAAATTGCCTGATAAACAGAAGATCGTTTTTAATATGAAGTACTTTGAAGAGATGAAATATGAGGAGATGTCAGAAATCCTACAAACTTCAGTTGGGGCATTGAAGGCATCATACCATCACGCAGTAAAAAAAATAGAAGATTTTTTTGAGAATGAATAAAAAGGGAATTAAACCTTTTGAACTTTCAATTGTCAAAGTAAAGGAAATTGGAAATGAAAAAAGAAAATATAAATATTGAAAAACGACTGAAATACCTTAAGAATGAAAATGTATTTAAGGTGCCGGATAACTATTTTGAAGATTTTGCTGGCCGGCTTAAAACACGAATCGTAGAAGAGGTCAAACCTGCAGCACGTCTTTCCTGGACTGATCTTTATCTGAGACCCGCTCTCGGGATTACAGCTGTTTTTGCCATTTTGTTTATGGCAATATACATTCCGATCAGCAAGACATTTAAAGAACAAAAAGTAAACATCACTTACAGCAATAAATCGGCTAATATAAATAGCAACAAAACAGGAACTGAACAGGGTGATCTTGAAGCGTTGATGCTGATGCCGCAAAGTCAGTTCCTTTCAGCTCTTGAAGAAGTAGAAACATCGGGAAATGTGCCAACAATTGATCCACAGGCACTGGAGGATTATCTTGCTGAAAATACTATTGATTATGATTTATTGACAAGTAATTAAAAAGATTTGAAATGAAAAAAATAACCTTCTTTTTAGTTCTGTCCTTTATGACAATAAGCGGATTTACCCAGGATCATAAGGATAAATCAGATTTTTGGGAGGCAATAAGGACAAAAAGAATCGCAGTATTTACTCAGACAATCGGGTTAACACCGGTCGAAGCACAGCAATTCTGGCCTGTATATAATGACTTTGACAAACAACGGGAGGATCTCATGAAAAAGAGAAGAACGCTGGACGAAAAACTGGAACATAATGCTTCGGCTTCGGAAGCAGATTACAGGAAATTAGCTGTAGATTATATTTCCATACCAATGGAAGAAGCTCGCCTGATGCAGAATTATAATGAAAAATATTTAAAGATATTACCGGCTCAAAAGGTTTGCAAACTTTATATGGCCGAAAGGAAGTTCAGGGAGTATCTGATGCAGGAATTCAAAAAGAATCATGGGGAACGGAATAGATAACTGAATTAGTTTTGTTAGATTTAGTGCAATTGGTTCGATGAAGAGGTTGTCTTATTTTATGAAATCCATAATTTATTGACAGCCTCTTTTGATTTTCAACCGATGAATTACTGATGATCCGATAACATATTAACCAGATCGCTGCTATTCATTTTTTTCTGTTCACCAGACTCCATATCTTTTAACGTGACTAATCCCTCAGAAATTTCGGAATCACCCACCAATGCAACATAGCGGATATTTTTCCGGTTGGCATAATTCATCTGCTTTTTCATCTTGTCTGCTTCTGGAAATATTTCAGCACGAATACCCTTTGCTCTTAACATACGAATCAGAGGTAAACAAAACTTTTCTTCAGATTTCCCAAAATTCATAAAAATAATCTGAGTCGTAGTAGCTTTTTCTTTCCCAAATTTATTCAATTGTGTCATCACATCATAAATCCGGTCAGCTCCGAAAGAAATACCAACTCCCGAAACTCCTGGAAGGCCGAAGATTCCGGTCAGATCATCATAACGGCCTCCTCCGGTGATAGATCCGATCTGCACATCGAGCGATTTCACCTCAAATATAGCTCCGGTGTAATAATTTAATCCACGGGCCAGAGTTAAATCCAACTCAATTTCTGTTGCAATTTCGAGATCAGAAAGATAAGCAAAGATTTCGCGCATTTCTGATATACCTTTCATTCCTATGGATGAGTGATGAATAACACTTTCGATTTGTGCCAGTTTTTCCTCCGTATTTCCAGACATTTGAAGGATAGGCTGCAATTTATTAATTGCCTCAGAGGAAATCCCTTTCTGAGAGAGTTCCTCATTTACATTATGCAATCCAATTTTATCAAGTTTATCGATTGCCACAGTTATATCTACTATTCGATCCTTCTCTCCTATTGTCTCAGCAATACCACTCAGTATTTTCCTGTTGTTGATTTTGATGATAACCCTGATTCCAAGCTTTTTATAAACATCATCAACAACCTGTATCAATTCTACCTCATTGAGAAGTGAATCCGATCCAATAATATCAACATCACATTGATAAAACTCACGATAACGGCCTTTCTGTGGTCGGTCAGCTCTCCATACAGGCTGAATCTGATAACGTCTGAAAGGAAAAACAATTTCATTCTGATATTGAACTACATAACGGGCAAAAGGAACGGTAAGGTCGTAACGCAATCCTTTTTCAGAAATTTTATTTGTAAGTTTCTGACTGTTTTTTTGATTCAGCTCTTCGGGAGTAATCCCGGATAAAAAATCTCCCGAATTCAATACTTTAAACAATAATTTATCTCCTTCTTCACCATATTTCCCCATTAAAGTGGATAAATTTTCCATCGCCGGAGTTTCAATGGGTTGAAATCCGTATAATTCAAAAACACCTTTGATTGTATCAAAGATATAGTTGCGTTTAAGCATTTCTTCGGGTGAAAAATCACGTGTTCCCTTGGGAATGGAGGGTTTTTGTGCCATCGGAATTAATCTTTACATTTTATCAGGATGCAAAATTAAGGAAATAATCCAACAAGAAAGAGGGAATTCAGGACCTTTCAGCAATATAAATCAGATGGTTTATATTAAGATTCTTGAAAACAGGGAGAATTTTATCAGGATTTGCTTTGAATTAGTAAATTTGTACCCTTAGTAGATTAACGTAAATGATAAAAGAAGAATATCGCAAACTGATCAAAGAAAATGGTTTTATTAAAACAGCCTTAGATCCGGATATTGACTTTTTAGATGAAATATCCAGATTAAGACGTAAAAAAAATGCTGTTATTCTTGGTCATTACTACATAACACCTGAATTGCAGGACATATCAGATTTCACCGGAGATTCTTTGGCTCTTGCACAGGAAGCCCAGAAAACCAACGCCGATATCATCGTGTTTGTCGGCGTACATTTTATGGCTGAAACGGCCAAGATTCTTAATCCCGGGAAAAAGGTTTTGATCACTGATCTCAATGCAGGCTGTTCTCTGGCTGATTCGACTCCTGCTAAACCATTCGAGGAATTTAAAAAAGCTCATCCGGGATATAAAGTTATTTCATATATAAATTGTTCTGCGGAAATTAAAGCGCTATCTGATGTTATTGTTACTTCATCCAATGCCTTGAAAATTGTGGAGTCTTTTCCCAAAGGCGAGAAGTTGATATTTGCTCCCGATAAAAATCTTGGTAATTATATCAATTCGCTCACCGGAAGAGAAATGATTCTCTGGGATGGGGCATGCATGGTGCATGAAAAATATTCACTTGAAAAAATCATTAGCTTGATGGAGCAACATCCAAAAGCAGAATTGATTGCTCATCCCGAATGTGAGAAGCCTGTATTGATGATTGCCAATTTCATTGGATCCACCACGGCCCTGCTTAAATATGTGGAAAAAAGTTCTTCACAGGAATTTATAATCGCCACAGAGAGTGGAATTTTTCACCAGATGAAAAAGAATTGTCCGGATAAGACTTTTATCCCGGCACCTTCGATAGATTCTACCTGTGGCTGCAATGATTGCAGTTTCATGAAAATGAATTCATTGAGCAAAGTTTATCTTGCTCTTAAACACGAGCAGCCTGAAATATTACTCGATCCGATTTTAATTGAAAAAGCGAAAGCTCCTATTTTACGAATGCTTGAACTTTCAAAATAATATACTATCTTGCCTCCTCTACAACCGTTTTGGATGTTTTATCATCTATACATTGGGAAAAGAGTCAAGAGTTTAAATTATTGAACAGAATTTTTGAAATAAAGATATTAATGAAGAAGATAACTGGGTTTTTCCTTTTAGTATTCCTCCTGGCAGGAATTATTTTTTCCTGCAAGAAAAGTGAGAAGAGCAACGACACTACAGTAGTACCTAAACCAGGAGAATGGATTGGATCGATTGTAATATATTCGAGTGGTAACGACACAACCTTACAGAAATTTCTGGATGGAAATTACAAAATAATAACCGGTAATCTGGAGCTCTATACCTCAGATCCGATAGATTATCATAAATTTCTTGTCAATCTCAGGACTATAAACGGTTCATTAAAATTGTATAAAATATCTGATCCGGATCTTTCTTCCTTTACCGCCCTCTCAAAAATTACAGGAGACCTTCAGATTTCGAATTGCTCCGGGTTAACTAATCTGACTGGGATTGCTCAACTCGATACCATATATGGAAGTTTGACACTGGAAAATAATCCAAAGCTAGTCAACTGCAATGGAATAGGACAGATTTTGACATTGACAAACATTACAGTAAAAGGTAATAATTCCCTTCAATCCTTTTCAGGTTTGGAAAATATAAAAACCATTACCGGAAAATTGTCAGTTTCAAACAATCCGAAATTGATTTCAATGGAAGGGTTAAATGGAATTGATTCAATAACCGGAGGTATTTATTTATCAGATAACCCTTTACTTTCCAGTCTGAATGGAATGACCTCACTGAAAAGCTCACCTGGAATACTGTCTCTTACTAATTTACCCGAATTAATCAATCTTTTGGGATTAAATCAGCTAAAAGATACTATTTCTTCAATTTATATCGCAAAATGCGATAAACTGCCTGATTTAAGCGGATTAAGTGCATTGGGATCTATCAAAAACGATATAAGGCTTATCGATTGCTCAGGCCTAAAAAACTTACAGGGATTGGCTAAAATTGACACTATCGGTGGAACTGCGGAATTGAATGGATTATCCGGATTTACTTCTTTCTCAGGTGTAAATACTTTAAAAGTAATTAAAAAGGATTTGCGTATATTTAATTGCAACTCACTTGATTCTTTACCTGGATTTACAAGTCTTGAACGCATCTACGGAAACTTTATTATCGATAACAATTCCGGCATTGTTAATCTGAAAGGTATTAACAACCTTAAGTCCGTCAAAGGCGATGTACAAATACTGGAATCCGATAAACTGACCTCTTTAGCCGGTCTGGAGCGTTTAAAGGTTGTTTATGGTGATCTTCATCTCTATTACAATCCAAAACTAAACAGCTATTGTTCATTGAAGCTGGATAGCCTTGGAGGTAATGCATACATCGGATTAAATGCTTATTCCCCAACCTGGGCTCAGATAAAAGCAGGTAATTGTTCAAAATAGCATGTTCAAAATGACAGCATAAAAAAAGCCACCGTTTTACGGTGGCTTTTTTTATGCTGTCATTGATGTTTGCTTAGTTATTCAACTATTTCGGTCCAACCGTATGGATCAGGTTCGGTTCCATACTGTATGCCCCTAAGCTTTTCATAAAGCTTAAGACTCATTTTCCCTGGTTCACTGCTGTAAATGTATTCCTTATCAAGTTGTGCATCATAAATTCTCTTAACCGGTGAGATGACAGCCGCTGTTCCACAGGCTCCCACTTCATCAAATTCAGAGAGTTCCTCTACCGGAATAACCCTTTCTTCAACTTGCATTCCCATATCCTTGGCTAACTGACGCAGACTCATATTGGTAATTGATGGCAATATGGATTCTGATTTAGGCGTAATATAGGAATTACCTTTTATTGCAAAGAAATTGGCCGGGCCACATTCATCAATGTATTTCTTTTCTCTTGCATCAAGATAAAGAACTGATGAAAAACCATTATGGTGTGCACGGTCTCCGGCAACAAGACTTGCCGCATAATTTCCCCCAATTTTAATTTTCCCGGTCCCAAGTGGAGCAGCACGGTCATATTCACGATAAATCACCAAATCCGTAGGTTTAAATCCCTCTTTAAAATAAGGACCTACAGGCATTACCATAATCATGAATAAATATTCATCCGAAGGTTTGACACCAATCTGTGGTCCTGTCCCAATTAAAAGGGGACGAATATATAAGGATGCTCCTGATTCAAACGGAGGGACAAAGCGTTCATTGATTTTAACAATTCTCCTTACTGCTTCCTCAAAGAGCTCAATTGGAACTTCAGCCATCATTATTCCTTTTGAAGACTGTTGTAATCTCTTTGCATTTTCTTCCATACGAAAAACACGAATCTTTCCATCGCTTCCCCGGAAGGCCTTCAGCCCTTCAAAGGCTTCCTGTCCATAATGAAAAGCAGTAGCAGCAATATGAAGGGTAACATTTTCCGAATCTGAAATCTCCAATTCTCCCCATTTGCCATTCCGGTACCAGCAACGAATGTTATAATCAGCCTTGCTGTAACCGAAACCTAAATTTTTCCAGTCAATTGTTTCCATTGTTAAATTCATTCTTTTATCGATTTGCTAAAAATACAATATTTCGGCTGAATTTTATCATTTCTTGGGGACGACCCATTCAATGTTAACTAATTCTTAAATCTGGCACCCGTCGTAAAAATGTAATCGGGAAAAAATTTACCAGCATTCTTTTGGTTAATGAAATTCATAAAAAACCATTAAATTATAAAAAAGTTTATCAACAGAATTATGAACAGCCAAATAGAAAAATCAAACCTCTTTCTTTCATTAAAAAATTATCAAATAGGGATTTACAAAAATGATCAGGACCTATGTACTGCCTATAAAATTGTTCTTTCTGACAACATAGAAAAAAAAAGAATTAAACTTTTCTTTGAATGATAAAACATTAAATAATGTAATTAATTTTGATTTACTTTTGTAATAATGTTTAAGATAAATTTAAGAGATAATTAATTGATATACAGTATTTTAAATCTAACATTCTAATAATTAAAAAAGTAGAAAAAAGAATTGTCCATGAAATCAGAAATGACCATTGTAAGTGCTATCAGTTCAAGCGATAGCACATCTTCCGACTCACCCGTCCCTCCTGAACCTGGTGGGATAATTGACCTGAATAATTTAACATTATCCTCAAATGCCAAATTCCCTCATGACATTTCAGTTGTCCCTTTTATAAAGGGTAATTTCCTCGGTTCTACAATCCATGACTGGAATAACTGGAACTGGCAAATAAAAAATAGTATCCACACAGCAGAAAGGTTAAAGGAAATTTTTGGTGAAGCATATGAAAATATAATCAATTCTTTACCACAAAATCATTTGCCTTTCCGAATTACTCCTTATTTTGCAAGCTTATTGAACCGCTTTCCTTCGGATCATCCCCTTTTCAGGACTATGATTCCATCCAGGGAAGAATTAATACAAAGCCGGGGAGAAAAAAATGATCCCCTCAATGAGGAAAACTTCTCCCCGGTTCCCCATATCGTTCATCGATATCCGGATAGAGTTCTTTTTACAGTTACAGGCGTTTGTGCTGCATATTGCCGTTATTGTACGCGCAGCCATATGGTCGCAAAAAAGAATAAATGTCACGTTTCCACCTTCAGCTGGGATATTGGCATTGATTACATTTCGCGGAATCCTCAGATAAGAGATGTGCTCATATCTGGCGGAGATCCGCTAACCTTACCTGATTTCAGACTTGAGTACCTGATTTCAAAGTTAAGAAAGATACCACATGTTGAAATAATCCGCATTGGGACAAAAGTTCCTGTTGTTCTTCCCATGAGGATTACTAAAAATCTTGTGCGGATGCTTAAAAAATACCACCCCCTGATGATGAGCCTTCATTTTTCACATCCGGATGAATTAAGCATCGAAACAAGAGAAGCTTGCAATATTCTTGCGGATGCAGGTATACCCCTTGGTAGTCAGAGCGTTCTTTTAAAAGGCATTAATGATAATATCGATACCTTTAAGAGATTAAACCACGAATTACTGAAAGTGCGCGTCAGACCCTATTATATTTATCAATGTGATCCGATTCCTGGATCAGAGCATTTTCGTACAGAGGTGAAAAAAGGACTTGAGATCATAAAAGGATTAAGAGGATTCACTTCCGGGTATGCAGTACCTCATTTTGTGATTGATGCCCCCGGTGGAGGGGGAAAAATTCCTCTTTTGCCAAATTACATCAAGAGCATAGAAAAAGACAGGATTACATTATACAATTACGAAGGGAAGGAATTTAATTACCCGGATTAGATAAAAATACTTGAAATGATCAATATTGGACTAACTTTTGATCTGAAGGATGAATATCTTAAGATAGGATATTCACAGGAAGAAGTGGCCGAGTTCGATTCAAATGAAACCATTGATGCCCTTGAAAATACTTTAGGATCCTTGGGATTTCATGTAACTCGTATTGGCAATATCTTTAATCTTGTAAACTTTCTTAATTCAGGGAAAAAGTGTGACATCGTCTTTAATATTTGTGAAGGCATGTATGGAATTGCACGTGAGGCACAGGTCCCCTGTCTTCTGGATGCTTACCGGATTCCTTATGTTTTCAGTGAACCGGAAATTCTCAATCTTACACTGGATAAATCTCTCACCAAAATTATATTACAGGATGCAGGAATACCAACTGCACCTTTCAAAGTGATTCACCAAATTGAGGATTTAGAGCTGATCAGGCTTGCATATCCATTGTTTGTAAAACCCATAGCCGAAGGGACAAGCAAAGGGATTGACGGATATTCTATTATTGAAAATTCATCGGAACTTCTAAAATCAGTCTCTTTCTTACTTGATATGTTTAAGCAACCTGTCTTAGTTGAATCTTTTCTTCCTGGCAGGGAATTCACAGTAGGCATACTTGGCACTGGTAATGAGACCCGTGCAATCGGGGCAATGGAAATTATTTTAAACGATGAGACCCCTCATCCTATTTATTCCTATACTGTAAAAAAGGATTGGGAAAAGTACGTGAGTTATAAAATACCTGATGATTCAGTAGCCCGGGAATGCATTCAGACAGCAATTACAGTCTGGAAGATCATTAAGGGTAAAGATGCTGGACGCATCGATTTCAGGCTTGATTCAAAGGGAAAACCCAATTTAATTGAAATAAATCCATTGGCAGGATTAAATCCCACCTACTCTGATCTCCCGATTCTTTCAAGATTGAAAGGATTGGATTATCAGGAATTAATTTCCGGAATTATGCGCTCAGCCCTAAAAAGAACAGGATTAAGGGAATAAATTACCCGGTCCTGAAACAAAATCCTGAGAAATAAATTATAAAAGAAAGTTGATAAAGTGAAACACGGATTAAAAGAGCTAAAGAAGGAACAGTGGCAATGAAACAAGCTATTATCTTACATAACCCCGTATCGGAATATTCAAAAGAAGATGAATTGGATGTTCTGGAACAGGCAAAATTAATAGAGAGAGAATTGCCGGATCTTGGTTACAATTTCGCACGAATGGATTTCAATCTGAACATTAATGTTCTTTTGAATGAAATAAAAGCGAAGAATCCTTCTGTCATCTTCAATCTTGTTGAAACCGTTAACAATCAGGGCAAATTAAGTTTTGTGGCTCCTGCAATACTGGATTCATTCGGATTCAGATATACAGGCTCCGGTACTGAGGCTATATACACCACAACGGATAAAGTCATTTGCAAAACCATTCTTCGAAACAATCAAATTGAGACTCCCGACTGGACAAAAAAATCATCGGATATCATTCCTTCGAAAATCTATTTATTTAAACCTATTTCCGAGGATGGATCAGTTGGTATTGAAGATAGTACTCTTTATACAGGTGATCAGATAAGAAAAATTCCAAAGGATTATTTTGCTGAGGAATATATTGATGGAAGAGAATTTAATATCTCCATAATCGCTGGCCTCGTTATGCCTCCTGCGGAAATGTGTTTTCTCAATTATTCTTCGAAAAAACCAAAGATATTGGGTTATAAAGCAAAATGGGAAGAAAACTCATTTGAATATAAAAATACCAAAAGAAGTTTTAATTTTGAAGAAAAGGATTTTTCATTATTGGAAGAGTTAAAAAACATTGCAAAAAAGTGCTGGCAATTGTTTAACTTAAAAGGGTATGTAAGGGTTGATTTCAGAGTAGGGAAAAATAACATTCCCAGTGTCATAGAAATAAATGCCAATCCTTGCATCGCTCCCGATAGTGGATTTATAGCTGCCTGTCACCAGGCAGGGTTAACTAATGCAGAAATCATTAAAAGAATTATTGAAGATGCAGAACGGAACTAACCAGGAATTTAAGGTAATCAGCTTTAGAAAAACTGTTGTATCCAGTGATAAATTAAATGTGGCTAATATTTTAAAATCCACAGGATTCTTTAAACCTTATGAGGTGGAAGTAGCCATTGAACTGATAGAAGAAAATTTGAGATCCGGCGAAGGCAGCGGCTATCGTTTCAACTTCATTGAAATAGAAGGGAAAACGGTAGGTTATTGTTGCTACGGAGAAATTCCGGTGACAATAAAAAATTTCGATCTTTACTGGATCGCTGTTGACAATGATTACCGTGGAAAAGGCCTTGGACGTTTACTGATGGATAAAACAGAAGCAGATATCAGGGCATTGGGGGGCCGGGGAATTTACATTGAAACCTCAAACAAAGAACAGTACAAACCCACCATGGATTTTTATTCCGGTTGCGGTTACAAGCAGGTGGCGTTGTTTGAAGATTTCTATGACTTGAATGACAACAAAGCCGTTTACTATAAAAAACTGTAAAACGGAGAGGTAAATTCAAATTCTCCGAAGCTTTATTCTGCCTCCTCATGGGGTATATCCTCCACAGGAGAACCCTTGTAATATTCTGTCTGCTTTTTTACTTTAAAAGACATCACTTGAGATATTCCGTAAAATATCAGCAGCATCCCAATAAAGGATACGATTGCCTCCAGGCTTTTGAAAGGATTGTATAGCAGGAGGATCCCTCCTGACAGCATTGCAAGGGCAAAAATCAAATAGATTAGAGACCATAATCTCCATGCAAAGGAAGTTAATGCACTTATTAATTGAACTGATCCTATCATCAGGAGAATAATGCCAAAAAAGGCCACAAATACCTTTAGCATTGCTTCAGGAACAAACATAAATGCCAGACCGGTTATAACATTAAAAAATCCCTGAAAAGAAAAGAATCCTCTGATTCTGATAGACTTGTTTGTTATAATCAAGGAGATCAACCCATTTATAAATAACATGGCACCTATCACCATTAAGGCCGTCCGTATGGTTATACCTGGCATCAGAAGCAAAAAGAACCCCGCCGAAAGAGTTAAAATCCCTCTGAATGCTCGTTGCAAGGTCAAAATCTTATTTATAGCCATTTATCGTATAAAACTCTAAAAACTAAACGTTTAATCCTTTGATCTTTGGTTTCTCTTTTATACCCATCGTTTCCCATAGCATCAGGGCCGCTCCCATCGCCGTAGCATTATCAACCTCTGAAGTATAGACTTTCTTTTTAGGAAACAACGTAGCTAAGATACGTACAAAAACTTCATTACGTGCAAATCCTCCTGACACGTAAATTATTTTCGTTACATCGTTCTCTGGAATAATCAACCTCACAGAATCAGCTAATTCTCTTGTCAGATCTGCCATAAGCTGCAAATAGGCCGATTCAAAAGATTTAAAAATTGATAAATCAACAGAATGATCCACAAAATCACCGGGAACTCCTTTACTAAAGAAGATTTTTTCAGAACCAAGAATGGACTGCATCAGAACTTCATTAGCTTTAACAGTTTTGAAATAATTGGCATCCTTTGAAAAATGAGAGCATAATCTCTCCACATTCACTTCATGAATATGACCCATGAACAAACGTGATGACTTTACAGGCCTCTGATGAACTCCCAGATAGCACAGGCAGTCTCTGTTCAGCTGCTCCATAGTTAGTGGTTCTTCATTGAAAGGATTCATATTTATACACCAGGTACCTGTAGACAAAAGAATAAAAGGTTCCTGACTATTTTCAATATAGGGAGCCAATGAAGCAGAACTGTCATGAATGCCAATACCAACCTCAATAGGCTGATCCTTAACTACAGTCGTAAAATGAGTATAATTGGAGACAGGTTGCAAAAATGGCATTTTTTCATCTTCGGTCCATTGATGATACTTTTGTTCATCAAAATCCCACATGGCAGTATGGCAGCCAATGGATGTCAGCTCAGAGGTAATTTTACCCGTAAATAAGTAAGAAAGATACTGTGGAAAATGAACAATTGATCTTGCCTTTTCAAATAAAGCTGGCTTAGTCTTCTTTAACCACAATGCCTGAAGCCCCGAATTCAGCATTCCCAATACAGGAGAAGCAGTCTTGCGGCTGAATTCTGTCATCCCCCCGTATTTTCCATACAAAGGTTCAACAATCCCTTCGGGCATAGGCTTAAGATAATTGTAAACAGGGGTCAGACGTTTCCCGCTCTCATCAAGATACATTAAGGTGGCTCCATAAGTAGTAAAATTTAAAGCCTTAATCTCGTAATCAGTATTTTTCAATACTTTATCCAATGATTCTGAAATCCAGCTCTCGATTTTATCGATGTCATCACATTCAAATCCGTCTTCATCCTTAATTTCAGGAAACTTCAGTTCGTCCTGATATACAACCTGGAGAGCATGGTTGAAAAGCAGTAATTTCTTATTGGTCTTTCCAATATCGAATATGGCAATCACATTTGTCTTCATAACCTTTATTTCTTGTCTGTCTGGTTCATATCAAATAAAAACAATTCCGGCTCACTTTATCGGAAAGCCGGAATTTTATTTCATAAAAATAATCATTCCAGGTATTACCTCTTACTTAATACCTCAGATTCGTATTTCTGAATTTCCGAAACATAATCAAATCCCGTCGGCACATCATGATCTAGGCAATATTTATCGTACACAGCTCCAAATAACATGGTCTTCATATTCTCAAACCATGCAAGCCGTTCAAAGTTCTTGCCTTGTTCTTCCCATTTTTTAATCACGCCGGTAGGCTCAAGCAATGCGTAAAGAAAAGCTTGTTGAGTGGCTCGGGTGCCAATGGCATAAGCTCCTAAACGGTTCATACTTCCGTCAAAGAAGTCCAGGCCAATATTCACTCTGCCAAGAGCATGATTACGAATAACCTCCTGAGCAATCAGGATGATGTCGTCATTGAAAGTAACCACGTGGTCGCTGTCCCAGCGTACACCCCTTGAAACGTGCAGCAGGATTTCGTCCACATAAAGAAGAACAGAAGAAATTTTGTCTCCGATAACCTCCGTGGGATGAAAATGGCCCATATCAAGACACAGCAACTTATTATTTTTTACGGCATATCCCAGATAAAATTCATGAGAACCTACAACCATCGATTCAGATCCAATACCGAAAAGCTTCGATTCAATGGCATCCTTCAGGTATTCTGTAGAAAATTGTTCTGCATAGATCTCATCAAGAGACTTTTTAAGCAAGGCCCTGTATCCGCCTCTATCAACCGGAATATCTTTAGAACCATCAGGAATCCACGTATTAAGAACACAGGGAGTACCCAACTGCTTTCCCATCTCAGCACCTATCCTGCGACACTTTTTCACATGCTCTACCCAGAATTTCCGTACAGATTCATCTTTGCTGGATAACGTAAAACCATCATCGGCCTTCGGGTGGGAAAAGAGAGTGGGATTGAAATCGATACCTATTCCCTGTTTTTTTGCCCAATCAATCCACCCCTGGAAATGTTTTACTTCAATCTGATCACGATCGACCGATTGTCCCCCAAACTCTCCGTAAATAGCATGAAGATTTAATCTTTGCTTACCCGGAAGTATCGACATTACTTTTTCGAGATCCTGCCTCATTTCTGCTATGGAACGTGATTTACCGGGGTAATTTCCGGTAACCTGGATTCCACCGCCTCCTAATTTGGAATCCGCCTTCTCAAATCCGCCCACATCATCTGTTTGCCAGCAATGAAGACTTATAACAACATCTTTCATTCGGGCAATAGCCTCATCGGTATCAATCCCCAAGGATGCATATTGCTCTTTAGCAACTTCGTAAGCTTTCTGAATAAATTCTTTTTTCATTTAGTTTTAATATTTATGAATAACTGTTCCATTTGCCAATTAAGGGTTAAAAACATGACTCAAACATAATGAAGACAAGAGGTTCCTGGTCAATTCCGGGACATAAGCATTTACATTTAATATAAAAATTAAACAGACTACCAATGGTTAAGAATACACCTCAAAATTTCCCCTTCCGTTATTTATGATCACGAATAATACTCATTCCTTGTCTCGTGAACCTTTTTATAAAATTCGGAAGGCGTTATTCCCTTAATATGTTTGAACTGGCGATTAAAATTTGAAATATTCTCAAAACCACACAGATAAGCGGTTTCCGAAATGTTGTAGCCAGGGCCTGTCAGTAACTTACAGGCATATCCCACCCTTACATTTAACAAATACTCCTTAAAAGTCATCCGGTAAGTATTTTTAAAGGACACGTAAAAGGAACTATAGGACATGTTTGTGATTTCAAGAAGATCTTCAAGATAGATCTGTCGCTGAAAATTCATCATGATGTATTGCAATGCCTTTTGCATGGGATTATGCTCATCGGGCTTCGACTGGTTCATAAACGCGTTACTAGCCAGAATAGTATAATTCGGGTACGATAACAGGATCTGAAATATAGAAAACAAGGCATACAACTTCCCGGGACCATCCATGTCAACCATTTCATGCATCAATCTTATTATCTTTTGTCTTGAATCGTTTAAAATTTGAATCCCTCTTGAAGAATCCTTAAGAATTTTATTAAGTGTATTGTTTTCAGGTATTTCAAAAAATCTCTCACCCAGGAAATCCGGTAAAAACTGCACGACGATCCCCTCACCGGTAAAACGGCCATCCTCCCCAAAATATTCCGGATCGCACATCCATACGTGAGGGGTATAAGGACCTATGAGAACTAAATCATTTTCTTCAAACCGGTCCACATGATCCCCAACCATACGCCGGCCTTTCCCTTTAACAATCAGTACAAGTTCATACTCAGGATGATGATGCCATCTGGAAAAACGATTTGTTTCCCTTAGCACAATAAATGAATTATTCGGGTCCTGTGGCAGTCTTATGTTGGAAACTTTCATGTCAGTAAAATGAATAGATAAAAACCTCCTGAAGAGGAATAATCACAGTAAACTATTGGGATTGATATCCATAAATATCGGCCATGTAGGCTCTCCCTTTCTTTACAGCTGAATTGAATCCCGAATCCTGGGTGGAAACCTCCCCTGCCCGGTTCTGAAACGCAAAAAGAACATCGGTTTCCACATCCGGTAAGATCCAATAATCGGGTTCTCCGGCAGATTGCATTAAAGCTTTCTGATCAGTCCACACTGCATCACTCCTTTTCTTGTATTCATCCTTAAACCCCTGTTTAAGTTTCATTTAAAGGCAAATCTTTTCATCGATCGGGAATTACAGCTTCACTACAAATGTTGAGAAAATCAGGACAAGAATTCCGATTACCAGAATTACCATGGTCTTTGTTCCCGTTCCTTTCCATTCTTTGAGTAAAATACCCCAGATGTTGCTGAACGCAATGTTCATGGCCATCAGAATACTCCAGCTCATCACAAGCATAGCCCCTGACAACTGGCTTTTCCCCATCCCAAAGAAATGGAACTGAAGAAACCAGAGAAATCCGGCAAGAAAAGTATAAAACAGGTTGTTCAGCAAGGTCTTACTATCCACTGAATAATAGTCTCTGATAGAACCGTTTTTAAAATTCAAATAAAGACAGTATATCAGATTAGTAATAAATCCACCCAAAAGAATGAAAATCAAGGTAACATTACTTTGATAAAGAGGGTTGGTGCCATGAGCCAGCGCCACTTCATCAATGGGCTTCCCGAAAGTGAATCCAAAATTAAAGCAGGCGCTCATGACTCCCGCAAAAACAGCAATGATGATACCTTTCTTCAGTGCAAATTCCTTTACCGCCTTTTTCTTTTCTTCTTCTGAAAGATTCTGATTCTTCAAAGCCCCCGCATAACCAATGACGGCAATCCCTGCAATACAGATCCCCACTCCAAGAATAACGATCGAAGTTAATGGACTTCCAGGCATAAATATCGGGGGAATCAATGTCCCGAAGGCAGCACAAAATCCAAGCGCGATGGATTGTCCAAGTGCTACTCCAAGAAAACGCATGCTCAACCCAAAGGTCAGGCCTCCTATTCCCCATAAAGCGCCAAAAAGCATGGCCAGCCATTTTGCGGAAGAAGGAGCTTCGGTTATAATCTGCATCAGGTGCCCATTAGGCACTGTAAAATACGCGAAAATCCATGGAACGATGATCCACGCAGCCAATCCCTGCGATAGCCAATACGACTCCCAGGCCCAGACCTTCACTTTCTTGAAGGGAACGTAAAAACTGGCAGCCCCGATGCTGCCGATCGCAATTAATAATATTCCAAGGAAGGGATTCATACGTTTAAGTTTTGTCTGTTCTGAAAAAAAAACTATAATTGTGAATCCAAAGATAATTCTCAGTATTATAGTTTTCAATGTACATTCTGGAGAATTATTTACACAAAATGATTTACGAATGGAGAATTTTTTCAAATACACCACCACGAGCAATGAAGACAAGAAATGGGGTCTATATCTCAACGTGGCCGGATATGCACACATATTACCGGAACAACCCTATCCCCCTCCCGGGCATCCGGCCGGATATAATTTCAGCTGGGAAAACGGCCGGATTCTTCACGAATTTCAGCTGAATTACATCACACGGGGCGAGGGAATAATCGAAACAAAAGAAGGAGAATTTCTGGTCCCCGAAGGTTCCGTGATCATTATCTTCCCCGGACAGTGGCATCGTTACAAACCACTGACATCGGGATGGAAAGAACATTACATCGGGTTTAATGGATTTTTTGCAAAGCATATCTTTGAAAATGAATTCTTCTCAGCAAAACAGCCCTTTATTCAGGTAGGATACAACGAAAAGCTGCTTCAGAGCTTTCATGAAATACTTCATCTGATATCCACGGAAAAGGCAGGATATCAGCAAATCTGCTCCGGTCTGGTGGTATATTTATTAAGCGCCGTTATCTCCATCAAAAAAAATGAAAACTTTGAGGGAAAACTCATCGAACAAACAATACAGCGGGCATGCCTCTCAATCAGAGAAAACATCGACCAGAACATCAATATCCAGAAACTGGCCCGGGATCTGAACATTGACTACTCTCTTTTCAGAAAAATGTTCAAAGTTTACACGGGTATCTCTCCCGGCCAATATCACCTTTCATTGAGAATCCGCCAGGCAAAAGACCTGCTCATCAATACCGACCTTAGCATAAAAGAAATATCCTATCGCCTTGGATTTGAATCCATCTATTATTTCAGCCGTGTTTTTAAATCGAAAACAGGGATCAATCCAACCGAATACAAAAACGGTCCGGCTAACCTTAAATAAATTACATAATTAAAATCCTTTAAGAAGTTAGCATTTAAATATTCTTTTAGAACCATAATTTTGAGAAACATTAAAATAAACGGCCATATATAATATGCATGTTAACAGAGTATTTGTAGATATTTTAAGAAGATTGACTGATTAAAAACCAGAATACATTGAAAATATTTTACAATGATATTTTGTAAAATTATTTTTGTTTCAAATAATTTAAAACAATGAAAAAATCTATCTTCTACTTCCTACATGCATCTGTAATCATTGTTTTTATTTTATTGATAGCATTAAGTGCCACCAGAATTTCAGCTTATTATAAAGAGCCATTGTTTTTTAACATTGTTGATTCCATACTTTGTTACGGATCTTTTCTTGGCTTAATCTACTATTCTTATTGGTACTTCATTCCTCAATTCCTAATAAATAAGGAATATTTTAAATTCATTCTTGGCCTGATAGCCATTATTGCCGGCTTTACCCTTTACTTTAATTTGACAACTCTATTTATTGCTACAGTTTTAAATGTAAAATTTCATGTTTTTGTAAAGGGTTGGTGGTTTGGTATTGCAGGATATGCACTTACATTGGGAGCAGCAGGAACTTTTTTCCGATTATTTGTACAATGGTTTGAGGATGCCTATGATAAAATTGAACTGGAAAAACAAAATTTTAAAAGCGAACTCTCACTGCTCAAAAATCAGTTAAACCCACATTTCTTGTTTAATACATTGAATAATATTGATTCATTGATAAATGAAAATTCACCGAATGCTTCAAAGGCTTTG
Source organism: Prolixibacteraceae bacterium (assembly GCA_963677325.2). GTDB lineage: Bacteria > Bacteroidota > Bacteroidia > Bacteroidales > Prolixibacteraceae. The sequence goes on from CAXXGM010000010.1 coordinate 341,489, forward strand.
AATAAACTGTCTGAAATAATGCGATATATGGTATATGATTCCCAAAAAGATCTGGTTCAATTACAAGATGAAATAATTTATATCCAAAATTATATCTCACTTCAAAAATTGCGTATCCCCAACGAAGATATCATTCGATTAAGTATTACCGGCGATATTTCTAATAAACTGATACCTCCCATTTTATTTATTCCCTTTGTTGAAAACGCATTCAAACATTCATCGCTAAAAGATAAACCTGAAAATAGAATTGAAATCAGAATTGACGTCATGGGAAACGAACTAACATTCTATTGCTTTAACTCAGTAGCCAGTATTAAAAAGGATAAGTCGAGTGGAGTAGGTTTAGAGATTGTTAAGAAAAGACTTAAAATGATTTATAAAAATAAATATTCACTCTCGATACATAATAATCCAAAGGAGTTTATCGTAAATCTAAATATAAAATTAATTTGAATGCAACTTAAAGTCATAGTCATAGAAGATGAGCCTTTGGCCTTGAATAAGTTAGTGAGTTTTATCGATAAAATTGACTACCTCAAAATATCAAGAACTTTTGATAATGCAATTGCAGCCATTAGTTACCTCAAAAATAATTCAATTGATCTTATTTTTTTAGACATTCAAATGGAAGAATTTACAGGAATTCAATTTTTAGAAACCATAAAAAGGCGGCCCAAAGTAATTATCACAACTGCTTATGACAAATACGCTGTGAAAGGTTATGAATTTGATGTTTCTGACTATCTATTAAAACCATATACTTTTGAAAGATTTGTCCAAGCCATTGAAAGAGTTTTTATTAATCTATCTGAAAAAAAACATCCAACCTCCAGCGATTTCATTTTTGTTAAAACAGAACACAGACTTGAAAAAATTAAAGTGTCAGAAATTCTCTATATCGAAGGAATGAATGAATATTTGAGGATTGTAACCACAGATAAAAAGATAATGACATTGCAAAGTTTCAAATCTATAGAGGAATTGCTGCCATTGAATAATTTTCTTCGGGTACACAAGTCATATGTTGTAGCAATTGATAAGATTGAGAGTATCGAAAGGAACAGGATTAAAATACAGAAAATGGTAATTCCGATTGGCGAGACTTATAAGGAATTATTTTTCAATATGATAGGATCAGTAAAATGCTTAAGATTTAAATAAACAACCACTTAAAAAAATTAAAACCGATGAAAAAATACTTGAACCCCTTCTGCTTAGCATGGCTTGCTTACATTCCTCTAACATTGATAGTTATAAAGGGAGGATTTTACGGATTCCACTTAAACATTGTCCTTGGCATCATTATTTTCATGGGAATTACTTATTGGTTTAGAAGAAAATCATCCAATTCCCGGCAGACGAAAATTACAACATTATTAATTGCTTCTCCAATAATAGTGTTTTCTGGAATATATTTATTGCGTCCATCGATGTTTTATACATCACCAAATTTCTTGATTGCAGAAGGAATAGGAATATTGTTGGCTTTGGGATATGAGAAAAATATTGATCGTTTCTACAAAGTTATTATTCTATTTCTCCCCTTATTAATTGGGGTTTGGGTATATTTTCAAGGCGCAAAAATATGGGAACACTATGTTATTTACGAGACATTTAAAAGTGGAGAAACATTTAAAAAGGCACCATCCTTCACTTTTAAAAAAGATTCAATCGTTCTTACAAATAATGATTTTAAAGGTAAAATCGTAGTTTTGGATATTTGGAACACATCCTGCCCCTATTGTTACAAGAAATTCCCTATTTTAAAAGAAAAATTTGAAAAATGGTCAAGAAATGGAAACATTAATTTTTATGCAGTAAATTTTCCAGTCCCCAATGATACACTTGGGGAAGCAGAGACAATTTTAAAAAAGAGAAACATCCATATACCCAATTTGATTGGACCAAATGCTTTGGATTCATATAAGACATTTGGTAAATTTAGCTTTCCATTGACTATAGTATTAAATCCATCCGGTGACATCGTATTTTGGGGTGATATCGAAAGGATTGATAAGACAATAGAAAAATTACTCAATAAAAAATAAAGGTGGTGTCCAAAAAACACACACTTTTATCGTCCTTAAATCAAAAATAGGGATTAAACCAACTGAACACAAATTGGTCCTTTAAAAAAGGAAAATTTTTAAATCAAGCCTGAAAACTTTGTATATTTGTTAAAAAGAGATTGGAATGGAGACAACGATCAGGATAAAACCAAGTGAGCTGACCGTTGATTTTTTAGAGAAAATCAAAATATTGTTCAAAGATGAAGATGCAATAGAAGAATCACGAATGAACATCGGCTGGCTTACAAGGTTGACGATCAAAATAACATTCATGTAGCCAGCTGCAAAGGGCATTACGACTAACATACAGAATCGACCGCAATAATTCACGTTAAGGATTAAAATAAAACTTGAAGACTAAATTGGATCATATTTAAATAGGAATGGAAAAAAGATAGAGCTTTGTAGTTTTAACACATCCTGCAAAACTGATCCGAATTTTTCAAAACCCAAAAGCTTAATTTAAAAGTCATAACGTATCAAGACGTGTCATAATGTTTCATTATTTGAATTTGTACAACCCTTCTCCTTACCTTCACCTCAGCCGGGAAACGCCGTACCTGGTCTATACCAACCTCGTACCAGGTTCGGTACAAGGCCGGGTTGTTTCTTGCGTCATGGAAGCGAACAAATACCACTAATGCTACGCATTAGTGCTTTTCTCATCAGGCGACAATGACTGAAACTAACTTTTCCCCTTCCCGGGTGGGCACTGAAATTTTTGCTTGATAAAAGTCTCCTCAACTTTTGGAAGTGATTCTACATTATCCTTTCACTACCGCCAGCGGCCTCAATTCAACCAGTATTTTTACCAGGTCTTTCTGATTCTCCATGACCAGGTCAATATCCTTGTAGGCCCCTGGCGCTTCATCCAGATCTTTTAATGATTTCATGTTGTGGATAATCCCCTGGCTTTCCATGATTTCAATCTCCTCTCTCAGGCTCAGTGTCTTCATGGCCATATTTCGGCCCAGTTTACGGCCTGCCCCATGTGAGCACGACATAAAAGATTCAGGATTGCCCAGTCCCTCCACGACATAGGTCTTGGTCCCCTGCGATCCGGGAATGATACCGGTCTCCCCCGCCCTTGCCGAGGTCGCCCCTTTTCGATGGACCACCACCTCCCGCCCGAAATGATTTTCCAGTGATGCATAATTATGAGCAATATTGATCATCTCATGACTCCCGGCTATATCTTTCTTAAGAACCTGATCAAAGCATCCCACGATTTTATTCATCATCAGGCTGCGGTTGGCAAGAGCAAAATCAACACAAAATTGCATTTCCGACAGGTACTGCTTACCGGTCTCGGTAGAAAGCGGCAAAAACGCCAGATCCTTGCTGGTGGCTTGAACATACCATTTTTTATTCTCCTCCTTAGCCTCCCTGTTATAAAAATCGGCAATCTGCTTCCCAAGATTACGCGATCCCGAATGAATCATAATCCACACACGCTGATCATCTCCCTTTTGTATTTCAATAAAATGATTCCCGCCTCCGAGGGTCCCCAGCTGATATCTCGCTTCGGGGTATAAAACACCGCAAATCGGAGTATTTTCGCTCAGTTCAGGCATCAGAAGTTCGTCCTGAGGTTCCGCGTTATGGCCAAAACCAACCGGGATCCGGGCCCTGATCAGGTAAACAATATCCTTTAATTCTTTTTGACTGATTTCTGTCAGAATGGTTTTTTGCGCCACGACCCCGCAGCCGATATCAACTCCCACCCCGTTGGGAACAACCACATCCTGGGTAGCCAGAACACCCCCGATCGGCATCCCGTATCCCGGGTGCGAATCCGGCATCATGGCTATATGCCTGACAGCGAAAGGCAGATTGGCCAGGTTCTTTGCCTGCTCAAGTGCGGTCTCGTCAATATCGTCCAGCCAAAGCTTTATTGGAATCCTCTCTGTTGATACAACCCTGATCATACAAACAAATTACATGTTTTTTTTGCAAATCAAAGAACATGAAAGCTAATTTCATCACCACATCCCCGCCATCAGCCCGTCTCCCCCCATTCAGCGCATCAGGAACCTTCTTCAGCCATTCAATTACCCGGGAGATTACCGGATAATCCCCGACAAGAGGCAGTAGATGAGAAAAGTCGAAACACATAGCCATGAGATAACTTCAGTCAACACCGGTCCACTCACCTTTCTTTTACCCCTTCGTTGTTTATGATCCAACCTTTGAACCGTGGCTTTTTTTGCTGCGAAATACACCGGAATACCCTGTTTTGAACTGACAAAGTGTCAATGGCAGAAAATGCACAAAAAAAGCCACCCTCACCAGGCAGCCCCCTTTATCGAATGGCCAATAATCGCAAACGACCAATAACCACTTAATGACTCGTTAATTCCTAATTCCTAATTCCTAATTCCTTCTCATCAAAGTCCTGAATCAATTCTTTCCGCTTTTCAAAATCATAAAGAGTCAGCTGTCTTAAAGCATAATAATACTTCCAGTAATCCCTCAGGGAATTAAGGTAATTCAGATTGGCCTGATCCTGCCGGGTTAAGGCCAGGCCAAGACTGTTCACGTCCGTTTTGCCGATGACAAACCGCTGTTTGTTGATTTCATAAGCCTGCTGAGCAACCCTCCTTGTCTCATCAGCGCTCTTGACAATATTCATCTGCATGTTAAAATTGGTTACCGCCATCATTACCTGCTGACGAAAATCCACATCAGCCTGCTCCACTGTAATTTTTGTTACCTCATAATTTTTTCGGGCCATATTCACTTTGCCACGGCTCAGCCCCCAGTCAATAATCGGTACAGTCAATGAAACGGCCGCTCTTTGCTGGTCCATGGGATTTCGGTAAGCCCCTAAGATGGCAGAACTTTGCTGGTTTAATCCAAAGCTGGCATTCAGGGATGCATTGAACAAATTCTGTCGTTTTGCCTTTTCAAAATCACTGGCCGACTCCAACACCTGTTGCCGATAACCCAGCAGATCCGGATTATTCTTTTGCGATAATTGCAATACCTCTTCCACATCCACCTGAAAAACAGGCAAGTTCTCCGGAATTTCCAAATCCATCCTGAAATCTTCCTTTATCCGCAGAAAGGAATTAAAAACATATTGCGCATTTTTTAGCTGTTTTCTTGACTCTTCAAGATCGTTCCGGGCATTAAGGGCATCGACTCTAAGAGTCAAAACATCGGCAAGTGACAAGGAAGCTATCTCAAGTCTTTTCTGTCCAATGACATAGAGCGAATCTGAATTGGCGACATTAGTCCCCGCCATCGAAACCTTCATTCTGGCTGTCAGCAGGTCAAAGAAATTATCAACCATCCGTGAAGAAATATTTTCAACCGACTGCAAATAGCCCTTCTTGGCCTTTTCATATTTAATGGGCTCAATTTTTTTCTGCCATTTAAAGGTGTTATAACCGTATACCGGCTGATTTAATCCCACCCTGACCGGCACGGAAGAATATTGGATAAAATCACTTTGTCCAAAATTCTGCACCCTGCTCAGCTCCGAATCAAAATAAAGGGTTCCACCGCTGAAAGGAAGATTCTGCTTTACCGATGCATTGGCAGAAGAGGAAATATCCTGTATATGAGCATATTCATTAATTTGAAGAACAGAATTATACACCTTTGTCATCGAGTTGTTTACATCAATAAGGTTAGTAGCAAGGGTGACCAGTGGCTTCTTCTGGGCAACAAAAGTCCGGTACTGCCAGTAACTTGAAAGGTAAAGATTTTGTGCCTTAAACGCAGTGAGCGAACTGTCCGCCGCCAACCGTATCGCATCAGTCAGAGTCATCCTGTTCTGACTGATCCCTGTAAACGGTAAATGCAACAAGAATAAAAGCAGATAATTTGTAATCTTCATAGATTGGGTCCTACTTAATTAATTTTTAAATCCTTATTCGAAATTTTTTAACATATTATTTCCCTACTTTCCTACTTCCTACTTTTTTAAATTTTAAAAAAGTAACCAATAAAAATCCGAAAACCCATCCTCTTTAAATTCTTTCATTTCTTCACTCCTTCATTCCTATAAATAGACCAATACACCAGTGGCACCAAATAGAGGCTGACCGCCGTTCCCATGATCATCCCCCCGATCAGGGCATAAGAAAAAGGCTTCTGAAGCTCGCTTCCCAGATCATCAGTAAACAGAAGAGGTACCATGGCAAGGATACTGGTCAAACTGGTCATAATAATAGCTCTCAGTCTTCGGTGTCCTCCAATGCGAATAGCATCCATAATCTGATAACCTTCCTTCCTAAGTTGGTTGATCACATCCAGTTTGAGTATGGAATCAGTGATTATAATCCCTGTCATGATCACCATCCCCATTGCAGACATCAGATTCAAGGTCTGTCCGGTAAGGTATAAAATGACAATGGCGGCGGCCACATCGATAGGTATTTCCAGGAGTACCAGCAATGGCTGGACAAGAGATTCAAACTGCGCGGCAAGAATAAAATACAGCAGCAGCACAGAGATAATCAGCAATATCCCAATCTCCTTCAACAGCTTTAAATTGGAAAAAATGGAACCCGTAAAGCGTACATCAAACAGACCTGATTTTTTCACCGTCTTGGTGATCTTATTGACATACCCGTCTTTCTGATCATCCTCTGGCGAAAAAACCAAAGGCACGTACTCCCCGTCCTTCCCGGCTGTAATCATCTTCAGGTCCTGTCCATGAGAAATTGTCACCAGGGAACTAAGCGGAATTATTTCTTTTTTATTATTGACAACTCCTCCCCCGGCAATCACATCACTCACCATCATCTCCTTTCCTGAAATCACAATGGGAATGAAACGCTGAAAGGAACGCAATGTGCCGATATTATTTTCTTTCAATCCTGTCCGGAGCTCCTTCAGCAAGGCATCATACGGAACATCGTAAAGAAGTAATTTTTCGAGATCAACCGACAGCAGAATATGTTCCTGGAGGGGTATGCTGTTTACAGCAGGCATCCTGTTACCATTCAATTCTCCGGAGGTCCTTAACAATTCCGCAATATTTGGTTCAAGGCCTGAATTTATCATTGAAATCTCTGCAACCAGAGGAGGCT
>CAXXGM010000011.1:0-90056 GCA_963677325.2 Prolixibacteraceae bacterium
GACCGGGATCAATGCCGCGATGGGGTACAACCTGACCCATGCCATTACAGGCGCATACCCGAACCAGGCGATCGACTACCCCAATGCACTGGTCAGCCGGGGTTCACTGCCCGCAGCCCTCAACCAGGTTGCTGCCGCAGGTGTGGCCGGAACCATCGTTTTCACCTGGGACGATAACTCGGACGAGGTAGGGGCTTCTGCGCTCGACAAGACGCTTATCGTGGTGTACAACCCAACCAAGCGCCAGGCGGTAACGGTCAACGAGCTGGCTGAACGTGCCGACGGAACGCAGACCGTCACCGTGCCCGACAGCTGGTCAGGGGATCTGGTGCAGTGCTACATGGCCTTTATCGACAGTAAGGGCGAGGATGTTGCTTCTTCAAGGTTCGCGGGTGCAGTAACGGTTCTTTAGGCTGAAGGTGGGGTTTTCCCATTGCCGTCAGTTTTAACTGACGGGAAGATGTAAGTTCTTTAAATGGCTTTAGCCACATCTGTTTATTGATTTAATAAAATGCGGCTAAAGCCTCTTTCAGCATAAATTCGGGTCCGTCAGCTAAAGCAGACGGCAATAGACCAAGAACAGCTAAAGCAGACGGTAATTCGTGTTCGTGAAAATTCGTCCTTAATTCGAGCAATTCGCACCAAACAATTCGCACATAACATAACAAAAGAAACAAAATGAAGACGATCAAAATCTATATTCTTGCCATAATGACCTTCCTGTTATTCTTCGCAGGGTGTATTGTGAATATCAACAGCGATACCACAACTGTTCTGCCTTCGGAGCCGGGAATTTTCAAGGTGGCCGCGGGGGCGCTGATCGCCATCTACGAGGTAGTCGTCAGGCTGATCCCTACCCTGGGAGATTATTCAGGCATCTCGTGGGTGATCAAATGGCTCAAAAGGATTTCAGATACATTGAACGTGAAGAAATAATTACGAATTACGAAGCGTTAGTAGAGAGTTTTTTTATCCACAAATGCAAAACAATGGTCACAAATATTTGTGTGTATTTGTGGAAGATTTGTGTGTATTTGTGGATAATCGTTTTTGAATGTCCATCACATCACCACATCATCACATCACCACATCATCACATCGCCACATCACCACATCGCCACATCATCACATCAATAAAAGTTGCTATTTTTAAAACCTCTGAAATTTGAACTTGCAACTTTAGAAAAAATACATCAAATGAGAGTAATAGCAATTAACGGAAGTCCTCATAAAGAGGGTAATACCTGGCATGCATTGAGAATGATTGGTTCCGTCCTTGAAAAGAAAGGAATTGAATTTGAAATTATTCATATTGGAAATACGGCTGTAAGAGGGTGTATGGCTTGTGGTGGCTGTGGGAAAAATAAAGATGAGAAATGCACCATTACAACAGATCCTTTAAATGAATGGCTGCAAAGTATGAAAACGGCGGATGGCATTATCCTGGCCTCACCGGTTTATTATTCCGGGATTCCCGGAACAATGAAATGTTTCCTGGACAGGGCATTTTATGTTTCAGGCAGCAATGGTGGTATGTTCCGTCATAAAGTTGGAGCGGCCTTAGTTGCAGTTAGGCGGACCGGTGGTTCCTCTACTCTCGATGGCCTCAATCATTATCTGAATTATTCCGAGATGATCATTGCCGCATCCAATTACTGGAATGTTATTCATGGCCGTACGCCGGGAGAGGTGGAAAAAGACGAGGAAGGAAAACAAATAATGGAAGTTCTGGGCCATAACATGGCCTGGCTGCTTAAAATGCGGGATCAAACCAGGAATTCTTTATCAGCTCCGGAACGGGTAATAAAAGTCTCAACGAGCTTTATTCGCTGATCTCTTTAATAAACAGATGGCCTGATTTAGGTGTTTGGCCAATATGGTGAGATGAAGAAGTAATGGGGGAATTAATTTATTGCCAGATAAACTTTATCAATTAACTCCTGATATTCTTTATGAGGGTCGCTGTAAACAGTTATACCTCCACCGCTCCTGTAGACCATGCTGCCATTCACATTTTCTATAAACCGGATCATTACAGCTGAATCTAAATTGTAACCATCAAATACACCAAAGATACCGGTATAAAATCCCCTTGGTCCGGTTTCAGCCTCCCGGATGATTTCCAGGGTCTTCTTTTTGGGAGCCCCGCAGATTGATCCGGCAGGCAATAAATCAAATAAGATGTTCCCAATGTTTTCGTGATAATTTTCAGATAGAAGCCCTGAAATTTCTGAGCTTACCTGAAGTAATTTCTTGTCACGGGTGATTATTTCATCTACGTACCTGAATTTTTCAACAGTTACTTTATCGGCCACAATTGATAGATCATTGCGGATCAGATCAACAATGGTGTTGTGCTCGGCAATTTCTTTCGGATCATTCAAAAGGATTTTTTCTGCTTGCGGAATGGATGCATCTATTGTTCCTTTCATAGGAAAGGATGCTATTTTCCTGCCTCTTATTCTGATAAAGATTTCGGGAGAAAATACCACAAATTTATTCTTCACCAGCAATCTGAAAGGAGCTTTGCTTAAATAAAAAATCTGCTCCAGTGATAAGTTCGTTTTAATTTGGGTTGGGAAAGTGAGATTTGTAAGAAAGGAGTTCCCGTAACGGATGTGATTAATAACTTTGTTAAATGAGGTTTTATACAATGAATAATCCAAGGGTTTCTTTTCAAATATATAATCTTCATTATATATCTCCGGTTGTCTGTAATTCACGGTCCCGTTAATGGAGTACAGCACATCCTGATTAAACGTTTCTTCCAGTGGAATAATCAGCGGTTTATTCATCTCATAATCGATTACAAACAAGAAGGCCTTCCTTTTGCTCCCGTAATCATTCATTTTATCGATAAAAGATTTATCCATTGTAACTAACGTCTGATGAGATGATTGTTTTTCACCCTCTCTTTTGAAATATAATGTCATTTTATCGGCCAAATGTAAAGATATTTCATTGGATGTGTTTAAAATTATTCGTCGCTGTTCTGGGAATTTTGTGCATCTTTGGTTTGTCACAATAGTAAGGTCATGACGAAGTTAATTGAAACAATCTGTTTTGAAAAGGGCCGGTTTCATCGTTTGAATTTTCATAACGAGCGGCTTAATCGTTCACGAAGGAATCTACTGGGCATGGAAGATGAACTAAGGATTGAAGATTATCTTCAGATTCCTGCAGAAATGTCTGGCAATAAAATTAAATGCCGCATCCTGTATAGTAAGGGTATAGAAAAAATTGAATATCAAAATTACGAGATCAAGCCGATTCACTCTTTGAGGATGATCAATGGTGATCATATCAGTTATGAATATAAATATTCAGACAGGGGTCCATTAACTGACTTGCTGCAGCTGAAAGGCAGCGATGATGAAATCTTGATTGTCAAAGATGGATTTGTAACCGATACTTCGTATTCCAATATCGTTTTTCTAAAAAAAGGTGTTTGGTATACTCCTTTAACTCCGCTGCTAAAAGGGACAAGGCGGGAATTCTATGTGTCTGAAGGAAAAATCAAGACTGCCCTGATAAGTCCCTGGAACATAAAAGAATTTTCAGAGGTGAGAATCATAAATGCAATGATTTCTCTTGAAGAATCGACCGCTATTCCGATCGAAAATGTGAAATATTAAAACCAGATCAGCTCTAAGTTTTATTTAGTTAAACCTGGATAAATTGGAAGATCACGGAAAATAAGCCGCACTTTGGAAGGTGTTTTCATAACAACCGCTTGATCTTGCAAATGAAAGATCCTTTTCAAATTCATTTGAAAATTTTTATAATTTTACCTGTGCAATTAACTTAATCATATCTCCAATGAAAAAATTCAACGTTGGTATTATTGGATACAGTTGGGCTGCTGAGGCTCACATCAAGGCTATTAATTCAACTACTCTCGCCCAGGTTACGGCTATCTTCTCTTCCAGAAAACTCGATTCAGCTGCAATCAGTAATCAATTTGGCAGTAAAATTGAAATTTATAATAATCTTGATCAGATGCTTGCCAACAAGGAGATCGATGTGGTTTCAATCTGCAGTTATCCTTATGACCATGCAAAGCAGGCAATCGCTGCTGCACAGGCAGGAAAACACCTGATTATTGAAAAACCGCTGGCGCTGAAATGGGAGGATTGCCTGGCGGTGGAATCGGCTGTAAATATCTCGGGAGTGAAGGTGTGCGTTTGCTTTGAATGCCGTTTCTCAAATCAGTTCATTACAACCAAATCCATTATCGATAAAGGATTGCTTGGCGAAATTCATTATGCCGAAGTTGACTACTATCACGGCATAGGTCCCTGGTATGGTCAATACCGGTGGAATATAAAGAAAAATGCGGGCGGAAGCAGTCTGATATCTGCCGGATGCCATGCTTTGGATGCCATGCTCCTGATTATGGGAAATGAAGTACAATCAGTTTGCAGTTATGCCACCAACTCAAAAAACAAGGATTTTCAGCCCTATGAATATCCAACCAGCAGTGTCACAATTCTTAAATTTAAAAATGGAACGATCGGGAAGGTTGCCTCTGTGATCGATTGTCTTCAGCCATATTATTTTCATGTCCATCTTGTTGGGAGCCAGGGAAGTCTTTTGGATAATAAATTCTATTCCACCCAGTTTAATGGATTGGATAAGTCGAAATGGAGCGAACTTTCAATGAAAATGTTGGATTCAGGGGATGCCTCTGATCATCCCTATCTTACTCAATTTGAATCCTTCTTCCAGTCACTTGAAAGAGGAGAGGAGATGCCGCTGACCAATCTAAAACAGGCTCTGGACACGCATCATGTAATTTTCGCCGCAGACCGGTCGATTGAATCAGGGAAAGAGGAGCCTTTGAATAAATAATCCAATAAATTTCAGTCAGCTGGATTAATCAGGTTATATTACCGTGAGTTCGATCTAAATAATGGATAACCTAATCTGTCAAAAACACCTAAGTAGAAGATGAAAATTCCACGACATCCTAACCTTATTACCTATTTTTTTTTCTCAATTTATTAAGCTGAATTAGGTAATTAGGTAAAATATGAAGGGGCATTCCATTTTCTACTTAGGTGTTTTCGATAGATTAGGTTACCAAAACAAAATTCAGGACGGGTCAATCAGAATATCCGGGTGGCTAACAGATTTAAATGACCCTTGTTTCGGATAAAATTGCTGTTGGGACAATACCTTCAAATAGATTTCCTCAGCTCAAAGTTAATCACTTAATTTGCCGCATCTCATTATTTAATGGGAGATACAGAATTTTTTTGGACTTAAATGTCAATGAATAATGGATTTAAATGAACAAATCTGGAGAGAAAACTTTGAAGTCAAGTCATACTGCATTGATTTTGGACAAAAACTTAAGCCTTCGGCGTTGATGGAGTTTTTCCAGGAAGCTGCCACAAATCATGCAGAACATTTAGGAGCAGGTTATGAGACATTAGCTGGGAAGGGACTATTCTGGGTTCTTTCGAGGGTCAGGACTGAAATAACCAGGATGCCTGAGCGGGGAGAATCAATTCTTGTGGAGACATGGCCTGCCGGTGTTGAGGGTTTACAGTTTCGGCGTGACTTCCTGGTTTACGACAAAAATCAACAAGTGATCATTCGCGCGGTTACAGGCTGGTTGCTGGTAAATGTTCAAAATCTCCGTCCGCAGAGACTGGCTGCATTGGGCATTCCCCTCAGCCTAAATGACGGGAAAAGATCGTTGAATGTTTTCCCTGAAAGGCTGAGTGTCTGCACGGAGGACGTCTGTTACCGCAAGAAAGTACTTTACAGTGAGATAGACCAGAATTTACATGTCAATAATACACGTTATCTGGAATTGGCCGCAGATTGTTTTGATATCGAACATTACCAGCATAAAACACTTTCGGCATTCACTGCTGAGTTTCTTTCGGAGATTCACTGGGGGGATGAAATCGAAACGCGAATAGGGAATCTGGATGTGATTTCTGATGTGGAAGTAGTCAACAGGGACTCAGGAAATGGCGTATTCAAGGCTAAGCTGGAATGGAGGAATGAACCGTGAAATAAACTGATTATCGCTTGTAATCGAAAGAAATTAAGATAAGACGAGCAATTGAAAACAGTAATAAAATATAAATATTATATTTGGACTCAATTAAAAATACTAATCAATTTAACTGTATTAAAATGACTCAGTCAAAAACTATTTCTAAACCAGCCAACAGCTACCTGGTGCCGCTCCTTATTGTGGGGATATTATTCTTTGTAATAGGTTTTGGAGTCGGGATAAGCGGAATTTTGATCCCCTTTCTTCAAAATGCTTTTACATTAACTACCGCTCAGTCTTATTTAGTAACGACTGCAATTTTTTCTGCCTTTCTGATTTTTGGGGTTCCCTCGGGGATGCTTATCAAAAAGGTGGGTTATAAAATGACCATGCTGATTGCTTTTTTTGTCATGGCCATTGGAATGATCTTATTTGTACCCTCAGCCCATTTTCAGAGTTTTCCATTTTTTCTACTGGCTTTGTTTATTGGTGGGATTGGAAATACATTTCTGCAGGCATCAGTTAATCCATATGTAACAATAATAGGTCCGAAGGAAAGTGCAGCCATGAGGATGTGTCTGATGGGAATCATGAATAAAGCGGCATGGTGGCTGGGTCCATTATTCCTTGGATTTTTCCTGGATATCAATCATGCGAAGCTTGCCGATGTAACCTTCCCATTTTACCTGGTGGCTGCCATACTGGCCGGCCTTGGTGTATTCATGTATTTTGCTCCGCTTCCGGAAGTTAAAGCCGAAGGTGAAGACGAAGAAGAAGCTGCTGTCACTTCATCTATTACGGGAAATAAAACAAGCATCTGGCAGTTTCCTCATTTGCTTCTTGGTGTATTAACATTATTTGTATACGTTGGGGTTGAAACCCTTCCGATGGCTTCAATGATGGATTTTGGCCGGTCAATTTATCCGGGGAGAACCGATTTTACTGCGTTTGCTAAATTTGTTCCAATTGGTATGATGATCGGTTACATCTTTGGCTTGCTTATGATCCCAAAGATAATTTCTCAGACCACAGCCTTAAAAATAGTGGCTGTAATAGGTGTAATAGCTTCATTCATTCTCATCTTTACGCCTGGTATTTATGGAATGTATTGCCTGGGTTTAATCGGTTTTGCCAATTCCCTTATGTGGCCTGCTATCTGGCCTCTGGCAATTGCTGATCTCGGAAAATTCACTAAAACAGGCGCCTCTATGCTTGTGATGGGGATAGTAGGTGGGGCTGTTATTCCTGTTATTTTCGGGATTTTAGTTGATATCTTAAAAACCGGAAATGAAATAACTACTGCTACATATCAAAACGCATATTGGGTTTTTGTTCCCTGCTACCTCATCATCCTGTTCTTTGCAGTAGCAGGTCATAAAATGGGGAAGAAGAGAATGGTTAATGATTAACAGAAAGCTGATAAAGAATAATACTTATAAAAAAGCCGCTCTGATCAGGGCGGCTTTTTTATTTGAAAAATTAACTTTTATTTAATATAAGTTTTCAAATATCATTTCAAATATAATGATCTTATATTTAGCATTTTATCAATCTGATTACCCATTGCCCATTAATCATTGTATTTAATCATTAACTATTTAAACCAACTCGAATACATGTGATAATTGTTAGCGATCCTGTTGATTTCTCCATGAAGTAATTCCGGGCTTAAATCCTTGATTTTCTTTGCAGGAGAACCTGCGTAAACCGATCCGGATTCCACGATGGTTCCTTTAGTAACCACTGCTCCAGCGGCAATAATGGCATTACTGTTGATTACCGCATCGTCCAGAACAACGGAATTGATACCAATTAGTACATTGTCATGTATAACAGATCCGTGAACAACAGCACCATGAGCAATGGAGACATTGTTACCGATTGTCGTAGCTGATTTTTCATAGGTGGCATGTATGACCGCATTATCCTGTATATTAACGTTATTGCCTATTTTAATTGAATTCACATCGCCACGTATCACGGCTCCATACCAGATACTGCAGTGGTCTCCAATGGTTGTATCTCCAATAATCACAGCATTTTCAGCTATAAAACAATCTTCCCCAATAACAGGAGTTTTTCCACGTACTGACTTTATGATTCCCATATTTTTTGATCTTAATATTTTCTGACAAAGTTACAAATAGAAGGGGGGAAAGCAAAATTTCAGGTTTTCATGATAAGAGCAGAAATTTTTTACAGACAGTATTGATACATGTAAATATGAAGCTTATGACATATAATTGTTTGATATCCATACCAAGATATCGTTATTATATTATTTTTGTAGATCGATTAAAATACATTTTAGAATTACAGTTATGACGTTTGAAACAAAGGTTATCGAATTGGAAGAAGTTGTGATTCGTTTTTCTGGTGATTCGGGAGACGGAATGCAGCTTACTGGATCACTTTTTTCAGATACTTCTGCCTTGTTTGGGAATGACATTTCAACATTCCCAGATTATCCTTCCGAAATCCGGGCCCCTCAGGGAACAGTTGGCGGTATTTCAGGATTCCAGGTTCAATTTGGAACAAAAAAGATCACTACTCCCGGCGATTTTGCCAATGTGCTGGTTGCAATGAATCCAGCGGCGATTAAAGCTAATTCAAAGTTTATGAGCCCGGGAGGAACCATTCTTTATGATGAAGACAGCTTCACTGCCAAGAATCTTGAGAAAGCCGGTTTCAAGACTGAAGATCCTTTTCTTGAATGCAATCTCCAGGATTATTTTAAAATACCGGTGCCAATTACCAGCCTTACCAGAGCTGCGTTACAGGATCTTGAACTGGATAACAAGAGTATCCTCAGGAGCAAAAACATGTTCGCCCTTGGCCTTGTGTGCTGGAGTTTTAGTAAACCTTTGGATTATATAGAAGGTTATATCAAAAAGAAATTTGCAAAGAATCCTGTTGTTATCGAAACAAATCTCAGGGTTTTACATGCAGGCTGGAATTATGGGCTGAATCTTGAACATATGACACCAAGATATGTCGTTCATCCGGCTGAAATAGCAAAAGGTGTTTACCGCAATGTAAACGGGAATACTGCTACTGCCTGGGGCTTATTGGCTGCAGCTAAAAAAGCGGGACTCGAACTTTTTATTGGTTCTTATCCCATCACCCCTGCAACGGATATCTTACAGGCTTTGGCCAACCGGAAAGATCTTGGAGTTAAAAGTTTCCAGGCGGAAGACGAGATTGCCGGAATTTGTACTGCAATTGGTGCTTCCTTTGCAGGCCATCTGGCCGTTACCACGACTTCAGGCCCCGGTTTTGCTTTAAAATCGGAAGCTTTAGGTCTGACAGTCATGGCTGAATTACCTCTTGTTGTGGTAAATGTACAGCGAGGCGGCCCCTCAACAGGACTCCCTACCAAAACAGAACAAGCTGATTTGCTTCAGACTCTTTACGGAAGAAACGGAGAAAGCCCGCTCGTTGTGATTGCAGCTTCGACCCCTTCTGATTGTTTCCATTATGCGTATGTCGCTGCAAAAATAGCACTCGAAAGAATGGTGCCCGTTGTACTGCTTACGGACGGATTTTTAGCCAATGGTTCTGAGCCTTGGAAGATTCCGGCATTTAAAGATCTTGAGAATATTACACCAAGATTCGCAAAAGGAACAGAGAAATTTAAACCTTATGAACGAGACGATAAGACTCTCGCACGTGAATGGGCCATTCCCGGACAAGAAGGTTTACAGCACCGGATTGGCGGACTTGAAAAGAATGTCTTTGGAAATGTCAGCCATGATCCGATGAATCACCAGAAGATGGTAGATATCCGGGATGAAAAGGTTAACCGTGTTGTGGATCTGGTACCTGATCTGAATGTCTATGGTGATCATGAAGGTGAATTATTAGTAATAGGATGGGGGGGAACTTATGGATACATGGAAAGCGCTGTTCGCCAAATGCAAGCAGAGGGCCACAGCGTAGGCTTAGCCCACTTTAACTATATCAAACCACTTCCGGCAAACACAGCTCAGGTATTCAGCCGTTATAAAAAGTTGATTGTCTGTGAATTGAATTTAGGGCAGTTTGCCAGCTATCTGCGTGACAAGGTACCTGGATTTGTTTACGATCAATACAATAAGGTTCAGGGATTGCCATTCACAGTTCAGGAATTAGTTGGTAAATTTGAAAAATTATTGGAGGAATAGGGATGACCATATCAGTATTAGAATATACACAAAAAGATTTCAAGAGCGATAATGAAGTTCGCTGGTGTCCCGGTTGCGGTGACCATGCTATATTGAATTCAATTCAAAAGGCCATGGCAAACCTGGGTATTAAGCATGAAGACTTTACAGTAATATCAGGAATCGGATGTTCTTCACGGTTCCCTTATTATATGAGTACGTATGGATTTCACACAATTCATGGAAGGGCTGCTGCAGTCGCATCCGGAGTTAAATGTGCAAATCCAAAATTATGCGTCTGGGAAATAACCGGTGACGGCGACGCATTAGCAATTGGAGGAAATCATTTCATCCATATCATGCGGAGAAATATTGACATCAATCTGGTGATGTTCAATAATAAGATCTATGGTTTGACCAAAGGTCAATATTCTCCCACATCCGATCGGGGAGCCGTAACTAAGACTTCTCCGATGGGCACGATTGAAAATCCCTTTAATCCGGGTCTTCTTGCCCTTGGAGCCGGGGCAACTTTTTATGCCCGTGCGGTTGATAATAACATCAAACACTCACAGGAAGTATTCGAAGAAGCTGCTAGGCATAAGGGAACATCTTTTGTAGAGGTGCTACAAAATTGCGTTATTTTTAACGATGGAATTCATGCAGCCATAGCTGATCCCAAGACACGGGAGGAGCGTCAGATTTTCTTAAAGCATGGTGAGCCGATGATCTTTGGAACCAATAAGGATAAAGGCTTACTGTTCGATAAAGGTTTACTGAAGGTGGTACGATTAGGAGAAGGCGGCATAACAGAAAAAGATATCCTTGTTCATGATGCCACTGAACCCAATGGCTATCTTCATCATTTGCTGATTGATATGAAATTTCCTGATTTTCCTGTTGCTATGGGAGTTATACGAGCAGTTGAAGCGCCTGTTTATGATCAACAGATGGAATCCCAGATAGAGGAGGCGAAGAAAAAATCGAAGATTACTTCGATTGATGAACTGCTCTCCAGTGGAAATACCTGGGTTGTGGAATAATTACGAATTACGAATTACGAATGAAAAACAATAGGAGGGAGACCGAACGGTCTCCCTTTCTTTTTAATCCTGTTTTTTTGATTAATTTTATTCCATCAAGATTGTAGAATTATTATGGAAAAATTTGAGAATTTATCGATATCCAATATCTATAAAAGGAGAAAAACCGACAGAGATATTTTCCAGGAACTGATGCCGAATAAGATCAAAGAGGTGATGCTGTTTGCCACCTTGTATGATTCTTATTCCATAGAAAGGGAAGGCCAGTTTTCAGATAAAATATATGGGGAATACCTCCAGTTAAATCTCTATGCTGCTCCCCGGTTCACTAATGTAAACGCTGAAGAGGATGTAATTAAAATTCTCAATACCCGTCACTTTGATCTGGTGATTATCATGGCAGGCGTTGATCGTGAAATGCCTTTGAAGATTGCCAATGAGGTTTACTCCTATAAGCCGCGCATTCCTATCTTACTCCTTGTTAATAATAACAGTGATGTGCGTTTTTTTAAAATGGCCGGCAGTAAACTTCCTGCTATTGATCGTGTGTTTGTCTGGAATGGCAATGCCAATGTTTTTTTAGCGATGATTAAATACATTGAGGATAAAAAAAATGTATCGAAAGATACTAATCTTGGAGGTGTAAGGGTTATATTGCTTGTTGAGGATTCTGTAAAATATTATTCCCGTTATCTACCAATGCTCTTTGCTACGGTAATGACACAGACGCAGGCCCTTGTTTCGGATGAATCCACGGATGAATTGCACAAAATATTTAAATACAGGGCCAGACCGAAAGTCCTTCTTGTAAGTACATTTGAAGAAGCAGTCGAAGTAATAAATGATTATAAGGATTACTTACTGTGTGTTATCTCGGATGTAAAATTCATGCGAAATGGTATAAATGATGACGATGCCGGAGTAGAATTATTAAAATTGGTAAAGGAACGAATTAAATATCCCGTTCCGCTGCTCTTACAATCGCATGATGTTACTAATAAAATCCGGGCCGAAGAAATAGGGGCCAGTTTTATTAATAAAAATTCTGATACACTCAGTCATGACATCAATGTCTTTATCAACAATAATCTGGGATTTGGTGATTTTATCTTTCGCGATGATCTTGGCAATGTGATTGCCGTGGCTCACAATCTGAGTGAATTTGAGGATTTGATTGCAAAAGTACCGGTTGAATCTCTGATTTATCATGGTAAATCAAATGCATTCTCATCTTGGCTTGTGGCCAGGGGCGAGATAAACATCGCAGAGCGGCTTATTCCTTTTAATACGGAAGATCCTGATGTGGCAGCTCGTATCCGTGAGATATGCCTGGATATCTTTGCTGATGTGAAAGAAAAGAAAAACAGGGGACGTATCATCAATTATGATCCGAATTTCTTATCGGGAAACCGGTACATTATCATGTTAGGAAAAGGTTCTCTCGGAGGGAAAGGCAGGGGATTGGCCTTTATCTGCAACATGATGGAAAATATTGACATGAAATTTCTTCTGCCTGGTATTAATATCAGGATGCCTGCCACCTCAATCATCGGAGCCTCGGAATTTGATAATTTCATCGAATCGAATCATCTGTATGATATTGCTTATCATCAAACAGATTATAATTTGATAAGGGAGGCTTTCCTTTCAGCAAAGATTGATAACAGTGTTAGGGAAAAATTGCTTCAGTATATACAAAGAATAAAATCCCCGTTGGCTGTCCGTTCTTCCGGCTTGTTTGAAGATTCTTTAATACGGCCTTTCTCCGGAGTTTATTCGACCTACCTTATTCCAAATAATCATACTGATGAAGATGTCCGGCTGGAACAGCTGATCACCGCGGTAAAGCTGGTGTATGCCTCTGTTTTTACAGAGGAGGCCCGGGCTTATTTCCAGGCAATCAATTATATGATTGAAGAGGAGAAAATGGCTGTAATTATTCAGCCGGTGGTCGGGCATGAACATCATCAGAAGTTTTACGTCGATTTAAGCGGGGTGGCTCAATCCTATAATTATTATCCTTATTCTTATATGGAACCCGCCGATGGATTTGCAGTTATAGCCATCGGTTTGGGTCAAACAGTCGTTGGAGGGGAAAAAGCATACCGGTTCTCTCCTAAATATCCCGGATTAAATAATAATTCCATTTCTGATCAGATAAGGGATTCACAAAGAGAATTCTATGCCATTGATCTGACTAATCAGGACATTAATTTAGCCGCAGACGGAGAAATGGCCGCCATTAGGAAATACCGGGTTTCTGATGCAGAGAATGATGGGGTACTGGAACATTGTGCATCAACTTATATAAAAGAGAATGATTACATCGTACCTGGGATAAGTTTTCAGGGACCGCGGGTTATTAATTTTGCCAATATATTGGAATATCAGTATGCACCTTTGGCTGATACCCTTCTTTTGTTGTTGAAATTGTTTAAACAGGCATTGGGTTCACCCGTTGAGATGGAGTTTGCTCTCGACCTTAAAAAAGGTGAAAACGGATGGCCAACTTTTTATTTGCTGCAGTTAAAGCCATTGATTCGACGGGAAAAGGAAATACAAATCGATCTTGGTTCGATGGACCATTCCAAATTATTTCTACTTTCAAAAAGAGGAATGGGTAACGGAAGAATTACGGGTATAAATGATGTGGTCTATATAGATGCAAATAAGTTTGACCGAACAAAAACCAAAGAGATTGCCTGTGAAATTTCAGAAGTCAACAAGAATTTTTCAAAAGGTGATCGTCAGTATATTTTAATAGGTCCGGGTCGCTGGGGTACGCGCGATGAATTTACCGGCATTCCGGTTAATTGGGCACAAATTAACAATGCCAAAGTAATTGTAGAGATTGGTTTACCCGATTTTCCACTCGACGCTTCATTGGGATCGCATTTTTTTCATAATGTGACTTCAATGAATGTTGGTTATTTCTCTATTCCCCGTATTGACGGAGAAGAGTTTGTCAGGATGAATATGCTGGAGAAACAGGAACTGGTATGGAAAGGGAAATATGTGAAGCATGTGCGTTTTCATGAAGGGCTTGAAGTGCTAATGGATGGCAGAAAACGAACTGCCATCATCAGGCCTTTAAAAGAAAATTAATCCGGACAGATGAAGAAAATTAAATATACAGGGTTGGTGATACTTTTGGCAATTGTACTATATTTACTCGGGCCAAAAATGCCGGAGCCTGAATTTAATCTAAAACTCCCTTCAATTCACAGCACTGTCGGCCATTTCGTAGATAGTATAGAGGCAGTCAACCCTGTGCGTCCCGGAAATGAGGCAAGGATAATCTGGGCCAACGATTCATCAAAAAACAAAACAGATCATGTCCTGTTATACTTGCATGGTTTTTCTGCAAGCTGGTATGAAGGATTTCCTGTTAATTCTGATTTCGCTCAAAGATATCAATGTAATGCATTTTTCTCCAGATTAGCGTCCCATGGGTTGATCTCGGATAATCCTCTATTGGACATGACCCCGGGAAGGCTATATGAATCTGCAAAGCAAGCCTTTGTTATTGCTCATAAACTGGGCAATAAAGTAATTATTATGGGTACCTCCACAGGAGGCTCACTTGCTTTAATGCTCGCAGCTGATTTTCCCGATTTGGTAGATGGCCTGATTTTATACTCTCCCAATATCCGGATTAAACAAAAAGCTTCCCTTCTATTATCGGGGCCTTGGGGACTTCAGATTGCCCGCCTGAATTTTGGCGGAGATTTCAGGTATATCCATGACACTGACGAAATATGCAAATACTGGTATTGCCGATACCGTGCAGAAGCCACTGTTTATCTTCAGCAGTTATTGGATAAAAAAATGAATGATGATCTTTTTCATAAAGTTAAGTGTCCTGTTTTTCTGGGTTATTACTACAAGGACGAAAAGCACCAGGATCAGACGGTATCCGTTCCCGCAGCTTTGAAAATGTTCAGTCAGCTCGGTACTCCATTGCGCGATAAACAGGAAAGAGCTTTTCCTAATGCAGGTGCCCACGTTATCGCCTGTAGACTCACTTCAAAAAGTTTGAACGAAGTTGAGGATGCTACCTGGCTATTTTCAGAAAATATTTTGCATCTGAGAAGAGTGAATAATAAATAGTATTACTCACTCAAGTTCTTTGTTATTTACTTCAAATTCTTCAGCTCCTCCACCGCACTAAGGCATTGTAATTCGAATTTTTTTACATAATCAGGATAGGTTTCCTTATCAGTTCCTGAAATAGTAATTGACTGTAGCGTTTTGAGATCTTTGGCAAGTTCATTCATACCCATAATTAACACAGAAGATTTAGCTTTATGAGCTTCATTCCCGAGAGCAATGTAATCTTCAATCTGAAGATATCTGTTCAGATTTGTTATAAATTCAGGTACCTGGGCAATGAATAAATCAATCATTTCGTGGATAATTTCTTCATCACCTCCTGCCATGGAATTCAGGTATTTTAAATCTATGTAGGCCACTTAATTTTTTTAATTTTATGGAAAATTCTTAATTTTCAAAAATATAAAAATTAATTTTGTATTTACAAATAACCGCTTAAATCATATAAAATGCTTAAAAGAACTTCCTTTTATAACATACACAAGGAATTAAAAGCAAGAATTGTCGAATTTGCAGGTTTTGAAATGCCAGTGGAATACTCTGGAATCAGAGATGAGCACATGACTGTGCGCCAGGGAGCAGGTGTTTTTGATGTCTCTCACATGGGTGAGTTCTGGGTCAAGGGGCCACAGTCTTTGTCCCTTATTCAGAAAGTAACTTCCAATGATGCTTCCATTCTTCAACCTGGTCAGGCGCAGTATTCATGTTTTCCCAACGGCAAAGGAGGGATCGTTGATGATTTGCTTGTGTATCATTTCGAACCGGAAAAGTACATGCTTGTGGTAAATTCATCCAATATCGATAAAGATTACGAATGGATTACTTCTCAGAATAGTTTTGGTGCTGAAATTGAAAATGCATCAGATAAAATCAGTCTGCTTGCTATCCAGGGACCGAAAGCTCTCAGCGTTCTTCAGAAATTAACAGAGATAAATCTCTCTGAAATTAAATATTACCATTTCAAGGTCGGACAGTTTGCCGGAATTAATAATGTAATCATCTCCGCGACCGGATATACCGGTGCCGGAGGATTTGAACTTTATTTTTATAACCAATATGCAGAACAAATCTGGAATGCTATCTTTGAAGCAGGTCGGGAAATAAATATCAAACCGATCGGTTTAGGGGCCCGTGATACCTTAAGGTTGGAAATGGGCTATTGTCTTTATGGCAATGATATCGATGATACTACTTCTCCTATTGAAGCAGGTTTAGGATGGATCACGAAATTCACCCCGGGCAAGGATTTTATTGACAGGGGTTATCTGTTGAAACAGAAAAATGAAGGAGTATCCGTGAAGTTATGCGGATTTGAGATGATTGACCGTGGAATTCCGCGACACCATTATGAGATTGCCGATTCTAACGGTCATGTAATAGGTCATGTTACTTCCGGTACGCAATCTCCTGTTCTTGAAAAAGGGATTGGAATGGGATACATTAACACATCACACAGTACCCCGGGAACAGAAATTTATATACTTATCAGAGGCAAACAACTGAAAGCAAAAGTGGTAAAATTTCCGTTCATTTGAGAAATACAAATGTTATCTTAATGAAAATACTGCAGTTAATTCTTTAGATTAATTACTGCATCTTTATTCAATATTATTATTTTTGCAGAAAGCGCTTAAGAAGAAGGAATTTTTTTGAATATGCTTCTATTTCCTTTTAATTCAAAGAGTTTAATAATTAACCAATAATAATTTTCATTCCATGAAAAAGCACAATTTTTATGCAGGTCCTTCTATTCTTCCGGAATACACCATACAGAAGACTGCAGAGGCTGTAATCAATTTTGCAGGAACAACCCTTTCTGTAATGGAAGTCTCCCATCGGAGCAAGGAATTTGTTGCCGTGATGGATCAGGCTATTGCTCTTGTTAAAGAACTACTGGAAGTACCTGAAGGATACGAGGTGCTTTTTCTTCAAGGTGGGGCAAGTACACAGTTTTACATGGTTCCGTTTAATCTTTTAAAAAAGAAGGCGGGCTATTATAATACCGGTGTCTGGGCTGCTAATGCAATTAAGGAAGCAAAATTTTTTGGCGAAGTAGTCGAGGTTGCTTCATCGAAGGATAAAAATTACAATTACATTCCGAAGAATGTATCAATTCCATCCGACATTGATTATCTGCATGTAACTACAAATAATACCATTTTTGGTACGCAGTTGTATGAAGATCTTGATTCACCTGTAAAATTGGTTGCTGATATGTCCAGTGATATTTTCAGCCGCCCAATCGATATTTCTAAATATGATCTTATCTATGCAGGGGCACAGAAGAATCTGGCACCTTCAGGTGTAACCCTGGTAATTGTACGTAAGGAGGCTCTTGGAAAAACCGGCCGACCAATTCCTACGATGATCAATTACATGACACACATCGAAAAGGAGTCAATGTTTAATACTCCTCCATGTCTTCCTGTATTTGCCGCTTTACAGACACTTATATGGTTAAAAGACAACGGAGGCATCAAGGCAATGGAAGTCAAGAACATTGCAAAATCAAAACTTCTGTATGATGAAATTGACCGTAATAAGTTGTTTACTCCGACTGTTCCTGATCCTAAGGATCGTTCGCGCATGAACGTTACCTTTGTGATGGCTCCCGGTTATGAACATCTTGAAAAAACGTTCCAGGCTTTAGCTAAAGAACGGAATATTTTAGGTATTGAAGGCCACCGAAGTGTAGGAGGATTCAGAGCATCCATTTATAATGCAATGCCTATTGAAAGTGTAGGAGTTCTTGTTCAAACGATGAAGGATTTCGAAGCTCAGAACGCTTAGTAAGAGTATGAGATTTGATATTTGAATGTTTTGAGGGATGAGTTATGAGTTTGATCTTGTAACTTATCTCTTTTCTCGTTTTAAAGTCATCCCTCAAATTACACCATATACATGTCTTGTCTTATTTATACAGCAATAATTCATAACTCATAACTCATAATTCATATCTCGTAACTCATGGCAATTTTAAAACCATTCAAAGGTCTTCGCCCTCCGAAAGAATTGGGTACTAAAGTGGCTTCCAGGCCTTATGATGTGCTTAATTCGGAAGAAGCCCGCGAAGAAGCAAAAGGGAATCCGTATAGTTTACTCCATATTATAAAACCTGAAATTGACTTTCCGGCAGGAACAGACGAACATTCTGAGCAGGTCTATTCAAAAGCGGTTGAGAATTTCAATTATTTCAGGGGAAAAGGGTGGCTGGTAAAAGATAAAAAGGATTGCCTTTACATTTATGCCCAAACAATGGAAGGCCGAACCCAATATGGAATTGTTGGCTGTGCTTCAGTGGATGATTACCTGAATGGAATTATCAGAAAACATGAACTTACCCGTGCTGATAAGGAAGAAGACCGTATGAAACATGTCCGTAATACCAATGCGAATATGGAACCGGTATTTTTTGCTTATCCTGCGATGAAAGAACTGGATGATATTGTATCCCAGGTGACTTCACAACAGAATCCTGAATATGATTTTGTTGCCAGTGATGGTTTTGGACATCACTTCTGGAAAATAGAAGACGATAAAACTATTCAAACAATTGTAAATCTATTTGCAAAAATCCCCTTTACCTATGTGGCTGACGGCCACCACCGTACTGCAGCAGCTGCACTTGTAGGAAAAGAAAGAAGGGCTAAAAATCCCAATCATAAAGGGGATGAAGAATATAATTATTTTCTTGCTGTACATTTTCCAGATAATCAACTTAAAATTATTGACTACAATCGGGTATTAAAGGATATAAATGGATTAACAACAGATCAGCTTATAACGAAGTTGCAGGAGGATTTTGAAGTTACTGAAATGGGTACTCAAATCTACAAACCGGATCATCTTCATACCTTCAGTATGTATCTGGGTGATAACTGGTATAAGATGGTGGCCAGATCAGGAAGATTCAATGACAATGATCCCATTGGCGTATTGGATGTGACCATTTTATCTGATTTGGTACTTAATAAAATTCTTGGAATAAAAGATTTGCGTACAGATAAACGCATTGACTTTATAGGCGGCATCCGTGGATTGGGCGAATTAAAATCAAGAGTTGATTCAGGTGAGATGAAAGTTGCATTTGCACTTTACCCGGTTTCTATGCAGCAGTTGATCAACATAGCTGATTCAGGAAACATTATGCCTCCCAAGACTACATGGTTTGAACCCAAACTTAGATCTGGTTTGGTCGTTCATGAACTGGATTGAGATTTTGCAAATTTTATGAATTGAGGGTGAAATAACATGAAGTCTTTTATGTTATTTCACCCTCAATTTGTGAAATCCCCTTATCTCTTCTTATTCAATTGAAATAAATAAGCCAATGTGACCTGTGCACCATTGCTCTGGGAAGCTTTGTACATATATTTACGGGAATCATACACATTGGGAAGACTGTAAAAAACTCTTCCTTCAAGACTTAATGCACTTCCACCTCTTAAATGGTACTCCATCCCAATGCCTCCCGTGAAAAGAATATCAATAGGTGTATCAGTCTTATATCCATAATATTGTTTGTATCCTTCCGTATCGGTCGGTATCTCTAGGGTAGAATTAAAATTCTGTCTATCTGAGTTTAGAAAGCCGAATTCAGGGCCCAGATTAATAATAAACCGGAATGCCTTTTTCCCAATATTTACATGAGTCATGATGGGAACATCGATGTAATTAAGATGATGAAAGTATGAGACATTGGCATACTGGCCAGTAAAAGGTTTTTCCCTCCACCCTTTTTCAATGTAATTTATTTCTACCTGAAAGCCTATATGAGGTTCGGATATCATTCGGAATATCAATCCTCCCATATTCCCATTGAGAAAATTGGTTTGTACATATGGATAAAATCTCACCGATGAAAATGACTTTCCCCCCTTTACTCCAATGTAAATCTCATTTTTGAAATCTTTTTTTTGAGCAAAGCCATAAAGACTAACACCTGTAATAAGCAGAAAAGCCAATATTTTCTTCATGAAATTTTTTTTAGGAACATGTCCGCGTGTAAAATTACTAAAAAAAGCCTTTTAAGTATAAAATACAAGCGGTTTGCTTGAAATTTTGACTTACAAAGCTGTCGCCACCAACGTGCTTACTTTTGTCATTCTATTTATTCTAAAAAGATTTCGTGGCTACACAGCTACCTGGCTTATTTTAAGCATTCTATTTATTCCTGTCAAGATTTCGCAGCTACGCAGCTTTCCTCTCGGCAACATAGTTGCGATATCTTTGTGGACAAATACATTACAAAATTCATAAAGCATCGTAGATGCGACATCTTAATCTGTCAAAATTTTATCCGTTTACCAATGATTGTTTATACTAAAAATTCACAAAAAGGATTATTGTTTAAACTGTAATTAAAGTTATTTTCATGATCTGTTTTAACTGACAAATATTTCTATTTATTCAGGTAGAATAAGGTTATATTGGATTCAAATTGAATGATGTAGCCATACAAATAATATTTTATTAAAATCACTGCTTTATGCCAATTAAAGAAAATCTGGATAAAATAATTTCTTCTCTTCCAACAAGGGTAAAGTTGGTGGTTGTCTCAAAAACAAGGACCAACGAGGAATTAATGGAAGCTTACGATGCCGGACAAAGAGCCTTTGGTGAAAATAAAGTGCAGGAGCTCATCCGTAAACAAAAGGAACTGCCCGGTGATATTGAATGGCACCTGATCGGACATTTGCAAACCAATAAAGTCAAATCAATTATTCCTTATGTCTCAATGATTCATTCTGTCGACAGTCTTAAATTACTGAAAGTCATCGACCATGAAGCTAAACTTGCAGGTAAAATTGTTGATTGTCTTCTTCAGGTTCATATTGCACAGGAAGAGACAAAATTTGGCTTTTCAATGGATGAGCTCATTCATGATTTGAATTCAGAAGAATTTAAAAGCTTATCAAATATAAAGATTAAAGGTTTAATGGGAATGGCAACCTTTACTGATAACCAAGAGCAGATCAGGGAAGAATTTAAATCGCTTCACAAAGTTTTCTATCAGCTGAAATCCAACTTCTTTAAGGACGATCCTGATTTTAAAGAACTCTCTATGGGAATGAGTGATGATTATCCAATTGCGGTTGAGGAGGGGAGTACGATGGTGCGGATTGGAAGTAAATTATTCGGGCCCCGGATCTATCCTGCGGCAAATAAAATTTAATAACCAAACCTTTCTATTTCGCTTAATAATTACTACTTTCAGGGTTAAAATCCTTACCTGATGAAGCCTGCCTTACTAACCTTTCTTATCCTTCTCTCCCTTCTCAAATCCGGTTTTTCAGCGGTAGATCCCTGCCATAAATCTACCGAAGGAACTGATTTTTGGGTTGGATTTATGGAGAACAGATGGTATACTACCCCCGGCAATCCTAAAAATGCACATTATATAGCCATCACTGTTACTGCCAGAGAAGAAACTGATTTTACGGTTACATACGGCCCGTTTGAAATACCTGTTGTCAGCGGGCACGTTGATTCGAATAGTTCAAGGGAAGTAACTCTTGATTGGAACGTATTAGAAGCAAGAGGAACTCAGAGTTTTGAAAATAAAGCTATTCATGTTGTTTCTCAAAAACCTGTCAATGTATATGCACTCAATTATTGTGAGAATTCTTCAGATGTTGCTGTAATTTATCCGATTGTTTCATTAGGAAATGAATATTATACGATGTGTTCGGATCCCCATGTAGTTGGGAACAGTCTTTATAGCGGAAATGGCAGGAACAGTGAATTTTTAATTGTTGCAACGGCTGATGATACAAAAATTGATATTACACCATCAAAAGTAATTGATGGAACGACGAAAATCCCAGCCAATATTCCCTATCAGATAACGCTGAATAAGGGTCAGATGTACCAGGCACAATCCGAAAATGTTTTACATGCCACCGGAGAAGGTGATCTGACCGGTACCTATATCCGAAGCAATAAACCAATAGCAGTATATTCAGGGGCTTTGGCAACTACTGTGCCCGGAACCGCTACCAATGCCTGGGATCATTTATACGAGCAAATGCCTCCTATACAGTCCTGGGGAAAAGAATTCTATACCGTTCCGTTAAAGGACAGGGGTCAGGATCTTTACAGGATCCTTGCGGCTGAGGATGCTCTCGTTAATGTTGAAAATTATGGTGATATTCAGGTAACAAAAGGTGTCCCGTTTGAATTCATATTAAGTTCAGACCAACCATCAAGAATTTACTCCAACAAAAAAATTCTTGTTGCCCAGTTTAGCGAATCGAATTCGGAAGATCCTCAATTGCCTGATGGGGACCCTTTTATGATCATTTTAAGTCCTGTAACTCAGACGGTCAATGATGTGACTTTCGTGTCATTTTATTCAGAAGTGATTAAAAGAACTTATGTGAATATTGTTTCCAAAACGGATCAGCTCGATAATTTATTGATGGATGAAAGTCCGGTTTTTCGGGATCAATTTAAGCCATATAAAAACAATCTCTATTCATACGCACAGATTGAAATTCCGAAAGGCACAACTCACCGTCTGCGAAATACGGATCCAAAACAAGGATTGCTGGCCACTGTATATGGATTTGGAGGAGTGGAATCGTTCGGGTATGGCGTTGGTTTTAATCTGGATTACAGGATTGAACTTCCGAATGATACCATCATAAACGGACGTAAGACAATCGTCCGTTGTCTTGAAGATGATTCTTTAACATTAAAGGCATATGGTTTTGACGAGTATCTTTGGTCAACTTCGAAAAAAGATACACTGGATTTTATAAAGGTGAAAGGTCCTGGTACCTATTCCGTGTCAGCATCCATTGACGAATGTTTTTCCTCAGATACCATTGATGTAAAGATCAATCAGCCGGTTTTGACATTAGGAAACGATACGGTTGTCTGTAAACCTGATACGATCCGGTTGGATGCAGGATTAGGCTGGAAAGATATTTTATGGATCCCTAACAAGGAGAAGACTCAGACTATTTCACCAAAAATGTCTGGAATATACAGTGTTCAGGTTGTAAACAGGCAGGGATGCCAGGCCACAGGATCTATAAAAGTGCTATTTGACGACAGGCCCAAAATAAATCCCATTCGGCTTGATACTTTATTTTGTGGAACGAAATCTGCTCTGATCAATTTATCGGCCGATAAAGGAACCTATACCCTTGAGCGTACGGATACCGCTGAAAAAATGCAGGATCTGAATGCAGTGGTCCCTGTTTACGGCTCTTTCCCATTTAAATTCACGGCCACCGACCAATATGGCTGCACTGCTGATACCTCCTTCAAATTAGGATTTCATAAAATACCCACTATTGCTTTATCAATCGATTCCACCACCTGCTATCATTATAACCTGACAGCAAATTACAAGGGGGATGCTCAAAGTGATGTATCACGTTTTACCTGGGTATTTGCAGGCGATACAATAGCTGACGGGATTGGCATTGATTCGGATACTATTCCGCTGGGTACCAACCAAAGCAAAAGAGATCTTTTGCTTCAGGTTATACAGGACGGATGTGCCAGTGCTGATACGATCAAGGATATCAAAGTTATCCCCAATCTCTCGTTCCAGGTCGTTGACAACGTGGGATGCCAGCCTTTTCAGGCTGAATTTATTGCCCACAACTCAGAGAAGGTTTTCTATGACTGGAATTTTGGCGACGGAATCATTCGCCGATTAGGGGATCATCCTTCATGGACCTATGAAAATGACGGTTATTATGATGTTAATCTGAAAGTTACCACCGATAAGGGATGTACCAATTCGGTTAAATTAGACAGTGCTGTTTATGTAGCCCCTATTCCGACGGCAGGCTTCAGCCAGGATCCTAAAGAATGTCTGGATCTTAACAATCATCAGCTTTCATACTTTGGAACCGGGGATCAGAAGGATCAGTATAGCTGGGATTTATCTGCGTTTGATCCGGAAGAAATTATTCAAAATCCAGGGACAACACAGGGTCCTTTTATCTTTAACCTGAAGAATAAACCTTTAGCTCCGGTTCGTATAAGCGTGATTTCAAAATATCTGTGTAAAAGCGATACAGCAAAGGTTATGGTATCGCAAATCCCATCTTTTGTAACGAATATTTATGATAATAAAGGATGTACTCCATTGCAAACCAGCTTCCAGGGAATACAGGCCGATCCTGTTGATCAGGTCACTTATAAGTGGAATTTTGGAGATGGTACATCAGCAACAGGAAGCAATGTGTCTCATTTTTACGATAGCCCTGATCACTGGTACAATATCAAAGTTACCGCATTATCAGCCCTTACAGGTTGTTCCTCTGACTTTATGAAAGACAGTATGATCTTTGCTTATCCTAAGCCCAAGTCTGAATTTGCTATTGATCATTCAATTGTTTATACAGATAAGCCGGAAGTTCGGTTCAAAAACCAGAGTCAGGATGCAACCCATTACCTGTGGGATTTCGGGGACGGCTCCACTTCGTTGGATAAGGATCCTGCAAACAAATTCAAAGGGCACGGCTATAAAAAAGTGCTTCTGGAGGCGTTCAATGATTACGAGTGTTCTGATACGATCTCTCATGAAGTATTGGTCGCCTTTGACAGGGTCTTCCCCCCCAATGCTTTTTCTCCCAATGCGCCCAATGCTGTTGATCGTGAGTTTAAACTAAGTCAGGAAGCAATTAAAGAGGAAGGGTATCACCTTGTTATTCTCAGCCGCTGGGATGACATTGTGTTTGAAGTAAGAAATGAGATCAAAGGGTGGGATGGCCGGATGAAAAACCGGGAGAATGCTCCGGCAGGTAACTACATCTGGATCCTTGATTTTGTTGATTTCCTTGGGCGTTCGCATCGTCAGACCGGCACCGTGACGCTGATATACTGATAATTAGGGCAATAAACAGGGAGATGCCTTCTGATATCAGATACATACTATGAAAATTAAGGTGAGCATTTTCCAGGGAATCCAATGTTGCTCACCTTAATCCAAAATCAATTATTTAGCGCTTTAGCAGGATTTACCTTTTGCTTTTGCTGATGTTGCCGCTTTCACTTTGTTTTGAGCTTCCGGCATGCAGTTTTCTTTCTTCTTTCTCTATTTGGGATGATTTTCTGGATGAACCAGACGAGCTACTTTGTTTGCCCGATTGACTTGGTTTCCCTACATTTCTTGGATTTTCCATTGCTTATTGTTTTAAAAATTATTAATTGTTGAACAAAATTCTCAGATTAGATAACCAGGTCATTTATTTTAGTCAGTTTGAGTTCTTTTAACGATATACATCTTGAGCTTCATACTGGTGCCATTCTTCTTCTATATAGTCAGCATCTGTTTCACTATGAGGTTTTACACTTAAAACAATATGACCTTCTTTTAGGCCTTTTTCGTAAATTTTGGCTCTTTCTTCCGGGATTCCCCATCCAACCAATGCCCCGACAATTCCTCCGGTAATACCTCCGGCACCCGCTCCTGCTAAACCTGCAGCGAGTGGACCTGCAATAATCAATCCTAATCCAGGGATTACCAAACTCGTTCCGATGGCAGCGATAATTCCTGCGGTTGCTCCCACTGCTCCACCTATAACGGAACCTACTCCTGCACCTTCTTTAGCTTTATTCCCGAAACTACTGGACTTCTCATCTTCTACATTGCTATCCTTGCTAAAGTATTTATTTCTGGTGGCGTCCGACATCATGATATTAACTTCCTGGTCGGTGTAACCTCTTTCCCGTAATCTGTTGTAGGCGCGTTCAGCCGTTCCACGATCGCGGAATGATGCTGTTAAAAAATTGTCTGTTCTTTCCATAATTGTAATTTTTTATTATTAATATGCTACATTTCTCCTGAAGCCTCTATATTTATTGTTGTCTCAGCAATTTCAGTCAGTTTGATGTCAGCTTCTTTTTCTTCATTCAATGTATCTTCTATCAGAGATGCTGCTTCTTCTTCTCCTAATACATTGGCAAAAGATAATAAGGTACCATAGGTTGCAATTTCATAATGTTCAATTTTTTGAGCTGCCAGAATAATACCTGCATCCCGAACGATACCTTCTGAGGTTGATTTCATTACCTCTTCAGCTTCATTTACCAGGCCTTCCATAGCTAAACATCTCTTCGCTTCCGCCTTTACACCGATTGATTCAAATGCTTTTTCAAGTCTTGTAACCCGCTGATCTGTAAAACCGAAATGTTCTATAAGAGCATCAATTAATTCAGGAGAAGAGGCATTATCAATCATTTTGGGCATTGCTTTGGTTAGAGCTTTTTCTGCTCCAAATATATCCTTTAGTTGATCCTCAAATAATTCCATTAGTCCATGAGCAGCGTCAGATTTTGCTTTTATTTTGTTCGATTTTCCCATATTTGGTTGTTTTAAAATGTAATTAAAATATTAGAAATCATTTAATCCTTTCATCACAAAATTGGTCAGGATCAAGATGAAATACATTACACAATTCTATTATAATTTTGCATTATTATATTGAAATTGAGTAATTAAAGGTCCGAATAACAAAAATGGTGACTGAGGT
Source organism: Prolixibacteraceae bacterium (assembly GCA_963677325.2). GTDB lineage: Bacteria > Bacteroidota > Bacteroidia > Bacteroidales > Prolixibacteraceae. Next base: position 26,810 of record CAXXGM010000011.1, read on the forward strand.
TTTTGGATCTGCCATTTCGGATTTATACATTCTGCTTTTCCTTCTCGACTCATTACTTTAACAAAAACTCTTGAACAAATTTTCATCGTTATTAGTTAATTCAAATATGAAACTTCAAATAAAATACAATATAAATACAGCCTGTAAAGTAATCTTACAGGAACAACTGGATCATTTGGGGATATCCTATCAAATCAATGGATTGGGAGAAGTGGAGCTAAAAAATGAATTATCGGATGAACAATATAGGGAATTGGAACAATCAATCGACCGGTATGGAATACAAATAATGGATCATCCAAATCCAAGGATGGCCATCGCTCAAAAAATTAAGGAGGTGGTAAATGAAAGGATTTACAGTGAGGATAAATTACCTTATTCCAAAATTTCGGATTGTATCACCCAAAAATTGAAATTGAGTTACAGTTATCTTTCAAAAATATTTTCCGATGTTACACATTCATCCATAGAAAACTACATCATTCTCCAACGGATTGAACGAGTCAAACAGATGATTATTGAAGAGAAACTAACTCTTTCTGAGGTCGCGTGGAAACTAAATTACAGCAGCCTTGCTCATTTGTCTAATCAATTTAAGAAAACAACCGGTTTAAGCCCATCAGTGTTTCAAAAGATTATTGAGAGAAGGAATAATATCGAATTAACATCAGATATCAACTAACATATGGTAAATGAAAATGAAGCCTTACATATATTGATGGCTGATGATAATGAAAATGACCGTCATTTTTTCAGGGAAGCTCTTCAGAATGTAAAAGTAAAAACTGTAATCACTTTCGTAAATGATGGTTTCCAATTAATGGATTATCTCAATACTCCAGGTAACCGCTTGCCTGATATTGTATTTCTTGATCTTAACATGCCTTTAAAAGATGGAATGGATTGCCTTTCTGAAATCAGGAAGAATAACAAACTTAAAGATCTGGTTATTGTAATCTATTCTGCTAATGCTTCGGAAGACAAAGTTGAGGAAGCCTTCATCCGGGGAGCTAATATTTACATTCAGAAACCCAATGATTTTTTAACGATGAAATCATATCTTGCTCATGTCATAAACCTAAACTGGCAATATCATACCCTTGGATTGAAAAAGGAAAATTTTCTCCTGAAAGTTTAAAATTTAATTCAGCACCCTTATTTTGATATTCCGAAACCATACTTCCGATTGGTGGTATTGCAGCATGATATGGCCTTGAGAAACGCTTCCAAAAACGGGAACAGCGGATTTGAATTTGCTTTGATTAAGCGTTTCCATAAAAGCCGGGCTGCCATTTTCAAACTCAAGCACTTTTTTCCCGTTGAGCCAATGCTCGATGTGTTTCCCTTTACAGATAATCCTGGCGGTATTCCATTCACCTGCCGGCTTTACCTTTTTATCAGGTCCGGCGGGCATCATATCGTAAAAAGAAGCTGTTTTCCGGTTTCCGTCATGTCCAAGCTTTGCATCAGGATGAGTATCATCATCGAGCACCTGGTATTCGAACCCAAGCCATCCGCCTTTTTCGTATTTAGTGAAAAGATATTTTATGCCGCTGTTGGCTCCTTTCGTTAACTTAAAATCAGCGGTAAGCTCAAAATTCGAATATTCAACTCTTGTAACAATATCGCAGTATTTATTTGAACCTTTCTCCGGCCTGAGTCCCAGTTCTCCTTTTTCAATCAGCCATCCGCTGGCATTAAAAGGTTTTTTATCAATGCATTTCCATTGTGAGGCATTTTCACCGTCAAAAAGCAGCGTCCAGCCCTGTTTCTTTTCTTTTGGCGAAAGCGTATTTTGTTTCTGTGAAAAAACAGCAGGGATCATTAAAACAAGAGCCACTAATAAGCAAACACTTTTTTTCATTTTATTTTCATTTAAATCAGGGACGATAAAAGTAATTTAAAAAAATAAATACAAATGAACCCGATTGGAATTTTTTCCTGTAAATTTTGACCCTTCTCATTAATCCTGTCATAACTTTTTACTCCCATTATCCGGACCATTGTTTAAAGGCAGTTAATCCATACTATGTTCGCAGTTGCTTCGCATTTACAGCGAATGACGAGCGAACAAAGAGCGAACAACCACGGGTGAAAACTTAATTGGCAATGGGAATTAGGCAAAAGTGAAAAATAATGAATTTGAAATGACTTATTATTTGATTATATGAATGATAAGTTAACTATTACCAGAAAAAATTCTTAAATTTCATCAGTTTTAAGTAGATAGAAAAGTTAAGATATTATTGGAATAGATCTTTTTAAAATAATAATTGGGGTATTAATAACTAAAGAAGATGAAAAACAACAATTATCTGTCATTTCTTGTATTTGTTATCATTATGGCTCTTGGAGTTTTGATGTCGGATTCGAGACCAGGAGCTATTGTCGGTACTTTAATCATTGCTCTTATAGTCTCAATGTGCATAAGGGTGGCCGACCAGTGGAACAGGGCCGTGGTATTGCGATTGGGCCGTTTCCGGGGATTGCGTGGCCCGGGTTTGTTTTTTATCATTCCGGTAATTGATGTGATCTCATACTGGATTGACATCCGGGTGATAACTACTGCTTTTAAAGCCGAGAAAACACTGACAAAGGATACTGTACCGGTCGATGTGGATGCAGTCCTTTTCTGGAAAGTAGTTGATCCCAAGAAAGCAGCACTTGATGTGGCGGATTTTTCCAGCGCTATCGGCTGGGCTTCTCAGACAGCCTTACGCGATGTGATAGGAAAAACCATGCTTTCAGACATGCTGGAGGGACGAGACAAAATCAGTGATCTGTTGCAAAAGATTATTGATGATCGTACGGAACCTTGGGGAATAAAGGTTATTTCCGTTGAGGTTAAGGATGTATTAATACCTTCCGGACTGGAAAACGCAATGTCCATGCAGGCTCAGGCAGAGCGTGAACGTCAGGCAAGAGTTATCCTGGGTGATTCGGAAAGGCAGGTCGCCGGCAAATTTGGTGAGGCCGCAGAAGTTTACAGGAATAATCCTACAGCGATGCATCTTCGGGCCATGAATATGTTATATGAAGGATTGAAAGCGAATTCAACCATTGTCATTGTGCCAAGTTCTGCATTAGAATCCATGCAATTGGGAGGATTGCCCGGAATGACGGCCATGAACATGGGATTTAATCAGGAGAATCAGGAAAAAAAAGGTAAAGACAGTGGGCCGAATCCCAATGTTTAAATTTAACTTTTAAATAAAAAGAGAATCTTTTCAAGTTTTGAAATTAGAAATATAATCCCATTTACATGCAGATAAAAGCCGTTTAGTTCTTGTTGCATAAAGATATATAGAAAGAGCTATTTTATCTTTTAACAGATATATTTAACCAAAATTTAATCCTCAATTAATATTAAGGCTTTTAATGGTATGCCAGACAGAAATCACTTTATATGAAACTTTTCCTATCCGTAAAAAAAGTTAATTTTGTATTCAGAAACATTTAAGATCACTAAAACACATCAACTATGAATTTGGACAAAATCTTCGGTTTTCTTCTCCCCAAAGATCATAAGTTCTTTCCTTTATTTAATCAGGCTGCGGATAACCTTGTATTAGCCTCTGATCTGCTTATCAAACTCATTAGAGAAAATGATATCGAGAAACGAGAGGAGTATATTCACCTGATAAAAGATGTGGAGCATAAAGGGGATGATATTACCCGAAAACTTCTCGATGAATTAAACGGCACCTTTATCACTCCATTTGACCGGGAAGACATTCATCAGCTGATTTCCACCATGGATGATGTGATTGATTATATCCATACTACCTCTACAAGAATTCATTTTTACAAACTGCCTTCTTTTCCTGATGAATTTGTGGTAATCGCTGATTGTATTCATTCTGCCAATAAGGAAATCCAGTTTGTTCTCAGAGGTGTGAAATCAGTTTCTGATTTTATCAAATACAAAGATTCCTGCGCTAAAATTGATTCTTACGAAAGTGAAGTTGATTATCTTTATCAACAATTTCTTTCCAACCTTTTTGAAATAGAAACCAATGCAATAAACCTTATCAAAAAAAGAGATATTCTGGCCTCTCTTGAGAAAGCGATCGATAAGTGTGATGACGTGGCAAACGTATTTTCATCCATTATTGTGAAAGTTTCTTAATCCGCCATGTTGTTCATTTCTCCGGGAATCTATATCAAACAATTCTGATTTATGGAATTTCAATTACTGATTATTATAATTGTTTTGGCCTTTCTCTTTGATTTCATTAATGGATTTCATGATGCGGCCAACTCAATTGCTACGGTTGTTTCAACAAAAGTGCTCACGCCTGTTCAGGCAGTAATCTGGGCCGCATTTTTTAATCTCCTTGCCTACAGTATCTTTGAATTACGTATCGCGGATACTATAGCAAAGGTTGTTGATACACAAGTCATCAATCTTCATGTCATATTAGCCGGATTGGTTGCTGCCACTATCTGGAATCTCTTAACATGGTATTTGGGCATTCCATCGAGTTCCTCTCATACTCTGGTAGGTGGATTTGCCGGTGCAGCAATAGCTTATGCAGGTTGGAATGTTGTTCATGCCCAGGTCATCATTAAGATTGCTGCATTTATCTTTTTGGCTCCTATCCTTGGAATGATCTTTTCATATTTGTTATCCATACTTCTACTTTGGATATTTAAAAATTTCAATCCATTCAGGCTCACACGATGGTTCCATACAGGCCAATTGATTTCGTCTGCTTTATTCAGCCTTGGACACGGAGGAAATGATGCTCAGAAGGTAATGGGGATAATAAGCGCGACACTGCTGGTTTATTTTAAGAATGTTGATCCTTCTGCTATTCCTCAATGGGCCCATATTACATTCAATGAAGCCGGGAAAATTCATACCATACCGCTTTGGATTGTTGCTGGCTGCTATACTGCAATCGCATTGGGAACCCTTATGGGAGGATGGAGGATCATCAAAACCATGGGTGGAAAAATTACCAAGCTGACTCCTTTTGAAGGAGTCGCGGCTGAAGGTGCAGGTGCAATAATGTTATTTGGTACCGAAGCTTTTGGAATTCCGGTCAGCACCACCCACACCATTACAGGCGCTATCATGGGAGTTGGATTAACCAAAAGAGTCTCGGCTGTAAGATGGGGAGTAACCGTAAATCTCCTCTATGCATGGATTCTTACCATTCCTGTTTCCATGGCTATTGCCGCTGCAGTTTACTGGATTTTCAAGCTTCTGAATTTCGGATAAGATTGGGAAGTGAACAGTAAGCAGTAAATTATTCTTGATTAGTGAAGTAGCAATGAAATAAGGGAGAAAGTAAATATTAGCATTACTTTCTCCCTTATTTCATTGCTGCTTTTTATGCAGCCCGCACTCTTTTGTTGAAGGATCTTCCCACCACCAACGGCCAGCTCTGATATCTTCTCCCGCCATAACACTTCTGGTGCAGGGCAGGCACCCAATGCTTGGAAAACCTTTGTCATGCAAAGGATTATAGGGAATTTTATTTAGTTTTATATAATCCCAAACCTGTGATTCAGTCCAATCCATCAATGGATTAATTTTTATCAAGCCATTTGCAGAATCCCATTCAATAGAAGCTAAATCCTTTCTTGTGACAGACTGTTCTCTGCGTAGACCGCAAATCCATACTTTCAATCCTTCAAAGGCACGTTTCAGGGGGGCTAATTTTCTTACAGCACAGCATTCTTTACGATTTTCTATGCTTTCGTAAAACAGGTTAATCCCTTTTTGATTCACCATGGACTCTACCTCTGCTGAATCTGGGAAATAGACCTTCATTTTAATGCCGTATTTATAATTTGTCCGATGTATCAGATCATAAGTTTCAGGAAATAACCGGCCAGTATCAAGGGTAAAGACTTGAACATTTTTATCAATAGAACAAACCATATGAGTCAATACCTGGTCTTCAAGTCCCAGACTGCTTGAAAGGGCTATTTCCCCTTTGAATTCATTAAGGAATCCGCCTAACAGTTGTTCTGCAGTTGCATCCCTGTATTTCTTTTGCAGCAAGTCAACAGTTTCTTTTGACATGGATCAAATTCTTTTAGTAAATGATGGTGCAAAAATAATTTTATAAAGGGAACAACAATTGAAAATTGATTCTATTATCTGAAAATTCCCGATAAGAGTATTATGAAACGCCCCATCAGTATAGAGCGGTAAAATTTAAAGGTACTGATCAAGTACTTAAAATCCCTTCTATTGAAGTTCTCGGGGAAGTAGTAAAGTTTAGCAGGATGAACAATCAGGAAAATACTGAATTGTTGACGGCAATGAATACATTAGTTGGCTAAAATGTATATTTTTGCGAATGGTTACAAAAATTCAGTAAAGAATTATTGTAATCGTTTGAAATCTAAATAAATATAAATCCTTATATGGAGAGTTACAGAATAAATCATCTTCGGGAACTTGAATCAGAATCAATTTTTGTCATACGTGAAGTAGCCTCACAATTTGAAAGACCGGTTATGCTTTTTTCGGGAGGAAAAGATTCCATCGTAATGTTTCATCTGGCCCGAAAAGCATTTCACCCTTTAAAGGTGCCGTTCCCATTGATGCATATCGATACAGGCCATAATTTTGAAGAGACTATACAATATCGTGACGAGCTTGCATCAAAAACAGGAACAAAAATGATCGTAAAGTATGTACAGGATTCAATCGACAAAGGCCGTGCTGTTGAAGAAAAAGGTGTAAATGCCAGCCGTAACGTTTTACAGACTGTTACATTGCTTGATGCAATAGAGGAACTGAAATTTGATTGTGCAATGGGAGGCGGGCGACGGGATGAAGAAAAAGCCCGCGCCAAAGAACGCTTCTTTTCTCACCGTGATGAATTCGGACAATGGGACCCGAAGAATCAAAGGCCAGAGCTCTGGAATCTTTTTAACGGAGCAAAACATATGGGAGAACATTTTCGTGTTTTCCCTATAAGCAACTGGACTGAGATGGACGTCTGGCAATACATTTTAATGGAAAATATTGAAATGCCAAGTTTATATTTCACCCACAGACGGCAAGTCTTTAACCGTGATGGCGTATGGTTGGCAAGCGCACCTTTCATGAGGCTTAAGCCTAATGAAAAGATAGAGGTGCGAAACGTACGTTGCCGCACGATCGGTGATATTACCTGTACCGGAGTTACTTTATCAGAGGCTGACACACTGGAAGATATTATCCTTGAGGTGGCCGCCAGCCGGATTACCGAAAGAGGAGGCCGTGCAGACGATAAACGCTCTGAGGCAGCTATGGAAGACAGAAAAAAGGAGGGATACTTTTAATTCATGTATGCAAATACATCCAAAAACACCAAATGACAGCAATAACAGCAAAAGATAACGGATACCTTGATATGGAGCTTTTGCGGTTTACTACCGCCGGAAGTGTAGACGACGGGAAAAGTACCTTGATTGGAAGACTCTTGTATGACAGCAAGGCCATTTTTGAAGATCAGATGGAAGCCATCGAAGAGGCAAGTCTGAGCCGGGGAGGCGAGGAGGTCAATCTCGCTCTTCTGACTGATGGCCTTCGTGCTGAAAGGGAACAAGGAATTACTATTGATGTGGCTTACCGCTATTTTGCCACTCCAAAACGAAAGTTCATCATTGCCGATACCCCGGGGCATATTCAATATACAAGAAATATGGTGACCGGTGCGTCGACTGCCAATGCAGCCGTAATCCTTATAGATGCCCGTAACGGGGTTATTGAACAAACGCGCCGCCATGCTTACATTGCTTCTTTATTGAACATTCCCCACCTGATCATCTGTGTGAATAAAATGGACCTTGTCGGTTTTGATGAGAAAGTATTTGATCACATAAAGGATGATTTCCTCCGGATGGTTGATAAGCTCAGCGTTAAGGATATCCATTTTCTTCCTATCAGTGCAAAGCTTGGTGATAATGTGGTGGATCCCTCGCAGAATATGCCATGGTATAATGGATTCACCTTTATTGGGTTGCTTGAAAATATACCCGTTGGAAACGACTGGAATTTCGAGGATGCCCGTTTCCCTGTTCAGTATGTTATCCGGCCTATTTCCGATGAATATCATGATTACAGGGGCTATGCCGGAAGGGTTGCCAGCGGTATATTTAAACAAGGCCAGGATGTAGTTGTTCTTCCGGGCGGTCAGCGGACCAAAATTCAAGGAATAGACTTTGCCGATAAAAAGTTGGATAAGGCCTTTCCTCCGCAATCGGTCACCATCAGACTTACTGATGATATCGACGTGAGCCGCGGTTCGATGATCGCGGATGCAGATAACCAACCACAGCAAAGCCAGGAACTGACCTTGATGGTTTGCTGGCTGAATGAAAAGCCTCTTATGATCAGGGGAAAATATGCTTTGAAGCATACCTCCAATGAGATGCGCTGCCTCATAACAGACGTGAATTATAAAGTCAATATAAATACTTCCGAACCTATCTATGAGGATAAAAACGTCGGATTAAATGAAATTGCGGAAATCACCATCAAAACAACCAAGCCTGTATTTTTTGATTCCTATAAACGTAACCGGGAAACAGGCAGTTTAATACTTATTGATGAAACTACAAACAATGTAGTTGGAGCGGGGATGATTTTATAAGCTGAAGTAAAACACCATAAAAAAGAGAGAGGCATTCAGCCTCTCTCTTTTTTTTAACCTTCAAGTATTTGAGAACTTAAAGTTTAATAGCAACAGTGAAAATTACTTCATGATTTAAAGTGTGATACTTTACAGGGCTTACTTCCATTCCCGGAATCTGGTACATGTACATGTAATTAGTCCTGTCGGCCAGGCTGTAGGAAAGATCGATTGAAACATTTTCGAAGCGATATCCCAAACCTGCATTGATGGTATTAAACTTGAAATTTGTATTTGGCTGAACGACTCCGTCAAGGGTCGACTTGTAAGGATTACCGAATGATTCATAACCTGCGCGAAGGCTGAGAGCATCTGTAGCCCGGTATTCACCTCCAATATGAATGTTGTTCACCGGTTTGTAGATATCATTGATATCCTGGTTTTCAGAAGCAAAGTTATAACCATCATCGCCTTTCCTTAATTTGGCTGTTGAATAATCAACATATTCGTAATCCATTGAAATTATTCCTTTTTTACCAAATTGATAGGCAATACTACCAATGGCTCTGAAAGGAGTTTCCATCCTGTATTTGTAATCCCAGGTTGGAGAGGTGAGGTTATGTGTGCCGTTAGCATCAGAACTTACGTCGTGTAAGTTGGATGACATGTTAGCATAAAACGATTCTTTAATCGTATAGAAGGTAGGAGTGTGAATAGCGGCACCAAGCCTTAATGCATCAGTTGGTCGGATAATCAAACCAAGTTTCAGATTATATCCATACCCTCTGGAAGAATTATAATTAAGATAATCAAAATAACCAAAAGGAGCATCCTCGCTGTATGTTCTTGTCTCATTATAATAGAGGTCTTGCATTCCAAGGGTTGCCCCGATGTAAACCCTGTGATTGAAGTTAGCTCCGAAAGAGGCCAAATATTCATTGACATATCCTTCCCTGCTGATATTTTCATACTGATCGACCAACTCATTTGGGAAAAGAATTGATTGGTACTGATTTCCAACTCCGTTTGCGTCCGGGTTCGTAACACTGATCAGGTAATTTTCCCAGGCCAGTTTACTCTCCCATGGAACATTGTGGTAAGGATCGTTTTCCTCAAAAAATGCACTGCTCGAAATTCCATTCGAGTTCTGAGCAAAAGCATCTGTTCGGGAATAGGATGAACCAAGAGCTTGTGTCGCGATATTCTGATTAAAGCTGTTCAGGCGATTAAATCCTAATCCAAAACTCAGGGATACCAATCCGGAAGACGCCGATGAAGCTGGCTGGGCAAATACATACCCAAAATTCCTGAAATTGAATGTAGTGCTGCGATCGTCGGCCGTCTGTCCCTGGTAGGTCGTTTGGGTATTATTTACCCCCAGCAGGTTGGCTGTCACCGAAACTTCAGGACGCTGGTAAATAGCGATTCCGGCAGGGTTAATACTCAGGGATGAGAAATCGCCTCCCAGCGCACCGAAGGCACTACCCATTGCTTTGGATCTTGCAGTAGATCCGAAATTTTGCTGAGAAAATATCAAAGCCTGGTCTACATACTGTGCAGAGGCTACAGAAAATATACCGGCTATTGCGAATAAGGTAAATATTAATCTTTTCATTTTATATCACTTTAACTATAAAACTAACATTAATAAAGTTGCTATTGTTTACGAAGAAAAGGAATGAAAGATATTGTTAATTCTTAATTTTTCATTCTTAATTTTTCATTCTGTTTAGCGTCTGCGGCCACCTCCGTCACCACCGCCACCGCCACTGGAACTTCCACCGCCACCGCCTCCACCGGAATAAGATCCGCCTCCGGAGTAGGAGCCTGAACTGCTGCTTCTTGGTGCAGAATAGCTTTCCGAAGAACTTCTGGATGGAGCTGAGTATGACGGAGAACTATAACTACGTCCGCTGGAGCTGCTGCCTTCTGAAATAGTAGCAGATCTCCTCTGGTAAGTAGTGCCTGATTCACCCGAGCTATAACTTGAGGAACGGCTTGGGGCAGCGCTGTAGGTGCCTGGTTTTGCATAACGGCTGGATTCTGAAGAACGGTATTGCTGCCTGCTGTAATCTCTTGTTCCGCTGTTATAAGTGGCCTGGGTGTTGGTCCTTGGCCTTGAATAAGTAGGAGTATAGCTCCGTGAGTTATTATCCTGATTGATTGAGGATGAACGCGTTGATGGAGCATATCCCTGACGTGTTCCGCTTCTGCGAAGATTCATCAGCGTTTCGGTGTTTCTTTGGCTTCCCTGCTGTGATATTCTTGCACTTCTTGTTGATAAGTTGGGATCAACAGAATAGCGGGTGCCAGCCTGGCGTGAAGAAGAATTGGGGGATGAAGCAGTAGCTCCGCGTCTTCCTGAGAAGGAGGAGTTGTTGTAGGTATTGCCCCCGATTGTTGCAGAGCGGACTGAAGCATTGGCTCCATAACTTACTGCATTGGATCTTCGTCCGTAATTCCCTGCAAGATTCTGCCTTCCGAAATAACAGTCTCTGCCATGATTTCCGTCCCAGTGGCCTCCACCGTAGTATCCGCCTCCGTAATATCCGTCCCAATAGCCTCCGTAATAGCTTCCATACATTCCATATCCGCCATAATAGGGATATCCCCATCCATAGCTGTAATAAGGATCATAATAGCCTCTGTAAGACCATGGGCTGTACCATCCGCCATACATTCCTCCGAATCCAAAGTCCCAGCCCATATTCCATCCGGCATAAGAATCCCAGAAGGGATCGTACATGTATGGATTATAAAAGGTCCTGATTCTTGTGGAATAGCTCAACTCCCCGGAGTCATCGTCTTCAAATTCAGAATCCGCCTCTTCGTTATTCCCTTCATAAAGGGAATCAGGTGTATTGGAATTCCCATCGTTATAGGAATAAGTGTTGGTATTATTCTTATTATCCTGATTCTTATCAAAATATTCGTCAACAATACGGGCTGCCTTTTCCTGCCTGTTTTCTGCCGTTATAGAAGGATCATTAATACTTTTTCTGTGCGGAGATGAATTGGCGACAATGGGAGGGGGATTATCACCGGGAGAAAAGTATACATCATCGGCATAGCCTCCTGATGATACCATCGATCCGGTGGTACACGCACTCAGTAAAAATGCGATTCCCGAAAATAGCTTGAGATGGGTTTTCATGATTCGTTCTCCTATTATTTAATTTCCTGAAGTTTTTCTTTATTTTTGTACCATTGAAATTCAATATTATAAAGCAAATATTATACCAAATAATTACTAATGGCAAAGGTTCTGACTACAAAGGAAGAAAATTATTCTCAATGGTACAACGATTTAGTAAGTAAAGCTGATTTGGCTGAAAATTCAGCTGTTCGCGGCTGTATGGTGATCAAACCTTACGGTTACGCGATCTGGGAAAAGATGCAGGCTCAGCTTGATGCTATGTTCAAGGAAACAGACCATGTGAATGCCTATTTCCCATTGTTTATCCCCAAATCTTTTTTTTCGAAAGAAGCCTCCCACGTGGAAGGTTTTGCCAAGGAATGTGCAGTTGTAACGCATTACCGGCTTAAAAATGATCCAAATGGGAAAGGAGTGATCGTTGATCCTGAGGCAAAACTCGAGGAAGAATTGATTATCCGCCCCACGTCAGAAACTATTATTTGGAATACCTATAAAAACTGGATTCAGTCCTATCGCGACCTTCCCTTATTAATCAATCAATGGGCCAATGTTGTCCGGTGGGAGATGAGAACCAGGATGTTTTTACGGACAGCCGAGTTTTTATGGCAGGAAGGCCACACCGCTCATGAAACAAGTGAAGAGGCCTTGGTGGAAACTCAGCGGATGATTGACACTTACGCAAGTTTTGCAGAAGATTACATGGCCATGCCTGTTATTAAAGGAGCAAAATCACCAAACGAACGTTTTGCAGGCGCAATTGAGACCTTTACCATCGAAGCCTTGATGCAGGATGGAAAAGCGCTTCAATCAGGTACTTCACACTTCCTTGGACAGAATTTTGCCAAAGCTTTTGATGTCCAGTTCGCTACCCGCGATGGGAAAATGGATTACGTGTGGGCAACCTCATGGGGAGTATCCACCCGTCTGATCGGCGCCCTGATCATGGCCCATTCTGATAACAACGGCCTCGTTCTTCCTCCAAAACTTGCACCTTACCAGGTTGTGATTGTTCCTATTTACAAGAACCTGGAGCAGTTGGGACAAATTTCTGAAAAGGTTAAAGAAATCATTGCCAAACTTAAATCAAGAGGCATCAGCGTTAAATACGATGATCGTGATTCGCAGCGCCCCGGATGGAAGTTCGCCGAATATGAGTTAAAGGGAGTGCCTGTTCGCCTGGCTATTGGCCCGCGCGATCTGGAAAACGGAACGATTGAAGTCGCCCGCCGCGACACCCTTGAGAAAAATGTCGAGCAAATTGACAATATTGAATTGACGGTTGAGAAACTCCTCGGCGATATTCAGAGAAATATCTATACGAAAGCCTTGAAATTCAGAGAAGAAAAAACCACTAAAGTTGATTCTTACGAGGAATTCAAACAACTGCTTAACACCAAGGGTGGATTTTTCCTTGCTCACTGGGACGGAACCACCGAAACAGAAGAGAAGATCAAAGACGAAACAAAGGCCACCATCCGATGCATCCCATTTGACGGCCCCGAAGAAGAGGGTAAATGCATGGTTACAGGGAAACCATCGAAAAAACGGGTGATCTTTGCGCTGGCTTATTAGCTGAACAGGAGGCTGTCCAAAAAGTCAGGATAATTTAACCGGAAGGTTTCTTTGTAAAGATTACAAGGAATTGGATTATAGATGCTTATCTTTGTGTGCGTCTGTTTACCGTACTTTGTGGTTAAAAAATTCTTTTGGACACCCTCAATTCTTAAAATCCAATGAAATTTCCTTCAGCCAGTTAACCACACCTTAATTATGCGTTAGCTATCCCTTTTAATTGTTTTAAATAATGTTACAGTATATTTTGTGTATGGTTTGTGTATGATTTGATACAGGAACCATACACAAACCCCAAAGAAGGTATGGTTTAGAAAAGTAGTAAAAAAGTCTCATGCAGATAGAAAGTAAACTCTCAAATAATTTATTTTCTATCGAACATATTCCCCAAATATTTGTAAATTGTAATTCAGGGTCAGATTCAGCCGGAATCACCGGCCAATTTGAAAATAACGCATCAATCATCAATTCAGTTATTATACCCGGATTTAAAAATTATTGATATGACAGGAAAAAAGATGATCGTCGTATTTGGGGCCACGGGCGCTCAGGGTGGGGGAGTTGTACGAGCTATTCTCAGTGATCCCGATAAAGAATTTGCCGTTCGGGCTGTAACCCGGGATGCAGGTTCAGACAAGGCTAAAGAACTTGCCAAAATGGGAGCTGAGGTTATTTTGGCTGATATTGATGATCCTCAAAGCCTCAGAAAGGCTCTTGAGGGTGCTTACGGAGCCTATTTTGTTACATTTTTCTGGAATCATTTTTCGGCCGAGAAAGAAAAAGAAGAAGCAAAGCACATGGCAGAGGCCGCCAAAGAGGCTGGTTTACAGCATGTGATCTGGTCAACGCTTGAAGATGTTAAAAAATGGGTTCCGCTTAGTGACAACAGCATGCCAACTCTCCACGAAAAATATAAAGTACCCCACTTTGAAGGCAAAGGAGAATCGGATCATTATTTCACCGATCTGGGATTACCGGTAACTTTTATGCTGGCATCTTTTTATTGGGATAACATGATCTTTTTCGGAATGGGTCCAAAGAAGGATGCAAACGGCAGGCTTGCTATTACCTTCCCGATGGGGAATAAAAAAATGGCTGGAATCGCGTCAGATGACATTGGAAAATGTGCTTACGGGATCTTCAAAAAGGGCAAGGAGCTGATTGGTAAAAGAATAGGTATTGCGGGGGATCAGCTCACTTGTGAGGAGATGGCCAAAGCGATGTCTGATGCTCTTGGGAAAGAGGTCTATTACAACGAGGTTACGCCTGATCAATACCGGGCTTTGGGATTTCCGGGCGCCGATGACCTTGGAAACATGTTCCAGTTTTACCGTGATTTTGATCAGGTTTGCAACGAGATTCGCGATGTGAAGTTTTCAAGGGAACTGAATCCGGAGCTGAAATCCTTTGATAGGTGGCTTTCCGAAAATGCAATGCGCATTCCTATTGAATAAATGAAAATTTTTATAAAAGTGGCAGACCTGACAGGTTTCCAAAACCTGTCAGGTCTCATTTTTGGCTGCATAAAATAATAAACCAAAAACTGGTGTTGAAAGATCTTAATGAATCAGTGACTAAAAAGACGGATCAGGAACTCCTGGAATTTTTAAGCAATACAGACTCCGTTATAATAACAGCATTGGTTTTATTTTCAATGATTTTGTGAATAGAACCATATTAATTTCAGAGGCTTAGCGGTAATGATAAAAAAAATCCCCTGCAAAATGGGTTGCAGGGGAACTAAAACTAATCTTTTGTTTCTAAACTTTAAACGTAATCGAAATCTATTATTTTATTAACAAAATTAATGCCAATATTCATTATCTGAAAAGTTTTTTTCTCTGTTGTTAACAGTACCTATATTTCTGTTTAAGAAACAATTATAAAAAAGCCTGGTTATTTACAAGTGAAAATACTTTTTTTAAGCTGTATTTAAAGGCAATTTAATTCCATTTAATTGCAGAATATTTGGGCAGATCCAAGGAAAAGATAGGAAATATCAGGTGATGTTTGTCTTTCCCGGAACTTATAACCCACAGATTCGTTCTTTTAAAGATAAAATTGTTATTTTCGGTCAACAGTAATATTAATTATATGAAAAGTAAAGTGGTGGATCGTTTTATGTGGTGTGTTAAGTTTGATACGCAATCCGATCCAAAATCAGGCACTACTCCAAGCACTGTGGGACAGATGGTTTTCGCCAGGGAACTGGTAGAGGAATTGAAAAAGATTGGACTTACCGATATTGACCTTGATTCAAACGGCTATATAATGGCTACCCTTCCTTCCAATTTAAATGAAGCCACGCCGGTGGTGGGTTTTATCGCCCACATGGATACAAGCCCTGATTTTACTGGTTATGGCGTTTGTCCAAAGGTAGTGGCCTATAAAGGAGGAGATATTGTTCTTGACGAAAAAGACGATATCATACTTTCAGCTGCTGTATTTCCTGAAATCGAAAAATATAAGGGACAGAATATCATTGTTACAAATGGCAAAACATTGCTTGGAGCTGATGATAAAGCCGGTGTTGCTGAAATTGTCACTGCAATGGAGTACCTTATTTCTCATCCGGAAATCAAACATGGGAAAATCAGGATTGCCTTTACTCCGGATGAAGAAATAGGGCAGGGGGCTGATCATTTTGATGTCAGGAAGTTCGGCGCCGATTTTGCTTATACCATGGATGGGGGCGAGATAGGATCACTGGAATATGAAAATTTCAATGCTGCCGTGGCAAAAGTTATCATTCATGGCTCCAGTGTTCATCCGGGATACGCTAAAAATAAAATGAAAAATTCCATTAAGATGGCCTATCGTTTTATTTCTATGCTTCCAGTGGACGAAACTCCGGAAAAAACAGAGAAATATCAGGGATTTTATCATTTGACAGACATTAAAGGGAATGTGGAACGTACAGAAATGGAATTTATTATCCGCGATTTCCATCCGGCAGAATTCAGCGACCGTAAGGATACGATGCATAAGGCAGAGAAAAAGATCAATGCGGAATTCGGTACGGGTACTGTAGAAATTGAAATAAAAGATCAGTACTACAACATGCAGGAAATTATAAATAAATCACTATTTGTGGTTGATATCGCCAAAGAAGCAATCACAAAAACTGGAATTACGCCCAAAATTGTACCTATTCGTGGTGGAACTGATGGTGCCAGATTATCTTACATGGGATTACCTTGTCCGAATATATTTGCAGGTGGTCACAACTTTCACGGGAAATTTGAATATATTCCAACCGATTCTTTGGAGAAAGCCTGTCAGGTTATTGTGGAAATTGCACAACTTGTTTCCATGAAAAATTGAGGTGAAGATGAAACAATGAGTAGTAGTAGTAGTAAGTAAATCAAGGTACTATAAATAATAAAATCAACATTTGTTGTTTTTTTCCTATCTTTATAAATATTTCCATTCTAATGCTGGAACGCTTTCTAACATACATCGAAGAAAATAAACTGTTTACTCCGGGAGATACCATATTGGCTGGAATAAGCGGGGGAATTGATTCTGTGGTAATGCTGGATTTACTTGATAAGGCAGGATACACCATTGGAATTGCTCACTGTAATTTTAATCTTCGTTCAGGTGATTCCGATGCTGATGAAGCATTGGTGGAGAAGCTGGCTTTGAAATACAAAAGGCCATATTTCAAAATTTCTTTTAATACAGTTGAATATTCCCGGCAAAAAGGGATATCCATCGAAATGGCGGCAAGGGAATTGCGCTATCAATGGTTTGAAAAGATCAGGATAGAAAATAATTTTAAATGGATCAGTGTTGCGCATCACAGGGATGATCAGTTGGAGACATTTTTTCTTAATCTCTCAAGAGGTACAGGGCTTAGTGGGCTTATTGGAATGAGTCCTGTAAATAATAAATTAGTCAGGCCTTTGCTTTTTGCATCCAGGAAGGAAATAGAACAATATTGTAAAGAGAATCAGCTTGAATATCGCGAGGACTTATCCAATTGTAATCTGGATTTTCATCGCAACAAAATCAGGCATCAGGTAATACCCCTGATGGAAGAGTTAAATCCGGCGTTCCGCGATGGATTAATCCGGACAATCGTAAACTTACAGGATTCGAAGAAGATAGAATCCAGGGAAATTGAACAGGCCTGGGACCGGATTTCAGAACGAAGAGGTAAAGATTATTACTTATCTATAGCTGAATTGAAGTTACTTGATCCGCTTAATTCTTATCTTTTTCTATTTCTGAAAAGTTTCCATTTTAATAGTGAAGTAGTAAATGAAATAGTGCTCTCTCTTGATAATGGATCCGGTAAAAAGTTTTATTCACCCACCCATCGTTTAGTTAGAGACCGGGAATTTCTGATTATTCGGGATCAGGGAGAAGAGGATCAGTCAATTCACTATCTCGATGAAACATGCCGTGAATTAAATTATCCGGTGAAAATGAAAATATCCATTCTGGAGAAAAAATATAAATTCGAAATACCGGAATCATCAAAGATAGGTTGTATAGATCTTAGTAAAATTCAGTTCCCTCTCGTGATCAGACATTGGGAAAAGGGAGACTCTTTCAGACCTTTTGGTATGAAAGGCGAAAAAAAACTAAGTGATTTTTTCATTGATCTCAAGATGAGTCTTCCGGAGAAAGAAAGTACCTGGATTTTAACAAATGGAGCTGAAATTGTCTGGGTAATCGGTCGAAGACTTGATGACAGATATAAAATAACTTCAAAGACCAAGAATATTTTCAGGATGGAGCTGATTTAATAACAGCACATCAATACCTCTCAAAATCCACGAATCATTAATCATCCAATAGGTTCATTCCCTCATCCGGGAATAATTTTAAATTGCTATCAAAAAATAATCTGTGAATATAGTAACAGATTCTCTTCCCTTACCGTAGAAGTAACTGTTTTTTAAATTAGTTTTTAATTGATATAACAGAAACAGAGTAACATACTATTGTAACAATCGTGTGCATTTTTAAATCTGTTTTTTGCTTGTATTTTTAAATTTATTATTATGAACATGAAAATTTTGTTTTCTCTGTCAGTGATTATGGCTGCTGTCGCCTTGTCCTGTAGTAAGAGCAATAACAACATTATAACTCCAACTACTACAAATTTCACAGCCACTCTTAAAGGGAGTGATGAAATGCCTGCGAATGTATCAATGGCTACGGGTACTGCCAGTTTAACTTTTAATCCTGCTACAAATATTTTATCAGGAACTGTGACTTTCACTGGAATTACTCCTACGGCAGCTCATATTCATAAAGGAGCTGTTGGAGTTCCCGGAAGTGTTATTTTCTCATTGGGAAATGCACCCTTTACTTCTCCGATCCATTTTACTTCGCTGGCTTTAACTCAAAGCCAGATAAATGACCTTATGGCAGGTTTGTACTATGTAAACATTCATAGTGAAAGTTTTCCAGACGGTGAAATAAGAGGGCAATTGGTTAAACAAGGTTCAACCGGGAGTACCGGGGGAACAGGTGGAAACGGGGGAGGTTATTGAATTACAGATATGATCTCAAGAGTCAGAATTTAAAGGAAGGCTGATTTATGGCCTTCTTTTTTTATGCTTTTAAAGAAATCTGAATGAAAAAAAAAGAAAAGATTATGGATGAAAACTTAAAAGAGACTATTCTACCAGAACCCTGACAGTATTATTATTCACTTCAACCACACCGCCACTGATGTCAAACCAGGAAACCACTCCGGATAAATCTTTAACCTTTATTTTCCCTTCGGTAAGAGTGGAAATTAGCGGGGCATGATTTTTCAATATTTCAAATGATCCCTGAACTCCGGGAAGTCTTACAAGTTCAATTTCTCCTGAGAAAAGCTTAAGTTCCGGGGTAATTATTTCCAATTTCATTATTTTAAAGTTTCAAAGTTTCAAAAGTTTTAGTTTCAAAAGTTTCAAAAGTTCTTTCAAAGTTTCAAATGTTCAAGCTTTCATTTTTCAATGTAATAATTCCTTGATAGCCTTGAAACATTGAAACATTGAAATCTTGAACATTGAAAACCTAAACCTTGAAACATTAAATTATCTCGATTCTGCAAGGAGACGCTCACCTTTTTCAATTGCATCTTCGATAGTTCCCACCATGCTGAAAGCTGTTTCAGGATACTGATCTACTTCACCATTCATGATTGCATTGAATCCCTTGATCGTGTCTTCAATAGAAACCCATACACCCTTTATCCCTGTATAAGCTTCGGCAACATGGAATGGTTGTGAAAGGAATCTCTGGACACGTCGTGCACGATGGACAACCAGTTTATCAGTTTCTGAAAGTTCATCCATACCCAGAATCGCGATGATATCCTGAAGTTCCTTATAATGCTGAAGTAATTCTTTTACCCTCTGTGCAGTTTCATAATGCTCTTTTCCAACAACTTCAGGGGATAAAATCCTTGAGGTGGAATCAAGAGGATCTACTGCCGGATAAATTCCCAATTCTGAAATTTTACGATTCAAAACCGTTGTCGCATCAAGATGGGCAAAAGTGGTTGCCGGAGCTGGGTCCGTAAGGTCATCCGCAGGCACATAAACCGCCTGAACAGATGTAATAGAACCATATTTAGTGGAAGTGATCCTTTCCTGCATTAATCCCATTTCGGTGGCCAGGGTAGGTTGATAACCTACTGCTGAAGGCATACGGCCAAGCAGAGCAGAAACTTCAGATCCTGCCTGGGTGAAACGAAAAATGTTATCTACAAAAAAAAGAATATCATTGCCTTTGCCTTTTTTCTCTCCGTCACGGAAATATTCAGCTACTGTTAGACCAGAGAGAGCCACTCTTGAACGTGCTCCGGGTGGTTCATTCATTTGTCCAAAGACAAGGGTTGCTTTGGATTTGGCAAGTTCCTCCTTATCAATAAGGCTTAGATCCCAACCACCCTTATCCATGCTTTCCTTAAATTTATCACCGTATTTTATTACTCCGGATTCAATCATTTCCCTTAAAAGATCATTCCCCTCGCGGGTACGTTCTCCAACACCGGCGAAAACAGATTGCCCTTCATATTTATTGGCAATATTATTGATAAGCTCCATGATAATAACGGTCTTCCCAACACCGGCGCCTCCAAATAAACCAATTTTCCCTCCTTTGGAATAGGGCTCCAGAAGGTCAATCACTTTAATCCCGGTATAAAGAATCTCCTTTTCTGTGGAAAGATCTTCAAATAGAGGAGGATTATTGTGAATCTCATATACTTTATCTTTGGGAATTTCACCAATACCATCGATCGCTTCACCGATAACATTTAACAACCGGCCTTTGATAATATTTCCTACAGGCATGGATATTGATTTTCCTGTTGAAACTACATCCATTCCCCTGGAGAGTCCATCAGTCGAATCCATTGCCACTGTTCGTATGGTGTGTTCGCCAATATGCTGCTGGCATTCAAGAATCAAAACTTGTCCGTTTTCTCTCGTGATTTCTAAAGCATCAAAAATTTCAGGCATTTCGCTGCCCGATTGTTCAAAACTGACGTCGACAACAGGACCAATAACCTGGATTACTTTGCCAATGGATTGTGACATATTTCCTGTATTTTTTATAATTGACTAATTATTTCTTATTATTAATTGTTCTGCCAAATCTGCCAGAATTTTTTTTCTTTCACTGCTTACGCTTACTTTCATTAAACTATTCAGAGAAGAAAGATGAAAATAGTTGATCTTATCCCTTGTCATTTCAGCAACAGCAAGCTGGTTAAATATGGATGTGACTTGCTCAATTTTCTCCTTCTGATTATAATTTTTTGCTTTCAACCAGTAATCAAGTTTTTCTCTGACATCGCCGGTTGATAATTCCAAGGCTTTGATCAATAAGAAAGTTTTTTTATTGGATAGGATATCATTACCGATGCGTTTCCCGAAAACGGATTGATCTCCAAATGTATCAAGATAATCATCCTGCAACTGAAATGCCATTCCAAGATTTAATCCAAACTGATATAAATTTTCCTGATCGCTGGTATCTGCGTTCCCTAAAACTGATCCCAATTTTAGGGATGCTGCCAAAAGAACAGAAGTCTTAAGACGGATCATTTTAAGGTAATCTTCTTCCTTTACAATCATTTGACTTTCATAATTCATGTCAAATTGCTGGCCTTCGCAAACTTCAAGAGCAGCTTTGTTAAAAATATGCATCAGGGAGCTTAACTGGTGAGAAGGACTCTGACTTAAAAAATGATAAGCCATAATCATCATGGCATCACCCGACAAAATAGCCGTATTTACATCCCATTTTACATGAACCGTTTCCCGGTTTCTTCTTTGGAGTGAGTTATCCATGATGTCATCGTGAAGCAGCGTGAAATTATGAAAAATTTCAACGGCAACGGCACTGGATATCCCATCATCGATCCGGTCGTTAAAAAGGTTTAATCCCATAAGGAGCAGGATTGGTCTGATTCTTTTCCCACCGTTTTTTAAAGTATAAAATACCGGATCATAAAGCTCAGCAGGAGTAAAAAGATTATTTTGCCTGTAATCATTAAACCTCGCTTCTAAAATATCATGCAGATCTTCAATTTTCTTCATCATGATTTCAGATAAGGGTTAACTTGACAAAGCATTAGCTCCGTTGACGATTTCCAGAATTTCGTTGGTAATAGATGCCTGGCGAGCCTTGTTATAAGTTAATTTTAACTGCCGGAGCAATTCTGAGGCATTGTCTGTAGCAATATGCATGGCGGTCATCCGGGCGCCATGTTCTGAGGCTACAGATTCAAGAATGGCTTTGAAAAACTGAATCTTCAGTGATCTTGGAATTACTGTCTCAACGATAGATTGAACAGAAGGCTCGTAAATGTAATCTGTTTTCAATTTTTTCTCATTATCGGCTCCATCTTCCTCTTCTTCCTGATTGATGGTAACAGGTAAATATGGCTCAACAGTTAATTGCTGTACAGCTGCATTCTTAAATTGGTTGTATACGATCTCTACTTTGTCATAGATTCCCTTTCCGTAGGCATCCATAACCATCTGAGCGATTTCCGTGACTTTTTTGAAATTCAAGCCTTCGTAGATTCCATCGTATGAGCCGGAGATTTTAATATTCCTTGCCCTTAGGCCTTCAGCGGCTTTGCGGCCGATAGTTATTACATCGATCGAATTTCGCCTTGTGTAATCAGCGTAGGTGTGATTGACAAGTTCAGCCACTTTTTTTATGATGTTTGAATTAAAACCGCCACAAAGACCTCGGTTGGAAGATATGGCAACCAGCAATATCTTTCTGACATCCTGTCTCGCTGTATATTGATTTTCAATCCCTGCTTCCAGATTAGAAGTCAAACTGGCTAATATTTTTTGCAGCTCATAAGCATAAGGGCGCATTTGTATAATAGCATCCTGCGCCTTTCTTAATTTGGCTGCTGATACCATTTTCATTGCACTCGTCACCTGCTGGGTTGACTTTACTGAAGAGATGCGAATTCTTATTTCTTTTAAATTAGCCATTACAGGTATGGGAAATTCTAATATTTATATTTGACACTTACTTCCTTTGCAACCGTTTCTAGTACCTTGGTCACCTGGTCATTGATTTCACCTTTGCTAAGGATTTCCAGAATATCTTTATGATTTAAAGCCAGTCTTTCAAGATATTCTTTTTCAAATTCACGAATTTTATCTTTTGGAACATCCATCAGGAGTCCTTTTGTTCCACAGTAAAGTATGGCTACCTGGTTTTCAACTTTCACCGGCTGTAACTGGCCTTGTTTGAGGATTTCGACATTCCGTGCTCCTTTTTCAAGTACGGCCCTTGTGGCGGCATCCAGATCTGATCCGAATTTTGAAAATGCCTCCAGTTCCCGGAATTCAGCCTGATCGGTACGCAAGCTCCCGGCCACTTTTTTCATCGCTTTAATCTGGGCTTTTCCTCCAACACGTGAAACAGATAATCCTACATTAATTGCCGGACGGATACCTGAATTAAAAAGATTGGATTCAAGATATATCTGGCCATCAGTGATCGAGATCACATTGGTTGGTATATATGCTGATACGTCTCCGTCCTGAGTCTCAATGATAGGAAGAGCCGTTAAGGAGCCGCCTCCTTTCACAAGGTGCTTTATGGATTCAGGAACATCATTTATTCTTTTGGCCACATCCTGGGAATCATTAATCTTGGCAGCTCTTTCCAGGAGTCTGGAGTGAAGATAGAATACGTCTCCAGGATATGCTTCCCGTCCCGGTGGACGACGGAGTAACAGGGAAACTTCACGGTAGGAAACAGCCTGTTTGGATAAATCATCATAAACAATCAGTGCAGAACGGCCGGTATCCCTGAAGAATTCTCCGATGGCAACGCCTGCAAAAGGAGCATAAAATTGCAAGGCTGCTGGATCAGACGCTGTAGACATCACGATAACAGTGTAGTCCATCGCTCCGTTTTCCTGAAGTGTTTTGGCAATATTTGCGACCGTTGAACCTTTCTGTCCAATGGCAACATATATACAATATACAGGTTCACCCTTGAGGAAAAATTCTTTTTGATTTACAATGGTATCCAGTGCAATGGCAGTTTTTCCGGTCTGACGGTCACCAATGATCAACTCACGTTGTCCTCTTCCGATAGGAACCATTGCATCGATGGCCTTAATCCCAGTTTGTAAAGGCTCTGAAACAGGCTGGCGGTAAATTACTCCGGGAGCTTTACGTTCAAAAGGCATTTCGTAAAGCTGACCTGTAATAGGTCCTTTCCCGTCTACAGGATTTCCGGTTGTATCGATCACACGGCCAAGTAAGCCTTCTCCCACTTGTATGGAAGCCATTTTCCTGGTTCTCTTTACCGTGTCTCCTTCTTTTACTTTTTCTGTAGGACCCAATAATACACACCCTACATTATCTTCCTCAAGATTAAGAATAATGCCGGCTACTCCACTGTCAAATTCAACCATTTCATTCGACTGAACATTGGATAAACCATATATGCGCGCTATTCCGTCTCCAACTTGTAATACTGTGCCTACTTCCTCAAGTTCTGATTCAATTTTAAATCCTTCCAATTGTTTTTTTAAAACTTCAGAAACTTCTGCAGGTTTAATTCCAGCCATTATATTTTCAATTATAAGTTATTTGGTTTTTATCAGCTCCTGTTTCAACTGTTTTAATTTCGATGAAACACTGGCGTCAATTTGCTGATCTTCAATCCTAAGTATGAAGCCACCGATCAGATCGCTGTTTATATTCAAAGACAGGTCAACTTCGGTGTTGAATTTTTGTCTGATTAACTCCCTGAAATGCTCAACCGTTTTGGAATCAAGAGTAAGTGCACTGGATAATACTGCAGATTTATAACCTTTAAATCTGCGATATAACTCAAGAAAACTTCTTGCAATATCCTCCAGATAGGACTCCCGTTTATTTGTGAGAAGCAGATTTAAAAAAGAATAAGTAATTGAGGTCACATTACTCGCAAAAGTTTCCTTGAATAAACCAGCTTTTTCTGAAGTTCTGACGATTGGACTTCCCAGAACGATTTTAAACTCGGGAACAGCTTTCAGAGAATTTAAAATCAGATCAATATCTATTTTAACCTCATCGAGCGCAGTCTTCTCCCTGGCTAATCCAAACAATGCTTTTGCATAGCGTAATGAGATTTTATTCTCATCCATTTCTTATAAATTAAATCTGTTTTTACTCATCGTTTCCGTTTCAATGTTTTCCAGTCAACGATTTCAGGATTTCAAATGAACACTTCTTAATTTAGCTTGATTTGATCAACATATGTGTTGATGAGTTTTTTTTGCTGAGCTTCGTCTTCCAGTTGTCCCTTCAAAATTTTCTCTGCTATTTCAATAGAAAAATTGGCTATAATTTCTTTGATTTCACCAATGGCAGCAGTTTTTTCCTGTTCAATTGCAGCTTTCGCATTCTCCATTACCTTTCCTGCTTCCAGGGAAGCCTGAGTTTTGGCATCGCGTACAATTGATTCCTTCATTTCGCGCGCCTCTTTTACAATCTGCTCCCTTTCAAGAATTGCCTCCCTCATAATTTTTTCATTATCAGATTTTAGCCTTGCCATTTCCTCTTTCGCAAGTTGGGCTGTCCTTAAGGCTTCATCTATTGAATTTTCACGATCAGATAGCGCCTTTAGTATGGGTCTCCAGGCATATTTTCTGAGAATGAACAACAGGAGTGCAAAAGAGAGTACCATCCAAAAAAGCAGACCAAAATCCGGCATTACTAAACCCATGACTAGAAATGATAAATGATTAAAATCAACAATAACTCAATTAAGAAATTACTTTCGTGAGATTTCTTCTACTGTTCGTCAAATAATTCAAACTACTTCGGCACAACGAACAGGAGAAGCAGACAGATAACTATAGCGAAGAACGCAACCCCCTCAATCAAGGCCGCAGCTACAATCATGTTCGAACGGATGTCCCCTGCGGCTTCAGGCTGACGGGCAATAGCTTCAACTGCTCCGCCACCAATCCTCCCGATTCCTAAACCGGCGCCGATAGCAGCTAAACCGGCACCAATCCCTGCACCCATAAAAGCAATGGCATTACTTGCACCTGCTCCTGCCGCTACTTCCTGCATAGCCCCTGTAGCGGCTTGTAAAATAATTCCTAATGTTAACATACGGTCAGTATTAAATTTATAAATATACTAATTACACGAATTAAGGACGAATTTACACCAACCTTAATTCGTGATTCTAATTAAATCACCAGTTCTTCTTTCTCATGATTATGATGCTGCTCAAGCGCCATCCCAAAGTAGATAGCTGATAATAAGGTGAAAACATACGCCTGTATAAATGCAACCAGCAGTTCAAGCAAGCCCATAAATATAGTAAAACCGACGGAAATCACTGAAACCCCGTAACCGCTGATCAAGCTTCGCTCGCCAAAAATAAAGATCAGACTATAAAATCCTAATACTATAATATGGCCGGCACAGATATTCGCAAAAAGCCGGATCATCAAAACAAAAGGCTTGATAAACACTCCCATTATTTCAACGATTGGCATCAGGGGTATCGGTAATTTTAACCACCATGGTACTCCCGGGGCATTCACCAGATGAGTCCAGTAATCTCTTGACCCACTAAATAAAGTAATTATGAAAGTAAATAGGGCCAGGGCCAGGGTCACCGAAATGTTTCCTGTCACGTTTGCTCCTCCGGGGAAAAATGGCACAAGCCCGAGTAAATTATTGATCAGGATAAAGAAAAAAATGGTCAGTAAGTAGGGAAGATATTTTTTGTATTTTTCTTCTCCGATAGCAGCTTTGGCTACATCATCCCTGACGAAAAGAATGATGGGTTCAAGCCAGCTTTGAGTTCCTTTAGGCGATCTGGCATAATTCTCGGTATACCGTTTTGCAATAGACAAGAATATCCAGATAATAAGAATCACACTTACAAATACGGAAGTGACATTTTTGGTAATCGATAGGTCTATTGGTCTTATTTCTTCTCCATTTGGAAGAGTCTCAATGATCTTACCTTCATATTTGCCTTCATGGGAAATTTTAAAACCATTGTAGGATTCCTTGCCATGGTGCAGTTTACCTGACATGAACACCTGAAATCCACTGTTTTTGCTGTACAAAATAACCGGAAGCGGAATTGTGATGCTGGTTTCACCTATAGCAGTAACATGCCACTCATAGGAGTCTCCAATGTGATGCATAATCATTTTGCCGGCATCAAAGGGAGTCTCCTCTTTGCGTTTCCCGGTTTCTTGATTCGCTTTTAAAATCCCGATTTGGAAGGTTAATAAAAAGAATATAAATAATGCTTTTATTACTTTCACACTGAAAAAATTTAATAGGCAAAAATAATATTCTTGAGTTAAGATTGTAAAATTTACATCCTTTTTATTTAATTTTTTTTCACATTCAACAGTTGAACCACTTCAAAAATGGTATAACCGATGTATAGAATAAAAAAAGATATTACAAATGAAAGAGCATTAGAGCTGTCAATCAACAAACAAATCAGGAGGAACATAAAATATACCATCAATTTTATCGTGATCGAAAGAATGTAGGCATTTGTGAATACCTGAATATTTTTTGCAACAGTCTTGAGAAGACGTAAATGCGAAAAAATTGTAAAAGCTGCAATAACCAACAATTGCAAAGGAAATGCTCTTACATAGTAGGGCTTTAAAATTGAAATGAACAGAATTGATGCGATTCCAATAACTGCCAGACTAAAAATGGAAAATTTTACTAAAAATTGTTTTACCTCGGCTTCCATGATTTTTTATCATTTTTTCAATAACGTGTGGAAAAAATAAAATAATGAAAGAAAAGCGGAAACAAGAATTAATATAATTGTAAATATCGGATGCTCCATTTTTAATAGTTTATCCAATTCCTGTCCGCCAAATGTACCAATCATCACAATAACGATCATCTGGAAAACCATACTTGAATATTTCCCATACAATCGCAGGTATTCTTTTTTCCGGGACAAGTTGGAATCATTTTTATTCATTGCATTGACATTTCGTTCCAAAACCTGGTCCTTTAATTAAAACAGAAGATTATCTGGTTTGATTACCTGGTAATCTACATTAATATAAGCCAAGTTTTTTAAAAACTCAAATAATTGTGCGATATGCGCATCTCTCAATTACATCATTCCAAAAGCACTGCACATCATCACATCGGGTGCATGCACTTGGATTTTAAATCTACAATTAAAATTGGTCTGTTAAATAACAAAAATAGGAAAATTAATCCCGAACGGACCTTGGTATAAATCATTTGTATTCAATCAACTGAAACATATTCTCCTTAACAGGCGAAATGGTAGGATCAGGAAGCGGTAATGGAAAAATCATTATTTTTTTTTAAATTGTATCATAGGAAAATCAAAACACCTCAACATGGGAAAATTTATAATTGAAAAGGGTCCGGGAGGTCATTATTATTTCAAGCTCATCTCCAGTAACGGGGAGAGCATTTTCACCAGTGAAAGATATTTTTTCAAGACAGGTTGCAAGCATGCAATTGAAACAATGCGGGTCAGTGCTGTGAATTTTCTTAGATATGAATTAGTCACTACCTGTGATGGTAAATATTATTTCAGGTTGAAGGGTTCAGGGGGGCAAAGTATTGGCAGTAGCTGTTTTTATGAGTCACCTGAAAAACGAAATTATTATGTTGAGAAAGTGAAGAATTCTTCTCCCTACGCAAACTTAATTGATCTGACTCAACCACAGGAATTGAATACTGTTTGATGCTTGTGTCGTTTCTGTTTACCAAAATTGGTGCTGCTTACTGATATATACGGATTGTTCTTTTTAAGGACATTGAATTCTTTTGTTCTGATCAGAATAATTGATTGAATAATTGATTGAATAATTTTCTCTTTGAAGTACATTCTGACGATAGTGAAAATTAAAGAATGAACCAATAGAGGAAGTGAGGAGTCCCGTTTTATTCAGATCCGATTGAGGCTTGTTTATTGGAAACACGCTGAACATCCTCAATTATCTCATCAACACGGTGTTTATTGTAATGAGGCGCAGATATTAAAATAAAGTAGAAGATCGAAATAAAATTGAGGCCGGCGGCTATGGTAAATGACCACGAGAAACCTGTTATTTCTGCAATTTTGCCCCCCAAAAACATACCTGTACCCACTCCTGCATCAAAAGCTGTGAAATAGGTAGAAATGGCAGTTCCCCTTTCATGAGGTCCGGAAAGATTTACCATGAGAGTCTGCATGGCCGGAAAGAGCATTCCGAATCCAATTCCAATCACTAAAGCGGAAACAAAATACAAAAGAGAATAATTTGAGCCGGAAAGTAAAAGCAATCCGGCAGTAAGCGTAATCATGGCAGCTACTGAAACTTCCTTTATCCTCCCTCTGTCGATCAACTTGCCACCCAAAAGTCTCGAAAACATGATGCCGGCAGCCAGGATAATAAAAAAAGCGCCTGCATTTGGAATATGATTTTCTTTTCCATACATCGCTGCGAAGGAAAAGATCATCCCGTAAGAAACCGTGATCAGCATCAGGTTTAATCCGGATGGTATCCCTTTAATTAGTACAAATCGATCCAGGGAAAC
Organism: Prolixibacteraceae bacterium; assembly: GCA_963677325.2. Classification (GTDB taxonomy): domain Bacteria; phylum Bacteroidota; class Bacteroidia; order Bacteroidales; family Prolixibacteraceae. The sequence goes on from CAXXGM010000011.1 coordinate 56,182, forward strand.
AGGCTGTTGTACTTGCGGAAGTTGTTGATGTACTTTCAATGGTATGGCAAGAATAAAACCTGCTATTCCGGTAATGAGTGCTGAGAAAAAGATGTAATTAAAAGGCAGTTTTTCATAGAGCACCAGTCCCAGCATGGGCCCGATGGCCATGGCAATATTACTGGAAATACCGAAAATGCCGATTGCTTCACCTCTCCGTGAGGCAGGGGAAATATCGATTACAAGTGTATTGCTTGCAGTGGTTAATGTTCCCCAGATTATACCGTGAAGGATCCGAATCAGGATGAAAAAGAAAAGTAATGCTCCCGCCACCACATAACCGGTAAAGAGACAGGCAAAAAGAATATAGGAGAGAATATAGAGTTTTTTTCTCGAGAAGCGGTCGACAAGGTAACCTGAAAAAGGTCGTGTCGAGATCGATGCAATTACGTAAGAGGAGAGTACCAATCCTGTTGCTGCCTTATTGAGGTGCATAAAATTGACCAGATAGAAAGGAAGAGTCGGAATTAACAGGTAAAAAGCTATAGACATCAGGAAATTAGCACAAAAAAGCAAAATAAAATCCCGGGTCCATAATTTATTCGACGACATATAATTCCTTTCGTGGGTTGGTGGCACAAAAGTAAATTTAAATTAAAAAAAGAATATTAAGGCAATATTATTTATAGGGTTTTGTGTTGAGGGGCTGAAGGCTTAATACTTTAAAATCGTCGATGGATTAGATAATCGTAGATAAGGGACAGAAGATCAGTGCTTACTTGTTTCATCAAAGATGATCTCTCTCATCCTTTGAATTTTTATTTCAGAGTTGCCCCCGGATTTGAATCCGAACATCAAAGCAGATAACAAATTTTGCCGCCAAAGCACCAGAACACCAATTTTACACCAAATACGTTTGATGAGATTTAGTGCTTTGGTGCTTTGGTGGCATTTTGTTATCTGCTTAGTCTTCCCGAAGGGGGAGGATAGTAGTACAAGCATTGAAAAAAAATCCTTTAAAACTAAATTTTAAAAGATGGTTGCATAAAATTTTTTATAAATTTGCATCCACCAAATAAAGGCGGAAGTAGCTCAGTTGGTAGAGCATCAGCTTCCCAAGCTGAGGGTCGCGAGTTCGAGTCTCGTTTTCCGCTCAAAGAATCAGCCTGTCACGATAAAAAGTAGCAGGCTTTTTTATTGGAATCCTCGTCCACTGCTGTTCGTGTGATCTATTTTTTAGGTCACAAGGTCGTACTAAGTTATTCTCAAAGTAATGCAATGACTTTTAGGAACTTTGTGTCTGACTTTGTGAAACTTCGTGAGCTATTCTTCGGGCTCTTAAAATCAAAAAATCGATATCTCCTCAAAAAGTAGTATCTTGCACCAAATTCCATTACGGGATATTCACTTTTTTATTAATTTGAATATCTTTTTTAAAATTTTTTCATGCCTTTTCAGTCTTTAAACATCATTGAACCTATTCTTAAATCATTACAGGAAGAAGGTTATACCACACCCACTCCGATTCAAAAACAAGCCATTCCAATTGTCCTTGACGGAACAGATCTTTTGGGTTGCGCACAAACAGGTACCGGAAAAACAGCAGCATTCGCTATTCCGATCCTTCAGTTGCTGAGCGCCGGTAAATCATTTAGAAATAACAAAATAAGAAGCCTGATTGTCACTCCGACAAGAGAACTGGCCATCCAGATAGGAGAAAGCTTCAGCAATTACGGGCGGCACATACCTCTTTCAACGACCGTGATTTTTGGAGGCGTTAATCAACATCAGCAAACACAGGCGCTTCAGAGGGGAGTCGATATTCTGATCGCTACTCCGGGAAGGCTCCTTGATTTGATGAGCCAGGGTTACATTTCCTTAAAAAACATAGAGATATTCGTTCTGGATGAAGCCGATCGTATGCTGGATATGGGCTTTATACACGATGTGAAGAAGATACTGGCAGCATTGCCCGGAAGAAGGCAATCCCTCTTTTTCTCGGCCACCATGCCTCCCGAAATTGTTAAACTCTCGGACAGTATCCTGAGAAACCCTTCTAAAGTAGAGATTACGCCTGAATCACCGACAGTCGATATTATCAAGCAATATATTTATTTCGTGGATAAAGGAAATAAAAGCGCGCTCCTGCTTGATATTTTTAAAGATAAAAGCATCAAAACAGCCTTGGTCTTCACGCGCACCAAACACGGTGCAGATAAGGTCGTTAAGTTACTTGTGAAGAATGACATTAAGGCTGAAGCCATTCATGGGAATAAAGCTCAGAATGCACGGCAGCGGGCACTGGCCAATTTTAAAGCTCAGACTACCAGAGTGCTTGTGGCGACGGATCTGGCCTCGCGCGGAATTGATGTCGAGGACATGGAGTTCGTTATTAATTATGAGCTTCCAAACATATCAGAAACCTATGTTCACAGGATTGGACGTACCGGCAGGGCAGGCGCCGAAGGAACGGCCTATTCATTCTGTGATGCGGAAGAAAAAGCATATCTCCGCGATATTGAAAAATTGATCCGTAAAAAAATTCCGGTAATTGAGAATCATCCCTATCCGTTAGTTGAGAATCATCCGGTAAAAAGTCCTCCGCAACAACGTCCACAAAATCGTACGAGCAGACCTGTACAAAAGACTTCTTTACAGGGGAGCCGAAGATACTAACAAACAATCTTCAATAACAGATACTTGATGGAAAATTGGGAAGGGGGTCAGAATAAAAACATTTGTTAATTGTTATATCCTCATAAGAAAGAAGCTGTCCCAAAGACAGCTTCTTTCTTATTCATTGATACTTTATAATGCCGCTTTATTGTATCAAATACACAATCCCGTATTTATCAACTGTTCCTTTGGGTACGACTACTTTGTAACGTCCATCGCTTACTTTCTCAATCCTGACGGGTTTATGTCCCGGAGCATCAGGGGTAGCATAGTACGATTCACTGATTTTGGGTACTGAGATTTCAAAACTCATATCATCTTTAATCTCTTCCCACGCATGATTTGGAACTGGCAGGACGTCATCATTTTTTACCTTCACTCCCGTGGCATTGAGAAGGTGCACCAATGTCACCTTTTTGCCGTCACGTACCTCGTTATAAACCGATGTAAGCACCTTTTGAGGCATTGAAAGGGCTTCGAATGAAAGTCTATCACCGATTGCCTTTCTGAGAACCTTTTCGTGAAGCACAGTCAGCTTTTCATCCGGAGTAAATTTATAGGTCCTGCCGATCGTAAAGGAATTACAGAAATCATTCATTCCGTATTTTTTTGAACAATAAACGATTCTTCCTTTACCAAGGTTTGCTTCAACAACATCGCTGTTCTGCGCATTGTTTAAAGCCTCTTTACCCAACAAATCGGCAAAAGCCCAAACCGGCCGGCGCTCGCCATAAGAAGTAAGTTGTCCTGCTTCACCGGTCAGGAAAAGTGCACCTCCGTCGCTGACATACTTCTTCAGTTTAGAAACCTGTTCATCCGAAAGGCAGTCGATACCCGGAGCAAGCAGTACCCTGAATCTTGAAAGGTTCTGGTTGAGCAAAGCATCGTCTAATACAAATGTGTGTTGGATGTGCTTGTCAATCAGGAATTGACTGGTTCCCATAATTTCAGAAGGGTAGGTGCTCTTATTTTTAAGCGACCAATCCCTTGTTTTACGCGAGAATACAATGGCAATGTCGGCAAAAGGTTTGGCCGTAAGATTGTTCATGTTCTCTTTCCAACCGGTGTATGCATTCATCTTTTCAGCGCCTTCAAAATCGGATAATGACCAGGTAACCTGGGCTATCATGTTGTTCATGGCCCAGCCGATGAGTGCATAGTCGTATTGATCAGCAGGATACACCAACCCGAAAATAGGGGTATTATAGGTCTCGTGCAGGCTGTTGTACATGTGCCTGCTGGAGAAAGTGTACCGGTAATCATCCCATACGTCGCGGCTCATAATCTCAGTTCCAAGGAAGTCCATTGATTTGGCGCTTAAAGCAAGGTCTCCGCCCTGTTCGTAGGAAGCACCGTCGAGGATAAATCCACCTTCTGAGTAGTATTGAATGTTGCAGAAATTTGGATTGATTTGGTGGGCAGCCTTGCTGAAATCAATTCTCCATTGGGCTATGGCATTTTTACGCCATTCAATCCATGCTTTCCATAGTTTTGAGTTTCGGTTTCTCAGCAAAGGGTTGGTTTCATCATCCGGCAATTCCAGGCCTGTTGCTTTGGTAAAAGCCGAGCGGCAGTACTCGCAGTTGCAGAAATTACTTCCGTGGAATGTACACTCGTCAATCATCAGGCCGTCAATTTTCGTATTCTTTATTTCCTTAAGAATAAACGGGAAATAATAGCCGTCTTTAAAGAGCGGGTTAATAGGACAGATACCCCAGGTAGGCATTCCATTTGTTTGAGTATGCTGTAGGAATTCAGGATGAGCGGCCAGGAACCGGAATCCCATATCCATGTTCCAAAGGATAGTGAGATCCTGGTGATCGAGAACTTTCATCCCCATTTTATGAGCGACCTCCACCGTTTGACGGATGTTCTCTTCTACACGGGGAAGATGTGTAAAGTAAGTATGGCGCGAAAGAAATCCATTAAGGATAACGGCTCTAATCCCCCCGTCTTTCACTTCCTTGAGTCGTTGTTCAATAAGTGCCGGTGTTTTAAATTCATTAAACGAACCGTTGTTATCAGGTCCCATGGTACCCAAAGGGCTGGTGTATCTCCACGAAAGTTCTTTGGAGCTTTGATCCGGCAGAGCAGTTTCCAATTCAGGAAGCTCAGGAATCTTATCAATTTCTTCAACTTTCCCGGCAAGTTTTGAATAGGTAACGGATTTGCCGTAAACCGCAGGGATATTATAGTAGTTGCCAAACAGAATATCAGGATTGTAGCCATCGTTTTTGATCCAGAACCCGCGACGGAATTCGAAGTCTTCCTCGGTGTGCATGAATAATTGAAGACCAAGAACACTCATCGCCCAATTGCCGTCAAAGCGGAGGTCCGCTTTGCCTTCCTCAATCCAGCGGACGCAGGTAAGATTGGCCACTTTACCTTTTTCAACTTTGATGTTGGTGAATACTTTTTCTCCGTTCAGCGACACATTGAATGGCCCAGTGCTTTTGTCAAGCGCACTTGAGCGAACAGTCACCATGTAAAGCCCGGGGCGCAGATTGCCTGCTGTAAAGGTATTGGGTTGAGAAGATGCTGCTGCTGCATAAAGAGCCCCGGTTGTGTTTCCGCCGGTCTGACGAAGCCCTTCGGTTTTGTTCCAGCCAAATCCCTTTTCTGAATTATAGGTAGCCAGTCCGGCATTGGTAAAGGCTGCGGATGATTTTCCTCCAAAGCAAAACAGCCTGTCTTTTGCACTTTCTGAGAAGTAGTAATAATAAGTTACCGCATGATGTTTCAGGTAATCGCTTTTATCCCCTTCGAAGATGGTAAGTTTGCTGGTGAGAGCCCCTCCATAGTTGGAAGCGCCTACACTGAAAGACATCTCCAGCATGTCGCCTTTCTTCGTTACAGACCATTGGGATTGAATGGCATTAGTTCCACTGACATAATAGGTTGGTACTCCCTGCGGATTAAAATCAAAAGTTATCTTACCCTTTGGGGTGGTAAAAGAAATCCAGCGGGCCGCGGATCCGATAAAATCTCCGTCAGGAGTGGCCGCTGTGAGTGATCCGGATGACCATTTTGCATTTTGAGAACGTCCTGTCAGCGCTTCCCACGAAGAGTTATTCACCGCTGATAAGGGAACAGAAATTTTGTAGCTGATAACAGGGGTGGGGTAGTTCTTCGTTAAAGCATCCTGATGTGACTGAAAACTTAACTCAACTTTTTTTCCATCCGGTGAAAGTCCGATTTCTCTGCGAAAAGGAGCCGGCAATTTTTCACTCCACACATTGGTGTATTGCCATCCCTTTTCATTTGAGGTAAGGCTTTTCTCCGCGGCTGAACCGACATCTTTATGGCCAAGCCACGTGTGGTTGTCTGCACCTACAAGCTTTTCGCCTTTCCAGGTTATTTCTATATTTTTAGCAGAAGAAATGGCAAATGATGAACCTTTAACAGTGATCATCTTTTGCTGGATCGATGCCTGGACATTAGCAAAAACGCCAAATCCAAGCAAAAACAAAACCAAGTATTTCATAGTAAAAAGATTACAGTTTGATCATACGAATTTTTATGAATAGATATTAGAATTGACAAGTTTAAGTATTCATTTTTTCATCAGTGAATAAGGTACACGATCCCATATTTGTCAACTGTTCCTTTAGGAACTACGACCTTGTAACGTCCTTCACTTATTTTCTCTACCCTGACTGCTTTATGTCCGGGAGAATCAGGGGTTGCATAGTAAGATTCGCTGATAGATGGCAATGCTATTTCAAAACTCATATCGTCTTTAATTTCTTCCCATGTAGGATTCGGTAAAGGCAGGGTGTCTCCATTTTTTACTTTTACTCCTGTTGCATTCAAAAGATGCACCATGGTCATTTTTTTGCCATCGCGCAACTCGTTATAAACGGAAGTAATCACCTTTTGAGGCATTGAAACAGCTTCAAAGGAAAGAGAATTGCCTATTGCCTGTCTGATGACCTTCTCGTGAAGGGCAGTCAGCTTTTCTTCGGAAGTAAATTTGTAGGTATCTCCCATCGTGAAGGAATTGCAGAAATCATTTATCCCGTATCTTTTTGCACAGTACACGACTCTTCCCTTACCAAAGTTTCCTTCCACTACATCGGTATTCTGAGACTTTGTCAAGGCGTCATTGCCCAAAATCTCGGCAAAAGCCCAGGTCGGGCGAGGTTCTCCGTAAGAGGTAAGTTTTCCTGCATCGCCGGTGATAAACAGTGTTCCACCATTAGAGACATACTGTTTAAGTTTGGCAACCTGTTCATCTGAAAGACAGTCGATGCCGGGAGCGAGCAGTACCCTGAACCTTGAAAGATCCTGGTTGAGTAATGCATCATCCAGAACAAAGGTGTGCTGAATGTGCTGATCGATCAGAAACTGGCTGGTGCCCATGATTTCAGAAGGATAGGCTCTCTTGTTTTTCAGTGACCAGTCCCTTGTTTTACGGGAAAATACAATGGCAATATCGGCAAATGGTTTGGCAGAAACATTGTTCATGTTCTCTTTCCATCCGGTGTAAGCATTCATCTTTTCAGAACCTTTGAAATCAAAAAAAGTCCAGGTAACCTGGGCAATCATGTTGTTCATGGCCCAGCCAATGAGTGCGTAATCAAATCGATCGGAAGGATAAACCAATCCGAAGATTGGACTCTTGTAAGTTTCGTGCAGACTGTTGTACATGTGTCTGCTGGAGAAAGTGTACCTGTAATCATCCCATACGTCGCGGCTCATAATCTCAGTTCCGAGGAAGTCCATTGATTTAGCGCTTAAAGCAAGGTCTCCGCCTTGTTCATAGGAAGCGCCATCCAGGATAAATCCACCTTCTGAGTAATACTGAATGTTGCAGAAATTTGGATTGATTTTATGGGCAGCCTTGCTGAAATCGATGCGCCATTGTGCAATTGCATTTTTACGCCATTCGATCCATGCTTTCCATAGTTTTGATTCCCTGTTGCGTAAAAGAGGGCTTGTTTCATCATCGGGCAGTACCAGGCCGGTTGCTTTGGTAAAGGCTTCCCGGCAATACTCACAACTACAGAAATTATTCCCATGGAAAGAACACTCGTCTATCATCATGCCATCCAGGTTCGTATTCTTAATTTGGTTAAGAATAAACGGGAAGAAATAGCCATCTTTAAAAAGAGGGTTGATGGGACAGATTCCCCAGGTGGGCATACCATTCGATTGAGTGCATTGCAGGAACTCTGGATGTTGGGCAAGAAAACGATAGGCCATATCCATGTGCCAAAGGATAGTCAGATCCTGATGATCGAGAACTTTCATTCCCATCTTATGGGCTGCTTCTACCGTTTGACGGATGTTCTCTTCCACCCGTTTAAGGTGTGCAGGATAGGTATGGCGCGAAAGCAATCCATTAAGTATAATAGTTTTAACTCCTCCGTCTTTAACCTCCTTGAGTCGTTGTTCAATCAGAGCCGGGGTGTTGAATTCATTAAACGAGCCAAAGTTGTCCGTGCCCATTGTACCCAGGGGGCTGGTATATCTCCATAAAAGTTCTTTGGAATTCTGGTCGGGCAAAGCTGTTTCCAGCTCAGGAAGTTCAGGGATCTGCTTGATTTCGCCTACTTTCCCAGCCAGAGTAGAATAGGTGATGGATTTTCCGTAAACGGGAGGGGTATCGTAATAATTAGCAAACATCACGTCCGGACAGTAACCATCTTTTTTGATCCAGAAACCTCGACGGAATTCAATGTCTTCATCGGTATGCATGAACATTTGAAGACCAAGAACACTCATGGCCCAATTCCCATCAAAGCGGAGGTCTGCTTTACCTTTCTCTATCCAACGCACGCAGGTTAAATTGGCCACTTTGCCTTTCTCAATTTTAATGTTGTTGAATACTTTTTCTCCGTTTAGGGTAATATTGAACGGTCCTGCATTTTTGTCCAAAGCGCTTGAACGTATGGTAATCAGGTACAATCCGGGACGCAGATTGCTTGTTGTAAATGTGTTGTTTTTAGAGGATGCGGCAGCTGTATAAAGTGCTCCTGTCAGATTTCCCCCGCTTTTCAGGAGTCCGTCAGTATTGTTCCAGCCATAGCCTTTTTTAGAATCATAGGCTGTCAGACCGGCATTGGTAAATGCATCGGATGATTTACCTCCAAAACAAAACAGCCTGTCTTTTGCTGATTCAGAGAAGTAATAATAGTAGGATACTGCATGATGTTTAAGATAGTCGCTTTTATCTCCCTCAAATATGGTGAGTTTGCTGGTAAGGGCTCCGCCGTAGTTAGTAGCCTCTATATCGAAAGACATCTCCAGCACATCGCCTTTTTTTCTTATAGACCACTGGGGGCGAATCGTGTTGGGGCCTCCAGGTACGTAGTCGTAGGTTGTGACTCCCTGCGGGTTGAAATCGAAGGTGATCTTCCCTTTTGGAGTAGTAAATGAAATCCATCGGGCCGTAACTCCTATAAAATCTCCATCGGGAGTGGCGGAATTAAGGGTTCCTGATGACCATTTGGGATACAGGCCGATAAATGCTTCCCAAGTGGAATTATTTACCGCTGATAAGGGTACAGAAATTTTATAACAAATAGTGGGAGTGGGGTAGCTTTTCATTAAAGCGTCCTGGTGAGATTGAAAACTCAACTCGACCTTTTTCCCATCGGGTGAAATTCCAACCTCTCTGCGATAGGGAGCTGGCAGTTTTTCGCTCCAGACATCGGTGAATTGCCACCCGTTTTCATTGGATACTTCATTCTTCTCAGCGTAAGAACCAACATCCTGGTTGCCGAGCCACGAATGAGTATCTCCACTGATCAATTTTTCGCCTTTCCAGTCAACTTCTATATTTTTCGTTGCTGAAATGGCAAATGACGAGCCTTTGACGGTCATCTTTTTTTGGGGGCCTGATGCCTGAACATTTGCACAAACACCAAATCCCAATAAAGCCAAAAGAAAATATTTCATAGTTATTAAAAAAGATTAGAAGAATTTGATTTCAATAATCGTATCGGATTAATATATGATTTCAAAATAAAATCAATGAAACAATTTTAAGCATTATTTTGATACTAATAGCCGTTTAATAATTGATTCGGTTAATAACTTACTAAATTAAATGTTTGTAGCAATAATACAGAGACTGTTTAAATTTAGTTCTTTGGGGATTTTAAGTAGTTCAGCCCCTTCGGGGTTGAGGTCTTATATGTCACATTTTCCGTGGGTTACCCCCACGGTTATTCATATTAAACCCTTTCAGGGTATAAAGCAAATTTAAGTCCGAAGGACTTGAATATGAATAACCTCCGGTGTAACCGGAGGCAATGAAATACATACAATACAGAACCCCGAAGTGGGTTCAACTTTGTTAAAAAGAAATTTAAACAGTTTCACAGTCTTTTAGGAAATGAACAATTTATTAGCCGATCATTCTTTAAACATGATTTTTAAAGAGATTGAATTATATTAATTCTCATTAACGGGATCGTTTCGATAAAATTCTAATCTTCCGGGAAAATTGCTTGATCCGGTATTTTATGACTTTGTGTCTTGATTCAATTTATAAAAAAAGCCCGGGGATCGTTCCCTGAGCCTTTTTTATAAAGTTTATTTGTAATGAATAATTGGGAAATAACCTTCTTTTCTCACTGACAGAGGTAAACAATACCGTATTTGTCCACTGTTCCCTTGGGAACTACTACTTTGTAACGTCCTTCAGTTATTTTCTCTATTCTGACCGGTTTGTGTCCGGGAGAATCAGGTGTTGCATAGTAGGATTCGCTGATGGATGGCAATGAGATTTCAAAACTCATATCCTCTTTGATCTCTTCCCACTTTGAATTTGGTAAAGGCAGGACATCTCCATTTTTTACTTTTACTCCTGTTGCATTCAAAAGATGTACCAGTGTCAGTTTTTTACCATCGCGCAACTCGTTATAAACGGAAGTAAGCACCTTTTTAGGTATTGAAACAGCTTCAAAGGAAAGAGTGTTACCTAAAACCTGTCTCAGAACCTTTTCATGAAGTGCGGTCTGCTTTTCATCGGGAGTAAATTTATAGGTCCTGCCGACCGTAAAGGAATTGCAGAAATCGTTTATCCCGTATCTTTTTGCACAGTACACAATTTTTCCCTTACCAAAGTTTGCTTCCACTACATTGGTGTTCTGTGCCCTGGTTAAGGCGTCATGGCCCAAAATGTCGGCAAAAGCCCAGGTGGGACGAGGTTCTCCGTAAGAGGTAAGTTTTCCTGCATCGCCGGTGATAAACAGTGTACCGCCATTAGAGACATACTGTTTGAGTTTGGCAACCTGTTCATCTGAAAGGCAGTCGATGCCGGGAGCAAGCAGTACCCTGAATCTTGAAAGATCCTGGTTGAGCAATGCATCATCCAGAACAAAGGTATGCTGAATGTGCTGATCAATCAGGAACTGGCTGGTGCCCATGATTTCAGAAGGATAGGTACTCTTGTTTTTTAGTGACCAGTCCCTTGTTTTACGCGAGAATACAATGGCGATATCGGCAAAAGGTTTGGCAGAGAAATTGTTCATATTTTCTTTCCAGCCGGTATAGACATTCAATTTTTCAGAACCATTAAAAGCCAACGACCAGGTAACCTGGGCCAGCATGTTGTTCATGGCCCAGCCAATGAGAGCATTATTGAAAATGCTGCTGGAATAAACCAATCCGAAGATTGGGGTATTGTAAGTCTCGTGCAGACTGTTATACATGTGTCTGCTGGAGAATGTGTACCTGTAATCATCCCACAGGTCGCGGCTCATGATCTCGGTTCCGAGGAAGTCTGTTGATTTAGCGCTTAATGCAAGGTCTCCGCCTTGTTCATAAGAAGCAGCATCCAGGATGAATCCACCTTCCGAGTGGTACTGAATGTTACAGAAATTTGGGTTGATTTTGTGGGCAGCCTTGCTGAAATCAATGCGCCATTGTGCAATTGCATTTTTACGCCATTCGATCCATGCTTTCCACAGTTTTGATTCACTGTTGCGTAAAAGAGGGCTTGTTTCATCATCGGGCAGTACCAGGCCGGTTGCTTTGGTAAAGGCTTCCCGACAGTATTCACAGGTACAGAAATTACTTCCATGGAAGGCACACTCGTCTATCATCATGCCATCTAAGTTGGTATTCTTTATTTCCTTAAGAATAAACGGGAAGAAGTAACCGTCTTTAAAAAGAGGGTTAACAGGGCACATTCCCCAGGTGGGCATGCCATCTGTTTGGGTGTGCTGCAGGAATTCAGGATGTGCGGCAAGGAACCGAAAGCCCATGTCCATGTTCCATAGAACGGTTAGATCATGGTGATCGAACATTTTCATGCCCATCTTATGGGCCGCTTCTACCGTTTGACGGATATTCTCTTCCACACGGGGAAGATGTGTGGGAAATGTATGCCGTGAAAGAAATCCATTCAGTATTACAGCGCCAATTCCTCCATCCTTGACCTGTTTCAGCCTTTGTTCTATAAGAGCCGGGGTATTAAACTCGTCAAACGACCCCCAGTTGGCCGGTCCCATTGTAACCAAGCGTGCTGGTGTATCTCCAGGAAAGTTCTTTTGAACTCTGGTCTGGCAATGCGGTTTCCAGTTTAGGAAGCTCCGGGATCTGAGCAATCTCATCAACTTTTCCGGCGAGTTTCGAGTAGGTTACGGATTTGCCGTAAACAGGAGCTTCATTGTAGTAGTTAGCAAACATCACATCCGGACAGTAACCATCTTTTTTGATCCAAAAACCGCGACGGAATTCGTAGTCTTCGTCGGTGTGCATAAATAGCTGAAGACCAATGACGCTGACAGCCCAGTTTCCATCAAAGCTGATGTCTGCTTTGCCTTTTTCGATCCAGCGCACGCAGGTAAGATTGGCGACTTTGCCTTTTTCAACTTTAATATCGCTGAATACTTTTTCTCCATTCAATAAAACATTGAAAGGTCCTGCATTCTTGCCCAAAGCGCTTGAGCGAACAGTAACCATATACAGTCCGGGACGCAGATTGCTTGAAGTAAATGTGTTGCTTTTGGAGGAAGCGGCAGCTGTATAAAGAGCCCCTGTCAGGTTTCCTCCCGTTTTTGGGAGTCCGTCAGTTTTGTTCCAGCCATATCCCTTTTCTGAATTAAATGCGGTCAATCCGGCATTGGTAAATGCGTCGGTTGATTTACCTCCAAAGCAATACAGCCGATCCTTTGGAGTTTCTGAAAAGTAATGGTAGTAAGTAACCGCATGACGTTTCAGGTAATCGCTTTTGTCTCCTTCGAAAATGGTAAGCTTGCTGGTGAGGGCTCCTCCGTAATTGGAAGCGCCAATATTGAAATACATCTCCAGCGTGTCACCTTTTTTTGTTACCGACCACTGCGATTGAATCATATTAGGGCCTGCAAGATAGTACGTCGTAACTCCCTGAGGGTTGAAATCGAAGGTGATCTTACCCTTGGGCGTACTAAATGATACCCATCGGGCAGCAGCTCCGATAATATCTCCATCAGGAGTGGAAGTGTTCAGCGTACCCGAGGACCATTTACAATTATAAGAAAGTCCTGTAAAGGCTTCCCATTTGGAATTATTCAATGCAGACAGGGGAACATAAATTTTATAAATAATAGAAGGGGAAGGATAACTGGCCATCAAAGCATCCTGATGAGACTGAAAACTCAGCTCGATCTTCTTACCATCGGGTGAAATACCGATTTCTCTCCGAAAGGGCGCCGGTAATTTTTTGCTCCAGACATTGGTAAATTGCCACCCGTTTTCATTGGATACTTCATTCTTCTCAGCGCAAGAACCAACCTCCTGATTGCCGAGCCATGAATGAGTATCTCCACTGATCAATTTTTCGCCTTTCCAGTCAACTTCGATATTTTTCGTTGCTGAAATGGTAAAGGACGAACCTTTGAAGGTCATCTTTTTTTGGGGGCCTGATGCCTGAACATTAGCGCAAACACTTAGTCCCAATAAAGCTAATAGAAAATATTTCATGGTTAATAAAAAAGATTAGAGAAATTCGATTCCAATGATTTTATTCGATTAATATATGATTTTTTAATAGAATTATTGAAATTCGAGGCGGCAATTTTAAGCATTTATTTTGATAACAATAGCTGTTCAATAGTAGTTTTAATTTTTGCTCGGATAATGCTTATAATGAATAAAATACGCATGATAAAAATCCCGGGATGATTTGACGTTATAATTAAAATCATCATGTTGTGATGGTGTGTGCTACTTGAAAACTCATAATGACATGGCTTAAATATTATGCAACTTAGGGTCTTGTTCCAGCTTTATAAAAAAGGCTCCGGTAATGATTACGGAGCCTTTTTCCTCAATGTTATTTGTTAAGATTATCCTTTCCCCATCATTGACAGAGATACACAATACCGTATTTGTCAACTGTTCCTTTAGGAACTACTATCTTGTAACGTCCTTCACTTATTTTTTCTACCCTGACTGCTTTATGTCCGGGAGAATCAGGTGTTGCATAGTAAGATTCGCTGATGGATGGCAATGCTATTTCAAAACTCATATCCTCTTTGATTTCTTCCCACGTTGGATTCGGTAAAGGGAGGACATCTCCATTTTTTACTTTTACTCCTGTGGCATTTAGAAGATGTATCAGAGTCAATTTTTTACCATCGCGCAACTCGTTATAAACGGAAGCAAGCACCTTCTGAGGCATTGAAACGGCTTCGAAGGAAAGAGCATTGCCTAAAACCTGTCTGATGACCTTCTCGTGAAGGGCAGTCTGCTTTTCATCAGGAGTAAATTTGTAGGTATTTTCCACCGTGAAGGAATTGCAGAAATCGTTTATCCCGTATCTTTTTGCACAGTACACGACTCTTCCCTTTCCAAAGTTTTCTTCCACTACATCGGTATTCTGAGACTTTGTCAAGGCGTCATGGCCTAAAATGTCTGCAAAAGCCCAGGTGGGACGAGGTTCTCCGTAAGAAGTAAGTTTTCCCGCATCACCGGTGATAAACAGTGTACCGCCATTAGAGACATATTGTTTGAGTTTGGCTACCTGTTCGTCAGAGAGACAGTCGATGCCGGGAGCGAGCAGTACCCTGAACCTTGAAAGATCCTGGTTGAGCAATGCATCATCCAGAACAAAGGTGTGCTGAATGTGCTGATCGATCAGAAACTGGCTGGTGCCCATGATTTCAGAAGGATAGGCTCTCTTGTTTTTCAGTGACCAGTCCCTTGTTTTACGCGAGAATACAATGGCGATATCGGCAAAAGGTTTGGCAGATAAATTGTTCATATTTTCCGGCCAACCCGTATAAGCGTTCATTTTTTCGACACCTTCAAAGTCAGCCAGAGACCAGGTTACCTGGGCAAGCATATTGTTCATGGCCCAGCCAATAAGAGCGTTATTAAAGGAGCCATCAGGATAAACCAACCCGAAGATCGGTGAATTATAAGTTTCGTGCAGGCTGTTGTACATCAGCCTGCTGGAGAAAGTGTACTGGTAATCATCCCAAAGGTCGCGGCTCATGATCTCGGTACCAAGAAAATCCATTGATTTGGCGCTTAAAGCAAGGTCTCCGCCTTGTTCATAGGAGGCTCCATCCAGGATAAATCCACCTTCTGAGTAATATTGAATGTTGCAGAACGAAGGATTGATTTTATGGGATGCCTTGCTGAAATCAATACGCCATTGGGCTATTGCATTTTTGCGCCATTCAATCCATGCTTTCCACAATTTTGAATTTCTGTTTCTTAAGAGAGGGCTCGTTTCATCATCAGGCAATACCAGGCCGGTTGCTTTGGTAAAAGCTGCCCGGCAGTGCTCACAGGTACAGAAATTATTACCGTGGAATGTGCATTCATCGATCATCAGGCCATCGATGTTCGTATTCTTTATTTCCTTAAGAATAAACGGGAAGAAATAGCCATCTTTAAAAAGAGGATTGATGGGACACATTCCCCAGGTGGGCATGCCATCTGTTTGGGTGTGCTGAAGGTATTCCGGATGTGCGGCAAGGAACCGAAAGCCCATGTCCATGTTCCAAAGAATGGTCAGATCATGGTGATCGAAAACTTTCATTCCCATTTTATGGGCCGCTTCTACCGTTTGACGGATGTTCTCTTCTACGCGGGGAAGGTGCGTTGGAAATGTATGCCGTGAAAGAAACCCATTCAGAATTACAGCGTCAATTCCTCCATCCTTGACCTGTTTCAGCCTTTGTTCTATAAGAGCCTGGGTATTAAACTCATTAAACGAACCCAGGTTGTCAGGTCCCATTGTACCGAGAGGGCTTGTGTATCTCCATGCAAGTTCCTTTGAACCCTGATCCGGTAAAGCAGTTTCCAGTTCAGGAAGCTCCGGGATCTGAGCAATCTCTTCAACTTTTCCGGCGAGTTTCGAGTAGGTTACGGATTTGCCGTAAACAGGAGCTTCATTGTAGTAGTTAGCAAACATCACATCCGGACAGTAACCATTATTTTTGATCCAGAAACCGCGACGGAATTCGTAGTCCTCGTCGGTATGCATAAATAGCTGAAGACCAATGACGCTGACTGCCCAGTTCCCATCAAAGCTGATGTCTGCTTTACCTTTTTCGATCCAGCGCACGCAGGTTAGATTGGCGACTTTGCCTTTCTCAATTTTAATATCGCTGAATACTTTTTCTCCATTCAATAAAACATTGAAAGGTCCTGCATTCTTGTCCAAAGCGCTTGAGCGAACAGTAACCATATACAGTCCGGGACGCAGATTGCTTGAAGTAAATGTGTTGCTTTTAGAGGAAGTGGCAGCTGTATAAAGAGCTCCTGTCAGGTTTCCCCCGCTTTTTTGGAGTCCGTCAGTTTTGTTCCAGCCATAGCCCCTTTCTGAATCAAATGCGGTCAGTCCGGCATTGGTAAATGCGTCGGTTGATTTACCTCCAAAGCAATACAGCCGATCCTTTGGAGTTTCTGAAAAGTAATGGTAGTAAGTAACCGCATGACGTTTCAGGTAGTCGCTTTTGTCTCCTTCGAAAATGGTAAGTTTACTGGTGAGGGCTCCTCCGTAATTGGTTGCTCCTATATTGAAATTCATTTCCAGCATATTGCCTTTTTTTGTTACAGACCACAGGGATTGAACATTGTTAGGACCGATGTCATAACTGGTTGTTATTCCCTGAGGGTTGAAATCGAAGGTTATTTTACCCTTGGGCGTGGTAAACGATACCCATCGGGCAGGAACTCCGAGAATATCTCCATCAGGAGTGGAAGCGTTCAGTGTCCCCGATGACCATTTACAATTATAAGAAAGTCCTGAAAAGGCATCCCATTGGGAATTATTCAAAACAGATAAAGGAACATAAATTTTATAGCTGATAATAGGAGAGGGGTAGTTCTTCATTAAAGCATCCTGATGAGATTGAAAGCTCAGTTCGACCTTCTTACCATCGGGTGAGATTCCAACCTCTCTGCGATAGGGAGCTGGCAGTTTTTCGCTCCAGACATCGGTGAATTGCCATCCGTTTTTATTGGATACTTCATTTTTCTCGGCATACGAACCAACATCCTGGTTGCCGAGCCACGAATGAGTATCTCCACTGATCAATTTTTCGCCTTTCCAGTTAACTTCGATATTTTTCGTTGCTGAAATGGCAAAGGAAGAACCTTTGACGGTTAATTTTTTTTGTACATTGGATGCAAGGACACCCACACAAATACTAAGTTCACAAATAACAAGCAGTAAATATTTCATAGTCTTAGATAATTACGTCAATCAAGGAGAATGAATGAAAAAACAAAATTAACGATAATATTACTTGTTATTTACATTTTGCTGCTTTGTTATTGAAACAGTTTCACAAATTTAAACCTGGGATTATACATTGCCGGAGGCCATAATAAAAGGATTCTCAATTTGTAAACCAGCGTTTTATTCATTACTGTTTTAACTGTATCAATCAGTTTAAATAAATAGTTATATATGATTAATAAAAAGCTTTTTAAATAGATTGTTGTTTATTTGAGGCTTAATTTCCATGATTGAATTTTAAGAGAGGACAAAGTTGATTTCATCCTATGGGAATTTGCGATTAATCCAGGTCGAAAGCCTGGTTTTGCGTATTGTTCCAAATAGATTTTCTCTTAATCTTTTCGGCGAAGTAATTTGATAGAGATAACATTTGGCCCATTCGCCTGGTCTGATTTACCCTGGTTTAATAC
The DNA here is from genome assembly GCA_963677325.2 of Prolixibacteraceae bacterium. GTDB lineage: Bacteria > Bacteroidota > Bacteroidia > Bacteroidales > Prolixibacteraceae. Next base: position 73,939 of record CAXXGM010000011.1, read on the forward strand.
AAGGAATTTACATTCTTGTCACTGAAAATTAGCTATTTTATGGCAAATTTTGTTGTTGATTTAATGGCTTAAATATTTCTGTTCTGGAAAACCCTTCCTACTAAATACAAAACTGAACCAACTTCAACTTAAATCGGTCTGTATAACTGTTTATGTTTTTCCAAATCCTGTGATTAATTTACTTTTTGTGTAAACTCATTTCAGGACAAGACAGGGATTGCCTCGCTCTATATTCGTAGTTTATTCGTATATTATTCGTACATCATTCGTATAGAATCGAATAAACTACGAATAAACTACGAACAAACCCCGAAGAAAATGTAGGGAAGAGTGTCTTGTCCTGAAATAGGTTTACTTAAAAAGTAAATTAAATTCAGGATTTTATGAAGAGAAAAGTAAACAGTTACACGGACGATTTTAAGCTGAAAGTTGTCCAGGAGTATTTAATGAGTGATGCCACGGTTTCTGAAGTTCAGAAAAAATATGGTATCAAGTGCAGGAGTTGTATTTCGGATTGGGTTCGTAAATTTGGCCTCCATAAACCCACTGAGCGTGAGATTGAATTTGAAAGAGCGATGAAAGAACAAAGCCAAAAAACACCCAGGGAACAGGAGTTGGAGCTGGAGAACAGCCAGCTTAAAAAAGAACTTGAGAAGGAACGTCTGCGCACGGTTGTTCTCAATAAGATGATTGATATTGCAGAGCGTGATCTTAAGATCAAGGTAAGAAAAAACTCTGGTGCCAAACAGTAGAGGAGCTGCACAGGGGGGAATTGGCCTATCAGGTTAATCCTTTGTGTGAACTGTTTGGCAAGAGTAGGCAAGCTTATTATCAGCAATTAAAATACAATTACAAGGAAAGTGTCAAATCCGAGATCCTCTATCAACTGGTTCAGGAGCAGCGGGAGGTGATGCCCAAAATCGGGGGAAGGAAACTGTTTAAATTAATTGAACCGGAACTTCCGCGGGAGCTGCGGTTAGGACGGGATCTGTTCTTTGATTTTTTGCGCGAAAACGGGCTTCTGGCCCGAAGGTGGAAATCTAGGGTAAGGACCACTTACAGTGATCACTGGATGCGAAAGTATCCTAACCTGATAAAGGGCTTTATCCCCAGGGGGCCTCATCAACTTCTGGTTAGTGATATAACTTTTATCAGAACCAGACAAGGATGGGGATTTTTAAGCCTGGTCACCGATGGTTATTCCAGAAAGATAACCGGATGGGCACTGGGAAAAACCTTGGGTGCGAACTATACGGTTGATGCTCTTAAAATGGCCATCAGCCAGATCCCTAAAGGAATAAAGAAGGTTTATCACCATTCTGACCGGGGAGCACAGTACTGTTGTCATGATTACATAAAAGTTTTAAAAAAGAATCATTTTAAAATAAGCATGACTGAAAACGGTGATCCCAGGGAGAATGCTGTAGCTGAAAGGGTAAATGGTATCCTGAAAATAGAATGGCTAAATCATCTGGAGCTTAAATCCCTTGAGGAAGCCTCCGCTAAAATTATGGAGATCATCCAAATTTATAACGAGAAAAGGCCTCATTCAAGCTTGAATATGATGACTCCAAGTGAGGTACATACAAAAACAGGTGAAATGAGAAAACTTTGGAAGAATTATAATTACAGCAAAGGGAAAGATGAGAAAAAGATCCTTAGTTTTGTCGCTTCTGAAAAAAGCAGCTAAACTCTTTGATTGGAATATTTGTCGCTTCGCGACATGCGTTTTTTTAGGCATCCTGATCAGAAAGAATAAAAATAAAAAGTCCCGGCTCGAAATCATTGCCAGGACAAGTTTTATTCTCACTGAATCAGATTTATCCCTCGAAGGTTGCTCGCCAGCAGAGCCTTTTTCCGTTTCATCTGATGCTGACAAAAGTAAAGATTTGAAATTAAAAAGAAAATGTTAGAAAAACTTAGTTCAAAACTGTAAACAAAAATCAGGACGAGACAGAGACTGTGAAGGTAATATCTCTAAAAAAAGGGATTTCCTTTTTAGGAAGATTTTGGGAAATTGAAAGAAGCGATACTTCTAATAATTATTTTCCTGCAATCATGAAAAAATTAAAGCTTTTCATATTCCCTGAATACACAAAATGGGAAATTCTTGAAGTATTTTCAGACCGCAATGCCTATTATTGCCTCCAGGTAAGGGCTAATAAAAATACCGGATTAAAGCACTTCCGAACGACTTGTGCCCTCGATTCATATTATGCGGCTCAACTCAAGAACTTCAGCATTGAAAAGATAAATCAGCTTACAATGGCAAGTTAAATAAAGCATCTTATTAATTTAATAAACAATAAATTATATAATTTATTGTTTTAATCATTCAATCTCATTTTTCCCCGATCATCTTATTTGACAAGACTCATTTGAGATATAAAGCAGTTAACAAAATTAGTTCTAAGAAAATCGACACAAATGAACTGTTAGTAAACACAGAAGTTCAATTTTGTGAGTTGACTGTTTGATGGAGTATTAATCACTCGGAAAATACCTTCAATTTTGTGATTTATTTCAATCGGACGACAGCCTTGTCTAAATTTTACAACCCTTTAAATTAAATATTATTTTTGTCTTTTGTTTAAACAAGGGTTAAAATCCTATCAAGAATCAAACCTAAAGGCTGATGGATAAAAAAGTTGTAGTTATCACGGGAGCTTCTTCTGGAATTGGAAAAGCTTTGGCCAGTGAATATGCCTCGCGTGGATTCAGGTTATCCCTGGGAGCACGGAGATTGGAAAAACTTGAAGCATTAAAGGCTGAATTTCCACAAACTGAAATATTGGGTGTCCAGACGGATGTTGCAATAGAAGATGATTGTAAGAATCTGATTGAGAAAACCGTCGAACGGTTTGGCAGAATAGATATTCTGATCAATAATGCGGGGATTTCGATGCGCGCACTCTTCCAGGACATGGATCTCGAGGTGGTAAGGCGATTGATGGATGTCAACTTTTACGGCACGGTTTATTGCACGAAGTTCGCATTGCCATGGTTGCTACAATCCAGGGGTTCTCTGGTTGGAGTGATTTCTATCGCCGGACATGTGGGTTTGCCGGCAAGAAGCGCCTATTCGGCATCGAAGTTTGCTGTTAGGGGGTTTTTGGATACCATTCGCATTGAAAATCTTCACAAAGGAATGCATGTATTGGTAGCAGCGCCTGGTTTTACTGCTTCGGAAGTACGCAAAGTGGCGCTGACTGCTGATGGAACAATGCAGGGAGAGACACCGCGTAATGAGGAAAAGATGATGAGCGCTGAAACCTGTGCCCATCGCATTATTACTGCCATCGATAGAAGAAAGAGATCCCTGGTGTTGACCTTTGTTGAAGGAAAGCTTACTGTCTTTTTGGGGAAATTCTTTCCCGCGCTGCTTGATAAACTGACCTACGACCACATGGCCAAAGAACCTGATTCTCCTTTAAAAATAGAAAAATGATAAGTTGTGATACTCAATACAGGGTTTGTTATGCAGATACCGACCGGATGGGCGTTATGTATTACGGCAATTATCCCAGGTTGTATGAGATCGGACGGACTGAAATGATCCGTCAGATATGGAAATCATACAGGCTGGTGGAGGAGAGCGGAATCATTTTACCTGTCAGATTGCTTCACTCGGTATATCACAAACCTGCTCTTTATGATGAATGCCTTACCATAAGAACCATCATCAAAGAAATACCAAAGGTCAAATTCACTTTCTTTTCCCGGATCTTCAATGAAAAGAATGAGCTGATCAATGAAGGTGAAGTCACTCTTGGTTTTATCAATTCCTCGAACGGAAAGCCTTGCCGGTGCCCCGTCGACTTTCTTGAAATTCTTGAGAAGGAGTTCAAGAAGGAGGCCTGAGATATGAGAGATGAGTGATGAGAGCCTTATGCCTCCTCATTTCTTATATCTCATATCTCATATTTTATATCCCATGACGGAGAATAGTTTTCATAATTGTTTTGGGATAGAAAAGATAGTTCAGATTTCGATACTTGCAACTTTTGAATTACATTTGTACCTGAATGTATAAAATCAGATATTAATCAACCAATATAAGAAATAATGTCATTATTATTGAAAGTATTATCGGGGATATTTGGCAACAAATCTCAGAAGGATATCAAAGAAGTGATGCCAATCCTCGAACTCATCAAACAGGAATATGCGAGGCTTCAGAGTCTTGGTAATGATGAGCTTAGAGCAGAAGGCCAGAAATTACGTCAGGAAGTCCGCGATTATATCCAGACTGAACAAAATGAAATTGCCGAACTGAAAGAAAGGGCCGAAAGTGGGGAGATTCCTCTTGAGGAGGGTGAAAAACTCTATGACCGTGTAGATAAGCTTACTGAAGTAATCGATAAAAAAACAGAAGAAATTCTTAACAAAATTCTCCCTGTAGCATTTGCCATTGTAAAAGAGACTGCTCACCGGTTTGTTGAAAATGCAACCATCGAAGTCACTGCCAGTGATTTTGACCGTGAACTATCTATTACAAAGGATTTTGTTGAAATAAACGGGGAGAAGGCTATTTATAAAAACCAATGGGTCGCAGGAGGCAATCTCCAGACCTGGAACATGCTTCATTACGATGTTCAGCTCATTGGAGGCATTGTGCTTCACCAGGGTAAGATCGCTGAGATGGGAACGGGTGAAGGTAAAACCCTGGTGGCTACCCTTCCGGTGTTTTTAAATGCGCTGGCAGGGCAGGGGGTTCATCTGGTAACGGTAAACGATTACCTTGCCAAGAGGGACTCTGAATGGATGGGCCCTATCTATATGTTCCATGGAATCTCGGTTGATTGTATTGACAAACATCAGCCCAATTCACCCGAAAGGCTAAAAGCTTATGAGGCCGATATTACTTTCGGTACCAATAATGAATTTGGTTTTGATTACCTGAGAGACAACATGGCTACCAGCCCCTCTGATCTTGTTCAGCGAAAGCATCATTATGCCATCGTGGATGAGGTCGACTCGGTTTTGATTGATGATGCCAGGACGCCATTGATTATTTCCGGGCCCGTGCCAAAAGGTGAAAATCAGTTGTTTGATGAACTGAAGGCTCCGGTAGAGAGATTAGTGAAGTTACAGCGTGATATGGTAAATCAACTCCTTGTCGAAGCCAAAAAGAAGATCAACTCGGATAATTCAAAGGAATCCGAAGATGGGGCGCTGGCTCTTTTCCGAGCATACAAGGGATTGCCGAAGTATAAGCCAACCATCCGTTTTCTGAGCGAAGAAGGTGTCAAGGCTAAAATGCATAAGGTGGAGAATTTTTACATGCAGGACAACAGCAAGAATATGCATGTTGCCACCGATCCGCTTTATTTTGTCATCGAAGAGAAGCAGAATTCTGTTGAACTGACCGATAATGGTATTGACATTTTATCGAAAGACAATGAAGATTCTTCCTTCTTTGTATTACCGGATGTTGGATCTGAGATTGCTGAGATTCAGAGTGGTTCGTTAAGCGAGATAGAAAAGCTGGAAGAGAAAGATAAGCTGTTGCAAAATTTTGCAGTAAAATCAGAAAGAGTCCATACGGTCAATCAATTGCTGAAGGCTTATACCATGTTCGAAAAGGACGTGGAGTATGTCCTTATAGAAGGTAAGGTAAAGATCGTGGATGAGCAGACCGGACGTATCATGGAAGGCCGCCGTTATTCTGACGGATTGCACCAGGCGATCGAGGCCAAGGAAAGGGTTAAGGTGGAAGATGCCACCCAGACATTTGCCACGATCACCCTGCAAAACTATTTCCGGATGTACCACAAGCTTTCTGGTATGACGGGTACTGCGGAAACAGAAGCCGGGGAATTATGGGATATTTATAAACTTGAGGTGGTCGTGATTCCGACCAATAAGCCGGTTGTCAGGAAAGACTACGAGGACCTGGTTTATAAAACCAAAAAGGAAAAATACAACGCCATTATTGATGAGATCTCTAAGCTGAACCAAATAGGGCAGCCTGTTCTGGTGGGTACCACTTCAGTCGAAATCTCTGAATTATTGAGCCGGATGTTGAAAATGAGGGGTGTCCAGCACCAGGTGCTGAATGCCAAGTTGCACCAGCGGGAGGCCGATATCGTGGCCGAAGCAGGTAAACTGGGGACAGTTACCATCGCAACGAACATGGCCGGCCGTGGTACTGACATTAAATTGACGCCGGAAACCCGCGATCTCGGAGGTTTGGCTATTATAGGAACCGAAAGGCATGAATCAAGACGCGTGGACAGGCAGCTTAGAGGGCGTTCCGGCCGTCAGGGAGATCCGGGCTCTTCGCAGTTTTTTGTATCATTGGAAGACGACCTGATGCGGCTGTTCTCTTCTGAGCGCATCATCAGTATCATGGATAAGCTTGGACTGAAAGAAGGGGAGGTGATCCAGCATTCGATGATTTCCAAATCCATTGAGCGGGCTCAGAAGAAAGTCGAAGAGAACAATTTTGGTATCCGTAAACGATTGCTGGAGTATGATGACGTAATGAACTCTCAGCGCGAAGTGATTTATAAAAAGCGTCGTCATGCACTCTTCGGAGAACGGATCGATGTCGATATATTGAATATGATCTATGATATGTCGGATACCATTACCACTGAACATCATCCCATCGGAAAGGAAGGATTTGAGGACTTCAGGCTGGATCTTATTCGTACTCTTTCATTGGATTCTCCGGTGAGCGAAGATGATTTTTCACAATTTAAACTTGAGGATGTTACGGATAAGGTTTATCATGCATCCATTGATAATTTTACCAGAAAAGGTCAGGCGATATCAAAGCAGGCATGGCCGGTTGTTAAAAACGTTTACGAGACAAAGTCGCACATTTATACCAATATCGTTGTGCCGATTACCGATGGATTACGTCTTTTCAATATTATCACCAATCTGGAGAAAGCCTATAAGACTCAGGGACTTGATATGGTAAAATCGTATGAAAAGCAGGTTATATTGGCCACCATTGATGAGCACTGGAAGGAAAATCTCCGCGAACTGGATGAACTTCGTACTTCCGTTCAGAATGCTTCCTACGAGCAAAAGGATCCGTTATTGATCTATAAACTGGAATCATTTAACCTCTTTAAGGCCATGATGGAACGAGTCAACAGGGGAGTAGTTTCTACCCTGATGAAAGGACAAATTCCAATCAGCGATCCTGATGAAGTACGTGAGGCGCATGCACAGAGGCCTGCTGACCGTTCAAAGTACCGTGAAGAGAAAAGCGATGCTTCCGGTCATTCTGATGCTGGTTCTGATGGAAAACAGGCTGAAAAAGTGGTACAATCGGTCAGACAGGCGCCAAAAATCGGACGCAATGACCCTTGTCCATGCGGGAGCGGAAAGAAATTCAAGCAATGCCATGGCCGGGAGGCGATGGTTGAATAAAAGATAAGATATGAGTGATGAGATATTTGTGAAAATGTTCATCACTCACCACTCATCACTAATTGAGTTTTTTTAAATTAATGACCTCTTGTTATGATAAACATGCTCCTGGCGATCCATTGGAATGTAAGTCCTGAAATATTTGACCATTTTTCATTCATTAGATGGTATGGATTATTGTTTGCTACCGGTTTTCTTATAGGCTATTCGATAATGGTCAGAATGTTCAAATATGAAGGAGCAAACACGGAGTGGGTGGATAAGCTATTTATTTATGTGATCGTGGCTACAATCATTGGTGCCAGGCTTGGACATGTTATTTTTTATGAGTGGGGATATTATTCTCAACATTTGATTGAAATATTTCTTCCAATAGCAAAGACAGCAACCGGTTATAAGTTCGTTGGATATCAGGGCTTAGCCAGTCATGGCGGCACCATTGGAATTTTAATTGCCATTTGGCTTTACTCCAGGAGGATCACCAAACGCAGTATGTTGTGGACGCTGGACCGGCTGGCTGTTCCCGTGGCTCTTGTGGCTGCCATGATCCGCACTGGCAATTTGATGAACTCAGAAATCTATGGGGTCGCAACAAATCTTCCCTGGGGATTCATTTTTGAACGGAATCAAGAGACTGTGGCTAAACATCCTACAATGATTTACGAAGCGATTTGTTACTTATCTACTTTTTTTCTGCTGCTGTATCTCTTTTATAAAAGGAAAAATCTGAAAGACAGGCAGGGATTATTCCTTGGTATTTTCTTTATCGGTGTCTTTTTATCAAGGTTTTTGATCGAATTTGTAAAAGAAAATCAGGAAACTTTTGAAGCCAATATGACCCTGAACATGGGGCAGATCCTCAGCATCCCCTTTGTCATCGCCGGTATCCTACTGATCTATAACGCCCTGAAACGACCACCGGTAGTTTATAGAAAATAGACTTAAGGTTTTAGGCTGAAGGCGATTTACATGAGGCAGATTTCATTGTGCGAATTACACGAATTAGGGACGAATTGGCACGAAGGTGCGCGATTGAAAGTGTAGCGAACAGTAAAACAGTAAAACAGTAGAGACGCACGGCCGTGCGTCTCAATTTAGTCATTAATACATGGTGAGGCTTTAGGCTGAAGGAAGCAGTGAGGAGATATGAGAAGGAGCAGCAAATCAGCATATACGCACATAATCAAGTCACTTTATTTTAAAACCTTATCTTCATTTATCCCAAACCTTAGTAACATTGAAATCTGTACCTGATCCCACCTTATTATTTCGGAGAAATAATAAGGTAATAAAGTTCTGATACTTCTTAATCAATTAGTTGCCAAGGTTGAATAAAATTTAAATAAGGGTATACGAGATATGGGATATGTGCATCAACAAATCATCTCATCAGCATATCATCCCATCAGCGCTTCATACATAATTTCGATCGGATGAACAGCCTCTTTACCTGTTCCGTCTTTGATGTGATGGCGGCAGCTGGTACCGGGTGCCGCAATCTTAACTGAAGGGGCGCTCTTTCTGATTTCAGGGAAGAGGATCATTTCACCGATCTTCATCGATAAATCGTAATGCTCTTTTTCGTAGCCAAAGGAGCCGGCCATTCCGCAACACCCTGATTTTATTTCCTGTACATTGTAATTCTCCGGAAACGAAAGCATCCGGCGGGTGGGAAGGGTAGAGGCGATGGCTTTCTGCTGGCAATGGCCATGAAGTTTTACTTCAAGAGGCTCGTTGCTAAACTGTGTGGCTGAGATATTTCCCTTGTCTGCTTCACGCATAAAGAACTCCTCAAAAAGCAGTGCATTTTTACCCAGCCTTACAGCATCTTCCCGGAGTTCCTTTTCAGCCAGATCGGGGTATTCATCCCTGAAGGAGAGGATGGTGGAAGGTTCAATTCCGACCAGCGGCGTACCTTCGGTGATCTTATCTTTCAATAACCGGATATTCTCGTTCGCAATCTTTTTCGCTTGCCGGAGGAAGCCCTTGGAGATGTAAGTACGGCAACTCTCCAGGTGACGCGGTATTTCAACCTCGTATCCCAACCGGGTGAGCAGAAGAATGGCTTTAATGCCTAAGTCGGATTCCAGGTAATTGGTAAACTCATCAGCAAACAGGTAGACTTTTCCTTTGCTGATGTGTTGATGTGTTGATGTGCTGACGTGCTGATCATGCGAAGTGCCGATCTTTTCATTCGTAATTCGTAATTCGTAATTCGTAATTTCCTTGAACCAGTTACGAAGGGTTCGGCTGGAATACAGCGGTATTCTTCTTTGAGGATGGAAGCCAATGATTCGGTTTAAGAACCGCTGGTTAAGAATGATATTGGTCAAAGGGTTCATTGCACTGGCCATACGTCCCATCCGGGGCAGATAAGCGATCAATTTTGACCGGAAGGATGATCCGTGATGATCGTAGTAGTGCTGAAGGAATTCGGCCTTTATTTTGGCCATATCCACGTTGGAGGGGCATTCGCCTTTACAGCCTTTGCAGGAAATACACAGATCGAGTATCTGATAGATCTCCTGATGCTGCAATGGACTGGAATTTTCAGAATGATGCATGAATTCCCTGAAAAGATTGGCACGCGCACGGGTGGTTTTATCTTCATCGCGGGTGGCCATATAGGTCGGGCACATGGTTCCCCCGATCATCTCCGATTTACGGCAGTCGCCTGATCCGTTACAGTTTTCGATGGAGCGCAGATACCCCCCTGTGGAAGAGAAGTCCATGGTGGTGCTGATCTCGGGGTAACGGTTGGCCAGTTCGTACCTCAGGTTGGTCGTAATTGGGGGTACATCAACGATCTTGCCCGGATTTAAGATATTCCACGGGTCCCAGGTATACTTTAACTCTTTGAACAGGGTATAGATTTCCTCCCCGAACATAAAGGGGATAAAGGATCCGCGCAAACGGCCGTCACCGTGCTCTCCCGAGAGGGAACCCCTGAATTTTTTAACCAGCTGAGCCACATCCTGGGCAAGCTCCCCGTAGATTTTCTGATCCACGGGATCTTTCAGATTCAGCAAAGGCCTTAAATGCAATTCCCCGGTAGCCACATGGGCATAGAAGACACAAGTAAGGTCGTGTTTTTTGAGAATTTCCTTGAATTCATTCACGTATTCGGGAAGTTTCTTCGCTGAGACAGCCGTATCTTCGATTACGGTTGTGCTTCGTTTATCGCCGGGAACATTGGACAAGAGGCCGAGCCCCGCGGTCCGTAAATTCCATACACTTTGAATTTTATCATTCCCAAAAACCAGGGGGAAATGGTAACCATAACCGGCAGCTTTAAGCTCTTCGATCATCGCGTTAGAATTTTCCTCAATTTCTTCCCGCGTGTCAGCGGTAAACTCAATCATCAGGATGGCTTTCGGATCGCCCTGAATGAAGAACCGGTTCTTTCGCTGTGCCAGGCTCTCTTTGGTGCAATTCATGATGATATCGTCCATCAGCTCGATGGTGGAAGGATGATGCTTCAGTGCGAGGATATTAGCCTTCAAAGCCTCGTCAAGGGAAGAGAAGTGAGCGGGCACCACGCATTTTATCTTTGGAGGCAACGGCAAGAGATTCACTTTGATAGCAGTGGTAAATGCAAGTGTTCCTTCAGATCCGGCCAGCAGTTTGGCGAAGTTGAATTTCTCGCCGTTGCCGAGAAAGGGATCGGTATCCATGAGACTGTCCACGGCATAGCCCATGTTCCTTCTTAGAACGGCGGGTTCAGGATAAACCTCCGTAATCTTCTGACGGAGCGTTTCATCTGAAAGTTTTTCCTTTATATGAAGGTAAATTTTAGTCTCGAGCCTTTCGGGATCGCCCTGGCACTTTTCTTCGAATTCACTTTGGGAAAGAGGACGAAAAACAACTTCCGAACCATCGGCAAGAAAAGCTTCTACTTCGAGGATATGATCGCGCACACTTCCATAAATCAATGACCGTAATCCGCAGGAATTATTCCCGAGCATTCCCCCGAGACGGCAGCGGTTGGAGGTGGAAGTTTCGGGGCCGAATTGCAAACCGTATGGTTTGAGATACAGGTTCAGCTCGGCAAGATTGACTCCCGGCTCTACTTTAACCCAATGTTTTTCCTTGTTGAATTCCAGAATCCGGTCCATGTATTTGGAAATATCCACCACAATGCCTGAACCGACCACCTGGCCGGCCAATGAAGTTCCGGCTGCCCTGGGAATCACCGAGGTGTGATTTTCACGTGCGAAGAGCAGTATTTTGCGGATATCTTCCTTCGATTTAGGAATTACAACGGCGCGGGGAATCTCCCTGTAGGAAGAGCCGTCTGTGGCATAGATAATCCGGTTGATGTTGTCGGTTAATACATCACCTTCCAGTGATCCGGATACTATTTCAAGAGGTAAAGAATCAGTCATATTATTTAAGTAAAGCCCTGCAAAAGTACAAAGATTGAACGGGAAGATGAAACGAGCGTGAGAATTTCGTTTCACACAGACGCTGGATTATTCCGGCGGGTTCCATCTCAACATTAAATAAAAATTATAAACAGATAAAAGCATTCACGACAATGAAAAAGATTAAATTTGGCCCCTTCTTAAAGGACATAAAATAGGTAAAAAAGATTGTAATAATTAAGTTGTTCTCTTTGAAGAATGATTAATTTTACATACTTTTTGAAAAATAAAGTCGAATGTTTTAATATTCAGATAATGGAGCTGTTAGATCAGATAAAAGAGAATGCCCGTAAGTTACAAAACAGGATTGTTTTGCCTGAGGGAAGTGAACTCCGTACCCTTAAAGCAACTGAAATTGTTTTAAAAGAGAAGCTCGCAAGGATCATTTTACTCGGAAATCCTGACAGGATTTTGGAAAAAGCATCAAAAGAAGGAATAAATATTACCGGTGCAGAGATTGTTAATCCGGCCGATGATGTCAGAAGGTCTCATTATGCAGACCTGATGGTGGAAATTAGGAAGAATAAAGGGCTGACCAAAGAAGAAGCTTTAACGTTATTAAATGATCCTCTTGTTTTTGGTCCTCTCATGATAAAAGCCGGTGATGCTGACGGGGAGCTGTCAGGTGCCATCAATGCCACTGGGGATGTTTTAAGGCCAGCTTTCCAATTTATAAAAACCCTGCCTGGTGCCAGTATCGTTTCAGGGGCTTTCCTATTGATATTGGAAAATAAAAGCCTTGGAGAGAATGGGATCTTTGTTTTTGCCGATTGTGCGGTAATGCCCGATCCGGATGAAAAACAACTTGCCGAAATAGCGATAGCCACAGCGCGTATAGCTAAAAAAATCGCAAATATTGAACCTCGTGTTGCAATGCTTTCTTTTTCGACCAAGGGCAGCGCAAAACATGCACTGGTTGATAAAGTGGTAAATGCTACAAAAATAGCCCGGCAGATGGCTCCGGATTTAATGATAGACGGTGAAATGCAGCTGGATGCGGCCCTGGTACCGGAAGTCGGACAATTGAAGGCTCCGGGAAGTCTTGTGGCAGGGAAAGCGAATGTTCTCGTTTTTCCGGGACTTGAGGCTGGAAATATTGGGTATAAATTAGTCCAAAGACTTGCAGGCGCTGAGGCTATCGGACCAATCCTTCAGGGAATGGCTGCTCCTGTCAATGACCTTTCAAGGGGCTGCTCGGTAAGCGATATCGTCAACATGATAGCCATTACTTCAAATCAAGCCGGATAACTAAAAAGAAAACAGTTAAACACCATTCAAAATGGAAAATGAAAATATTCTTGTCGAACCTATTGAGAATTTTGGTTTAAGCAAAAAAGAACGTCAAAGGACTCTTTTTTCAAAGATAGGTATTGTAGGCTGCGGAAAGGATGGTCAAAACATTGCACGGATCGCCAGCATCAATGGGATTGAGGTAATTTTTATTGAACTTTCTCAGGATAAGATTGATAATGCCTATGAACGATTGGGAAAGATGCTGGACCGCCGCATTGAGAATTGGGGAATGACGCAAAACGAAAAGAAACTGATTCTCTCCCGGATCAAAGGCAGCCTCAATTACAGCGACCTTGAAGGATGTGATTTCGTCATTGAAGCCATCAGGGCTGAAAACAAGGAAAGAAAGATCATTGAAAGAAAAGAGGTCTTTAAAAAGATCGAGGAGGTGGTGAGTCCGGAATGTATTATTGCCACCAATTCCACAACAATTATTATCACTGAATTATCTTCAGAATTAAAGTACCGCGATCGCTGTGTTAGCCTTCATTTCTTTGTTCAATCTCCCGAAGCAAGAGTTTGTGAAGTGGTGAAAGGCCTTTATACCTCTGAGGATGTTTACCAGAAAGTATTAAAGTTTGTAAAAATGGTTAACCGTCAGGCCATACCGGTAGAAGAATCCGCTGGTCTGATTTCCATTCGGTTATACACTTCCTTGCTTAATGAAGCATGCGAAGTATTGATGGAAGGAGTCGGAACCATGGTTGACATTGATACGGTATGGAAGATCGGATATGGTATGCGGTTTGGCCCGTTTGAACTGGCCGATATTTTAGGCATTGATAAGATTAACAGATGGATGGAAAATCTTTACGATGAATTTGGTGATCCGAAATACATGGCTTCTCCGGTGATCAAAAAACTGGTAAGAGCTAAAAAATATGGAGCACATGTCTGTAATGGATTTTACCGCTATGATGAAAATGGCAAAATCATTGGCAACAGTCCAATGTTAATGGATAGAAATTAAAGAAGGAGTGGTCATTCAATAGTCGTTAGGTGGTTATTGACTGTTTGAACTAAAAAACAATTATAAACGGATGAAAATTTTAGTAATAAACTGCGGAAGTTCCTCTATAAAATACCAGCTGATTTCCCTGGATACTAATATAGTTCTGGCAAAGGGAATTGTTGAAAAGATCGGGATGAAGGGATCTTTTCTCAAACATGAGAAGGAGTCAGGAGAAAAGGTGCTTTTTAAAGGCGAAATTCTGGACCATAAAATTGGTATAGAATACATTCTGGGAGTTCTTTCCAGTGAGAAACACGGATGTATTAAAAACCTGGATGAGATCGGTGCTGTGGGGCACAGAGTCGTTCATGGAGGTGAGCAATTCAGCGAAAGTGTTCTGATTACAGAAGAAGTGATCGATGTCCTGGAAAAATTCACGGAACTGGCTCCCTTGCACAATCCGCCAAATTTAAAGGGTATTTATGCATTGAAAGCATTGATACCAGGCATTCCACAGGTGGCAGTTTTTGATACTGCATTCCATCATACCATGCCGCAACATGCTTTCATGTATGCTATCCCGTATGCTTTGTATAAAAAGTATGCCATTCGCAGGTATGGATTTCATGGTACCAGCCATCGGTATGTTTCAGCAAGGGCTTGCAAATTGCTCAACATCGATCCTCAAAACTCAAAGGTTATCACCTGTCATCTGGGTAACGGAGCATCCGCTTGTGCAGTTAAAAACGGTGAATCAATCGATACTTCCATGGGCTTTACACCGGTTGAAGGGTTGATCATGGGAACCCGCTCGGGTGATATAGACATGGGTGCTGTTGCTTACATTATGGATAAGGAAAGAATAGGTACCAAAACAGCCTCTACTCTTTTCAACAGGCATTCCGGATTACTTGGTATCACTGGTATCTCATCCGATTTCAGGGAAATACGCCAGGCAGCCGATGAAAGACAGGATGAACGGGCCTTATTGGCCATTAAAATGTTCGATTACAGGATCAAGAAATACATCGGAGCCTATGCCGCTGCAATGGGAGGAGTTGATGTGCTCGTATTCACCGGAGGTATAGCTGAAAATTCTGCTATCACACGTTCGGGAATTTGTCGTGATCTTGAATTCCTTGGTATTGAAATCGATGAAAATTTAAATCAGAGGGTCAAGGGACAGGATCAGGTTATCAGCAGGGAAGGGGCAAAGGTAAAAATTATCGTGGTTCCCACCAATGAAGAATTGATGATTGCAATAGATACCAACAACATTGTTTCTCAGAAAAAATCCGAAATAGTATCTGAGATAGTGTAAATTATAAATCTGCCTTTAGATTTGACGAGCTGCTCTGAATAATTCAGGCAGCTTATTTTTTTGTAAAAATCCTTGAAAAGAGGGATTTGTTTTTTCTCCATTATTTGAGAAATTGATTAATACAATTCCTCTGAAGAGAAAAATTTAGTTCAGCTAGAATTGAGGTGTAAAGGGTTTGTGAATCGTTTTTAATCAAAAAGTATTCTCTTATTTCTGTGAATAATCACGATTTATTGTTTAATAGTAAAAATTAAAGAAATTGAAATATCTGGCCTACATAAAACTGATTATCCAATCCCACCTGTCTGGTAAGGATAAATCGCATTATCTCCACCGGGGAATTGCAAAAAATAAGCTGGAGAAATACAATCGGGCTATCGGAGAATTCAACAAAGCCCTGGAGATTGATCCATACTATGCTGAAGCCTATTTCAACCGTGGAATTTCAAAAAGAAAATTGGGCAATTACAAAGGAGCAATTGAAGATGGGAATAAAGCTGTAAACTTAAAACCGGATTTCGCTTTGGCATTTATGTACCGCGGAATTGCAAAAAATAAAATGGAGGATTACAGAGGGGCCATTGATGATTACGGCAAAGCAATTGAAATAGATCCGCTTTTTATTGAAGCATACATGAACCGGGGTGTTGCTAAAGGCAAGCTGCAGGATTATGCTGGTGCTATTGAAGATGGAGACAGGACAATAGAACTTGATCCCGGATGTGCATTGGCATTCTAT
>CAXXGM010000012.1:0-49022 GCA_963677325.2 Prolixibacteraceae bacterium
CCCTTTGCAAAGGCACAAGCAGCATCCAGCCGCTCGTAACTGATGGTTTTTGTGAAAAAGTGATTAGGTTGAATATAGGCGAAATCGAATTTGTCAGTTTTCCAGTTATCAAAGCCAACAGCTCTCCAGTAGGGGATCCAGAATAATCTCATGTTTTTTGAGCGGATATAATCGCCCACCTGGACCAGGATGTCTGTATAAGGGGCGTCGCTCTCGGGAACCCAATAAAAACCTTCCAGATCAAGGTGTTTATATCCTTCTTTTTGATAACGGTCAAGGAAACGATCGATGTACCATTTACAGGCTTCTATGCAATCTTCAGGTTTTGAAAAATCCATTTGGTGTCCTATGCTGCCCCAATCTTTTTGTCCTTTAATAGGGGCCGGTATTCCAACGATCAGCTTATGCTTGAAGGATGGTTTGCCAATCTCTCTTATTTGCTGATCAATGCACTGGTCTAATGCAGAGAAAGCTTTATCTTTTTCAAATTGCCGCTCCATCAGCCATTCCCAATCCTGTCTGTTGGCAGCTTCTTTTTCATATCCCGGAGCATAGCAATGGCCTTTCCCATCTTTAAATTCCAAAAACAGGAACCCGTCGAACAACCAGTTCTTTTTATTTTGTTGATTCTGGTGTACTACATAAGGCAAAAACTGATCTTTGTTCCATTCCATGTTCCGATGTAAACCACCCTGATAGATCAGCACCAGATCAGCGATATTTGTTTTTGCGTACTTAGGAGTATTTGTTTTATCGGCAGCTTGGCAGAATAAAGATGCAGTGAAAAAAAGAAATAGAACAAATACTATTTGATTGAAATGTTTCATGTTAGATTTATTTATGTGATAATTCCTCACATTTATTTCAGCTTAAAGGTCGTGCGATTGAGTTTATTTCCACTTTTGAGTTCAAAATGATATTCCTTTTTGATCCCGTTTGCAGAAACTTCTATTGTATAAGTTCCATGAAACCCATGAAACTGAATATTTCCGTTGTTATCGGTCCTGGCTGTCTGGTCAGTTTTCCATTCCTTGTTGATTAACCGGTCCAAAGCCTGGTAGGCAGGTTTTGGATTCATATTTTCATCCAGGATACCTCCCATCATTTTATTCTCTTCTTCAAAAGCGGTACCATCTCCCAGGTTCCACCAGGTGATCCCGGCCATTTTGGGTGTACTGAACCAAAGACGATATAGATTTTCTACGATTTCTTCCTGGTATTCAGAACCATTTTCTCCGTTTCCGGGGATCGTTATTTCAGTGATGTAAAGCGGTATATTCAATTCACTGAGCTGATCATAGACTTTAAAGAGAACATCCGGGGGGTACAATTTCCCACTCAGCATTGCTTTACAGCCTTGGCCGTATAAATGGAACTGGATTCCCATGCCATCGACTCTTGCATTACTTTTTTTAAGCCCTTTGAATAAGGCAAGATATTCACCAGTTTTCTTATGCACCTCTTCAGTTCCATCATTATAAAGCAGCTTCACCGTTTTTGGGAAAAGGTTGTCAGCCTCTTTGAAACACCATTCAAGGTAATTATCAGGAACCTTGTGCCATTCATTGAGGTGAAGGTTTCTTGGAATTTCTTCATTCGCAACATCCCAGACCGGGAAAGTATCCCCGTAGCGTTTTGCTATGTCAGACATATGTTTATGCCCTTGTTTCAGGTAAACCTCAGGATTGTTACGGTCAGTCCAGGATGGCATAAACATATTTTTGGAATACATTAAGGCATGTCCCTTTGGCGTGATGTGATGATTTTTACACCAATTTACCAGTTGGTCAGGCGGAGGACGCCTCCAGACACGCGGCGAATTCTCTCCGAAACGTAATTGCCCCGGTTGCGGTTCGAGATCTCCCCAGTAAAAAGGTACTGTGGCAAAATTGAATAAATCCGCAAATGCATCTTCATACCTTGAGTTTAATTCTGCTGTTTTGAGCTGTCCAAGTGCGAACAGATTGCAGCCGAAAAGAAATTCATGCGTTTGCTGCCGGATGATAACCTTAGCTTTTGAAACAGGCTTTCCATGTACATCGACGACTTTTATGACGGCATCCCCTTTACGGTACCTTTCAATGTCACGGTCAATACGCCGGGTTACCGCTGTATCACCCCATAATTTGATAAAAATTGAATCCTGCGCAACTGCTTCCCCCGCAAGAATCAGGAAAAGATAGATTAAAGATGTTATCTTCATTTCGATTTAACTTAAATCGCTGAACTGAATTTTAGGAATAAATACCCGGTAAACAGAGTAAGGAACCCTGAGTACCGGGTATCAGATTTAAACCATCATATACGTATCAGATTTACAGCCAGAATTTCAATTCTTCTGTAACTTCCATTATTTTACCAGAATTGGTATAAGTATAATAGAGAGTATAAGTACCATTATTACTCTGGTACACATTATTAAAGGTGCCAGTATAGGTACTTGTTTTTCCTGTTGTGTTCTTGACAGCAAATGCATCCGAACCTGTAGCACCCTTTATTGTCACCTCTCCGTTTTGAACGGTTAGCAGCAAATTGAGTCCCGCGACAGGCCCTTTCACCTGAATTGTATTTGCATCAACTGAAGTGCTGGTCAGTACTTCATCAACTTTCAAGAGATCTGTATCGGGTGTCCCGGAGAGTACTGCCTGTCCGTAAGCTTTGTATTTTGCTTCATAGACATTGCGAAACCTTGTGAACTGAAGAATGGCAACTTTTCTGGTGGTATCCAGTACTGCATCATTGTCGACTGATTTGATGCTTATCGGGAGAATATACTTTTCGTTGATGAATGTTTCATCTATCCCTTTAAGATTAATATGATAGAATTCACGTTCTGAACTTTTCGCGATGTAAACATTATTTTCGGGTAAAGTGTAAAAAGTATTCGGCAGAATTTGATATCCTGGATTAGCTGCGATAAATGTATTGCCAGCCTCTTCATCTATTCCGATAGCAACAGCTACATCAGGGTTTTTCTGATTAATCCCCGCTTTATATACTCCGAGAGAAAACTGGGACGTACCAAGCAGTGCTGTTTGTGTAGTTAATCCTGATTGTACAAGATAGATGGTGCTGTCAACTTTTGCGGTATCAATTCCTTTTTCGCAGGAAGCAAATAGAACCGATAACAGCAAAATCAAATATGTGGAATGAATATTTTTCATCATTGTTTTGTTTAAAATTCAACATTTAAATTATCATCTACCACCAGGGGTTCTGAACCAATGACTTACCCTTCTCAATTTCGGATTGCGGAATTGGGAACAGATACATTTTCTTGTCAAAGATTCTTGTTTCAAATGCTGTGCGTTTGTAGAATCCCGTGTAATTGAAATTGTTAGTCGTAGTTGATCCTGCATTGATGTCCATTCCCCACATGCGTCCGCCATCTCCGTATTTGCGGTCAACATCACTTCCGAGGTCTGGGGTTTCAGCCAGCAGCCTTCTGCGGGTAGTGAAATACCGGTCAGTTTCAAAGCAAAGTTCGATCTGACGTTCTCTAAGAATATACTCACGTTGTTGGACCTTATCACCTTTAATCTGAGGATAGGTTTCAAAGATTCCCGGTATTCCTGCGCGTTCATGAATCATATCCCAATATTGTTTGATTTTGGGGTTTGCAGGATCGTATTCGTTCAGACATTCTATGTAGTTCAACAGAATTTTTGCATAACGAATGTATATTTCACAGTGAGGACTCGAGTAAACACGATCTCTCATGTTAGCCTGTGGATCAACATTTTTTAATACAAGATAACCTGTACGGGGATAGAAGGTGTACGAACCGGAAGAACGTGACGTACCTCCGTAGTAAAATTCAACCCGTCCATATCCGTTTTGCTGGGCGACCTGTGAATAATAATTACGTTTAGCAACATCGTCAGGCAGTTGAGGAATGATTCGTTTGTTGTAAAGAATACTTGCATAGAAGCGTGGTTCACGGTTGGCATACATGTTCCATTCACCGGCCCAATGTCCCCATGCATCTCCTTTACGGATGTCTGCAATCATTTTGATGCGGTCAGTTGCAACATTGTAATTATTTGGATTCCAAAAATCATCCCCGGTGGTAGCAAAACCGTTTTCAACATATCCTGATTGAGGATCTTCGATGGTACGGCCATTTTTCATGTAAAATGCATCGACAATTCTTTGTGTCGGACCTACACCGCCCAGGTTGTTTGGACCCGGTGAAGCATGTACATCCCATGCATTCTGAACACTCAGTATTTCAGATCTCCCGAAAATGATTTCGCAGTTCCAGTTTTTAAGGGTGACGTCGCGTACTGATTTGTAAGGATTAAATACGGTGCCATCACCATTTTCATTATTCTTGTACAATTTAACGCCTGCTGTAGCGGCGATGTTTATTACATCCAGAGAAGCTTCGGCAGCTTTTTTCCATTTATTCTCATCATAGGTAGTATTTACCAATGGTGTACCATCCTGATTTCTGAAAGAAGCATACGCCTGGTTACCGTTCCACTGTGGACTTGCAGCCATCGTCAGAACCTCTGATTTAACAGCTTTACAGGCTACTTTGGTAGGTTTACCAAGCCATACTCTGTTGTCATTCCAGGTTAAAGGCAAACCTTTTTCTGCCTCATCCATGAGGTCACAGATGTATTTAACACACTCGTCATAAGGAGCGCGGGCAAATGTACTCCAGTCTGCATCTACCTGCAGGGCTTCTTTTATTAATACAGCGGGTCCGTATTGACGTAAAATCAGCCAGTAATAATAACCGCGTAAGAATTTAACCTCAGCCTTATACTGGTTCTTTAAATCGTCGCTTAACTCAGGACATTTGTCAACATTGTTTTCGAAGATAAAAGAGGCCCGGATTGCTTTGTAAAAACTGCCCCATTTGTCATAGAAACCGGTGGAAGGGTTCCAGTTACCCAAATTGATATTGTAGGTCTTATAAACATTCCAGGTCAGGTCGATTTCATCCGAGCATCCCAGCCAGGGATCGTCCTGATGAAGATTAGCTGCGGGTATCTGGGAATAGACGTTGTAGAGATACTTTTCAGTTTCCACACGCGAACTCCAGATCATTTCATCCGTTTTCATATCATCCGGCTCTTTGTCCAGATAATTACATCCGCAAATTCCTACAGTGGCTAGGATAAACAGACTTAAATATAGTAGCTTATTTTTCATTTCAAGTGATTTTAAAATTTAGCCATGATACCAAAATTCATTTTCCTTTGCAGAGGATATTTTCCTCCGTCATTGTCACCTGTTTCAGGATCCCACATCTTCCATTTTGAGAAGATCGCGGCATTATTGACATGAACGTAGAATCTTAAATATTTCATATGGATCATCTGAAGGAGATCTTTGCTTAAACTTTTCCCGAGTTCGATATCAGCAAGACGCAGAAAACTTCCGTTATAAATAGTCTTGGTCGAACTCTGCCAGTTGTTGGAAGATGTTCCGTTATACAATCTCGGATATTGTGCATCCTGTCTTGGATTATCGACTGTCCAGCGGTCGAGGGCCTCTGCAAACAGATTGCCTTTACCCACACCCTGTGCGAAAGGAATATAGGAACCACCCAATTGGTAAGTTACATGATCCTGTCCGCGCATGAAGATACCAAGGTCAAAGCCTTTGTAATCAACTTGTAAGCCGAAACCATATACGATTTCAGGAATGTTTGAATAACCTATCGGAACCTGGTCATCAATGGTTATTTTACCATCGCCATTAACATCCTTGTATTTGATGTCACCGGGTCTTACGGCGCCAAATGTCTGAGTGGGGCTGTTCTTAATGTCATCTTCGCTTTCAAAATAGCCAAGCGAAATCAATCCGAAGTTTTGATTGTATTTCTGACCTGTTGCCATACGGTAAGGATAGAGTTTCTCCGGTTCATCCATTTTGGTGATTTTATCGCGGGTATAGGTGAAATTGCCGTATGCTTTAAATCCCCAGTCCTGATAATTTTTAGAAAACTGGACGGTTCCGTCAAATCCATGGTTCACCATTTCTCCCATATTTGCGAAAGGTGTTGAGATCATACCTGCAAAAGCAGGCACTGTTTGGCGCTGAACAAGAATGTCAGAACGTTTCTCGTGGAAATAATCGGCTTCAATTGACAACGCATCATCGAACATCCTCATCTCAAAACCAACATTCTTTTTTAAACCTTTTTCCCAGGTAAGGGCTGTTATTCCAATTCTGTTTTCACCGGTTCCGGAAACAGCTGTTCCGGCTTCCCCGAATTGATATCCGCCTAAACCGTTACCATAAACAGACAAATAAGCATAACGTTCGCCATTTGGAAGAGCTTCCGCACCTACTAATCCAGCCGATCCCTTTATTTTTAAAAGGCCAATTGTTTCTTTAAGACCTGCCCAAATAGGTTCATTGGAAACCAACCATCCACCAGCTATTGCAGGGAAAAATCCGAATCTGCTTCCCTTTGGAAAGTTTTCGGAACCGTTATACCCAATGTTAAATTCAGTAAAGTACCGGTCTTTATAAGAATATGATGCACGATAAGCCATCCCCTGTTTACGGTAAGGCAGTGAAAGTATCGATGTTGAAGCGGCTCCGTTGATGTAATCACGCTGATAGTACATGAACATACTTCCAACACGATGATTTTTGAATAAGCGGTCATAAATCAACTGAGCCTTGAACTCTTTTGACCTGTTACTGCCCAAGGCGGAGCTATAGCCTAAGAAATCCTGACCGACATCAATTTGTTTAAAGATCAGATCCCCTGTGGTAGCATCACGTCCCTGAACACCGTATGTGGAAGAGTTTTTACGTCTTTGTATTTCGGTATTATTATAGGCATCAAAAGAGAATGAAGCTGTAAATTTTAAACCTTCAGTTATTTTCTTTAAATCCTGGCTGATGCTTAATTGGCTGTAAATCTGGCTTCTGTAGGAAGAATTGTATCCTGTGCCAAATAAGCGTTCGGCAGGATTTTTTTCTCCTACCTGTGTGGGTGCTCCCCAGCCCCAGATATCATTTCCGGCTCCGTCTTTTCTGATTGGTATTCTTACCGGATTTGAAATAGGAGTTGCCAGATATGACCAATAGAATAATTCCTCCGCAGGGGTGTAGAAGTTACTATAAAGTGTACCCCCGATTCCCGGGGTATGAAGATCCGTTAAATATCCGGCTACTTCTAAATCCATCACCAAGGTTTTGTTCAGGGTGATATCTACATTTGATCTGAAGTTGTAACGTTTTAAATCAATATTGGAATTGTAACTGTTCTGTGCACTGTTTTTTAAATTTCCTGTCTCATCAAGATATCCGAATGAAACGAAATACCTGGCTACTTCACCTCCTCCATTGATATTAATACTCGTTTGCTTATTGTTTGCGTATTTGTTGTAAGTTTGGTTGAACCAATTCACATTCGGATAGAGGTATGGATCGGCGCCGGTGCGCAGATTTTCAATATAGGAAGGTGAATAGTTGTCACGTCCGAGTGCTTCATTATAGAGTTGAGCATACTGTACTCCATCAATGAATTTAGGCATCCTTGGAAGATCTGATACCCCATACTCCATTTTTAATTCTACCGTCGGCTTTTTTTGTGCAACCCCTTTGCGAGTCGTAACCAATACAACGCCGTTGGCGGCACGAACCCCGTAAACAGCTGTGGCAGAAGCATCTTTCAAGATAGAGATTGATGCAACCTCCTCTGTTGAAAGGTCACTCATACTGCGCTCTACTCCATCGACCAGGATCAACGGTGATCTGTTGGCTCCGAAAGTTGAAATACCCCGAATCCAGAAACTGGCATCGTCTGCTCCAGGCTCACCGCTTCGCTGAACAGTGATGGCTCCGGCCATTCTTCCTGAAAGTGCATTAACCAGCGAACGCTGAGGTACACGCAATTCATTGACTGCAATAGTGGAAATTGAACCTATCACACTTGCTTTACGCTGTGTTCCCATCCCGACAATCACTGCTTCATCAAGAGTGGCTACATCCTCATTAAGAACCGCATCAAGAGAGGTCTGATTGCCTATCTTAATCTGTTGTTCTTTGTATCCTACAAAAGTGAAACGCAGAATATCGCCTTCTTTGGCGTCGATTGAATAATAACCGTCTACATCTGATATTGTTCCAACGGTCGTGCCAATGATTGCTACGGTTGCCCCGGTAACAGGGACTCCTTTTGAATCAAGGATCTTCCCCTTGATGTTCTTTTTTGCAGGAGGAGGAGCTGTTTCTGATCCGTTTCCCGTTTTCGGGCCTTGCGATTTCGCGATAATGACCTGCCGGTCGTTAATTGAAAACACATTTTTTGTTCCGGCAAATAGTTGTTCTAAAACTTCATCTGCACTTTTATTTTCTGCATTGATGTTTACCTTTCTGCTCAGATCAACTTGCTGATCCTGATAAAAAAAGATAAATTCACTCTGGTCTTCAATCGCTTTCAGCACATCTTTCACCTTTGCATTATTCATGTGCAGTGATAACTTTACACCCTGAGCGTAGCTATTGGTGCTGTATGATAATGATGTACTCAAAATAAGCAACAGCAAAGTAATCCGCATAACTAAAAAGATTTTCCTGAAACAATATAGATTGTTTCCTTCTTTTAATTTATTTTCCATAAATTTGTATGTTTTTGATTGAAAATTGACCTCTTTGGTCTTTTAACTTCTCTAATGCCCGGGGTTTGTTTCGACGCTCACCCCGGTTTTTTTTTATAATTATCCGATTGTTTACTTTATATCATAGGCCGCTGGTTTGATTAGTATTGTTCCATTCTCTTCGGTGACTTTTAATGATGATGCGAATGAAATATTTTCAAGCACATCCGAAAGTTTATTTTTTAAATCAAGTTTTCCTGAAAAGGTGATGTTTCCAGTACCGGTTTCAGCTTCGATCTTCTGGTTGTATTGCCGCTCCAGTTTTTTGAATACTTCAGCAATGGGCTGGTTTTCAAAATAGAGATATCCATTAATCCATGAAGTAAAAAGCTGCACATTCACTTTATCTTTGACAAGTTCCTCGCTCTCTTTGTCATAAACCATTCTTTCGCCCGGCAGCAAATCAACTGTGGTTGCAAACAACCCGTTCTTCCCGGCAGATATTTTACCTCTCTCGAGAACTGTTTGTATCACGCGGTCATTGCTATAGGCGCAAACGTTCAATCTCGTGCCTAAAACCTTTATTTTAAATTCCCGCGTAATGACATAAAATGGTTTGCTTTCATCCGGTTTCACATCGAAAAATGCTTCCCCGATTAAATATACTTCGCGGGAATCTTTTTTGAATTCAGCCGGGTATGACAACTGACTGCCGGAGTTCAGCCAAATGTGCGTCCCGTCAGCCAGGGTGACCTCTGATTGTTTGCCGTAGGGAATGATGATTTGGTTCATGGCTGACTCCGTTAATGTCCCCTTGTTTCCGGTGATTTTGAGGGTGTCATTGTTAATGGTCAGATCTTTGGAGTCGGTTTGTTTTATGACTGTCTGGGTGGTATTAAATTCGCGGGTTATTCCATTTGAAAGAATAACTTTCCCGGATTGAGAAAGAAGGTTGTCTGCTGCAACCGGGAAATCTGTTTTTATTTGAACAGAATACCAGATTAAACTTCCCGCTGTGATCAGCAGGGCAAAACCTGCTGCATATTTTACAAGGTTGAGAATCCGTGTTTTATTTTGGGCCTTCGCTTTCTGAAGCAGTTCAAGGAGTTTTTGTTCCGGTATGACTGGTTCAACGGGATTCAGGGACTTAATGATAAGGATAGCATCTGAGATCTGCTCCCTTTTTTCAGGATATTCCCTGAGATAAGATTCCCAATATAGATCTGTCTCGTTATCAGGGTTTAAAACCCAGGTAAGAAACTCTTTATCCAGGACAAAATCTTCAGTATTGTAGTGGTCGTACTTTTCTGTTTCCATCAATTGTTAACGCTTTACAATCACATAAAGGCATCAACATGGAAAACATCATCATTATTTTTTAATTATTTTTAATAAAATTCAATATTTATTTAAAAATATTTATTTAATCGTTATTAATATTAAATTTAATAGTACAACATAAACATAATAACAATTTAATTTTTTTGTTCGCTCAGTGAATCCTTTAATGATTTTATCGATTTATAGATTAGGTTCCGGCACGATTCAATACTCATATCCATCATTTCAGCAGTCTCTTCGTAAGTCAATCCTTCCGTAAATTTAAGGTACACAGCTTCCTTCTGACGGGGTGTTAATAGCGCTATTGCTTTGCGTAAAGACATTTCTTTCTGATCTGAATTTTCACCGAGAATAATATCATGTTCAATGGAGTAGGTGATTTCAAATACATATTCCTCTTCATTGTCTTTCAGATTGTACTTCATTTCTTTCTGAATCAGCCGGTGCAATTTCCTCTTAAATGATTTGATCAGATAAAATTGAATGTTGTCAGTATCTCCAAGGTTATTCCTGTTTCTGACCAGGTCGCAAAAAAGATCTTGAATTGAATCCTCTATGATTGAATGGTTTGAAGTGAATTTTAATCCATACAGATATAGTTTTTTTGAAATTTGTGCATAAATCAAAGAAAGAGCATCATTATCTCCTTCCTTGAATTTAGCCCATATTTCTGTATCTGAGGGTTTTAAAATTTTCATCCTGATCAATTATCGTTATCCATTAAATCATTTGAAAAAATATCCCAGGATTTTGTTAGTTAGATTCAAATTTCAAAAGTAACTTTTTCTTGTTTTGTGTAATGCAATATTCTGAAAAAATTGTAGAAGGTTGAATAAAGAAAACGCTGGCTCATTTGAATAGCCAAATTTTCCTGCTTATTGATTCAACGATTTCTTTTTAAAAATGAACCTATCTCTTATCAGAATAAAATATTTCCGGATAGACCTGTTGAATAAATTGGAAGTGGCTTAAACATTCTCTGATTGCATGATCCGCGGTGATAATTTTGTCAACAAATATCAAATCTTCCGGTAAATCTTAAAGAGGGATGACCACGAAGATGATCCTGATTCCAATCATCAAAATAAGTAATTGGAATAAAATAATGTCATATGAGGCTTATCGGTTATAGATGTTTAGACCAAAGGCAAAAGGGGAATATTATGATCCTTCAGCCTGAACTCTAATCTCCATCAGCCTAAAAATACGACATTATATTCTTGACATTACTTATTATAATGTAGAGTCTATATGTTTTTTCGTGTTGTCGCACCTTTATCCTTCAAATTTATTCTTTATTTGTATTTTCACACCGATATAAAAATGCCATATCCATTAATTGGGTCAATGAAAATGATTCCAGGGAAAATGATAAAATTCAGAGAATTACTAAATCAGCCCTTTACGCTACTCGATCAGGTCCGATATCGCCTGATTTTTATTGCATTCTGCACCTTTTTCAGCATTTTCTTTGTCAATGTTTTTGTTCCTTTCAACATCAATAGTTGGAGTCAGGATTCGGGATGGGATCAACTGGTGAGGCTTTCAGGTTTCGGAATAATTTTAGGGCTTATTCTGGTCATCTCCCAATTCGGAATACGACATATTACAGGAATAAAACATTATAAAATTGGCACTTTTATTCTTTGGCTGTTTGGCGAATTTCTTTGTATGACTGTCTCTTTCCTCTTTTATCAGTCGAGCTGGGACCTCAGCATCAGCCAATTCATGGACGAAATCCCCTACAGTTTCAAATACACCTTATTGGGTATCCTGATCCCTTATTCGCTGTCGCTGCTGGTTATTTCACAAATCATAAACCAAACAAAAATAAGCCAGCTGAAGATTGAAGCAGAACAGGCCGTTCTGGAACTTGGGCTTATGAATTTCCCCGATGAAAAAGGAATTATCCGCTTTTCAATTGCCGCTGAACAATTGCTTTACCTTGAATCAGCAGATAATTATGTGATTTTGTTCTACAGGAGTGGCAACAAGCCAACCAAACAAATCTTGAGAAACTCAATGAAGAATATTGAAGGACTTTTTGCAAATTCTCCGCTAAAACGATGTCATCGGTCCTACATGGTAAATCTGCATCAAATAGAATTTGTTGATTATGAAAAGACCAAATGCAGGGTAAAACTTTCGGGCATTGAAAATCTTATTCCTGTCTCCCGAAAATTCTATCCTGAGATTAAGCCATACGTTAGTTGAAGGCTCGTCTGCCAGTTGTTCAAAGAATCAAAGCCACTAAATCTCTTATTCAAAATAGTTCCTATTATTGGATCAGATCTTTATTTTCAGCCTTGGAAATATATTCACCCCGCATTTAACCCATTCGTCCCATATTTTTTTTGATTCCATTTTCATCCGTAATTTTGTGTTCATGATTATTCGCTGCTGTATAATGCACTGAATATCAAAACTTCTAATAATTACTTTAAAAAAAGAAAAATGAAAAGATTAATGATGATTGTCTTGTTTGTGTTTTGCGCTACATTGTTTCCCAACTATGGACAGGCAGCAGAAAACAATTCACTAAAAGGAACCTGGAATTATAAAGTTCCTGAAGCGCCGTCTGAGTACAGCGAAGGCAAACTGATTTTTGCAGAAAAAGAAGGGGCCGTTACAGGAATAGTAAAATTTATGGATGGGACGGAAATCAAAGTTCAGAAACTAAAAGTGGGGAGCGACAGCATTTCGTTTACTGTCGAAATTGAAAGCAATGAAATAACGTTAAACGGCAAAATCGCCGACGGCAAAATCATTGGCAAAGTTGACTCTCCTCAAGGCATATTGGGCATGACTGCGGAACGCTCCAAAATCTAAACCATCAAAGTAACCGGGCAGGGAAACTATCCCCAGTTTTCCCTGCTATTTTTTTAAGTAATTGGAATAAAATAATGTCAGATGAGGATTTCAGGCTATAGGCGTTTAGGTAAAAGGGGAATATTATGATCCTTCAGCCTAAAGCCTAAACTCCTTCAGCCTAAAAATACGACATTATATTCTTGACATTACTTAGGATGTGATTAACGCTGCAAAATTAGAGCATTGGTTGAAATGTCCATCACTCAAAAATTATCTTTCTTATTCATCACTCGTCTTTATTTCACAGCAAAAACTATATTTGTAGTAAACCTGAAGAATCATGAAAAATAGAAATGTTTACTGCGGGATTCTTTTTCTTATATGTTTTTTTTGTGTGGTTGTATCTGAGGCAAGCAACCGGATTACAGTAGTCACAATCGGAGGCGGCGGTGTATCGGTAAAAGCTGCGGATAAAGATTCACCCCAGAAATTAGTAGACCAAATGATCGGTTTTTGGAAAGGTGAACTGAACAAAGTTCTCCCTAATCATCCTGATCTGATTTTACTTACAGAAGTGTGTGACAGACCTGGCGGATTATCCCTGGAGCAGCAGTTTAATTATTACCGGGTAAGAAAAAACCAGGTACTCGATTTCTTCGCCTCGGTTGCCAGGACCAACCATTGTTACATTGCTTTCGGGATGGACCGTGAAGAGAATGGCCTGTGGTGGAATTCCAGTGTTTTACTCAACCGGGAAGGGAAAGTTGCTGGAATATATAATAAGAATTTCCCGACAATCGGTGAAATGGAAACTATTCAGGCGGATGATGAAACGCCTGTTTTTCAATGTGATTTTGGCCGTGTGGCATCCGTCATTTGCTTTGATTTGAATTTTGATGAATTGCGTCAGCGATATGAAAAACTGCATCCGGATATCATCCTGTTTTCAAGCATGTATCATGGCGGTCTTGAACAGTCAAAGTGGGCCTATTCCTGCAAATCTTTTTTTGTTTGTTCATTCAGCGCTAACACCGCCCCTTCTGAAATACGTAATCCCCTCGGTGAAGTAGTGGCTGCGTCCACCAATTATTACAACTATGCTGTAGCGGTCATCAATCTGGATTACAAAATTGTTCACCTGGGTTATAATGTGGCTAAACTTGAGGCATTGAAAAAGAGGTATGGGAAAGAGGTAGCCATTCATGATCCGGGACTGATTGGCTCTGTTATGGTCACAAGCGAGAAAGAGGGCGTCAGCGTTGACGATATGTTGAAAGAGTTTAAGATCGAGTGCACAGAGGACTATTTCAACCGATCAAGACAGGTAAGAACTGACCAGATAAAAAGAAGAAAAGTACCCGTTCAATGAACGGCTGTTATTTGATGGGTGTGAATTAACCCTGGTGAATTCTTCCACAATTAAAATAAAAGTGCCATCCGGGGCTCCTTCAGGAGTCAATACATTAAAGATTACAGCAAACAATGTAGTTATTTGCGACTCAACCTTTACCGTTCTTTCTCCTGAAATTACAAGCTTTTCTCCCGCTTCTGGAACTCCCGGGACAGAGATTACTATCAATGGAAATGGGTTTACCAATTACTCTGCGGTAAGGTTTGGGACGGTTAATACAATCATTATCAGTACTTCACCCACTCAAATAAAGGCAGCTGTACCTTCTAACGCAGGCGTTGGTGCGATGAAAATTTCTGTTGTATCCGGCGCGAGTATCACCATATCAGGCACTGATTTTACCATAACCAATTAGAATTTCTTTTATTTTGGGATCCGGAATATCCAGGTAAACAGATCAATACACCCTGTAAAGAATAGGGGCGACCGGTGGTCGCCCTTTAATAAAATGAGCTGAATCAATCATAATGATTATATCAGAATAATTATCAGCACCACCACCAGTAAAAGTCCTCCACCACCGGCAAAATAAACCGTACTATGTGATCTCATATGAGATCGGTCAGAACGATATTCATTGCGGTAATGCCTTCTCTCCTGGGGGCTTAATTTGGACATATCCATGGCTTTAATTTCTTTCATCCTTGCCATAATTGCCATGTCCTCTTCAGAGACAGTTCCTGTTGTTTTGGTTGCAGTCACACTAGACGAATTCTCTTTTGTTGCTGCTTTTGATTGTGTTGGAATGATGGTCAACAGCATGAATGCTGTCATCAATCCGAGTGCTAATTTTCTCATTTGAAATATTTTAAATTGTGAATGAATTTCCACACAACAAAGATCGGTGCCTTTGCAAAAGCAAGTGTTACAAAACTTTAAAGATAAGTTGCATGATTCACACGTTTGACAATTATCAATTAAAATTTGACCTTTTTATAAAATATTCTTTTGGTAACTTCAGCCGATAAGATGTACAGAATGACAATCAGTAATAAAAACAAATAGGTAGGGAGCGTGAGGGGGTTGAAGCCAAATATTTGTCCAATGGGAGTCAAAGGAAAAATTAAAGTGACAGCAGCAATCGTCAAGGTGGCTGTAAACAGATATTTCCCTGGTTTGCTCCTGAAAAAAGGTTTCCTGCTTCGGATAACCAATACAATCATAGAGGCTGAGATAACAGATTCGATGAACCAACCTGTCCTGAACTGGCCTTGATTGGCATGAAGAACGAGCAAAAGCAGTCCAAAAGTCAGGTAATCAAATACAGAACTCACCAATCCAAAAGTGATCATAAACTTGCGAATGGCCTTGATATCCCAGCGTCTTGGATGATCAATCATTTCATCATCAACATGGTCGGTAGCAATGGTCATTTCAGGGAAGTCTGTCAAGAGGTTTGTGAGAAGGATCTGCTTGGGTAGCAACGGAAGAAATGGAATAAATAACGATATACCGGCCATGCTGAACATATTACCAAAATTAGCGCTTGTAGCCATAAACACGTATTTCAGTGTATTGGCAAAAGTGGTTCGTCCTTCTCTCACTCCTTCGATCAAAACACTCAGATCTTTCTCCAGCAATACGATATCAGCGGCATCTTTAGCCACATCAGCGGCAGTATCTACGGAAATCCCAACATCGGCGGCGTGAAGGGCGGAGGCATCATTGATTCCATCACCCATATATCCCACTACATTTCCGGCCTTTCGCAAAGCAATGATAATTCGCTCTTTCTGGTTGGGTTCTATCTCGGCAAATACATTTACTTTACCCACCTCTCTAATCAGCGCACCATCACTCATCTTGCCAAGTTCAGGGCCGGTAATGATTTTATGATTTTCCAGTCCCATCTTTTTACTCAGGCTGGCTGCCACAAGATGGTTATCCCCGGTGATGATTTTAAGTGAAACGCCCAATTTCTTTAGACTGGCAATAGTATCTGTAATATTTGCTTTCGGTGGATCAAAGAGCGTGAGAAATCCTGAAAGCGTCATATCTTTCTCATCGCTTTTGTTAATGAGGGCTCCTGTAGGAATGTTTTTGTACGCTATTCCTATTGTCCGAAAACCCTGGTCACTGAACTCTTCAAACTGTTTCTGAATCTGTTTCTGCATCGGGAAAATTTCTACAATGCTTCCTTCTTTAATTTCAACGGTTGAACATACTTCGAGAATATTTGCCAGGGCGCCTTTGGTTACCATAAAATGTTCACCTTCATTGGCAACGGCCACACTCAGGCGTTTACGAATAAAATCATAAGGGATTTCGTCCTGTTTTTTGTATTTCGACAGATCAATTTTGCGATAATGCAGAATGGCCTCATCGATAGGATTTGTAAATCCTGTTTCATAAAAAGCATTGAGATAGGCAAACAGAAATACTTTTTCACTGGCAACCCCATTTACATCGAATGCTGATTCTACCTGTACGGTTCCTTCGGTGAGAGTGCCGGTTTTATCAGAGCAGATTACATTCATGCTGCCAAAGTTCTCGATAGAGGCAAGCCGTTTAACGATCACTTTCTTAACCGCCATCTTTTTGGCGCCGTGAGCAAGGTTAATGCTGATGATTGCGGGTAACAACTGCGGAGTTAACCCAACTGCAAGAGCCAGTGAGAAAAGAAATGAGTCCAGTACCGGCCTGTGAAGATAAACGTTGATGGCAAATATAATAACGACCAATATAAGAGTGACTTCTCCAAGAAAATACCCGAACCTGCGTATGCCACGTTCGAATTCTGTTTCCGGTTCTTTGAGTTTCAGACGTTCGGATACCTTTCCAAACTCGGTGTTTATGCCAGTGAGCGTTACCAGCGCTTTTGCATTACCGCTCACGATATGAGTTCCCATCCATACCGAGTTGGTGCGCTTCGCCAGGGCTGTGTCAGAGGGTAACACAGAAACATTTTTTTCGACAGGGAAAGTCTCCCCCGTAAGCATAGCTTCATCAACGAATAAGTCTTTAGATTCAAGAATGAGGCAGTCCCCTGGAACAATGTCCCCGGCATTGAGGATGACCACATCACCGGGTACAATATCTTCTACCGGAATTTCCCTTTCTTTCCCATCACGGATAACGGCTGCCTTGATCTGTACAATAGCCAGCAATTTTGCAACGGCATTGGAAGCGCCATACTCCTGCCAAAATCCAAGTAATCCACTTATGATGACGATAATCAATATGATGGATGCATCAATCGGATTATGCAAAAACAGCGACAATCCGGTTGCAAATAAAAGGATAAGGATAATAGGGCTTTTAAACTGTCCAATCAGGAGGATAAAAGCATCGGATCGTTTTTTAGCTTTCAGACGATTAGGACCATACGTTGTTAGTCTCTTTTTCGAATCATTGGTGGTAAGTCCACTGACCGATGTTTGGAGGCTTTTCAGTATTTCATCTGCAGAATCACCCCAAAAGGATTGAAGGTCCTGGTTCATGAGTGAGTATTTTGATCTTATTTATGAAGGTTTCTGATTCAAATCATTCGTTTAGTAATTGAGGGATTGATAAGTTCTGTAATTCAAAAGCCTGTTTTTTTAATCCATTAATTTCATGCAGCATAACATTTATACTGCATGAAAAGTTTTGAAATATGACTGCAATTATTTTAGTAATTATTCGGACAATAAGCAACTTATAGTTCAATCTCTTATTTTTTATCCTTTTCTGCTTTATCTTCTTTTGATTGCCCGTTCCTGTTATTGCCAGGAGTATTTACATTCTTCTGTTGCGATGATTGTACCTTATTGTTTTGAGATCTTGAATTTCTCAATACCCTTTTATTTTCCGATGGATTTGCCTTCTGCGTTTGTGATGGCTGTACGTTTTGCCGATTCTCATTATTCATTTGTCTTTCATGTCTATTGTTATTCGAAGGATTTACTCTTTCTCTTTGAACAGGCTGTACCTTGTTTTCATTGTTATTCTGTTGATTATTAATCTGCCGCTCCGGTCTGTTGTTATTTGAAGGATTTACTCTTTCTCTTTGAACAGGCTGTACCTTGTTTCCATTGGTATTCTGCTGATTATTAATCTGCCGCTCCGGTCTGTTGTTATTTGAAGGATTAACTTTTTCCTTCTGAACAGGCTTTGCATTATTCTCATTATTAATTTTTGGAATCACGGTATTGGGTTGTTGTTCCCGTCTATTGTTATTGGAGGGATTCATATTTTGTGATTTATTGGTAGCATTCCGCTCCGAAGGTCGTTTGACATCACTGACATTAACCACCCTCGATGGAACGGGTTTTTGTCCCCTGTCATTTACTTTCTTCATTTGAGGTCTGTATATCCGTAGTTGACCATTTCTCATCTCCTGACCGGGTCTGTTGTTTTCCCGTATCGCAACAGGAGTAAGATTTCTTCCCGTAGCTCTCTGTACATCTTCCCTTCGTGGCCCTGCAACATAGGTTGTATGCCTGCTGTTATCAATATAAGTGTTGTTGATCACCACTGAATTGCGGATGATCCTGTCGTGATCGCTTCGATTGACATAATAGCGATTGATGTCAGGCCTTTCAATATCCCGGTCTCTTACAAAGATCCAATGGTCATACTGACTGTTGTATTGCCTCCCGAAACTGATAGACAGACTGATCCCCGGCTGCATTGGTTCCCATCCGTAATAACCATCAAATGATCTCCAGATTACCCATGAAGGTCCCCATTCGACATCCGGTACCCATAACCAGCCATAATAATTGTCATAATCCCACCGGCCGTAATGGAATGGTGCCCAACCCCATTCGTAATCAGAAACCCATGTCCATCCATAGTCTGTATATATCCAATGACCGGCGGTTGAATAGGGAACAAAATCCTCTCCCTCATCAGGAAGCCACACGTAACCGTAATTGCGGTAGTCAATCCATTGCCCGTATGGGCTTAATTCATCATAGAATAATTGCAGGCTTACATAGGATTCCTGTGCCGATGCTTGTTTTGGGAATGTTCCTGAAGATAAAATCATTGTAAACAGGATCATTAATATTTTAAAGCTTGAATTAATCCTTGATTCTAATTGTTTCATGGTATTTTGTAATTAAATTGTCTGTGCAGGGAACAGGTTTAACAGTTGGCCTGATTTTATCTGCACTTGTTCAAAATTACAGAAGTATAAACCCCGAATGTTACAAAACAATTTAAACAAGTTACATCATTCACACTTTAACTCCTAAAGTCAGCAAACCTTGAAACTTTGAACTTTTAAGTCTTGATTTTATCAATATTAAGTTACCTTTACCCCGATGAGTAAAGCTATAATTCTTCTGTTTTTTCTTCTGATCCCTGTCTTGAACAATGCAAGGGAGGCTGATTTTGACATATTTAATGAAACAAATGAAGATATTTATACTGTAGTCAAATTGGCTGAAACAGGTTTGGCAAGAGAAGTATTCCAGCTTGCAATGAAAGGTTTAAGAAAATTGGATTTTAACGGCAAATTGCACAATCCCAATATTCTAACCATTGCCGATTATTCTCAATCCGGGAATAAGAAACGTTTTTATGTAATTGATTTATTCCATAAAAAACTGCTGTTTAATACCTATGTGGCACATGGAAGAAAAACGGGGGAGGAGTATGCCAGGTATTTCTCCAACAAAGAAGGTTCTCTAAAAAGCAGCCTTGGTTTTTATGTAACAGAACAGCCTGTCCTCGGAAGCCATACGGGATTCGCATTGATGATCAATGGTGTTGAAAAAGGGATTAATGATAATGCTTTAAAGCGAGAAATTATTATTCATGCCGCCGATTATGCAACTGAAAACTTTATCAAAAAATACGGGAGATTGGGAAGAAGTCTTGGATGCCCTGCCCTTCCGCCTGATTTAAATAAACCCATCATTGAAACCATCAAAGGAGGAACGTGTTTGTTTATTTACAATCCTGATAAAAGTTATTTAGCCAGCTCATCTTTACTTAATTAAACCTGAGTCATCCTGCTTCGCTGTCATTAGCCTTCGGCGTCATTTATGAGTAATGCAAATTAAGAGTTGAAAATATCATCTTCGATAACCTAATCTTTTAAAAAACACCTCAGTAGAGGAATTGATTTTACCCCTCCACCGACCTAATTACCTGATTAAATTAGGTAATTAGGTAAATTTTTCTCTACCGGCCATTTCTACTGAGGTGTTTTCGACAGATTAGGTTATCCATTTCTTAAATTGAACGTTTAATGAAAAAACTTTATACATAATTGGCTACAATACAAGGTCAACTTTCCAAGTTTCATTATTTTTCAACCCTTAATTCGCATGAGTATCCATAAAATGACTATTTAATGACTATAAATGACTATTTAATGACTATAAATGACTATTTAATGACCATTACTTTATTAATCCATACACATCCTGAAGAATAGTCACCTTTTTTCCTGTTACGGTTACCGGCATATAAATAATAAAAGTTGCAATTTTGTTCGGAAGCTTTATCGTATTTGATTTCGTGTTTTTCTTCCCGCCTTTTAAAGTTTCGATGTCAAGACTGCCACGAAGTAATGCATTGGCAAGTTCAAAAGGTTTTTCCAGCCTTACGCATCCATGACTTAAAAATCGTGATTCTTTAGCAAATGCGCCTTGCTGACTCGTGGCATGCAGAAATATGCTGAATGGATCCTGCAGATCAAATTTCAATACGCCTAAAGAATTATCCGAACCGGTAGATTGACGGAAAAAATAAGGGAAATTGGTCTCATTGTATTCTTTCCAGTTTAAATCCGAATCTTCTACTACATTGCCTTTGGAATCAACCAGATCAAAATTATTCTGTTCAAGGTAGTTCTCATTCTTTTGAATCTTTGGCAAGAGTTCCTTAACTCCAATGGAATGAGGTACATTCCATTGAGGGAAGGTCACAATATTTGTAATATAAGATGACACAGTCGGTGTCGGCTTCGTTTTCTGACCTACCACCGTTCGCATTTTAATCTTTAGCAAATCATTCAGGTAGTATCTTGCTTCAGCTGCCGGAATATTTACGATGATGTATTCAGAGGGGTGATTGGCGGAGATGTATTTCCTGTAATTCATTGCAAGAACCACCTTTTTATATTTTAAACTATCCTTAGCCGTGATGGAGTCATCAAGGTATTTTTTCAAAACCAGGTAATCACGATCTTTACATTCAAACCGGGATACAATTTTGGAAACGGATTCCCTTGGTTTTGACTTCAGTAACTGATTGATGTAAACAGGAGTTCTTGAGGTGCTGACTTCATCATAATCAAAAACAACATCTCCTTCTTGCAACTCTTTGATATAATTTAATACCAAACTTGTTATTAGTTGATCTGTTTTCACTTTATCAATGCTGTCCATTGCACTATGGCCGTGCAAAGCAGCGAGCAGATGATCACTTTGAAGTTTAACTGAACCAGTCCCCTGATTTTCTGATAAGCCGATATAAGTCAGCCATTCAGTGGCCCGTTCTATCCCTTTATCCGACGACAACCAATAAAGACGTTCATGTTGGATGGCGTAGAATTTTTTGACCATCGTTTCTTCTTTTGCTGACGGATTAATCGCATCAATACTGGCGGCACAACAACCAACCAGAATAAGAGAAAAAAGAGCTTTTTTAAAAGCGCTGTACTTATTTTTCATAGATAAAAAGCCAAAGCTATTTTTAAGTGACATGTAATGTTTCAACGTTTCAATGTTCCAATTGTTTCAGATGTTTCAACTGTGTCAATGTTTTAAACACGCAACTTTTGAAACCTTGAAACTTTGAAACATTGTACTTAAAAAATCATCGGCGATCATCATTGTCACGATGTTTATATTGGCCTTTGTGCAAACCGTTATCGTGCCTGTTGTTGTCATAACTCTCAATAACAACACCGGTTCTTTGGTGACGGGGAGTGCGATAACGAACAGTGCAGGAGGAAAGAAAAAATACCGACGAAATCATTATCGTAAATAGCAAACATTTAATTCTTCTTGAAGTTTCCATCTTTTTAGTATTAAGAAGTGAATGATTTTTCACATAACAAAGATAGGCCCGATCAATCGGGGAAGTGTTACATAATTGCAGGGAAGGGTTACATGATTCACACCTTGGATCAATTAAAAATTAAGAATGATTACTCCCTTTTCTGGCTTGTGCATTCGAGGAGGTTTGTTCGCTTATAAGCGAACAAACTACGAATAAACTATTGACCTGGACGGGTCATTGAGCTAAAAATTTACTGACACGCTTTATTCCGTATCCCGGGTGAGGTATCGGAAATGTGAAGATAATTCAGGTTTCAATGTTTCAAACGCTCGTGCAACCTTTGAAACTTTGGAACATATTTTTTGGTAAATACTTTACATCCGTTCCATGTACCAGTTTAATTCTTTTTCCAGCTTTTTGTAGTCAAAAATGGTGGAAATGGTTTTCCGCAGGCGCATAAAGGCCGTTTCGCTTTTAACCACGTAATCATAAGCCTTGTGATGCATACAGTTGACTGCCACATCAATTTTGTCCTGTGAGGATAACATCACAACGGGAATATCCGGATTGATGGCTTTTATTTTATCCAGTGTTTCTATTCCGTCCATGGCGTTTTTTTCAATGCCATTCAGGAAATAATCTAAAATGATTACATCGGGATTGTGCGACAGGTTCTGGATGCAGAGTTCCCCTGTTGAAAATGTCTCGATGGTCACATCGGCGGCCAGGAAAAATTCAATTTCCAGTGATTTTAAAAATAAGGCATCGTCATCTACCAGAAAAATATTTATTCTCTTATCTTCGTTATTCATGAGTTGATATTGTTAATTGTTTTTAATTCTTCTTCTAATTCGTCACAGGCCTGCGAGCAAATATTTTCAAGCTGTAAAACCAGTTCTTTCATCTCATCTGTATCCTGTTGCTGTTTGGCATTCTCCTGGACTTTTTTGGCCATATTTTCATAATCTTTACTGATGCCAACAATTGAAAATGATGGGATTAATTTATGTACCGCGGCATGGAGCAAAATCCATTCTTTATCCTGGAACCCTTTTTTCATCGCTTTAACCAAAGGAGGCGTTTGCTCCAGGTAAAGAGAAATCATTTCCGTCATTAAAGAAGGTTTTGATTTTGTATGTTGTATTAAATAAGTCAAGTCAGTACATTTTGAATTTGACATTTTTCGGTCCCCTGAGCTTTTCTTAACCAATTCAACGATTTTCCGGTATAAAATCTGCTCATCAACAGGCTTGGCGATGTAATCATTCATTCCAACTGAGGTGCATTTTGCCAAATCGACGGTGGTAACGTCGGCCGTTAATGCAATAATGGGTAGATTTAAATTCATTTGGCTCCTGATGTGTTCTGTAGCTTCAAATCCATTCATCTCGGGCATTTGTAAATCCATTAAAATAATGTCATAGGAGTTATTCTGAAGCTTTTCGACCGCAATTTTCCCGTTACCGGCGATATCGCATTCAAATCCAAAGTCATCCAATACTGTTTTCATTAACAATTGGTTGAGTGAAATATCTTCAACTACCAGGACTTTAATATTCTTAATATCTGGCTCTGTTTCTGCCAATTCGGTTACTGATTCGCTTTCAAATTTTGTTTTTTGAAAAGAAAGAACAAAACTAAAGGTGGAGCCCTCATTTAATTTACTTTTTACATGAATGCTTCCGCCCTGTGATTCAACCAACTGTTTAACAATGGCCAGCCCCAGACCTGTTCCTCCATACAATCTTGAAGTATCGCTGGATGCCTGGTGAAAGTATTCAAAGATCTGATCCAGTTTGTCTTCTGCTATTCCAATTCCTGTATCCGCTACCGAAATTTCGACGGTTGCTTTATCTTCATCTTCACTGACCAGATGAACCTGAACTTTTATTTTTCCTGTCGAGGTGAACTTGACTGCATTGCTGATCAGATTTAAAATAATCTGGTGCAATCGTACCGGATCGCCTATCAACACCTCAGGAATTTTGTTGTCGTACTCTTTGATCAGCTTTAAATTCTTTTCCTGAATTTTGGTCTCAAAAAGATGGAGCATGGCAGATATAGACAAAGCCAGTTTGAAAGGAACCTTCTCAAATACCATCTTCCCGGCATCTACTTTGGCCAGATCAAGAATGTCGTTGATCAGTACAATCAAGGCCTCACCGCTTAATTTAATGGCATCCAGGTATTCTTGCTGCTTTGCCGACAAATCCGTTTTCAACAACACTTTTGTAAAACCGATAATCGCATTCATCGGAGTGCGGATTTCATGACTCATGTTTGACAAAAACTGCTGTTTCGCTTTCACGGCGCTTTCTGCTATTCGTGTAGCTTCTTCGGCTTTACTTTTGGCTTCTTCGGCAATCCCCGTTGCCAATTCGGCAAACACGATCGCCTCTGTCAGGTCTGATTCAATACTTTTTTGATAGGTAAAATCCCTGGCCACGACCACTACGCCGAGGACATTCCCCAGTTCATCTTTATAAACCGATCCATTAAATAAAACATCGGTCAATTCCCCATTTTTATGTCTAAGTGTAAGAGGGGCATCTGAAACGGATCTTTTTGCAAATACTTCCTGGTAAACCTCACGCGCTTTTTGCGGTTCGGTAAAATAATCCAGAAAATCCGTACCGGTAAGTTCACTCCTGGTAAAACCGGTAATGGTGGTTAAGGCCTCATTCATATCGGTGATCTTACCTTCAGGATTAATGGTAACCAACGGATCATGACTGGCTTCGATCAGGCTTCTGGAATATTGAGCAGCCAGCTTTAAATTTTCGCTGATTGCTTCAAGTTCTATATTTGTAAATTCCTGTTTTTGTTTTTCCCTGATCTGGTAGTTAAGTTCTTTGTCTGCAATAATTAACTCTGCGGCGCGTTTTTCCTTCTCATTGTTTTGAAAGAGAAGTTCTTTGTTGGCAATCATTAACTCCTGGGCGCGTTTTTCTTTTTCGATATTTTGAAAGAGAAGTTCTTTATTGGCGATGACTAATTCCTGCGCACGTTTTTCCTTCTCATCATTTTGAAATGCTAGCGCTTTGTTGGCCATTCGTAATTCCATCGCCATCTTTTGTTCGGAAATAGCTCTTGCAACTACAACAGCGCCAAGTATATTTCCTTGTTCATCTTTATAAACAGAACCATTAAATAATACATCGGTTATTTTGCTCTCCGGGTGATGAAGTGTCAGGGGAGCATTGGAAACAGATCCATTTGTAAAAATTTCCCGGTAAACTTCTCGTGCCTTTTGAGGTTCAGTAAAATAATCGGAAAAATTGGTACCGGTAAGCTGATCGCGTGTCATTCCTGTAATACTGATAGTCGCCTGGTTCATATCTGTAATCTTGCCTTCCGTGTCGATTGCAACCAGTGGATCTTTACTGGCTTCTATCAAACTTCTGGCATATAGCTGATGTGCTGATGTGCTGATGTGCTGATGTGCTGATGTACTCATGGCATTCGTAATTCCTAATTCCTAATTAATTCTCTCCAATCTCCTCAATCGGGGTGCGCCTCTTGTCTTTCAATTGTTTGAAATGAGAGGGCGAAAGTCCTGTAATTTTTTTAAACTGGTTGGATAAATGGGCAACACTGCTGTAATTCATCTTCCAGGCAATTTCTGAAATGTTCAGTTCATCATAAATGATCAGTTCTTTGATCCTTTCCACTTTATGGGAAATGATAAAATGTTCTATCGTTGTTCCCTGTATCTCCGAGAACAAATTGGCCAGGTACGTATAATCGTGCTTTAATTTTTCACTCAAATAATCGGAAAAATTTATCTTGATCGTTTCATCTGTGTGATGGACCATTTCAATAATGGTATTCTTAATCTTTTCTATCAGTACAGCTCTTTTATCATCCATTAACTCAAGCCCGATGGCGAGCAACGCCGTCGCTAATTGTTGCCGTTGCTCCTCTGAAATTTTCTCCATGACATCAACTTCTCCCAAATCAACCAGGATAAAATGCAGTCCGAGTTTTTTCAATTCATCCTTCACCGCCAGCTTACAACGATTGCTGACCATGTTTTTGATATAGAGTTTCATCTGTTAATAATTTGTTTTTTAATGGTCAGATGGAACTCGCCCATAATCATTCTCCTGTTTGCGAAGCAATTCACATGGCTCGTTTCATCTTACGAATTACGAATTACTAAAACGCATATTTGTTAAAGTTAGTCAATCTAAAATGCTTTCAGGCCATTATTCAGGTATATTTTAAATGAATGCAATTTTATTTTAAAAAGATCACATTAGGGATGACAAGTTTCCAACTAATTTCAGGCTGGGTATTTAAGGAAAATAGGCCGCTTATGCAGCTCCTGTTTTTCAGGGTTTCAATTTTTCAGACTTCTTGCGAATTTTGAAACTTTGGGACCTTGTAACCGTTGGAACTTCTTCCCGGAAGATTTTTATACCTTTCAATTGTCAGTCGCGCCATCAGATAACTTACCGAAGATTCAGCTCCCTGGTTCAGATTTACGTTGTTTTCTTCCAGACCATCATAACAGCCTCCGGTGCATGGATTGTAAACGATTTGATGCAACCTGTTTTTTCCTAAAAACCAGTCGAAAGCTATTCCCATTTTCTGAAAGTAAGCCTTATCGCCGAAAGCATCATAAAATTTGCTTAAGGTAAGGATCGTATAAGCAACATCGATGGGCTGCTCTCCAAAT
The DNA here is from genome assembly GCA_963677325.2 of Prolixibacteraceae bacterium. GTDB lineage: Bacteria > Bacteroidota > Bacteroidia > Bacteroidales > Prolixibacteraceae. The sequence continues at coordinate 26,759 of CAXXGM010000012.1, forward strand.
TGTCCGGCTTTATCACCTTTAATGAGCCATTTTACATTGGAGATAACCTCTATTCCATTCTCCGTAAATATTTTGGACAATAAAAAATCAAATGATATGTGGGATATCTTCATGTAGGTTGTATTACCTGTTATGGACCAGGCACATAGCAAAGCTTCAGGCAGGATGCTGTTGGCATAGGTGAGGTAACTCTCAAACCACTGCCATTCAGAAGACGACTCATGTCTAAACATCTGGACCAGTCTGTCTGCAAGTGTGGTCACAAGAGTTACATTTTCCATGGAATTTAAAGCCTGGTGCCTGTAATAGAGGCCCTTTATTGCAAAAGCCATAGCTCTGGTGGAATGTACGCTTTCGATATGAGGCAGGGCTTTTTGGATGAGGACATCTGCCTCTGAAATAATTTCTGATGGCAAAAGCCCCTGCATATTGGTTAAATAACCCAAGGCCCAAATAGCGCGTCCATTGGAATCATCCAGGTTCGAGATATGATTTTGCATGGTAAAACGGTTATATTGATCAACATAATTCAGAAAATCACCCTCCTTTTGTTGACAATATTTGATGAAGTGGAAATATTTTTTAATAAATAACAGATCTTTCTCTTCACCGGTTAACTCGTAATGCTGACAATAAGCAATTAAAGCCCTGGCATTATCGTCCAATGTATAACCCGATTCAATATCCGGTTGATTGATTTTGGAAAACTGAATCATTCCAAAACCGGTAGTTAGCCTTTTTAAGTGATTGAAATTAATCTCCGGCAATCTGTAATCAAGGGTAATGTGTTTTCCTGCAATTCTTTCAAGTAATAAGGCATGGGATTCAGCAGAGTTCTCCCAGGCAGTGAAAACAATTTTCTGCAGTGTGTTGGTCCCCAATCTATTTCTTAAGTCTTCATCATTTAATAAACGGACAATTGACTCCGCCAATTGCTGCGAATTACCAAAATCAAAAATAATACCGGTATCTTCCGTTAAAACTTCCTTCGCGTGGGGTATTGGAGTGGAGATAATAGGGCAGGAGCAACTCATCGCGTAAGCAAATGTGCCACTGACAGCCTGGTTCGGATCGGTTGAAGTGAAGAGATAAATGTCGGTGAGCTGCAGATATTCAAGTAATTCAGACAATCCAAGATAGCTGTTTATAAAGGTTACATGATCTTCGAGGTGATTTTCCTTTACGATCGCTTCAAGCTTCTCCCGGTAAATCTCCCCTTCCGATTTGATAACCCCCGGATGGGTCCTGCCGATGATAAGAAACATCGTTTCCGGATTTGTTTTTACCACCTCCGGTAATGACCTCAGCGTTGTTTCTATTCCTTTACCTGAACTTAACAGTCCAAAGGTTGAAAGAACTTTCCTGTTCTTCAATCCATATTTTTCCTTTAAATAATTTTTATCTAAATGAGCTACCAGGTGAGTCCCGTGAGCAATGACTTCGATCTTTTCCTCCACAACCGCATAATCATCCATTAAGATCTGTGCGGATTTATGAGTCATCACAATCACCGATTTACTCATAGAAACAATACGCTGTACATTCTCTTTAAGCTGAGGATTTGGAAAAGGTAATACAGTATGAAAAACAAGGACCAGGGGTTTTGATAATTGGGACAGAAATGTTTCGAATGCTTTTTCCTGTTCTCTGAAAAGTCCGAATTCATGTTGTACCAGAACTATTTTAATATGGTTATCGTGATTAATTGTATTGGCCAATTTTTCAAATTCAGATACAACAGAAGTATTAAGAATATATTTTACTTCATCAGGGTAGATATAGCACTGATCTTCAGTTTCCAGAGCGCAGACTTTTATCGCGAATGAAGGATTGAATTTGTGATTTAATGCCTTAATCAAATCCTGGGAATAGGTGGCGATACCGCATTCCCGCGGCGGGTAAGAGCTGATAAACAAAACTTCAGGAGGAATGTTTTCAGGCGTAATCTTCAGGGAGAGAATAGACTCACGGGAAATACGTAACTGTTTTTTTTGGTCAGATAAACTGGCCATTCGTCCGCCCTTTGCCATATTTATAATCATATCGTTTTTTATTTTATACTATCTAAGTCATATTTCTTCAACCAAATCACTTGTGGAATAGGGTGATTAAAGTTTCGGTGACATTTTTCAGGACCTGGATAATGATTTTCATCCTGCAAAGATCGGCTTCTGTTGACTTAAAATGTTACAGGATTTTTAAAAGCAATTGCATAATTCACACATCAGATGTTTAACAAAGATGAAAATAATGGATACCTTCTGTTCCTAAGTATTGGTTTTCATCCTTACTGTTTCTTTTGCTTTTGTTCTTCAGCCTGTTGCTTCTTTTTCTCAGCGGCTTTTGCTTTCTTGTTGAAAAATCCTCTCAAAAGAATATTGTGTTTGGCCGCCTCCATGTTCTCTTTTAACCCCTTGGAGCTTTGTTTAAGATTTACCATAGTCTGTGTCATATTCTCCGCGAAAGTTGTATCCTGGATTAAGCGCCCAAGTGTTCCGTCTCCATTGTTTATTTTAGCCATAATCTCTGCAAGTTGCTGCGAAATAATGGCAGCGTTGCCGGCTGTCAGCTGAATGCTCGCCATAATAGCATCTGTTTCAACAGGTTCAGCGCTTGCGAGTTGTTGTCCCTCTTTGGCCGAAGGCGCATCAGCGCTTCCCTGTCCGATAATCAATAAACGATCACCGATAATTCCTGAAGAACCTATTGCTACTTCACAATCCGATTTAATAAATTGTTTGACCTCTTTTTTGATCAGCAAATCGACCCTTACGGTTGAATCGTTCTCAATGGCAATTTTATCCACTGTGCCTACATTGATCCCGGAAAATCGCACATTACTCCCAACCTGTAATCCGCTCACATTGTTAAATGTGGTCGTAATTTTGAATACCGGGTTGAATAGATTCTTTTGTCTCCCGATAATAAAAATGGCAAGTACAAAAATGGCTAATCCCACTATGATAAAAAGCCCCAGCCTTACTTTGAATTTTTGTGTATGTTCCATTGTAATTTAATTTACTTCAGTTTGTTTCTATGTTATGTTTCAATGTCTCAAAAGTTTCAATGTTTCAAAAGCTCGCAATCCTTGAAACTTTGGAACTTTGAAACCTTGAAACTTCTCTTTGGATCCTTGAAACAATATTATTTAAAGAACGATTTAATCAATTCATCTGCAGAGGATTCAAATTCTTCTATTTTTCCTTCCTGATAAACCTCGCCATCCTTTAACATGATAACACGATCTGCAATAGTTCGCGCACACTCTATATCGTGTGTAATAATGATAGAAGACGTTTTATATTTTTTTTGAACATCATTGATGAGTGAATTTATTTCATCCGATGTAACAGGATCAAGCCCCGTCGTGGGTTCGTCATACAACATGATTAACGGATCGACAATAATGGTTCGTGCCAGGCTGATTCTCTTTTTCATGCCTCCCGATAATTGCGACGGCATTTTGTTTAACGCTTCAGCAAGACCTACATTCTCCAATACCTCAGCTATTTTCTCGTCTATTTCCTTCTGATTTAGATTCTTTCTGATTCTTCGAAGTGGAAATTCCAGATTTTCTTTCACGGTCATCGAATCGTACAGGGCGCCGCCTTGAAAAAGAAAGCCGATTTTCTTTCTCAGTTCTGTCAGTTCATTATGGTTTAGTCCGCCTACATAATTGCCAAAAACATGAATTGTTCCGCTGTCGGAAGTTAATAAGCCAACAATACATTTGATCAGGACTGATTTTCCCGAACCTGATTTCCCAAGGACAACTAAATTTTCACCATCAAAAAGCTTCAGCGAAATATCTTTCAACACCTCCTGTTGTCCAAATGATTTCTTCAGATGGCTTATCTCTATAACGGCTTCTCTATTATTCATTGTCTATCATTTCTATCTATTTGAATCGCGATTATCAGAGCGTATCGTAATTCCTAATTCTTAATTTAATGCTGTTAAGATAAATTTCGAAATGTTGAACCCTTTCAGGGTTCCGGATCGCACTCTCTATTTACCTTCGTGTTTTTGCCTTGAATCACATTTTACTTAAATAAGGATCTTAATTCTTAATTAATTTATATCATGTCCGTAATCTGTACCGCAATCATATCTACGATGATCACCAGGAGCGATGCCAGCACCACTGCTGAATTGGCCGCTACCCCAACGCTTTCTGTTCCCCTGCCGGCCTTATATCCTTTATAGCATCCCACCAATCCGATAACTGCTCCGAAGAAGAAGGATTTAATAAAAGCGGGTATGAGATCCCCAAAGTCAACATGACTGAATGCCTGTGAAAAAAAGAGGATAAATGTTACATCGCCTTTGATATTGGCGCCCACCCAGCTTCCAAATATTCCAAGTGCATCAGCATATAAGATCAGCAGGGGAATCATCAGGGTTGCGGCCCAAACTCTTGTAACAACCAAAAATCGCATCGGATTAACGGACGAAACCTCCATCGCATCAATTTGCTCCGTCACTTTCATCGATCCCAATTCAGCTCCCATACCCGAACCAATTTTACCCGCACAGATCAAAGCCGTAATAACAGGCCCCATCTCCCTGATCAATGATACGGCCACCATCCCCGGGAGCATGTTTAATGCCCCGAAATTTAAAAGTGTTGGTCTTGATTGAATCGTAAGCACAAGCCCCATTATGGTACCTGTAATGGAAATAAGAAGCAGGGATTTATATCCGATATGATAACACTGCCGCAGAAATTCTTTAAGTTCAAAGTTCCGCGAAAAAGTTTCTTTAATAATAAGTGTGATAAACAGGAAAACATCCGCAACCCCTGTCAGAAAGCTGTTCGCTTCTTCGGTTTTGGTTATCGTTTTCTCGCTGATCCGGATAGATTGCTTCGTTGCAAAACTCTTTACTTTGGTAACAGGGATTATTTTTTTCATATTATTTAATTCCTTATCAATTAGTCTTGTATGAGAACGGTATATAGGATATTCAGCGACAAGAATCTAAGGATATGTGCATTGCAAATGTATCCTGCAGTGCAGCCGATTGTATTACATAATTTGTAAAATAAGTTACATCATTCACACTAAAGAAACAAGCTATAGCCTTAAGGCTGTAGGATGCTTAAGTAGAGACGCACGGCCGTGCGTCTCTATCTGTTCAAATAATATCTGTTGCAATGGTTGGAGAGAATCGTTGCGAAATGATCGGGAAAACCCGCCGCCATCATCAGCTTGTCGTGTGGGACTAACGGCGAGAGATTTTTATCATTTACCCACGTTACCTCAACCTTTGTCTATCAACGTGAGTTCGATCTAAGTAATGGATAAGGTAATGCTTGATTGTTTGAGTGCTAATGTTGTTTTCGATAACCTAATCTAAAAAAACACCTCAGTAGATGGGATTGATTTCACCTTTTCACCAACCTCATTACCTAATTTAATCAGGTAATAAGGTCGATTTTTCTCTCTCAACCATTTCTATTGAGGTGTTTTTGACAGATTAGGTTATCCATTCCTTAGATCGAACTCACGTTATCAGAAAAGATCGGCATGTGATCCCATCCGGATTAAAGTGATAAGCCTTAAAGTTGTATTCTTTTCATAGATTAATAACCAATCCGGTGTTATATGACATTCATTCAGCCCATTCAGATTTCCTGTAAGTCTGTGGTCTTTGTATTTTTGAGGGAGATCCTGATCTGACAATAAAATTAGAATTAACTCGTTTAGTTTTGATTCATCAAGCTTCCTTCTTCGTGCCCGTTTTAAATCTTTCAGATATTGATTGGTAAATTCAATCTTGTACATCTCATTTTACCTTTTCAATATAATCTTCAAAATTGTCACATTTCACTGTTTTACCTTTTCGCGCATCCGCGATAGCCTTGATAGTAGTAGAATTTGGAGTATCTTCCGAAATAATTTCGATTGACTTATCATTTTTAGACAACTCTTCGGCCATGTCAATCAACAACTTTGATAACTTAGTCCTGCCTTTTGTTTTTATGATAATTGTAGTCATTTTAATATCGCTTTCATACAAAGATAAAAAATTTATAAGTTTTATGTGATTGTTTCGATTCAACCTGTAAATTTGGCTAAAACCTCATACCCCAAAATACCTATCTCCCGAATACCCATCTTTCTTATAATTCCTGAAAAACAACCAAATCCCCGAAATATTTTCATTCTCTGCAGGCATATCTATCCAGAATCTGTTTCTGACCGTTTTGCTTTCATCTGCTGCAGAGGTTAGGTTTCATTTAATCCTTAATTCTATTTACATCCTTTTTATTTAAATGCAGGAAGACCAAATAAATGATGTTATCTTTTATTTCGTAAAAAATTGTAGTTTGTTTACTTAGCACCGCTTTTCTAAGTCTTGGATTGTAATTGGACCTTGGAAACATGTACGGGTATTGAATGATCAGATCCAATTGATGACTTAATTTTTCTTTAAAAACATTCACTTCTTTATCGCTCCACATGAATTTTATTTCATCAAGAATCGTCTTCAGATTCTCAATAGATTCATCTGACCAATAAAGTTTATAATCCATACCTTTTCTTAACTTCTTCATTCGAAGTGGTTCTTCCGTGATCAATATCACTCAACCCTCTTTTAATTCCCTCTTTTTCAGAAACAGTAAGATCATTCCACCAATCCTTGCTAATCGAATTTGAATCCTTGACAACTTTTAAATATTCAATTATTTCTTTATCCTCAAGTTTTGTTAGCCATTCTATCAGCTCTAATTTAATTGCCTCATTTCCCATAACTTTTTTGTTTAAAGTTACTAATTTTATAAATCGGATTCGTAAAACCCGCCACCATCATCAGCTCGTCATGCGAGAATACCGGCGAAAGATTTTCATCATTTTCCTAAGAAACCTCAAGTTTGCAAGCTTGACTGTTCTTTAAAAAATAGTATTATTATAGAAATGCTCTTTCTGATTGTGGTAACTTTTTAACTCTTTCATCCTTTTCGATATATTCCAATAATTCAAGAAATAAATTTCTTAACTTCTTAGCGTCTTTTATTTCCGATTCAGTATTTTCTGTCCAATTTATGGTCCATTCTATTCCATTCATTGTAAATGAAAGAAAATAGTCTAAAGATGGAGACTTCTGTATTGTAGTTGTAGGAGCATAATTGGGGGGATATTTATAAATATCAAGTTCTGTTAAATTTTTATACTGCTTTAATTTTTCCTTATCTGAAAAATGAAATGAAATAGTAGTGTCCTTATCCCAGTCAATAGCCTTAGTTAATGTATTTTTATAAGTATCAATTATGTATGAACTGTTATGGATTTTCATTACAAAATTAAAATCTTTAGGCATTGCGTCAGGGTAGTCAGAATTCCTAGTTTCGCCACCAAATATAACTACAAAAACAGTCATTTGTAATAAAGACAAAATTATTGCAATTAATTTTACAATGTCAATTTTTTTTTCAAAACATTTATTATTTTATTAAATTTCTAATCTCAATATTACATATAAAATCTTTAACTTGATTCATACGGGACTGAAATTAATATCTCTTATTTATATCCCAAAATACTGATCCTCCGAATACCCATCCTTCTTATAACTCCTGAAAAACAGCCATATCCCCGAGATGTTTTCAGCATCTGCAGGCAATTCTATCAAAGCCTCGCCTGCTTTTCTTAAAACGCCCGTTGCAATCGGAGCGGTGAAATGATCTGGATATCCCGCCACCATCATCAGCCCGTCATGCGAGTAAACAGAGGAGAGATTTTCATCATTTACCCACGTCACCTCAACTTTTGAAGGATCGTCCGCTGACCTTTTTGCCTTAATATGCTGTGGAATAGGCAATTTACCTGCCGAGAAGTGCAGTTTCTCCACTTCGGCCAGCGCACCGTCCAGGGCAAAAGCAGGAGAATTGGCCTTCAGAAAGAGATTGTAGCCATGCCTGTTTTCGGCGGCAAGGTTCCAAATCAGCGGGATCAAAGAATACTTGTACTTCGCGCAATAGGCATTGATCGCTGCAAACCGCTGGCGGTGCAGCAGCTGCTTCTCACTCCATCCGTTCTTCGACCGCCGGGGGAGAGATCTTACCACTTCAATACCGTTCCATTCCGTGTAAACACTGCCGCCAACCTTTCCTTTTAAAATTCCTCCTTTTATCCGTGCCATAGCTTCCTTGAATTTAGTGTGCATTCAATAAGTATTCATTGTGCAATTATTGTGCCATAAATGCACAGTAAGTGCACAGTAAGTGCACAGCAAATGCACAATGAATGCACAGTAATTAATATTCAAATATTGTGCGTTATCCAGGAAGCGAATTTTAGTGCTTATAGGTTCAGTTTTACAGAAAAGTCATCACAAAGGACCGCTGAAACATTACTTTGACACTTTTCGTGTAATTCGTCAATAATTCGTGTAATTCGAAACATGTGAATGATATAACTTTATTAATGAATAATGTAACTTCTGAAGGGGCCGGGAGGATTACTTTTGAGATACATTTAAAAAAATCGATCATGCCACTTTTTACTATTTTACTTGTAATTATTGTCACTGGTGTTCTTTTATGGCTTATAAATGCCTACATCCCCATGGATTACAAAATCAAAAAAATCTTTAATGCAGTCGTTGTGATTGTTGTGGTCGTATGGCTGCTCAAGGTATTTGGGCTATTCACTTATTTGATGGATATCCACGTGTAAAAAAAGAGTTTCAAAGTCTCAAAGTAAGGTTTTAAGGTTTCAAGGTTCAAAGAAGCTCTGCTCCGCTTAATGGATTGGAACTTGGAAACGTTGGAACTATAAAGCCTTTCGTGTAATTAACTTTGTTGATCTTCGATTCGTAAATAATTCGTGTAATTCGTAACATGTGAATAATGTAACTTCTTTAGAGAATTATGTAACGCAGACCAGCCCCCCTGATCACACCTTTGTAAAATATTTTAAATCAATTTTAAAAACAAAAAACATGAAATTAGACAAAGCAATATTGGGAATATTAGCCGGCGTGGCTATTGGAGCAGTAGCCGGCATTTTATTGGCCCCCGAAAAAGGTGCCGTAACACGCAGGTTTATGTCCAAAAAAGGTAAAAAATATGCCGGTAAGTTAGAAAAGAAACTCAATGGATTGATTGATAACCTCAATGAAAAAATTGAATCTGTAAAAAATCAGGCTGCCGATCGTGTCAATTCGGGCAAGAATAAAGCCGAATAAAACAGGCTATCGGAAAATAGGCTTAAGGCTGTAGGGAATCTGCTGTAGAGACTTTCACCTTCTTCAGTCTAAAGCCTATGGCCTTATGCCTTAATAAAATAAAAATATGGAAACTCCGGGAGATCTGATTGAATTATTGTTTGAGAGAGCTGAGAAATTCGGCAAAACAACTCTTGAACTTACCAAACTAAGGGCCTTGAATACGACAACAATCGTTGTTACAACTTTGGTGACAAAGTTGAGCGTAATTGTTATGGTTTCCATCTGTCTGCTGGTCCTGAATATTGGTATTGCCTTATTTCTTGGGGAGATACTCGGTAAAAAATACTACGGCTTTTTTATTGTTGCAGCATTTTACTTCATCGCGGCGATCGTGTTTTATTTCTTCATGCATGGCTGGATTAAAAAGCCGATTTTCGATTTAATCATTCGTCAGGCGCTTAAATAAATACCTCATGGACCCAATCATTACGGATATTGATCTTAGATTCGCCATCTACCAGTTAGAAAAAAAACAGGCTGAGGAAGGCAGACTATTGAAAGAACAATTCTTCCTGACTTACGAGAGTTTAAAACCTGCCAATCTTTTCAGGAATACAATGAGTGATGTGGCAGCTTCACCCTATCTGATTGATAATATATTGGGCACTGCTATCGGGTTAGGGACAGGTTATCTTACCAGAAAAGTAACACTTGGTACCTCGGGCAATGTATTCAAACGATTTTTCGGCTCTGTCATGCAGTTTGGAGTAACAAACATTGTGGCCCGACATCCCGGGACCATTAAAGCCATCGGTCATTTTATCTTCAAACATGTTTTGCATAAAAAAGAAATAAACACTAAAAGCCTTGATCGATAGGGAAGTAAAACTGCCATTTTACGCGAAAGCAACTATTTGCTTAATTGGGTTAGTTGCCATGTTGGCCATTTTGTACATGGGGAAAAGGATTCTTGTTCCTTTATTTTTTTCAATAATCATTTCAATTCTGCTTCATCCTGTAGTTAGTTTTTTTGTGCGCAAAAGGTTTGGCAGGCTGATGGCCATTTTACTGAGCTTATTCCTTGCCTTTTTAGTTATCGCGGCCTTTGCGGCACTGTTAATCTCACAGGTCAGCATGTTTAGCGAATCCTGGCCAATCCTGGTTGATAAATTCAGCCTGGTACTTGATCAAAGCATTTCCTGGGCCTCTGCCTATTTCGACATCAATCCTGTGAGTATACATAACTGGATTACAAATTCCATTGATGATCTGATAGATACAAGCACCGGAGCGATCGGACAAACGCTCATCACCGTGGGAAGCGGATTAATCGTTGTGTTTTTAATTCCAGTTTATGTCTTTGTGATATTATTTTATCATCCGCTGTTGATTGAATTTATTCACAAGGTCTTTGCTAAAGACGATCAAAAGCAGGTGAGCGAAATAGTTACACAAACCAAAACGCTGATACAAGGCTATCTCATTGGGCTGCTGATTGAAGCTTTTCTGGTAGCGGCGCTGAATTCTACAGCTTTGTTGATCCTTGGAATTGAATACGCTATCCTTTTAGGTATTATCGGCGCATTGCTCAACCTCATTCCATATATCGGCGGATTAGTGGCAGTGGCTTTACCAATGATCGTTGCATTTGCTACCAAAACAAGCGGCTGGTATGCTATTTATGTTTTGGCAAGCTATTATTTCATTCAACTGATAGACAATCACTACATCTCGCCGTTCATCGTTTCCTCAAAAGTAAAAATCAACGCGCTTTTCTCTATCATTTCTGTACTTGTCGGGTATGCTTTATGGGGAATAGCCGGAATGTTTTTATCCATACCGCTCCTTGCCATTGTAAAGCTTATTTTTGATCATATTGAACCCCTGAAACCCTGGGGATTCTTGTTAGGCGATACGATGCCTCCGATCATTAAGTTGAAAAGGCTCAGGATTAAAAAACGTTGATGTTATCGTTTCAAGGTTTCAAAGGTTTCAAGGTTTCAAAATTTCAGAGCAGTGGTGCGGATGAAGACTGAAACTCTTAATTCTAACTCCGGCGGCTGCAACCTTAAGTAATGTCAAGAATATAATGTCGCATTTTTAGGCTGAAGGAGTTTAGACTTTAGGCTGAAGGATAGTAATATACCTCTTTTCTCTTTAGCCTAAACATCTATAGCCTGCAATCCTCATATGATATTATTTTATTCCAATTACTTAGTCCCTATGTTTGTAATTGCGCTATGCTAAAGAGGCATAAGCCTAAAGAGTATTATTTTTGATTTTCGGATTAAACAATAAAACTCAATGACTTATGCAAACACAAAGAACGGAATTAAATTTCGAAGGTCAAAGCTTATTTGTAGGTATTGATGTTCATTTGAAAAGCTGGACAGTATCAATTTTAACTGAAAAACTGTTACATAAGACATTTACACAACCTGCGAGTGCAGAAGTGTTGTCGAACTATTTGAATTGTAATTTTCCTTGTGGCGATTACTATTCAGTGTATGAAGCTGGTTTCAGTGGTTTTTGGACACATTACAAACTGAAGGAAATGGGAATAAACAACATTGTCATTAATCCGGCAGATGTCCCCACCACACAGAAGGAACATTTGCAAAAGGATGACCCGACAGACAGTCGCAAGCTTGCCAGGTCATTGCGTGCCGGGGATTTAAAGGCAATCTATGTTCCAGAGCCATCAACATTGGAAGATAGGTCTCTGATCCGGCTGCGGGCAACTTTGGTAAAAGATATGGTTCGGTTCAAACAGCGGATAAAATCGTTTTTGCACTTTTATGGGATATCTATTCCTGCTGAATTTGAGAAATCGGGAACCCACTGGTCCAGACGATTTATGAAATGGCTCAATCAGGTTTCTCTTCAGCACGAATCCGGAACTCAAACGTTGAAAATATTGGTACAAGAAGCCGACGGGCAAAGGAAACTTCTGCTGGAAGTTTTACGAAAAATCAGGGCTTTGTCCCGTAGCGAAAAATATGCAACCAGAATGGAATTATTGCGGAGCATCCCTGGTGTGGGTTTTGTTACGGCCATCACTTTTTTGACCGAAATAGAAAATATAGAACGATTTGAAAACGCAGATCATTTTGCCGGGTTTGTAGGCTTGATCCCCAACAGGCATTCTAGCGGGAACAAGGAAAATAACGGGGATATGACCTTTCGAGGACAGACAGCCTTGCGCAAATCGTTAATCGAGAGTTCCTGGTTTGCAGCCCGGCTTGATCCAGCCCTGGCTATGAGCTTTAATGTCTATGTCAGGCGGATGGAACCAAACAAGGCAATCATCCGAATTGCACGAAAAGTATTGAACCGAATGTATTACGTACTTAAAAACAAAAAAGAATATGTATCAGGAGTTGTTAAATGAATCCTTAAAAACAATCAATATATCAAGGTGACCGCTGACAGTTTCTTGCAGCCAGTCTGCTTATTTAGAATGCGGCACTTTACTTATAAAAACTGAAACAGGGAAATGTGGCATTTTGTCCACTTATAGAAGATTGTTTTTATAGGACTTTTATCGGCATTGGCTAAGAGTAGAACATTGGGTTTTCCTTAGCCATATTTGGATTCCTGTATAAGTAAAAGGAAGGCCCGAAAACCTCCCCTTATACAGTGTATCCGTAAAGAGTATTGCTGACAGGTTGCTCCCCAGTAGAGCCTGCGTCCTCTTCCTCTTTACTAATTGCAAAGTTAATGTTCTGTAAACGAAATATTTGAAAAATAAACAAAATAAAATAGCCAAAAAATAATGCTCTCAGAATTTGGATTACAACATAGAAGAAACTGTTTAAATTTCTTTTTAACAAAGCGGAACCCCACTTCGGGGTTCTGTATTGTATGTATTTCAGTGCCTCCGGTTACACCGGAGGTTATTCATATTCAAGTCTTTCGGACTTAAATATGCTTTATACCCTGAAAGGGTTTAATATGAATAACCGTGGGGGTAACCCACGGAAAATGTGAAATATAAGACCTCAACCCCGAAGGGGCTGAACTACTTAAAATCCCAAAAGAACTAAATTTAAACAGTCTCTTAGTTATATAACCGAGAGATAGTTATTCCATCTCTTTCATCTCTCATAACTCATCTCTCATAAATCTACCAACGTGTGAATTTTGCAACTTAGATCTAAAGTTATATAACACACCCATGTAATAATGGAATCACCTTTGTGATGTGAAAATTCTTTCACAAATAATAAGAAGAAAATGAACACTACAGAATTAAAGGGAAATTGGAACCAGATTAAGGGGAAACTAAAACAAAAATTTGCAACGCTTACAGACAGTGATTTATTGCTGGTAGAAGGCAAACAGGACGAAATGTTAGGCAGGCTTCAGACAAAACTGGGCAAGACAAAAGATGAAATTCACAAGATAATTACTGAATTATAGCATTTTAAGAAATACCAGTCACGCCTCAATAATAAAATATGATATATAAATAATTAAATATCAACACAATGAAAGCTTTAAAATTAATTGTTTTTGGAATCGTGTTGTTCTTTGCAGGCACAGTGCAGGGACAAGTTTCCGTGAGATTAAACCTGGGCGTACAGCCGCGTTGGGCTCCTGTTGGGTATGACGATGTACGTTATTACTATCTACCCGATGTAGAAGCCTATTACGATAATGAATCCTCGATGTTTATTTACTCAAGCGGCGGAAGATGGATTCACAGGCGCTCGCTCCCTTACCGATATCGTAATTATGATTTATACGAAGGGTATAAAGTTCCAATGAGAGAATACCACGGTAATACTCCGTACAGTAATTTCCAGGTCTATAGAACCCAATACACAAAAGGCTACAGGGGAGAATCCCAACGAACAATTGGGGAAAGACCAGGGAGAAACAATCATGGCAACAGTAAATACTATAGTCACCCATCAGATAACAGGAATGACAAGGGACGTGGAAAGGGCAGTTACAAAGACAACAAAAAGGATAAAGGTCGTGGTAAATGACATAGATAAAGGCTTATAGCTTTTAGACAATAGACTTTAGAACGATAAAGCTTATTAGTCTAAAGGCTAGCCTTTTCCCTGAATTCTTTTTTGTGAAGATTTCAGTTCAGCATCAAATAAATTCAATTAAAGAAGATTATGAAAATTCAAAGATCGCATGATGTCAGTCGTGTAAAGTACAGTTTTCTCCTCAGGCAAATAAAAAGATTAAAATCAACAGGCGAAAAGATGACAACATCTTATCCAAAGGAAGCGGATCAAGTGGAACTTAGTCCGGTTAAAGTAAGATGGAACAATTTTCCTCTCATAAGTTTTTAGCCTGGTAATATTTATTTAAAAATTCAATCCTAATTTAAAATTCAATTCAATGAAAACGTTTACAATCACAGCACTTTTTCTTCTAATGATAATAGGGACAAAGGTCTCAGCACAGCAATCCGATTATTCTGAAAGGTATGGTCATACTTTAAACTTAGGTTTAGGCATTGGCGGGTACTCCGGGTATTACGGTTATGTTGGACGTTCCCTGCCGGTTTTTCATATCAACTATGAATTTGATGTTGCCAGCAATTTCACCTTGGCTCCCTTTGCCACTTTTTATACTTACAGAAACGATTATTATCGCGAAACGGTAATCCCCATAGGCGTTAAAGGTACCTATTATTTCGACCAGATTCTGAATGCAAATCCTGACTGGGATTTTTACCTGGCAGGTTCATTGGGATTTGCCGTTGATAATGTATCATGGGATAATAATTACAACGGAGACAGAACTTACTACCACCGGGGGAGCGACTTATTCCTGGATGCACATGTGGGAGCTGAATACCACATCAACCGAAAGCTTGGAATTTTCCTCGACCTCTCGACCGGCGTTTCAACCATTGGACTCGCATTCCATTAATCATAATAGAGATAAAAATATCTCCACACAAGGATTCTTTAAATCCAATATAAAATGCAAATCTGCTACGTGCCTGTGATTTTGGGTAAAGGCATTCCGCTATTTCCCGAACAGCCCAAAAGCTCAAAATGGGAATTGATCGAAAGTATTACTTATAATTCGGGTATTTTAAAGGTGAATTACCAAAAGAGAAACTAAGAAACTGTTTAAATTTCTTTTTAACAAAGTTGAACCCACTTCGGGGTTCTGTATTGTATGTATTTCAGTGCCTCCGGTTACACCGGAGGTTCTTCAAATTCAAGTCCTTCTAACTTAAATATGCTTTATACCCTGAAAGGGTTTAATATGAATAACCGTGGGGGTAACCCCCGGAAAATGTGAAATATAAGACCTCAACCCCGAAGGGGCTGAACTACTTAAAATCCCAAAAGAACTAAATTTAAACAGTCTCTGAATTTTTACTTATTGGACGCATCCAACCATGTTTTTTTTGATTTTTTAAACAAAATATTAACTCCTTTAGTCTAACAGAAAAACATACCTTTGTTGCGAATGAATCCAATTGAAAGAAATACCCTTGATGCGCTACACAATGGAAGCCATAAGGCTTTCGAGGAAGTTTTCATTGTCTATTTCAATAAGATAAAGATATTCATCAACGGATATATTAAATCAGAATTGGATGCTGAAGAACTGACCGAAGATATATTTGTCAACCTATGGATTAACCACGCATCCATTGACCCATCAAAGTCATTCAGTTCTTACATGCATACCATCGCCCGCAATGCTGCACTCAATTTCCTGAGACATAAATTTATCCGTGAATCCCACAAGAACAATCTTATGGAATCCGAATCAAATTTTAGTTCTGAAGATGAATTGATTGCCAAAGAAACAGCTTTGTTAATCGAAATGGCAATTGAGAAAATGCCGGAACAACGAAAGAATGTATATCTATTGAGCCGAAATAAAGGCTTGAAGAATGATGAAATAGCTGTTCGCTTAAATACGACTAAAAGCAACGTGGAAAGCCAATTAAGCCTCGCTTTAAATGACCTTCGGAAAGCAATTGCCATCGTCTTTTTGTTCTTCCCCTAATTTTTTCAAAAAAGTTGTATTTCCTCATTGAGTATTTTGAGGTATGCGTGTATTATATACAGCAAAGTACAGCAAAATGAAGAAAAAGAACACTCTTATATGGACAGCGTCGCTAATCAGTATAGTCATTCCGGCTACAACTGCAACGGCACAAAACAATATTGAGAAGAAAGAAACCATCTCGTTACCGGAAAAGCCAACTCAACTTCCTGATGGTACATTCAAGCTGCAATTATCGCCTGATCCAGCAACTTCTTACCCGATTCCATCTACAAAGTTATTCACTCCCAACCTGTTTTCATCTCCTTATGCAAGCATGTTAAGGTCCAATCCGGTAATATGGAACTACAATTTGAGTGATACGACAAAGTGGTCAACCCGTATTTCGCTCATTCCATTTAATCAACTGACAACATACATTGGGTTGGGAGAATACAACAATCTTGGTGCTTCCCTTTTGTGGGTTCCGGCCAATAAACTATCCTTAGAAATAGGTGCATTTATCAGTAAACAATTCGGCTACATACTTTTTTCCCATCAGATTTTATTTGGGACGGGCATCACGCTGAATTATGATATTACGGACAAGCTGAGGTTTCGTACTTGGGGGCAATATATTACTTCCGGCAATAATGATCCATTCTTAAATGCAAGCAATTTATTTCCCAAAACAAACGTCGGTGCGGATTTACAATATAAAGCAACCAGGAAAACCGAAGTTAGAATAGGAATAGAATATCAATATGATAAACAAACAAATACCTGGAAACCGGAATCGGGGGGTAAAATGAAAATAGGTTTTTAACCGTCAACGAAATAGGAATATGGAAAACGAAAAAAAGACACGTATCTCGAAAATTATTCGGCAGTTTTTAGGAAATCGATTTTCTGAAGAAACGGAAAAAAAAGTTCAACGGTGGCTTATTGAAGATAGCGATTCCAAAGAAAAAGAAGAGGCATCGTTAGCGTTTTGGAATGCATTGGAAGCAGAACCGGATACAGTGAGCTATCAGACATTGAGAAAGGTTAATGCAAAAATAGGATTTTCAAAAGATAAGCTGTTCGTTCCCCATTATTATAAATTATGGCGTGTTGCTGCTGTCATTATCCCGTTTTTGATGTTGGCAGGCGGCATCTATTATTTTTCCCAGAGGGAACAAATGATTCAAATTGCTACCGTTTACGGAGAAACGAGACAAATTATCCTCCCAGATAGTTCAGAGGTGTGGTTGAATTCCGGTACGACCATCCAATACCCTGAAAAATTGAAGAATAGCACAAGAGAGATAAATTTAGAAGGCGAAGCTTATTTTTCTGTTAAAAAGGACGCGTCCAAACCGTTTATCGTACATACAAACAATCTTTCCGTGAAAGTTCTGGGAACAACCTTCAATGTAAAAGCCTATCCTAACGATAACAAAACAGTTGCGACACTGAACAGCGGAAAAATTGAAATTGAGACGATTACGAAGCAATCCCGAGTGATGAATCCCAACGAACAATTAACCTTCAACAATCAAACGTCGGATATAAACGTAGTCGTGGTTTCTGCCAATGATGATTCTGGTTGGATGAGCGGACAATTAATATTTACCAATGCATCGTTTAATGAGATTTTGCAAACTTTGGAACGAAGGTTTGATGTTTCATTTAAAATGCAAGAAACGGTAGGCTCGAAAGAAGGTTATACTGTTAAATTCTTGAGAAACGATAATTTGGAACAAATATTACGTGTTCTCGAGGATGTAGTTGGAGGCTTCTCTTATCAGAAAGAAGGAGAAAAAATCAAAATAACAGCAAATAAATAAAGATACAACGCTTATGAAATAAAAGTAACCGGAAAGAGTTGTAGCCTCCCCCCGGTTCTGAAATGTCGAATACCCAACAACTCGTGAAAAGTAAATCAAGTTTTCAACTATACAAATTTAATATAATGAACCCAATAAATCCAAAGAAATTCGTAATCAGAATTTTTATTTTAATATCATTCTCATTCGTATCTAATTACTTATTCGCCCAGGAGAAGAAAATAACCATTCAAGAGAAAAGTATTTCATTTGAAAATGCCTTTGAACAAATTGAAAAGCAAACCGGTTACAGTATTGCATATGACAGGGCAAAAATAGATGTGAAAAAGAAAATTGCCTTAACCCTTAATAATGTAAGTTTAGAAAAAGCACTTTCGGAAATACTGAAAAATACAGGGCTATCATATAAAATCAATGGCTATCATATTATCCTGATTTCTGTAAAAGATGGAACAAAAACAATTTCGGAAAAGAAAAGTCCATCGTTGACACAAACTATTCGGGGGACAGTTATCGAGGCTATCACTGGTTTTCCTATCAGATACGCCAATGTGTCGTTGTTCAATCAGCCCTCAATTGGTACTGTAACAGATAGCCTCGGACAATTTCGACTTGACAGGCTCCCTATTGGGCGTTATGATGTCCAAGTAAAATCTTTAGGGTATGAACCGTATGTTTACAAAGAAGTCTTGCTAACTTCTTCCCGGGAAGTTTATTTGGATATTCCTTTGAAAGAAGATGTCCACACGCTCGATGAAGTCGTTGTTCATCCAAATGTAAATAAGGAACAGCCGTTAAATCCAATGGCGTTATACGGAGGGCGCATGTTAAGCGTTGAAGAAGCCAATCGTTTTGCCGGTGCATTAGACGATCCTGCTCGGTTGGTCACCTCATTTGCGGGAGTTGCCGGGAGCTTTGCAAGCAACTCAATGTCTATCAGAGGAAATGCACCCCAATACACGCAATGGAAACTTGAGGGAGTTGAAATTCCCAACCCCACACATTTTGCAGATATGGTAACGCTGGGTGGTGGAATTTTTACAGCATTGAGTAGCCAAGTGATGGGGAATTCTGACTTTTTCAATGGCGCTTTCCCCGCTGAATACGGCAATTCACTTTCTGGCGTATTCGACATTAATCTAAGAAATGGAAACAGCCAACAATATCAAAACACTTTCCAAATCGGGCTTTTAGGCATTGATGCTGCTTCGGAAGGCCCGATAAGCAAAAAGCATAATAGCTCTTACATTTTTAATTATCGTTATTCAACAACGGGATTGGTTACAGATGCCAATTTACAATACCAAGACTTTTCGTTCAAGTTAAATTTCCCAACAAAAAAGGCTGGGACTTTCTCTATTTGGGGAATTGGTTTGATTGACAAAAATAAGGTTGAACCTCTGGACAAAAAAGAATGGGAAACATATGGTGACCGGGAGGATGTGAAAACCGATTTACTGAAAGGAGTTGGAGGAATATCTCACAAATATTATTTCAATAGCGAAACATACATTAAATCAACTTTGGCCGGAACTTATTCGGGAATCAGTCAGGATGTAGACCAAATCAATTTGCAAGAAAACAAAATTCCGGTAGTTGATATTACAAATAAGACTTGGGACATTGTGCTTAATTCTTATGTAAATAAGAAATTCAGTTCTAAACATACCAACCGAACAGGAGTCACAGTTACTGGACTAATATATGATTTAGACTATAATGTAAGTCCCGGTTTCGGGATGGATGTACCAATGGACAACATTGCAAAAGGACGCGGAGAAAGCGTAGCTTTATCGGCTTACAGCAGTTCCATATTTAATATCAATCAATACCTATCTGCCAGTGCAGGTATTAATTTTCAATACTTCGACTTGAATCAAAATTTTATGATTGAGCCTCGTATAGGTATGAAATGGAATCTTAAACCGAAACAATCTTTATCCTTAGGCTATGGATTACATAGCAGGAGGGAACGCTTAGATTATTATTTTGTGGAAATTCCGGCAAAAAGTAAGAATTTCGTAAACAAAGATCTGGACTTATCTAAATCTCATCATTTTATGTTGAGTTATGATTGGAGTATTTCTCCGACCCTTCATTTGAAAATTGAACCTTACTACCAATCTCTGTTCAATATTCCCGTTGAAGCCAATTCTTCTTTCTCTGTACTTAACCTTCAAGACTATTATCTTGACAAAGCATTAGTCAATTCGGGTAAGGGACGTAATTATGGAATTGACATTACATTGGAACGTTACCTGAATCAGGGTTATTATTATATGTTTACAGGTTCCGTTTTCAATTCAGAATATACTGGTGGTGATGGCGTCTGGCGTGATACACGTCTTAACCGGAATTATATTTTCAATGCTTTGGGTGGAAAAGAATGGCTTATAGGCAAAGACAAAAATAAGATGTTCAACCTGAATCTCCGCTTAACTTATCAGGGGGGAGACCGATATACTCCAGTAGATATTCCTGCTTCGGAAGCTGCTTATGACATAATTCTTGATGAAGCTAACGCATTTAGTAAGCAATTTAAGCCTGCAATTACAGGAGACATTTCAGTTAGTTACAAAATAAACAAGAAAAAATTATCTCATGAATTTTCTTTGAGGGTATTGAATGTAGGGACTTATACCGGACAACATGGCTATCAATACAATGAAAAAACTAAACAGGTCGAACAACTTGATGTATTGGGGATATTACCGGATATCAGCTATAAAATTACTTTTTAATGATATACAATAAAAAATAATATGAATAAAACACGATGGGTTCAAAGGCGAAAGATTCCGTGGAATTAAGTAATTGATTAAGGAATTGAAGTTTTTTTGGATCAAGATAAAAAGTTGGGGTTGATCATTTTTCATTTACTTAGTAAAGGGGGAAGGGGGGGAAAAGGGGAAATGGGGAAAATTTTAGGAATTGTTGGCCATCTGGTATTTATACAGGAAATGAATCGCTGTTATTTACCCATGCATTTCTGCAAAACCTAAAAATATCTCACTTTATTATGAATGTTTAAACATCTTTCCCCAGAAATACGGCTTGATCCGTTTTTTTTTGTAGTTTCTATTAAACTAAATAATAAACCCTCACAATCATCTTGTAAGGGTTTGATTATTAAAGACAAGTACCCGGGGCGGGAATCGAACCCGCACGATATTGCTATCACTGGATTTTGAGTCCAGCGCGTCTACCAATTCCGCCACCCGGGCAGTAGACTGTGTCAATTTTGGTGGCACAAATATAGTCCATTATTCAAATTCCTGAAATAAAATTTGAAAAAACATTTATTAAGATTGGCGGGACCGGATAGGAGTCATTAAGCAAAGCTGTCATTAAGGCTTTGCCGTCATTACACTACCTTGTCACTGAGTTATATTAACAGAGATATGCTGCAATTAAGCTTGCATTGGATCGTCACAAAACTTCATCGTCATAAGTGCCCGGCCTATAGCCTTTGGCCTTACTTCACCGACATCCAGTAACCTGCCTGGGGTTCTTTTTCACGAAGGCCTTTAAGGGCCATAACGGCGTTTGCTTTATCAGAATAAGATTGAACCGTTACAATGTATTTCCCGGTGGGAGCCTGACAAATAGTGGATTTGTAACCATCCGATTTCAGATGATTCAGCAACTTTTCAGCATTCTCCTTCATTTTAAAACAACCGCCTATCAAATGATATTTTTCAGATGAAGCTGTTGCTTCAACAGATTTGGCGGCCATTTCCTTCTTTTCCGGTTTTACAGTTTCTGAGGGGCTGGCAGAACGGATTACAACTGAATCTTTCTTATTCTCAACAACGGGAGCGATCTGAGTGACGGCGATTGCCGGAGCGGGATTCGATAGGATCGGCGCAGTGAGTGAGGTCTGGTAATTGAATGGATTGTATGTTTCCAATGAATTCTTTTTCATTGGAATGATCAGAAGAGCCAAAAGAAGCGGAACAGCAACGGCCATGGTCTTCACTTTTCTTGTATTAAATACCGGCCTTACCGCTTCCTTGTCACGCAATGTTTTTTTGGAAATAAAAATTTCCGGATGTTTCAGTTGAGGGAATTGGAACCCTTCCAGACCGAAAGCATCCAAAAGGAGGTTTTCCTTTAAATCAGGTTCAAAAATGAGTTTTTCGTTCCGGTCGTACTTGAGCGAACCGATCAGAGGGAGTTCAATGGTTTCTCCGTTTTCCAGTCTTGACTGTGATTCTTCCACAAATTCGGAAACCATCAGCCTGGCATCGAGGTATCCGATTCCCTCGGATTCCGAAATGTGA
>CAXXGM010000013.1:0-346831 GCA_963677325.2 Prolixibacteraceae bacterium
GTTAATGGAAACAAACCATTAATTATTTTTACATACATTATCGTAAATTGAAATAAGATTATTTTTAATTTTTTCAGATCCATATTTAGCAATCGCATCTTCATGAATTTCTTCACGGTTCCAGAGCAAATGTTTTCCATACACCTTGAGTATAGCTTCTTTAAGTAAAAAAGCTTCATGCTTCTCAATCATAAATCCATTAATCCCATTTCTAATCATCATTTTTGGCCCTTCACAAGGGGTTGAGACTACTGGTAATCCGCAAAGTAATGCCTCCATTATAACTACACCAAATGTTTCAAACTTGCTCGTTAGTACAAAAATATCTGATTCTAACATAATTCTTCTCACGTCCAATCTATCTAAATATCCTTTAAAAATAACCAGATCAACAAGATTTAAATTCTCAACCAATCCTTGAAGTTTGTCTCTTAGGGGTCCATCTCCAATTAAAATCAATTTAGCATTATGCAGTTTAAAGCTTAAATCTTTGAATGATTTAATAAGTAATTCATGATTCTTTATTGAGACAAGGTTTGCCACATTAACAATAGTGAAAGTATTACTCTGATTTGTACTTACTTTCGGCAAAGGTGATTCAAAAATTATATCAGGCACATTCGGCATTACAGTAATATCTTTCAAAATTTGTGCCTTTGCAAGGTGAATAGATAAATATTTAGACAGACCTTCACTGACTGATATGCGAAAATCTGAATCGTTCCATACCTCTTTGAATATTCGCTTTTCCAATCGATTCAATTTACTTCGAAAGAACAAAGAACTATGTTCGGTAATTACAATTTTTATTTCATATTTTTTTTTTAAAAGATGGGCTAAATAACCAGCATAAAAAGTGTTATGCGAATGTACAATAGAAGGCAAACCATGATCTCGAATATATTTCTCTACTAATCTAAGACCTTTTCTCTTAATCAACCATAATAAAAATATTTCAGGAATATACTTCAAAGGAAAAAACTTTTTAATCGGATCGCTATATACTTGTAAGCCATCTATATTATCATTAATAAAACTTCTTTTTTGCGAAGAGAACAGTGATAACCTTGTTGGCAATATTCCTAAAGACATAAAACAAACCTCATAGCCAGAATTTTTCATAATCTTAGCTTGGTCGATAACAAATACTGACATAAGAGGGAGATCTCTTGGAAGAAATGGTTCAGAAGAAATCATTAATATCTTTTTCATAAATTACTATTTCACATTTTCTTTATAATACAAAGAGCAAAAACCTATTCCTGTCCACATAATAAAAGCCATGGCGTAATAAGAATATTCAGATGGAGGTGGGAGTAAATAAAAATTTGAAAAGAAAAAAGATATCATGTATATTACATTTATTGAAAGAAATGCCGTAACAAAATCAGACAACAAGTGATTGCTTGAAGCGAAATTTTTCATTGTCCTGTATATCATTTGTATTAATGATACCATCAAGAGAATAGTAATTACAACACCAAAAACCCCCATCTCAGCAGCAACTGAAGCCAACCCATTATGAGTTGATGCTAATGTATGGTACTCGCCTCCAAGATAAAAAGAAGCTTTGGAATAGAGTACATACATTCCAAAACCAACACCAAAAAAAATATTTTCGATGAACAATCTGTAAGCTTCATGAATAGCATATAGCCGAACTTGATAATCATACCCCTGTGAATCTATTGCCTCATAGAATAATCCTGATAAGCCCAAATTCGAATATAATTTAAAAAATCCAAAAAGAATTAAGGGTATAATTATTAAAAATTTTAAGATAACCTTAACCGAGAATTTTTTTACTTTAAAAAAATAATAAAGTATTAATATAGCTATTAAACTTACCTGAGCTTGCCGGGTCACAATAATTATAACGCTCACTCCTAAGATCAGTAAAAGCCCTATTCGAAGAATCCTATTCATCCATTTTAAATGGATACCTACAGAAAGCACTAAAATAAACCCAATTACACTATATCCCGCGCTAATCCCTTGAGATGGAACTAATGTGGGAATAAAATTGTATCTACTTATATTACCACCCGTGCTGATAAGCCATTCATAAATATTAGCTATTGCATTGAATGTACACAATAAAACTAATACTCCTAATAAATAAAGAAACGCCTCTCTCGAACGACCAATAAATCTTCCGAAATTGTAAGCAAACAAATAGATTGCGAAAGAAAAGATACCATTTAATGCCACTTTCCAATAAAGGCCAACTGGTCTATAACCAGAAATGCCGGCATAATTATCCATTAAATTTGGTATATTTTGTACTCCTGTAATATAGGACAAGATATTTAAAGCAATAAATATATATATAATTTTTTTAAACCTATCCCCTTTATTATTATCGAAGAAGAAAGCCCCAGATTTAGAAATATATAAAAAAAACAATATTAAAAAAAAAAACAAATGCACTAGCGGTATAACTATTTTTTTTTCAGGAAAAAAGAATAATATTACAATATACACGACCACAATACGCAAAATATTTTTTTTTCTCGGCTCGAAATGCATTACTTTAAATATTTGAAATATTCCCCTTTATTCAAAATATATTTTTAGAGACTGTTTAAATTTTATTAATTGATATTTTAGGATAGAATTTCCTCCCGTTTTACCGATTTTTAGACCATCACAAAGACCATAAAATGACATTTTAAAGATGAATTTTGATTCTTTGCATATTGAAAAAAGAAATTTAAACAGTCTCTTATTTTAATTATCAATCCAGGAGTTTTTTACAATTTATCTAATCTCTTTAACCAATCAAAGTAGCAACTTCTCATACCCATTATTTTATTCAGAAAAGTTGATCTTAAACCACATCTCTAAAACTAAAGCTTGCCATATAGGAAAAGAAATGTTTTTCGAAGTATCATTTCTTTGATTCTTCAAAATTTCTAATAAAACTTTATTATTTATATATTTTCCTGACATCATTTTTTTACTATTAAATAAATCGTATGTGTAGTTATATAAATCCGTGGCAAACCATATAGAAATTGGAGTGGGATATCCTCGCTTTATTTTATTATCTAAAATTTGATCCGGGACGATTCCTCTCATCGCTTCCCGAAATATTGATTTCGACATACCTTTGGACACCTTGTACCAACTAGGTATTTGTAAAGACAAATCAATTATTCTTGAATCCAACATAGGCACTCTGGATTCGATAGACCATGCCATGCTCATTCGGTCTTCTTGTTGTAATAATGCAGGCAAATAATATCTCATACTAGTATATGAAGATTTTTCAAAGGGACTCAATTCCGAAGTTCCATTTTGTAATTTCTTAAATCCCTCAATCTGTTTTTCTAAAATATTTTGCCCTCGAATCCAAGAATCTTGTCGTTGCAATTTTTTAAACTTACCAAAAAATCGATTAATGGTCCCCCCCTTCTTTAAATATAAAGGAACATAGCATAATTCTGATACCGGAAATGACTCGCGCCTAAAATTGGAAAATATGTTGCGAACTGCTAAACTAAAGTATGGAGGATATCCACCAAACATTTCATCAACACCCTGCCCACCATTAACAACTTTAATTCCTGTATGTTTTACTAATTCACTTATCCTGAACATTGGTAATATAGCAGGTCCAACAACAGGTTCGTCTAAATGGTATAATATTTTAGAGAGGTTTTTCTCAAAATCATTTGGATGTATAGATATTTGATGATGCTTCGTTCTAAACTTTTTAGCGACTACTTCAATTTCTTTTCTCTCATCAAACTGCCTGCCTAGATTGAATGCAGAAGAGAAAGTATGTAAACCAGTTGTTAGATACGTTGATGCTATTGATACGATAGAACTTGAATCGACACCACCACTTAAATGGGCACCAACAGGAACATCACTTTGCCAATGCGATTTCACTGAATTTATGATGGTTTCTCTTAATTCATCTTTAAAGGATTTGTAAGTTCTGGTATAATTAATATTGTATTCAATATCCCAGTATTTTTTAAATGATAATCTTTTTTTTTCGATGACTAAATAAGAACCAGGATTTAAAGAATAAATATTTTTGAACCATGTTTGATCATCAATTTGATGATCAAACAGTAAAAAATTTGTAATTGCGTTTTCGTTTTGTTCTTTAATAACTGCACGATGTTTCAAAACACTTTTTATTTCAGAGGCAAATACAAATGTTTTGCCATCAAAATAATAGTAAAAAGGCTTTATTCCAATCCTATCTCTTGCTGCGAAAAATCTTCTGGAATTTGAATCCCATAAAGAAAAAGAAAACATCCCATTAAATTGGTTTATGCAATCAATACCAAACTCCTGATACGCTTTTATAATAACTTCAGTATCTGACTTACTCTTGAATTTGTATCCTTTTTTTATTAACTTTTCTCTAATCTCAATGTAATTATAAATCTCACCATTGTAAACCAACCAAATTGATTTATCTTCGCTTGCCATAGGTTGATTCCCCCTATCAGATAAGTCAATGATGCTTAACCTACGGTGACAAAAGCCAACACCAAATTCATTTGTATAATATCCAACGTGATCAGGGCCTCGATGTACTAATGTATCACCCATTCTCTGGAGTTGCGTTAAATCAGGAGTAGTTTGATCTAAATTATAAATGCCAGCTATCCCACACATAATTGCTTTTTTATAAAAAAATTAAGTTTAAACCTCTACCAAATATTCTCCAGAATGTCTTTCAATACTTTTTCAGTGACAACTCTAGGGTTGTTATTTAATCGCTCAATATTTATATTCTGTATAATCATATTTATATCCTTTCGATTCTTAGACCCCAATTTGCTTAACTTAGTCTCAAGACCAGTTAGTTTGATAATGTTTTCTAATTTTTCGCGACCTTCGGAGACTGTTTTACAACCTATTAAATCAAATAAATCTTGTCTCTCTTGATTGCTTAAATTGTTTTGGTCACAATTGTTATTATCGTTTCCCAGGTTGTATTCAAAAAATTGAGGTAAAGTCAAAGCCACAGCATGTCCATGTGGAATGCCATACAAAATTGTCAATATATACGATATAGCATGCGGGGCAGTGGTTTTGGATATATTTATTGCTTCTCCAGCAGCATGTGAGCCTTGCATCATTTCTCTTCGGTTTTCCAAATTTGGATGGTAAACAACGTCAGGAAAAACCTTCAGTATGGTTTTGATTGCACTTCCAGCAAATAATTTACTTCTGTTATTGGCTCCCTTTGCCCAGAAACTTTCTATTGCCTGACTAAGAGCATCCATTCCGGTAACTGCAGTCAAATAAGGAGACATTGAATGAGTTAAATAATGATCTAAAATTATATAATCAGGAAGCAAAGATTTATTAGCAACAGAGTACTTTTTGTAACCAGAATAAACCACTGCAAAATGAGTGCTTTCGCTGCCACTACCTGAAGTTGTTGGTATTGCTACTAAAGGATAGTTTCTATTTTTTATAATAAAATCATCCTTCACAATTTCTTTAATTTCCTTTAAATCTTTCGGTAGAATAGATATTAGTTTAGCAGTGTCTAAAACACTTCCACCTCCGATAGCAATCATTAAATCAGGCTTAAAATCATAAGCTAGTCTCGCACCTTCAGCTACATCATCAATCTTGGGATTAATTCCAAAATTAAAATACCTATAAACTATAATATCTTTAAAAGCTTTTTCTAAAAATTCCTTCGCTTTACAAATCTCAAATGACTTTTGTCCTGAAACAAGAAAAATTCTTTTGCTTTTCTCTTTCTCAATAATTTTTTGCAGATCGTGTATTCTAAAAAAACATTTTATCATACCGCAGTCAATTTTTCTTGAGAAAATTCATGAAAGCAATTTTATTTTCAACTGGAGCTGAAGTAGGTCGACCTAAATCATTTCTCGCCCCTTTCTTAATATTAATATTGATGAAAGAAATATGATTACTTTTAACTAATAGCGGCATGAATTTTACAATTTCCTTAGTACTTTTAATAGATCCAAAGTTTTTTAAATGTACTGCTTCTGCGATTTTGGGTAAATCAATCCAGTGGCATATTGTAGGTTGCCCTCCAACCGAATCATGAGCACCGTTATTAAAAATAATTATTTTAAGATTTTTGGGTGCCAGACTTCCGGCGATAGCGTAATTACCCAAATGCATTAAGGCAGAACCATCTCCATCGAAGCAAAAAACTGTC
The DNA here is from genome assembly GCA_963677325.2 of Prolixibacteraceae bacterium. Taxonomy (GTDB): domain Bacteria; phylum Bacteroidota; class Bacteroidia; order Bacteroidales; family Prolixibacteraceae. The sequence continues at coordinate 6,176 of CAXXGM010000013.1, forward strand.
TTTTCTGGATTTGCATGTGCTATTCCCAAAGCTATTTGCGAAGTGTGTCCCATTGAGCCCACAGTAAGAAAATCTGTTTCATGAGATTGATTGTTCTTTTTTCGTAAGTCAAATAATTCACGAGAGAGCATTCCCGTAGTTGATATGATTACTGACTTTTCAGGAATGTGTTTTAAAACTTCTTCAAGTGCCTCTTCACGAGTCAAATCAAAAGAATTCTCACCACTATATTTGAGTCGATAAGATTCAAAACAACCCTTTCTTACTATGATTGCGACTGGTGATGAATTTTTCCTAGCTGTTAAAACAGAATCGGAAATAATTTGTCTAAATCGGATGTTTTGTCTATTATTTGCCATGGAATTTCGATGCTATCTAAGATGCTTAAAGTTACTCTACCTTGCTTGAGATGTTGGGGTTCGTCCTTCACACCCGGCTCACCTCTCCATCCGATTAAAAGAATCATGGGAATTGAATAAACTTCTTTATCCGCAAGCGATAGTAATGGATTAATTGCATTCCCAATCCCGGAATTTTGCATGTAAATTAATGGTATTTTATTTGTTGCCAAGTGATAACCTGCACCTAAAGCGATAGCCCCTCCTTCATTAGCTGTTATAATATTATGCTCGAAAGAGGTGTTATCCGTAACAAATGAACAAATATCCTTTAAAAGCGAATCTGGTACACCAGCAAAAAAATCCACTTCATTCTCAACCAAGGCGGAAAAGAATTCCTCAACTTTTATCATCTCGTAAAATTATTTAGTTCCTGGAATAAGTGTTAAAATATCATTTATTGACATGCACAAATCTTCAGCCTCCAAAGATCTTCTATTCTCAAGTATTGACTTAGTAACATTTACCATAGCAGGATAGGATGACCGCAACATGTGGTTAGCATAAATTACAATTGATACCCCCCATTTTTGAAATTCATCCTCTGTTATGTGATTATAGGTAGAAGGAACAATTACAATTGGAGTTGATTTATCAACTGCTCTAAATTTGAAACAAAAATCCTTAATGTCTTCACCAGATCTATCTTTACTATGAATCATTATACCATCAGCACCAGCTTCAATATATTTTTCAGCTCGTCCCAATGCATCTTCAACACTTTTACCACATATAAAACTTTCAATGCGTGCGATAATCATAAATTCTTTGGTAATTTGTGCTTTCTTTCCCATTGAAATTTTATAGGAAAAAACATCAACGTCATCCTGTTCCTGTTTAACATCGCAACCAAATAATGAGTTCTTTTTTAAACCAATTTTATCTTCAATGATAATAGCCGATATACCAAGTCTCTCAAGGGTTCTGACAGCAAAAACAAAATGTTCCGGTTTGCCTCCAGTATCTCCATCGTAAATCATTGGTTTGGTTGTGCACTCTAGTATATCGTTAATTGAATGAAGTCTTGTTGTCAGATCGACAGCTTCAATGTCAGGCTTTCCCTTAGAAGTGGAATCTGTCAGACTTGATGACCACATTCCATCGAACTCTTCGAGTTTACCATTGAGATTAACCGATGTATTTTCACATATTAGTCCAGTAAGCCCACTATGAGATTCCAAAATTCTAACAAGCGGTTTGACAGAAATTAACCTTCTAAGCCTTTTTAATCTTATTTCTGGTGTTGTTCCAATCTCTTTAAGACTATGGTTAAGTTGAGTAGAAGAAATTCCTTTTGTATAAGGTACATCTATTAATCGTCCTTTCCATTCAGATAAAACCTCAATTACTTTCTGTCTTACTTTCTGTTGTATACCCTCTTTCCAATCATCTCCATGGACAACGAAATCTGGTTTAACTATTCTCAAATTTGGTTCATAGTCAAGCGTTGTTTGGGGAATTACTTTGCTTACTCCTTTAATATTTTCAATTACGGTTTTACGTTGTTCATATGACATGTAAGGAAGTCTCTTATAGCTTGCTATTGCTTCATCGGTTAACAACCCAATTATAACTTCACCAAGTTTAGAAGCTTCTGAGATAATGTTTAAATGTCCTGGATGAATGATGTCTGCACTCATTCCGACATAAGCAATTTTATTCATATTTGATTTATTTAAGCTGATGTATTACTTCAAAATATTAAATCTTTTTTGACTTTTTATTTCATTTTTTTATGATAGTCTTTAACAGAGATTTATAATATGCTTACAAATCCGTTCACAAGATTTTCCATCATCGTACTCATGAAATATATTTTTTACTCTCATTCTTTCGTCTTTATAAATGGCTGCCCCATTTAAGGCCTCATCTAATGAGGGAATAAATTCGCTAAAACTATTTACTTTTGGCCCCGGTGTTACAGAGGTATAATCATAAAGCAGTCCTCTTTCACGTTCATATTCTTTTATATCATAAGGAACGAATATTGGCGGACAATCTTTTAATAATAAATCAATGAATATTGAAGAATAATCTGTAATAACAACATCTACAAGGGGAAGGATTTCAGCAACATCTGGAAATCTATCATTACAAGCTAACACGAAATGATCTCCATATTGAGAAATAAGTTCCTCTAAGATTTTTTTATTTGGGTAATCATTTTGGTGTGGCCTGATAAATAGAAATGCATTTTTGTCATTTAAAAAATATGCTAGTTGTGAAGGGTCAAAATCATTAAAAGGAAAAAACTGTGTCTTATCAAAATCTCTAAATGTAGGAGCGTATAATATTATTTTCCCAGAACGTGAAAACTTTATTGAACTAATAAATTTATCAGAACAGTGATAATTGGAATTAAAGAAAATATCATTTCGCGGAATACCCGTAACAACTATTTTTCCCATATGCAGATTAAAACACTTTCTAAAGGAAAGTGCATCTATGTGTGAAGAGGCAATAAATAAAGCATACTTTTCTGACTCCTTTGTTATATTCCTTTTTTCTTTTTCATCAATTTTTATATCTAGTAACCCGATATTTTTAAAAGTTATTGCATGCCATAGATTTACAACTTTTGTTCTTTTAGAAAAATATAGACCTACTCGAATATCTCTGAGTCCGTTACTTGTAATAAATACATTTCCTCTTAAGGCAATCCAAATTCCTTTTAGAGTCCATAAATAGCAAATATTTGGATGCTTTAATTTATTTTTTTTTTCCGTTAACCAGATGGCTATAATCTCATCTCTTTTATGTTTAATGATATATTCAAATAACGCTTTACTATTATCAGAATATGCACCGTTAGCCATTGAAAAAAAAATTAAATTTTTCTTCTTTGGAATTAAATAATCCAATAGCTTAAAAATATATCCAATTACACCAATAATATGAGTCTTTATATTTTTAATCTTATTAACTTTTTTCATGTTTTAATTCTTTTAAACCGAGTAACACATTTACTGTCTGAATCGCAATATTTTTGCGATCATACTGCCAGAGTTGAATTGATTTATTATTATATTCCAATTGTGAATCAATTACAGACGAAAGATAATTTGCCACCGCTTCACGATCATTAGTAAAAAAAATTTCTCCACCTCCTACTTTTTGAATTAAATCCTTTGCAGGTCCTTCATCAATCAAACCAATAATTTTCGTGCCAGACGCTAGATATTCAAATACTTTACCAGGCATAGTTCCATCACCAGGACCTGGAATGAGTAAAAGTTGATCAGCCTTAAACATCTCCAGCAAACACTCTTGATGAGGTATAAATTTCAGAATTTCAATGTTCTTCATAGGATTTATCTTCAAATATTCTTGAGATGCTAAATCTAATTTCCCATATTGAATAAATTTAATCTTTTCTTCAAAGTCCTGCATTTTAGTTTTTAATAACGACATCGCTTCTAAAAATGGGAGTAAAGATCTTTTTTGATAGTAGTTGCCAGTGCTGACTATTGTGAATATTTTATTTTTTATTTTTTTATAATTTTTTAAAAAATTAAAATCCTCCGAATCAAAACCATTTGGAATATATGATATTTTATCTCCATCGATCATGGGATATGATTTTAAAAAATCTGTCCTATATTTTTCGGAGGTAACAATAATGTGATCGCAGTTCAAAATTACCTTTTTTTCAAGCCACCTATCAATCTGTTCAAAAGGGAACCATTTTTTATCACGAAAAGGATTTGATATCCATGGATCGCGAAATTCTGTCACCCATCGGATTTTTTTTCGATTAAGCAAATTAATCAATAGCGGCAATAAATGAGTAGAATGCGTACCTCCAGAAGAGTAGAGTACATTTATTTTTTCTTTTTTAATAATATCATACAATTTGAAATAACCAAAAAGCGCCCATAAAACATAGATGTCAGGAACAAATACAAAATCAGCCAATCTACCTTTAGATTTTGTTAAAACTGGTGTTTCTGTTTCATGTTTATTGCCAATAGCCTTTTTCTTAAATAATGATATTAATAAAATATAAATTGAACTTAAATTAAATGGATAAGATCTATATATTTTTGTTTTTCCTATTATTTCAAATTTCAATAATCCTTTTCTTTTTTGGGTAAAAACAATACCGTTTATCCCCTGTTTGCCGATATACTTAATATTCTTTTCAATTCTTATTGTTCCTCCATCCTTATTTGGTAAATAATCAGCATAGATAAATAAAGGCTTCAATGTAGTCTTTTTATTATTGTGCATTTTAAATCTTTATCTTTATTTTAAATTTTAACCCAACAAATACACTCCTCATCAATCCATTGAATAAAAGGAAAAATTTGGTTCGAAACGAGATACTCATCAACTGCTTTCTTACATCCCTCATAAGCCGAGTAATCATCGATTACAATTATTCCACCGTAAGTTACTTTTGGATATAAATATTCCAAACATATTCTTGTAGATGAATACCAATCGCCATCTAAACGCAAAAAACTGATCGATTCAATAGTATTAAGAGGTAGAGTATCTTGAAAAAGTCCCTTATGTATTTTAATTTTCTCACTAGGGTAACCTATCTTATTTGAAATAAGGTCTAATACATGACTTTCATTACCGGGCCCTCCAAATTTGCTATAAATGCCCTTAATTGGTTTTAATTTCCCGGTCGCCATGTGTATCCCACCTACCTCTTTAACCGCTCGTTCTCCATCAACAATTGCATCAGGTTCAACAATGTCATCAAATGAATCAAATAAATGAATTGTTCTTTGGGCAACAATCCTTTTTAATGTGTATGCCATCATGGCACAGGCACCTCCTTTCCATACGCCGCATTCCACAAAATCACCTTTGATATTTGATAATACAATATACTTTATGACATTTTGTATGTTCATTATACGATAATTATTAATCATCGTATTTGGTTTAATTAAATGATCTATTACTTCATCACTTGTTAATTTTTCATTTAGTCCAAGCAATCTATAATTATTTCTAAAAGAGTTAATTTTAACAATAGAAAAACCAAAACAATTTAAGAATTTTATAAGTAATTTTTTCATTAGATATAATTGTTAGTTAATATTATATTCAAAGATTTTCGAGTTCTTTCGTGCATTTATTGAGAACATTCACAGAATAGTATTCTTCTACAAGAATTTGATTAGCCTCAATGGAGCGAGGGTTTAACAAACTTTCTTTTATTAAATTTTTATTGTCAAATATTTTAAATCCTCGGTTGATGAAAGAGGTAAATGATGTCGTTTCAGAGTTCATGTATACAATTTTACCCAATCCAAGTAACAGAATGGTCACACCCATTGCTTCTTGTCTTTTATGATTAAAAATTGCTACATCGATATTCTTAAGCATTTCTTTATAATCTTCTATATTAATAAATTTTTCAAGCGCAACAAATTTATCCTCAAATAATTCTACACCTTTCTTAATTATTTTTTGTTTATATTCATCATACATCCCATATGATAAAGGCAATAGCAATTTTTCAATTATATTCTTCTGATTTTTAATTAAATCAAATATTTCTAAATGATTATTATAAGGACTTGTAGAATTACCTACTAAAACACTAATTTTATTTTTACCGTGTATACCTTCTGAATTAAAGGAGTCAGTACTTACGGTGTTTGATAGATACATTGGACTATAAACAAAGCGCGCTTTGCAGCCAAGGAAATTATTTGCATATTCAGAATCCCCTTCAATGTGTGTAATATGAATTGGTATAGATTTTAAAAAGATATGATGACATTTCTCACGCCAATTATATGATATTTTTTTAATAGGGAGATCCATTCCTCCGTATATAAACCAACATGTTTTTTTAAGTAAAAAAGGAAATAATAAAAAAAAATAATCCAAAGGAGCTCCATGTAGGATTATTTTTCGAGCCTTTAACCCTTCAAATAAAAAAATAAAAATGTTTCGAAAAAAAAATCTTCTATTAGGTTCCTTTAAATGAAAATAATTTTTAGCACTTAAATTAATATCTGGCAAATCCTTTGAAACGAATAAAAATTTATGATTTTCTAATTCAAGTCCATAAGTTATATGATTATAAAGGGGAATTGTGAATTTATCTGGATAACAAATATGCAATATCTTTTTCATATTATTAAACTTTTGCAAATGTATTTTATTTGGTCAGCAGTAAGATCATAGAACATCGGTAATCTAAATAGGCAATCTGAATATCTAACAGCTTCTTTGAGTATTCTACCATCATGTTGATCAGAATAATAAGGACTCGCATGAAGGCTTTGATAATGAAAAACCGACAATATTTTTTTCTTTTTTAATTGACCAATTAATAAAGTCCTCTCTTCTAAATTTTTACAGATCAGATAGAACATATGAGCATTATTCGTAGAATAATTAGGCAAAAATGGCAATTGTATATTATTATCCTGAGCCCACTCAATAAGCAATGAATAATACATCTTCCAGTTATCAAGTCTTCTTTGTTGTATTTGCCTCATATTTTCTATCTGCGCCCAAAGAAATGCAGCAATAATTTCTGAAGGTAAAAAAGACGATCCCGTATCGACCCAACCATATTTATTAACTTCTCCTCTAAAAAAAGAGGTTCTATTTGTTCCTTTTTCCCATATGATTTCAGCTCTTGGAATAAAACGTTCATCATTTATGCAGAGCATTCCACCCTCTCCTGAAATTATGTTTTTAGTTTCATGAAAGGAAAAAGCAGCTAGATGTCCTATACTCCCCAATGCTTTTTTTTCTCCATTAGGCAATTTATAAAAACTATCAATAGCTTGCGCGGCATCTTCAATAACTATAAGCTTATATTTTTCTGCTAAAGACATAATTGTAGACATGTCACATGCGACTCCAGCATAATGAACTGGTACAATTGCCTTTGTTTTAGGAGTTATAAGTTTCTCTATTATAGAAGTATTAATATTTGGATTTTCATTGCCCGAATCGGCAAAAATAATTTTTGCACCCTGCCTAACAAAAGCTAAAGCCGTTGAAACAAAAGTGTAACTAGGAATAATTACTTCATCACCATATTCAATATTGGCTAATATTGCAGCCATTTCTAAAGCATCAGTACAAGAGGTTGTTAATAGACACTTTTTAAAACCATATGTTTCTTCAAAAAAGCTCTGACATTTTTGCGTAAAATACCCATTTCCAGATATTTTCCCTTTATTAATAGATTCGTAAATATAATGAGTTTCTTTACCAGTTAGGAAGGGTTTATTAAAAGGAATTAAATAGTCCATAAAATATTATTTAAAACGTGATCTGAAATGACTTAAAGATTTTAATGTATTATTGTCTATAAAAAATTCACTAATTTTTAGCAAACCCTTTCCACAGACTATAATATAACCATCAGAGTCCTTGAAAAGAACTTTACCCGGATCCCTATTCTCAATTCTAACATCCTCATAAATTTGAGCATCGTAGATTCTTAAGACTTCCCCCCCTAAATTTGTACATGCACCTTTATACGGATAGCCAACAGCATTAATAAACTGCAGAATGCTTTCGCTGGAATGGTTCCAGTTAATAAAATAGTCTTCATTGTCTCTCCAAAGACTATAACTCGCTACCAAATCATTTTGCGCTTTACCAATTAATTTATCTTCAATTATTAAATCGATAACCTCTTTTAATAATTCTTTATACAAAAATGAAATTTTATCAATGGCATTAGCAATTTTAATAGGGTAATCTATATTGATAGATTTTTGCTTAAAAATTTCACCTTTATCAAAATTTTCTATACCTTTTAATGCAGTTACTCCTATTTCTCTATCACCATTTATCAGAGCAGTCACCAAAGGATTAAATCCCCTGAGTTTAGGCAATAAAGAATCATGAAAAACTATCGTTAGTTTCTGAGTATTCCTTATAATCCATCTCCAGCCAATTGCAATATTATATTTAGAGTCTTTAGATAATTCATAGGAGATGTTTGACACGACATATTTTATATCATTATCAAGACAATATCGGATTAATTCAGATGAATAATCATTTATTACCTGTTTGTCTGTTCCAATGATAATTTTAGAAATAAGCCTTCTATGATCAAAGCTTAATCCCGTTAGGGCTTCTAGTCCTTTTTTCCCCAAAAGAAATAAATTAATCATTAATTTATTAAATAGTTTAATTAGTTCCTATGAAATTTCATTAAACTGAAAATTTCTATTTTCAAGAATTGATAAATTTTTATATTAAAAATTTCAGAAAGAGAAATTACTAAAATCATATAAATTCCAGTGTTGATGAAGAGAAAGATTACTGTATTTCTGAAATTTAATAATAATCTAATAGACAAAAGTGATAATGCAGCTAAAATAAATATAAATAAAGATATTCTTATATCCTTCCATTGTTCAAGTAAATTATACTTAATATGATACTTAGTTTCTTGTGCAAATAGGAAATATGTTATTAAAGAGATAAACATCATGCCAATCATAAAAATATTAAGCCCATAGTAAACACCAATTATAATGTTTGGAATAATAAATAGTTGACTTATTGTTTGGTATTTTAAATATAAATCAGAACGGCCTATTACATTCATTAAATTAATATTCATTGAATTTAAAGGATACATCAGTCCAATAAAACAAAACATTTGTAACAATGGAACTGCAGGCAACCAAGTATCTCCTATTAGAACTAATATTAAATTTTCAGCTAATAATGCAAGTCCGAACATCAACATTGCTACAATGAAAAAAGTGGAAGCAAACATTTTTTGAAAAACATCCTTCATTTTTAGTCTATCATCTTGTAAAGTTGCTAAAACAGGATAACCAACACCTGTAGCAATAGATTCAATATTGTGGCTTAATAAATTTTTGAATGATTCAGCTCTTGTATAAAATCCTAAATCTTGCGCAGAAAAGTACTTACCGATAAATGCATAACTAGCGTTAGTATAAATTGTACCAACTAATCCGCTCAATAAAAGTTTATATCCAAATCCAAATAAGTCTTTAAAAGAAGTAAAACTAAATATTAAAGACGGTTTCCACCGATTCCAATACCATAATAATAAAGTACTTATTAGTTGTGAGGAAATATTTTTATATACTAAACTCCAAACACCATATCCTTTAAATGCCATAATAACTGCTAATATACCTGAGAATGCCGAAGAAATTATTGTTATTTTTGTTTGCAATTTAAAATCAATTCTTTTTATTAATATTGCTTGTTGAATTATTGTTAATGAACCTATAACAAGCACAATAGATAGAATTTCAATAATTAATTTTAAATCTTTATTTCCGAAAAAATTACTTATAGGATTAGCCGTTATCAGTAAAATGATGTAAAAAAAAAAACCTATGATAAAATTGAAATAAAATGCTGTTGAATAATCAATTTGGGTACAATTCTGTTTTCGAACTATGGCTTGACTTATGCCCCCGTTAATAAAAACCTGTGAAATGGATATAACAATCATTATCATTGCAATTAACCCAAACTCTTTAGGGGACAACAACCTAGCTAAAAATATACCGACAATAAATTCAATACCATAAGAACTAAATTTTCCTAAAGCATTCCAAAATACACTTTTTATCGTTTTATTTTTTAATGATTCCAACTCTATTTAGTATTTGTTTTTAATACAATTTCAACTCGATAAATGTAAGCCACTTATCTTAGAGTATTAATAATATAATTACATGCGTTTCCATCTCCGTATGGATTTTTCACATTACTCATCAATCTGTAATGCTCTTTGTTGTCTAGCAGTGCAGCGACTTCTTCGATAATTTTATTTTTTATTGTACCAACCAAGCGGACGGTCCCTGCTTCCAAAGCTTCAGGACGTTCAGTGGTAGTTCTCATTACAAGTACCGGTTTCCCTAATCCAGGAGCTTCTTCCTGGATACCACCACTATCTGTTAGGACCAAGTATGAGATTTTCATCAATGCAATGAATTGTAAATATTCTAATGGTTCAATAAAATAAACATTCGAATTGTTCAAAACTTCAGCCTCATTATTTTCTTCAGCTAAGGACGAATTAGTTCTAAATCTTTCAATATCACCGAAGACATGAGTAATGGCACTGCGAACATTTGGATTCAAATGCATTGGATAAACATAGTCTGTATTGGGAAATATTAAAGCAAGTTCTTTAATTGCATTGCAAATATCTAAGAAACCGTCACCAAAATTCTCTCGCCGATGCCCTGTAATGAGAATGAGTTTGCGTGGTTCTACAGATTTCAGAAATTGTGATTGAGTACTCGAAGTCTGCCATTCTACTAGTTTTGACTTAGGCAATCCTGCTTCATTAAGCTTTTTATTTATGGTAGAATTTAAATTAATATCCTTTTTTATTTTTTCAAGAACCCAGAAAAGGGAATCAATGACAGTGTTTCCTGTAATAAAAATATCATCTTCTTTTACTCCTTCATCTATTAGGTTCTGCCTGCTAAGTTTAGTGGGGGCGAAATGGTATGTTGCAATGCGACTTGTTATTTGACGATTCATTTCTTCGGGCCATGGACTGTAAATATTATGTGTGCGTAGTCCTGCTTCCACGTGACCTACAGGTATTTGTTGATAAAAAGCAGCTAAAGCAGCGGCAGTTGAAGTTGATGTATCACCATGAACCAGAACAATATCAGGTTTTGTTTCATTGATTACATCGCGCATGCCACATAAAACCTTTGAGGTCACATCATAAAGATCCTGACCGGTTTTCATGATATTTAAATCGAAATCAGGAGTAATATCAAACAACTTCAAAACCTGATCAAGCATTTCACGATGTTGAGCAGTCACACATACTATAGTTTCAAAATGTTCAGGATATTTCTGGAAACCTTTCACAAGTGGTGCCATTTTAATGGCCTCTGGTCTTGTGCCAAAAACAAGCAATATTTTTTTCTTCATTATTTCAAGGTAATAACAATTGTTCAGTTTTTGAATATCCCAGCAAAGTCAAGTATTACCTTCTCAGAATTATATTCTAAAGTTAGAAATTCTCTATGAGCAACTAAAAATACTATAATATCGGCCCTTTGATAGGCATCAAGATAATGCGTCAGCTTAAAAACGCTGTGTTCTGAAATATTAGGTTCTACTACAAGAAAATTATTCTGCTCACTTTGCATAATCTTTTGAGCAATATATTTTGCAGGGCTTTCTCGTAAATCATCAATGTTCGGTTTAAAAGCGAGTCCCATTATTGCAGTTAGAGGTTTTCTTCCATTTTTTAATTCAAATTCCAACATTACATTTTTGGTTTTCTCCGCACACCAGAAAGCTTTGTAATTATTTATTTCGCGAGCAATACCGATAATACGGGACTCCATGGGATATTCAGAAACAATAAAATAAGGATCTACAGCAATGCAATGTCCCCCAACTCCAGCACCAGGTTGTAAAATGTTTACCCGGGGGTGTTTATTGGCCAACCGGATAAGTTCCCATACATTTATTCCGGCTTTGTCGCAAATCAAAGAAAGTTCATTGGCAAAAGCTATTTGTACGTCGCGTGATGAGTTTTCAGTGAGTTTGCACATTTCTGCTGTGCGTGCATTGGTTTGGTGTAATTGGCCTTTCACAAATAATTGATAGAATTTGATAGCCTTTAGGGTAGAATCTTCATCTATTCCTCCGATGGAACGATCGTTGTAAATCAGTTCATGTAACACATTTCCGGGAAGAACACGTTCGGGACAATAAGCAATATAAATTTTGCCTTTCAATTCGGGACGTTCCCTATAAATCAGATCTGCCATTTTCTCGGTAGTTCCTACAGGGGAAGTTGATTCTATGATATACAGATCGCCTTCTTTCAAAAGAGGTAAAACAGCTTTTGTTCCCGCTTCGACAAAAGAAATGTCGGGTTCATGGTTTCCTTTGAAAGGAGTTGGAACAACAATTAAGTGAACATCTGCTCCGATAGGTTCTAGAGAAGCTGTTAAAAATCCTCTTTCGACAGCCTCCTGAACAACTGACTTTAGCCCTGGTTCAATGATATGTATATCACCTTTATTAATAGTTTCAACAACTTTAGGGTTTACATCAACACCATGAACTTGAATTCCATGTTGCGCAACTACTGCAGCTGTAGGCAGGCCTATATAGCCCAGGCCTATAAATTGTGCAATCATATCTAAACTTATTTATTAAAGTAGTTTAATGATTATAGATTGGAAAGAATTAACTCGGCTGAATTCCCATTTCCATAAAGGTTTGGATATACAATAGGATTATTGATGGATGTTATTGCCGCTTTTATTTTTGCTGCATCTGTTCCAACTAAAGTATTCCAACCATTATTAACTGTTTCGACCCATTCTGTCTGATTTCTTAATGTAATGCAAGGCTTTTTCATAAAATAGGCTTCTTTTTGCATCCCCCCCGAATCAGTTACAATAAATTTGCACATCCGTTGAAATAGCAGCATTTCAAGGTAACCAACAGGTTCTATAAGATGAATATTGGATGGTACAAGAATATTTTGTTCGCAAATTATCTTCCTTGTTCTGGGATGTATTGGAAATAATCCTTCTATTCCTATTCCAGCTATACCTTTAAATATTTCTTCTAAATTAGTTTTAAGGTCTGTGTTTTCTGCTCGATGTACTGTTAACAAAAAGAAATTTCCATCTTTAAAATGAAGAGGAAAGCCACAGGCATTTAGCATTTTGTTCTTACTTGCGTCAGATACACGGTCTAGAATACTGCAATAGTGCAATGAAGCATCAAGCATAATGTCACCAACTAAGATCCCATTATTAATATTCTCATTTTTTAAATTGTTGATTGCAGTTTGGGTTGGACAAAATAACCAAAAACTAAGATGATCAGTCATAATTCGATTTTGTTCCTCAGGCATTTTTTTCCAGAAACTCCTCAGTCCTGCTTCGACATGTGCAACTGGAATATTCAATTTACTTGCGGCTAAAGCCCCAGCAAGAGTTGAGTTTGTGTCACCGTAAACCAATACATTATCTGGTTTTTCTGAAATCAATATTTCTTCAATTTTAATAATCATTTCGCCAGTCATTCTTCCGTGAGTTCCAGAACCAATATTTAAATTTATATCGGGAACTGGGATCCCCATTTGCTCAAAGAAAATATCTGACATATTTTCATCATAATGTTGACCAGTATGGATTAGAAGTTCCGTAAATTTATCCTTCCAATCACCAGTTCGAATTAATCTGCTTAATACAGCAGCTTTGATGAATTGAGGCCTGGCACCTATAATTGTAACAATCTTTTTCATTGAGAAATACTATAATGCTTCTTCTTCGTTTAGACTCTAATTTTTTTTCCAAAATTAAATGCCTCGCAGTCTACTCACAATTTCAATGCTTCTTCGGGTATCTTCAATTCCAAAACCACCTCCGCTTAAAATATCTCCGTAGCTTTTCGTGTGTAAGTCGGTGAAACCGTCGCTAAACTCTAGTTCATGTCCTTCAATGTCGATTTTTCGGTAAGTACGTTTTTGAGCTGATATCGCTTCAGGAGGAAGATCATTTTCGTTTACACTTAAAAACCAATTAACATTTGCCTTTTCAAAATAAAGTTTGCCACCTACCTTTTCAGGTTGATTCGTCATAAGCTCAACACCTTTGAATTCACCAAAAATCCATCCCAGCATATCAAAAAAGTGAACTCCAATATTGGTAGCCAACCCTCCCGATTTATGTATATCACCTTTCCAGGAGATAAAATACCATTTACCACGACTGGTAATATAGGTGAGGTTCACATCGTAAACTTTATCTTTTGGGCCATCTTCAATTTTCTTCTTTAATTGTTGTATAGCAGGATGTAAGCGCAATTGTAATATGGTATAGATTTTCTTGCCAGTTTCCTGTTCAATCTCCTGAAGAGCATCCAGATTCCACGGATTCAATACTAATGGTTTTTCACAAATGGCATGTGCATCATTACGCAATGCCATTCGCATGTGGGCATCATGTAGGTAATTAGGGGAACAAATACTTACATAGTCTATTTTTTGTTTTCCTTGCCGGCGTAACTTGTCAAGTTGTCTGTCAAAACGTTCAGGTTCAGTAAAAAAATCAGCATTGGGAAAATAACTATCCATAATACCGACGCTGTCGTTAAGATCTAGTGCTGCAATCAAATTGTTCCCTGTTTCTTTTATAGCTCTCAAATGGCGGGGAGCAATATATCCACCAGCACCTATTAAAGCAAAATTTTTCATTTTAAGTTAATCTTAAAAAATTTATAATATTATTTAAAATTTGAAATAACCCTTATAATTTCCTCCTGCATTTCAGTAGTTAATTCAGTATGCATCGGAATTGACATAACTGATTTACATAGATTCTCTGTATTCCTTAAAACTATATTATCAGGAAAAAATTGAAGAAATGCTTCTTGTTTGTAAAGTGGCAAAGGATAATATATCATTGTTGGAATACCATTTGAGTGAAGATATTGCTGCAATTCATTGCGTCGATTGTCCTTAATAATTAAAGTATATTGATTGAAAGTATGTTTACCAAAACTGGATTGATAAGGAATTTCTATCCATTCTAATTCTTTCAATTTCCTAGAATAAAAGCTGGCTGCTTTTTGTCTGGAAACAATGTATTTATCCAGATATTTTAGTTTTATCATTAGAATTGATGCGTGCAATGTATCTAATCTTGAATTGCAACCAAGAATAGAATGATAATATTTCTTCTTCTGACCATGGCTTGCAATTATTCTGCATTTTTCAGCTAAATTATCGTTATTGGTAGTAATTGCCCCACCATCACCAAAGCATCCAAGATTCTTTGTTGGAAAAAAAGAATTGCATCCTATATCACCAATAGTTCCTGTTTTATGCCAAATTCCTTCAGATGTCATGCATTCAGCTCCCATAGATTGAGCATTATCTTCAATGACAAATAAATTGTGTTTTTGAGCAATATCCATTATTAAAGTCATATCAGCACTCTGGCCATAAAGGTGAACAGGTACAATTGCTTTTGTTTTAGAGGTTATTGCTTTCTCAATTTCTAAGGGATTTATATTGAAAGTTTTTGCATCAACATCTACCATAACAGGTTTAAAGCCTAATAAGGCAATTGCTTCTGCAGTTGCGACATAAGTAAATGAAGGAACAATAACTTCATCTCCCTGATTCAATTCTAATGACATTAAAGCTATCTGTAAAGCATCAGTTCCGTTTGCACAAGGAATAACGTGTCTTACATTTAAATAATTAGCTAACGATTCCTGAAATTGCTTAACCTCAGGTCCATTGATATAATTTGTTGATTCAACACAACGGATAAGCGCATCATCTATTTCGGACTTAATTTTCTGGTATTGACTTTTTAGATCTACCATCTGGATATTGGGCATCGTATTCAACTATATAAATAATTTATTTTATAAAGATCTAATTACTTGAAGAAAATATGAATTATAGCTATCTATAACAAAGGGGAAATAGTTTTTCTCTAACTAAAAATTGTGAAAAACATCAAAGTCTTGCATCTATCAAATTCCGTTCAAATATTCCTTTCACATCATAGATTACACAATCATTCTCTTTATAGTGCATCATATCTATATTTTTAAAATCTTTATGGGCGACAGCTAATACAATCGCTTTATAACCATTATCTCCAGGATACTGCATAATAGTTGAAACTCCATATTCATGCAAAACTTCTTCAGGTTTGGCCCAAGGATCGTAAATATCCACTTCCAGTCCATAACTTTTTAATTCCCTGTAAATGTCTGTTACCTTAGTATTGCGGATATCAGGACAATTCTCCTTAAAAGTGATACCTAAAATCAGCACTTTTGCTCCTTTTACGCAGATTCCCTTTTTAATCATCAATCTTACAACCTCTGTAGCCACATATTCTCCCATGGAATCATTCAGCCGGCGTCCAGCCAAAATAATTTCAGAATGATAACCAACCTCCTGAGCTTTCTGGGCAAGATAATAGGGATCTACACCAATGCAGTGACCACCAACCAGTCCAGGCTTAAAAGGAAGAAAATTCCATTTAGTGGCAGCAGCTTCTAAAACATCACTGGTATCAATACCCATTCGGTTAAAAATCTTGGCCAGTTCATTGACAAAGGCAATGTTAATATCCCTTTGACTGTTTTCGATTACCTTGGCCGCCTCAGCCACTTTGATGGAGGGGGCTTTATGTGTTCCGGCAGTGATCACTGAACGATAAACAGAATCGATTGTTTCAGCCGCCTCAGGAGTTGAACCGGAGGTCACCTTTTTTATTTTTTCCACCGTGTGTTCCTTGTCGCCCGGATTGATCCGTTCAGGGGAATAGCCGGCAAAAAAATCAACATTAAATTTCAACCCGGAGACTCTTTCAACAACCGGAATGCAGTCTTCTTCTGTGGCTCCGGGATAGACCGTGGATTCATAAACCACAATATCTCCTTTCTTGATCACTTTACCGACTGTTTCACTGGCTTTAATTAGCGGCGTCAAATCCGGACGATTATTTTTATCTACCGGTGTCGGAACCGTGACCACATAAAAATTAGAGCAGCTGATATCTTGAATATTACATGTGCAGTACAGGCCAATAGTTTCTTCAGTCCCCCCTTCTCCTGTCTCCCTTCTCCTTTCTCCTTTCTCCTTTTCCCCTTTCTCCTTTTCACCTTCTTCTTTTTCCGCCGGATTCTCATCTAACAGTACTGCTTTTAATGTCTCAGGGGCTACTTCCAGCGTATGATCATTCCCTTTTTTCAGTTCTTCAACCCGGGATTGATTGATGTCGAAACCGACAACAGGATATTTGGTGGCAAAGAGTCTGGCAAGCGGGAGGCCGACGTAGCCCAGGCCGATAACGGCTATTTTGATATTTTGAATCATAATTTTTTTCCACAAATAAACACAAATATTAATTCTTAATTCCTAATTCTTAATTCTTAATTTTTGCCATAGTACTCTTTGTACCACTCCACAAATCTCCCCACTCCCTCCTTGATCGGAGTATTGGGCTTATATCCCAGATCTCTTTCCAGATCAGAGGTGTCCGCCCAAGTCATGGGGACATCACCGGGCTGCATGGGAAGGAGTTCCTTTTTGGCTGTGAGGCCTAAATTGGATTCGATCGCTTCGATAAAATCCATCAGACGGACCGGAGAGGAATTACCAATGTTGTATATTTTATAGGGTGCTGTTTTGCTTACAGACGGATCACCGTTATTGTTTAAATTAACTTTCGGGGCATGATCAATTACTTTGACGATACCTTTTACGATGTCATCCACGAAAGTGAAATCACGTTTCATCTCTCCCCGATTGAATATCTGTATCGGTTTATCGGCAAGGATGGCCTTTGTAAAAAGGAACAAAGCCATGTCCGGACGGCCGTAAGGTCCATAGACTGTAAAGAACCGCAGCCCGGTGGTCGGTATGCCGAACAGATGGCTATAAGTATGCGCCATCAGTTCATTGCTCTTTTTGGTGGCCGCGTAAAGACTGATCGGATGATCCACACTGTCAGCGGTGCTCAAGGGCATTTTCGTATTGTTGCCATAGACACTCGAGGAACTGGCATAAACCAGGTGTTTGATCTTGTGATGCCGTGAACATTCCAGGATGTTGGTGAACCCTGTTATGTTGGCCTGAATATAGGCATGAGGATTTTCAAGGGAGTAGCGGACTCCTGCCTGAGCTGCAAGATTCACAACTGTATCAAATTGTTTTTCTTTGAACAGGAGGTTCAGGTTTTTCAGATCGGTGATGTCCATTTTGAGGAAAGTGTACTCTTTGAACGTTGAACTTTGAACGGGTTCGTTCTCTGCAATACTTTCTTTCAAAATACCGGTAACGGCTAGCCGGGAATATTTCAGATTGACATCGTAATAGTCATTGATGTTGTCGATGCCGACCACTTCATCTCCTCTTCCCAGCAAAGCTTTTACCAGATGAAAACCGATAAAACCCGCGGCGCCAGTAACCAATATCTTCATATTTCTATATTATCCAAAAATTCACACAAATGTTAACACAAATTCACACAAATGAAAAAACACAAATAATTCGTAATTAGCTATCGCTGATCTTCGATTCGTAATTTTTTTAACACAGATGAAACGGATTAAAAAGATAATCGCAGATCAGTGTTAATCTTCAGCATTTTTCCCTAAAGGCTAAAGTCTCCAGCCTAAAGCCATTTTCATCATATCATCCCTTCAAAATCTGGAGGGAATAAGCTTTCAGTTTCAACCATATGGCTGCCAATTTTTTGACTTCTCCCGGCAGTAGATTTAGCTCCTCCATTTGGACTTCCCGTAAAAACGGATATTCGTGCGATACTGCATTTCTTGTCTGCCGCAATTTAATCCAGTCTTTGGCGCTATCCAACAATTTTAATTTTTCAAGTTTGTTTAGCACATCGATAAATGCAAGGTTTGAGACATCTTCTTCCAATACCTGGAGCAATTGTTTGAACAATCGTGAACCCATACTGTCCTGAAGTTTGGAAAAGCGATAAATCAACTGGTCAAAAAATGCAAGATCAATTTGATTTAACCGGCTTAAACTGTGATTTTTTATTGGAAAATATTTTTCAAGACTTTCCATGGCAAACATCATTCGTTGATGATGCAGATCACAGATAGTGAGCGTTTCTTCTAATTTGTTTTTTAGTTCTCCGGTCATAGTAGAATCCCTGTTTGAAGTATTGACTTAAGAAAGGTTGGATTCAGGGTATCCGGTTGATCAAGTACCACATCTATTTTTTGATCGCCAATCTTTAATATGAGATCTGTTAAAAAATCTACTTTAGCACGAATGTTTAAATGACCTCCTCGTATGAATAGATCGATGTCTCCTCCTCTTAATTGGTCATTTGTACGGGAGCCAAACAAAAAGACAGAAACGTCAGCGCCAAAATGACGAACTGCTAAATTCTTGATGCAATCTATTTCATATTGATTTAGTCTCATCTTTTTAATTCTTGAACACCGATGACACAGATTAAACAGATAATCACAGATTGTGTTCACCTTCTTCCTACGCCAAATTCTCAAATAAGGTAATAAGGTCGGTTTCTATGTTCTTCTTTGGTTCTACTAAGGTTAAAAAGAATAATACAAATAAGGTTTTAAAAGAACAGTCCTCATTAACCATTAACCATTAACCCTTAACCACAAACCACTAAAGCCTAAAGCCTAAAGTCTATAGCCTAAAGCCTAAAGCCTCATCACCACATCAGCACATCACTCCTCCTTCCACCGTTCCTTCACCGTCTTCAGATATTCTCTTCCGAATATCCACCCCGTTCCAACCACTCCACCAAGGAAGATCCAGATAAACAGGATCATCGGACGGTTTGGTTTGGATTTTTCGGTCGGTACGGAGACCGGTTCAATGATGGTGAACACTGGGGTATCCTGTTTTACCTGTATTTTGGCTTGTTCCAGTTGTTTGGCCAGTTCTGAATAAACTCCGGAGATAAGATTATATTGGCTGGTAAGCCGTTCCAGTTCGGTACCGGCGATGGCGCTGGAGACATTCCGGTTACGGTCACGGAATGAAGCTAATCGTTCCTGAAGAACCAGGTACTTTTTTTCAGTCTCATCATATCGTTGCTGGACAAAATCAAGATTGACCTTGGTTTTTTTGATTTTAAATTCAATGATATACTGCTGCAGCAACTCCTGCGCACGCTGTGCCAGTTGAGCAGCAGGAGCCGGTTCTGACATTTTGCTCGTAAGGGACAAATATCCTTCCTTTGCATTTACTTCAAGAGAGATAATCTGTGAAAGAATATTTCGTGCGGATTTTTGTTTCTCAGTTAATCGGATCGGCTGTTTAGGGGCTGTTCCGATAGTATTTTCTATATCTGCCTTTCCCTTAACAGAAGCAATAAGTGTTCCCGGCAACCCAATCGTATATTTCTTAATATATCCTAAAAAGGAAATCTTCCTTTCTTTGGTATAATAATCATACAGCGTAACCGGGCTTGCTGATTCTACAAACTGAAGCGGAGTATTCATCAGCTCCAGTTGAAAGGGAATGCTGGCGATAATTTGTGGATAGATGGTCGGCGAAAGTTCCGAACCAGTGCTTCCGACGCTGAGATTGATTCCTGCCATGGCCGCCAAGCCACCTAATCCACCAAGCTTGGACTGCCCATCGGCCACCTGTGGAACCATCACCGTCTTAGCGATATATTCCTTTGGAGACAGAATTGCAACAAAGAATCCTATGATTCCAAATACTATAACAGATTTTATGAGTATGGCCTTACCGCTCCAAAAGGTCTTCGACAAGGCGATCAGATCAATCTCGTCGTCCTCTATTTGTTTTTTTGTTTGTATGTCAGTAGTCATTTTATAATTTCATTTTCTTTATTCTCTCTTTGTGAAGCTAATTTCACGAATTATTGACGAATTATCACAAACCACTTCGTAGTACTGTTAAATGATTAAAGACGAATCGAAGATCAGCGAAGTTATTATCACGAAGCATGTGTGAGACGATTCGTGATAATTCGTTCTCAATTCGTGAAATTCGACTTAATGATAATTCGCAGTAATTAAAACCGGTACATCACCCCTAACTGTCCCTGAAAATTATAGGTATTTCGTCCGGGATCCCAATAATCAGCTTCCGCACCTGAAACCGGCTGATAATAATGTTGATAATTATAGCACCTTACCCATTCCGCTTTTACCGAAAAAATGAAATTCCGGTAGTTCCAGTCTCCGAATAAAGACATATCCATATCAACCCAGTTAGCCCGTGGATCTTTTATTGCAGCATTGTGAAGATCGTTGTTATGAACAAACCTTTCCAACCCTACTCCTACCGTTTTGAGTCCTTTGACCCAGCTCAGGGAAAATGATTGCAAATTGCTTCCCGGGCCGATCCCGGCACCCAGTAATTGTCCCTGATGGGTATATCCCTGTGAAATTCCGGCGTAATGAACATAGTCATATCTTGATGGTCTTCCCAGATCGGTGGTGGTTTGTTCGATTTGTGTGATCTCCAGATTGATTTGTAGAAATTGATCTTTCAAACCCCTTAACTGGATTACCTTGCGTATTCCGAAAACGTAGGCATGCGTAAATTCAGGCTGCACGATAAAATCCCTGAGGTCAAAGGCATGATCCTCCCGCATGTACTCGATATAAAGTTCCGCATGAGCCTTCAACCACAACCAACGCAAAAAGAAGGAAGCCCTCTGGTCGTTTGGTATCGGACTTTCGTTTTCTCCATAGTTAGCCTTTTTTGAAAGCGGCGAAATTACCGGCAGGTAATCTTTGATTCCACTCCCCATGTCGTTGTAATACGTGATAAAGGTCCGCGTTACTCCAAAAAACAATCCGGGAACCCATTTGGGCTGATACGTCAGGACTGTTCCATTAAGGTAACGCCAATCGGTTCTTTTGCGGACATACAATTTATATCCATTAGAGGTGCGGTTGGTATCGGAGGGTGCGAAACCGGAATCTTCCAGTCTTCCGCAAATTACCTGACCTTCAAATGAACCTATTTTGGTATGCAAAGGTTTTACGGTGTTGAGGGTAATATGATTGAAACCGGGGGCGCTGTTACTCATGATCAGGGCATTGCGGACACCCGGTCCCCACCAAAGATTTTCGCTGGAAATTCCCAAAGATACCGCACCGAAAGTAAGTCTGATACTGCTTTGTCCGGGGAACAACTTCTTATATGCGTTTTCGCCAAATCTTTCAGGAAGGTCAATAGCGTTGTGCAGCGTATAATATTCTGCCCAAACCTGATCTGATTGTTCCTTATAAAATCCTTGAAAAGTTTTGTTCTCTGCGTAAACCACTTCAGGTCTGATCTGAATGCTTAGAGGGCCATATTTTGCATAAATACCGGCGCTGAACAAGGTCTGGTAACCCCTTGCAGGAATCATAGAGCCATCATTCCACCCTTCAGGATGATGAGTAGTATATTGTTGCTGCCAAAGTACGGGCAGAAGTTTAAAAATGCCTTTTTTTACCGGGATCATCGTTGAACCGACCTCAGGATTCAAAATATCTTTATCCGGAAAAGCATTTTGGAACAAGGGTCCCGTGGCAAAAGATAGCGTTGAATCAATTTGCCCGAGCAATTGAGCTCTTCGCAAAGCATCCTCAAGTACGGGTGTTCCAATAGGGAGCGTCTGTGCTGAAGAGCAAAATGGCAGATATAAGATCCCACTAAGTAAAATGAAATTTAATGAATATCTTATATAATTTTTAAACATCAGAATTCTTAAGCTTATAGTTTCTTTAAACTTTATATTTTTTTGCCACCAAATCTCCAAAACAATAAAATCCGCCAAACAGATTCATGATTCATTCCTTTCAAATCCTCTCCAATATAAACTCAACTCTCTTTTTATAGGTGTGACTTGCCCTTACTTTATCATAAATCGCCTGATCTCTGACGATCTTTTTACCTTTAAAAAATGAGCTGATCTTTTTGTACAATTCTTCTTCTGAATGATAGGTTTCCACCTGGTCTGAAAAATTTTCTTCTATGTAGGGTTTTTTATCGACGAGCTGATATCCCCCTGCTCCCAAAATTTCAAAAAACCGTGGATTTACTCCATAAACAGATTGACCGTGGTGCATATTTAAACAAATCCGGGATCTGTTGTATAAAATGTTTGCTTTTTCAGGAGTGACAAAACGATTAATGAATATTTCACTTTTTAGACTGTTCAGGTATTTGACAGGTGACTTGTAAAACAAGAACCGTTTGCAAAAGATTTTGAGCTTTAAATCAGGAAATTCCTGATGAAGCTTTTCGAATAGTTTTACTCGCGAATCATACAAAGTGCCAATAAACAAAAGGTCAATATCCTTTTGCAGGGTTAGTTTTCTGAATATCCGATCATCGAACGCCGATGGCAAAAAGAAAGTATTCTCATTGATTTTCCGGATTCCATCAACTTCTGTTTTTTCAAAAAGAAAGACGGCGTTCATCTTTTCCGCCAGTTTCATGGATACGGGAAGATTAAAAATGCTGTCGAGTACCCAGAGAACATTTTTAGATTCCTTCATTACAGAAACAGTCTCCTCAAAGATTACCTCCCCTTTAATGAACAGTACGATTTCGGGACCATATTGCTGATAGGTTTCAACAATATGCCTGTTGAGTTTTCTCCGCAGTTTCTCTTTGGTCTTATTCTTGTTTCCTGAAAGAGTATATACTATTTTATTGTATGTCGTTATTAATCCAAATTGTTCAGAATAATCAATAACTTTTACTTCAAACTTCTCAGTATCAAATGCAGAGGCAATGGATTGGTTATAACTAAAATAAGAAGGACCGATTACTAATACTTTCTTCAATGGGTACGATAAAGTTATGAGTAATTAATATTCTAAAATAGTGCCACCAAAACACCAGGTCACCAAAACCCACCAAAAATTAAACGCAATTTGGTGTACTTTTGTGTTTTTGTGCCTTGGTGGCAGAATTATCCCTGCTATTCAAAGTGTTCATTTATTTTTTGACGGTAACGGGTATTTTGTTTCCCCCAAAACCTCTTCCAAATCCACTTTTGCCCAGTCAAAAGCCTCAACATCTCTTATTTTCCGTCCGAGGTACTCACTATGACAGTAAAGTCCGGTCACCTTTCTATTCTTCAGGTAATCATCTGCCAAGGCCGAAAATCTTCCTACGATTGGATTTGACATGCCCGCTTCTATACATTCAAGGCCCAACGCCGGCGAAAATAAAGCTTTTAATGCCATATCGCTGAATTGAAAAAAATGCCAGGGTCGTTCGTGTGAGGAAAAAGAAAAATGTGTTTCAACAAAAACAATTCCTCCAACTTTAAGCAACTTTGAAATCTCAACGGCTACGATCCAAGGCATGGCGAAATGTTCAAAGCAGGCGCTTGAGAAGATGATGTCAAATTTTTCATCTTTTCCAAAATAGGAGGAAAGCTGGTGAGCGTCTCCAACAACATCCACATTCTGACCCTGATAATAATCAAAACCTGTGTATTCCGCCTGATTGAATTCTTCTCTCGCATTTGATGGTCCTGTCACTTCACGGCTTCCGATTTCCAGTATCCTCATTCCCGGTTTGTTCCCTATGGCCTTCAAATAGCCTCTCCAGTTCCGATGGCTGACCTCTTTGGACAGAGGAACGTCCAAAGCCAGATAATCGGCATCAAATTTATTTTCAATTGCTAAAAACAGCCGGTAAAAAGGTTTAAGTATTTTTTTAATCAATTGTTTCATCAATCGTTTTTTTCCACAAATTCACACAAATGGAAACACACAAATAAGTCTACGAAGATCAAAAGAATAAACACAAATAATCATTAATCATTAATTTCATCAATTCCATCGCTCTTCAATTTTAAAACCGATTCGTTTTCTCTCATTTTGTTCAATCCGTATCTTATCTTTATCCAGGAGATAATTTAACGCCTGGTAAACATCTTTAAATTTTCCTTCTATTTTCTTTAATTCGGCAGTGATTTCTACATAGGTCAATGCATATTGCCTGATCATCACAAATGCCCTCATAATGGCAATATTTACGTCTATCGCCTTATCTGAGTTCAATATTCCGCTTAACATGGCAAGTCCCTGCTCTGTAAAAGCATAAGGGGTAGCGATAATATTTCGTTTATTTGATGCGGTCACAATTTGTGACCGCATATTATTCCATTCTTCCGGTGTAAGTCTGAACATAAAATCCTGTGGAAATCTCTGCCAGTTTCTTTTTACAGCTTGATTTAATGCTTTTGTCTGGACTTCATATAATTCAGCCAGATCAAAATCAAGCATGATTTTGCATCCCCTTATATCATAGATTTTACTCTTTACCAGCTCAATCTCCATTATTTCCTAAATTGATAATAAGGTTTGTGGTTGTTCTTCCTGTGCTACTAAGGTTAAAAGAATACGAATAAGGTTTTTTATAAGATCAGATATCCATTATCCTTTACCAAAATGTCGCCGCAATGCGGCTTTGGGCTGGTCATCTGTATTTTTCTACCAGAATGCCGCCGCTATGCGGCTGAGTAACCCCCGTGCTTTAGCCGGGGGACCGGAGACGTCTTCTTTTATTGGGCTTTAGCCCGGCACTAAGGTACATATGTTCCCTCGGCTGAAGCTGAGGGTTACTAATTACTAAGTTGCACATGGATTTGAATCCAAACATAAAAATAGATAACTGGTATTTTTGCCACTAAATCTCCAAAATTCACCAAAGCATTTGGTGCAAATTTGGAGATTTTGTGTTTTGGTGGCATATTGTATTTCAGCAAAATAGCATTAGTTATATAGTAGGTTAAAAGAATACGAATAAGGTTTTTCTTCTTAATTCTTTCTTTCTGTGCTCGTTGTTTCGTCCGGCTCTTTAATAGCCGGTCTTGCTTTTTCAATTGGCAATTTATTTTTACCCAATGTATTTGAACCGCCAAGTAAAAAATCATCCGCGATTTGATGTAACATTTCGCCCAGTTCTCTATGATCTTTTGTTGTTTCTATCCAATTTACATTCTTCAACCATTCGGTTGGAAAGGAAGACAAGCGCTGCTCTACATCCAATTCATTTATTACCACCTTTTGTTTGGCATGATCAAAAATATCTTTCCAATTAAATGAGTAATTCAACGCTATATGAATGATATCAAAAATATCTTTAGGTTCATCTCTTCCTATAACAGCTGATAATTTGTTCGAGAGTATGTTTATCGGCGTATCAATTTTCCCATAAAGATAATTTTCTGGTTCTCCCACACGATATTCGATATCGTTTACTAATTCTATCTTAAGCAATGATTCCTCTTCGGCTATAAATACCCTGCTAAAATCGTCAGTGAACAGCGACTGTTGCATATTTATTCTAAAGTTTGCAGCAATTTCTTTCTTGAAAATAGAAACATAGTGTTGATAACGATCATTATTATTGACGAAAAAATCCAGATCATCGCTATACCGGTGGTTAAGATAAAACCGGCCAAGAGCAGTTCCCCCTGTAAGATAAAAAGGGAAATTCAGTGTTCGCCACCATGAGAGGAATTTATCCTGAAGTCGGTATAATTTGCTGTAATCGTTCCCGGACGAATTCATATTTGTTTCTTAATGCGGGAGATCGGAGTTTGCTGATAAGTTGTTTGGTCAACAATGATTTTATAACTTTAGGGCTGATCAACTGTATAATAGTGTACCAAGAATAAGACTCAAGCAATTTTAAGAAAAGATTTTCACGTGTATAATGCCCGGCTGATTGCTTTTCTCCCTTTAGTACAGCATCTGCCTCGTCAGGTGAAATATTATAATCCCAAAGAATTTGCTTTAATATCTTATTTTTTTCTAACGTATCCATCACTTAAAAATATCATCAACCAAATTTAATGATGTTTTGTCAAAATTCCAACTTCGCCGTGCAAAGGTTACGCCTTCGCTGGTGACATCACCAAAATGTCGCCGCAATGCGGCTTTGGGCTGGTCATCTGTATTTTTCTACCAGGATGCCGCCGCTATGCGGCTGTCAAAATTGAGTTATCATTAACCATTGTCCATTGTCCATTGTCCATTGTCCATTGTCCATTATCCTTTACCCATTAACCATTAACTATTGGCCCATAAATTCCTTTATAATAGTCCCTGATTCCACGATAGATATACTTGAAATTACGGATGCGTTCAGAAGAGAAAAGCAAGATCTTAATAAAATCTTTAATGAGAATCCTTTTACGTAAACGGACAAACGCAGGAAAAGACTTTTTATACTTATTGAACATATAAAAATTATTCCTGAAAATGTAATAGGCACGGATTGGAGAATGAGTGATGATGGTGTATTTTTTAAATAGAAAAAAAACTTCTTTATTTTTGCCTAATTCATGTACCAGAGGGCAGTTTTTGAAGCTTATAATTTTATAACCCATTGAAACAGCCCTTAAACAATAGTCATTATCTACCTCATCGATAAAAAGCTTTTCCTCAAATCCTCCTAATGTTTTCCATATTTCAAGATTAAGCAGGTTCCCTGATGTAATCACATGAAGTACCTCCTCTGCTAGTTCCTGTTTTTCTTCTTCACTACCAGCCGTTAAACCAGAATTTGGACTAAAGATAGCCGCCCTGTGACAGTTTTGCTGTCCAAACATTTCAAAAAAAGTGTTGACAGGAAAATAGGAATCCTGATCCATTGTTAATAACCAGGCATATCCCAAACTTAAAGCTCTTAGCGCAGATAAGTTAAGAGAGGCCGCTATACCTTTATTTTCTTGATTAAAGATCAGCTCAATTTTTGGACTGACTTCTCTTAGTTTCTTAATATCCTCTTTGGGAACTTCGCTGTTGAAATAAATAAAAAGAATATCAATATGACGAATAAAGGTGGATACATTGAAAACTAATTTTTCAATATCCGGATAAAAAGCAATGACGACACCAGCTGTCTTTTGCATTAAAAGTCCCGAAAAGAACAAGGATAAAACAGAAGTTGCGTAATGGTCTTTACTGTTTACGACTTTTCATCTGTTCCATATCCCGATTGCCCGTCCTGATATAATTTTATAATATTGAACCGGATTTAAGATCGCGCCGGACAAATTCGTCAGACAAAGGGCTATTGCAATCCCGCATAGTCCCAAAGATTTACCTAACAATATAGCCAGAGGGATGAAAAGGATAGACACAGTCACTGTATTGATGAGCTGAGCCCTTAACTTTCCCATGCCAAAAAGAAAAGTTGAAAAACAGGTGCTCCATAAAACAATTATGGTGTACAGTCCCATCCAAAAATTCAATTTAAATGGTATCAGGACCATATGTCCAATCCATAAATGATAGACCGCATTGGCAATAATGATTAACATCATTACACCTGCCGTGGCGATCATGGAAATTCTTATCATGCTTTTCATACTTCCCTTGATCCATTGAAGATCCCCCCGGGTAAAAGCATCGGTAGATGCCGACCACATCGGAGCAATAATAATACTGAATAGCATGGTTGCAATACCAAAATATTTGAAAGCAATGTTATATGGAGTTACCTGTTCAGGACCGAGTATACGCGAAATAATTAGATTCGATGTGCCAAAAATGATCAATCCGGATATCTGTAAAACAAAAAATTGCGCCCCCAAATTCATTAAATCTTTAGCCCGATGAGGCTTAACAGCGCTCCATTTCGGACTGTAATTTCTAAAATAACCATAAAATGTAACCGGATAAGCGACTAATAAAATGAATACAGGCGCAGCGGAAAATGTAAGCGCTACGCGCACCAGCGTTCCATCGGTTGTTTTGGTTAAGATAAAAATGGTGATAAGCGAGAGAAGACTGCCAAGCAAGGTCAGTAAGTCATTGATGGCCGGTCTCTGTGCCGCCATATAAACAATACCAATTATTTTAAAAAGAAAATTGATGCAAAAAAAACCAAATGAAAAAATAATCACCAGGTTCAGATCGGCCACTTTCGTGGGATCCGTATTAAGAATTTCAGCCCAGTTGAGATAGGGTTGGAGAAGCAGAAAAACGAGAAATACGGCAATAACAATTAATGAAAGAATAAAAAAAGTGGTGCTTATATAGATCTGTCCCAGTTTTGTATTTCCTTCCGCGAAAGATTCCGTAAGGCGGTTGCGCAGGCCGTTTCCCAATCCTATATCAAAGTAGTTGATCCAAGTGAGCATTGAACTTAGCGTCAGCCAAACTCCAAATTCATAAACCGAAAGATAATTAATTGTCAGGGGCACCAGCAATAGCGAAATCAAAATGCTGAACCCTTTTATAAGAACAGAAAAATAAATGTTCTTTCTTACAAGTGTGCTGCGTTGGTCATTTTCTAAAATACTAAACTTACTGACTAATGAAAATAAAGCTCCCGGAAACGCCATTCTTAATTTTATGTTTTTTTCCACAAATTAACCATTAACCATTATCCATTATCCATTATCCATTATCCATTATCCATTATCCATTATCCATTAATTCAAAATCTATACGATATGCCGATTTGTGCCTGAAAATTATAAACATTGATTCCCGGTTCAAAGAATTTTCCGGAGTTTGGATTTTTGGCACGATAGAAAAATTGATTGTTATACGTAAGTATATTCTCCAGTCTGGATGATAAAAGCAAATTGTGCCAATTCCATTCAATGATTCCCGTTGCGCTCATATCGACCCAATTTGCACGGTTATCTTTAATGATCAGATGATGAAAATCATTGTTGTGCACATATCGTTCAAACTGGACACCAATGATTTTCAAACCTTTTACCCAGCTAACGGAAAGTGATTGCATGTTACTGCCGGGACCGATTCCTGCTCCTAAAAGCTGACCATTATTAGTGTAGCCATGATAAGTAACCTGACTGGTATACAGGTAACGATAAGGTACATCCGGATTCGCATTGGTTTGCTCTAATTGTGTGAGTTCCAAATTTACCTGAATGTATTGACCTTTATGTCGATTTAGTTCCAACATCTTCCGAAGACCGAAAATATAAGCCCGGCTATATCCCAATTGAAGGATTAAATCCCTTCCATTATAAGGGGCATCTTCCCGCATATATTCAAAATAAACTTCGGCCTTCTCCGGAACACAAAGCCATCGAACGAATACTGATTCGCGTTGATCTCCAGCCTTGGGGCGCTCCGGATTATCGTAGTTATTTTTCCTCTCCAGTGGGAAAAAGACAGGAAACAATGCCTTGAAACTGCTATCCTTTTCTCCTCCATATTTGGTGAAACTCTTGGTTAATCCAATAAAAAGACCTGGAACCCATTTTGGCTGATAGCTCAGAACCGCAGCATTTATATAACGCCAATCCTTTCTTTTGGGAAGATAGATGGAGTATCCCAGGTAAGTACGACTGGTATCCGGCACATCAAAACCTGAATTTTCCAGTCTACCGGCAATGATCTGTCCTTCAAATGAGCCTGCCGGAGTTCGTATCGGTTTTACTGTATTAAGAGTATAGTGAGAAAATCCATCAGCGGTATTACTCATTACCAGAGAATTCCGCAACCCGGGACCCCACCATAGATTCTCGTTGGATAACCCGATGGAGGCGGGTCCAAAAGTCAAACGGATACTGCTCTGACCTAACGAAAATTTACTGTAAGGCGTGTTTCCAAACTTCTCCGGAAGATCGCTGAAGACCTGAACCTGATAATATTCATACCATACCTGGTCTCGCATTTCTTTATAAAATCCCTGATAATCCTGGTTTTGTGCATGTATATATTCCGGCCGGAATTGAACGCTCAGTGGACCGTATTTTGCAAAAAAACCTCCGCTTACCATTGTTTGATATCCCCTGGCTGGAATCATAGCTCCATCGTTCAAACTGTATGGATGATCGGAATTGTATTGCAATTGCCTGGTAAAGGGCAGGATTTGTACCATTCCCCTCTCTTTTGCAAAATGAAAAATGCCATTTTCCTTGTTCCATCGATCCTTTTCCAGTGTTTTAAAAGGATCGAAGGTATTGCTGACCTTCATTGACTGCACCGGAAAGATTGGCCGCGAGGTAAAAGAGATGGATGAATCAATCTCACCAACAAGCTGGCCCCTTCTGTAGGCATCTTCCAATAAATGAGTTCCCACCGGCAGCGATTGGGCTAAAGCATGCTTTTGCAGATTTATTATAAAGACAAATAAAATGATACAATAGATCTTCATTCTGCGGTTGCTCTTTCTATATCAGGTTTTATCCGTTTTCTATATTCCAAATGGTAATTCAACGGCCCAGTTTCTGTAATCAAGATTCAATGTTGTTTGGTTATCCATTGCCGTCTGCTTTAGCTGACGGATGAAGATGCAGGTTCAAAAGGCTTTAGCCGAATTTTATTAAACACATCAATGCGGCTAAAGCCACTTAGAATTCAATCATCTTCTAATTCAATCATCTTCCGTCAGCTAAAGCTGACGGCAAAGAATACTGATCCCCTTCATCCGGACTTCCATCCCCAAACTCAAAATGCACCGTCCTGTCCAGACCTTCATCCAAAGTAAACGGCGGAACAAAATCAGAATTATGCACTAAAGCAGCATTCAACTGGGTCGGCACACAAAATTTTTTAATTCTCTCGCTTGTAATCCGGAATTTGATTCCGGTTAAAGAAGAAACGACATCAAAACTTAATCCACCAATTCGCCCAAGCCAGTAGGGAAATCGAACAGCGGGTAATTTTTTATTTAAACTTTTTTCTACCTGTATCACCAATTCATTCATTGTCAGATCAGGTTGATCCGCATAATTTATGATCCGGTAACCCGGTTCACTCGTTTTGATACAATAATGAATAAACGCTGCGTTATTACCCACATAAGCCATGGATTTCCGGTTATTCCCTTTACCAACCATCAAAAATTTCCCTGAGGCTATCTGTCTGAGAAGATTGTAAACATTCCCCCTGTTATTTTCCCCAAATACAGCTGCAGAACGAATAATCGTAAGAGAATGGTTTTGCGGATCTTTTTTTTGCCATTTTATTAATATCTTCTCTGCTTCAAGTTTACTTTTGCCATAAGGACTGCTGGGTTCAGGGGTACTATTTTCATCCGGATTATTCTTTTGGAGACCATAGACCGCCGCAGAACTGGTAAAAATAATATTCCGGATTCCCATTTCTTCAATCGCCTCAATCACATTTTTTGTGCCATTCACATTGACATCATAATAAAGATTTACAGGAGTTACATCATCACGGTGCTCTGCGGCCAGAAGGACAACAGTATCCGCTGTGGGAATAATTACATTTTTGAGATCTTTGTTCCTGATATCAAATAGCGATGTAATGTCATTGAATCTGGCGCTGGGAGCTTTGTCGATATTGAAACAATTCTGACTTCCGATCAAATCAATAAGCCTGGTACCTATAAATCCGGATCCGCCAATTAAAACAAGTTTCTTCATCAATCAATTTTCGTAATTTCTAAAGGACAGATATTCGTAATTCCTAATTCGTAATTATTTTTTTACCTGTGCAAAATCTTATAAACCAGTTTTATTCCCCATAAAGGGAACAATCTTGGGATAGCTCTGAATATAAGATTTTTTAAATAGTCAGCGTAACTGAAAAATTTTATATCCAGAAATTCTTTAAGCAATTTCAACTCCTGAATGAATAGTTTTAATCCATGCCTGCGGGAATACATCTTATTCCCAATTCTTACCAGGACAAGATTCTCCGGGATGTTGGCGATAACCGAACCTTTCATCAGCATTCTTACCCATAAATGATAATCTTCATAACCATTGAAAGATTGGTAGTTGCCAGCCTTCATAACCGCAGATTTCCTGAATACCACCGTTACATGATTTAAAGGATTTCTTCTTTTTGCAAAAAAGATCAATTCTTCAAATTCGAGAGGAAGCCTGCGGAAAGAACAGATGTGTTCCGATGATGTCTTGAATTCAGCAATACCAGCTCCAAGAATATCAATCCCGGGATGTTCACTAAGATATCCTATTTGTTTTTCGAACCTTTCCGGAATTGAGATATCATCCCCATCCATCCTGGCAATCAATTCATTGCTGCAGATATCCAGTCCTTTTGATAATGCGACTCCAAGTCCACTATGTTTTTCGAGATTATAAACCTTTAAAGGAGCATCCACTTTGAAAATCCTGATTACTTCATAAAGCACTTCGGTAAGTGGACCATCACATACCAGTACAATTTCTGAGGGCTTCAGTGTCTGTTGAAACCAAATACTTTCCAGGGCCAGCCGGAGGTATTCAGGATTTTCCTTATGATAAACTGATATTAAAACTGAAAAAGGAGGCAAAATTTCAAAAAATAGGTTACAATAATTAATAATACGATTTACGAATCAGAACAGTAAAACCGTTGATGTAGTGTTCTGATTTAAGATTAAAACAAACTTCTGCTTAATCGTACGGCCTTGTCATGAAATGTCTTACCTCCCATGACATACAATAACCGGTGGACATTTTGTTTTAATCTGAATTTTATTCCTTTCTTCAACCAGTTTCCATCAAAATGATGCACTGCAACAGTGTTGCCGGTTAAATTAATTTTATGGAAATAGATGTTCTTCGGAGAGAAATATTCAAAAGGATAGATCGTTATTCCGTGTTCACTTATTTCCTGGTATATACCATTTCTTTTATAATCAAAACATGCTTCGGCCTTTTTACCAAAAATAATGGGCAAAGGTACGGTATCAAATTTCCCGTCTGGCTTAATGAACTGCCGATCTTCATAATATTCCAACAGCTTACTCAGAATTGAATGACCAGGTTCTGATCCCATAATAGCAGGGTCGAGATCATTTTGAAAATCGAAACCAATAAAAAATCTTGAATCCAAAAACCGGTCGAAAGAACCTAAAACTTCAACATCTGCGTCCAGATAAATTCCTCCATACTTATTCAAGGCATAAACTCTTATGAAATCAGCCGCAAAAGCGTATTTTTTTGCATGAATGGTTTGTCTAAGCCATATGTTATTAGTCTTTAAGACCTTCTTTCCCTCGTCTATCAACCGGTCCACCGGTTTTTCCTTCTCATCATCCGGTGGTGTAGCCTTCCAGTCGCTTATTTCAAAGTCTAACGCAACTTTTCTTAAGTCCCACAGAATAAATTCATAATCCGGAAGCTTTATTTTCCACGAATCAATGCAATTCCTGATCAATTCCGGGTAAGATTCTCCACTCAACCAACAATAATGAATAATCTTAGGTATCAAGGTCTATAATATCTTAAATAAATATCCGTTTGCTTTCTAATTGAGATTTTTCTTTGTCAAATGTTGTAATTAATGGTCATTAATGGCACAATGACCCACAATGACCATTAATGACTTAATGACACAATCTATAAACGTTAGACAAACATACCCGGATAATTTTTTAATCTTAATTCCTGATTTCCTCGAACAACTCTTCCCATTTTTCATAAATTCTTTCGGGGAAAAATTTCTTAACATTCTCCCGGGCGTTGAGACCAAATTCTTTCCTTTTAGAAAAATCAGCACATAATTCAGAAACTCTAAAGGACATTTCTTTAATGTCAAAATCTCCAATAAGATAGCCGTCCTTACAATTATTAATTATCTCGGATGGTCCAGTTTCGCAGTTAAAGGAAACGATCGGCAATCCGCAGGCCTGCGCCTCGAGCAAAACCATTGGTAGAGCTTCTGTCCGGGAGGTCATCAGATAAAGCGAAGCATCAAGATACTGATCGATAATATTATTGGTTGGCGGAAGTATTTCAACGCGTTCCTTTAAACCGCTCGTTTCAATTCTGGTAATAATTGATTTTTTCAGGGGACCTTCACCGATAATTCTAAGTACCCAATCCGGATGTTGAATCGTGAAAATTTCAAAAAAATCCAATAAAAGATCAAATCCCTTGTTATAATCCATTCTTCCTATGGCCAACAATCGCTTATTTTCTAATAGTGCAGGTTGTTCCGGATAGAATGAGACAGAATTGGGAATAACAAAGCTATTGGGGTTGAGCCTTTTTAATTTTGGGTGATCATGCTCCGTTAAAGAAATTACAGCATCCAATCTATGGAAAAACAATCTTCTGAATAATACCCAAAAATGTTTCGGGGCAGAATAGGACGTATGTTGACAACCAATGGTTTTAAAAAAGTTTCCTTTAGCTATTAAAGCTGCTAATAAACTGATATAGGTGGTTCCAACCCCAAGAAGGATCGCCTTCTCAGAAAATTTACTGAAAAACCGGTTTACGATGAAAATGGATGCGATTTTTTGAGGAATATTAAAGCCATTCCTGAAATTAAAATTCAAATATTTTAGGACGATCCGATTATCAATATTGAAGATCCTGCCCAATTTTTGCCTTGATAATGACACAATCGTAATAGCGTGACCTTTATCAACCAGAAAATTAGCCATGTTCACCGCAACTCTTTCTGACCCGCTAACCAGATGAATGTCAAGGACCAGAAAAACTATATTCATTTTTGATGCAGTTGTTTTCGGTTGATTTCTCTCTAAACCTTAAGATATTAAGCATAAAGAGAATAAATATCATTTCGAAGCTGGGTACTAAAAGAAATCGTACCCAAAGAATAAGGGTATAGAATAATATTGGAATAAAATACTCAATATTTGAATAGTTTGTTAAATTTTTAAAAATAGGAAATGAAATTAAGGAAAAGCATAGTAGTGCAACAATTCCAAACTCTATGATCCCGTCATATAATTCATTGTGGGGTATGATG
The DNA here is from genome assembly GCA_963677325.2 of Prolixibacteraceae bacterium. Classification (GTDB taxonomy): domain Bacteria; phylum Bacteroidota; class Bacteroidia; order Bacteroidales; family Prolixibacteraceae. The sequence goes on from CAXXGM010000013.1 coordinate 41,737, forward strand.
GCCACTTTATTCATCTTAATGTAATTCTCAACGGAGCCGGAACCGAATAATACATTCGAGTCAAATGGATCATTATAGATGGTAGCGATTTCCAATGTATTGGCATGAAAACGCAATTTATTCGATCCGTCATTCAAGGTCACAACTCTGCTGATGCCGGCAGAATCGGAATCAATTTCCGGCCGGATATTAGCTACATACCAAATAGAAAAGATTGATAGTATGATGTAACCTGCAACTGCAATAATAACAGCATTAGGTTTCTGAAACCAGATTTTAAAATATCTTTTAAGAAAACGGACCAGGTAAAACAGGATGATGCTGAATATCAATAATCTGCTTAGCGTCAGAAAAGATAAGGTTATTACAAAGATTTTACCATTTTTATTTTTAAGAATATCTGAAAAGATAAAAAAGAGGAAAAGGTAAGCTCCTGATAGATTGATCTCGTATCCCAATTTTGGTCTACCATCAGATGATGAATAAAACAAAAACTGTATTAAAATTGAAAGAATGCAGGCTACATAAATATAGTTCAGATTAATCTTACGAATCGGGGTTAAATCGAAAAAAAGATGTGGAAAGCAGAGCAGACCAAACAAACAAAAATAAGCATTGATGAAGGAAGTCTGAATCGTTCCTCTAAAAGCCATTGTCACCACCAGGATTCCTCCCGAAACAACAAACCAAAGCGTTCTTGCAGCTATTTCTTTTTTTAATAAGAGGGCAAAATAAATGATAACAAATGATAAGCCAATTAAAATCCTGAAAGGTTTTTGTAGCCCATTATGATCCGGTAATACAAAAAAAACAATCAGCATTCCAACGAAAAGGAGAAATCCTATGTAGCTGGATTTAATCATCTTAATCCTAACAAAATCTTAATTCATTCAACTGTTAATGGTGCGCCACTTTCTTCTGAGTTGGTCGGCATAGTCACGACTGAAAACAATCACCAAACCAATGATTAATCCGATAAAAGTAAAAATTACTATAATAAAAGGACGGTTAGGCTTAGATTTCTCGGAGGGAACAGAAACCGGCTTGATTATTGTAAAAACCGGAGTCTCTTCTTTGATCTCAATTTTTGCTTGTTCCAATTTTTTAGCAAGCTCAGAATAAACTCCATAAATCAATGAATATTCTCCGGACAATTGTTCCTGCCTTGTCCGTGCAAGGGCAGTTGATACATTTTTATTCTGGTCACGAAAAATAGCTAATTCTTTCTGCGCTTGTTCATATTTTTGTTTTGCTTCGTTATAACGCTGCAGGATGAAATCGTGATTTGCCTGTGCCTTTTTAATTCTAAATTCAGTAATATAACGTTGCAGCAACAGTTGTACATTTTTTGTCAACTGTGCTGCTGCATAAGCTTCAGGCAAACTGCAATGGATGGTGATATATCCATCTTTATCATTAATATTGACCCCTATTGTTTCAGTCATCAAATTTTGAACTTCTACCTGCTTATCAGTAAGGTCATAAATCACATCCTTGGTTTCCGGATAAACTTTTCCTGAATTTCCTTTTATCGCTTTCCTGATAAGGGAGGGTAAACCAAAAGTGTATTTAATAAGAGGATTTGTTTGTTTAACTTTAGTGTAATAGTCAAATAGAGTTACAGTACCCTCCTGACCGGCAAAATTTAACGGAACATTCATCAACTCCAACTGAAAAGGGACGCTGGAAATAATCTGGGGATAGGTACTGGGAGCTAACTCTGATCCTCCTATTGTGCTTAGACTGATGCCGGCCATCGCAGCTAACCCGGAAAGCGGACTCAATTTTGATTTCTGGTCCGTAATCTGGGGTACCATCGTTGAGGATGCCCTGTATTCTTTCGGGCTCAGGAATGCAATCAGTATTCCAATTATCAGAGAGACGAACGTAATTTTAATCACGATGTAACGCCCCTGCCATAATTTCTGTGCAAGAAAAATAAAATCAACTTCACTGTCCTGTTCGATTGACATAGGTATTTTATTTTCTTTTGTCATTTTTAATCATAATGAGGTAATGAACCGTTCACCATTCACTGTTTTTTCACTCCTCCTATTTGTGTTCATTTATGTAAGATTTGTGTCTGTTTGTGGATAAACTTTCTTCTCTTTTCCGCAAATTCACACAAATGAAAATACAAATAAATAAATGCTTTCGTAATTTCTATAATAAGGTAATAAGGTCGGTTTTGTGGTTATTCTTCCTTGCTACTAAGGTTAAAAGAATAATGCAAATAAGGTTTTCCCAAATTCTCCATTCTCCATTATTTAATAATATTCGCCAGCGTCACAATCGATACCGCCATGGAGCTCATCAGTCCGGCCATAGAGATCCACTTCATCGCATCATCAGCGCCTTTTTTCTCCGGTTTCTCGGGAACGATAATTTCACTTCCCGGCGTGATTTTCGGATTCCGGTGGAAAAGCCAGCCCTTGGTTGAGGCGCTTGTCCCATTCGGATAAATTATATAGGACTTGGATTTTTTGGCGTTTGGAGAATACCCTCCTGCCCTGTCAATATATGTCTTGATGCTCAATCTTTTCTCATAAGTGACCGCCAAAGGATTCAACACACTTCCCGAGATTTTAATGGTTTGAAGAACCTTAGGAATATTAATGATATCGCCGGGTTGAACTAACAAATCAGTAACACTGCCTGGATTTTGAAGAATCCGGTCCATCTCTATACCAACTGCATACACTTGTTTATTTTCTTTTAAACTGTCAGTTGAAAGTGAATCCTTCATCATCTGTTTTAATTGCTTTTTCTTTCCCAGTTCAGCTTCCGAAAGTTCCCGTGTCCTCATCAGGGTTGCACCATTGACGTATGCTCCGGGTACCAGTCCACCGGCCCTTCTGATGATGTCAGAAATCCGCTCATTTTTATTTGAAATACTGTATGTACCTGCGTAGGTTACCTCACCGTTTATCATGACGGTTCCCTGGTCACGGAAACCGGGCGCCCTGCGAACATAGATCTCATCAAAAGGAGCCAGTTTAAAGGCAGCATCCTTTGGTGTCAGTTTCAAATCCCTGGTAAGACCAAACTGATGAACTTCGTTTATCTTGTCAGTCACTTTTGAAACCTCATCATAACTGAGCCTCCTGGTTAGTTCCACAAAAGCGACATCCGCATCTTCCTTGAAACCGCCCGCCCGGAAGATCAGGTCGCCAAGTGTCATGTTTTCCTGGTAATCGAATTGTTTGGGATTCAAAACTTCCCCCACTATATTCACCTTACGCTCTTCGCGCATATCGAAAATGGAACTAACCGTCACCGCATCCTCTTTTTTAAGCAACATATCATTTTTGCCCTCAATCACCTCTTTCAAATCAAATGAGATGTTTTCAGGAGTATGGTCTTCTTTCAAACGGCTGATTAGACCCCGGTTCATAAAGGCATCTTCTTTTAATCCGTCGGCCTTTCTGATCAGGTCGGATAGCTTCATTCCCTGTGCAAGCTCATAATTTCCAGGATGTAAAACCGATCCTCTAATTGAAACCCTATTGGTGAATCGATTAAGTAATAAATCTGCCTGGATGGAATCGCCATTCTCAAGAGCAAAGGACTTGAACTCGGATTCAGCTACATCACGCACCTCACGTTCCCGCTGATTGCTTCTCACAAGGAATAATCTGCTTTTATAAGCCATCTCCGAAAAACCCCCGGCAAAACGCAGCAGATCGCTCATCTTTTCACCAGTTTTCATTTCAAAATATCCCGGACGTTTGATCTGGCCTGCTATCTGTACCACCGCCTTTGAGGTCGGGACAAAAAGAATGTCCTGATCCCTGAGCTGCACATTGGAGGCCGGATTAGCATTAATCAGAAAATCGTAAACATCCAGGGTGTCTTTTACTACCCCGTCACGGATAAGCCGGATCTCCCGAAAAGAACCATTTTCATTAGGCCCCCCGGAAAGATAGAGTACATTAAAGGCTGAAGCAGTGGAAGGAACGGTATAGGTTCCTGGCGCATTGATATCACCAAGAACATTTACTTTGATGGAACGAAGTCCGCCAAGGCTGACTTCACACCAGGTATTGGGATAGGCGCCTGCCATACCGCTGTAAATGGAAGTAAGGCGGTTCTTAATCAATATCTGCGCCTTTTCGAAAGTAATTCCCGAAAGGTAAACGGGACCTACATCCGGAATGGTGATTGAACCATTTTGATCAATCGGGAGCGAAAGATGGGATTGCGATGCGCCCCAAACAGTAATTGAAAGCTGGTCACCCACACCAAGAGTATAACTTTTTGGGGTAGGTATATTGGTCGAAGGCTCAAAGGTCAGATTTGTGGAATTAAAGATATTGAACCCAAACATCCTCTTATTTTTCTCTGTGGCCTCAATCCTGGCTTTCCGGGAGATGTTCTGACTTTTCAGAGTACCTGTTTTAAATGAGGTAGCTGTATTAGCATCCGTATTCTCCGAATCTGTGCCCATCTGGCGCTGCTGAATTCTTGTCATCAACTCATCAATTTGTGTCTGGGTGGCTCCCTGGGCTTTAGCCAGGGCAATGGCCTGATCCTGAGATAATCCCCGGGATTGAATTTCCCTGATGATCCGGTCAATTTGTGAATCGCTCAGCTCATTCACGTTTACCGAAGCCGGATTTATTGGATTCTGTCCCCTGACAGGACTCCAAATTCCAGGTAATGAAAAAAGAAGTATGAGTATTAAATAATGTAATTTCATCTTATTTTTTTTTAGCCAATTTCTCTTTAAATTGATTGATTATGCCTTTATACACCCTATTCTTAATCCTTAATTCTTAATTTCCAATCTCTACTCCGCTGCCCAAAGCAGCAACCCCGCATTTTGATTACTGAAATAATCAGCTTTCTCTTCCGGTAAAATAGTTTTAAACCTGATTTTATGAGTGATTACTTTTTCGGCTTTCCCGATCAGATGAGTCAATCCTGTCAGATTAATTTCCCTGCCGATTAAAAGCAGATCGACAAATTTATTGTCCCTGCCTTCTGCAAAATCTCCAGTGACCCAGGCTTCATGAAGATTTCCCATCTGCTGAATCAGCTGTTCAATAGCAAGATCAATTCCTACATATTTCAGGACGATACTATGGATATCTTTTGTCAGTGGATGATTCCCATTGGCTTTATATATCTTCTTGTTTCCGATTAAAAAGGATACGAGCAACCCGGCTTTCTCAAACCTGTTTAATTCAAGCCGTATTGAATTGGAGGATTCCTTAAATTCCTCGGCCAAACCACGAAGATATCCATGATTTGACTGATTCAGAAAAAATCGAACCAATAATTTTACCCGGGTTTGAGAAGTGATCAGGGATTCAAGCACAGTAATTTAAGTATCAGAAATACAGAAAAATAATTAATGAAGATATAGTGATTTTTTACAGCTCCGCCTCGTCAGTCACATGGTGACCAATGGCTTTTGGTAATTAGTTTGCTCCAAAGTGGCAATTTTAGTTTAGTCCGGGAGCCTCACCAACGAGTCACAAATTTACTCGTTTGAGTAATACGGCATACATAAAATGTAAAAAAAAATCAAAATTTATTAAAAAACTGAGAATTAAAAATTTAAGTCCTCATTCTTTATTAAAGCCGCTGTTTTTCTCCGGAATTCAAGTAAAGAATATAAAAAATGCCTTTATATTCTTCCTGCTTCTAAAATATCGAAGCTGAATAATACATCTTTCTTCACAATCTAAACAGACTCGAATGACATCGAAATAAATGACGTTTAATGACGTCGTGACATATGACCTTTAATGACAGCGCAGCCTATGACCATTCATGACAGCTAAGCCAATGACCACTAATGACAAAGCATCCAATGCCCATCAATGACAGCGCAGCCCAAGTTTCATTCAAAAAGGAATCTCTATCTCTTCCAGGCGCTTTAGCTTCTTATCCTTTTCGGAAAGGATGATTTCCTCAGCGGTTAATTTCCAGTCAATACCTAATCGTTCATCATTCCAAAAAATGCCGGAATCATGCGTAGGAGAATAGAAGTTGTCCACTTTGTAAGAGAAAATAGCTTCCGGACTCAACACAACAAATCCATGAGCGAAACCCTTGGGAATGAAGAGTTGCCGTTTATCGTCTGAAGAAAGTTCGATCGTAAGATGTTTTCCAAAAGTCGGGGAATCGATACGCAAATCAACTGCTACATCAAGGATTTTACCCACAATACACCGTACCAGTTTTGATTGTGTAAAAGGAGGATTTTGAAAATGCAACCCTCTTAAAACTCCGAATGTCGATTTCGATTCATTATCCTGAACAAAATCAACCGGACCGATATGACTCTCAAGATCCTTTTGATTGAAGGATTCGAAAAAATATCCACGGTCATCTTTAAAAACTTTGGGTTCAATGATAATTAGTCCTGATATCTCAGTCTTGATGAAATTCATTTATCTAAGTGATCTCTTTAATGTTATTAGACCATTTTAAAATTTAATTGTTTCAATACCTAACCATTAAATGGTCTTAAAACTGATAAAAGGTATTGACCGTATTGATTTTTTTTGAGACTCTCCCCGATATTAAGAACCTGTTCTCCTGAAATCCAACCTCTCTGATAGGCAATTTCTTCGAGACAAGCAACTTTTAAGCCTGTTCGGTTCTCAATGGTTTGGATAAACTGACCAGCTTCAAGCAAGGACTCATGAGTGCCCGTATCGAGCCATGCATAACCTCGCCCCATAAGCTTGACTTTTAGCACACCATCGTTCAGGTATTGTTGATTAACAGTGGTTATCTCAAGCTCACCCCTTGCTGATGGCTTGATATTTTTGGCTATTTCTATGACAGAATTCGGGTAAAAATATAATCCCACAACCGCATAGTTTGATTTTGGAGACACCGGTTTTTCTTCGATGGAAGTTACATTATCCTTCCCGTCAAAAGTACAAACTCCATAACGTTCCGGATCTTTAACCCAATAACCAAAGACTGTAGCCTTTCCACTTTCCTCAACTCCCGCAACAGCATTGGAAAGAAGGTCTGTAAAACCATGTCCATAAAAAATGTTATCGCCCAAAACCAGACAAACCGAATCATTGCCAATAAATTCTTCACCAAGAATAAAGGCCTGGGCTAATCCCTCCGGTTGAGGCTGAATTTTATATTGAAGATTTACTCCCCATTGGTGACCGTTCTGAAGCAGCTTCATGAAATTACATTGATCCTCAGGTGTGGTGATAATGAGAATTTCTCTGATTCCGGCCAGCATGAGTACAGACAAGGGATAATAGATCATCGGCTTATCATAAACCGGGAGTAACTGTTTTGATGTTCCAAGGGTAATCGGATGAAGTCTTGAACCTGATCCCCCTGCAAGAATGATACCTTTCATCTGTTTATAATTTTTTGTAGAGACGCGATTTATCGCGTCTTAATGGCGATTTATCGCGTCTTAATAATGAGACGCGATAAATCGCGTCTCTACAGGCATCAAAATTAAACAATAAATATTATACTCTTACCGAATATGGCATAAGAGTTTTCTCGGGGGCCTCTACCAATACCGTATATCCCAATGGATCAATTCTCAATGCAACTTTATTTTTCCCCTTGAATTCAATGAGTTCTCCAATGACCCCACACAAAGGTCCGGCCACCACCTCAACCATTTGACCAGGTTTAAACTCTTCAAAAGTTATCTCAAGCTCCAGCTCGCTTTGTCCAAGCATTCGTTTTAACGTCAAAATGTCTTGATCCCTGATAATTGCAGCTCTCCCCTGAAAAAAAATATAGCAGACAACATTCATTGTTCGAAGAACGACTTCGTATTCCTTTCGGCTGATATGTACAAATACATATCCTGAAATCAACGGCATCTCCACCCATTTCTTCCGGTCACTCCAAATCCTTAACCGCCGTTGAAGAGGCAAATAAGAATCAATTCCCTGATCGAAAAGATCAGCATTAACTTTCTTTTCAGTCCTTGATTTGACGCGTATTGCGTACCAGTTATATATTAATTCGGTGGTATTCATAATTTAAATATGTGGCTGCAAATATATTAAAATCCGGTTTCAACATTAAGCTTTGATTTTTAAAAAGATCTCCCTTTTATCATTCATCCAATTTAAGAAGTTAAAATTTAAATAGGAATACTTTTAAAATTTTAGAATGCTGAAATTTTTCAGAATTACATAATTTAAAATAATCATTGCACTAACCATTCAAATACATTATTTTTGCTATACTGGATATTCATTCCATAATAATAAATCATATGGCCACATTTTATGAAGAACGTTTCGCTACCCACCCAGGAGATGCTAAAAATTATGATACGACACGATTGAGGAAAGAGTATCTGATTGAAAATGTCATGGTCCCTGGTGAAATCCATTTAACCTATTCTCAGTATGACAGATATATAGTAGGTGGTGCAGTACCCCGGAAATTTCCTTTAAATTTGGAATCCATTGACCCTTTAAAATCAGAACATTTTTGTGACAGAAGAGAAATCGGCATTATCAATGTGGGTGGAAAAGGTACTGTAGTTGTAGATCATACCCGTTATGAACTTAATTATAAGGAAGCTTTGTACATTGGACGTGGAAGCAAAGAGATTGTATTTGAATCAACCAATGCAGATGTCCCGGCTCATTTTTATATTAATTCTGCACCGGCTCATAAAGAATATCCTGTAAAAAAAGTTACGCTACAGGATGCTGAGATTTTAGAAACCGGCAGAACCGAAGAATCAAATGCAAGACGGATTAACAGACTTTTAATTAATACCGTTGTGCAAACCTGTCAGTTACAGATGGGATTGACAGAATTAAAACCCGGGAGTGTCTGGAATACCATGCCGGCCCATACACACAGCAGAAGAATGGAGGCTTATTTCTATTTCAAAGTTCCGGAAGGCCAGTCTGTATGTCATTTTATGGGAGAACCCCAGGAAACAAGACACATCTGGATGAAAAATGAGCAGGCCGTTTTATCGCCCTCGTGGTCAATACATTCAGCGGCCGGTACGAGTAACTATTCTTTCATATGGGGCATGGCCGGTGAGAATTTAAACTTCGGCGATATGGATATTGTCAACCCGGATCAGCTGAAATAAATTACGGGACACGAAAGGACGACTGCACGATGAGACGGCCATTCGAAAGGATGGAACATAGATGAAATGTATGGTGCAGATGGACACCTATCAGATTGCACAAATTAACGACTGCCCGCACACAGTCTCCTAAAGCCTAAAGTCTACAGACTAAATCCCTATTCCTCTCTTAAAGTTATCTAAATTTTAAATTTAGGATAAAAGAGAACTTAAGACTTCAGGGTGTAAGTAATTTTTCTAATTTAGCAGACTTTACAATAAAATATAAAAGGAAAACAGAAAAGAATTGACCCATGAAAAGAATTATACTTTCAGGATTTATATTCTCCCTAATGATATTGTTGACTGCATGCGGAGGAGCCGGCAAATCAGCTGAAAAGAAAAATTCCTCGGAGAAAGCTGCATTTACAGGTGCAAAAGGTGAAGTAAGAATCATAACTTTAGATCCTGGCCATTTCCATGCTTCTCTGGTACAGAAAAACATGTACAATCAAATAAATTCTGAGGCCTTTGTCTTTGCACCGGAAGGTCCCGACGTAAAGGAACATCTCAAAATGGTGGAATCTTTCAATCAAAGGAGCAACAATCCAACGGCCTGGATAGAGAAGGTATACACAGGAAAAGATTATCTTGAGAAAATGCTGGCCCAAAAACCGGGAAATGTCGTCGTGCTTGCCGGAAATAATAAATTGAAAACAGATTACATCAGGAAGTCAGTCGAAGCAGGATTAAATGTTCTATCCGATAAACCGATGGTAATATCTCCTGAAAAGTTTTCTGATCTCGAAGAGGCTTTCAAAATTGCACAGGAGAAGAAAGTTCTCCTTTATGATATCATGACCGGAAGATTTGAAATAAAAAATATCCTGCTTAGGGAAATTTCACAGCTCCCCGAGATTTTCGGGAAACTTCAGAATGGAACTCCTGAAATGCCAGCTGTCGAAAGTTGCAGCATTCATCACTATCTGAAAAAAGTAGCAGGAAACACTCTTGTGCGTCCAGCCTGGTATTTTGATGTGGATCAACAAGGTGAAGGAATAGTAGATATTACAACTCACCTGGTTGATTTTGTACAATGGGGATGTTTTCCAAATCAGATAATCGGGAAATCTGATATTGAAATGATTTCTGCCAGACGTTGGTCTACAGAAATAAGCAAAGAAGATTTTAAGAGCGTAACATCGTGTAATGAATATCCGGATTACCTGAAAAAAGATGTGAATAACGACAAATTAAATGTATTTGCCAACGGCGAAATGCTTTACAGGATCAAAGGTGTTACATGTAAATTAACCGTCGAATGGAGGAGTAAATCCCTCGATGGTAAGGGAGATATTCAAAGTACTGTTTTGAGAGGAACAAATTGTACACTCGAAGTCAAAGATGGTGATTTACTGATCGTTGCCAATGAAAAAAATGATTTAGGTTTATTTGCCGGCAATCTTGAAAAAGCCATTGTGCAGGATTTACCCCAACAAGGACTTGGCATTGAAAAAGTAAATAAAAATACATGGAAAGTAATCATTCCGGAAAAATACAATGTTCCTCATGAAACCAATTTTAGTCAGGTAATGGATCAATACATGGAATATTTAAAAGCCGGAAAGTTACCTGAAATGGAAGTTAAAAACATGATTACAAAATATTACACGACAATAAGTGCATTGAAAATTGCAAAAGAAAGTAAAAAGATTTAATGTCTATTTGCTCGTACCCAGGCCCTTTAACATTAGGAAAAGAGTTAATATGTAATTTGAATTATCCGTTTAAGTTTGAGGTTAAGATAAACCTTCAATTCTTTTCATTAAAACGAAATGAGTGATCAGCTTTTATTTTATCCTGAAAACAAATATTCAGACGAAACGACCAGGAGAAAATCTCTTTCACAAAGGAGCATGATTATTGGGGAGTTCCATCTGGCCATTGAAAGACAAATAATTATCAGATGAATGAAATAATTGAACTCGTCTTACATACAGATAATGCCATAAAGTTGATTGTAGCAGAAAATGTAATTAAAGCTTATTTTGTTCTTTTTCTGATAATTTTTTCTGAAACGGGTTTTATCTTCTTCCCCTTTCTCCCGGGAGATGGACTTTTGTTTTCAGCTGGTGTAATTGCTGCATCAACTGATCTGGGAATTGCAATACTGATCCCTCTTTTGATTATTGCAGCTATATGCGGAAATATAAGCAATTATGCAGCAGGAAGATTCTTTGGAAAAAATCTGGAGAAGAGCAATAACAGGTTTGTCCGGAATCATCTGATTAAGTACATCGTAAGGACAAGGCATTTCTATGATAAACATGGCGAGAAATCGATCATAATCGGTAGATTTTTCCCTGTAATCAGAACATATATACCGTTTTTTGCAGGACTTTCAAGTTTCCCGGTTAACAACTTTATCAATTACACGATTCTGGGCGCCATTATCTGGGTTCCTTTTTTCAGCCTGGCTGGCTATTTTCTTGGTGAGATCCCGTGGGTGGAAAATAATTTTGGTTTAATTTTTCTGGGACTGATAATCGTTACCCTGATGCCTTTCTTTTATAATATAATCAAATTAGGTCTGAGAAAAAGCAGGTAGCAGTCTGTTCATCTTCTGTAATTAACTGAACGGCGACTCAACCATTTTCGGTAAACAAGAGAATTCAAATAATAGCCGATCAACCCGGTATAAGTTTTTGACAATACATTCATTTTTTTATTGAAAAAGAAAATCAGACTAAAAACAGCAGGAAAAAATAATGAAATAACATTATTAAAAACAAGGAAGGTATGCATATAAACATTCTTAAAACCTTTGGTATGTTTTGAAAGATAGACGTGTCTGGAAATAAAAACCTCTGTTTTTGTTAAAGCTGTTATGGAAGAATTAACCCGTGAAGCTCCTCCATGATTATGCTCCACCTCAACGTTTTTAAGAAAAATAATCTCCCCTCCTGCATCTCTTGCTCTTTTACACAGATCAACGTCCTCATAATACATCCAAAAATCTTCATCCCATTTACCAATATTCCAAAAGTCATTTTTACGGATCATAATCACTGAACCTGAGACCCAATCCGGGTAAATATGACTGGAGTCCTGACGAAATTCTCTTCCATCAACTCCGGTAATTATTTTATTCAGTGCCCTAAGCCAGCCAGTAAGTGTAGAAGGAGAAAGAAACCTTCCATAGGCCTTTTCTTCACAGCCATCTTCCTTGATTTGCCGACAGGAAATAATACTGTTTTTTTCACAAGCGTACATTTGTTGAAGCATCGCAAACAAGGCCTGCTCTGAAACAACCGTATCCGGATTGAGGAAAAGCAACACTTCACCTTTTGCAATAGATGCACCTGCATTGCAACCATTGGCAAATCCGTTATTCCCGCTGTTTTCAATGAAATTAAAAAAAGAATATTGATCCCTGAAACTTCCAAGCAGGCCGTCATTGGAAGCATTGTCGACGACAATCACCTCAAAAATAAAATTATTCTGCGTCACGGCAGAAAGGGAATCCAAACATTGTTTTAACCTCTTCCAGCCCTTGTAATTGACTATGATAACTGATAAATCCGGCACCTTATAATTACATTTTAATGTTTCATGAAGAATTGCAACTTACATTTTACAATAATATATTATATTCTCATCGGATCATCTAAATTTGCCAATGAAAATTTAATAATTGAGAATTAATTTTTGTGGATTATAACGCATGTGGAATCTTCTGAAAAAAAACAATAAATACATCTTTAACGAAGGTCCGGTTTACAGTACTTCGTACCATATTGTTTACGAAAGTCCGGAAGGAAAAGATTTACAAAAGGGGATAGAACAAAAATTGATGGAACTTGACAACTCACTTTCTGTCTTTAATCAGAACAGTACCATCTCCAAAATAAATCAGAATCTTCCCGTAAAGATTGACTCTCTTTTCAGAAAATGCTTTCGTAAAGCCATACATATTTCTTCAAAAACTGAGGGGGCATTTGACCTTACCATCAGTCCACTGGTTAATGCCTGGGGATTTGGATTTAAAAATAAGGAACAAATTACAAAATCACGGATTGATGAACTGCTTCAAATCACAGGTTACCAAAAGGTTAATCTGAAATGGGGCTCAATAATAAAACAAAGACCAGAAATTATGTTGGATGCCTCGGCTATCGCAAAGGGATTAAGTGTCGATATAGTGGCAAAATTCCTTAGATCAAAAGGCTGCAGAAATTACATGGTAGAAGTAGGTGGTGAAATTTTAGCCAAAGGTGTAAACAGCAACAACCAGAAATGGCGCATCGGGATTAGCAAACCTGAAAATGAGTCTTTATCTCTTAACCAGGATTATCAGGCTGTGGTTGCAATCTCAGATAAGGCTTTGGCTACATCCGGCAATTATCGCAATTTCTACATGGAAGGAGAAAAAAAATATTCTCATACCATTGATCCAAAGAGCGGGTATCCTGTCCAACATAACCTGTTAAGTGCAACTGTCCTTGCTGATGATTGCATGACCGCCGATGCTTATGCCACTGCATTCATGGTGCTCGGAGTTGAAAAATCCCTCGAAATTGCAAATAAAACTCATGGTCTGGAATGCTTTCTAATTTTCAGCAGCCAAAAATCAGAATATGAGAGTGTACATTCAAATGGCTTTGGAAAATACTTTGTTGAGTGAAAATAAAAGGCAATTGGCATGAATTCAGATAAAAAAAGAGGCGCGTAAACAGGCGTCTCTTTCTTTATCCAAAAGATAATCAGATCACTTTTTGGTAGTCCATAATTCTTCCATATCTTCAAGCGTTTTTCCCTTGGTCTCCGGGACGAAACGCCATACAAACCATGCTGCGATAATCCCCATCAATCCGTAAATCCAGTAAGCAAAACCATGATTAAAAAGACCCGTAAGCCAGGTATTATCATTCATCATAGGGAAAGTCCATGAAACAATCAGATTAGCAATCCATTGGGCTGCAACAGCAATGGACATGGCTCCGCGGATACTGTTTGGAAAAATTTCGGCAAGAAGAACCCAGGTCACTGGGCCCCAACTCATTGCAAAACCTGCAGTATAAAGAAGCATGAATATTAATGCAAGAAATCCTTCTTTGTGAAATGAGAACGATAAACCTAAACTTATCATACTAACGGCCATGATTAATGCTCCTATGATCATCAAAGGTTTCCGTCCGAATTTATCGACAGTAAAGATCGCCAGTACAGTAAAAATCATATTGATTGCACCTATAATAATAGTCTGAAGCAGAGAAGAGTCTGTACTGGCGCCCATATTGCGGAAAATATTGCTTGCATAATACAGGACCACATTGATTCCAACAAATTGCTGAAAAACAGAAAGCATTATCCCAACAAAAATGACAAAGAAACCATACGAAAGCCACGGTACGCTCTTTTCATGGAGCGTTTTTTTAATATCGGTCAATATTTCATCTGCGCTTTCTTTACCTGATATCTTTTCCAGAACTGCCAGAGCTTTAACATCCTGTCCCTTCATAACCAAAAAGCGGGGAGTCTCAGGCACTGTTAGGAGGAGCAATAGAAAGAGTGCTGAGGGAATCATTCCTGAGAAAAACATCCAGCGCCAACCTTCATTTATAAGCCATACCTCATCTCCGCTTCTGGCAATAAAATAATTAACAAAATAGATGATCAGCATTCCAAAGATAATGGCAAACTGATTCCAGGAAATGAGCTTCCCCCGGATTTCAGCCGGGGCAATCTCTGCAATATACATCGGAGAAAGCATTGAAGCCAATCCTACACCTATTCCCCCAATAATGCGGTAGATAACAAAAGAATATACGTCAAGGGTCCCGAAAAAATTAAAAAGCTCAGGCCTCCAGGCTCCAATCGCCGAAAGGGTAAAAGCTGAGGCAGCTATAATTAAGCCTTTCCTCCTTCCAAATGATTTCGAAACAAAACCCGCCAGGGCCCCTCCAATTATACAACCTATCAATGCACTTGAGATTACAAATCCTTTTGCTGAATCAGCAATGCTTTTTAACCCTTCTGTATCTCCGGCAACAGGCATTTGCTGTGCATGATAAAAAAAAGAATAAACGGTTAAAATCAATAACAGGATACCACTGATCAGACCTCCTTTCCTTGTGCCCAATAGCCTGATGATTTGTCCCGATATAATGACAACCACCAAATAAAGCACCACAGTAACCAGAATCTTGTGTTGGGTTATCAAGGCGACTGCATAATCATAAAAGGAAGGATTGAGAGCTTTGCTGATATAAAATTCAACAAGCGATTTTTCGGCTCCATTGACCACCGCAGTATCATAACCAAAAAGCAACCCGCCAAGCGTAGCTACAATGGTCAGCATGGTAATGTAACGCGACTGTCCCTTTTTCTGTACGTCTGAATGACTCATATCAGAAGATTAAATATAAAAATTGATCATCTGTTCGAATGCCTCTTGTTTCCCGCTTATTTGCGCCGGTTCACCAACTTCTTTAGCTATTTCGCGAAGGTCCTCTAAAGTAAGTCTTGAAGATTCAAATTCAGAACCTTTACCGCTGTCAAACGATTGGTAGCGATCTTTTCGCATTTTCAGATAACCGGACTCCTTCAGAAGTCTGTCTGCTATCAGAAGGGCCCGAGCAAAAACATCCATTCCCGATACATGTGCAATAAAAATATCTTCAGGATCCGTTGAATTTCTTCTGGTCTTTGCATCAAAATTAACCCCGCCATTGATGAATCCGCCTGCTTGTATAATTTCCATCATGGCTTCTGTTACCTCATAAATATTTGTTGGAAACTCATCGGTGTCCCAGCCATTCTGATAATCCCCTTTATTGGCATCTATCGATCCAAACATCCCGTTATCGGATGCCATACGCAATTCATGCGAAAAGGTATGCCCTGCAAGAGTTGCATGATTCACCTCAATATTCATCCTGAAATCCTTTTCCAGGCCGTACTGACGAAGAAATCCAATGACTGTCTGAGTATCAAAATCATATTGATGTTTGGTAGGTTCCATTGGTTTGGGCTCGATAAGGAAGGTCCCTTTAAATCCCTGTTTCCGTCCGTAATCGCGTGCCATCTGAAGAAACCGTCCAAGATGTTCGAGTTCTCGCTTTGTATTGGTGTTATGCAGGCTCATATAACCTTCACGACCTCCCCAAAAAACATAATTAGTGCCCCCTAAAGCAATGGTGGCATCAATTGCATTCTTAACCTGAACCGCAGCATTTGCTACAACATTAAAATCGGGATTGGTCGAAGCGCCATTCATATACCTGGGATTTGAAAAAACATTGGCAGTACCCCATAACAGCTTTACACCGCTTTGATCCTGCTTGTCCTTCATAACCGGAACTATTTTCCCCAACCTGTCCTCTATCTCAAAAACTGAACCATCTCCAACGATATCAGTATCGTGAAAACAATAAAAAGGAGCGCCTATTTTAGTTATAAATTCAAAGGCCGCATCCAGTTTGTTTTTGGCCGCTTCTATTGGATCTGAGGCGCCGTTCCATGGAAAGGATTTTGTACCCGGACCGAATGGATCTCCACCCTCTCCGCAGAAGGTGTGCCAGTAGGCAACTGCAAAACGCAAATGATCTTTCAATGTCTTGCCATTAATCATTTGTTTTTCATCATACCATTTAAAAGCCAAAGGATTCTTTGATTCTTTTCCTTCAAATTTTATCTTTCCTATTCCCGGGAAATATTCCCGCTTTCCTATCAATGCGGCCATAATAATTTATTTAAGTTATTTTTTAATTTTCTAAAGCCTTAACCCTAAAGCCTAAAGCCTTAACCCTAAAGCCTAAAGTCTAAAGCCTACAGTCTAAAGCCTAAATAAACCTTCTAAGATTTTGTTGCCATTCCATCCATGCATCTTCTACTGCATTTTTGTTTTTTGAATCCGGTTCAATGGTTTCAATTTTCTTTAATCCTGCAAAAGCATCTGAAAAAGAGGAATAGTAACCTGATCCTACTCCGGCCCCCCGGGCTGCACCGGCGGAACCATCTGTGTTATATAATTCAATGGTGGCGCCTGTTATGTCAGCAAGAGTTTCCCTGAATATTGGACTCAAAAACATATTGGCTTTCCCTGCACGAATTACATTGGGTTTTATTCCGGTAAGTTTTAAAATATCCATCCCATACCTGAATGAAAAAACGATTCCTTCCTGGGCGGCCCTGAAAAGATGCGCCTGGTTATGAATGTTGAAATTCAAACCGCAAATCTGAGAACCGATATTCCGGTTTCCAAAAAGTCTTTCAGCTCCGTTACCAAAAGGGAATATAGATAATCCATCAGAACCTGTTGTTACCTGTTCTGCCATTTCATTCATTTTTTCGTAGGAAAAGCTTTTATTCCCGATATTCTTATTCATCCAGGAATTGAGGATCCCTGTGCCACTGATACATATCAAGACGCCTAACCGGGCCTTCTCTGCGGTATGATTAACATGGGCGAATATATTCACCCGGGACTGAGGGTCATAACTGATTTCCTTGCTGACCCCATAGACTACACCCGAAGTACCGGCTGTGGCCGCTATTTCACCCGGATTAAGAACATTTAAGGAAAGAGCATTATTAGGCTGGTCGCCGGCACGGTAGGTGACAGGGATTCCTGGCTTCAATCCAAGTTCATTCGCAACGGAGGCGGTCACCTCTCCCTGAATACCAAAAGTATCCGTTAGATCAGGTAATACGTCTCTGCTGAATCCATAATAATTCATAACCAGATCAGAGAGACTGTTCTTTCTGAAATCCCAGAATATCCCCTCGGAAAGTCCTGATACAGTTGTACGGATTTGACCGGTCAGAAGCATAGCAATGTAATCCCCCGGAAACATCACTTTGTAAATCTTATCATAAATCTCCGGTTCGTGATCTTTTACCCACTTTAATTTAGAAGCCGTAAAATTTCCGGGTGAGTTCAAAAGCGATTCCATACACTCTTTTTCGCCAATATCCTGAAAGGCCTTTCTGCCAATTTCTGTAGCACGGCTGTCACACCAAATGATAGAGGGCCTGAGGACTTGCCTTTCCTTATCAATTAAAATCAATCCGTGCATTTGGTAGGAGATCCCGATGGATCCGATTTCTTTACCCGAAATATTCGCTGAAGAGATTGCTTCAAGAATGGCCATTTTCAGATTACCCCACCACTCCGACGGGTTTTGCTCAGCCCATCCGGCTTGCAATGAATTGATCTTCATTTCATGTTTTGGAAAAAAAGAGGAGCCTGCAATTTCTCCATTCTCACCCTTCAGAACAGTAGCCTTTACGGAAGAGCTACCCACATCAATTCCGAGAAGATACATAAGCTTTGATTCTTTTTTAGACTAAATGAGGGTCAAATTTAGCTAAAAACATGATTCACATTTGAATTAGGAAATGTCAAAATCTTCTAAATTCCAATACTTATCTTCCGATTTCCGGTCTCGACAAGATCCCCTGCTCTCAATTTAGCCCTTTTCCTAAATTCAACCTGTCCGTTTAGCCTCACATCCCCTTCCTCAACCATAATTTTTGCGTGTCCCCCGGATTCTGCCACCCGCAATAATTTCAGCAATTTAATGAGCTCAATATACTCCGCCCCATTTAAATTAAATTCCATATTTTAATGAGTTAAGTCACCCCTTTATTTAAGATTTATTCTATTATCAGTCAATTTTTTATTGTCATTAAATTTGTCCGGCTCAGCAAGTCTATAGTACAATTCTTTTTTATTGATTGAGATTGAGTCGATACAATATCCAAGAAAAGCTGAATTACACTGGGCTATTTTAATCATCTGCTTGGTTTTTAATTTCAAATTTTCAATTACAAGATCATTGTAATCTGGTTCTCCAAGGTAAACTATCGTATTATTAGTTGGATCAGAAGCAAGATCATACATTATATTTTTTATACTATCTTTGATATTTAAGGGTAAAATCAAAACTCCCCAACACGGTGATCCGCAACCGTATTTTAGAACAATGAAATCATGATTGTCCCATTTAAATTTAGGTATCCCTGCATCAGCAATTTGGCAATTGTATTTTTCGGGAAGAACCCTTTTGAAATATTTATTACCATATTCCAGTTGAGCCTCATTACCTTGTAAGTTATATTTCACGTAATTGCCATTAATAGATAGAGTATCATAGTATGAAAATTGGCTGATACAATCCTTGTTTTGGCTTTTTGCATAGATTCCAATCATACCAATAATTAGGAAAATGGCCAATTTTTTGATTTTTTTCATTCTGAAATACTAAACTATTGACTCAGAGAGGTTAATATAACAATCTCTTTTCTTAATTTCTCATGCAATGAATTAAATACCAAATCATAAGAATGATCCAACAATGAGATCATCAGATCATTCGGCAGAGTACCATCAAGAATTAACGTGTTCCAATGTTTTTTGTTCATGTGGTATCCTGGAATAATCGATGGATAAACCTCCCTTAATTCGATTGCTCTGGAAGGATCACATTTCAGGTTGATAGAGGGTGGTTCGTCTAAACTCAGCAAAGCAAATATTTTACCTCCCACTTTCATCACAGGGGTCGAATCCCCGAAAGGAAAATCTTCCAATACACCCTTTTTAAGAAGACAATAATTTCTTACTTCCTCAACATTCATCTTCAATTTATTTTCACGTTGAAATTAAAGAAAAAGTTGCTATTCTGGTACATATTGAATAACTTAAATGTATATAATCTTCCTTTTAGGAATAACGTTTAAAATTCTGCAGCAAAGGACTCAGAAATAAAGTCGACATGATCAATAAAATATTGCTCGCTGAAGATAATACATTAAATTGCAAACTTCTTTTGCACGGTTTGAAACAGTACAAGGTCGATGTGGCCAGGAATGGAAAAGAAGCAATCGAATTATTCAAAACCAATCAATATGACATCGTATTAATGGACATTCAGATGCCGGAAATTGATGGCATGGAAGCATCCAGACAAATCCGCAGGATTGAAAATGATAATATCCGGGAAACCAGAGCGATTATTCTTGGCATTACGGCCGATTGGTTTCCTGATCTGAAAGAAGAATGTAAAGCCGCCGGGATTGATGATTTTCTTGCTAAACCTTTCCAACCTTCAAAACTTGGAAATCTTATAACTGATTATTATTCAAGGTACAGTCATTAATATTTGAATAATTCCCTTAGTTTACCGGCGGAGTAAAGGCATCCACAAAATGAGTAATTTCATAAGACCCGTCTTTTGAAAATACAATGGATATTACATCAAAACGAGTCTCCAGATCTACCGCATTCTGAATCAACCAGTCTTCTGCCGCCTCCACGAGATATCTTATTTTTCTGTTACTGACAGCCTCCCACGGCTCTTCATACAGAAAACTTGTCCGGCTTTTCACTTCAACAATTACAATCTCGTTTCCTTCTCTTGCGATAATATCAATCTCCCGGTGTTCATCAAACCAGTTGCAGGCGAGTATCTGATATCCTTTCTTTATCAAATATTCTTTAGCTATATCCTCTCCTTTTTTCCCAAGGCTATCGGCTTTCAACATCGGGGATTGTATTTCCTATTTCTAATTCAATGTCGTTTAGTTAAGTAAAATTAGAACACCTCTTTGTCTTTCTCCGTGATCTCCGAAAGAGGCAACGCCTCTTCTTTGTGTTCTTTTTAAACAATATTCATATTTTCTCTCTATGAATCTCTGTGTTCTCCGTGTCTCCGTGGTAAATTTTTTCCTCTCTGTAACTATTAAATTCTTAACTAAACAACATTGATTTCTAATTCTTAATTTAATGTCTTTAATTAAGGTAATCAAGGTTTATGTCTGAATGATCCAAACATCATTGAAATCCTTCTCATCCATTGCCGTCAGCTTCAGCTGACGGAGTAAATTATTGTTTTAGTATGGCTTAAGCCACATTTCTCTCTGCAAAAAATGTGGCTAAAGCCACCTATAATTCAAACATCTTCCGTCAGCTGAAGCTGACGGCAATCGATATTAATTCATATTGAACTCAGTGTAACTTTTTGATCAGTGACATTCAACTTAACCCTTGCGCCCAACACAAGGGGCCAATTGGGAAATTCATGCCCTGCCGGGAAATTAAATAAGACCGGATAGTGGTATTTTTCGGCAGCTTCACGAATGATCTCAGTGGCATTTTTTCCAAAAATCGCTTCTCCTTCTTTCATATCAGTAAAGTGACCAACAATCAATCCTGAAATTTTCTCAAGGATTTTTCCCGTTTTTAGGTTCAACATCATCCTGTCAATGTGATAATGGTATTCTGCAATATCTTCAATAAAGAGAATTTTACCCCTGGGTGAAATATCCCAGGATGTTCCTCTAAGACTTTGAATAAGCGATAGATTACCTCCTGTCAAAACACCTTCGGCTGTACCGTTTTTATTTAAAGGTGAAGGCTCAATGGAATAATCCATGTGTGGTTTGGATAAAAGCTCAAGAGTCTTAAGAAAACTATCAGTTTCCTCTCCATTACATTCAAAAAATGCAGGCATCACCCCATGCATAGAAGCTATTTCATGCTTTGTGAGAAAAGAATGGAATACGGTTATGTCACTAAATCCAATCAGCCATTTAGGATTCTTAAAAAATGCCGACCAATTCAGCAGGGAGAGTATCCTTAAAGACCCGTATCCTCCGCGCGCAAACCAAATGGCTTTAATATTTTTATTACTGATTGCTTTTTGCATGTCGGAAGCTCTTCCCTCGTCTTTACCTGCGAATGGTCCGTCCTCATCGAAGACATGCTCTCCGGTTTCTACGATAAATCCATGCCGGCGAAGCAGTTCTGAGCCTCTTTCAACAAGATGAGGGAGAATTTTCCCTGCCGGTGCAACAATGCAAATTCTATCTCCTTTTTTTAAAGGCGGAGGAATCTTCATATGCAAATATTTTTGTCCATACTCATACGATCATCTTCAGTTATTAATCGACACAATTTCCGAACCCGGCCTCAATTTATACTATTTACAGGTAAAATCGTCAGGTCCCGGCAACCAATGCCTGCACCTGATATTTAATACCTCTGCCCCTTGCGAACAAACACAACTCTAATTCCTTGCGGAACTTTGTGTCCACCTTTGATAAACTTTTTAAACTATTTTTCAAGTCACAGAATTCTTCGCGGAACTTTGTGTCCAACTTTGAGAAACTTTTTAAACTATTTTTCAAGTCACAGAATTCTTCGCGGAACTTTGTGTCCAACTTTGAGAAACTTTGTGAGCTGTTTTTCGGGTTACAAAGTCGCGCTAAGTCATTCTCAAAGTAACACAATGACACTGTCCATAACTTAACGACCTTAATTCTTAATTCTTAATTCTTAATTCTTAATTCTTAATTCTTAATTGAATAATTATTCACATTTATCAGGGTCAATGATTGCTCTGTATTTGCTCCGTATTTGCTCCGTACCAGGTCCGGTATTGAAAATGCACAAAAACAGATCCCAATTGCATATTTATACACACAGTTTGCATAAATATTACTTATTTCCTTTTAGCATAAAATCTTCAATCGCTTTAGGAAAATACTCATACTCCAGATCATGGATTCGGGCAGCAAGAGTCTCAGGTGTATCATCCGGTAAGACAAGGCATCTTTTTTGCAGCAAAGTTTCTCCCGAATCATAAATCTCGTTCACCAGGTGAATCGTGATTCCGGATTCTTTTTCTTTATTTTCGATGACCGATCGATGTACAAAACTCCCGTACATACCCTTGCCCCCATAGGATGGCAAAAGAGCCGGATGGATATTTATAATCTTGAATTTTCTGATCAGATGAGGAGGTACCAGCCACAAAAATCCAGCCAGGACAATTAGCTCAATTCCTCGAACCTCTAATTCCTTTGCCAACTTTTCCTCGTCCTGGAGTTGTTCCCTGGTAAAATAAATAGCTTCTACACCAAGATTTTTTGACCGTTCCAGGGCAAAGGCATTCTTTCGGTTTGACCAAACTGAATCAATCCGAATGGTAGGATGATTAAGAAAATAACGTATAATATTTTCAGCATTGGATCCCGATCCTGATGCAAAAATTGCTATATTTCTCATAGATAATTGTTTACATAGTTTTAAAATTCGAACATTTGAACAATAGAGTCAAATAAAAATTTAAAAGCCTAATTTTCATCTCCAAATCGGCACATTCTTGCTTAAATATTTGGAAGATAATTTTCTTTCTTCGTTTCTTTGCACCGCTGATAGAAAAATCAGGGAGTAAAATTAGCAATAGTAATAACATTAAACTTAAAAATTATGTCTGACATTTCAGCTAAAGTTAAAGCCATCATTGTTGACAAACTTGGTGTTGACGAAAGTGAAGTAACTAACGAAGCCTCTTTTACCAACGATCTTGGCGCAGATTCTCTTGACACAGTAGAACTTATTATGGAATTCGAAAAAGAATTCAACATTGCCATTCCCGATGATCAAGCTGAAAAAATCGGAACTGTAGGTGATGCTATTAACTACATCCAGGAAAACGCAAAGTAATTAAATCTTTCAATTTATTAAGTCATTAAGGCCTTTAAAGCTTGCTATGGAATTAAAACGAGTAGTTGTAACCGGTTTGGGCACGATTAACCCGCTAGGTAAAAATGTAGATGAATTTTGGAAAAACATGTGCAATGGGGTAAGTGGTGCAGGTCCTATTACTCGTTTTGATGCTTCAAGATTCAAAACACAGTTTGCCTGCGAGGTGAAGAATTTCGATCCAAACGAATACCTTGACCGAAAAGAAGTACATAAACATGATATGTATGCCCAGTTTGCCTACATTGCTGCTGAGCAGGCCATTCAGAATTCCGGATTAAATCTTGATAAAATCAATAAGGATGAGGTGGGTGTGATCTGGGGTGCTGGTATCGGTGGTCTCAATACTTTCTTACAGGTAGTAACTGAATACAACCAAATGCCTGAAAATCCAAGGTTCTCCCCATTCTTCATTCCTAAGATGATTGCCAATATGGCAAGCGGAAACATAGCTTTGAAGTACGGATTCCGTGGACCCACAATTACCACCGTAACAGCTTGTGCATCGGCTACCCATGCCATGATCGACGCTGCTACCTACATCAGGCTTGGAAAAGCCAACATCTTTGTGGCCGGGGGTTCTGAATCCGCAATCAATGAGGCAGGAGTTGGCGGTTTTAACGCGATGCGTGCCTTGTCTACCCGTAATAACGATCCTCTCACCGCTTCCAGACCTTTCGATATTGGACGTGATGGTTTTGTTATGGGTGAAGGTTCAGGCGCTTTGGTGCTGGAAGAATATGAACACGCTGTTAACCGTGGCGCTACCATCTATGCCGAATTAATTGGCGTAGGTATGTCCACGGATGCTTATCACATGACTGCCCCGGATCCGGAAGGAGGCGGAGCGCTTCTTGTTATGAACAGGGCTCTCAAAGATGCGGGTATTAATCCTTCTGATATTGATTACATCAATGTTCATGGAACCTCTACCGGACTGGGTGACCTTGCTGAAACAAAAGCAATCGGCAAAGTTTTCGGCGATCATGTCTATAATCTCAGCATCAGTGCCACCAAATCAATGACAGGCCACCTGCTTGGCGCTGCTGGCGCTGTTGAAGCGATCGCCTGCATTCTGGCTATGAAAGAGGGAATTATCCCCCCGACTATTAATCATTTTGAACTGGATCCGGAACTCGACCCCAAAATCGACTTTACTTTTGATAAAGCAAAAAAACGTGAAATTAATTATGCGCTTAGCAACACGTTTGGATTTGGTGGTCACAACGGAACAGTGATATTTAAAAAATTGTCATAGTTAAGTGCTAAGAAATTTGATGTATCGAATAAAACTCTTTTCTTCTCCAAGAAAAGAGTTTTATTCATTTATCAAGGATATCACAGGATTCAGTCCTCTCAAACTGAAACTCTATGACATTGCCTTCATTCATAAATCGGCCACATCGGTCGATTATCTGGGCAATCCCGTTAATAATGAAAGACTTGAATACCTCGGAGATGCCGTCCTTGGAGCAATTGTGGCAGATTTCCTCTACAATCGTTTCCCATCAAAAGATGAGGGCTTCCTTACTCAGCTTCGTTCCAGAATTGTAAATCGAAGTTTTCTTACCAGCCTTACTTTTCAATTAGGACTTAATCGTTTTGTTACTTCCAATACCAGTTCCATTAATGAGAACAGCCATATTTATGGCGATGTTTTTGAAGCTTTTATTGGGGCAGTTTATCTGGATAAGGGTTACAAAGCCACAAAATCTTTTATTGTAAAAAAAATTCTCTTCCAATATGTTGATATTAATGAACTGGAAAAAAGCGATACCAATTACAAAAGTCAACTGATTGAATGGGGACAGAAAAATAAAAAAACAGTAGAATTCAATACCAGTACAAACCCTGCTCAGGGGTCCAATAAACCTCCCTTTATTACCGAAGTGAACATTGATGGGGAAAAGATTGGCCATGGAGAAGGTTACTCCAAAAAAGAAGCACAGCAAAAAGCAGCTCAAACAGCATTCGCCAAAGTGTGTAAATCACTTTGATCCCTGAATAGCTTCCTGCTTTTCACCTGGGAAATGGCTAACAATATTTATTATATTTCCCTTTTCTGCAAAGCATTTCTCTTATTCCCTGCCACATATACTTTTGTTCACGCTCCTTATTCACTTTTTTTAAGTTTTCTATTCTGTTAAATATAGTTAAGAACCAGAATCCAGATTCATAAATACATTTATCTTTGTCGCCATGAGTAGGAAAATGATTTATACACTTAGTCTGGTTATGGCAGTGGCAACAGCAGCGATGATCTGGGTCCAGATGATGACGATCAATCGTATGGCCGACCTCCAGAATAAGAATTTCGATATACTCATCAACCGGACTCTTGCCGAGGTGATCGATTTCATCGACCAGGCTGAAGTGGAGCAGTTCGAACAGTTAGACGCCCTTCAAGATGATTATGAATATACAACTGATTTTGATCTTTTCCCTAACTCAGATCCTGCCATTTCATTAAACCGGCTTGGCGAAAAAGGAGAAATCACAATAGTTCCTCATGTTTCTGACAGAAGAATCCGAAACGACAAACCTGAATACACGGTTCGCTCATCCTCTTCCCGGGTTCAAAGCATGCAGAGTTTTTATGACAAAAAAACAAACGAAAATGCCCGCCGTTTGAGATTCTTGCGCTATTTCCAGGAAAGATCTGAACTTCCTGTTTCGCTCCGTATTCCTGACGGATTTCTTGAGGATTTAATAGACACCCTGCTCAAACAAAAAAATATTAATCTTGAATACCGATTTGCCGTTCAGACAGAAATAGACGGGAAAAATGTCTACATCATGAATAACGGCGATTTTCGCCCGCCCAAAAATGTACAACCATATAAAAAGCTGCTTTTCCCTGATGAACAACAGCTTAA
Organism: Prolixibacteraceae bacterium; assembly: GCA_963677325.2. Lineage (GTDB taxonomy): Bacteria > Bacteroidota > Bacteroidia > Bacteroidales > Prolixibacteraceae. The sequence continues at coordinate 68,216 of CAXXGM010000013.1, forward strand.
ACCTAATTTCTTGTGCATTTATTTTCCAAAACAAAAAAGTGACCTCTTCAAGTCAACTTCTTTCCTCATTTTTCCATCTGTATTATTGACATTTATAATTATTGTTATATTTATTGTGACCTTGCAGATTATTCTTCGTCAGAAAAAATTATCACAGATTAAAAATGACTTCATAAATAATATGACTCACGAATTAAAGACACCGATTTCGACCATTTCCTTGGCTTCACAGATGCTCCGCGATGCCTCTTTCAGCCATACTTCCAAAAGTGTTGATCATATTTCTTCCGTCATATTCGACGAAAGCAAGAGATTGACCAATCAGGTCGAAAAAGTTTTGCAAATGGCTGTCTTCAATGAAGGAAAACTAAAACTGAAATTTATTGAAATCAACTTAAATAAATTACTTGAAAATATCGTGGCTAATTTTGAGATCAGGCTCTCTACGGAAAACGGTAATTTAATTAAAGAATTATTTGCGGAAAATCCGTATATTAATGGCGATGAAGTGCACATCACCAATGTCATTTTTAATCTGTTGGATAACGCGATGAAATACAGCAAGGGACAACCACAAATTGAACTTTTAACAGAGAACAAAAATGGCTGTGTGGTTGTTCATGTAAAGGATTATGGTATAGGTATCCCAAAAGAACATCAGAGTCAAATTTTTGAAAGATTTTATCGCGTCCCTACGGGTAACCTCCATAATGTGAAGGGTTTTGGACTTGGCTTATCCTATGTGAAGCGTATTGTAGAGGTGCATAACGGGAAAATAAAATTGGAAAGTACTGTTGGGAAAGGTACAAGATTCAGACTTTTTTTCCCTTCAATAAATATACAGGACTATGGAAAAGAAAATTAGAGTTATTCTCGCTGAAGATGACGAAAACCTTGGACTTCTGCTCAGGGAATATTTAATTGCCAAAAATTACGAAACTGATTTGTACACAGACGGCGATGCGGCCTACAAGGGTTTCAGAAAAAATCAATACGATCTGTGTATTTTTGATGTGATGATGCCTAAAAAAGATGGCTTCACCTTAGCAATGGATGTCCGCATGTTGAATACTGATATTCCCATTATTTTTCTTACAGCTAAAAGTATGAAGGATGATGTAATCGAAGGATTTAAAATCGGTGCCGATGACTACATGACCAAACCTTTCAGCATGGAAGAACTTCTCTTCCGTATTGAAGCAATTCTCAGAAGAACAGTTGGAGAAGGAGATTCATCACAGATGGTGTTCAAACTCGGCAAACTCACCTTCGATTCTCGTAAACAAACCCTTTCCAATGGAACTCATCAGACAAAACTGACTACTAAAGAATCCGAATTGCTCAGATTGCTTTGCGTCAACGCGAACAAAGTTCTTGAACGGAATTTCGCACTCAAAACCATTTGGGTCGATGACAACTATTTCAATGCCCGCAGCATGGACGTCTACATTACAAAATTACGTAAACATCTAAAAGAAGAAGAAGGCATCGAAATCATTAATGTACACGGGAAAGGATACAAACTGATCATGTAATTTCTCCGAAAAGTCTGATGTGCTGATTGGCAGATGTCAGCACATCAGTACATCAACAAAGCCAATCCGCAGATCATCATAACATAATCTCTTCTCCCCGTTTCTGGAAAATGAAATAGAACCCCTTTCCCATTAAACCCTTCGCCCACCCAACTGGTGTTCCAATCGTTTTTTCGAAAAACCTGGAGTCCGCAAAAGCAATGCCTGTACGTGTTCCTCTTTCTTTGCCCACAAAGGGGAGTAAAGCGTAATTTTCTAATTAATGCAACTTAGGGATTTGCAGGTTCAATCCAAACTCTTTATTCAGGTTTTCTATGAAATAAGCGGAAAGAAATGGCGATTCCATTTCAATATTCTGATGGACAAAAAAATAAATATCACGCAATCCTTTTTCGACCCATATCTTTAGGCGATCCATCCAGTCATCCAATCTTTCCCGGTCGCTTTGCATAACATTGGCCCCCACATACCGGATAAAGGCCTTTGGAGTAGTCAGCCGCATGTGAAGCAAATCTCGACGTCCCGCTGTATCAACAAGTATATTGGTAATGTTGTTTTTTTCAAATAACCGGGAAACTTCATCGGAGACGGCAGCATTGTTAAACCACTCCGTATTTCGCAACTCAACGGCCAACGGAATTACCTTCGGGAATTTTTCAATGAAATCAACCAATCGTTCATAATTTTTATACCCGAAATTATCATGCAACTGCAGGAAAACCATACCCAATTTTTCCTCAAAATGGCTGATGTTATCGCAATATTCATCAACCAGAGACTGTACATCATTCAATCGCCGCATGTGACTGATGCTTTGGGTTATCTTTGGAAAAAACCTGAAGCCTTCGGGTGTCTTTTCCCGCCATGTGATCACCTGCTCCCGTTTGGGCATGTTATAAAAAGTAGCATTCAGTTCAATTGAATTAAACTGGGTGGAATAATAAATCAACTCGTCTTTAGTCCCGCGTGGATAAAAATTCTTCAGGTCCTGCTTGTTCCATTTTGCGCAGCCTACATAAATATTCAGCGATTTTTTTGAATCATTTTCACTGAGTATTTCGATAGTCTTTGGATCATCCTCAGGTAAAGTAAAATCAATGTCCCCTGAATTATCTTTTTGTCCAAATTTCATTGTCTTTTTTATAATTTCTGTAAAGTTAAATATAATAAATTTTCCACAAATCTTATGCAAAAACGATCCTCTATCGTTAAACAGAAGTTTCTACCATCAACTCAAAAGAAATTCATAACTTGATTAAAAACAGTGGATCATGAAATGGATGGGAAGAAGGCAGAGCGGTAATGTAGAGGACCGCAGAAGAATGAGCGGGAAGGGAATCGCAGGGATTGGCGGGGTTGGAGGAATTATTGTGGCCATTATTTATTTTCTGATGGGCGGAGATCCTACCCAGCTGTTTAATGCCTTTCAGCAACAGACAGAGCAAACCCAGCCCGCCGCTGATGCAAACAAAGAGCAGGATCCCATGGTATCCTTTGTTTCGGTTGTGCTTGCCGATACCGAGGATGTCTGGGACAGTCTCTTTACCGTAATGGGAAAGACGTACAAGAAACCGAAACTCGTGTTGTTTTCCAATTCCATCCAATCAGCCTGTGGTTTTGCACAATCAGCTACCGGCCCTTTTTACTGCTCCTCCGATGCAAAAGTTTACATTGATCTTGATTTTATGCAGGAGCTGCAACGAAAACTACATGCACAGGGAGATTTTGCCCAGGCTTATATTATCGCTCACGAGGTCGGGCATCATGTCCAGAATCTCCTGGGTATTATGGATCGCATTAATCGCCAACGCAGCAGGGTTAAGGAACGATCTTCCAATGAGCTGTCAGTAAGACTGGAACTGCAGGCCGATTTTCTGGCAGGGGTATGGGCTTATCATGCTCAAAAACTGAAATCCATATTGGAGGCAGGCGATATCGAAGAAGCGGTGAATGCGGCTGGAGCCGTAGGCGATGACCGCATCCAGATGAAAACCAGCGGCCGCATTGTCCCCGATGCTTTTACCCATGGCACTTCAGATCAGCGTATTCGATGGTTTATGAGAGGATATAAAACCGGCGATATTTCAAAGGGAAATACTTTCGGGGAAGAGAATCTGTAAACTGTAAGGAACGATCATCCAAAACGATAAGTATCTCAACCATTCACGTCTTTGCCTGTTTTGGGAACTAACAACGGCTGCTATCTTCTTCGGGGCAGGCGTAATGTTTCTGTAATGTTACAGTATGGTTTCTGTATGATTTGATACACAAACCATACAGGAACCATACACAAACCATACACAAACCATACAGGAACTACGAAGAAGACAGGGTGTGTTTAATAAAAAAAGAGGGTGCAGACCCGGTTACAACACAAAAGAGACGCACAACCGTGCGTCTCTACATTCGTGATAATTCGTTATAAATTCGTGATAATTCGTTCAATCAAGTTTGAGGACTGCCAAGAATGCTTTCTGGGGCACTTCCACATTACCGATTTGTTTCATTCTCTTTTTCCCCTTTTTCTGCTTTTCCAGAAGTTTCCTTTTCCGTGTGATATCTCCTCCGTAACATTTGGCGGTCACATCCTTTCGAACAGCCTTTATAGTTTCCCGGGCAATGATCTTTGCTCCGATTGCTGCCTGAATCGCTACATCGTATTGCTGACGTGGAATCAGTTCCTTTAATTTTTCACAAATCCTTCGCCCAAAATTATAGGCATTATCGAAATGAATCAGCGAAGATAATGCATCCACCGGTTCTCCATTAAGCAGTATATCCAGTTTGACCAGTTTTGCGGGGCGGTATCCGATAAGATGATAGTCAAAAGAGGCGTATCCTTTGGAAATACTTTTTAGTTTATCATAGAAATCAAAAACAATTTCACCCAGTGGCAGGTCAAACGAAAGCTCGGCACGATCGGCGGTAAGGTAATCCTGTTTCATCAGGGTTCCTCTTTTGTCGAGACAGAGGGTCATGATGGACCCGATATATTCGGAGCGGGTTATAATCTGAGCACGGATAAAAGGTTCTTCGATCAGTTCGATCCCGGATGGATCGGGCATCCCCGCAGGATTGTAGACTTCATAAGCCTCGCCGTCACGTTTATGGATCAGATAGGATACGTTTGGAACCGTGGTGATGACATTCATGTCAAACTCACGATCAAGACGTTCCTGAATGATCTCCATGTGCAGCAGTCCGAGAAAGCCACAGCGAAAGCCAAAACCAAGAGCAGCAGATGACTCCAGTGTATATGTAAGAGAGGCATCGTTAAGCTGTAGCTTCTCCATGGAATTTCTCAAATCTTCATAATCTTCGCTGTCAATGGGATAGACTCCTGCAAAGACCATAGGCTTGACTTCTTCAAAGCCTGAGATGCGCTCTGCACAGGCATTCTTGACGTGGGTGACGGTATCCCCGACCTTGATTTCACGGGCTGTTTTAATTCCTGACATGATATAGCCAACATCGCCGGCGCTCAACGAATCCCGGGGCTCAAATCCCATCTTCAATACGCCCAGTTCATCAATATTATACTGTTTTTCGGTAGCCATAAACTTAACCAGATCACCCTTTGCAACCGTTCCGTTTACGATCTTGACATAGGCAATGACTCCTCTGAAAGAATTGAAAACAGAGTCAAAAATCAGCCCCTGAAGCGGAGCCTCCTGATTGCCCCGGGGCTGCGGAATATCTTCAATGATCCGGTGGAGGATGGCTTCCACGCCTTCACCGGTTTTGCCGGAAGCGCGGATGATGGTATCTCTTTTACAGCCGATCAGTTCAATAATCTGATCCTCTACAATCTCAGGCATGGCATTGGGAAGATCCATCTTATTGAGAACGGGAATGATTTCCAGGTCGTGTTCGATGGCCAGGTAAAGGTTGGAGATAGTCTGCGCCTGTATTCCCTGAGTGGCATCAATAATTAGCAACGCGCCTTCGCAAGCTGCAATGGATCGTGATACTTCATAGGAAAAATCGACATGCCCGGGAGTATCTATCAGATTCAGCAGATAATTTTCATCCTTATACAAGTACTCCATCTGAATAGCATGACTTTTGATGGTAATCCCCCGCTCCCTTTCCAGTTCCATATCATCAAGAACTTGCGCTTCCATGTCTCGATCACTGATCGTATGAGTCATCTCGAGCAGACGATCAGCTAAGGTGCTTTTACCATGGTCTATATGGGCAATAATGCAAAAGTTTCTGATATGCTTCATGGGCATTTATTCTGTAGATTTTATTTAAACGCTGATTTCCGGTTTCTGCACAAAGATATTCAAATTTCATTTCAAATTTGTAGGAGACGAGGCACTGACTTGCCTACAGAAATCATAGATTAAGTTACTAAATTTGCAGATAATTAATATTACCTTGAAAAAAGGTTTATCAATGGGAAACATCTGTGAGTTAACTATACTTGTTCCTGTTTATAATGAACAGGGAAATATCCGGAGACTCGAAAGAGAATTTTTGTCATTCATCCAAACAGCCGGAATTGGATCTAAAGTATTGTTTATCAATGATGGGTCCACAGACAACAGCCCAGAGTTAATTGAATCGGTTTGTGCCGCCAACGAGTCTTTCCATTTTATTCATTTAAACGGAAATCACGGTCTAAGTACAGCTCTCAAAGCAGGCTTTGATCATTGCGATACAAGGCTGACAGGTTATATAGATGCTGATTTACAAACTTCTCCAAGTGACTTTAAAGAATTGCTCAGATACATTGATTCCTTTGATCTGGTAACCGGTATACGTGTCAACCGAAAAGACAGTCTGATAAAAAAAATCTCCTCATCCATTGCAAATTCCATCCGACGAAGCATTACTCATGATGGGATCTCCGATACAGGTTGTCCTCTAAAGATTATAAGAACTGACATGGCAAGGCGAATTCCCTTTTTTAGCGGAATGCATCGTTTTCTGCCGGCTCTCGTTCTTTTAGAAGGAGGTTCAGTAAAAGAGGTTCCGGTCAATCATTTTCCAAGAATGGCCGAAAAATCAAAATATCATCTGTGGAATAGAATTTTCGGTCCGGCAATTGCATTATTGGCTTATTACTGGATGCAGCACAATTACATCAGATACCAAATAATAAAGAAAGGATGAATCTAACTCACCCCTGGATTTTTGCGGTTGGCTTCCTTGGCCAGTTGATCTTTTCAGCCAGGGTCATCATTCAATGGTTCAAATCCGAAAAAGCCGGAAAATCATTGTCCCCGGTAATTTTCTGGCAATTGAGCCTTCTTGGATCTGTTATTTTCCTTATCTATGGTATACTCCGGGAAGATTTTGCTATAATTTTGGGACAATGTCTTGTATATTACATCTACATCAGGAATCTCCATTTCAAGGACCGGTGGACCCTTCTTCCTTTAATCTTCAGATGGCTCATCCTGTTAACCCCTGTACTTGTCATTATGTACCTGTTCTCCGATTCTCCCGGAAATATATTCAAGGCGCTTGCCAATGAAAATATTCCTTTGGGGCTTAAAATATGGGGAATCATCGGACAGATCGTTTTTACCTTACGTTTTTATTTTCAGTGGCTGGATTCAGAATCCGTAAAACAATCCGTCCTCTCCCGAAGGTTTTGGCTGATTAGCATCATCGGCTCATCAATGATCCTCATCTATGCAGTATTCCGTATCGATCCTGTTTTATTTCTCGGACAATTAGCAGGTCTTATCGTATATATCCGCAATACCATGTTTTACCATAAAATTACACAGCAATAAAATCTATTAAAATCAGTATATTTGATTAATATAATATATTAAGATGAAAAAACGGAATATCCGGATATTGTTTCTCTTATCAATAATGGTTTGTACATTTTTAGTAAACAACAATGTACTGGAAGCTAATATCATGGAATCCCGAAATCTGGTAACCGCCCGCGAAATTCTCCAAAAAGGGAACTGGCTTCATCCCACGATGAATGGTGAACTCCGACTTGAAAAACCTCCACTGCCGACCTGGATTACGGCTATTGGAATGGCTGTTTTTGGGCAGGATAATATGGCTCTGCTGAGGCTTCCTGCTATTTTGGCTGGAATGCTTTTGATTTTCTTTCTTCTTAAATTGACCGAAGAATTATCCGGCGATGAAGAACTTGCCTTTTTAGCAGCGGGAACTGCCGCAGGTTCATTCTATATTCTTTTCATGGCCAGAGACATCAGCTGGGACATTTTCTGTCATAGCTTTATGATTGGCGCCATATGGCTCATTCATAAATCATTAAAGAATAAAACAGGCTCTCCTGGTGGTTATATCGGGGCCGGAATCTTAATGGGGCTATCAGCTTTAAGTAAAGGACCGGTGGCTTTTTATTCCCTTTTGCTCCCTTATCTCCTTGCCCGTGGATTTGCTTATGGATGGAAAATCAGTTCAGTTAACAGAACACGGTTATTAATTATGGTTCTTGTTGCCTTGATAATTGGACTTTGGTGGCCGGTATATACTTACTATTCAAATCCTGACTACTTTTCTTTTGTGACCCAAAAGGAATCCTCAGCATGGTTAAACCGGAATACCCGTCCTTTTTATCATTACTGGAGTTTCCCGGTCCAATCAGGAATATGGACTATTGTGGCGGTCATAGCCCTGGCTATTCCATATGCACAAAAAAGAATTAATACGGTCATTAACTATAAATTGATCGCCGGCTGGATTTTATTTTCCGTTCTCCTGTTGTCATTATTTCCGGAAAAAAAAGAAAGATATCTCCTTCCTGTGATGCTCCCTCTTGCCATTCTTACTGCATCCTGGTTCAGGTATCTGATCATTGTGCTGGGAAAAAAATCGGAGACCCGGTCTGATATTTTCCTCCTGAGATTCAATGCTGCTTTTATATCCCTGATATGTTTAATCATTCCTAATGGACTATTCTTTCTCTCACAGGGGAAAGAAGAAAATGGCAAAGGGGTACTGATTGCTTTAACCCTGATGTTTCTGCTATTTGCTTTCTTTTTTATCAAATCTGCAGTCAAAAAGAAACCATTTCTCATCTGGGGAGGAATGACCGGTTTGATGATGGTTACAGGACTGTTATTAATGCCCGTCTTATCAAAAGTCATTCAATCCAATCCTGCCTATCATTCTTATCATGAATTGAGGCACCGGAGTGATTTAAATGAACTCCCTTTTTTTTTCAATGGAGAGATTCCGGGAAAGTTTATTGAAGTGATCTGGAGCAGCGGACATGAAATCAAATCCTGGGATCCGTTAAAAAATGCTAACCTTCCTGTCAAACCTCCCTTCGTCTTCCTTTCCCATGAACAACCTCTCATTATTCTTCCCCCAAAGATTCTTTCCCAATACAATGTGAAAGTTATAGGGCATTATGACAAAAATCTCCAGGAAGAAAAAGCCAATATGGTATTGTCGAATTATGTTTCGATAATTGAGTCTTTATCTAAATAATATAATTTAACGATTGTCCTACTCCTTGATTAACTTCTCAATTTTCAGTTTTACATCCAAATTCTGAGGAACTAAATGATTGCCATAATCGACAATTGTACCTTTTTTATTAATTAGCAGATAATAGGGGAATCCGAAATATCCTAACTTCTTCCTGGTAATCCTGGATTCATCTTCTGTCATTAGATAATGATTGCCGGTGAGATTCAGCTCTGTGACTTTCTTCTCCCAATCCTCTTTCCTGCTTTTCATACAAACATAAACAAATTCAACATCTTTTCCTGAGTACTTCTTCTCTAATTCTTTTGAGTACCGCATATTATGAATACAGGGAGAGCACCATGTCGCCCAAAAATCAATATAAATCGCTTTATTTGGAAACTTGTCGATGATGGCCTTCAAGGGATTTTCCTGATCCTTTGATTTTAAAGAAATAACTTTTATTTCATTATCAGAGGACCCCAACAATGAAGCAGATAATTGCTGCGGATTTTGTAAAAAGTTTTTGACTTTGTTGTATTGGTCATCCATAGAAGATTTTAAGAAGGGATCTTTTATTCTTAAATTAATTTCTTTATTGTATTGATCAACAACATCAGTAGCATTAGCCTCCAGTGATGAATTAATAAAACTATATAGAACGAACTGGTTTAAAAAATCATTTTTGGAAAAGGAAAATGAATTTTTAATCAGTGGCAGATAATCGAATAGTACCTCGTTCTTACTTGCCCCTTTTAGTTGTTCTTTATGTTTCTCATAATACGACAACATCTGATAGTTAGTAATCTGATCACTGATACGATAATATTCAGACTTAATGAGGGAGTTATCAATAAATTGGGCAAGTTCATTGAAAAAATTACAATATTGGTCCTTAACCTCAATTTTTTCTTTTGTTCTTGCATAATGTTGAAAAGAAAAATCCAACAGTTCACTATAATAATCCAACTCAATTTGCTTAACGGCCCAGTCATCGAATTCATCATTTACCGATTCGCTCTTTTGAAAATCTTTAAGCTTTTGATAATTCGTTTGTTTCACTTCTTTGCAATATTCCCTGAACTTCTGAGGAGCAAGAGAAAAACCCGATCTATACGATACTAAAGACCCCCTGAACTTCGTAACCAAGTTATTCAGATCTTTCCGGTCACCTGAAAATTTAGTATTTCCGACATCTTTAAAATCTTTTAGAATATATAGACTGTCTCCTGGACTAACAACAATGACATCTTCAATAGGGAAAAGACTGATTTCTCTTTTTGTTTTAGGGTATATTTTAAATTTAAACTCACCGGTTGAATCAAGTTCTGATTTATAGACAGATTCATTGCCTTTAAAATCATTAATGGTTAATTTGATCTCTTTAATATTCGGGTAAGTGTTCCTGTTAAGAATTCTTCCTGAAACTATAGCTGGCTTCTCCGGATTAAAAGTTGACTGATCTTTGTGTACAATATTACATCCATAAAAAAGAGTAAGAATGAAAAACAGGCTGTTAGATAGCTTATTCATTTAAGAATTGAATTAAGATTGAACATGGGCAACAGAAGCAAAGATAATATATAATTTACCACTATGTATGTACTGAAAAAATATTCAGAACTGTTAGGCAGTGGCAAGATAAAACTCTAGAATTCCTCTCCTTTAAAAGTCAGGTTAAAAATAATCACCTCAGGGGTATTGCCGATCCGGACCGGAGGTCCCCAGGTTCCAAATCCGGAGGAAACGTAAAAATTGGAATTACCTCTCTTTAAAAATCCCCAGCTTTTTTCAAAAATGGCTTCTGTCATGTAGTTGAGAGGCCAGAGCTGTCCATGATGAGTATGGCCGGAAAGATGCAGATCCACTCCTTCCTTTTCGGCTTCTTCCAGATTGAAAGGCTGATGATTCAGAACAATGACAGGAAATGTTTTATCTACTTCTTTCATTAACTGGGCCAGCGTTTTCCTTTCTCCGTCTACTATTCTGCGGCGGTCTCGGTCATCACGCCCGACAAGCTGAACTCCGTTTTGAAGTACGATTACCTGATCACGTAAAACGTTGATGTGGATGCTCCTCAGGTAAGGCAAAGTTCGATTGATCCCACCAATGTATTCGTGATTCCCCGGAATTGCATAAACCCCAAGAGGAGTATTGATTTCCTGAATATGACGGCCAAGATTTTTGCGCAACACCTCACCAATATCTCCATCCACCAGATCCCCGCACAGGACCACCAGATCGGGCTTTCTCTTCTTAATAATTTCGACCAGCCGTTTCTCAAGATGATCGCCTATCAGGGCCCCAAGGTGTATGTCAGAAACCATTAAAACTTTCATTTTCTGTTCACCTTCCACACTTTTGGGAATCTCCAGATTAATCTCCTTAATTCTTGTCGAGAGAGCATTCAAATGACCTGCCACAACAATAACGGAAACAGCACCCAAAACAATCAGTCCTGTTAATGACTTTTGCCTGGGCGAAAATAGTGGCAGAAAATGAAAAAAATGATCAATTAAACGGACTATATCAAGGAAAAGGATTACAAGGAACAAATAAAGCATGAAAGCGAGCCAGAAAGCTCCTACACGGTAGATCCATTCACTGATTACCGAGGGATGAGAGTGTTCAAGAACTTCTCCGATAATAAAACTGGAAACAATGAGCCAGAAAGAAATAATGTACCCTTTCCTGAAACCCGGAAGTAAGGCAATTGATTGAAGGCCTCTGATATATAAATAGATATTTACTGAAAAGTAAATAAAAAAAACAATTCCAATGAAAACGAGCAATGAAGCAGTGCGCATAATCTGTTTTTTACGAAATATAGATTTTGTAATTTCTCTAATCAAAGATAATCATTATGAAATTGAGATCGTAACGATAACTTTGTTTAAGTGCAGAATCATTTTTACCATTTTGTTTATCTTTGTGAGGATAGGATACTTGAATATTTTCCTTGAAACGAATAATCTGTAAATACAACAATGAAATATCTGTTATCACTAATAACTGTCTGTTTAATGATTCTTGCCGGATGTGATGAACAGAACCGATGTTATGAATCTGTAAATACTCAGATAGTTGTATCACTCAAGAGCAGTGATTTCAGTGTATACCACACATTGATCATTCATGGTGTTAACAGAACTGCAATTGGTGATACTTTAGTCAATGACACGCTTTCATCACAGAGCAAAAGATTCACTCTGCCGCTTTCTCTGGATGCTGATTCGACCGGATTTGTCTTTATGATCGGTAATGTGAGAGATACGATCTATTTTCATCATGTCATGACAATGCAGTTTATTTCTGAAAGCTGCGGATTTGCACCTTGGTACAACGTCAATGGCAGCTCCTTCTCGAGAGGAATAGATTCGGTCAGGATTTTAGATCCAATAGTGAATACCAAATCAATCCAAAAAAATAGTAATGCTCAAAACACTATTATTTATTTTAACTCTTCTTTTCATTAGTTCATCCGGGATCTCTGCTCAAGAGCAGCAATGGCGGTATGAGGGTCCACGGATAGGTTTCGATTTGTCTCGCTTCCTTCTGCCGGCCTTCCAAAGCGGAAGCCGCCATGGATGGGAAATCCAGGGTGATTATCCATACAAAGGAAACTGGTTTCCTACCGTGGAGATTGGAATGGAATGGTTTGATGACAAGGAACAAGCTTTTCACTATTTAAGTAACGGAATATACGGCAGACTGGGAGTAGACCTGAATATTGCCAAATTTGAATCCCTTAAAGACCATGATCTTCTGTTCCTGGGAATAAGATATGGATACAGTCAATTTAATCAGGAAGCTAATAATATCTATTATACCAATTACTGGGGAGGAATCAACAGTTCTTTGCCACGTCGCCCCATGAGCGCTCATTGGGCTGAACTGGTGTTTGGAATGAAAGGAGAATTATTTCATAATTTCTTCCTGGGATGGACTTTCAGAGGAAAATTTCCATTCCTTCAAACCAATGATCCGAATATAAAACCATATATTATACCAGGATTAGGTAAAACTACCGGAGAGATTCCCTTTGCCTTCACTTTTACTGCTTCCTACCGTTTCCCGATTTTTAAAACAAAGACTCTGCCTAAGCCTGTAAAAATAGGTGGAGCTAAACATCCGGGTGTCAAAAACGAAGACAATACGCAATATCCTGCGGGAGGACAATACGTAAATCCGGGAAGATAGGTAATTCACCGACTGTGCTGGAATTGTGCAGTCGCTTCGCTGTCATTGAAAATCATTGAAATTAAGGGATGTCATTTGCTGTACTGTTATTGACAGTCATTGGATTTGCATTTATTGTCATCCGTAATTGAGGATATGCGTTAATGGTCATTAGCTATGCCGCCATTAATGTCCATTTGGAAGTAATCGTTACCAAATAAAAACTATCGCGAGCTAAATGACGAATGGCTTAATTAAGTCCCAATAACTTAATCATCTTCTTTGGAATATCCGTATTTTCCATAAATCCGGTAAACTGATCGGCTCCGGGTCCGAAAGCATATACAGGAACTACAACACCGGTATGACCCCCGGAGGTAAATTTTGCATTTACTTTTCCTGTTTTATAATCTCCATCGATTAAAGTCATACCACCTGTTTCATGGTCAGCCGTTACAATCACAAGAGTTTCTTTATCATTGGCCGCAAACTTCAGTGCAGCTCCAATGGCTTTATCAAAATCGAGAGTTTCCATCACCACGCCTGATGCATTATTCTGATGCGCAAGATGATCTATTTCAGATCCTTCCACCATTAAAAAGAATCCATTTTTACTTTGTGAAAGCAGGTTTATTGCTGTTTCTGTTGAAGGGACAAGCATTTCTCCGCGTTGCGGCATGATAGGGTTCTCTCCGGGCGCAGTAAGACCTGCGAGTTTACCTGATTTTACATTTTTTATTTCATCAATACTATACAATACCTGGTATCCTTTATCTCTAAGCTCTTTGGATAAATTTCTTCCATCCTTCCGAACTTCAAAGTTCGTTGCACCTCCTCCGATAAAAACATCGATATTGGTTTTAAGAAAATCGGCTGCAATATCCTCGCGACTGCTCCTGGAAGCTACATGAGCAACAAAGACAGCAGGAGTGGCATCCGTTATCAGAGTCGTAGCAACCAATCCTGTTTTTAATCCTTTCTTTTCAGCTTTTTCACGAATATTTTCCACAGGTTTTTTCTCGGGATCAACACCTATGGCGCCATTGTAAGTTTTGGTGCCGCAAGCCAGAGCAGTGCCACCGGCAGCTGAATCAGTCACATACCGGTCAGCCGAATATGTTTTTGAAAAGCCGCAAAAATGGAAATTTTCGAGAAAAAGATGGCCGCCATTGGCCGTCATTGCTGAATAGGCATGGGCCAACCCCATACCGTCACCGATCATCAGGATGATATTTTTAGGATGTCTCTTTGTTTTTGGCTGGTCGTAATGCTGTACCTTGTAGAAATCACCACCGGGATAGGTCTCATTTCTTGTTTTACTGTCAGGAGTCTTAGAAAGTTCCTGACCTGAAACCCAATTATTTTGTCCTGCCGTTAAGCAAATAACTATTAGAAGCTGAATAAAGGAGAAACGAAATTTTTTCATAAAGTAAAAATCTTAGCGGCGCCAAAGATATCAATTAATCTTTTCAAATATAAAAAGTTGTTATATTAATTATTCAAAGTCTTGTTTTGCTCAGCTTCTGAATGTTTTTTCCTAACCTTCATATTGACTACTTCGACCATGAGGGAAAAGAAGACTGCAAAATAAATATAAGCTTTGGGCACTTCAATATGGACTCCTTCCAGAACAAGCATAAATCCAATCAGGATCAGGAATGAGAGGGCCAGTATTTCCAATGTGGGATGTTTGGAGATAAAATGACTGATTTTTTCGGCAAAGAACATCATAATGAAAAGAGAAGCAACAACTGCAATGATCATCAACGAAAGATGATTAGTCATTCCCACAGCTGTTAATATTGAATCAAAAGAAAATACAATATCCAGTATAATGATTTGAACAATCACGCTGATCAGATTATTTTTAATGGTCTTTTGTTGTGACTTATCTTCGTGTATTTCCATTTTGGAATGGATCTCCGAGGTGCTTTTTGCTAACAGAAACAATCCTCCTGCAATAAAAATAAGTTCCCGGATACTGAAAGTTAATTCTCCCACAGAGAACAGAGGGGTTGTCATTTTCTGTGTCAGCCAGGAGATCACAATTAACAATGCCACCCTGAACACCATGGCAATAGCTAATCCTATTCTCCTTGCAAACTTCTGCTGGTCACGATGTAATTTATTGGTAACAATGGAAATGAATATGACATTATCCACTCCCAACACGATTTCAAGTGAAGTAAGAGTAAAAAGTGCAAGCCAGGTTTCCGCAGACAAAAAGATTTCCATAATTAGTGATTAGATATTTTAAAACTTATTTCCTGTTACATCCTCTTCGTTTAAATAAAAAAGTGGTCCGTTTTCTGTATTTTCCATTACTACTACACCCACTGCAATTAATTTGACCACCAACTTGCCAAGTTTCCACTTAGACAATTTGGATCTTTTAGCCAACTGTGCCAAACCAATCTTTTCTTCTGAATCCATTGAAGAAAGAATCCGCTGTTCTTCTTCTGTAAAGCGGATATGAACTCCTTGCGGATTTTTCTGTTGCCTCCAGACATCCAGAAGTATTTTGGGTGCAAGAATATTCTGATCGCCAACCCGGATATAAGCAAGCCATTTGCCGTTATTTTCCTGAGCCATATGCGGGCGATCTTCACTTTTTTGAATATTTATTTCAAGAACGCTCTTCCCTTCAGCCTTCCAGACATGAAACCGGAAAGGAACAGGTGGTTTACTGTAAAGCTTGGCAGCAGCTTCGGCCATGTAATATTCCTCTTCAGAGCTGACCCCAGCAATCGAACCATTGTCCCGTATTCCCAGTAAAAGTCGTCCACCATCGGTATTGGCAAAAGCCACCAGTGAAATGGCAATTTTCCTTGAATCATTAATGCAATACTTAAAATCCTGCTGCTGATGTTCACCCTCAGCGATCATTTTTAAAAGTTGTACATTCACTGCGCGGGATTTAATTCAAAAATGCAAAATAACGAAAATTTACTTTATTGGTTTCATAATTCGCAACGTTAGGGCTCTTATTTAATGATTTTATACCTTTGATTAAGTATATGAAATAACGTCGTATTTTAGATTGATGAATTTTATTTTAAGAATAAATTCCATTCCCTTATATTATGTAAGTTCTCTTTAAAAAAAGCCGGGGCGAACCTGGTACGAACCGAATACGGATTTAATACGGACTTAATACGAGGAGAGTCTATGTGAAATTTAGCTACATTATTGTTAAGTAACAAAAAGATCGTAAAATACGACCTCAATTTATTCTCAATACTTAAATAAAAATCCAGCGATAAACGATTTGCATGAAACCAGGGTAATTATAAAAATATCAACTGTTTAGTCTGACTTGTTCTAATAAATAACGTTCATCCGGCAATTCGAACAATCAAATTTCAATCTTAACTTATCCGATTCATTTACAAGATAAAGAGGTTCACGAAGAGGAGGGCTACAGGAATTTTCATGTTTCACGCAATAACCCAACTGATATTTCAGGCAGTGTTTCGTAGTCATCACAATCTGTTCATGAATGTTGTCCTGTTTCTCAAAGGCTATTCCGGGATTGGGTATACCATGACGAACGTAGAAACGCCTGGCCAGGAAATTGCTCACGTTAGTTTGATATTCCATTTCCTTAAGAGGAAACTGGAATGAATTGGATTCTCTCGTGCTGATGAAATGAGGTTTCTGCATACGAAGAACGGTCAATTGTTCAAGCAGTTCGCGCCGCATCAGGTTAAGCATCGAAGTTTGAAAGAAATATTGCTCACACCCATCAGTTACTACGTTTACAATTTCAAATACCGTTTCCCCTGATTTACTTAGCTGCTTTTTAATAAGTTCCTTTGATTTTTCTATCTCTCGTGCAGCTTGCTTTTGGATTTTGTATTCACGTGATAATTCAAGGCCAGCTTCATCGCGGACAGAAATGGAAAATCCATCCGTTGATTCTTTAAGAAAAATTTCAATTTTTATTTTTCGTACTGAATGATCGGATTTCATCTTTTGTCTGAAATTATGATCGCAATTACGGAAGACCAAAGCACCTGGATAAATACCGTTCATTTTATCTGGAAATATTCTTTTGCCTTCTGCCCGGTTTATTTTTATTCCTGAACTTTCACCATTTTCCTGAATAAAAACCAGTCCATCATTATTTGATAATGGAATAGTTGAATCTATTTCAAAGAATACTTCTTTCAAGTCGTCATATAACCGCGATGCCGCAGGGTCGTGCCTTCGTGAATTTATATCATTGTGTACCGCAGTAACCGTACCAATCTTTTCTCCCAAAGATTTAGGGGTATCGAAAGAAACCATATTTTTCGACCGGCCATATAGAAAATAATCTGTAGCTCCTCTGTTAAAAGACTTTTTAGGATCAGGATCGAAATCAATGTATGTTTTCCCCAGGGATGCAGCTTTAAATTCAGTTTTCTCTTCAAGAAAAGAATCTATTTTCTTACGGTAAAAGGAAGTTATGTTCTTCACATAATCCGCATCTTTCAATCTGCCTTCGATCTTAAAAGAAGATATTCCAGCTTCAGCCAACTCCCCAATAGAGGCAGAATGATCGAGATCTTTTAAGGATAAAAGATATTTATCCTTCATCAGAATATTCCCTTCTGAATCTGTCAGGGAATATTTTTTACGGCAGGGCTGGGCACATGCTCCCCTGTTAGCGCTTCGTCTTCCGATAGCATGACTTAGATAACACTGGCCGCTCATGCTCACGCATAAAGACCCGTGGACAAAAAACTCCAGTGCAATAGAAGTCCTGCTTTTTATTTCCCTGATTTGCTCAAGAGTCAGCTCCCTGGCAAGAACCGCACGTATAAATCCTGTTTTTTCTAAAAATTCTATTTTCGAAGAAGAATAATTATGAACCTGAGTACTTGCATGCAAAGGGATAGGAGGTAAATCCATTTCAAGAATCCCCATGTCCTGAATAATAAGGGCATCGGCACCTGCATCGTAAATCTGTTGAATTATCTGCCGGGCGGGTTCAAGTTCTTCATCATAAAGAATAGTATTCAGAGCCACATAAACTTTAGCGCCAAAAAGATGTGCCTCAGACGATAATTTCTCAATATCTCCTATGGAATTTCCAACAGCTTCCCTCGCTCCGAATTTTGGACCGCCAATATAAACCGCATCAGCGCCATGAGAAATTGCCGCCAACCCGCACTCCAGATTTCTTGCGGGGGAAAGTAGTTCTATTGTTCTTTTGTCAGCCATTCTGTAATTCAACTGTGAATGAAGAGAGATGAGAGATGAGATCAATTATATATTAGAAAGGTAACTCAGAAACTGTTTAAATTTCTTTTTAACAAAGTTGAACCCACTTCGGGGTTCTGTATTGTATGTATTTCAGTGCCTCCGGTTACACCGGAGGTTATTCATATTCAAGTCCTTCGGACTTAAATTTGCTTTATACCCTGAAAGGGTTTAATATGAATAACCGTGGGGGTAACCCACGGAAAATGTGACATATAAGACCTCAACCCCGAAGGGGTTGAACTACTTAAAATCCAAAAAAAACTAAATTTAAACAGTCTCTCATATCTAATATCTAATATCTAATATCTCATCACTCATCTCTCTTTAAACTATTTCCCCGATCAGAGTTGTTTGTGTACAATCATTAATTTTTACTCTCACATAATCCCCAAAACGGACATCCTGCTTTGGGAAGACTACCATCTTATTTTGTGAACTCCGTCCGAAGTATTCACTCTTTTTCTTTTTAGAAACTCCCTCTACCAGTACTTCAAATTCTTTACCAATATCACGTCTGTTGCTTTCCATTGAAAGTTTATTCTGAAGGGCAATAATCTCTTCCAGTCTGCGCGTTTTGATTTCTTCAGGCACATCATCTTCAAAGTGCTGGTGAGCGTATGTGCCTGGCCTCATGGAGAATTTGAACATAAAGGAAGAATCAAACTGCGCCTGTTCCATAAGAGACAGAGTTTCCAGGTGATCTTCTTCTGTTTCTGTACTGAAACCGCAGAAAAGATCGGTTGTAATACCGCATTCAGGAATGATTGCCCGGATAGAATTTATTCTTTCGAGATACCAGTTCCGATCATATTTCCGGTTCATTTTTTTCAATATCCTTGAACTGCCGGATTGAACCGGTAAATGGATGTGGCGGCAGATATTGGGATGTTTTAACATGGCCTTCAGCAGATGATCCGAAAGATCTTTAGGATGCGAAGTTGTGAATCTTACCCGCAAAGAAGTGGATATTTCAGCTACCATCTCCAGCAAATCGGGGAATCGCACGGGTTTCCGCTCACTCTCCGGATGCCATTTGTATGAATTTACATTTTGCCCCAGAAGCGTTACTTCCCGGTAACCTGATTTCAGCAAATCCCTTACTTCATTAATGATATCTTTAGGATCGCGGCTTCGTTCTCTTCCTCGCGTATAGGGTACGATACAATAGGTGCAGAAATTATTGCATCCGCGGGTAATGGAAACAAAACCGGATATTTTATCTTCACCGATTCTTTTTGGAATAATGGAATCATAGGTTTCATCGATTGTCAGATTGATATTGATCGCTTCCTTGCCGGCTTTAGCTTTGTCTATAAGAAATGGAAGATCACGATAGGCATCAGGACCTGCGATCAGATCCACCGATTTCTTTTCAAGCAGTTCTTCCCCCAGACGCTCGGCCATGCAGCCAATCAATCCGACCAATAATCCGGGACGTTTTCTTTTAATGCTTCTAAATAAATCGAGCCTTCCCCAGATTCTCTTTTCGGCATTATCACGAATAGAACAGGTATTAATAAAAATTGCATCAGCGTCACCATAATGTTCGGTCAGGGTATAACCTCTTTCTCCCATTACAGCAGCTACCACTTCGCTGTCAGCAACATTCATCTGGCATCCGTAAGTTTCTATATATAATTTCATTTCAATGTCTTCCTTTTACACAATGTTTCAGGTTTGAAAATTTCAAAGCCTCCAAAACAATCATTTAATCAGGAGACAAAGTTATTACAAAGTTTCAGTGTTGCAATGTTTCAATGTTTCAGGTAGTTGAAACATTGAAACAATTTGAAACTTTGAAACCCTGAAACAATAATTATAACAGCTCTTGTTTTTATATATCTTTGCACTCTGAATTTTACCGGAATATGAAAGGGATATTTGTTCTGATCTTGGCATTAACATTGTTCACCGAAATTTCTGAAGGAAGTATTTTCACATCCGGCCATAAGATTTTCCAAAATAATGACACTTTAAAGATCTGGGATAAACTGGATATAAAAAGCGAACCCCGGTTAAAAGAGCTCCTTAAACAACATGTAGAACAGAATAAAAAAAATAATGCCACCACCGGTTATCGTCTTCAGATATTCTTTGGTTCAGGTACAAAAGCCCATGCTGAAGCAATGAAAGTCAGAACTGAGTTTTTATCTTCAAATCCCGGTGTAAAAGCATACCTTATTTTCAAATCTCCGGATTTCAAAGTTATGGTAGGAGATTTCAGAACAAAAAGCGAGGCATTGAAAATGCAGAAATCACTGATTAATCAATATCCCAATTCTTTCATCGTGATGGATGAAATAGCATTTCCGGATTTAACCGAGACAAAATAAATGTTATAAAAGGCTTAAGGCTTAAGGCTTAAGGAAGCCACAGCCCCACAGCCTTAAGTCTAAAGTCTAAAGTCTAAAATAGAATGAGCGATCAAATAAAGCATGAATGTGGAGTTGCCATGATAAGATTACTCAAACCGCTCGAGTATTATCAGTTAAAATACGGAACATGGCAATACGGGGTTAATAAGCTTTACCTCCTGATGGAGAAGCAGCATAACCGTGGACAGGACGGAGCAGGGGCTGTCAGTGTAAAAATTGACATGAAACCCGGCAAAGAATATATCTTCCGTCACCGATCCATTGACCCTAACCCTATTAAAGACATATTCGGCAATATTTACAGTGAATTTAATAAAGCAGCCGAACTTTATCCCCAATCCTATCATGACCCTGTGTGGGCAAAAGACAATCTTCCTTTTGCGGGAGAGGTTTACCTGGGACATTTACGTTATGGCACTTACGGCCGAAACAGTATTGAATTCACCCACCCGGTCATGCGCCTGAACAACTGGCGTTCGCGGAACCTTGTTCTTGCAGGCAATTTTAATCTTACCAACGTTGATGAGTTATTTGATCTTCTTGTTGGACTTGGTCAGCATCCAAAAGGTTATAACGACACGGTAACAATACTTGAAAAAATAGGCCATTTCATTGATGAGGAAAATGAACTTCTTTTCCGGCAATATAAAAATGAAGGCCACAGCAATAAGAAAATTTCCCATCTGATCGAAAAAAATATTGACATCAGAAAAATCCTTGAAAGATCCAGCCGTGATTTTGATGGAGGATATACTATTTCCGGGATTCTGGGACATGGGGATGCTTTTGTCATGCGCGATCCCTGGGGTATCCGGCCAGCATTCTATTATGCTGATGATGAAATTGTAGTGGTAGCCTCTGAGCGTCCTGTTATCCAGACTGTGATGAATATCAGCTGGAAGGAGGTCAACGAAATCAAACCCGGGAATGCTCTCATTATGAAGGTCGACGGAACAGTAAATGAACAATTGATTAGAATTCCGCAGACCAGGAAATCATGTTCCTTTGAAAGAATATATTTCTCCAGAGGCTCTGACCGTGATATCTATTTGGAAAGGAAGAAATTAGGACATTTACTTGCACCTACGATTCTTAATGTGATAAATAATGACCTAAAAAATACCGTTTTCTCCTATATCCCAAACACTGCCGAGACTGCTTTTCTCGGAATGATGGAAGGAATCAGGGAAAATCTGCTCAACATTAAGAAAGCAAAAATTCATGCCCTTGGCCCCAATATGACCGAGGAGCAAATAGCAGAGATTATTTCTGTTCAGCCCAGGATGGAAAAAATCGCCATAAAGGACGTAAAACTCCGCACTTTTATTGCGGACGACTCCAGCCGGGATGATCTTGTAGGCCATGTGTATGATGTAACTTACGGGATAGTTGTCAATCATAAAGATACTTTGGTCGTAATTGACGATTCCATCGTACGAGGCACTACCCTTAAACAAAGCATTATAAAAATTCTGGACCGGTTACATCCGAAGAAGATAATTATAGTCTCCTCGGCTCCCCAGATCAGATATCCGGATTGCTATGGTATTGACATGGCTATCCTAAGTAAATTTACTGCTTTCGAAGCTGCAATAACTCTTCTGAACGAAACCGGGAAGTCCTTTATCATTGACGAAGTTTACCGTAAATGCAAAGAACAGCAATACCTTCCAAAAGAAGAGATTATCAATTACGTAAAGGAAATATACCGCCCTTTCACGGATGATGAAATTTCGGCAAAGATTGGAGTTTTATTAAAACCGGAGGATTGTACAGCGGAAGTTCAGATCGTGTATCAGACAGTGGAAAATCTTCACCTGGCCTGTCCCAATGATTTGGGAGACTGGTATTTTACCGGCGATTATCCTACTCCGGGCGGAAATAAAGTAGTAAATACATCTTTTATCAACTATATTGAAGGAATTAAAGGCCGGGCGTATTGATTATTCAATTATTTTAAACATATTATTTCCCTACTTTACTACTCCCTACTTTTCCTATTTTAACCTTTACCCTTTTTCAAAATGCAATGCGATCCATTTTTGAATATGCCTGATCATCTTCATACAATAACGCAATTTGAAAATATCAAGACTGTAGAGACGCGATAAATCGCGTCTCTACATATTAAAGCGTCTTTCCACCTCGTCCCAGTTGATGACTTGCCAGAAAGCTTCAATGTATTCGGCCCTCCGGTTTTGATATTTTAAATAATAGGCATGTTCCCAGACGTCGATGCCCAAAATTGGGATGCCCTGAATCTCGGCCACATCCATCAATGGATTATCCTGATTGGGTGTAGAACTTACCATTAGTGTATTGCCTCGCTTGACAAGCCAGGCCCAGCCGGATCCGAATCTCCCCATCGCAGCTTTGGTAAAAGCATCCTTGAAATCCTTAACCGATCCAAAGGAGGAGTCGATCGCATCAAGGAGTTTTCCCTTTGGCTCCAGGCCTTTATTAGGAGTCATGATCTCCCATAAGAGATTGTGATTGTAATATCCTCCACCGTTATTCCTTATGGCAACATTATGCTGGGAAATTCTCCTGAGGAAATCTTCAATAGTATTCGCCTCAAAATTTTCACCTTCAATGGCTGCATTCAGATTATTGGCATAGGCAGCATGATGTTTGGTATAATGTATTTCCATTGTTTTGGTGTCAATAAAAGGCTCCAGAGCGGAATAATCATATTTGAGTTTCGGTAACGTGAAACTCAGCGTTCTTGTAGTTTCCATAGTATACTATTTATAAGTCCGTAATACTACTTTGAACGTAAAAAGGGGAAAAAGGTTAATGATTAATGATCAATATCTTAACTAATCGAATTACGATTAGAAGTCAAGCGACCCTCGGCCTTAAGCCTAAAGTCTAAAGCCTTTGAGAGCCGGAAAAATAACTCACAATGTAACACAAAGTCAGACACAAAGATTTCACCAAGTCTTTGTGTTACTTTGAGAATAACTTTGTGACCTGAAAATATAATTACGAATCAGAGGCAAAGCTTCCTAAAGCCGAAAGCCTTCCCCCTAATAGTCAAAACTACTTCCGCCAAGAAATTCACGCAGTACAGAAGTCGGAGGAATTTCTTCTTCTGGGATGGAATCAAAATAAGAAATAAAAATCAACAGCCGGACCGCTTCAGCATATTCAGGAACGTTTTCCTTTACCTGTTTCAAAAGCTGATCAACGTATTTTTTCAGAACGGCCAGTTCATAAATCAATGCGGAGTTGAACATGACGTCGGCATTTTCCTGGTAGGTGAAAATATGTTTTTCCTCTCCCCTCCGTACGCTTGGCCAGCGCTGAATAGTTGTCCGGGCATCATAGCCCCTGTATTTACTATCGCGGACAATACGCCTGAGCAATCTGTTGTCAGTGGTTGGAATATAAGTATGTTCATCTATGGATATCTGTGTCAGGGCAGAAACGAAAATACGAAATGTCTTTTCAGGATCGATAAGGGGCGTCAAGGCAGGATTTAATCCATGAATCCCTTCAATGATGAGAATGTTATCCTTTTGCATCCTGATTTTCTTCTCTGTTATAATCCTCGTTCCAAGGTGAAAATCAAATCGGGGAAGAAATACTTCTTCTCCCTGCATGAGCTTTATCAGGAATTCGTTAAAATAAGGCACATCAATGGCCTCAAGGGATTCGAAATCATATTCACCGTTTTCGTCGACAGGGGTAAACTGCCGATTCTTAAAGAAATCATCAACAGATATTTGAATGCTGTGTAATCCAACTACTGCTAATTGAATGGCAAGTCTCCTGCTAAAAGTCGTTTTCCCGGAGCTTGAAGGGCCAGCGATGAGAATGATATTTATTTTATCTCTCTTTTCCGATATTCTTGCTGTAATATCCACAATTTTCTTCTCATGCAGGGCTTCTGATATTTTTATGATATTACCATACTGTTTTGAACGGGTAATAGCGTTTAATTGAGCTATATCCTTTACCCCAAGAATTTCTGCCCAGTTTTTGTGTTCCCTGAAGATGCCAAAAAGTTTATCCTGTCCTACAGCAGGCTCCAGTTCCTTCATATTGACAGGGACAGGAAACCGGAGCAGTAACCCCTCATAATATCTTTCAATTCCGAAATTGGTAATGCATCCCGATGAAACAAGCATATGTCCATAGAAGAAATTAACATGACCATTAAGGCTGCAGATGGGAGCGTACAAGCGCCCATATTCTCTAAAGAGTTCAGCTTTAGACAACAGATCCTCCTTTTCATAAAGTCCGACAGCGGTTTCTGAGAAGACGATTTTCCTTTCCACGGGAAGATCTTTATTGATAATGGAATGCATCTCCTCCTTCAATTGCCAGAGATCATCATCAGTAAAACCTTTTTTCATTCCCTCTATCTCACAATAATAACCTCTGGAAATGGCATGATCGATTTTAAGACTGGCTTCAGGCCAAAGATTTCGTATAGCGGAATATAATACGAAAGACAATGTGCGTATGTACATGCGCTGACCGTCACGACAGGAGTAATCAAAAAAACGGATCTGCCTCGGTTTCACAATTTCATAATCCAGAGGCTTCACGCGATTGTTCACATAAGCGCCTAAAATAGGATTGACAAGGCCTATGTTCATTTCTTTTGCAATTTCACTGAGTGTGGTACCAATCGGAAATTCATGTATCTCACCAGTGTTCAGGATATTAATCTCCACGTAACGCATTCTGATAATAATTATTTTTATAAAACCTAAAGATAACAGAATCTCCTGAATGTTTAAAAAAAATCCCCCGGATTCGGAGAAAGTAATAGTGATTAAAGAAGAACATTAAAAGCGCTGGATGAAATACCGGATGGTTATTCCTGATACCGCCTGGAGATGCATTTTAAACGGACGTCCTATCGAAATTTCCAGGAATATTGTCCGGAAGGCGCCCTGAAATATCGCAATAAACTGCAGGATAAATAAACTTTTTACCAAAGTTCAGACCAGTGTTCTTATAAAAAGAAATGAGTATCCGTTATGTTGCCCGACGTTTATTGACCGTGTCATTAAGTTGTCATTAATGGTCATTGTGCAGTAAAAAACAATTAATGACGATCAAATGACCATTAATGACAAAATTTGACAAAGAGAAATCACCTGTTAAACCAATCAGAATGCCGACCCATCCAGCAAATGGTCACCTGAAATTCCAAAACCGGAATTACTGAAATCAGGAAGCGTTGAGCCGTTTTCATCATTCATTTTGGAACGGAAAATGGCTTCTTTTTTCACATGGCCGTAATCGTCAGATATTCCTGCGAGGGACACTTCTTCTACATCACTGAAACGGGCCAGCTGAGATTTGAATGCCAGTTGAACATCTCCAACCGATCCGTTACGATGTTTAGCTATAATTAATTCAGCCATTCCAATAAGCGAGTTTCCATCTGCATCCTGAGTAATACCATAATATTCAGGCCGGTGGATAAACATAACCATATCTGCATCCTGTTCAATGGCACCTGATTCACGAAGGTCAGAAAGCTGTGGACGACGTCCTTCGCGGGATTCGACAGAACGGTTCAACTGGGAAAGGGCGACAATGGGGATCCCCACCTCTTTGGCTATAGCCTTTAAATTTCGGGAGATCATACTGACTTCCTGCTCACGGTTACCTTTCAGATCGCTGCCGGCAGTCATCAGCTGCAGGTAGTCTACGACAACAATTCCTATATCATACTGCATCTTCAAACGGCGGCATTTGGCCCTGAATTCAAAGATTGAAAGTGCAGGAGTATCATCAATATAAAGAGGAGCCTCTTCAAGGTTTTTGATCCTGCGGTTGAATAATTCCCATTCCCAATCTTCCAGTTTTCCGCTTTTTATTTTTTCGGAACCAAGCTCTGTTTCAGATGCAATCAAACGGTTGACCAGCTGAACCGAGGACATTTCCAGAGAAAAGATGGCTACGGGAACTTTCTTTACGACAGCCATGTTCCTGGCCATAGAAAGAACAAAGGCTGTTTTACCCATTGCTGGACGGGCAGCGATGATAATCAAATCGGTATCCTGCCAGCCTGAAGTAATTTTATCAAGCTTTGAGAATCCGGAAGAAATCCCACTCAATCCGTCCGGTTTCTTTGAATTGGCTTCAATCCTTTCAATGGCCTCACGAAGAAGAGGCTTGATCGGCTGTGATTCCTTGGAAATATTTCCTTCGGTCACCTTAAAAAGAGAGGATTCCGCGTAATCGATCAGGTCATCCAGTTCCATCGAATCATCATAGGATTTGACCTGAATCTCCGAGGAGATCCGGATCAATTCGCGCTGGATGTATTTCTGCGCAATGATCCTTGCGTGAAATTCAATATGGGCCGCCGAGGCCACCCGGCCCGTCAATTGGGTAATGTAAACCGGACCACCGACTTCATCCAATTCCTGGCGGTTCTTCAATTCCTGGGTGACCATCAACAGGTCAACAGGCTTTTCGTTGGCAACCAGATCCTGGATAACTTTGAATATCTTCTGATGTGCTTCTTTATAAAAGCTTTCCTGCCTGAGAATATCAGCCACCAATATATAGGTGCTTTTCTCAAGCATTAAAGCCCCAAGAACGGCCTCTTCCACTTCAACAGCCTGAGGCGGAATCTTTCCATATTGAGCATTTAATTCCTCAAGCGTAAGCTTTGCCTGATTTCCTTTACGGTAATTGTTAGTCTGGCCGGCCATATATCTAATAAATAAAAAAGAAATTCTCCTGATCAAAAGTAATAATCAGAATCAGTATCAGAAAGTTTTATCTAAAATTTAGAGGAATAAATTTAAATGAATATCCGTTAACTTACCTGATTGAGATTTATCGCTGTCAAATGTGGTCATTTATGGTCATTTGATCGTTTTTTACTGCACAATGACCATTAATGACAACTTAATGACACGGTTTATAAACACGTTAGGCGACATACCGGATGCTCATTTAAAAGGCAATTTCAAATCCGGACTGATACTTAAGCCTTAAGCCTTCAGTCTTTTGCTTTTCAAACTTTAAGCTTTTCGACGATCACATCGGTAAGCAGATTTGTGAGATTTAATCCCATTGCTCTGATCTGCTGAGGTATAAAGCTTGTTTCAGTCATTCCCGGGGTGGTATTTACTTCAAGAAAATAGAAGGTGTTGTCTTTAAGAATATAATCAATTCTTACAATACCACTGCAGTTGCATAAATCGTATATCTGTGAAGTAAGTGACTGAACTTTAAAAGTCAGTTCATCTGAAATTTTTGCCGGCGTTATTTCATCGGTCTGACCCGGTTTATATTTTGCTTCGTAATCAAAGAATTCATTTTTGGGGATTACTTCGGTAACCGGAAAAACAAGTTTCTTTCCACCGGTTTTTAATACACCACAGGAGAATTCCCTGCCTTTGATAAATTGTTCCACCATCACTTCGGGACTTTCATCCATGGCCTTATTGATTGCTTCAGTCAATTCATCAGCCTTTTTTACTTTAGTAACTCCAAAACTGGAGCCTCCGGAGCTTGGTTTGACAAAAAGCGGCAGACCCAGTTGTTCAATCATTTGAGTTGAGTCGTATTTATCTCCATTGGTTAATCTGAAAGATTTGGCAATGGGAATGCCGAAACTTCTCAAATAGTTATTACAGAAAAACTTATTGAATGTCAGGGCAGAAGACTGAACTCCACAGGATGAATAAGGGATGCCCAGCATCTCAAAATAGCCCTGCAAAATACCATCCTCTCCCGGAGTTCCATGAATAATAATATAGGCAAAATCAACTTTAACCCTTTCATTGTTTAACTCAAAAGAGAAATCACTCTTATCAACATTCGCAATTTTATTTTCGCCATCCAGCACAATCCATTCCTTCCCACGGATTCGGATAAGAAAGGGATTAAACAAATCCCGGTCTATAGAATTAAAAACATTCGCTCCGCTTCTGACCGAAACGACATATTCTGAAGAGTCTCCCCCTGCGACAATGGCTATATTTTTCCTGTTCATAAGATATTAAAATAGACTACAAAATTAAACCAAATATTTCCATGTGACTACAAAATTACAGATATAATTAAAGATCGATAAGAAGTAATCTATCGATCTTTAATGAAATGGAAACAATGTAAAATAATTTATGATTACGTAAAAAAATATTATTTTTGACTAATTCTTTATACATAAGTATATGAAATGAAATAACGTCGTATTTTAGATTGACGAATTTTATTATATTATGTAAGTTCTTTTTAAAAAAGCCGGGGCGAACCTGGTACGAACCGAATACGGACTTAATACGAGGAGAGTCCATGTAAAATTTAGCCTATATTATTGTTAAACAAAAAAAGAATGTAAAATACGACATCAATATTATTCTCATTACTTAGTTAATCCATAGTTTTCAATATTTAAACCTAATGAACCAAAAAATCAATCCCGGGATTTTTTTATTAATTGTTTTTGTTTCTTTAAGTCACTCCGGCATTGGACAAATTTTGCAGACAGGTCAAAAAGAAAAATATAATCCCATTGCTACGGCCGTACCTTTTCTTATGATTACTCCCGATTCACGTCACGGAGGAATGGGTGAAACAGGGGTGGCAACATCACCTGATGCAAATTCTCAATATTTTAATCCTGCGAAATACGCTTTTTCCGAAGCAAAGTACGGATTTTCGCTTTCGTATACCCCGTGGCTGCACCAACTGGTAAGGGATAATTATTTGACCTGTTTATCCGGATTTTATAAGCTGGATGATTCCCAGGCATTTGGTTCAACATTACGATACTTTTCAATGGGTAATGTCATTCTTACAGGTGAAGATCAGGCGATTATCAGCACCGTTCGACCGAATGAATATGCCTTTGATTTCAGTTACTCAAGAAAATTATCTGATTATCTTTCCGGAGGTGTTGCAATGAGATATATACATTCTGATATTAATGGCGGAATCGGGAGTGGATACTACACTGCCGCAAATGGATTTTCAGTTGATTTGTCGTTCTATTATTTTAATAAGTGGGGCAGCAAAGGAGCTTCAAGATCTATCGCCTTTGGTGCCAATTTTTCAAACATAGGTTCAAAAATATCATACGATCAGGGATCCAACAAGGAGTTTTTACCGGCTAACCTTAAACTGGGAAGCACTTATACAGCAGATATCGACCCATACAGTTCACTTTCTTTGTCTCTGGATTTAAATAAATTACTTGTACCATCTCCGAATGTAAGACAAACATCCGGATCTGATGAAAATGCAGTTATCGTACCTTCTTACAACAACAATGATCCGGTGATCAGTTCTATATTCAATTCTTTCTCCGATGCCCCTGACGGATTAAGAGAAGAGTTGAAGGAAATTAATCTTTCTTTCGGTTTAGAATATTGGTATTCAAAGAAGTTTGCCATACGGACCGGCTATTTTAATGAGCCAAGGAGCAAGGGAAACCGGAAATTCTTAACTGCGGGAGCCGGAGTATTGGTTAATAACATTAACATAGATTTTTCTTACATCATACCCACCCGACAGGATAATCCTTTGTCAAATACAATTAGGTTTACCTTACTGTTTAATGTTGAGTCGCTCCTAAAAACAAAGAAGCTCTCATCAATTTAACATAAAATTAACCTATTTGAGATAAATCAATTAGAATAACTAATTCTAAATCGACGGAAAAATATGAGATTAATTCAGAAGATTATCCGACAACTTTTACTTGAATCGAAAATATTATTTTTTTCGGTTTTGTTTTTATGTATTTTCCATTGGGCTTCAAAGGCCCAGTCTCCATTATGCCCCTCTGCACCAACCACTTTTTGTTGTGAATATATTTCATCGGTAAACATAAATGGAGTTGAAAAAACAGGAGCGTCGGGTTTTACGGGCCCAGCAGGATATTTTGATTACACCGGTTCTGGAATTGGCAATTTAGTAGCCGGAAATACTTATCCCGTAAGTGTGACGGTTCAAACAAATAGTACATATCGTGAATACGTTAAAATCTGGTTTGATTTTAATGGAAATGGAGATTTGAGTGACGCGGGAGAATTAGTTTTTGATCAGAATAATTCATTTAATGGCACCTATACTTATTCAGGCAATGTTCTGATACCTACTTCAGCTTTCAATGGTGATATTTATATACGTGTAATCATGGTGTTTAATAATACTCCGGTATTATGTGGATCCTATGGTTACGGGACAACCATGGACTTAAAAGCAACCATAACCGGAGGAGTCACACCGCGTACTTTGACAATCTCAACAACGGCAACGGGGGGATATAATGGCGGTGTTTCAAGCACACCTACTGGCATCAACACCGC
Organism: Prolixibacteraceae bacterium; assembly: GCA_963677325.2. Lineage (GTDB taxonomy): Bacteria > Bacteroidota > Bacteroidia > Bacteroidales > Prolixibacteraceae. The sequence goes on from CAXXGM010000013.1 coordinate 99,269, forward strand.
AGGAGGTTTCGGTTCATCCAGGTTTGCCGACGGCTCAGTGGTATCTCTGACAGCTACTCCTGCGGCTGGAGGGCTTTTCCTTAACTGGTCGGGGGACGCTTCGGGAACGAGCAACCCTTTATCCGTTACTATGAATGTCGATAAAAATATTACCGCAAATTTTGGCATTCCCAATATAACAAGTGCAACTTATAATGCTTTAACCGGCACTTTAGCAGTGACGGGGGGCGGATTTCTAAGCTTAGCAGGAGCAAATAATGATATTGTTGTTTCCAAACTTACCTTTACAGGTGAAGGAGGAGCAACCTATACACTAACAAGTTCCAATGTCGAAATTACTTCCGGAACTTCATTTACGGTAACCTTAAATACAACAGATAAAGCGGCCATTAACCTTATAGCCAATAAGAATGAAGCAAGTTCAACAAGCGGGACTACGTATAACCTGGCTGCCGCCGAGGATTGGGCTGCGGGTGCGGATCCGGCTGTTACTATTGCCGATCTGACAGGTAACGGAGTAACGGTCTCCAATGTAGCGGTCCCTGCGATTACAAGTGCCACCTACAATGCAAATACCGGCGCTTTGGTGGTAACCGGAACAGGTTTTTTAAGCAAGAGTGGTACAAACAATGACATTGTTGTTTCCAAACTTACCTTTACAGGTGAAGGAGGAGCAACATATACCCTTACAAGTTCCAATGTCGAAATTACTTCCGGAACTTCATTTACGGTAACCTTAAATACAACAGATAAAGCGGCCATTAACCTTATAGCCAATAAGAATGAAGCAAGTTCAACAAGCGGGACTACGTATAACCTGGCTGCCGCCGAGGATTGGGCTGCAGGTGCTGATCCGGCTGTTACTATTGCCGATCTGACAGGTAACGGAGTAACGGTCTCCAATGTAGCGGTCCCTGCGATTACAAGTGCCACCTACAATGCAAATACCGGCGCTTTGGTGGTAACCGGGACAGGTTTTTTAAGCAAGAGTGGTACAAACAATGACATTGTTGTTTCCAAACTTACCTTTACAGGTGAAGGAGGAGCAACATATACCCTTACAAGTTCCAATGTCGAAATTACTTCCGGAACTTCATTTACGGTAACCTTAAATACAACAGATAAAGCGGCCATTAACCTTATAGCCAATAAGAATGAAGCAAGTTCAACAAGCGGGACTACGTATAACCTGGCTGCCGCCGAGGATTGGGCTGCAGGTGCCGATCCGGCTGTTACTATTGCCGATCTGACAGGTAACGGAGTAACGGTCTCCAATGTAGCGGTCCCTGCGATTACAAGTGCCACCTACAATGCAAATACCGGCGCTTTGGTGGTAACCGGAACAGGTTTTTTAAGCAAGAGTGGTACAAACAATGATATTGTTGTTTCCAAACTTACCTTTACAGGTGAAGGAGGAGCAACCTATACACTAACAAGTTCCGGTGTTGAAATTACTTCCGGAACTTCATTTACAGTAACTCTAAATGCGACAGACAAAGCGGCCATTAATCAGATTGCCAATAAGAATGAAGCAAGTTCAACAAGCGGGACTACCTATAATCTGGCTGCTGCCGAGGATTGGGCTGCAGGGGCTGATCCGGCAGTTACTATTGCCGATCTGACAGGTAATGGCGTGACGGTATCCAATGTAGCGGTTCCTACAATTACAAGTGCCACCTACAATGCAAATACCGGCGCTTTGGTGGTAACCGGAACAGGTTTTTTAAGCAAGAGTGGTACAAACAATGACATTGTTGTTTCCAAACTTACCTTTACAGGTGAAGGAGGAGCAACCTATACCCTTACAAGTTCCAATGTCGAAATTACTTCCGGAACTTCATTTACGGTAACCTTAAATACAACAGATAAAGCGGCCATTAACCTTATAGCCAATAAGAATGAAGCAAGTTCAGCAAGCGGGACTACGTATAACCTGGCTGCTGCCGAGGATTGGGCTGCAGGTGCTGATCCGGCTGTTACTATTGCCGATCTGACAGGTAATGGAATTATAGTTTCAAACGTAATTCCTCCACCAACTGCTGGAAGCAATACATACACCTATTCTGGTACTTCAAGAACAGCTTCAGCAAATGTCGGAGCCGGTGAAACTGTTGACTGGTATGCCGGACAAACAGGAGGAAGCACAATTGTAGCGCCCTCTGGTATTAATGCAGGTAACTATTCTGCTTACGCAGAAGCCAGAAATACTACAACCGGAAGTGTTAGTCCCACCCGTACACTGATTACCCTTCAAATCACTGCAAAAACGCTGGTCATAACACCTGAGGCCGGACAGAACAAGGTTTACGGTTCCACTGACCCGGTATTTACCTATACCGCCAGCCCTTCACTTGAAACAGGAGACAGCTTCACAGGCGCCCTGGCAAGAACAGCCGGCGCTAACGCGGGGGATTACCAGTACAACATTGGATCCCTATCTGCAGGGGCAAATTACAGCCTCTCGGTTGCCGCAGCTCCAAAGTTCAGCATCACTCAAAAAACGCTGGTCATCACACCGGATGCCGGACAGAACAAGGTCTACGGTTCCACTGACCCGGTATTTACCTATACCGCCAGCCCTTCACTTGAAACAGGAGACAGCTTCACAGGCGCACTGGCAAGAACAGCCGGCGCTAACGCGGGGGATTACCAGTACAACATTGGATCCCTATCTGCAGGGACAAATTACAGCCTTTCGGTTGCCGCAGCTCCAAAGTTCAGCATCACTCAAAAAACGCTGGTCATCACACCGGATGCCGGACAAAGCAAGGTCTACGGTTCCACTGACCCGGTATTTACCTATACCGCCAGCCCTTCACTTGAAACAGGAGACAGCTTCACAGGCGCCCTGGCAAGAACAGCCGGCGCTAACGCGGGGGATTACCAGTACAACATTGGATCCCTATCTGCAGGGGCAAATTACAGCCTCTCGGTTGCCGCAGCTCCAAAGTTCAGCATCACTCAAAAAACGCTGGTCATCACACCGGATGCCGGACAGAACAAGGTCTACGGTTCCACTGACCCGGTATTTACCTATACCGCCAGCCCTTCACTTGAAACAGGCGACAGCTTCACAGGCGCACTGGCAAGAACAGCCGGCGCTAACGCGGGGGATTACCAGTACAACATTGGATCCCTATCTGCAGGGACAAATTACAGCCTTTCGGTTGCCGCAGCTCCAAAGTTCAGCATCACTCAAAAAACGCTGGTCATCACACCGGATGCCGGACAGAACAAGGTCTACGGTTCCACTGACCCGGTATTTACCTATACCGCCAGCCCTTCACTTGAAACAGGAGACAGCTTCACAGGCGCACTGGCAAGAACAGCCGGCGCTAACGCGGGGGATTACCAGTACAACATTGGATCCCTATCTGCAGGGACAAATTACAGCCTTTCGGTTGCCGCAGCTCCAAAGTTCAGCATCACTCAAAAAACGCTGGTCATCACACCGGATGCCGGACAAAGCAAGGTCTACGGTTCCACTGACCCGGTATTTACCTATACCGCCAGCCCTTCCCTTGAAACAGGAGACAGCTTCACAGGTGCCCTGGCAAGAACAGCCGGCGCTAACGCGGGGGATTACCAGTACAACATTGGATCCCTATCTGCAGGGACAAATTACAGCCTTTCGGTTGCCGCAGCTCCAAAGTTCAGTATCACTCAAAAAACGCTGGTCATAACACCTGAGGCCGGACAGAACAAGGTTTACGGTTCCACTGACCCGGTATTTACCTATACCGCCAGCCCTTCACTTGAAACAGGAGACAGCTTCACAGGCGCACTGGCAAGAACAGCCGGCGCTAACGCGGGGGATTACCAGTACAACATTGGATCCCTATCTGCAGGGACAAATTACAGCCTTTCGGTTGCCGCAGCTCCAAAGTTCAGCATCACTCAAAAAACGCTGGTCATCACACCGGATGCCGGACAAAGCAAGGTCTACGGTTCCACTGACCCGGTATTTACCTATACCGCCAGCCCTTCCCTTGAAACAGGAGACAGCTTCACAGGTGCCCTGGCAAGAACAGCCGGCGCTAACGCGGGGGATTACCAGTACAACATTGGATCCCTATCTGCAGGGACAAATTACAGCCTTTCGGTTGCCGCAGCTCCAAAGTTCAGTATCACTCAAAAAACGCTGGTCATAACACCTGAGGCCGGACAGAACAAGGTTTACGGTTCCACTGACCCGGTATTTACCTATACCGCCAGCCCTTCACTTGAAACAGGCGACAGCTTCACAGGCGCACTGGCAAGAACAGCCGGCGCTAACGCGGGGGATTACCAGTACAACATTGGATCCCTATCTGCAGGGACAAATTACAGCCTTTCGGTTGCCGCAGCTCCAAAGTTCAGTATCACTCAAAAAACGCTGGTCATCACACCGGATGCCGGACAAAGCAAGGTCTACGGTTCCACTGACCCGGTATTTACCTATACCGCCAGCCCTTCACTTGAAACAGGCGACAGCTTCACAGGCGCACTGGCAAGAACAGCCGGCGCTAACGCGGGGGATTACCAGTACAACATTGGATCCCTATCTGCAGGGGCAAATTACAGCCTTTCGGTTGCCGCAGCTCCAAAGTTCAGTATCACTCAAAAAACGCTGGTCATAACACCTGAGGCCGGACAGAACAAGGTCTACGGTTCCACTGACCCGGTATTTACCTATACCGCCAGCCCTTCACTTGAAACAGGCGACAGCTTCACAGGCGCACTGGCAAGAACAGCCGGCGCTAACGCGGGGGATTACCAGTACAACATTGGATCCCTATCTGCAGGGGCAAATTACAGCCTTTCGGTTGCCGCAGCTCCAAAGTTCAGCATCACTCAAAAAACGCTGGTCATAACACCTGAGGCCGGACAGAACAAGGTTTACGGTTCCACTGACCCGGTATTTACCTATACCGCCAGCCCTTCACTTGAAACAGGCGACAGCTTCACAGGCGCACTGGCAAGAACAGCCGGCGCTAACGCGGGGGATTACCAGTACAACATTGGATCCCTATCTGCAGGGGCAAATTACAGCCTTTCGGTTGCCGCAGCTCCAAAGTTCAGTATCACTCAAAAAACGCTGGTCATCACACCGGATGCCGGACAAAGCAAGGTCTACGGTTCCACTGACCCGGTATTTACCTATACCGCCAGCCCTTCACTTGAAACAGGCGACAGCTTCACAGGCGCACTGGCAAGAACAGCCGGCGCTAACGCGGGGGATTACCAGTACAACATTGGATCCCTATCTGCAGGGACAAATTACAGCCTTTCGGTTGCCGCAGCTCCAAAGTTCAGTATCACTCAAAAAACGCTGGTCATCACACCGGATGCCGGACAAAGCAAGGTCTACGGTTCCACTGACCCGGTATTTACCTATACCGCCAGCCCTTCACTTGAAACAGGAGACAGCTTCACAGGCGCACTGGCAAGAACAGCCGGCGCTAACGCGGGGGATTACCAGTACAACATTGGATCCCTATCTGCAGGGACAAATTACAGCCTTTCGGTTGCCGCAGCTCCAAGGTTCAGTATCATAAGAAAAGATCTTTTAATCAGAGCAACAGACAAAGAAAAATGTTATGATGGATCCATTTATACCGGTAGCAAAGATCTTAACTATAGTGGTTTTGCTAACGGAGATGATCCTTCAACACTGAATGGAAGTTTATCGTTTAGCGGAACCTCTGCCACGGCGGTCAATCCGGGAAGTTATTCTATAATTCCATCCGGGTTAACTTCTCCAAATTACGATATATCCTATCAGAATGGCACTTTAAGCATTTACTCCTTGCCCATTCCAACAATCTTAGGTCTTGATATTTTATGTGAGAGATCAAACGGGGTTTCCTACACCACCGAACCTGGAATGTCTGGTTATACGTGGGAGGTATCAAATGGAGGATCAATAATTTCAGGATCTTCATCAAATACCTTAAAGGTCAATTGGGATAAGCCCGGCAATCAATCAATTTCTATTAATTATATGAATTCTAATGGTTGTTTGGCTTCTTCAGTGATTAAGAAGATTGTTACAGTTAATCCATTCCCAGGTGATGGAGGAATTATAAGCGGGGCAACGGTAATTAACAGTGGGGCAAATGGTATCATCTTTTCCGTACCTCCCATTTCAAACGCCACATCCTATGATTGGTCATTCCCTGCAGGGGCTAACATCATCAGCGGTTCAGGAACCAATTCGGTAACTGTAAACTTCGACAAAAATGCCTCGTCTGGGATAGTATCAGTGGCCGGAATGAATTCATGCAATCATGGGAATGAATCGACTTACCCTATAACAGTGATTCAGCAACCCGGCGCTGCAGGAGCCATTACAGGCCAAACTATTTTTGGAAGGGGAGCCATTGGCATAGTCTATTCGGTCGACCCTATAGATCATGCAACTGAGTATATCTGGTTTTTACCTGCTGGAGCCAGGATCGTATCAGGAGATAAAACAAATACTATTACTGTTGACTTTGGAATGAATGCAATGCCCGGTGACATTACAGTTTATGGATCAAATTCTGCTGGACAAGGTCTGATATCCCCTAACTTTAAAATAACACTCCGCGAAGCCAAATTTCTGATCTATCCTGTTCCCAACAACGGCTATTTTACCGCAAAAGTCACCTATCCACTTGAGACTCCATTCAATATTAGAATAATGAATCAAATGGGTATTAAAATATATGAGATAAGGGGTGTGCAAACTACAAACGGATTCTGTGAAAAAGTCATAGATCTTGGTCAAATTCCCAGCGGGAAGTATTATATGCAATTCTTCAACAATCATTTCAACGAGGTTCGGGAAATACTCATAAATAGAAATTAAAAAGGTAAAGAGATGAAAGAAAATAAAAAGGCGTTTAATAAACGGGCGTTTACATCAGTCGCAATGCTGATTTCAGGATTAATACTGCCACTTTCAGGTTATATGAACCATGAGCTTCAATTTGAATCCTTGTCAATGCAAAGACATTTTTGGATGACCGTGCACAATACCTCCGCCGTCCTGTTTGTTATCTTTGCAATCACTCACATCTCTTTTAACTGGCGAGTTCTTTTTTCTTACCTTAAACAAAAAAGAACTGTTCTCATAAACAAGGAAGGTATTCTTGCAGTGATTATTGTGATTTCGATCGTCAGCTTACTTTCTTCACACGTCTTTCATTTGCATTAACTTAGTGCTATAAGGGAGGATTGCCGGGACAAGAATTAAATGTTCAATACGATTAAGAAAAGTCTGTCAGAAAGATTTGAAAATTTCCAACAGATTATTCCCTGTTGGAGATATAATTTCTCCATTTTTCAATAACCTGCGCCATATCATTTGGAAGTTCAGAGTCGAACAGCATTTCTTTCCCGGTTATAGGATGCGTAAAACCAAGGGTTTTAGCATGAAGCGCCTGGCGGGGAAGAATGGAAAAACAGTTTTCCACAAATTGCTTGTATTTCGAAAAAGAGGTACCCTTGAGAATCTTATCTCCTCCATAAGTTTCATCGTTAAACAGAGGATGACCGATATGCTTCATGTGCACACGGATCTGATGAGTCCGGCCGGTTTCAAGAACACACTCCACCAAATTTACATAACCCAGCCGTTCTATTACGCGATAATGAGTTACTGCAGTTTTACCATGATCTCCATTGGGATAAACAGTAAAGACCTGCCTATCCTTAAGGCTGCGCCCGATATTCCCTTCGATTGTTCCCTCATCAGCCTGCAGGTTTCCCCAAACAAGGGCGACGTATTTTCGCTTGGTCGTTTTATTGAAAAACTGAAGGGCCAGGTTTAATTTGGCTACTTCGGTTTTGGCTACAAGCAATAACCCCGAGGTGTTTTTATCAATCCGGTGCACCAATCCCGGACGAGGGTCCTCATCGGCATACATGGGAAGATCCTTATATTTGTATACCAAAGCATTCACCAGGGTACCCGAATAATTCCCATGCCCGGGATGCACTACAAGGCCGACAGGTTTATTAATTACTAAAAGCTCATCATCCTCATAAACAATATCCAGGGGAATGTCTTCACCTGTTATCTTCAGCTCCCTGCGAGGGTAATCCAGCATAACACTCACTTCATCGCCCGGCTTGACCTTGTAATTTGATTTGACAGGCTTTCCGTTCACATAAATGCAGCCAGCCTCAGCAGCAAGTTGGATCCTATTCCGCGAGGTCCCCTGAAGGCGATTGGTGAGAAACTTATCAACACGCAGCAAACTCTGCCCGGCATCAGCTCCTATCCGGTGATGTTCAAATTGTTCAATGCCATCCTGGGATTCATCAAGTTCTTCGGCATCATCCAATTCCTGTTCTTCTGAAATCATGGCTGTATTGTGTTGATGGAGTCTTTTGGCTGGCTTTTTAACCATAAATCAATCGAAGACCCGGACGTAACATATTTTGTGGAATCTGCCTCAGGCAATTGTTTCCAGACAATAGCATTCATTGAATCTGCTGAATTCTGCACCGAGGCATCAAAAATAATGGAACCAGGAGTTAAAAGCTTACCGGTGATCAGTTCCTTGGCTTTAGTTAAGGTAAGGCCTGTCAGGATTGGGACGGTCGTTTCAGTCCCGATTCCCCGGCCTCCGACTACAAGGTCTATGGTAGACCCATTATCCAGTTTTGCACCCGCAGGAATGGACTGCCCGTTATGTTTCTGATCGAGTACCAGACCTTCAAATTCTGAAGGGCGGTATTCAACAGAGCCAAAGGCAAATCCCTTTGATTCAAGCAAGACTCTTGCCTGACGCAATGAAACATCGGTCAACTTTGGTACTTCTGTCTTTTCGGGCAATAATGAGGAAACAGATAGATAAATGGTCCTGCCGGGTTTTATCTTATGACCTGCCAAAGGATTCTGAAGAAGTACAGTACCGGGAGCCATGCTGGGCCGGTAAACAGAATCCCTCACCACAACACGCAAGGCTTTTTGTCCAGCGATCTTTTCAACCTGGCTGATGTTTGATCCGGCAAAATTTGGCATAAAAATAACTTTCCCCCGGTTGGTATAGATTGAAAGAATAAACATGGTGATCCAGCTTAGAATCAAAATGATCGCTACTGCTAAAAGCAGGTTCTTAAGGAACAGCCGGGAGAGCAAAAATTTTCTTATCGTCATAAAGCCAAATTGAACATTATTATCCTTGAAAATAAATACTTCTTAATCAAATCTAATTGTATTCCCTGATCTTGTTATACAATGTATCACGTTCCACGGGGATTCGTCCTGCGCCCCTGATGATGGTGATCAACTCGGATGTCGAGGCAGAAGGGTTCTGTTCTGATGACCCGGCCATAGAGTATATTTTAGTGGAATCATCAATCGTTCCATCCAGATCATCGACTCCAAAGGCAAGGGATAACTGTGCAACTGGTTTGCCTATCATCGGCCAGTAAGCTTTCAAATGAGGAATATTATCAAGAAAAATGCGTGACACAGCATAATTTTTTAAATCCTCTACAGTAGTTGTTTCCTCTACATAAGAAAACAGATTATTGTAATGTCTGAATTTTAATGGTATAAAAGCATTAAACCCACCGGTCATGTCTTGCATCTCCCTGAGCCTGTTCAGATGATCAATCCGGTGCTCATATTTTTCTATTAAGCCATACAGCATCGTGGAGTTAGTCTGTATTCCAAGCTGGTGAGCTGTCCTGTGAATCATCAGCCAATCATCCGACCGGGTCTTATCAGGACAGATTTTCTGTCGAAGCGTTTCGTCAAATATCTCTGCTCCTCCCCCGGGCATGGAATCAAGACCCGATTCCTTAAGTAATTTTAAACCCACCTCAACAGAAACCGAGGCAAACCGGCACATGGCTTCAATCTCAACTGCTGTAAACGCCTTAATAAAGATAGAAGGCATGATGTGCTTAATTTTCTGAAGCAGACCGGCATAAAAATAAACATCCCGGTCAGGGTGAACTCCTCCTACGATGTGTACTTCCGTTGCACCGGTACCTTTATAGGACTCTACTTTCCCGAGCATCTCCTCAACGCTGTATTCCCAACTGCCATCCTGTCCCTTTCTCCTGCGGTAGGAACAAAAAGCACAGTGATTAATACACAGGTTGGTTGGTTCAATGTGAAAGTTCCGATTGAAAAAAACCTGATTACCATTATGACGACGACAGGCAAGATCTGCAAGAATTGAAAGATAGGGCAAATCCCCTTTTTCATAAAGAACAATTCCTTCCTCAACAGAAATCCTCTCTCCTGAAATCACCTTTTCAGCAATTCCGGGAAGATCGGTTGATCTTCCGGCTAGCTGAAGAACTGATAAAACAGCCTTATTCATGTCCTAAAGATTATTGGCATAAAAATATCGAATATCTTTCAATTTGTTGGTCAAGTTATAGAAAATAACCACGGAGGCACGAAGAACATCGGTAAAACACAGAGAAATCATTCTCTCCGTCTGCCTTGTGTTCTTTGTGCCTCCGTGGTTTTATATTCAGAAAACAAAAGGTAAAGAACGAATCCTTACCTTTTGCCTGTCATGAGTGAATCAGGAATAATTATCTCTTATGCAGTTTATCGTCAGAAACGGTAAGTTTGTAACGCCCCTTGGCCCGGCGGGCATTTAATACTTTACGACCGTTGGCTGTAGCCATTCTCTCACGGAAACCGTGTTTATTTCTCTTTTTCCTGTTTGAGGGTTGAAATGTTCTTTTCATTTCGAAGATTTTATCCTGATTAACTGTTCTATTTGACTAATTCGGAGTGCAAAAGTAATTCTTTTTTTTTCGATGCCAAATATTTTGGCCAAGACATCATTTATTTTTTAATATTTTTCCCTGTATAAGGGAGAAAAACTACTTTTTTGGTCTCGAAAAAAGGATCAGGGAAAAAGGAAGTGATCTCAAAAATCTCAATTATTCGGCTGAAATTCTTTATCTCTTCCTGAAAATCGCCTCCTTTTAAATAAAATATGCCATTAGGCATCGCGTTTCTTCCTTTGGATGAAATATTCTTTTCCACAAGGCTCACAAAGGAAGGAAAGGCAGTGACCGCCCGGCTTACTATAAAATCAAATTTTTCCTTTACTCCTTCAACCCGTGTGTTTAATGCCCTTACATTCTTTAATTCCAGTTCCCCCGCCACGGCTTGAACCACTTTGATTTTTTTCCCTATTGAATCCACCAGGAGAAAATCGGTTTCAGGGAAGAGTATTGCAAGCGGTATTCCGGGAAATCCGCCACCTGTCCCTACATCCATTATTTTGGTTCCCGGCTGAAAATGGATGATACGGGCTATGGATAGCGAATGTAGAACATGACGAAGGTAAAGATGTTCGATATCCTGACGGGAGATTACATTGATTTTCTGATTCCAGTCCTTATATAAATCACCTAACCGAACAAAACACTGAATCTGCCAGGGAGATAAAGAAGGAAAATATTGTAAAATTTCATTCATGGATTTTAAATTAAACCAAAAGACCTCAATGACTTAATGACCAATGACATAATCAGGTGACACCCTTCAGAAAATCAGAAGCTTCACCCATCAGCACATCAGCATATCAATTTCGCTCCTCATCCAGTTCCGTGTCTTTGAGTAAATCAAACAACATTTCCCGTGACCTGAACAACTGTACTTTAACAGTGCCGAGCGGTAAATTTAATTCTTTTGCTATTTCTTCATAGGAATATTCCTTAAAATAACGCAATTCAAGCAAGGTACGATATCTCGGTTTAAGCCGGGAGACAATTTTCCTCAGCATCTTTGCTTTCTGCCCTTTTATAAATGAATCTTCAGGAGTATCCGAATCAGCCTTAATGTTTATATTTTGTTCGCTGCGTGGTCTCTTATCATTAACGTAAGTCGTTTCAAGAGGCACGGTCACGGCCTTTTTTTTGCGCATGTAATCGATGGCATTGTTGGAGGCTATGCGAAAGAGCCATGTACTGAAAGCAAATTGCGGAGCATACTGATGGATGTTGACAAAAGCCTTTCCAAATGCCTCAATGGTAAGATCTTCGGCATCCGTTCTGTTATTTACCATCTTCAGTAGCATAAAGTAGATCGTATCCTTATACCTGCGCATTAAAGCAACAAAAGCTTTCTCATCACCCGCCTTTGCAGCCAATACTAATTCAACATCGTGCCTGGCGTTTCCCGATAAATTGGGATTTATTTCCATCTGCGTTTATTGCCAATGAATAATTGGTTAAAGAAAACTAAACTGTTGATGAACGGGGAGAACGACTTGAAAAATCCAATCCACGGAACCAGATTCTTTTCCCCTAACCGCTTCATGGCAATGATCCCCCAAATCAGCTCAAGTACATTTTTAAATAACCAAATCCCTGCTATCCACAGTCTCCATTGTGATATAATCACAAGGATTATTGCTAAAACGTCAAAGGCTGTTCTGCTGATTGCATTAATCCACAAATACAATCGCTGACCAACAGTAAATTTCTGCTTTAGTAACAACTGTTTCTTTTTAAAGTTCACGAAATCATACCATCCAACCTCATCGGTAAAACCTATGCTGGCTTCCTTATTCAGAATATAAAAAGAATTCCGGCTTGTTGATATTTCGTTCAGATACAGTTCATTCTCGCAAAAAGGTGATTCAAGTACGGCAGCAAATCCCTTTTTATCAAGGAAAGGACTCCTCTTATAGGCAATATTCAGATCCGTAATGGGCATGGAAAGGCCCAGATAGCGCGCCGCTCCGCTGAGAATAAAAGAATTGAAGTTCTCATAACGAAACATCCCGCGCATACTTCCTTTACAACTTGATAAATTCACATAACCAAAAATTGCTTCCCTTGTTGGCAAAAAATGCTCAGCATACGATTTCAGCCAATTTTTGCCCGGGATAATGCATAGGGGATTAAGAAAGATCATCCATTCATGGGATGCTGCTCTGATCCCTACGCTTAGAGCAAGTGCATTGGGAAAATCAGTTTCCTGAAGAATACGTGTAGTCTTAAGATTCGAATATTCAAGCTTTAAATTGGAAAGATACCACTCTGTCCCATCCGAGGAGCAATCGTTTACAACCACTACCTGGAATTCCGGGTAATCCTGATTCAAAAGTTCGGGAAGAATTACTTTTAGCTCTTCCTCATAATTTCTTGAAGGAATGATCAAAGATATGGAAGGATAAGAAGGATTGTTGTTGTTTTTCCTTCCGGATGAAATAAAAATTGCTTTAAGAATAAAATAGAATAGCTGGATGAATAAAAACAGACCGAAAGCGGCCATTAAAATGAAATCCAGAAGGCTGAAAACTACACCGTATATCTCAATCATGATCTTATTAACGAAAGTTGTCAAATTTACAAAATGGATAGTTGATATTATGTTTTTTATCATGAATTTTTAGTCAAACTTTACGTTTTAAGATTTTCACCCATAATAACTATCTTTGTGCCAATAAAGTTTGAGAATGAAGTTTGAATTACAAAGCACAACTCCCCTATCAAAAGCCCGGGCAGGTAAGATATTGACTGATCATGGTGAAATACAGACTCCCATTTTCATGCCTGTCGGCACAATAGGTTCTGTAAAGGGAGTGCAATTTAAGGATTTAAAAGACGATATTAAGGCCCAGATTATACTTGGAAATACGTATCACCTCTATCTCAGACCAGGTACCGGAATAATCGAACAGGCAGGAGGATTACATAAATTCATAGGCTGGGACAAACCGATCCTGACAGACAGCGGCGGTTTTCAGGTTTTCTCCCTCGGAGATATCAGGAAAATAACTGAAGAAGGAGCTAAATTCCAATCACACATTGACGGATCCAGACATATGTTCACTCCCGAAAATGTGATTGACATTCAGCGTTCCATTGGGGCCGATATCATGATGGCTTTCGATGAATGTACTCCCGGAGATGCAGATTACAGCTATGCTTTAAAATCATATGAATTAACTCAGCGGTGGCTGGAGAGATGTTTTGCACGCTACAGGGAAACAGAATCCAAATATGGATATCATCAGTCACTCTTTCCAATCGTACAGGGATGCGTCTATAAAGATCTCCGGATTAAAGCCGCTGAAAAAATTTCCGAACTCGACTGTGAAGGCATCGCAATTGGCGGCCTTTCCGTTGGAGAAGAGGAACAGGTGATGTATGAGATGATTGAGGTGGTAAACAATGTAATCCCTGAAAATAAACCACGATACCTGATGGGCGTTGGTACTCCTGTAAATCTGCTGGAAGCAATTGACCGGGGCGTGGATATGTTTGACTGTGTACTGCCAACCCGAAATGGCAGAAACGGGATGATCTATACCCGAAACGGGATTATCAATATAAAAAATAACAAATGGAGTACTGACTTTTCGCCGCTTGAAGAGGAAGGAACCTCTCAGGTAGATACTCATTACTCCAGAGCTTATCTCCGCCACTTGTTCCAATCCGGGGAAATGCTCGGCCCTCAGCTGGCCAGCATTCACAACCTGGCCTTCTTTTTATGGCTGGTTGGTGAAGCAAGAAAACAAATTCTGGAAGGAAATTTCAGAAAATGGAAAGAAAAAATGGTGGCCCAAATCGGGAAAAGATTATAGGGAAAAAACGGAGAAGGGAAACAGGAAACCGGAGGCCTTTCTCCTGTTTCCTTTCTCCGGTCTCCGTTTTTAGGCACGATTATTGAATTATTATTAAGATTTAAATTTTTGCTATAGTGAGAGGATTAAAAGCAATAATAAACAACTATGTAAAAAGGATAGACAGGTATATAATAAAAAAATATCTCGGCACCTTTTTCCTTGCGATTGCTTTGATCATAAGCATTTCCATCATATTCGACATTTCAGAAAATATTGATGATTTTATCACAAAAAAGGCCCCTTTAAAAGCCATCGTCTTTGATTATTACCTGAATTTTATCCCCTATTTCGCCAATCTTTTCAGTTCGCTGTTCACTTTCATTGCAGTAATTTTCTTTACTTCCAAAATGGCCTACAATTCGGAAATTATCGCAATACTGGCCAGCGGGGTTTCTTACAAACGGCTGGTGCGGCCCTATATGATAGGAGCCGGAATTATTGCAGTCTTTTCATGGGTATTGGGTAATTTTGTGATCCCCCACGCCACCGAAGCAAGAGTTAACTTCAGGAACAGGTATATCAAAAATGAATTCGTCAATACAGATAAGGATATACACCGCCAGCTTGAACCCGGAGTTTACATCTACATGTATAAATACAACATCAGGGAGGACGTAGGATACCAATTTTCTCTTGAACGTTTTGAGAACAAGAGATTGGTTTCAAAATTAATAGCCGATAATATTAAATGGGACAGAGAAAAGAAAAAATGGCAAATCAACAAATATTACATCCGTGACCTTTCAGGTCCGGTCGAAACAATCAAGACTGGAGCGGTAAAAGATACGACTCTGAAGATGTCCCCCGGTGATTTCGGTCAACAAAACGATAAACAGGAGACCATGGATTTCGGTCAGCTGAATCATTATATAGCAGATCTCAAACTGCGGGGAGTGGATAATGTATCACGGTATGAAAAGGAAAAATACCAGCGTACCTCCGGACCTGTCAGCACTTTCATTCTGACCATCATGGGAGTCTCGCTGGCTTCCCGCAAAGTCCGGGGGGGAATGGGACTGCATCTTGGATTAGGATTGTTTCTGAGCTTTTCTTATATCATGTTTATGCAGGTATCCACCATCTTTGCTTACAAGGCCGGTTTCAATACTTTACTGGCTGTCTGGCTCCCGAATATGGTCTACGCTCTCATCGCAGCGGCCCTTTATATCAGGGCTTCAAAATAATTGAACTTTTCACTGAAACATTCTATTATTTGATTTTTAAATATTTAGCAGGTATTTAGTGAACAGCGAAAGATAAATTGTAGTACTTTTGCCGGCGATTTGTTTAACAGAATTAAATCACTAAAAAAAACCATTATGTCTTTTAAAAGAAACATCCTTGACCTCCGCAAAAGAAAAAAGGAGGCTCAGCAGGGAGGTGGCGAAGTAGCAATCGGCAAACAGGTTGCCATGGGTAAAAAAACCGCCCGCGAAAGGATAAAAGCCATTCTTGATGAAAATTCATTTCATGAGTATGATCTTTTTGTCGAACATACCGGAAGGGATTTCGATATGGATAAGAAGGTTTTACATGGAGACGGGGTCATTATTGGAACAGGGACCATGTATGGTCAGCCTGTTGCCATTTTTGCCCAGGATTTTACTGTAGCCGGAGGATCCTTAGGTTTGATGCATGCAAGAAAGATTACCAAAATCATGGATCATGCATTGAAAATGAGAGTACCACTCATCGGAATCAACGACTCAGGCGGTGCCCGCATACAGGAAGGAGTAAATTCATTGGCCGGATACGGTGAAATCTTCTACAGAAATACACTCTCATCCGGAGTTATCCCGCAAATCTCGGTGATTCTGGGTCCTTGCGCCGGAGGTGCAGTTTATTCACCCGCATTAACAGACTTTGTTTTTGTGGTTGAAAATATTTCCAAGATGTTCATCACCGGCCCCGGTGTGATAAAATCTGTTCTTGGAGAAGAGATTTCAATGGAAGAACTCGGTGGAGCTCTTGTCCATAGCGAAATAACCGGAAACGCACATTTTTATGCCAAGAGTGAAGATGAATGTTTTGAACAAATCAAAAAACTGATCACCTTCATCCCCTGGAATAATGGTCAGAAGGCCAAAAGATTCCCGGCTAAGGAACCTGCCTTTAAAAAGACCATCGAAGAAATCGTTCCTGTGGATCCGCAACAGCCCTATGACATCAGAGACATCATTAAATCCATCACAGACAGTTCCGAATTTTTCGAAATTATGGAATTATTTGCCCGTAACATCGTAATCGGCTTTGGCCGTATTGAAGGCAATACCGTTGGATTTGTGGCCAATCAACCGATGTATTTGGCAGGAGTTCTCGATTGTGACAGTTCCGATAAAGCAGCCAGGTTTATCCGCTATTGCGATGCCTTCAACATTCCTATCGTGACGCTGGAAGATATGCCGGGTTACCTGCCGGGAGTGGACCAGGAACACGCAGGTGTAATCCGTCATGGAGCCAAGTTACTCTACGCTTACAGTGAGGCAACTGTACCAAAAGTCACCGTCATTCTCCGGAAAGCTTATGGAGGTGGATACATTGCAATGAATTCACGTCACCTGGGAGCTGATTTTGTTTTTGCATGGCCAACTGCTGAAATTGCGGTAATGGGGCCTGAAGGTGCTGCCAATATCGTATTCAAGAAAGAAATAGAGGAAGCTGAATATCCCGCAGAAATGCGTAAACAAAAGATTCAGGAATACAAGGAAAAATTTGCCAATCCATTTGTAGCTGCCGCAAAAGGCTACATTGACGAGGTGATTGAACCTTCCGAAACAAGAGCCAGATTGATTCATTCGCTTGAAATTTCTTACAACAAAGTGGATCACCGCCCGGCTAAAAAACATGGAATTCCTCCTTTCTGATTATTAAAAATTTAGTAGAAAATTATGGAAAACAATACTCCTGATTACCAGGAATTCAATTTATACAGCGGTAAATATTTAACGCTGTTGACAAAAAAGTTTGCCAAACGCAAAGCCTGGCAAAAGAATGATCCAAAAGAGATCCGCTCGTTCATACCGGGTTCTGTTGTTGAGGTGAACGCAAAAGCAGGTCAGAAATTTAAAGCAGGAGAAGTAATCTTAACTCTTGATTCCATGAAGATGTTTACCAAAGTTGAAATGCCTTTTGACGGGGCTGTAAAAGAGATCCATGTAAAACAAGGTGACCGGATTCCTAAAAATACTTTGATGATCACAATTGAATAATTTAGAGAAGAATCCTATAAATAATGTCAAGAATATAATGTCGTATTTTTAGGTTGAAGGAGTTTAGACTCTAGGCTGAAGGATCATTATATTCCCCGTTTCCCTTTAGCCTAAACACCTATAGCCCATATGCCTCATACGACATTATTTTATTCCAATTACTTATATTACCAAAAGAGTACGATTAACATACAAATAAGGTACCCGCAAATACCGGAACTGACTGTTATTAAATCAGAAAAATCGAAAAGGGAAATTTATACTTCCTGTTTTTCAACTTTATGTAACGTTTTTGCCATTTGAACTACCCGGCTTTTCTTTTTTCCAAGAACAAAATAAATGGAGAATAAGAATACAAGAATGGAAATCAAGGCCACTGCTGAAAGAACAATTTTGATGAGAGACATTTTTTATTTTTTAATAAGATTAATACAAACAATTCAGTTATTCCCTGTCTAAGGCACGGTAACAGTCCAGAAGCTCCCTGGCAGATATTTCAGAGGGCACTTCGATTCCTATCTCCTGCAGAAGCCTTTTTGACTGGTTGTACAGATCATCCCTGCAATAAAATTTTTCGTGCGCAAAGTTCAGATATTTTAGAATCCAAAATGCATTGATGCAATGAAAAAATCTTTTCATGAACGTAATGGCATTGGCACAATTTCTATTCAGTTCCAACAGGTCCTGAATAGTACCGGATACTTCAATAAATTGCCTTACTGCAACCGGATAATTACGGAGGTAAGTATTAATTTCAGATTCATTCATTCCTGAAAATACGGATGGTTCAGTAAAGAACTGCTTTAAAGGAATAAATGCATCAAAATTATACGTAGTCATCAGTTCAGAGTTTCCCTCCGACCACTTTTTCATTGCAGCGCCTGTTCCGAAAGGCACACGGTCAGATTGACGGATGGAAGGAAATACAGTAGCGGAGTTGATGTTCCCGTATTTACCCAGAAGAACCAATTTATGGAGGAAATAAAAATCCTCACCTGCTTTTCTGCGGTTCATCCCTCCCTGTTTCACGTACGCTGAAGCCCTGACTGCAAAACTTGAGCCAACGGTATGGATTGCATGAGGGTATCCGCACCATTTCATGGCATTGCGGTAATACCTCATATGCAGCTCGTATCGCAATATCCCTTCGGTAGTTTCCGGAGAACCCGGCTGATCAAGTGGATGAGCGAAATTAATGGTAAAGAAATTATAACCGGGATTATTTTTAAAAGTCTGTTCGATTTCCTGCAGATAATCAGGAGACACGGTACTGTCAGCATCAAACGAAACGATGATCCCATCCTCCCGGTTTGAAGCATAGATCTGCCTGACAGCCTCATCCATTCCAATCTTTCTGGCCCATCCTACGCCGGCATATTTTCGCGAAAGGTCGGGAGCCGGTATCGAATAAACCTGCAGAAAAGACCTGTAATTTCGTTTCCAGTTTTCAATTTCTGCAATGGTCAGAATATTTTGCGATAATACTTCGCCTGTTGAATCCTCCGATGAGTTGACCACGATTAAGACAACAACCTCAGAATCGGGATGATTACAGGCTGCCAGAGAATTCAGCGTTCTTATAATGTCCGGCTCATTATAACAAGGGATCACAATAAAAATAGAAGCCTGGGTTCCAGTGACATCAATATTTCTGAATCTGTCGGGTTCAGTGTTATGAGTGATGTAATTCTGGAAAATATTCATAAGTTACAATTGTCTCCGGAATTGGCTGGAATTCTCTTCAGATAGTCTATCTTGAGGTTGAATTATATCGGGCATTTAATCCTGCAGATACTTCTTTGGTAATATTAAACTGGGGTGAGCCTTCAAGCATACTGGCACTGTTGAGAATGAAATCATATTTCTTTGAAGCATTATATCCTTTTAAATAGGAGGAGATGCTGTCAACGATTTGCTGATTGATCTTGCCCTGCATTTCCGAAAGCTTTTGTGTAAGCTCGTAATCCAACTTCTGAATTTCCTGCTGGACCCCCATCAATCTTTCCTGTTCCTGTTTGGCACGTTCTTCGGTTAGAAATCCGCCCCTCTGAACTTTTTCCTGGAAAGCTGCTGCTTCTTTTTCAAACCTCATCCGTTTATCAGTATATTCTTTTTTGAAGGATTCCTGCTGCTGGGAAAAATCAGTATTCAATTTCTTCGCCAGATCGTAGGTATACAGCATGGAATCCATTTTTATATAAGCAATGGATAATGGTTTTGATGATCCCTGAAATGATCCTGACACAAAAGTTTCCGCCTTTTTTGTTCCGGTGAAATGAAGAACATATAGCACCACAACTGCCACAGCAAGTACAATATTAACAATCGTTGAAGTCTTCATAATTAATTTATGTTTTTAACTTTTTATTTTTTAAATTTAATTGATTGTTGAATTGGTAAAACTATCCTTTTTTTTTGAATAAAGGAAAAATGTATTGTAAGTAAATTTTCAAATGCGACTTTATTGCAATTGAACAAAAAACAGCGGTAATGGTCTAATTGATTCTGTAATAAATTTCAATGAAAGAAATGATATGATAAACGGTCTAATAGCAAAAACGCTGAAATTTTTCCCTAAATCCTTAATCTGGATATTCTCAAAAAAATATATCGCAGGTGAACGTATCGAAGAAGCCCTGAATGTTTGCCGTGAAATGAACAGGAACGGTTTCATGGTAACCTTGGATCTGTTGGGAGAGAATATTACTCACCTCGAAGATGCCAAAAAATACACTCAGCAATACATTGAATTAATCAGGCGATACCATCAGGAAGAAATAAATGGAAATTTTTCGGTCAAACCTTCTATGTTCGGATTGCAGCTTGATAAGGAAATATGCTTTAAAAATTTATCCTCCATCGTCCAAACAGCTGAAGAGAACAACACATTTATAAGGATCGACATGGAAGACTCATCCTGTACTTCAGATGAAATTCTTTTATTCAGAAAACTAAAGACAGCCTTCCCGAACAGGGTTGGATTGGTATTTCAGGCCTACCTGAAAAGGACCTCCGCTGACCTCAGAAAGTTGATGGAAATGCATGTCGAAAATTCCCCCTTAAATATCCGGTTGTGTAAAGGTATATATATTGAGGACCAGTCTATTGCCTTTAAGGATTTCCAGGAGATACGTGATCATTTTATTGATGATCTTGATTTTCTGTTAAAAAATAAAGTATATGTCGGAATCGCTACTCATGACAAATATCTTGTGGATAAGTCAATCGAATTGATCGAAAAACATAATGTTTCAAAAGAGAAATACGAATTCCAAATGCTGTACGGAGTGACACCCGGATTGGGTCAAATGATTTTGGGGAAAGGACACCGGATGAGAATCTATGTCCCTTTCGGCAAGGATTGGTTAAATTACTCCATCAGACGACTCAATGAAAATCCTGACATAGTAAATCACATCATTAAAGCAATATTCATCAGACAATAACAGGGCTTCCTGCATTAATCCGATCGGGTTAAAGCACTTCCAATCTGAAGGTAACAGGGGTGTCAGATTACTAACAAAATTAAAATATTTTGTCAATTAAACTTTTGCATTTTAGGATTATATTCTCTAATTTTGATTGAGCAACAAGAGTAAAACGTTTTTATTCCCAATTACTTACTTTGTCATTTAATTTGAAGATGAAGTAATAAAAAAAATATTATTAAACAATTAAACGAAGACATCATGAAAGCAGGAAATGTTTTTTTGGGAGTCATGGCAGGTATTGCCATTGGTGCAACCATGGGAATTTTGTTTGCACCGGAAAAGGGGTCAATTACCAGGAATCAGATAGCAAAAAAGGGGGACGAAGTGGCAGAGGATGTAAAAGAAAGATTCAACAATATTATTGAATCTTTGCTTCAAAAAATTGAAAATACCCTTCAAAATGTAAAAAGGGAAGCCGAAAGAGCAGAGACTGAAGTAAAGGTAGAAGAGCTATGATCCTGGTTTTTCTCCACAAAAGATGACACAAGCTTAAACTAAAGAAATATGGAAGATAATGCGACGCCGATAGAATCCTTGTTCGAAAGAGCAGAGACATACGGCAAAACAACCTTGAACTTACTTAAATTAAAGACAATTGACAAAACCTCAGAACTGATCTCTATCGTACTCTCCTGGTTTATTGTCATTATCGTCGTCGCTTTATTTTTCATCATCCTGACTATTGGAATTGCCCTTTGGCTTGGTGAGGTGTTAGGGAAATCTTATTACGGATTCTTTATTGTTTCTGGATTTTATGCCATCCTGGGGATTATCTTTATCTTATGGGGCAGGAAACCTATAACTAACTCCATCATTTCGAAAATGATTAAATAAATTATATAATGCATAGAAATGACGCATCAGCCTCGTTAAAGGAATCCATTGCCAAATTGGAAATTCAGCAAGCAGAAGAAAAAAGATTATTAAAAGAGGAGCTTGCCTATGCTTTTGAGCATCTGAAGCCAAGCACCATGATTAGAGATACCGTTACAGACCTGGTCTCGACCTTGCATGTAAAGAAGAATCTTTTGAATACCATTTTAAGCACCGGGGCTGGATATCTGGCAAGTACGATATTTGGTTCAAAGCCCACCTTACTCAATAAAGTCGGAGCAAGATTCCTTCAACAAGTGGTGGCCTTTGCGGTTGCCCAAAATTCGCAGGTGATTACTGATATGGCTTTAAACCTGGTTACCACACTTCGGAAAAAAGTGGAAAGCCGGAAAAGGCCGGTCATAGCACCTGACGATTCATTGCAAAGCAGCGGAGAGGCCATCTAAAAACACACTAACCTGAGTTCCAAATAAAATCAATTAATTTAATAAAGAGCGGATTGGCCTGAAGTCAGATTGTTCTCATTTTAATTAAGAATTTCAGACCTGAATGTTACGTCGGCCGAATACTAATTATCCGGTTGACACCCGTATAATTTTGTCTTATTTTATCAGCCTGACCACAACCGGATTGGCTCGTATTATCTCTATACTATCTGTGCAGTACCTGTGCACTGTCTGTGCTATTTTAGTACAGCAACTGCACAGTAACTGCACAGCAACTGCACAGAAAAAGCGAAGGAGATACCTCGTGGTTAATTTTATTTCGAATTCAGGGGATTAGTTGATTCTAACCTGATCATTCCGTTTCATTTAATCCGTATACATCCGCAGGTTCAATTCTGGAGGTAAGTATTATTTTAAATCTTTCTGAAAGCGGCACTAATTCCTCAAAAGCCTTTTGAGGGGTGTTGTTTTCAGCTGAGAGATGACTGAGAAATACACATTCCAAATCCTTGCCTGCAAAAACTTTTAACAATTCAAAAGCCTGCCTGTTCGAAAGATGTCCTAAATCGGAGAATATTCTCTTTTTTAAATGGTAAGGATAAGAACCTTCCCAGAGCATTCTTTCATCATAGTTGGTTTCAAGAAAAAGGGCCTGGCATTTACTCAAGTGAGAGGTTACATTGTCGCAGGGAGTCCCTATATCAGTAAATACTCCGACATTAATTCCCCTGCATTCAATCCGGAAAGAAGCGGGTTCATTCCCGTCATGATTCTTTAAAAAGGGATGAATGATGAATGATCCGATTGAAACAGGTTCATCCGGGACAATATACCGGACGGCCAAAGGCTGATTGGTGTAATAAAGCGAATCAAAAGTTCCTTTAGTCATATAGGCAGGAAGATCGAGTTTTTTACCCAGGACTCTGATTCCCCGAACATGGTCACTGTGTTCATGAGAAACAAAAACAGCCTTTAGTTTCAAGGGATCAAGATTCTTTTCTGCCATTCGGCTGAGGATCTGTTTGCATGTTATTCCAGCATCCACAAGAATGGCTTCACTCCCATTCCCAATATAATAACAGTTTCCGTTACTTCCGGAGGCCAAGGCACAAATTTCGATCATGTAAATTCTTTAGTGCTGCAAATTTACTCGAATTATGAAAAAAGACAAGGTTACCAGATCTGATTTAAAAAAAGGCGCTTCAATCAGAAGCGCCTTTTATATTGACTGATTCTTTTTATTAAAAAAATAAGCTCTATTAAAAGATAGAATCCCAAGAAGATAAATTATTTGCCAGCACCTAATCCGAACATTAGTCTTACCCCAACTCTTAAGTAATCACCACCGCCAAAAGTATATCTTACTTCGGGGACAAGACTCATTGCACCCATAGCTATTTTCCAACCTGCCCCAACATTTACTCCAGTATCGTTACCCGTAACTTCAGTTCCAAGAACTTTTACCTTGCTGTGAATAAAATTAACACCAGCCAAAGCATATAAACTTCCTTTGTCATCCATTGAATAGAAATCATAGGTAGCATCTACATCAATAGCGGACCAGGTAACATGATCCTTTTCGAAGAAGTATGTATATCCGGCCATAACACCAATTTTATTGGGGAAAGCATAGTGTACAACTCCATCTACACCAATAGTTTCAATTTTCGTACCGTAGACAACACCGGGGCCAACACTGAATTGAGCTTTAAGTGAGGATGCAGTCATAATTCCCAGGATCATTACTGCAAAAAAAATGCCTTTCTTCATAATAAAAATTTTTAAGTTACGTTTTAAATGTTATATGGAGCATTGTTCCTCCTGCACATCAATTTAAAAAAAAAATATCAAATATCAAATATCTTTAAAGACAAGAAATTGTAAATAAGTTAAGTTTATCTCCCGGAAAAGTTAACGTGCTCCTCCCATAATGGCAATGGAGAATTGCAGTACCTTGTTCTTTATTTCTAAGCCAGAGTCCTTTCTCAGATTTGCAAAACCTTTTTGATAGTTAACACTCAGAACTAAATCGCCCAATTCAAGGCCTCCCCCGAAGCCAAGGCCGTAATCGTACCTGTTAATTCCCGAATTTTCAAAATTGATGCCTCCTGATTCTCCATACCAGAATGACTTACCCATGAAGGCATATCCCCCATAAGGCCCCGCCTGAATAAAGAGGTACGTTTTGTTCTTAAGCAAGGTCTTCATTTCAAGATTAAATGGAATCTCCAAATACTGGTATTTATCCCAGCCTAAAAGAGTTATATTTCCGTTGTCACCGGTGAAATTTTCTCTATAACCCTTTTCCGAATAAAACAATCCGGTATTAAAATGAAGACCGCCCATAATTTTATTTTCACTGACAAATCCTACATGAATAAGATTAAAATCAGCCGGTGCAATATTGGCCCCAAAATTGTAACCTGCGGGAAACTCCATGTTAGCAATATTAATACCAGCTTTTAATCCGACTCTCTGCCCATTTGCTATAAATGAAAAGGAAAACAGAATAAGAAGAAAAAATAATTTTGTTTTCATGGCATAACAAATTTTAAAGGTTATAAGGCAATATAATTTATATATTTTTTTAAATAAATTTTATTGAAGAAAAATAAAAAGAGTTAAAAAAAGCAGCACTTTTGGTGAAGTGCTGCTTTTTTATTCAGATAAGATTATCCGGTTACAAAACAAAAAAATCAATTTCTATTCAATCCTATAATTCTGTTTTAAGAAACTATATATTTTCAAATCGAGGAATTTATTACCCAATCTTTCTCCTTGCCTTTCGACACCTTCAAAATGAAATCCTGCCCGGACGGCCACACCTTCACTGGCAACGTTATCTGTAGCACATTTTATGGTTATTCTATTTATCATCATGCTCTCAAAAGCAAGACTGATCAGCGCTTTTACAGAGGTTGAGATTATGCCTTTCCGGGCCATTCCCCGGATTAACCAATAGCCGATCTCAGTTTTCTCGTTATATTTGTCAGTATTGTGGAATCCTATTATACCGGCGAAATCACCCTGATACCACATGGTATATATTTCATTACCAGTGCTATCTCTTTTTTCTACGGCTGATGCAATGAAAGCTTTCGTATCATTGATTTCTTTTGTCCATGAAACAAAAGGCAACCATTTTGAAAGCCATTCCCGGTTTGAATCAATGGCATGAAATATTACCCCGGCATCCTGGATTTCAATCCTGTGGAGAAGAATTTCGTTGGAAACAATTATACTTTCCATGTAAGCAAAAATTAAAAAACCCTGATGATTCATTCAGGGTTTCTGTTATTTCACCGGTCGTACCGGTATAATCTTACTATTTACCTCTTACTGCGGCAATACCAGGAAGTTCACGGCCTTCAAGGTATTCAAGCATTGCACCTCCGGCAGTCGAGATATAAGAAACCTTATCGGCTATTCCGAATTTGTTTACTGCTGCAACGGAATCACCTCCGCCAACCAGAGAGAAAGCACCTTTGGCGGTAGCTTCAACAATTGCATCGCCGATTGCCTTGGTTCCATGCGCAAATTTATCCATCTCGAAAACTCCGGCAGGACCATTCCAAAGGATTGTTTTGGATTCATTAATCACCTTGCTGAACTGTTTGATAGATTCAGGGCCAATGTCAAGACCTGACCAACCTTCATCAATACGATCGGATGGAACAACTTTTGTGTTGGCTGTTTCAGCGAAAGCATCTGCTTCTACAACATCGGTTGCGAAATAAAATTTAACGCCTTTCTTTTCTGCTTTTACAAGGAGATTTTTTGCGAGTTCCAGGTAATCATCTTCACAGAGGGAGCCACCAATTTTCCCACCCTGAGCTTTAATAAAGGTAAAAGTCATACCCCCACCAATAATCAGGTTATCCACGCTATTCAGAAGATTTTCGATAATGGTAATTTTAGACGACACTTTTGAACCTCCCATAATGGCAGTAAAAGGACGGCTGGGCGCTTTAAGTACTTTATCGAGACTCTGTACTTCACTTTCAACCAGGAATCCGAATAACTTATCATTTGGGAAGAATTGAGCTATTACCGCTGTAGAGGCATGAGCCCTGTGAGCTGTACCAAAAGCATCATTAATCCAGCAATCGCCGAGTTCAGCAAGTTGTTTTGCAAAATTCACATCTCCGCCCTCTTCTTCTTTGTGGAAGCGAAGATTTTCCAGTACGAGAACTTCTCCTGCCTTGAGTTCACCGGCCATCTTTTTGGTTTCTTCACCAATGCAATCCGGAGCCATTTTTACTTTTGTACCCAGAAGATCTGAAAGATGAGGAACAAGATGCCTCATTGAAAATTTATCTTCAGGACCTTTTTTCGGCCGTCCAAGATGAGACATGATTATTGCTGCGCCACCAGTGCTGATCACTTTTTTTATCGTTGGCAGGGCTGCCGTCATACGGGTATCATCGGTAATCTCGAATTGTTCGTTTAGCGGAACGTTGAAGTCGACACGGATCAGGGCCTTCTTCCCCTTAAAGTCGTAATTTTCAATTGTCTGCATATTTAGCTTGTTTTTTATTTTGTTTTACAAAGATAAGAAAAAACAATATGGGAGAATATTGATGGGGACACTATTTTTAAAGAGAATAGGTTTAATTAATCTTTAATTTTCGTCCTCAAAACTATTTGGTTATTTTTGGTTTTAATTTGAATTTAAGCCATGCAGTTTAAAAACATTATCGGACAGGAAGATATTAAAAAGATGCTCGTGAAAGCAGTTGATGAAGACCGGATTCCTCATGCGATCCTGCTTTACGGGCCTCCCGGAAATGGGAAACTGGCTTTGGCCTTAGCCTATGCTCAATATATTAATTGCCACTCCAAAACAAACGGTGATTCCTGCGGAGTTTGCAATTCCTGCCGCAAATATTCAAAACTGATCCATCCTGACCTTCATTTTACATTCCCTGTCATAAAAGCCAACGATAAAGCCACCAGTGCAGATTACCTGGTAAAATGGCGTGAATTTTTTTCGGAGAATCCCTATCCGAAGTATCAGAAGTGGATGCAATGCATTGCTGATGAGAACAAGCAGGGGATAATCTATGTAGATGAAGCCCGCGATCTCATTCATAAACTGAATCAAAAATCTTATGAGGCAGATTACAAGATTTCAGTTATATGGCTGCCCGAGTTGATGAATCCGCAATGCGCCAACAAGATGCTGAAGATTCTTGAGGAACCTCCCGTAAATACTTTATTTATCCTGGTTTCGGAAGGAGAAGAAAAACTTTTAAATACCATCCGTTCAAGGTGCCAGTTTATAAGAGTTCCGGTAATTTCTGACCAAGATATGCAGCAATATCTTGAAACACTTACTCTTCCGGAAGGTTATAGTTCTTCTTCCATTGCCCATCTTGCACAGGGTAATTTCATTACGGCACTCGAGATCATCGAGAAGGATGAAGAGCACGCATTTAATCACAGACAGTTTGCCTTTATGATGCGATCCGGATACGTCCGGAAACTTCAGGATATTCTTACATGGTCAGAAGAGATGGGGAATACCGGAAGAGTCAGGCAGATGGGGTTCCTGATGTATTGTAACAGGTTCCTTAGAGAAAATTTCCTGCATAATTTCAAAGAACCCTCACTGGTTTATATGGATGAAAAGGAGAGTGAGTTTTCACAGAAATTTTCTCCTTTCATTAACGAAAAGAATGTTATCTCTCTATATAAGGAATTTGATAAATCTTACCGGGATATCTCCATGAATGGAAATGCCAAACTTGTTTTTATGGATCTTGGATTAAGAGTCTCTAAATTAATCAGGATTCAGTAATTAATGGTTAATGGTTAGTGGTTAATGGTTAATAATGCGAATTAAGGGTTGAAAAATAATGAAACTTGGGAAGTTGACCTTGTATTATAGCCAATTATGTATAAAGCTTTTTTCATTAAACGTTCAATTTAAGAAATGGATAACCTAATCTCTCGAAAACACCTCAGTAGAAAATGGCCGGTAAAGAAAAATTTACCTAATTACCTAATTTAATCAGGTAATTAGGTCGGTGGAGAGGTGAAATCAATCCCTCTACTGAGGTGTTTTTTAGAAGATTAGGTTATCGAAGATGATATTTTCAACTCTTAATTCGCATTAATAGTTAGTGGTTGAAAGAATTAATCATTAACCATTAACCATTAACCATTAAATAGTTAGTGGTTGAAAGAATTAATCATTAATCGTTAACCATTAACCATTAAATAGTTTATTTTTGTACAAATTCGGTTTATCCTGTCAATCCTGAAATATGGTAAAGACAGATTTATATATAGTAATTCAATAATATGAATTCTCATGAAAAGACAGCCCGGGGCTGTCCCTCAAATAATATAGGCGGAAGTTGTGCAAAGTTAAATGTGTACAATTGGCTTAGTGATGTCCGGAATGTGATCAACCCGGAAGAGATTGTTGAAGTCCGGTTTAAAAATACCAGAAAGGATTATTATCGCAATGTCAATGGATTAAATCTCAAAGAAGGGGATATGGTGGCTGTTGAAGCCAATCCCGGACATGATATAGGGATGGTATCCCTGATCGGCGATCTTGTATTGAAACAAATGAAACGTCGTAAGGCTACCCTGCAGGACGGGGAATTGCGAAAAATATACCGGATAGCCAAATCGGTCGATATACAGAAATGGGAGGAATCCATAGATCTGGAGCATGAAACCATGCTGAAAGCAAGGAAGATCGCTGAAGATCTGAAACTAAACATGAAGATCGGAGATGTTGAGTTCCAGGGAGATAAGACCAAGGCGATTTTCTATTATATCGCAGATGAAAGAGTCGATTTCAGGCAATTGATCAAGTTATATGCTGAAACTTTCCGCATCCGCATAGAAATGAGGCAGATTGGCGCCAGACAGGAAGCCGGACGCATCGGGGGGATTGGCCCCTGCGGAAGGGAATTATGCTGCAGCACCTGGATTTCCAATTTTGTTTCGGTAACCACCAATGCAGCACGCTATCAGGAGATTTCACTGAATCCCCAAAAACTGGCCGGACAGTGCAGCAAATTAAAATGCTGTCTGAATTACGAACTGGACTGCTATATCGATGCACAAAAGAACTTTCCTTTTACCAACGTCGCACTCGAAACAGAGAAAGGAACTTATAATTACTTAAAAGCAGATATTTTCAAAGGAATATTCTATTATGTCAGGGAGGGGAACCAACCGGGAGGGATGGTCGCCGTTTCCGTTGGAAATGTAAAGGAAATCCAGAGACTTAACCGCATCGGGAAAAAGATTCCTCAGCTGACCACTGAAAATGTGGTCGTTAATGAGAGTGAAGAACACAGCTACCAAAATACAGCAGGCCAGGAGAGCCTTGATCGTTTTGATCAGAAATCAAAGAACCGCCGTAAGAAAAGGCGTAAACCTGTTTTAACAAGAAAATTGAAATCAACCAATGAATCGGAGAATAATCAGGTCGAGGCTGAAGCTTAATATTCCCTCATTTTTGGGAGCTTTAATAATACTCAGCTTATTTTCCTGTAATCTTAAAGTAGTATCTGAAGATTATCGTTCGTTAAGGAACTCACAATGGCATCAGGATTCTGTAATGGTTTTTGGATTTGACATACCTGATTCAACCAAAATATACAATTTATTCCTCAATGTCAGAAACGAGGGCAGATACCCGTACAGCAATCTTTATCTATTTGTTTCATTGATTCCGCCCAGGGGTAAGGCGCTTCAGGATACTGTTGAGCTTACTCTGGCTGACATTCACGGTAAATGGCTGGGAAGCGGATTGGGCGACCTTTACGAAAGAAAATATCCTTACAAACAAAACATCTTCTTCCCTGAAAGAGGAAGATATACTTTAAAAGTGCGGCAGGGTATGCGAACGGATGACGAAATACTAAAAGGGATTCATGACTTTGGAATTTCACTCGAGAAAGCGCATTAGTAACGGAAAAGGGAAACAGGAGAAGGGAGAAAGGATCCCTCCGATTTCCCTTCTCCGTACTTCATCCTCCCGTCTATGATAAATTGATTTTTGAATGGGAAAAAATAAACTGGCAAAATTTGCAGAATTAGATACCTACGAACATGTAATCCAGGTTCCTTTTGATAAAATAAAGGAAAATGATTTTCATCTTAAAGGGAACTGGGGAAAGCAATTCTTTACAAATAATAATCCCATCGTTCTTGAACTGGGCTGCGGGAAAGGTGAATATACGGTTGGACTGGCCAGACTGTTTCCGGAAAAGAATTTTATCGGAATTGATATCAAAGGAGCCAGACTTTGGAAAGGAGCCAGAGAAATTCACCTGGAAGGATTGAAAAATGCAGCCCTGCTTCGGACCAACATTGAACTTCTCCCGTTGTTTTTTGGTGAAAATGAAATATCCGAAATATGGATCACATTCCCTGATCCACAGATGAAGAAAACGAAAAAAAGACTTACCTCGACCCGTTTTATTAAATGTTATACCAGCTTTCTGAAATCAGGAGGGTTGGTACATCTTAAAACTGACAGTAATTTTCTTTTTAATTATACTTCAGCACTTGTGAAGGAGAATGAGTTTGAGGTGAAGGCCGAAACAACCGATCTGTATCATTCCGAAGGTACTGCAGATGAAATTCTGGGCATTAAAACATTTTACGAGCAACAATGGCTCAGCAGGGGAATGAAAATTAAGTACCTTAAGTTTATTCCTCATCATAATGAGCTGAGAGAGCCGGATGTTGATCCCGAACCGGATGATTACAGGAGTTACGGCCGAGGTCAAATAAGAATGAAAGAATGAAGGTATGAAGGAATTAAAGGAAAGCCATTTTTTTCATTCTTCCATTCCTAAATTTTAAAAGCTGATGTCTGATTTCTATGAACAGGTTTATGAGGTAGTAAGACAGATTCCACCAGGAAGAGTGACAAGCTTTGGCGCCATCGCAAGATATCTTGGCACCGGAGGTTCAGCCAGGATGGTGGGATGGGCTTTAAATATTTCTCATTTGAAAATTCCTCATGTTCCGGCGCATCGTGTAGTGAACAGAAACGGGTTATTAACAGGAAAAATTCATTTCGGAGCTCCAACTGTTATGCAGGAATTATTGGAGAATGAAGGAATAGAAGTAAAAGATAATTGTGTTGTCGATTTTCATCGTTATTTTTGGGATCCGATGAAGGAATTGAGTTAGACTTTAGGCTGTAGGCATTAGGCTTTAGGAGGCCCGCGGAGTTCTTGCTTTTTAACAAAAGATGATGCCCGTAAGCCAAATCTAATGGATAGTCCAAATGATGAAATTTCTGGCGCCCTAAAGCCTAAAGTCTATAGCCTAAAGCCTTCTTTTATAAATGTACAATTTAATAAATACGAATATGGCCATTGCACCAAAGACAATAACTGATATTCTTCAGAAGGTGAAATACCCCGGGACCAATGAAGGTATTACCGAAAGAAAAATGGTTCAGGAAGTCCGTATTGCCGGGAACCGGATCAGCTTTTCGCTTGTATTTCAGCAGGAGAATGATCCCAACCTCGCCAATATTTCCGAAGAGTGTATTTCAGCAATCCACAAGGAACTGGGTGAGAAATACGAGGTTCTCATTACACCCAAAGCAATCCAGCGGATGGAACTTCCTGCGTTACCGGGAGTCAGGAATATTATCGCCATTGCATCCGGAAAGGGTGGAGTAGGTAAATCAACCGTTGCAGTAAATCTGGCCACAGCACTTGCTAAAAAGGGTGCAAAGGTGGGTCTGATCGATGCGGATATTTTCGGTCCTTCCATTCCTAAAATGTTTGGAGTAGAAGAGGTTAAGCCTTTTTTCGAGAAAGTGGAAGGGCGCGACCGGATTGTTCCGGTTGAAAAATTCGGTGTTAAAATGCTTTCCATCGGATTTTTCGTGGATCAGCAGAATGCATTGATCTGGAGAGGGCCGATGGCTTCCAATGCTTTAAAGCAATTGATTTTTGAAGGCTTATGGGGAGAGCTTGATTATATGCTGATTGATCTTCCTCCGGGAACAAGCGACATTCACCTGACCCTGGTTCAAACACTGGCCATCACCGGATCGGTGATCGTCACAACCCCGCAGGATGTTGCCCTGGCTGATGTAATCAAGGGAGTAGCGATGTTTAGCAGCAAGAATATTGAAGTTCCGATATTGGGTATCGTAGAAAATATGTCCTGGTTTACACCTCAGGAATTACCAGATAATAAATATTATATCTTTGGAAAAGATGGCGGCAAAGATCTGGCCGAACATCTCAGACTCCCTTTCCTTGGCCAGATTCCGATCGTGATGGGAATCCGTGAAGGGGGAGACAACGGCATACCAGTGGCTTCCCATGAAAATTCCATTACCGGTCAAAAATTCATGGAACTGGCTCAAAATCTTATTCAACAGGTAGAATTAAGAAATAAATTAATGAAACCTACAGAGAAAGTTAAGATCAGCCATAAATGATTGCAGGGTAAATTATTTCTGATTATATTGGATTGAAAATTCATTTCTATTATATCTTTACAGTTTAGGATTAAGCTGATTGAGGATTAAGTGCATTAATGCTTTTAAATTGCTGACTTGAATTTCTCAGGAAAAGAAATATTTTGCCTACTCTGGTGTACGGTGGTTTTCTTTGGGTGTTCGACCAAAAAGAATACTCCGGTTTCGCGCGCCTATCATAATTTCACCTCCCATTACAACATTTATTTCAATGCAAGGGAAAACCTTAAATCAGGTCTTCAGCGCATCGACAACACCATACAGGATGATCTGACCCGAACTTTGCCGGTATACAAGACCAGTGATCCATCGGCAGGTAAAGCCGCCTCTTCTGAAATGGAATTGGCTATTCTAAAATGCTCTAAACTTATTTCCTTACATTCCATAACGAAAAGTCCAGGGAGGAGATCCAACAAATCAGAACGGTACAAAAAATTCGCCTCCAGGGGGGAATACAATGACTGGATCGACGACAGTTATCTGCTGATGGGACAGGCAAATTTTTTCAATCATGATTTCCACAGGGCCGAGGAGAACTTCAATTATGTCATCCGGAAGTTCCCGGATGATGTGAACCGTTACCATGCTTATTTATGGCTGGCACGCACCTATTCCGAAACTGCAGAAAACGAAAAGGCGCTTGAAATATTCAGCATTCTGGATCGCGACGGGGGTTTCCCTAAAAAGTTAAGAAAGGAACTCCAGATAGCACAGGCAGATTATTACCTAAAAAACAATGATTTTCCATTGGCGATCAAGCGCCTGAAACTGGCCCTGCAATCCCATTTCCCGGCAAAAGAGAGGCTTCGGTATCATTATATTCTTGCCCAGTTGTTGACAGCTGTTGATAAACCCGGTGAAGCGGTACAGGAATACAGGAAAGTCTTAAAGTTGAAACCGCCTTACCAGATGGCTTTCAATGCAAGGATTGCAGCCATGGAATTAACAGTCGGGGAGGATAAAAAGACTGAAGAGGAACTTCAGAAATTACTGAACGACAAAAATAATTTTGAATTTCTTGACCGGATTTATTTCGCCAAAGGACAGGTTGCACTGCGAAATAACCTTAAATCAGAGGCATTAACTGATTTCAGACTTTCGGTAAAAAACAGCACTTCCAATAATCGCCAAAGAGCTTTATCAAGTCTCTCTGCAGCAAGAATTCTCTTTGAAGAAAATAATTATCTTCTTTCAGCCTGTTATTATGACAGCGCAATGGCTGTAATAGACCTTAATTATCCGGGTTACACAGAGATTAAAACAAGGGCGGAGAATTTGCGGAGACTGGCTGAGAACCTGAATTCCATCAGCCGTGAGGACAGCCTTCAAAGACTGGCGCTGATGAATGAATCTCAGAGGAATCAAGTCATTAACAACATTATTTCAAGTCTCCGGGAATCAGAACAACAAAAAACATCTGAATCTACTGCAGAAGCAGCCGACCAGAATTATTTCAGATCACAGCAGTACCGGCCGCAAATACGGGTAGATGATAATCAGAATCTTTGGTATTTCTATAATCCGACCACGGCAGGTATCGGCAAGACCGAGTTCCAGCGCATCTGGGGCAAAAGAAAGCTCGAGGATAACTGGCGGAGAAAAAACAAGATATCCGTCAATTCCGATGAAACGGAGCAATTGACCCAGGAGGTGAATGAGACTAAAGTTGCCGAGAAAAAAAAGAAACCCGCTGATCCAAAATCAAGGGAATACTACCTGCAGGATCTTCCGCTGACGGACTCCTTAAGGGTGATTTCCAATGAAAGGATAAAAACTGCTTATTACAATTCAGGAAAAATTTACCAGGTTGATTTCAATGATTTTCAGAAAGCGATCTCCTCTATGGAGGAACTGAACAGGCGGTTTCCCGGAAGTATTTATGAGCTCCCTTCCTGGTTTGAACTTTACCAGCTTAATGAACAAACCGGGAACAAACAGCAGGCTATTTTCTACAAAGAACAAATAACTGCAAAATATCCCGCTTCAAAATATGCCATGTACCTTATTAATCCTCATTATTTTGAAGAATATGAGGCCAGAAAAGCGGAGACGGAAAAGAAATATTCGGAAGCTTTAAAATTTTATAAGTCCACAGATTTCGTAAATGCGGGGAAAATGGCCACTGAGGCTATTTCGATGAACCCCGATAGCAGCATTTTGCCCAAAGCCAGCTTCATTAAAATGGTTTCGGGAGCCACATCCCAGGACCGCACAGCTTTTGCCGCTGATCTTGACCATTACATAACCAAGTACCCAAGAGCCGCGACCACTGAATTAGCCAAACAGATAAGAACACTGTTGAAGACGAATGCACTGGCCGATTATCAGCAGTTAGTTTCAAAAGGATACATCAGCGAAAAAATCATAAATGATGAGCTGAAAGCTGAATCCGGAGCCAAACAGGACGAATTCCAGGGGAAATATTCCTATGATCAGAACATGTTCCATTATTTTGTGATAGCCTTTCCGCGCGATGCTTCAGTAGATGCAAACAGGCTCATTTACGATATTGCCAATTACAATCTTGACTATTATACCTCCACCGATTTTGATATCGACCAGGTAAACCTTAACCCCAATACTCAGCTGATCGTCGTAAGAGAATTTCCTGATAAAGAAGAGGGCCTGATCTATTTCAGATCAATAATCCGGAAAAGACAGGTGTTTCAGGCCATGAAGAATATTGAATATGTGAATTTTACTGCCTCCTCCACCAATTACAGGAAAATTTTAGAAGACAAGGATTATCTGGATTATCTCCGTTTCTTTACAAAAAACTACAGTCCCTATTACAGTTCCGTCATTCCGTCCGATGAGTTACCTCCTCCGGTTGAATTGCTTGCCAAGGCCAGGAAAGCAGAAGAACCAGAGGAAAAAGGCAAATATGTGATGGTAGAGACACCCAAAACTGCACCGGCTCCTCTTTTGGAGGGTTATAAAGGACCATTCAAAACCAGCCTGGACAAAGGGAATCTCTATGCCTTTGTCTTTCAGCCCGCCGAGGCCGATACGACCATGCTCAAGAACCATTTCAGGCTTCACAACAAGGCCGGTTCTTTAGATGCAAAGCTGAATATTTCCATTGAACAGCTGGACAGCTTCCGCAGCATCTTGCTTGTTTCGGGGTTCGATGATCTTCCCTCGGCTCTTGACTATTTCAGAAAGTTAACTCCTGAGAAAGATTTTCCTGCCGCACTGAGAAATATCAGTTTCCGGCATTTCATTATTACCCGCGAGAACCTGAAAATCCTGAAAAAAGAGAAAAACCTGGTGGATTACCTGACCTTTTTCACGAAAATCAATAAATAACAGGGTTTCTTAAGGATGCTTTTAACTCCTATAATCTGTGGAACCAAGGTATTAATTCGTAATTCAATTTTGTTTGGTTAAGCTAAATCGGAATACTAATGACACAGAGGATACGGTTGACCACTGATTAATTATTTATGGCAGCAAACTAAAAATCCTAACAATGAAAACAGATCATCTTTGATGAAACAAAATTATTACAGATCATCGGACATTTTTGTATACAGATGTCTTTTAGCCGGATGCCGAGAATTTTCCCCCATTCCCTCATTTCCCCGGTTTACTATTTTTTACTACTGCAATTCAATGAAGCAGGGTTCTTTTCAGAAACTACCTTCTCCAAATTTGAACAAACCTTTTATGTTTTGTTGACAATTCATCGGAGAATTTGTTAGGCAAAATATTTGCCGAAGATCTTTTAGATCAGATCTGCGATCCGGTCTTTGTCAAACGCAAGCCCTCAATTTTAGTTTGCTCAATATGATTTAAAAATTTAATTTTATAAGGAAATTCAATTTAAAAATTATGACTTTGGCGAATTTAAAAAATACTTTGATTGATCGGATATTGATAACAAAGAATAAAAAATTGCTTGAAGCAATCAACAGCATAAT
Source organism: Prolixibacteraceae bacterium (assembly GCA_963677325.2). GTDB lineage: Bacteria > Bacteroidota > Bacteroidia > Bacteroidales > Prolixibacteraceae. The sequence continues at coordinate 136,246 of CAXXGM010000013.1, forward strand.
GGATTCAACTCAATCCGAAGAAATAATGTCACTTTCATCTGAACAAATTGAAATGTTAATGATGAGTGATCAGGACATTGAAAAGGGGAACATTATTTCTGAATCTGAATTAGCAAAATTGGATTCCAAATGGGCCGTCTAAAAATATTTTGGACATCAACTGCTGTGATGCAAAGGGATTATGTCTTTGATTATTGGAATAACAGAAACAAAAACTAATCTATAAAATCAAAGAAAGAATAAATCTTCTTAAAGTTTCTCCCGACCTGGGAAAACTGACAGAATATAAAAATACAAGAGTCATCTCTTTAGGACACTATAATATATTTTATAGAAAAGATGAATTAAAAATTGTTATAACAGGATTTTGGGATAATAGACAAAATCCAAAGAAATTATTGCACTTTCTGAAGAGTAAAAAGTAAAACAGACACCTGAAAACCGGAAGCTCTTTGTTCTTAAGCCTAAGCTCTTAATTGGGACTAAACTTGTCCCGATAGGTTAATTACTCTTCAATTGTATATTTCTCTTTCAGGGACAATCTCCTCAGGTGAGGCCACTTCCAGGCTGCGGTGATCACCACAACCAGCGTCATAATTCCTCCGAAAACCACGGAAGGAACGAGTCCCATGAGCCTTGCGGCCACACCTGACTCGAAAGCCCCCAATTCGTTGGAAGATCCTACAAAAATACTGTTTACCGCCGCTACCCTCCCCTTCATTTCGTTGGAGGTAAATAATTGAAGAATCGTGGAACGTATCACTACACTCACGTTATCAAAGCATCCACTCAGGAAAAGGCAGACCGTGGAAAGGATGAAATTTTCAGAAAAAGCAAACACAATCATGCATAAACCGAATCCTGAAACACTATAGAGCAACATAGAACCGGAACGATTTACGGGCGGGTGGAATGTAAGTACCACTGACATCAGGATCGCTCCGGCAGCAGGACAGGCACGAAGAATCCCTAAACCTTCGGGCCCGACTTTCAGAATATCGGAGGCAAACACGGGAAGCAAGGCGACTGCACCCCCAAAAAGAACGGCAAACATATCCAAAGTAAAGGCTCCAAGCAGAACCGGACTTTTAAAAACATAGCCTATCCCCTCTTTTATTCTGGCAAAGATTCCTTCCCGCGGATTCAGTCCTGCACTTACTCTTTCAGGGCTCTTCAGAAAGAACAAGAAGATGGTACAGACAAGGAAAAAGATGAAAATCACAAGATAAGCAGGGACAATCCCAAAAAACCATAGATCAGTCCACCCAAAGCAGGGCCTGCCACCGCGGCAATTTCCCATGTTGTACTGCTGAGTGTGGCCGCCCCGGCCAGCAAATGCCTTGGAACAAGCTGTCCCAACAAAGCTACATTGGCGGGCATGAGCACCCCTCTGACAAGCCCGGTGATGAAAACAGTAATAAAAATCGGGAATACGCCTAAAAGCTGCTCCATCTTCAGGGAAGGTACACTGTAAATTGCAAGCAAAGCCGAGCCGAACAACAAGAGGAAAGCAGTGTTGAAAATGATCTTCTTCCGGTCCCAGATATCAATATAATGACCTGCAAAAAGGGCCACGCTGACCTGAGGGATCACTTCGGTCAGTCCGATCATTCCAAGAGAAAGAACATCCCGGGTGATGTTATACAATTGCCATCCCACCACCACCGATTGCATCAGGGTGGCCGAGGTCATGAAAAAACGGTAGGCGAGAAAAAGTCTGAAATCCTTATATCCTAAAACTGTGAAGGCATCACTGGGAAATAATCGCTTCATTCAAGAAAGAATTCTGAATTCGATTTTAAAATCAAGCCAACCATACATTTTAATCTTAACAAATGTAATCAATCCAAATGTAAAAGAAATGATAATCTTTTATTGCATATTTCCACAACAGCCCGTAGCCTTCAGCCTAAAGTCTTAAATCCATTTTCCCCACTAAAAAAGCCACTGATGATCCTTCATCAATGGCTTCCCCCCTTCAGACTAAAGCCTTAAGCCTATCTTTACAAACTTTCGCCGAAATCAGCTTTAAATTTGGCAATTAGTTTTTGCGGCCAGTCAGAGGTTGGCGTGAGACGTCCATTGAAGAAACGAAGCACTGCCGGCTCTTCGGTGAATTTCAATCCCCCGACCAGTTCGCGGTTTTGATACAACCAATGAACGCGGTCGATCACAAACATCGTTTGGGAAAGGGTGAAGACACGGCGCGGGAATGCAAGGCGAAGAAGCTCCACATCAGCCAGAATGTCATTACCCGCTGCATCGCGCACGCTTGAAATGGTTCCGCGTTCCATGCCGCGGATACCGGAGATGAGATATAAAGCTGCGGCCAATGCACCTGCAGGATATTCCTCCTGCCTCACATGAGGAAGGAAACCGCCTGCATCGATATGGCAGCCAAGGGCTCCCGAAGGGGTAACCACCGGCACTCCGAGCTGATCAAGTTCATTCACCGCATACTCAATAAAGGAAGGAGATTGAGAAATAACGGTGTCGTCAAGCGTTTCATACAGCCCTACTGCCATGGCTTCAATTTCGCGGACTGACATACCGCCGTATGTAGGAAATCCTTCGTACAGAACAACAAGGTCACGCATCTTCATAAACAGATCTTCGCTGTTGGTACAGATAGCACCGCCACGGGTCGAACTGACTTTCCGGCTTGAGAAGTAAACAACGTCAGCAACAGAACACATTTCTGCAAGAATATCTTTAATGGAAGAGTTCTTATAGGCCTCTTCCCGCTTTTTAATAAAATAAGCATTCTCGCCAATCAAGCTGGCATCCAGAACAATCAAAAGCCCGTGCTGATCTGCTATTTTGCGGACATCCTTCATGTTCTGCATCGAGAAAGGCTGGCCGCCAATCAAGTTGGTAGAGGCTTCCAGACGGATGAAAGGAATCTTCTCCTTACCGTATTTGGTGATTACGGTGTTGAGTTTATCAATGTCGATGTTCCCCTTAAAAAGGACATCGCTTTTGATCTTTAACGCTTCGTCAGTAAAAATCTCGAGCACGGTACCCCCATTGATTTCCATATGGGCTTTGGTGGTGGTAAAGTGGTAGTTCATCGGGATGACATCGCCTTGTCTGATAAAGGCCTGTGAAATAATGTTTTCAGCAGCCCGACCCTGATGAACGGGCAAGACCCAATGTTTTCCGAAAACTTCGCGAACCGCAGCTTCCATACGATAGAAACTCTGCGATCCTGCATAGGCGTCATCAGCCTTGAGCATTGATGATACCTGGTTGTCGCTCATGGCATTGGTGCCGCTGTCAGTAAGCATATCAAGGAAGATATCCAGGGTATTCAGCTGAAATGTGTTGTAACCGCCCTTTTCAATGGCTGCATATCTTTCCTCGATTGGTTTCAGAAATAACTTCTGAACCACCCGGACCTTATGCAATTCAATGGGAATATTCTTTCCATTTGAGAATTTAATTTGGCTTGTCATCGTACGTTAGATTTAATTTAATAATTATGAAAGGTCAAAAATATATTTCATTTTTTAAAATGCAAGTAAAATGGATACTGATTCATAATTATTTTTAAACTTTATCTTCTAATTTGTAATTATTAAGAAAAAAGAGGATCACGATACAGGGGTATCTCAGCCGGAAAATTCCTTACCCGGTGAACAACCGGGCCACCATGGTTCCATTTCACTTTGTACAATCTGTTATAATCCGTTCACTTAAATATTTCCTGTAAAAAAATAAAAAATGGAGTTGGCCGAAAGAGGAAAGTATTTATCTTTGCAGCCTCAAACCACCGAAATGGCGAGGTAGCTCAGCTGGTTAGAGCGCATGATTCATAATCATGAGGTCGCCGGATCATCCCCGGCTCTCGCTACACAGAAAATCAAACCCTTACATTGACGAAATGTGAGGGTTTTTAATTTCTTGACTAATTCTTGCCGGGTTTTCAAAAATCAGGGATCAATTCATATAGTTAATTATAAATTATATAGCTCCCGATTAAGTTATTTGGGTGTACGACAAAATTCCCCTTTCGCTTATTAACCAGCTTTTTTGATAAATTCATTTAAACATTAGGCTTAAGGTAAGGTAGCTTCTCCTTCAGTCTTCAGCCTAAATCCTAACTGACTCCATTTTTCCCCATTTCCCCATTTTCCCCACTTGCTATTTTTTACTACAAGTTATACAACCATATTTTTGATTAAGGGAATTTTGTCGTACACCCAGTTATTTCAAATTTAGTTTGATCATTATCTCCCTAAAGCTCTCCAGCCCCGCTTCAAGGTTTTCGATAATATCCTGTGCTATTTCTTCAGGATCAGGAAGATTATCAAGATCGGCAAGCGATTTATCCTTAATCCATGTGATATCCAAACTTGTTTTATCACGGCTAATGATTTCTTCGTAGCTGAATTTTCTCCATTTCCCTTCTGGATTGGTTTCAGCGTTAAAGGTTTCTTTTCTTTTATGCCTGTTTGATGGATTGTAGCAGGTAATGAAATCTTTAAGATCATCCAGTTTTAAAGGATTCTTTTTTAAGGTGTGGTGAACATTGGTTCTGTAATCATATACCCATATTTCTTTTGTCCAGGGATCTTTGCTTGCAGGTTTGTTATCAAAGAATATGACATTAGCTTTTACTCCCTGAGCATAAAAAATCCCTGTAGGTAATCTTAATATGGTATGCAGGTCAGTTGTTTCCAGTAATTTTTTACGTACTGTTTCACCTGCTCCACCTTCAAACAGAACATTATCAGGAACTACAATAGCTGCAAGCCCTGTAGTTTTGAGCATGGAGCGTATATGCTGAACAAAATTCAATTGCTTATTGCTGGTGGTAGCCCAAAAATCCTGCCTGTTGTAGGTCAGATCATCTTTCTCCTGTTCTCCTTCTTCATTGGTGAAGGTTTGGGAACTCTTTTTACCAAATGGAGGATTGGCAAGAACATAGTCATAAGTTATTGGAGAAGCTGCTATCAGGGCATCAGCAGGAGAAATAAAGTTGTCACTGTCAATGTCGCCAATGTTATGAAGAAACATATTCATCAGTGCCAGCCTTCTTGTTCCTGCTACAATTTCATTTCCATAAAAAGTTTCAAGCTTTAGAAACTTGTTCTGGTCTTTATCCAGTTTGTTATTAGACACCAAATAGTCATAAGCTGCCAAAAAAAAGCCGCCTGTACCACAGGCAGGATCAGCAATGGTTTTCATTGGCTGAGGTTGTATACACTCCACCATAGCCTTTATTAAGGCTCTTGGTGTAAAGTATTGTCCAGCTCCACTTTTTACATCCTGTGCATTTTGCTCAAGTAACTTTTCATATATATCACCCTTTACATCTGCACCCATTACAAGCCATTGCTCACTGTTAATCATGTCAATGATTTTGGCAAGCATGGCAGGGTCCTGTATCTTGTTTTGGCTCTTGGTAAAGATTTGACCAATCATACCTTTTTCAGATGCTAAAGAGCGCAACATAGAAGTATAAAAACTCTCTAATTCTGAACCTTTTTTATTTATAAGGTTTTCCCAGGAGCATAATTCAGAATCTTTAATTTCTTCATTTTTCTCATTTTTTAATCTGGGAAATTTAAATGATCTGACGTAAGGGGGTTTACTGTATTCATCTGCCATTTTTAAAAACAGCAAATATGTGAGTTGTTCTAAGTAGTCTCCATATCCAACACCTACATCACGTAAGGGATTACAAAAAGACCATACTTTTGATACTATACTTGATGTGTTTCTTGTTTCGTTACTCATTTCAATTTTGATTTCATTTTCTCTGTTAAATAGTACCCGCCTGTTTGGGTTGCATCTCCCTTGAAGTCAATTAAACCTGCATCCTTCAGTCTTTTAATATACCCTTCAATAGTACTTTCAGGAAGTTGGGTTAATTCTTTATAATCGGGAACTCGTCTACCTTCATTCCTTGCTATTACACCAAGAAGAGCAGCAAGTTTTTCTTTTACTCCCTCAGTTGCTCCCTCAATTGCACCTTTAATTGCTCCCTCAATTGCACCGCCAGTTGCACCGCCAATTATTTCTTCATGAGATTCAGAACCAATAGAAATTATTGTTTTAAAAATTGAACCTTCAATAAATTGCACCGTGCCCTCATTGGAATATTCTTTAATCAAACGATTTACATTCAACACACCTGAACCTAATTCATCCACACGTCCAAGTTGAATAAATAATTTTGTAATGGTTGGATTTTTAGGAAACGGAGCAAAATTATTAGGATCAATAGGTCCATTACCATGCGGGTTATTTGCATTTTCTGCAACAATTTTATCAGCATAAATAATAAAAGTGCAGGGATAGGCATTGGTGTATTCACGGTGAACAATCATATTTGCAACAATTTCTCTAAATATCTTTGTTCTGAGGCTTACTCTTTGATCACCGTCCATGTAAAACTTATCGGGAAGGGTTTTAGCCACAAATCCCATCAACTGGTCATAGGCATCAATCAGATTAGTCTGAATATATTCCCTGTCATCGTACCGGTAAGTATCTTTTATTCTAACTATTGCATCAATTTTATAATGTGGTACAATCTGCTGAATGACTTCATCTTTGCCAAACAGTAAAGCTGCCGCCATTGTATAACCTTCCTGACCTGTTTGAAAGTCACGTTTCCACAAACCCGCTACTTCCATTAATTGTTGATCGCTTAAAGATAACCAGGGATGAGTGGCATTGTTACTGTTTATTAGATTCCTGACTTTAATAAATAATTCGCTCTTGAAATCTTCAAAGCGTAAAGCCTGGTAAATAGTGCCTTCTGTGTATAGATTACGTTTTCGGTTGTATATATCTGCAATCTGATGCGGATGGGTAATCCTGAAATCCCCATCATTGCTGCGGTCAAAAATAGTATTGGACGTCTTATGAACCTGCGAACTGGCTGGAACCTGAATATGTATAACCCATCTGCCATTAATCTCATAACTTTGAGGCGAAATGATAAACGGGGGATCGAGCTTTTGCTGATTGTTTGAAAGATTAACCAAATTAGCTATCATCACCGAGACCTGCGACTCCTCTACACCCAAAATAACACCAATATTATTTACACCGAGAATAATATCACCTCCATCTCTATTTAGCATGGAACAAATAGTTTCAAACAAATTATTTGGCAGGCCACCGACAGCCTCCTTAAATTCAAGGCGGATGTTTTCCTGTTCGCTCAGTAACCGCTTTAATCTTTCAATGCCCATCTGTCAGCAATTTTCAAATGAATTTCCTCTCAAATGCTTTTTCAAAATGTTAGCCCCTTTAATGATTCAACTTACTGCCAACTCTGAGGAGAATTTTGCTTTCTCGCTTTTTAAAACAATATTGCCTTTTCCCTCAGGAATATACCCATGAGTTTTCATCCAGTTCAAAGTTTTAAAAAACTTCTCTCTTTCTATGGTTAGCTTTCTAACAGACCAATTTTCCCTTGATTCAAACACAATTTCCTCATCGGATGGCTTTGAGCCTTGAATTAATAAATTATTCCATCCGGCGTAAAGAGTAGCAATTAGTTCAGCATGTTCCATTTCAAAAGGCAAAAAGGTATGAACCAGTTCATTTATTTTTATAAGATCTTCTTTTGAAAGGATTGTTTCAATTTTGGTGACTGCATTCTTAATGCCTGATTTTGAAAAGTATGTTTTTCCAATTTCAAGTTTCCGGATTCCAAACCAATTGGCTTTATTTGCCCTATGTTCCACTTTTCTTAAATGAGGATAATCATCAGGCCCGGCTGCATCTTTAACAGGGTAACGACCCAGTGAAATTCCTAACTTATATTCAATCATATGTGATATTTTTTCACATTTTACATGATTCAATTTGTTTAAATGCTTCGGATTTTTCTCATGAGCATCAACTACCAAAGCGATGATACCGGCATGTAGATCTGTTGTTGAGATATTTTCAATCTTTTTTGGGAACTCTATAAATGAAGTTTGTGAAACATTAATTTCCGATGAAGTTGCTTTTACCAATTTCCCTTCAAATGCTTTTTTCAAAATGCTCTGTCTTAATGACTCTGATTGTAGCAAACTTTGGGCGATGGTTTCTTCTATTTTATCACAAACTGTAAGTTTGTTCTCTAATTCATCAACTATGAGTTGTTGTTCTTCCTTGGAACAAAGTGGTATTGGTAACCCAGATAAAATTGTAAGATTTATTGAAGCAAGATTTGTTGTTTGTTTTCCGTGTTTAAAGAAATAGTTCTTTGCTGATTGAGTTTGAGAAAAGTATGCTATATATTTTGAATTGCTGCTTTCTGATAGAGGTCTTGCCCTGAAAATATGGTTTTGATGTATGCAATCCTCCATCTCATTTTTCCAAATTGTTCCTCTACCCAATTTGTCTTTATCACCACCTTCAGTATAAAGGATGTCACCATAAAGAAGACGGTATTTATCCAAATCTGAAGGTAATACCTCTATTGTTTTAATTACTTTCATATCTAAGTAGCCATCCTGCACATTGGCAACTCTTAAATAAGGTAATGCAATTGTTGGCTGACCTTTATAATCTTTCCCTTTTGTTACTCCACCTATGATTTTACAAATATCTCTTAGCTTCACCCATCTCCATCCTTTAGGCATTGCCCCATCATTCACATTTTTATTTGTGAGTTTCCCTTCAAAAGCCCATTTCAGCAAACTCTGTCTGTAAACTTTTAATTGCTTTTGTGCAGTGAGCAGTTGCTGTTTCCCATTTTCCAAATCACTGAGAAGTTCTTCTATTTTGGAGACAATAGCTTCTTGTTCTGGAAGAGGCGGAATGGGGATTTCAATTGCTTGTATATCACGCTTTGCTAAACTTGGAATGGTTGTGCTTTTATCAAGTTTGTGGAAATTAAAACCTGTGCAGAAAAAATACAAGAACTTTGAATTTAAGCTATCCATTGAGCATAACCCAAATGCAGTATCAACATTCCAAAACTTTGTCTTAACATAAATTGGACTATTTATTGTACCCTTTCTGCCTATTATAGTTGTTCCTTCATCACATAAATATTCATCAGAATAACCAAAAATTCCACTACTTCCATAAATAGGGTATTTACCATTTGGATTAAGCACTTTTACTTGGTTCTTTCCTCCTTTAATATCGCAAACTTCCCCTAACTTCCTTTTTTGCCAAGTTTTATTTGTCATAACCAATTGAGACTTCTTTTAATTGAATTGCAGAATTCATTTGAACAGATAAAACAACATCATTTGCTGTTGCAAGCTCATTTGTTAGTTGATCTCTTTCCAATAATAATTTTTCATTTAAAAACTTGTGTTTAATTTCAAACTCTGCAAATATTTCACTCCACGTTTTTGCAAATACTTTAATTCGCCCATCTTCAAGATTCATTATTAAAGAACGAGTGCCATGAGGTTTGTTTGTATTGATCAGATTTTTGATAAAGTTTGTCGAATCAAATTTAGTACCTATAAGATAAAATACCCAATTCATATTGGGTGCATTAAATTCAGGCTGTTTTAAGATTAGCTCTAAGTAATTATAAACCTGGTTATATTGTGAAGAACCTAAGTTTATTAAAGGGTGTTTCAGCTCAATGACAATGTTTTCAATTCTATCTACTGATGTATTTTGCCTACAGGCGAAAATATCCATTTCCTTTAATCGGTGAGGATGGTCAATTTTAGGAGAGGTTTCGTTACCCGTTAATAGGTATGTGAATCTTCTTAATGCTTCTTCAAATTTTGGTTCAGCAGCTGTTACTAAATGGTATTGTTCACCAAAAATCCAATAATGACTTTCTATCACCTTTTGTAAATGATGAACTTCGTCTGCCTTTAAGTCTGGATTAAAAACAAGATCTTTTAGTTTGTAGTAAGTCTTATACCTATCCTTAATGAGTTTTAAGGTTTCAATAATTCTATTTAGTCTGGTTATCTTAAATAAATTTACTAAGTCTTGCCTTTCTTCTGGATCAAGTTCTATTATTTCATCAAGTATCTTAAAAATGTTTTCTCTTTCATTTGAATCAAGAAGTAAATCAAGAAGTCTAACAAATGTTTTCTTTTGTTCAATGTTTAAACTAATGAATAGTTTTGGTTGTGCTTCATACAAACCTTTAATTGTTTCCTCTAACTGAGGCTTTTTAAATTTTTCTTCCCATTCATTTTTATAGGAAGGTAAAATGCCATCTTGGTCGTAGCTTTCAACGAGACAAGATGCATATTTTCGTAGGAATGGTTTCCTTTTTGTCCTCAAATAATTATCTATTTCTTTTATTAGAAATTTATATTCAGGAGAATATTTTGCTTCTCCAAAAAGCTTTACTTGACTATCTTCCTCAGAACTCTTAAAATCAAAATCATTGAAAAATTCACTCTTAATATATATGCTATGATAAAATTCATCCCCTTTATTATTAAGAGTCGTACAGTCTTTATAGACTTCTTCAGAAGTTCCATTAAGGAAATAGTATTTAGAAAATTCTTTATGCAAGGAATCTTTCCATTGAATGTATTTGAAATTGAATAAAGTCTTACTTTCCTCATATTCTATTTCTACATTTTCTTCGTAATCAGCAATGTTCAAGGAGTAATCCATGGGAATACCATTAATAATTATAGAAAAATTTTTATTTTTCTTCAACTCCAAAAACCAACAGAATTCAGATATTAAAAATGGTAGAATTGTCTTTTCTAATTCTTCTTTTGATATAATTACATCAGTAAAAATAACTTTTGTTCCTGTTTTTGTATCAGCGATTTCATCTAAAATATTTGCTTGATAAGTATTCAGTCCATCTACTCCTATGAGGATTGCACTACTTAATAATTCATTGTTATTCGAGAATGTTGTAATCCATTTTGCAGATTGAGAGAACTTAAAAAAGGTCAATCGCCCAACTCCATTTTTCCCATGCATAGTTGACGTATGTTTGGGTGTAGAGATTTCAATTGCCTTTTCAGATTCATAAAATGGATTAAACTTTACATTTAACTTTTGAAAATCGATGCCATATCCATTATCAATAACTTCAATGAATTCTATTTTTCCTAATTCATTAAAAATGTAATTTAGCTTAATTGTATCAGCTTTTGCATCAAAACCATTCCAAATATATTCAGCTATTGCCAGTTTTGGATTGTAATTTTGTAACACCTTTTGAATTCCTTTGGATGTAATGCTTACATTATTTGCCATAACTACGCTGTTAATACTTCATTCAATTCTTCAATAATTTCCTCAGTCTGTTCACCAAACAATTGCCACATCTTCCCCAATCCTCCTTTTGCATTAAAAGGGTTCAGGTCAAAATCTTCTTTGTCAATATGAATACTGCTGATTACATAATCTTTAATCATTCTGAGCCACTGCATCTGCTCTTCATTAAACTTTACAGCTCCTGCTTGTTTTTTAAATACCCAGTCCTGAAAGTTCTTATCAACTGTTTTATCATATGCTGTGAGAATGTTATCCAATCCACTTACTTTTCTAATGAGAGAAACAATAGCTGTAAGTTCATTCCTTGGTGAACCATTGCACTGTTCCAATGCTTCATAAGCTCTCCAGACAATCAAGGGTGCAAGCAATGGTTTATCATTTTGAAGTTTTTCCAGCACTTCCTTTATCATGGAGTAGGTGAGTTCACGTCTTCTGAATGGCTGGTTGTAGAAAATCTGTAAAGCTACAAGTTCATCCTTATTGCTTTGCATCCACGCTGAAAAATCAATGATCAGATCAGCTGCTTTGTCCTTATTCTCCTTATCCCAGCCAATATTAATTATTTCATCAGGATTGCATGAATCAATTCTTTGTTCATGTGCTTTTCTTACATTTTCAATGTATTCATTCAATTCTCCTGTAAACACTTTGGCAGCTTCATTCTGTAACTTTTCAGTTTCAGTTTTAATTGCTTTTTCAATATTCACGGGAGCAGCACCTATGAGTTCATTATTCACTTTGGATTCTATTTCTTCCAGCACATCAGGGTTAAAAGCATTGAGCAAATCTTTTACCACCTGAGAAATAGTTTTTCCATTAGCTTTTTCTGCAAACTTCTGTTTTTCCTTTGGTGTAATTTGCTTGTCCAATCTTGTTAATCTGTTTGCAATAGTTGTAAACAGCTCTTCATCTCTTGCACCAACCGCAATTGCCTGCAATAAATTTTTAAGTGGAACTCCTGGCTTTTTCTCCAGAGGTCTGCTATCTGTTTTTAAACTTCTTGTTACACCAATGGCATCAATGATTACAAAATGATCCTTTGTGTATTTTGCAGTTGGGGTAACTTTTCTGAGACTATCTAAATCAATGGTTCTTGTGCCCCTGCCTTTCATCTGCTCAAAATAATTTTTGCTTTTCACATCTCTCATAAAAAGCAGACATTCCAATGGCTTCACATCAGTGCCAGTTGCAATCATATCAACTGTTACTGCAATCCTGGGATGATAACCATTTCTGAACTGAGAAAGTGTACTCTTGGGATCTTCTCCTTTTTCAATCAGATTGTCTTCTGTATCCAGGTGGTCTTTGTCTGAGTTGTAGGTAATTTTTTTACAGAAATGATTTTCCTCTCCAAATTCTTCCCTTACAGTCTGGATAATGTCATCAGCATGACTGTCAGTCTTGGCAAAGATTAAAGTTTTTGGGACTTCAAAGATTCCACCCATATCCAACCTGTCTTTAAAAATATTGGGTAAATGATCTTTAAATGTCCTGATGATAGTCCTGATCTGATTAGGATTGACCACATCTTTATCCAATTGCTGAGAGGAATAACTTTCATCTTCATCCTGCAATTCCATCCTTTTTTTCCTGCTGAGTCTTTCCCTGTGCTCAATGTACTCACCTTTCCACAGGGTAGCACCTTGTTGGGTTACTTTGGTGTCAATGATAAAAACATCATAACCCACATTCACTCCATCAGCAACTGCCATTTCATGGGAATACTCACTTACCAGATTTTGATTAAAATATCCTATGGTTCTTTTGTCTGGTGTAGCTGTTAAGCCAATTTCAAAGGCATCATAGTACTCCAGCACCTGTTTCCACAAATTGTAAATGCTCCTGTGACATTCATCAATGACAATGAAATCAAAAAACTCAATGGGCATTTTAGGATCATATTCAATTGGAGGAATTTGTTTAGCCTGGTATTTCCTTTCATTTGGATTCTCTTCTTCCAGTTTTTCATCCAGTTCAGTGCCTTTCAGAACTGAATACAATCTTTGGATGGTACTGATACAAACCTGACTGTCAGTTGCAATATAACTTGATTTTAATCTCTGGACACTGTACAGTTCAGTAAACTTCCTGTTATCATCATTTGGGACAAAAGACATAAATTCCTGTTCTGCCTGTTCTCCAAGGTTTTTGGTATCCACCAGGAACAAAATTCTTTTTGCTTTTGCAAATTTCAGCAACCTGTAAATGGCTGTAATGGCAGTAAAGGTCTTTCCTGAACCAGTTGCCATTTGAATCAGTGCTCTTGGCTTGTTAGCCTTTAGTGAAATATCAAGATTAGTAATTGCATTAATCTGGCATTCTCTTAATCCATCAGTCTTGAGGACTGGTATATCATGTAATCTTTTCCTGAGGGATTTATCGCTCTTTAACCAGTCTCTTAATGTTTCTGGCTTGTGAAAACTAAATACTTCTCTTGATCTTGGTTTAGGATCTGTGAAATCAGTAAACCTTGTTATCTCACCAGTACTGATGTAAACAAATGGAAGTGGATCATTATTCAGGTGTTTGAGTTTTGCTGATGCATAACCTTCAGATTGATCCTCATGTTCATTTATTTTATGACCTTGTTCTTCTCTTTTTGCTTCAATCAATCCACAAGGTTTTCCATCTACAAACAGTACATAATCAGCAGGTCCAACATCAGTTAAATATTCTCTCACAGCAACACCAATACCAGCATAAAGGTTGACTTTCTTAATGCTCTGAATAGCCCAGCCGCAAGCAGTTAATTGTTTGTCAATATTGTCTCTGGCAATCTGTTCAGGAGTTTGGTTAGTCATTAATAATATGTCTGAAAATTGAAGCTGTTAAATTACATAATTATTTTTTAAAAACCAGAATTAGATTATATCAAGAATTAGATTTGAAAGTTTTCAACTGTGAAATGTCTGGATTTGGGGGTCGACGATTGTAGAGACGCAAAATTTTGCGTCTCTACCCCCCCCGCTGCCCCCCCGCTGCCGCACGATTGTATCGTGTGGCATTATTTTATAACAATAACACTGTCCAAAATCCTTCAAAAAAATCAAAGTAATTAAGCGAAAGAGAAGATATCAATTGCACTACTGAATAATACTGCCACACGATACAATGTCAAGTAGGCAAAAGCATTTCAGCCCAAGCCTCTCACAGAACCGTACGTGACAGTCTCCCGTCATACGGCTCTTGTCATTCCAGTCATTCTTTAAAACCATACCGCCAGTGTGCAAACAGGTTCGGGTGCAATCTCTGGCAATTTTTCAACCAGTTGTACCCCTCATGTATGCTCCTTAGCTTATATTTGTTCCGTACCCAAAGCATTAACCTATATCTTAACCTGCGGAATACCCGGAGAAAGTCCCACTTCCTGAATTTACCGTAATAACCTGAGCTCGATCTAAGCAATGGATAAGACAGTGCTTGATTGTTTGAGTGCTAATGTTGTTTTCGATAACCTAATCTAAAAAAAACACCTCAGTAGATGGGATTGATTTTACCCTTTCACCAACCTAATTACCTGATTAAATTAGGTAATTAGGTTGGTTTTTCTCCCTCGACCATGACTACTGAGGTGTTTTCGGCAGATTAGGTTATCTATTCCTTAGATCGAACTCACGTTAATAATTAATCCACCCTTCCAGTTTGGCATTAAGCCTGTCGGCTATCTCTTCAATGGTACTGGCAGAGTCACAATGGATTTTCATTCGTGTGATTTCTTCGGTAATCCTCTTCTGAGAATCTGCGCTTATTGCCAGATCAAAGACGTTGTATATCCTCCCCTCTGACCGTTCTTTATTGGGCCGGGGTTGGAAGCTAAATCCAAGAAAATCAAATTTCACTTCCTTATGTGGCTCTTTTCGTCTGTAGTCTTTACAATAAACAATTTTTGTTTTCAGGGGATGAAGCTCCAACTTGCACTGCTCCATGCGCTCTTTTATCTGCAAAAGTGTTTCCTCTGCTTCCTTTTGCGTGTGGCAATGCACGATGATATCGTCAGCATAGCGTTCAAAGCTTATCTCCGGGTGTTTCTTTGTAATCCACATATCAAAAGCATAGTGCAGGAACAAGTTAGCCAGTAAAGGACTTATTACCCCGCCTTGCGGTGTTCCTTTCCCTTCCTTAGCCATGATAGTTCCGTCTGTCTTTTGTACCGGCATTTCAAGCCAGCGTTTGCAGTACATCTTCACCCATTTCTCTTCGACTACCTTGTCTATCGCTTTAAGTATGAGTTCATGGTCAATATTGTCAAAGAAACCTTTGATATCCATGTCAATCACCCAGTCGTATTTGCTCACATTTATCCTTGCCGCCGCAAGTGCCTGATGGGCACTTTTCAGTGGACGGTATCCGTACGAATTCTGATGAAATAGCTTGTCTATCGAGGTCTCCATGTAATCTTTGACCACCGTTTGGGCTATCCTGTCTCCCACCGTTGGTATGCCAAGTTTCCTGATTTTCCCATCTTTCTTGGGAATCTCTACTTCTCTGACCGCTGGCGGAAAATAGGTGCCTGAGGCTAACCGGTTCCAAATCTTGTACAGGTTGCCCGTTAGCTTCTCCTCAAATTCTTTCATACTGACTCCATCCACACCGTAGGCCTTACCCTTGGTTTTTACCTTCCGGTACGCTTCTGTAACCATCTGCATGGTCACAGGGAATGGTTTTACATCTGATTGTGTTTTGTCCATTTTAGTCTTTTCCCGCAAAGCAGAATTGTTAAAACTTGAAAACTTGAATGACCCAGGCCCTTCGCTCCATCCTCATTGCAAAGACTTCCTCACTAATATGGCCCGGTCCGCAACTGTCCTATAGCATCGGTACTTTCTGCCTTGTTGGTTCTCAACTTGTGCATTTTCCCTTTGTCTGCCGGCGAATCCATCGGCGGTAGCCTTGTGGCAGACTGGCATCTATAAACAGCTTTCTCCTGTTCCGTACAAAAGCCCGGATAACGTTCATGCCACCTAAATATCGGTTGCCGCTTAGCCAGTAAACAGGTAACCGCCAAGCTTTATCCTATCATCCGCACGATGACAATAGTTTTGACAACGGGTTGCTATCACAATACTTCATCAGTGGTTCACTCTCGTTCATCTCCATTATCCATACCTGACCCATTAAATGGGCTTTTTCCTTATCCGTTCAATACCGTGGATTTTGGCCACAGCACCGTAAGGCGGTTTGCTGGCTGCCCCTGCAGACCGCCAGCGAAGGATCATTCCTTCCCAGAAATCCCTTCATCTCTTGTACAACATGTTAAAGAACTTGATTAACTCGTCCTCAACTTCAGGACACACCGCGCGGCAGCGAGGGCCTCAATCTAAGAACCTGACCTCTGTTATTCGTGGATTTAAAATTGGCGTAAAAAAACATGCAACCATGAATAAAATCGAATTTGAATGGCAACCCCGCTTTTACGATCACATTATCCGCGATGACCAGGAATATCTCAGAATAAAGTCTTATATAGAAAATAATCCAACCAACCGGATTCAGGATAAATTCTTCAGAATACAATAATTGCCTTGTGTCTGCATACTACATTTCCCTGATTCCGAACGAGAAATCAACCAACTGCGCCTCTTCCCGGCGCTCAGGATTTTCTCTCCTGTCCGATCCTTTATCCTTTTTTGGGTAACGGACGTACACCGGTATTGCCGCCCTTTGACATGGTGATGTCGAGAGGCTCGTTGGTCAAATAGGAACCGCAGGTAAAATCAGGTATTTTGATGGAATTTGATTCGTTGGCCACTGACCATTCACTCAATGGAACGATTGAACTCCAGGCGGCAGCGTCATAAACATCCTGTTCTACCGGCAATCCGTTCTTTAAGCAATCCGCCAGGCGCCAGTTCATCAAAAAGTCCATTCCACCGTGTCCGCCGATCTCTTTCGCCAGATCTCCCATTCGTTTTACAATTTCAGGGGTGTATTTTTCCGTTAAGGCCTTCATCTCTTCCTCATTAAACCAATCATCCTTCCCCTGGCTGATTCTGCCGGGTAGAGGATATTTCTGGGAGATTCCTTTGGTCCCGCTGATGGTCTGGATACGTGAATAAGGACGAGGGCTGGTTATATCGTATTGCAGCATGATGGTTTTCCCTTTTTGGGTCCTGATAATTGAAGTGTTAATGTTCCCCCGGTAAGAGTTAGTATCAAATTCTTTGTAGAAACTGTCTTTTTTTGCAAGTTCAGCCGCCATCTTACCCATCATAAAGTCGTTGGAGGACATTGAAGTTAAGAGAGCCAACCTGTCGCCGCGGTTGATATTCATTGCCTGACAGATGGGCCCAATACCATGGGACGGATAAAGATTACAGTTCCGGTGCTGACTTTCTCTCACGCGCCACATGTCGCCGCCTTCGGGTTTTATAAAGTTGTTCTGATGGTGAAGGTAACCTGCATCGGCATGAATAATTTCTCCGAAATACCCTTGTCTGACCATATTGAGCACCAGTAACTCGAAGAAGTCATAACAGCAGTTTTCGAGCATCATGCAATGTTTTCTGGTTCTTTCCGATGTTTCGACTAATTTCCAGGCTTCTTCAAGTGTAGAGGCTGCCGGAGCTTCGACTGCCACGTGTTTCCCGTTCTCCATGGCACAGATAGCCATCTTGGCATGCAGCGGGCCCCTGGGCGCAGCAATGGAAATAAAGTCAATATCGGGATTTTTACACAACTCCATCCATGCATCTTCACTTCCTCCATAGGCAACGGCCGGAGGTAAACCATGCCGGGAAAGAATCTTCTGGGCCTCTTCAACCCTCACCATTCTTTTATCGCACAGCGCTTTAATCTCTACTCCTTCCACGTAGGCCATGGCATCAAGATTTACAGGTCCGCGATTGCCAAGACCAATGAATCCCACACGTAACTTATCAATCTTTGGAGCAGCATAACCACACATATTGAAAAGTTGTTTGTGTTTTCTGTTCCGTAACTTCCTTAGTGTGTGCAAAAGGATTTGATTTCTCCTTTTTGTTTTCTGCACCCTTTGAAGTTAATCCGCTTGTTATCATTGCTGTGCTTGTGATACCAGCAGTTCTTAAAAAATTTCTGCGATCTGTTTTCATTATTAAATATTGTATCAGTTAATTATAATTGAATCTAGTTTTGTTCCACAGTCCGTGTTTTTTACCGGGAATTATTAAACAGACTTCATACAGCTGTCCGGTTAAGACTACCGTGGGTTTTGCACACACGGTTATTCAAATTTACTCCTTCCGGAAAAACCGGACACGGCTGCAGACTTCATTGCGTCAGGTCCCGAAGATTTTGAAATACTTTCCTTTTTAAACCCTGAATCCTTTTCACTGAAGACTGTTTCCAGAATTACCAAACGCCGATCACCGGTGTAGGTCATGTTTACATTACTGCTGTTCAACGGAGTCTCTATGGCTACATGCTTCCCTGCTTCTATTGTTTTCGAAACCTCCGCCAGATCATTCACCTTTATCCTGATTACCAGGGCTTCTGAAGATGGATTCCAGACAACAGAGGTAGCCATGTTTTGACCTTCGGGAATGCGGCACCAGAATTTGCCGGTGCCCTGATCCGTGTTTTTGTCCGGGAGAGGCTGGCCGCCAAAACTTTGCATGTATGGACCAAAAGGACGCCTTCCGTTTGCAACATACTGAACACCTGGCCGGGTGTTAAAACCCAATCGCGTTCCCCCTGCCAGCTGGTATCCTTCCTTGGTTACAAACGATGCCCTTGCCAAGATAATCTTTCGAAACACGAGGTGTAGAATTTACAAGCAAACCACTGTATAAATCAGTCACAACACCTTTCTCTGTTTCATACTCGCCCCAGAAAATAGGACTGGTAATAAGCGGATACAGCTCGTGACCGGATACAGATTTCGTATAGTTTACAAGTGTTCAGGAAAAGTCTTGCAGCAACCGGATCGATTGATGTTCTGCGGGGGCGATATTTAAGCCCGCTTAGAATGATGCTTCCCTTTCCCTGAAATTGCTCTGCAAGGGCGATAGCCTGCAATCCCGGAACTGTAATTTGCGAGTATGGAGGTGCATGATACGTCATCATTATTTTGCAGGGTAAATCCATCGGTAACAGGCTTGATTTCAGGGAAGCCCTTTTTTATTTCATCCCAGTTGGTATAATCCGACCATACACGTAAATTATCTCTGGTGATGCCAGCAAACACAGGATGATCGGGCCGCTCCGGATTCACATAATAGCCATTGCGGGGTGATTTTGAAGATACCGGATAAACCGGGTTATCAATGTCAACATTATTATTTCCCAAAGGATTAACAAGAATGGAATTTACATTGATAAGATGAACACTATCCTGACGCAAACACAATATCCGGCCTCCACCTGCTATAAATTTCCTGATAATTGCTGAGTTATCTGCAAATACCTTGTCAGCAGAATTCTCCCCTATGATTAAAGAACTTTCCCCCTGCCACATCATCAAACCTTCATCACCTCCGCAAACCGGACTCCCAGTTCCGACATCGATCGTTTTGTAGTCCCCACTTTGTCGTACAATAAAACAGGAGAGTTGTTCGATACCGCTGAGCTGACAAAATTCCCGTCAGCAATAAAGAGATCGTAGTAATTCTGAGAGACCACAGCCCCGTTGCAGATAACCTTACCTGAAAGCCGGTACTTTCCGGTGATAAGATCAGAAGGCAGTTTTATTTCCAGCGACTTTTTTGTGGATGAGTAATATGGAATATTAGGCAGCAGCGTACTGTCGGCAAATACAATCTGATCTGCTTTGTTTTTTATTTCAAAGACCAGCCGGGCACTGACAAGATCCGTAAAATCGTCGGAATCATTAATGATATGTGCAATCGGCCTTACAATAGAACCGGCATAAACATTGGGGGTCCAGCACTCCCAGCTTAATAAAACCGGCTGATAGGATATTTTCACCTGATCGGTAACAGGTTTTGGGTTCATGTCATCAAACTTCGTAACTGAATTCCAGTTGTAGAATAATATGGTAAACGGGAATACGCCGCTCAGATCCGGGTTAACCGATCGTAACTGCCTGAAAGTTTCCGTTGCCTGCCGGAAAGTAAAACTTTGATGAGAGTCAGCCAGCTTTGACTGCAATTCCTGGGCAGCATGTCCGGTCCACGCCAGTTGGGAACTTGGATTTTTATGGGCTGGAGTAAGATTGTAACGCCCGTCAGGGCCGGTATAATTGCCCACACATTCGGTAAAGGTTAAAGGCTGATGCTTACCCGAATAAGGATTGATTTCAGCCTCATCGCGTATGTGAAGAAAGGTAAACGGAGAACTGTAATACCAGCCCCAGTAGCGATGAATATCGGTTATATCGCCAGTTTTGCCGTAACCATAGCCCGCATTGGCTATGTACACCCGTGTTTCATCCCACTTTTTCAGTTTTGTACAGGCGTAATCCAGGAACTTCTCCCATTTTTCTGCACGCGAACCGGCAAATGGCGTTTCATTGGTCATGGCATAAACCATCAGGCTTGGATGATGCGCAATCTGCCCCAGTTTTTCATTTTCATACCAGGAGACGCCCTGATCATAATTGGAAGGAAAGCCGCCATCGGTTTCATCGCCTGTTTTGGACTGTGACTCCACTTTTTCTCCTCCTGCCACCTTGCCACCGTAGTTGCCGCCAAATACCATCATACCGAGTTCATCGCACACGTCGAACCAGGCCTCAGCATCGGGTATACGGATAATATTCACGTTCAGGCTCTTCATGTATCTCACATAATCGATAGCAAAGGCACGGCTGTTTTCTATTTCATCAGGGATACCCCTGCCGGGAGGGTTGATTGCTATTCCACGTAAAAATACCGGTTGGCCGTTGAGATAAAGATGCCCTCCCCGACGTTCGAAGCTTCTGAATCCGGCCCTTTCTTTCAAGGTCTTTATGACCACGCCGTTTTTCAGCGCCTCCAACTTTATTTCATACAAACAGGGATTGCCGGGTGTCCACAAAACAGGCTTTAAATTACTGATCGTAAACGACAGTTGGTTGCCGCCTTCGTTGACCGCGGCAGTTGGCTTCACGTCCCCCTGCCAGAGAATTTTACCGCCGGGAGCGCTGATAGTTGTTCTAAACTGCACTGAAGGAGTTAAGACCTCCTCTTTATTGAAAACAACACGCACATAATCCATTCCCGTAAAAGGAGTAAGGGAGGCAGTATTCATCACTTTCCCTTCGCCCCGGGCGTAAGATGATACAACAAAAAATAAAAGAATGCAGTGCAGAATTAATTTTTTCATGAACCCAGATTTAACCGTCCGTTGTTTTGTACCTGACCTGCTGGCATTATTTTCCAAATTTAACCTTTTTTTGAACTTTCAAGCAAAAAACCTCCTAAGCTTCAGCGATGCCAAAACCTGACCTTACGTTATCCATACCTTATACCTATTGTATAAAGACTGTACATTGTTTATACACTTCCTGTACAAAAATGGTACAGTCTGTGTACAGACAGTGTACAGTCAATGTACAGACAACCCGAAGATGGTACAAAGGAAACACATACGGGGAAAGTGATAGAAAGGTGTCCTGATGCTCCCCTGCTCCGTAATACTTAGCCGAAGGTTAAAGCAATTTTAATTCCAATTGCGATGAGCAATCCGCCCAACAAGCGGTTAATGGCGGTACTGTATTTAAAAAACTTTTGCTGAACGCTCTTATGTGCGCAAAAGGTTGAAACAACGGCAAACCAGGTAATGGCCGTAGCAATAATAATAAATGAAATAATGAGGATAACATAGATAGGAGTATCCTCGCGGATGACAAAGGCAAACAGGCTGAGAAAGAAAAGAGTAGCCTTTGGATTAAGAACATTGGTTAAAAAACCCATCCTGAAGGCTGCTGTGCGTGACAGGTCAGCACCGGTCTTTTCTTCCGTTACAAGACTGACCGGACTTTTGGAAAGAATGGATTTTACGCCAATATAGATTAAATACCCTGCTCCCAAAATCTTTATCATCGAAAACAGTGTTACAGACCTGGAAATAATATATCCAATCCCTGCTGCACAGTAGAATAAATGGATGCAAAGACCAATCCCAATCCCAAATCCGGTGTAAATCCCTGAACGCCGGGAATAAAGCAGCGAATTCCTGACAGTCATGATAAAATCAGGCCCCGGGCTGACAGCTGCCATTAAATTGAGGACCGCGACGGTCCCGATAAGAGGAAGATATTCCATAAGCTGGGGATCACTCTAAATGATTGTTCAAAAATAAACAAATATACAATCCCTGAGTGCAGTCGGAAATAGCGCCCGAAGACCTCCCCGACGGTTTCTTATATTTTAATTAATCAAGAAGTTTATAGCTTCAAACTCCCATCAGAAGAGCATTGAGTCCCGAAAGATCGGTTTTTAGCTAACTTTGCACTATTATTCAGGATTTAGTATGATATCCGTTATAGCTTGACAGATATCCGGTATTTATATAATTTTTAATAAGATGTCAAACAATTTACTAAAGGGTAAGAGGGGAATAATATTTGGGGCTTTGAACGATATGTCCATTGCATGGAAAGTGGCCGAACGCGCCGTCGAAGAAGGAGCATCCATTACATTGACCAATACGGCCCTGGCGGTTCGTATGGGAACCATCACCGAACTTGGGAAAAAACTCAATGCCGAGGTTATTCCCGCCGATGCAACAAAAGTCGAAGATCTGGAAATGGTATTTACACAATCCCAGAATATTCTGGGCGGCAAAATAGACTTTGTCCTTCATTCCATCGGGATGTCTCCCAACGTGCGCAAAAAGCGCACTTATGATGATCTGGACTATAATTTATTGAGCAGCACGCTCGATATTTCCGCCATTTCATTCCATAAGATGATTCAGGAGGCCAAAAAAATGGATGCAATCAGTGAAGGTGGTTCCATTGTGGCTCTTTCGTATGTTGCATCTCAACGGACATTGTTTGGTTACAACGACATGGCAGACGCTAAGGCGATGCTCGAATCGATTGCCCGGAGTTTCGGCTATATCTATGGCCGCGAGAAAGGAGTGCGGATCAATACCATTTCCCAGTCGCCGACCATGACAACGGCCGGTAGCGGGATCAAGGGTTTCGATGGTTTAATGGACTTTGCCAACCGTATGTCGCCATTAGGCAACGCTACTGCAGATGAATGTGCCGATTACTGTATCGTGATGTTCTCTGACCTGACCCGTAAAGTTACGATGCAGAACCTTTTCCACGATGGCGGATTCTCAAGCATGGGGATGAGCCTTAGCGCCATGAATCAATACAACAAGAGTTTTGAAAACGATTTCAAAGACGAAAAAGGGAAGATAATTTACGGGTAATGGTTAATGGTTAATGGTTAATGATAAATGATAAATGGTTAGCAGGGAGGTAGCAGGGAAATGATTAATGGGTAATGCCTTCGGGTTTAATATCTCAAACTTTACAGTCTAAAAGCCCAGTATAATCCCTCATTCGTAATTAATAATCCGGAATAAGGGAATAAGGTCAGTCTTGTTGTTTTCCCTTGTTTTCTACTAAGGTTAAAAAAATGACACAAATAAGGTTTTAAACGAACGGCCTTCCTTTTTCAATTAATCATTATTACTGGTGCGTTAATAGTTAATGGAATAAATTAAGGTACTCCTTTTTGAACATTAGATTCCTCATTCCGCTTCGCTCCATTCGGGATGACAGACAGTATGTTTTTTTGGGGTGAAGTGGGGGGACAACGCCGCCCCTCCGGAATAAGGGAATAAGGTCAGTTTTGTTGTTTTCCTTTGTTTCCTACTAAGGTTTAAAAAATAACGTAAATAAGGTTTTAAATGAACGGCCTTCCTTTATTAATTAATCATGCGAACCAAGAGTTGAAAATATCATCTTCGATAACCTAATCTTTAAAAAAACACCTCAGTAGAGGGATTGATTTTACCCCTCCACCGACCTAATTACCTGATTAAATTAGGTAATTAGGTAAATTTTTCTCTACCGGCCATTTCTACTAAGGTGTTTTCGACAGATTAGGTTATCCATTTCTTAAATTGAACGTTTAATGAAAAAAGCTTTAACATAATTGACTACAATACAAAGTCAACTTTCCAGGTTTCATTATTTTTCAACCCTTAATTCGCATTAGTCATTAATCAATGTCGTTTAGTTAAGAATTTAATAGTTACACAGAGGAAAAAATTTAACACGGAGACACGGAGAACACGGAGATTGATAGAGAGAAAATAGGAGAGACTGTTTAAATTTAGTTCTTTTGGGATTTTAAGTCGTTCAGCCCCTTCGGGGTTGAGGTCTTATATGTCACATTTTCCGTGGGTTACCCCCACGGTTATTCATATTAAACCCTTTCAGGGTATAAAGCATATTTAAGTCCGAAAGACTTGAATATGAATAACCTCCGGTGTAACCGGAGGCACTGAAATACATACAATACAGAACCCCGAAGTGGGGTTCCGCTTTGTTAAAAAGAAATTTAAACAGTTTCTTCTATGTTGTAATCCAAATTCTGAGAGCATTATTTTTTGGCTATTTTATTTTGTTTATTTTTCAAATATTTCGTTTACAGAACATTAACTTTGCAATTAGTAAAGAGGAAGAGGACGCAGGCTCTACTGGGGAGCAACCTGTCAGCAATACTCTTTACGGATACACTGTATAAGGGGAGGTTTTCGGGCCTTCCTTTTACTTATACAGGAATCCAAATATGGCTAAGGAAAACCCAATGTTCTACTCTTAGCCAATGCCGATAAAAGTCCTATAAAAACAATCTTCTATAAGTGGACAAAATGCCACATTTCCCTGTTTCAGTTTTTATAAGTAAAGTGCCGCATTCTAAATAAGCAGACTGGCTGCAAGAAACTGTCAGCGGTCACCTTGATATATTGATTGTTTTTAAGGATTCATTTAACAACTCCTGATACATATTCTTTTTTGTTTTTAAGTACGTAATACATTCGGTTCAATACTTTTCGTGCAATTCGGATGATTGCCTTGTTTGGTTCCATCCGCCTGACATAGACATTAAAGCTCATAGCCAGGGCTGGATCAAGCCGGGCTGCAAACCAGGAACTCTCGATTAACGATTTGCGCAAGGCTGTCTGTCCTCGAAAGGTCATATCCCCGTTATTTTCCTTGTTCCCGCTAGAATGCCTGTTGGGGATCAAGCCTACAAACCCGGCAAAATGATCTGCGTTTTCAAATCGTTCTATATTTTCTATTTCGGTCAAAAAAGTGATGGCCGTAACAAAACCCACACCAGGGATGCTCCGCAATAATTCCATTCTGGTTGCATATTTTTCGCTACGGGACAAAGCCCTGATTTTTCGTAAAACTTCCAGCAGAAGTTTCCTTTGCCCGTCGGCTTCTTGTACCAATATTTTCAACGTTTGAGTTCCGGATTCGTGCTGAAGAGAAACCTGATTGAGCCATTTCATAAATCGTCTGGACCAGTGGGTTCCCGATTTCTCAAATTCAGCAGGAATAGATATCCCATAAAAGTGCAAAAACGATTTTATCCGCTGTTTGAACCGAACCATATCTTTTACCAAAGTTGCCCGCAGCCGTATCAAAGACCGGTCTTCCAATGTTGACGAATCGGGGACATAAATGGCCTTTAAATCCCCAGCGCGTAATGACCGGGCAAGTTTCCGGCTGTCTGTCGGGTCATCCTTTTGCAAATGTTCCTTTTGTGTCGTGGGAACATCTGCCGGATTGATAACGATATTATTTATTCCCATTGCCTTCAGTTTGTAGTGAGTCCAAAAACCACTGAAACCCGCTTCATAAACTGAATGGTAATCGCCGCCAGGAAAATTACAATTCAAATAGTTCGACAACACTTCTGCACTCGCAGGTTGTGTAAATGTCTTATGTAACAGTTTTTCAGTTAAAATTGATACTGTCCAGCTTTTCAAATGAACATCAATACCTACAAATAAGCTTTGACCTTCGAAATTTAATTCCGTTCTTTGTGTTTGCATAAGTCATTGAGTTTTATTGTTTAATCCGAAAATCAAAAATAATACTCTTCTGGCTTATGCTACTCTCGCCAAAGATCAATTACAAACATAGGGACTGAATATTGTTTAAAAAGAACACAGAGAAGAGGCGTTGCCTCTTTCGGAGATCACAGAGCAAGACAAAAAGTGTTCTAATTTTACTTAACTAAACAACATTGGATCATTAATTGTAATTTTTTTCTTAATTTAGTCAAAGTCATTTATTCAAATAAATATACAGACCATGAAAACTTTCGCAATACTTATTCTGATCACTTTGTTTCTGCCGGTTCTGTCCTATGCCGGCGAGATTTACGGGACCATAAAAGGTGATGATGGGAAACCATTAATTAACCAGGTCGTGCAAATTAAGCAAAATGACAAAGTGGTGGCCTCTGCAAAGACCGATGCCAATGGCTACTTTACAGTCGCGATAAAAGAGGTGGGAAAATTTAAATTGGAAGTGGTTGGATACAAAGACGCCAGTTTTGAGGTTTTTTCATCCAACAAGTCAACGCGCTACAATTTACTGATGAATAAAACCGGTGACAAATGGGTACTGAAGAGTCTTTAGGACCCAACAAGGGTAAACGGGATAAATGGGATAAGATTATCATTATTTTACAACCCTTAGGCGGGTTGCTTACGGCCCTTACCATTGCACTTGTCAGTTATTTTGGTTCTAATTACCTGAATAGCAAACAGAACAATGATTCGAGAATCAGGCTCTACACGGAACTGATGAGCGGCCGGGAGCAAGCGGAAAGCGCTCTAAGGAAAGATATGTTCAACTCGATCCTGGGCACCATTCTCAAAGATTCCCATTCACTGGACGAAAACATCCTGCAACTGGAACTGCTGGCCTATAATTTCCATGAGTCGCTCAACCTGATGCCGCTTTTTTCTTACCTGAACAGGCAGATCGCCGCGGAAAAAAATCCCAAGCTCAGACAGGAATACCGCAGCAGGTTGTATAAAATGGCCGGTGATATCACTTCAAAGCAGATTTCGAGTCTCGAAGGCGCGGCAGCCATGGAGACGATGTTTATTACTTTTCCCGATTCCACGGTATACAAACCCGGACTTTCGCAGGAACTCCCCATCGAGTGGAAAGATTCCAAGGTGTTTCATGACACGGTCAGAACGGGAGGTGTTACGAATGTGTATAAAAGAGTCGTCTATCTTAATGCCTTGCGTTATAACGTGGAGGAGAAAAATGTGGACGTGAGACTGGATATTGAAACCTCGCTAAACGGCAAGTTTGCCAATATGATCACCCAGGAATTCACAATCGATTATTTTGAGTTCCCGATGATCGACAATACGCGGCTTTCCAATGACATGAGGTGTGCTGTGGTGATGCGTGATTTTGATTTTCCCAAATTTATCGAAGTGGATATTCTCTACTTCCCCGGTTCTCATTCAAGCCTGAAAGAAAAGCCCTATTATGACGAAGTGGTAAAAAAGTTAATAACGGATCAGGAGAAGAAATAGACCGTGCAGCAGGATGCAGTCCTGACGGCAATGAATAAAGCAATGGCTACTTATTAGGACATCCTCCTATACTATTACAGGCTTTCAGCCCGGCTTACTCCAGAATATATCAGAGTTCATTAACTCCTCTGACCTCCGATTCACAGATACACCACTATGGGAGAAAAAAGGAGAATTCGTCTGTATCTAAACTTGTATCATTCTAATCTTTATTTCTGATTTTTAAGATATAATCTTTTATCCGCAATATTGTTTCTTCAGGAAGCTGAAATGCAATAAAAGGAGTTTTGGGTAACAAAATCTCATAAAAGATGTACTCCTGGAGAAAACCCTTATCAGCGGCATCTTTTAACCTGAGTTCGATATAAAAAAGGTAAAAATATTTGGTAAAAATAAGGATTGTGTGTATATTAAAAGTCTGACAAACAATTATATACATTAATCACAATCCTTATGGACATAAGACCAAAATTAGTGGAAATATTCTTTTTTACAGACGAATTCTGCAAAGAATTTAGCAAGACCTTAGAAGGGGTACAGCTAACCACCGACAACTCAAAAAAGACACGAAATAAACCTTGTAAATTCACAGATTCTAAAGTTATTACGATTTTAATTGCTTTTCATTTAGGTGGTTATCGTAATCTTAAGGATTTTTATCTCAATTTATGTGCAGAAAGTATTGAAAAGTGAATTCCCTCAAACCGTATCTTACAACAGGTTTGTAGAACTTCAGCAAAAGGCACTTTTCCCTATGGTTATCTTCTTGAAAATGATGAGAATTGGATCGTGTACAGGAATATCGTTTGCCGATTCCACTTCCATAAAGGTCTGCAAAAACAAAAGGATTTTCAACCATAAAGTATTTGCCGGTATCGCGCAAAGGGGGAAATCGACAATGGGTTATTTCTTTGGATTTAAGCTGCATTTGATTGTCAATGACAAAGGGGAAATATTGAATTTTGTCATCACCCCCGGCAATGTTGATGACAGGGAACCTCTAAAAGATGCGCGGTTTCTCCAAATAGTCTATGGAAAGCTCTTTGCAGACAAGGGATATATAGGCCAAAGACTTTTTGAACAGTTATTTGTTGATGGTATCCAATTAATTACAGGTATCAAACGTAATATGAAAAATTGCCTTATGTCGATCAGTGATAAGATTTTGCTCAGGAAGAGATCGATCATTGAAACAATAAACGATGAGTTGAAAAACATCTGCCAAACAGAACATTCACGACACAGAAGTTTTGGCAATTTTCTCACAAACCTGATTTCTGGCTTACTTGCTTATTCATTTCTTCCTAAAAAACCATCAATCAAATTTGAAACCGAACCTTTACATGGTCAACTTGCCCTCTTTTAGTCGATAGCTTATATCGAACTAAAGTTATTAAAATAATTGATTTTATTTGTTTTTATTTCATTTAATTTTTATTTTTAAAAAATTTCTTTTTAGATATTGTCTTGTATTATTGACATAAAAGTTTAGGAAATTTTATATATAACGAGGCATACTTTTAACTAACTTATTTTCAGTAATTTAAAGTAATATAGAGAGTTATTTGCTTTGGGATTGTGTTTTGTAATTATTAATATATATTTTCGTATGAATGCTATTTTAATAAAATATCGAATTAATTTCTTCTTTCTATTTTTCTTTATTTTTCAATCGTGTCATAGTAACGGACAATCTATTTACCATGCTGAAGCTCCAATTCCTATAGACACATCTTATAAGGTTGGAACTTTATCCAATGGAATCAGATATATTATTCGTGATTATAAAGTAAATCCTGGAAAAATATCTTTCTATGGCCTTTTTAATATTGGCGCTATACAAGAGGAACCCAATGAATATGGAATGGCTCATTTTATTGAACATTTGTGTTATCACTCCAGTCCATATTTTGACTATTTTAAATTATTGGGGTTATCAGGGAGGGGTGATTTAAATGCACATACAGGATTTGAAAGCACATCCTATGAAGTTTTAAATGTTCCTTCCAAAAATGAAGGAGCGCTTGATACGGCATTGCTATTACTCAAAGAAGCTCCTTTCAAACCTGTTTTTAATAAAGAAGATTTTGACCAGGAACGTAAGATTATTCGTGAAGAATGGCGATCGCAAATTGCTGAATATAGAATGAGCGAACAAACGGCATTACTTGTTCTAAAAGGTTCGCGATATTCAAGACCAGAGGTATTGGGAGATACTGCAATTATGAATCATTTTACCATGGAAGATGCAAAGAAATTTTACGCCAAATGGTATAGGCCTGATCATTATGCATTAATTATTATTGGCGATTTTGATGCCAGTAAAATGGAAGCCAAAATAGAGCAGGTTTTCAATACCATACCGAAAGCAAAAGATAAATCTCCCAGAGTGACCTATGCTATCCCTGATTCTAAAGACCCTGTTATTAGCATTGTTTCAGATGTCGGAGCATATTCAAGTTCAATTAAGGTAAATTATAAACATAATAGGTTTATCGAATATAATCAGCAACAATTAAGAAAAGAATTTATCGATAAATTGATTGAAAGAATGTTTTTAAAACGTCTTGATAGAATCATTAATAATTCTAATCCTCTTTTTAGTGAACTTCATGCCTCCTATAGTCATAGTTATATGCAGTCATTCAATTATGATGAATATTTGTTAAAGGTGAAATATGATAATGGACCTGGGCGGGCGTTGAAAGTCTTATTAACTGAAATGGAACGAATAAACAGGTATGGGTTTACGGAAGCTGAGTTGAAAGAAGCAAAATCTTGGTTGCTAAATATTTACAAATCAGAAAAATTCGGAAATCTTCCTATAGATGAAATCTATATAAAATGCTATTATTATATACTAAAAGGAATAGTGCCGGCGTCAAAAATTTTTCTATGCAGTTTTGTTGAAACTCTATTACCTGAACTTACAATCAGTGAGGTAGGCAATCAGTTTAAAAAATATACCGGGGATGTGAAACCTGTAATCTCCATTTATTGCACCAAAAAAGAGAATACACCATCAGTTACTGATATTAAAAATATCCTGGATTCTGTACGCTTACAAAAAATGGGGCCTTACATTAATAAGGTTGATACCCTCACCGATAAAAAATTATTTTCTAAAACGCTTAATCCAGGGAGAGTAACAAAACAAACAGAAAATACGGACTTGGGCAGCACCGAATGGATTCTTTCAAACGGGGTGCATGTTATCCTAAAAACAACTTCTTTTAAAAAAGATGAGATATATTTTGGAGCATTTCAATCTTCTGATTCAGTTATACTTAAAAAAGAACACCTGGTTTTATTAAAAGAGCCATATTCAATAAAACGTACCGGGGTTGGAAATTTTTCGGCAACTCAAATAAACCAAATATTAGCCAATAAGAGAGTTGAAATGGATTATGTATATTCTGTGCAAAAACAAGGTATCCAGGGGATCTTTTATTCCCAGGATTTTGAAACAGCCTTACAGCTAATCAATATGTCTTTTTCCGATCAATCCTGGATTTCAAAAGATACAATTCAAAGTCTTTCAATCAGGTCAACAGGCTTAGACTATAGATCATCAAATACATTTCACGACTCAATACTTAAATATTCAGATAATACTAAGTTTAGGGATTTAAAAGTAATGCCATTAGAAAGAATAAATAAAGTTTTTAAAAATATATTCAATAATCCACAGGAATTCACATTTATATTTTCCGGGGATTTTAAAGCTGAGGAAGCAAAACCTCTTATTAAAAAGTATCTTGGCTCTTTGACTTCTAATACTAAGAAGGTGGCTAAACCTGAAATGCCAGATCATCAGGACAAACTATGGGAAACAAATCATGAATGGTGGAAAACCGGCAAAAGAACTTGTGAATTCACGTATCCAATGAATACAAGTAGAACACAAGTTTTTTTACGTTGCCAGGGTAAGTTCAATGTGTTACCTGTTAATTCTATATATTGCGATATAACCCAAAGGTTATTAAGGGATCGAATACAAGCTTTAATCAGAGAAAAATATAATGCTACTTATTCAGTCGGCCCTGGCATGAACATTGTAAATCCTGACTTTGCACAGCTTTCAGTTACATTTTCTGTAGCTCCTGAGAATGCCGCTCAAATGAAAGCTGTAGCTATTGAGGAATTCCAAAAGTTTATGGAAGAAGGTGCAAGTGAAGTTGAGTTTAATATTCAAAAAGATAAGGTTGTAAAGCAACAAAGTAGAAAATTATCATCGAATGAATGGTGGGCAAATTCCGCATTGTTTGAATTCTATTTTCATCATAAAAATATTGTTCCAACTTATGTTGAAGAGGCTACTAATATATCACTAAAAGGCCTGAAGGAATTTACAAGGAATATTTATCATCAGGGCAATATTGTTAACATTGTTATGAAGTCTCAATAATGAAGGAGAAACTTTTTAATTATAAACTTTACAAATATTGCGCTATATAAGTAATGGTTAGAATATAATGTCGTATTTACTGCCAAAATTATTCAGCACATGCGATAAGCGTTCTTTGAGATTCTGAAAACAGAGGTAAGCATCAAAACTCAGCCATTGATATTTGATTCTACGCCACAAAATTTCGATCAGGTTCAATTCCGGTGAATAAGGAGGTAAGAAGTAAATCAATACATCATTTCCCTTCCATTCTTCGATTTTGGCTTTGAACTTTTTGGATTTATGAATAGGAGAATTGTCAAGTATCACAACAGTCTTTTTAACTGTCAATGCAACAAATCGTTCCATGAATTGGATGAAATTATCGGTATTGAATGTTGTTTCACACACTTCAAAGAACAAATTATTCTTGCGGTTCATTAAACCTACAACATTAAGAAACTTGCCTTTCGCAGCAGGTAGCAATATCGGATTATCCTTTGTTTGCCATGCATATGGCACGTTAGGAGTAAGTCCAAAGTGGCTTTCATCACCAAAGTAAAGATCTATGAATCCGCTATCTTCCAATTGTTTTAAGCTTTCAATTTGTTGTTGTTTGAATTCAAAATCAGCTTTGTTCTGCTTGCTTTTTAAAGACAATCTGGCTCGTTTCCATCTATAGCCCAGTATCTTTTAAAAAATTCTGCAAGGTCTTTTTGCAGATTTTAATATTGCATTCATTCTCTAAATGAAGCAACACATTTTTTATATTTCTGCTGTGAAGCTCCAGTTGTTTTGCGATCTCTTCCTCATATCCTATTAAACGAGCTTTGACGCCTCGCCCAGGTAAAATTGGAAGAGAATCTAATCCACTTACAGCCCATTCATTAAGCCATCGCTCTATGGTTCTGCGGCTTACTTCAAAAATTTTCGATAGATCAGTAATCGTTCGTTTTTGATGCTTTAAAGCAAGCAGTGACTACGTTTTCTGGTGCTGTTATCGAGGGCGCTCTTGTAAAGCTCTTCAAGTGCCTTAATCTCCTCTGTTTTTAGTGTTAAATATCTCATAATGAGATAAATATACGACTATTATTTAACATTGCCAAAAATATACGACATTATATTATTCTTATTACTTACTTCATAGATAAAGCCATCATCAAATTTGCCATACTAAGCCGGCTTACCTAATTCATTCTTTGCAACTTCTCTATATTGGCCAAGATTAAAACCATAAAGTGATTTATAAAATTGTTGTGTCTGGGACTGAAAAGTAATTGCAATGGAGATAAGCAGGAGTAGTTTTTTCATAAGTTAATTTTTCCATTCAGAAAGAGTTGATAAATATACATAATAAAGAAAAAACTGCAATGATTGTCCAAAAGAAAAGTGTCACTCTTTGCAGGGTTGGGATAATACTTGAACTCCCAATTCCATTGGGTCATTCACCTATATTCCCTTCGGGAGGAAGAACGAGAAATAATCAAAGGAGCAGGAGCTAATGATCATTTTAGGGGGTGTCCAAAAAAAGATTTGTTTCTCGGCTGAGGGACCCATTGCCGTCAGCTGAAGCGATTGATGCAGGGCAGGGGTTACTTTTATCTCATGTAAAGGCAGAGCTTATTTTTTAACTTCCTGAGATCGTGCAATAATCACGCAAACCCATGGCAGATGCAATCTCCCGCTCGTTGTCTCCGAAGGGGACGAATCATAGACCGGCAAAGCCAATTATCATCCTGACCCCCGGTTTGTTGCCCCATACAACACAAGTTCGACCCCTTTCGGGGCCGTTACTTACTGTTTTCGCGTTCCGTGGGTTTACACCCACGGTTATTCACATTAATCCCCTTCGGGGATTCCCGTAGTAATTTCTACCTGTTTTTTTGCCACATTCGTTCAATATCTTCAAGAGATTTCCCGGTTGTTTCGGGTACAAATTTCCAGGTGATGTAAAGGTAAGGCAGACACATCAGACCAAAAAGCCAGAATACGCCTGAAGGAGACAAGGTACTCATCAGCCACGGAGTGGATTGTCCGATCAGGTAAGTGCCGATCCATAACGAAAACCCGGCAGCTGACATGGCCAGCCCGCGTACTTTGGCGGGATACATTTCGGAAAGCAATACCCAGATGACGACACAAATGGAGATGGCACAACAGAAGATGTAAATCAATATCAGGATCAGCAGGGTGATGGGAGGAACCACGTTAGCCGATTTATTCACCATAAAATACATCCCGATCAGGATCAGCGAAACGATCATTCCTGAAACTCCGTAATAAACAAGTTTCTTGCGCCCTATTTTATCAATCACGGCCATGGCCAGAATGGTGGATCCAAAATTTACCAACCCAACAATGACCTGATAGAACAATGAATCGCCCTCAGAAAGACCGGTTTGCTGAAAGATCGTCGGGCCATAGTAAAGCACGGCATTTACGCCCATGAACTGGCCTAAGATGGCCAGGCTGATTCCTATCAATAAGGCTACACGAAATCCGGGTTGAAGTAATATCCTCCAATCGGATTTTTCCTCCGACTGAGAAAGGGCTTTCAAATCAGCCACCTGCTCATTGGCTTGTTCCGTACCGTACACACGTTTCAGTGTTTTGAATGCAGCAGTTTCTTTTGATTTGATAACCAGCCATCTCGGACTTTCAGGGATAAAAAAGAGCATACCGAAAAACAGCAAAGCAGGAAGTGATTCAGCGCCAAGCATGGCACGCCATGATTCGGTGATCATGTATTTGCCCCATAAACCTCCGCTGATGGTTCCCAGTTCTTTCATGTGGCTGGCATGCTCGCTGATGCCGTAATTCACCAGGTAGGCCCCCATAAATCCAATGGTAATGGCTAACTGGTATAGTGACACAAGTGTTCCGCGATAGCGGGAGACCGAAATTTCAGAGATATAAAGCGGCGAAATCACAGAGGCCACACCAATGCCGACGCCTCCGATGATACGATACCAAACCAGTCCTGTTATACTTTCAGAGACCATGCAGCCGATTCCGGAACTGGTGAAAAGCACTGCAGAGAACAAAAGCACAATTTTCCGTCCAAAGAAGTCACTCATTTTACCTGCTATGGCCACACCTGCAATAGAGCCTACCAGGGCGCACCCGACATACCAGCCCGTGCTTACGTCAGTCAAATGAAACTGGGCTGCTACACTTCCGATGGTTCCTGAAATTACCGCTGTATCGTAGCCAAAAAGGAATCCTCCCAAGGCCGCCACAGCAGCAAGGAAGATTACATACAACAGGTTTTCTTTATTCTTCCGGGGTGTCATAAAGCGGTTTATTTGAGGTTAAAATATTCTTTGTAACGGTTGTATAAATGGCCGGCCTGAAGATAGGACGATTGCGGACTCATGAAATGCGAGAACTCAAAGGTAATTCCCTTATCGTAACCGGCCCTGGCTGCCGCCTCAAGTTTCATCCGGAGCTTGTCAAATTTAATGGGTAAAAATTTAATCGGCATATCGCGATCGAACGTTTCTGCATTGGTCCAGCATTTCATTCCGTAACGGTCGCCCATTCTTTTATTTACCGTAAAAAAGGCATCCAGTTCATCGTAATCGATGTGCCCGTCCTGAAAGGCGCAAGCATCCACCACATCGTGAATACCATCAAATATTTCACCCCATTCGCGCTCATGCTCCTGAACAGAAACAGCATTTTCCTTTGTAAGATTGCCGCCAGATGCCTCCACTGCTTTTTTGCCATCAATCCAGGGTGAAATAAAGGTAGGCAAACCGCCCGAAACCTCTTTGCACTGTTTTCCCATGGCATGAAAAGCACCAATAGCGCCTTTGGTTTTGCGGCTAATCTCACCGCTGATATACCAGCCCTGGAAGCTTTTGTATTTCCTGCCGTAGTTTTGCCAAACTTCATCAATCACGTACTTGTTGTCTTCCACTTCCCAGCTCAGATCACCAGTATCCCAGTATTTCCCGGAGTCATACAACCCAAAGTAGAACTTCATGTTGTATTTGCCGGCCAAACGCAGGTACATGTCCACCAAATCAACGGAGGGCCTGTAGCAGTTATGTTTCTTCAGGAGATATTGAGAAGGATAAGTGATAAATTTCCGGTAGCCTGAACGGATCAGGATCACGGTATCTATTCCAATGGCTTTCATATGGGCAAAATCCCGGTCCCACTCTTTTTCACCCCAGTTTTGATGGGGGATGTCGTGCGAGATTTCATCCAGGAAAGTACCTGTAATTTTAAGGCCGGCCGCTTTGGGAACTATCAGTCTGTTTTCATCGGCAGGGAAGGAAGCATCCGCTTCAGCAGCAGCCATTCCGCTCAGTGGAACGGCCATTGCAGCGATCCCGGAAAGGGAAGCTTTTTTGAAAAAATCACGCCTCGAGCTGTTATCGTTAGTCATTGTGTTTGTTTTTTTGTGTTAGCTGAACGGAGTACCAAAACTACGTTAAATCTTATTCAAGTATCTTCCAGATTTGAAACAAACCTCTTGGAACATGGAAACATCCTTTCCATTTTCCTCCTTTCAGTTCGAGAAGGGGCTTTCCTTCACGGGTAAGATAACCGTACCATTCGGGGAACTCGTGGTCTTTAAAGTTCTTCCAGGTATATTCGTGTATCACTTCAAACCAGTCTTTGCACAATTCATTTCCAGTCAGGCGATAGGCTTTGGCCATAGAAATAAGGGTTTCAATATGAACCCACCAGAGTTTCTGGTCCCATTCCAATTGCTGGGGAGGATAACCTTTTATATCACGGAAATAAAAAATACCCCCGTATTGTTTGTCCCATCCCAATTCTGTGGAGCGAAGCAGAATTTCAACGCAGCGGTCAATTAATGCTGTATCCTTGTTTCGGACAGCAAGGTCCATCATAAACCACATCGACTCGTTTGTATGTCCCGGATTTACAAGCCGTCCTTCAAAAGAATCGCTGAATTCACCTTCCGGGGTAACATTTTCAAGGATTAGTCCGGATTCCTCGTTGTAAAAAACCTCCATCACCTCTTTAACAAGCGGCTGGATGGTTTTATTGACATGTTCAGTTCCCAGAATATCTTCCATGATCAAAGAAAGATTGCACAAAATCATTGGCAGTGAAAAGCTCTTCAAGGGCCGTGTTCCGGGAAATGCTTTATTATATAATCCTTTCGGATTATCTTGTCTTTTAAGAATATTACGGAACGTATTTAAAGCTAATTGTTTGTGATCTTCATCGCCGGTGGCCTTATAAAGTTCACTGAAAGCCATCGCAGCAAAACAATCAGAAAAGATGTTATACGGCTGAACCAAAGGTTTGCCCTCGCGGGTGAGTGAAAAATACCAGTTGCCGTTTGCATCCATCCCGAATTTTTTCATAAATCCGGCGCCCAGTAAAGCCATATCCAGCCATTCCTGCTTTTTTTCAACATTGTTGTACAGCATCGAGAAAAGCCAGACTTCACGTCCCTGAAGCCACATAAATTTATCAGTATCATAAACTTTACCTTTGCGGTCCAGACAGCTGAAATAGCCTCCGTATTTCAGGTCTTTCGAATGATCCAACCAAAACGGAATAACTGATTCAAGCAATTCATTCTTGTATTGTTCGGCGTATTTAGACAATTCGTTTTTTACAGGAGATTCAGACACTTCATCCTTGTATTTTTTTGCATAGTTAACAATCTCGTCCATCATAGTATATTTTAATATTTTTAGGGTTTCCTTCTTTTGGATCCTTAGCTACAAACTGGATTCCTTACCGGAATATTCACTTTAGCTTTAGCGAGTAAAAGATGAATTGAAAAAATAATTAATTTATTAATTGCACGTACAAAAATAAATATATTTATTAATCTTTCAATATTTATTAAATTCCCTTTATAATAAAATTACCTATTTTCAGGAGCCTCTGAATAAACAATTGCATCTGTGAAATTTACAGAGGCGTTGGCTTGGGGATTCAACCATTTAAAAGTTGCAACAGGAAGGCAATGACCGATCATCCTGTTTTTTCATGACTTTGGGCGTTTGAATGTGTATTCAAAATATCTGCCTGATAAAGTACTGATGTAAGTGTCAAACGTCCTGTCATTCTCATCAAGGACAATCACCCTGGCGCCCCTTTCCAATATCTCTGTGTAGGCCGATGCATAACCTGTTTTTCGGCCATATCCTAAGCAAATATTGGCAATAGTTCCTGTAAAATCATCGTTGTGATCGTGTCCTACAAAGACACCGATCACATCTTTCTTCTCTACGAAAGAAGCAAATAAGCCGGTATTCAGCATAGGGGAACAGACAACCTCGGAAGTATTCCCGACGGTGGATTTTTGTTTTCTGACAGTTTCAAATTCAGGCAGAGGAATGTGGAAAAAAGCCAGTGAAGGAAGAGGCTTCCTGTCAGCCCTGGAATATGCATCACTATTTTTCCTGTACCATTGGATCTGGCTGTTTTGAATCCAAGCATAACCCTTTATTGCTGAAGTATCTTGGGAATAAGCCTGAGAATCGAATAAATAAAGAACCCATTTGTTGGTCTTTCTGTCTTCCGATTTAACAAGCAACGAACAATTGCCGACCCCTGCTATTTTTTTATCAGCATTATAAGTCAGGTTATAGGGGTTTTTCTGAAGAATCTCCAATATCTGCGGCTTGGTAATGTCTGTTTCGGTGTCGTGATTGCCAAATGCCACAGCAAAAGGAACGCATAAATCCTGCATTGACCCGGTTACCTTTTCCCAGGCATCGGCGGCACCTTTGGAAACAACGACATCACCTGTAAAAACAACAAGATCCGGCTTCTCGGTTTGAATAATCTTTTTCATCAACATCAGGGTACTGTCGTTCATAGTTTTATGCTGCAGGTCATTGATCCAATGAAGATCGGTAAACTGAACTATCTTGAATTTCTGATTTTTAAATTTAAGTACAGGAGTTTTGGAAAAACCATCCAATGCCACTGTAAAGCAAAATAGGAAAAGCAGTAATTTTAGTCTATTCATCATCTCATGTTTTTAATGTTAAGCTAATACAATTTATTTTTCAGAATTTAGATTCTCTTTGGCACCATCTTCGATGCAGAACAGGTGACAGAGCCGATAAGAACTAAACCGGTTTTGCAAAGATATCCCATTCCGATAAATAGAAGGAAAAAAAACAATTAAAGCATTCCGATTTTATTAACGTGAGTTCGATCTAAGGAATAGATAACCTAATCTGCCGAAAACACCTCAGTAGTCATGGTCGAGGGAGAAAAACCAACCTAATTACCTAATTTAATCAGGTAATTAGGTTGGTGAAAGGGTAAAATCAATCCCATCTACTGAGGTGTTTTTTTTTAGATTAGGTTATCGAAAACAACATTAGCACTCAAACAATCAAGCACTGTCTTATCCATTGCTTAGATCGAGCTCAGGTTATTAATACTTTACACATTCCCAAATTACTGCGGCATAATGATCCCAGTGAACTTTTGTCTAATGCTTATGCACTTTATCTGCGTTTATCTGCCTCCTGACAACAATATTGCTCAATGTGTCAAATGCTTTCTGAATTTCAGGATCTTTACTTTTGGCCATTTGCATCCATGCACCACCACCTTCGTAATAGGCCACCGGGGATAATTTCCAGACATTGTTTTCATCAAACACGTTGATGTAATCGTAATACTTTGTCATGAATTCAGGTTTAAAAACACGTTCGTCAAACTCCATTTCGAGTCCCATATTGTGCTCTTTGGCAAAAGTACAGGCATCAGTCAAACGCTGTTTTGGGATATTTGTTGAAAAGAAATAATTAGGTTGTTGCCAGGCCAAATCGAATCCAAGTTTTTCCCAATCGCCTTTTCCTTTTGCATCCCAGTATGGAATCCAAACAAATTTCAGATTCTTCGCTTCAAGGTATTTTTTTACAGATGGGAGCGCCTTCTCTGATTGAGCAGCATCCTCATGTACCCAATAAAAACCATTCAACTGAAGGTGTTTGTAATTCTTTTTATTCCATTTCTTTAATGCCTCATCGATAAACCATTGGGCGGCCGCTGCCTGATCATCGGGATTGTTGAAATCGAGTTTCTTCCCGTTTAATTCACCCCAATCCTTAAATCCGTTAACAGGACAAGGAATACTAAAAACTACCTGACGCTTGCGAACCGGGATTTTCCCTTTGCGGGAAAGACTGTCAAGAACGATCTCAAGGGCATCCGGGCCTTTTTTTTCACCAAAGTAGCGGGTGAGCAATCCTTTCCACTGTTCTTTTCCTGCTGTCCTGAAACTGAACCCCGGATCATAATTGTATTTCTGAATATTATCGAATATTTCCAAAAAAAGGAAACCATCAAAAAGCCATTCTGTCTTACCTGAATTTTCGCGGAAAATATAGGGCCTTAATTGGTTGGTATTCCATTGGGGACGCTGCATTCCACCATGATATATCAGTACCATGTCCGAAATAGATGGAACAGCACCTTCCCTGTCTGTCGGATTATTGAGAGCAAAAGTTTCACATGACAAACAAGAGATCAATAATATTGCCGACAAAAAGATTGATTTACACCTGTTTTGTTGCCTTACTATCATTATGATTGCATTTATTTTTTGTAAACTTTTACATAATCAATGGTGAAAACATCCGGGAATATGGTTTTAGCCAGACTTTCTCGTTTCTCAGGAAGTTCCATGCTCAGGATCATGTATTCTTCAATATTCGAAATCCCCACTGTTTGCTCGTGAAATTTGAGACCATCGATAAAAAAAGAATATTTTTCAGGAGTCCATTCGAACCCATAAGTATGAAACCCCTTGCTCAACCCTTTGAGATAACTTTTCATCGGCCCGATTGAGTGCATATTCGGTCCATAGGCCCAATGCAGGGCATGTGTTATGGTGTCGGCTCCGATTTCTTTAAAATATTCGAAGATATCTATTTCGGCCCCGTATAACGAAGGGTTTTCACCGTTGGAAATCTCAGGTGACTGAATCCAAAAGGCAGCCCAAACACCGATTGATTCCTGAAGCTTAGCCCTGCATTCGAAATATCCGTATTTGGTTGAAAAATGATTTGCCGTTCCTACGGCACTGCCCAAAATGCTGTCCCCTTTTTGTAAAGCATAAAGTTTCAGATAACCATTTTCAACTTTTACCGCTTCCGGAGAATTATAGCCAATCCGTCGGGGTCCAGTACCCCGAACATTCCATTTGGTCGTGTCGAGTTGATTGCCATTAAACTGATCTTCCCAAATCAACTTATACCCCATCGATTCAGGGGTTATCTTCTTTTGGGCCAAGGCATTGTTTGATATTTTTTTCTGAGCAATCCCGGTTACTGCCCAGAATAACACAATCAGGATGATCAATAACTGTTTCATGAAATAGCTGAAGTAATTTTTTGAATCAAATACCTGTCACACAATCTATATCAGAAAGGCCATCAATTACTCAAAGAATATCATCACACGTTTGATTAAAGTATTTGATGCATTCCCTGATATCGGGAACTGAATTATTCCAGTTGTATTCGTATTCTATGCAAAAGACGCCTTTGAAGTTTTGTCTTTTCAGTTCCTGAAGCATACCTTTCACATCAAGGATTCCTGTTCCCCAGATGACATCGTGTTGCCATGCAACTCCTTCCTCCTTGGGTGCAATATCCTTAAAATGCAAAGAGATGATTCGTCCTTCCAATTTTTTAAGACAATCGATCTGATCTAATCCTTCTCTTCTCCAATGTCCAACATCTGCCGAAGACCCAATCATTTTACTCCGGTTACTGATCTCTTTCAATAGAAATTGAGGATTCCAATAAGTAGAAGGTTGAGGATGGTTGTGAACAGATATTTTGATTCCGTATTTATTAACCAGCTTTTCAACTAAATTCCAGTCAGCTATTGCCGGTTCACATGAAATATATTCCATTCCCATGTCCTTGGCGAACTTAAACAACGGCTCCCACTCGCCGGAACTTTCGGTGACAACCACACCGGTGGATACAATTTTGATCCCTTTTGAGGCTGCCAGTTCTTTCAATTCTTTGCGGGTTTTTGCATCGAGCTGCGGCCCGAAAACCTGATCTCCCCATTTCCCTCCAAGCTTATGTCCGGGGAAAACCTCAATATTTTTTAAACCCAGTTCCTGGGTTTTATCCAATGCTTCAGTCAGGGTAAACTTGTGAAATGTATAGGACTGCATGCCTAAACGCCAACCTTGTTTTTCGGCCTTAGTCTGTGCTTCTGCAGACAATGCAAAGATGCAGAAAACAATAATTAACAAAATGCCGGTTCTATTTTTAATCATATCATATTGTTTTAAGAAGAAGCTTCCGTCCTTCCTGGAAAGAAGCTTCTTCAGTGTAATTTATAAAGGCATATCGGGTAATGTGAACCCATTTTGATAGGTGTGTTTAATCCACTCATTGACAGTGTCGAGAGCATTGAACTCTGCAAAGCGTCTGTCAAAGTGCGGGTCTCCGTCAACTACGGCGTATTCATCCACCGTAACGATTTTAATCTTGTCGGTAGGTGAAATATTGGTAAAGCGCATATTTTCACCGTCCCATTTCAATTCACGGTGTAATCCCTGTAATCCGGCTAACCGGGTAGCAAGTACACCCATAACAACCATTTCATTAAACGGGCCCGAAAAGCTAAAATTTGAAGATGCCTCAAGCCGGTTCTCCGGCGATTCTTTACAGGCTCTGATCCAATCCTGTTCATGGGCATTTGTTTGCCAGATGTTACCGTTGCCACCTTTTATGCGCGGAATTGAAGGAGCTGGTTGTTTGAAGTGATTCATGGCTGATTTCGGCAGCAGCGTGGGGGCACTGCCATAGCAACCGGTCATGATCTTACCTTTGCTGCCAATAAACAGGAGCCCGCCATTCTCATCGCCCAACATTTCCCCATCTTTGAGTTCTGAAGGCCTTTCAGGCACAAGCCCGCCGTCGTACCAAAAAACTTTTACTTCAGGCATTTTCACTTTGCCCTTAGGCTTTCGTTCCGGGAAAGTATATTTAACAACCTGTGCGGTTGGCGGTGAGTAAAGGTTGCTCAGGCTGGAACTTCCAATAACACTCGAAGGGTATCTC
The DNA here is from genome assembly GCA_963677325.2 of Prolixibacteraceae bacterium. Taxonomy (GTDB): domain Bacteria; phylum Bacteroidota; class Bacteroidia; order Bacteroidales; family Prolixibacteraceae. Next base: position 179,335 of record CAXXGM010000013.1, read on the forward strand.
AGATCCAATGCCCAGTACAAGGGATCCATAATATGACAAGCCATATCACCCAAGGCCCCGGTTCCGAAATCCCAGAATCCCCGCCAATTCCAGGGAGTATAGGCTTCATTATACGGCCTGTTTTTAGCCGGTCCTATCCACAAGTTCCAGTCCAGTGTGGGGGGACAAGGAGGTGTCCCTTTGGGTTCGGATAATCCTTGAGGCCAAATGGGGCGGTCGGTCCAGCAATGGACTTCTGTCACTTCACCGATAATCCCCGACTGTATCCATTCAGCAATTTGCCGGCACCAGTCAAAGGAGTTGCCCTGATTTCCCATTTGAGTCGCAACTTTGTATTTTTTAGCAAGTTTTGTCAACAACCGGGATTCATAAACCGAGTGGGTAAGAGGTTTCTGGGTGTAGCAATGTTTGCCTAAAGTGATGGCATGCGCTGTTACACCTGCATGTGAATGATCGGGAGTTGCAACCATTATGGCATCGATAGACTTACCGAATTCATCAAACATGACCCGCCAGTCTTTGAATCGCTTCGCAGCCGGATAATCTTTGAATGTTTTATCAGCATAGTGCCAGTCAACATCACAAAGGGCAACAATGTTTTCGGTCTTCATGTTTGAAAGGTTACGCCTTCCAACACCTCCGATGCCTATTCCGGCTATATTCAATTTGTCAGTAGGTGATGTATGGCCAAAAGCTTTTCCCATCACCGATCCCGGTACAATAGTAATACCGGTTGCCGCCGCGGCTGTTGCTCCGATAAAGCCTCTTCTTGAAATCACTTTATTCATAATAATATGGATTGATATGTATGGTTAATTATTATCTGAGGTTATAACACCCTGATCCGCCAGGATGTAATCTACATTAAGGGAATCGTCTTCCATCAAAAATGAGAAGAAAATTCAGTTAATTAAAATTCACTTAACAATAGCGCTACTAAATTAATATTTTTTTAATAACTCAAATTATTTATTAAATTTTTTAATAAAATTCAAACAAATTTAGTCCCTATGTTTGTAATTGATCTTTGGCGAGAGTAGCATAAGCCAGAAGAGTATTATTTTTGATTTTCGGATTAAACAATAAAACTCAATGACTTATGCAAACACAAAGAACGGAATTAAATTTCGAAGGTCAAAGCTTATTTGTAGGTATTGATGTTCATTTGAAAAGCTGGACAGTATCAATTTTAACTGAAAAACTGTTACATAAGACATTTACACAACCTGCGAGTGCAGAAGTGTTGTCGAACTATTTGAATTGTAATTTTCCTGGCGGCGATTACCATTCAGTTTATGAAGCGGGTTTCAGTGGTTTTTGGACTCACTACAAACTGAAGGCAATGGGAATAAATAATATCGTTATCAATCCGGCAGATGTTCCCACGACACAAAAGGAACATTTGCAAAAGGATGACCCGACAGACAGCCGGAAACTTGCCCGGTCATTACGCGCTGGGGATTTAAAGGCCATTTATGTCCCCGATTCGTCAACATTGGAAGACCGGTCTTTGATACGGCTGCGGGCAACTTTGGTAAAAGATATGGTTCGGTTCAAACAGCGGATAAAATCGTTTTTGCACTTTTATGGGATATCTATTCCTGCTGAATTTGAGAAATCGGGAACCCACTGGTCCAGACGATTTATGAAATGGCTCAATCAGGTTTCTCTTCAGCACGAATCCGGAACTCAAACGTTGAAAATATTGGTACAAGAAGCCGACGGGCAAAGGAAACTTCTGCTGGAAGTTTTACGAAAAATCAGGGCTTTGTCCCGTAGCGAAAAATATGCAACCAGAATGGAATTATTGCGGAGCATCCCTGGTGTTGGTTTTGTTACGGCCATCACTTTTTTGACCGAAATAGAAAATATAGAACGATTTGAAAACGCAGATCATTTTGCCGGGTTTGTAGGCTTGATCCCCAACAGGCATTCTAGCGGGAACAAGGAAAATAACGGGGATATGACCTTTCGAGGACAGACAGCCTTGCGCAAATCGTTAATCGAGAGTTCCTGGTTTGCAGCCCGGCTTGATCCAGCCCTGGCTATGAGCTTTAATGTCTATGTCAGGCGGATGGAACCAAACAAGGCAATCATCCGAATTGCACGAAAAGTATTGAACCGAATGTATTACGTACTTAAAAACAAAAAAGAATATGTATCAGGAGTTGTTAAATGAATCCTTAAAAACAATCAATATATCAAGGTGACCGCTGACAGTTTCTTGCAGCCAGTCTGCTTATTTAGAATGCGGCACTTTACTTATAAAAACTGAAACAGGGAAATGTGGCATTTTGTCCACTTATAGAAGATTGTTTTTATAGGACTTTTATCGGCATTGGCTAAGAGTAGAACATTGGGTTTTCCTTAGCCATATTTGGATTCCTGTATAAGTAAAAGGAAGGCCCGAAAACCTCCCCTTATACAGTGTATCCGTAAAGAGTATTGCTGACAGGTTGCTCCCCAGTAGAGCCTGCGTCCTCTTCCTCTTTACTAATTGCAAAGTTAATGTTCTGTAAACGAAATATTTGAAAAATAAACAAAATAAAATAGCCAAAAAATAATGCTCTCAGAATTTGGATTACAACATAGAAGAAACTGTTTAAATTTCTTTTTAACAAAGCGGAACCCCACTTCGGGGTTCTGTATTGTATGTATTTCAGTGCCTCCGGTTACACCGGAGGTTATTCATATTCAAGTCCTTCGGACTTAAATATGCTTTATACCCTGAAAGGGTTTAATATGAATAACCGTGGGGGCAACCCACGGAAAATGTGACATATAAGACCTCAACCCCGAAGGGGCTGAACTACTTAAAATCAAAAAAGAACTAAATGTAAACAGTCTCTTAAATTCTTTGTATAAATAAATTATTCCAAGTGAAATTCAGCAACAACACACCACCGAATGATAAAATTCATTCATGATCAGTGGATAATCCGAAGAAATTTAATAAAAAAAATGGAAAAACTAACTAACCTTGATGGAATTTAAGGAGAAACAATTTATGCGCTGTAGAAAAGTTTATCCCGAAGGATATAGCAGGCGCCAATTACACCGGCTTTTGAGCCAAGAGCAGACATCTTCAACTCCATATCCTGGCTGACAAGGCTTAACGAATACTTCTGAATGCTGGTCCGGATAGGCAAACGCAAATACAATCCGGTCTCGGCAAGGGTTCCTCCGAGAATCACAAGCTGGGGATTGAAAATATTAATGAGCATCGAGATATACCGTCCCATGTTGTTTCCAATCTCCTCTAAAATTTCGATGGCGAGGGTATCCTCATTTTCGATGATGGCCGTAAGAATATCATTGATAGAAATATCATCAACTGCTTTTTTCCCTGAAAGAATGGATATAGAACCATTTTCGAGGGACTTCTTAAATTTTCTTAGTAACGCTACGCCTGAAATCTCAGTTTCAAGACATCCCTTTTTGCCACAGTGGCAAATTATTTCATTATCAAAGACCGGGCTGTGACCAAACTCTCCCGAAAAACCTGATTTCCCGTAATACAACTTCTCGTCACAGATAATGCCAATCCCGACTCCCCAGCTGATGTTAACGAAAATTACATCTTTCTCATTCTCAACCACTCCGCAGTTGTATTCCCCGTAAGCCATCGCCCGTGTATCATTTTCCAGGAATGTCTTAATGTGTATGGAAGATTCAATGATTTCACTCAACGGTCTTTCTTCAAACAGAAAGTAACTATAACTGAATCCTTTGCGTGAATTAATGCGACCGCTGAGATTGATGCAGGCCCCGATTATTTTATTCCGTGAAACCTCCGAATTGTCTACAAAATCATTGATGATTGAACACAGTAAGTTGAGCGACTCCCGGTTATTTTCAAGGGCATAGGAGATGTTTTCAGTAAACTTTACAAATTTGTTATTGAAGTCCTGAATTCCAATGCTGATGGAATTTCTTCCCACCTCAACTCCCAGGTAATAACAAGCTTTAGGGTTAATTCCGTACAACGATGGACGCCGGCCACCCGCTGTACCAACCTTGCCTTTTTCAAATACGAATCCCTCCTCAATCAGTTCTGAGATGATTTTAGTGACGGTCGGAATACTAAAGTCGTTCTCATTGCATAATTCAGCTATGGTGGCCTCGCCTTTTAAAGCCAGGTGCTTCAGGATACTCTTTTTAAGTTTAATTAATTTAAGAGCAGAAAGCGAATTATCTTCAGGATAATCAAGCAGAATTGAAAGGTTCATATTGTTTCTAAAATTATTTAAGAAATCTACTCATTTATAAAAAACAATAAACATTCGAAATTCTTAAATGCAAATATATTTATTTTGATCAGAAATTACCTCAAAGATCATTAAAATGTAAGAACGGATGCTCCAATCCTTTTGAGAACACAAAGAACTTTCTTTCAGCAAAAAAGCTAAAAGACTCAACATACCAGCCCTACCAGGCCAAACTCAAATTTCTTTTCTGCTTACACCATAGAGAATTGCTGGAAAATGACAGAAAGTGATTCCGCTGAAAAATGGACTGTATCCGGATTTACCTTGTTTAAGTTCGATCCAAAAAATAGTCCATTTTCTTCATTATAGCTCCAAACACCAAAAATTAGCTTACATACGCCAAAATGTTTAAGAGGAAAAATATTAGAATGCGATCTGAATGTGAATTTGGAAAAGCAGATTCTGATTGGCAAAATTTAAAAACAGGGAAAGTAGGAAGGTAGGAAAGTAGGGAAATAATATGTTTAATTAAGACCTTAAGTATAATAGAAAACGCGAAATGTTGTACTTTTTATAAAATAATTTGTGTTGTTCAGGGATCATTTTCTGTCGTTAAAGCACAAGAAAATAAAAAATAACAACTTGTAAATCAAGCATTTAATCTTTATAGGTCTTGACAACCTGACGTTTGGGTGGCATTCTTTCAGGATGATCGTTATAATTGTGAATACGGCCTTTCATTATTTTCATAACTTATTCTTTAATTTAGGAGCATTATTTTTCTCAAACCCTATCTATGTCAAATCAACGGAATTTGGTCAAAACTCTTGGTTTAGGTTACGTCATCATCTTTGTGGTTGCGAACATTATCGGTTCGGGTGTGTATAAAAAGATTGCTCCGATGGCTGCCGAACTTCACTCTTCGGTGTGGATACTTCTGGCGTGGATTGCCGCAGGGATTATAAGCATTTTTGGCGCTTTGAGCAACGCGGAGGTAGCCGGATTGCTGGCCGATACGGGTGGAGATTTTGTCTACATTAAAAAAATCTACAATCGTTTTTTCGCATTCTTATACGGCTGGTCGCTTTTCACGGTGATCCAGACTGCAGCCATCTCCTCACTGGCTTATGTTTTTGCCCAATCGCTGAACAGCATCTCTCCCATTCCAGAGATTTTTCCTTCACTGCAGAATTTATCGATAGGAGGCATTTTTTATCCTTTCCAGGACTTTGGTGTCAAACTAACCGCTATCCTGCTAATCCTGTTGTTGACAACGCTCAACATTTCAGGCTTAAAAAGCGGTGCATGGGTCAGCAAAACCATCATGTGGCTGGTATTCACAGGCCTTTTTCTGATTGTTTTCTTCGGATTGACCCATTCGGGCGTAAAACCTGCAAATTTCATGAAGGTAGGGGACCTGGCCAATGGGACCGTAACCCTCTCCTCTTTTTTCACCGCCATGCTTTCTGCATTCTGGGCTTACCAGGGATGGGTTTCCGTCGGTTTCATCGGGGGTGAGGTAAAAGACGCAAAACGGAATTTACCCAAAGGAATTGTATTTGGTGTTTTTATCGTGATCTTCATTTATCTTCTGATTAATGTAACCTATCTCTCCCTGCTATCCGTTCCTCAGCTGGAACAGATTCATGCATCCGGCAATCAGATTGCGGCTGTTGAGGCGGTCAGAAGTTTCTGGGGAACGGGAGGAGTAATCTTTATCTCCCTGCTGATCCTGATCACGACCATGGGCTGCACCAATGCCAGTGTTCTCACCGGCGCCCGCCCCTATTACGCGATGGCGCGTGAGGGCCTTTTCTTCCCGGCTATCGGAAAATTGAATAAGAAGAATGTGCCGGGCAATTCCCTTTTTTGGCAGGGAATATGGGCTTCGGTGCTGGTGTTGTCAGGAACTTTCGATCAGTTGACCGACATGATCGTCTTTTCTGTATTTATATTTTACGGGTCCGTCTCCCTGGGGGTAATCATCTTACGCCGCAAGATGCCTGATGCACACAGGCCATACAAAGTCTGGGGATATCCGGTTGTGCCGGTCATTTTCATCGCCTTTTGCCTCCTTTTATTTTTCAATACCATCATGACCCGTCCCCGTGAAGCAGCCATCGGCGTGATCCTGATTTTATCAGGCATTCCGGTCTATCTTCTACTGCAAAGAAAAAATTCAAAGAAAGGGGGAAACGAGTCCTGAGAAATCTTTCTCACACAGGCAGATGATTATAGGCTGGTTCCATAACATTGAAACGTTGAAACGTTGAAACCCTTAAACCCAAGTTTCTAAGTTCCAAATCAGAATCTACTGAAACATTGAAACTCTGAAACATTGAAACATATTTTTATTGCTGTCCGGAAGAAAGGTAGGGCGTAAGCTGTTTTTTTGAGCGTTTTACATTACTTTTGCCCGATCATTTTTAGATTTTTTCATGAGACTTTTAACAATCTTCACCCTTTTATTTTTACTTAATTCAGGATTAACTTCACCGTCGTTCAGACAGGGGCAGATGGCTTTTACCAGGGTAAGGGAAGCTTATGCCGAAAAAGAAAAAACAGTTGTTAAAAATCTTGCCGCCCATTCCATTTCACGCGACAGTCTGAGGATTTATCTGCGTGCCTTCAAAACTGAAAAGACATTTGAGGTGTGGGCCAAAAACAGTTCTGATTCTGTTTTTACGCTTGTCCGGGAAATCCCCATCTGTGAAATCTCCGGCTCCGTCGGCCCCAAGAGGCGTTCCCGCGACTTGCAGGTCCCCGAAGGATTCTATCGCATCTCCGAGCTGAATCCTTACAGCAAATATTACCTTTCCATGAAGATCAACTATCCCAATGCTTCTGACAGCATCCGTGGGGTACGCGGCCGTTTGGGCAATCTGATTTACATTCACGGACAGTGCATCTCTTCGGGGTGCATCGCCATTACCGATGATAAGATCAAGGAACTTTTCGTTTACTGCATAGAGGCCTACAACGCCGGACAGCAAAAAATTGAACTGACCATCTATCCTGCCCGCCTGACCGATAACAAATATTCCAGGTTAAAATCAGAATACAGCAGAAACAAGGATAAAATCAACCTCTGGGCCGACCTGAAAAAGAGTTATGATCTGTTTGAACAAACCAAAGTGCCTCCGGTCGTCAGGTTCCTTAAAGACGGAACTCACGATGTGAACTGACGAATTGCAAATTGAAGACCGGGGTTAGCCAATTGTGAATCCCGAAACCCTCTGGCCTTATCCCTTTGGATTAAACGTTCTTTTATACAAACCATTTCTCCTAAATTCCCCATCCCGAAAGGGTTCGGTGGCCGCTTCCATCTGAGTAAGAATGGTCTGAATGGCTACCGGCAATTGCTTTTCCATATCCTGCCAGCGACATTCAATAGATATAAGGCCCTTGTAACCGATCTTTTTCAACGCACGGAAATATTCTGTAAAATCCTCGTGCATGGTTCCGGGGGCTGATCGGCCCTCTTTCTCGGCCATATGGACATGCCGCAGCAAATGTCCGTACCGGATGATGCTTTCAGGGCTTTCTTCAACTTTCTTCATGTGGTAAAGATCGGCCAGCAAAAGAAAATTCGGATGGTTAACCTTTTTTACAAACTCTCCCCCTTCGGCAACGGAATTGATAAAGTTGCATTCTTCCGTATTGAGCGGCTCGAGAAGAACGGTCACGTTATGCTGTCCCGCCAAAGAGGCCATCTCCCGGCACAACTTCTCAAATTGTTTCTGCGCTTCCTCCCGGGGGAAACCTTCCGGGATCTGACGGGCTCTCCCGCTTCCAAAGACAATAACAGGGATGCCTGCTACCTGTGCCCTTTTGAAAGCTGTTCCAGCAAATTTCAAAATAGCCGTGGAATCTGTAACGGGTCCGACACACTTAAACCCTTCCGGCAAAAATGAATTCAGTACCTTTACCGGTAAGGAGGCTTTTCTTGTCTGCTCCAGATTTTTCAGAAAATTTTCTTCACTTTCGGATGGGACCAAGAATTTTCTAACCCCTGCTTCTATAAATGAATAACCGAAACCCCTCAACAAATCGCTTTTTGAAAGGTCGGTGCAAACCCCGATCTCCGGATGAAATTTCCGCCCATACCCAAAGATAGCCGGCCATGCCGCCGGGCCAAGCAGAATTCCACCTGCTGTCGATGCCGAACTGCGCATAAAATCACGTCGCGCCCCCATGTTTGACTAATCTTTGATTAATCCCTGGCAATATTCCATTTCCTCCCTCTTAGCAATTTGGGCTAAAGCCCCGGCCTGTTTAGACCTTCACTTCCCCGATCAAAGCCTCCGACCAATCGTTTGCTTCAAAGCATAAATTTAAGACAATTTTGAAGAAATAGGAGGAGCAAATGTTGATGTGATGATTAGAAGAACCGGTGATGATGTTCTGCTCATCTCTCATCACTTACACATCATGTCGGCGGATGCAGCCGCTTATGAAACCATTTTCTCACCGTTTGCATCGTTTTTTGCTGATTGGCCGGAGCCTGGCGGCGGCAAGTGGATCGCTCGGCGCTCTTTTCAGGAGCTCCCCATCGTATCTCTGCTCCATCGTTGGGATTATAGGCCGTCTCGAAGGCATCTCTTCTTTTAAGAATTTCCGCTAACGTCAATTCCTGTGAAGAGCCATCCGTTCGGGTATAAGTAATGGTAAGTTTAGACACTTTCTTTTCAAGGAATGATTGAAGTTTTTGCCTGATATCTTCCTGCGAACCGATCAGTAAGATTTTAAAATCTTTGGGTGAACTGGCCACTCTTTCCGGGAATCCAAGAACAGCATCCATGGCAATCAGCAATCTTAAATCACGGTTAGGCGTCGAAAAATCCTCCCATTGTCCGCCGGCGAGAAAAATACCATTAGCACTGGAGGGCATTGGGATAACGGATCCGGAATGTGATTTAAACCAGGCCTCCCCGTTTCCTACCGACTTAACGCGAACCATGAGCTGCTCATGAAGGGCCTGAATTAAATCCATCAAGGCATCCTCCGGATCAAGTGGTTTAGGGTTAATAATGCGTTCCATGGTGAGATAAAATGCGTTGCTGTCCATCTTCTTCTGTTGCATGGAGAAAGGAGCATATCCGCTTGACGCTTTTAAAGCCTCATTCGACATCGCCGAAAACTTGCCATTATTCAGGGTGATCGGCCGGAAAGCCTTAAACCCCGGTTCTCCAACTACCCCGGATGTATTAAAGAGAAAATTCCCCTTCCAGAAGCGTTTGATTGCAATGGTCTTATCCGGTTGAGCATCCACTGACAACAGCAGCCCGGGATGGCTCTTCGTTTGAGGTATCCAGCTTACCAGGATCAGCGTATGCCCGTAAGGGTCTGCATAAACAGTACCCGGACGCAGGGAACTCCGCTCAAGTGAAACAGGATAATAATCAGAATGTTCATCGTTGAGCGCCGTCCGTGCAGTACCGGAATGAACGCCATTTTTCATCATCCCCAAAAAGGAATTAAACGCCCTGACCGGATTGCTGCCGGAATAAGGAGATTCATTGGTTACCCATTCTCCTGTTTTGGGACTGGTACCATCCAGGGATCCCCTGTCACAACGATGAAAACCAAAGGGAAGACCCAATTTCCAGGCAAAATAGGCTCTCAGGAAAAATGGATTGTCTGCACAGTCAGGCTCCATAATTAAACCGCCTTTAGCCTTATCTTCTCCCAGGGAAAGGTAATTGTAAAGAAAATTGCGGTCCTTATTCTGAGTCACTTCGTGAAGAGCGGCCCAGGAGGTCTGTTCATCACAGCCCTGGAATAATGCATTGATCCACGCAGAATAAATAGTCTCCATACCGGGGTCCCAGCTGCGATTGATTTTTTTTGCGGAGGTCTGTTTTGAAATGACAAATTCCAGCTGACTGACCTCTTTGTTGTCCACCACCAGGGCCGCTTTGTATTTCCCTGCAGCGCTTCCGCCAAACTCATCAATCCGCCAGCAAGGCAGCTCCTCCCCGCTTCGATGACTCCGTGATTCAATATTTCCCGAAGGGCTGTTGACAATTATTTTTGTCTTTTTAATATTTCGCCCCCCGGCGGATAGGATACGAAAATTCTCCCCCGGTGCCGGATTTCCCGGCAAAACAAGTATTGCATTTACCGGCTTGTACTCATCCGGTGTATCGTCCTCTATAATTGTTTCTATTTTTTCGAGAACGTTTAATCCTTTCTTATTACTGCTCCGGTTATCGCCGCAGGAAACCAGCCCACTGAACAGGAAAGAGATCATCAAAACAAAAACTAATGATCGAAAATGTAATCCTGACATCATTATTATTTTAAAATTCGTAATTTGTAATTCAATGTCGATTAGTTAAGATGATCAAGATGTGTATCTAATCTGAATGATCCGGAATATCTTTGAAATTCTTCTCATCCATTGCCGTCAGCTGAAGCTGACGGCAATGGATATTTCCCTTAACTGAACGACATTGATTCTTAATCCTTAAAACACCTTCTTTTCTGTTTTCAATCCGATTCCCGGTTTGTCGATTAAAGTTACTTTGCCATCAACAATCTTCATTCCCGAATAAGGATCGTTCGAAATAAGCAGGTTTCCGTCAAGGTCAGCCCAGTCTGCTTTTGGAGAAAGCTGTGCAGCTGCTGAGACAGCACACGAGGTCTCGGTCATGCAGCCAATCATCACCTTCATTCCCAGCGAGCGCGCTAAAGTGATCATTTGATGAGCCTCACGCATGCCCGTACATTTCATCAGTTTTATGTTGATTCCGTTGTATGCTCCATGCACTTTCATTACATCGGGCAATCGCTGCAATGATTCATCGGCAATGATGGGCAACGGACTGCGCTGCGTCAGCCAGGCCATATCGTCAATAGCCGTCTTGGGCATAGGCTGTTCCACAAATACAACTCCATTTTCCTTTAACCAGTGGATTGTTTCCAGCGCTTTCACACGATCGGTCCATCCCTGGTTTACATCCACACACAACGGACGATCCGTCACCGAGCGTATCGTTTCGATCATCATGCGGTCGGTTGACTGCCCCAGCTTGATTTTTAATATTTTATAGGGAGCGGCTTCCGCAACTTTCTGCTTAACAACCTCAGCGGTGTCGATACCGATTGTAAAGGAGGTATTGGGCGTATTGGCCGGATCAAATCCCCAGATTTTGTACCAGGGCTGTCTCATCAGCTTTCCAACCAGATCATGCAATGCAATATCGACGGATGCTTTGGCTGCAGTATTTCCCGGCATTACCGAATCGACATACTGCAGGATGTCATCCATTTGAAAAGGATCGGTAAACTGGCTTAAATCAAGTTTTGAAAGAAAACGGGTGGCAGATTCTACACTTTCACCAAGATAGGGAGGCATTGAAGCTTCACCGTAACCCACAACACCATCGATCTCAAGACGGGTCAGCATGTCAGGGGTCGTTTTTCGTGAGCTGTTGGCCAAAGTAAACGTGTGGCGCAATTGCAGTTCGTAAGGCACAAAACGAAGCGATAATCCTTTTTTAACCCCGGGGACAGATCTTTTAGCAGATGATGCGAATAATGATTCTATCCCTGTTATTCCTGCGATGCCCATTAAGCCTGCATTCCGGATAAAACTACGACGGTTTGATTCCATGTTGAAGTTTATTATTGCTGAACAGAATACCACGGATGATCCTTCACCCTGACAATACCTTCCGTGTTCAGTGAATTCAATACGCGGCAAGCGCCTGCAAGATTCCGTGCAGGATTATATTTCGGATCACCGGGCACAATGCTGCTGATTTGCACCCTTCCTGAAGAATTGATAAAATCACCTCCCGCGATGTAAAGGCCTACATGAACAATCCGACGGGCTGAAGGCCCGAAGAAAAGCAGATCGCCCGCCTGAAGGTTAGCGATGTTGGTAAAATCAACCGGTTCTCCGTATTTCGCCTGTTGCGAGGCATCGCGGGCCAGGATAATTCCCCTGGAATAGAAAGCAAGTTTCACGAATCCCGAACAATCCACCGCTTTACTGGAGCTACCTCCCCACAAATACGGCACTCCGGTCAAGCTTTTTGCAACCGAAAGGATTGACTCAACATTGGGTTCTGATTTGCTCCAGTCTTTGAAAGAAAGACATTGCTTTTTTGGCACATAGCCGGTACGTCCATCAGGAGTCCTGAATTTCAGATAATCTTTTACCACTCCCTCCACTTCAAACAAATCACCGAGAACAAGATCCGACACAATATTCCCCTTCACGGTTGGAGCATCATAAGCAAATCCTGAAAGAAGATTAAACAGATAGCGGTCCGTCTTCTTCCAGTTTTCCATCTCTCCAGGATTGAATCGCTGCAGCTGGATGGCTTCCATCCAGCCGATATAGTATTCGGGTGTCTGAACCAGAAGCCACTCTTTCTTTACATCAAGCACTTTCATGGGAGTTCCCATCAATGCCTGCGATATGAGCTCAGAAGCATGGCTGGGCTGAGAACGCAGGTTCGACACCGACAACGAAGCCAGTGCCCAGGTCTTATCTCCAACAGAAGCGTCGGGTAAAAGTCTGATGGAATCAGTAAACGGAATCTTTCGATCATTCAGGAAGCGGATTATCGTCTCTTTTGCACGCGGAAGATCGGTCTTTCCCGAAACTACCAGGGTTGGTTGAAGCGTGTCCTTTAACTCAATGTCAAGAATAGCCACCCTTTTATCGGGCACAAGCTTTTTTTCAAGTGATTGCAATTCCTCAGACAATGATTTATACGTCACGTTCTGCGCCATTATCAAATTGGAGGATACCAAAAGTAAAACCAAGAAAACAATTCTTATGGGTAAATTCTTCATCACTAATCTACATAAATTGCAAAAATACTTGAATTATTTGTTTGCTCAAAGTTATTGAAGACAGACTGACCTAAAAGCCATTCATTTTTAGTTGGTATTTCCCCCGCACCCGGTCTATACCAAGTCCGTACCAAGTCCAGTACAAGACTTACTTTCAGCTTACGGCACAGACCGAAGAATGTTGGATCGAATCATTGGGAATAAGCTTAAAGGATATTTGGTGCAACGCAGCTGACAAAAATTTGTAATCAAAAGGAATACAATTTGTTATAAAGACAAAAAGTAAAATAAGACAATGATATTGCAATCCTGTGTCTTCGTTCAGATCAAACTCACATTAAAACAATAATAAAATTAGTACTATGACTGAGAGGACAATTACGACAAGGGTCCAAATCACTTTAACTTCATAAGCCTGCAACCGGTCACATTCAGCAATTTTGTTTTTTAATTTCTCTGTTTCAATATTCAGTTCAAGAGCACGTTTATACCATGCCCTTGCAGGTCTCCAGAGTTCTATTTTAAAAAAATCATCACCATGCTGCACAAAATCCATAAACTCACGTTCTTTATGGCTTGTTTTGTTTTCAGTATAAAATTCAGTAATAACCATATGGATTGGCATATTATTGTTCGATTTCCTTCAAATTTAAATAAAGTTATACAGCTATTGGCATTTTACTCAAATATTTTACTCCTGTCTAAATGGCCTGGTCCTTTCTAAAGCGGGAATGTGACGGAATCATGATTCATATTTTCCCTTTAGGATATTAGAAAAAAATAATTATTCATTACATTTGCCGCTTTCAATCAGATTAATTTTTTAAACAGGAAATTCTTTTCCCCATCAACAATTCACCGATTAATGTTACCTAAATTGAAAATAGCCCAATGGTCATGGCCAATCTTTTTTACAGGAATAGTAGCAGTTATCATCCTGATTATCCTGGGAGGCAAAGCAATAAAAAAAACATCGACAGATGAATACTGCCAATCATGCCACATTCATCCGTCAGCAGACGATTCCTGGAAAAAATCCGCGCATTTCTACAATAAAAGCGGTGTAAGGGTTCATTGTGTGGAATGTCACCTGCCCCCTAAGGATAATTCCGGTTATTTATTCAAGAAAGCCAAAACAGGGTTGAAAGATCTCTATGGTTTCTATCTCAGGGATCATAAATCGTTTAACTGGGAGAATAAAAGATTGCTTGAGCATGCCGTTACGATTGTTTCCAATGAATCATGTGTGAAATGTCATCAGAACCTGTATACAAAAGGTCTCTCCACCGATGGCGGGACGGCTCATCTTTATTATGAAAAAAATGCCGAAAAGCTAAGTCTGCAGTGTATCAACTGCCACCTGGATGCCGGGCATTACAATCCTAATTACAAACATGAAAAGATGAAAGGTATCCCGGGACTGGATACGACGGCTTTAAATGTATATACCGCTCCGGCTGTGGTGACTTCCTTTAAGGATTTTACGGAACAGATTCCTAAAACGCATGTGTCATTTAAAATGGTCGCCGTAAAAGGCGGGACCTTCAAAATGGGAAGCTCAGGGAAAGAACCTTTTCATAAAAAAGATGAGAGTCCTGTAAGGGCTGTCACACTTTCATCGTTTTTTATTGGAGAGGCTGAAGTTTCCTGGGATGAGTACTGGTCTTTCTTTGCTTCCACCATGTCGGAAGGAAGGGTTGATCCAAATGAAGTAATGGCCCGTAATGCCAATGCGCCGGATGCAGTGACCGGACCAACTCCTCCTTTTGGAATTCCTGATCAGGGATGGGGAAGTGGAAAGCGCCCGGCCATCACAATGACACATTATGCCGCAACAATCTACTGTCAGTGGCTCTCAAAGGCGACAGGGAAACATTATCGTCTGCCCACCGAAGCAGAATGGGAATATGCTTGTCGTGCAGGTAAAGAGACACCCTATTTTTTCCCTGGAGATCCTAAAAAATTCTCAGGTAGCGGACTAAAAAGCAAACTATTTGGAGCTGATACAACTTCAATAAACAGCTATGTTGTATATCTTGCAAATGCAAATGGAAAGACTCAGGAACCTGCTTTCGTCAAGCCAAATGCATTTGGCTTGAAAAATACCCTGGGCAACGTAATGGAATATTGTTCAGACTGGTATGCAGAAGATGCCTATTCAAAAACCGGAAATACAGTTACTGATCCGAAGGGACCTTCTGAAGGTCAGGAACATGTAATCCGAGGTGGAAATTACAATTCCGATGCAAAAGATTTGCGTTCAGCGACAAGGGATTACACCAAAACAACCGACTGGTTAAAGACAGATCCCCAGCAGCCAAAAAGTATCTGGTGGTATTCAGATATAAAGGGAATCGGCTTCAGGGTGGTATGCGAACCGGATAGTACAATTGCAAATAATTAGGCTCGTGCCCGAAGACGGAAAGAAGATAAGGAGTCAATAATCGTTATACCGTAATTGTTGGTAAATAAAAATATTTTATTTAGAAGCAGATTATCAGTACTTTAAACCGGATTATTTTATATAATTTAACTCCGGCTTAAGGCTAAAAAGGATCTTTAGGACTTTCATCAATGTATCTGAGAGCCTTAAGAAATTTATTCCTCTGCTTATGATGAGATGAATACTTAAGTCTTAAGACTAAAAATCTTAAGCCTCAATAAAAAAACTAAATACCTTTTTAAATCAAATATTGTGAATAAAAAGAATTCGTTAAACAGAAGAGATTTTTTCACTGGAGCAGCGGTGATCAGTGCTGTTGGTGCTGTTGGTGCGGGCGCAATTTTAAGCTCCTGTTCAGGAGGTAAAGATAAATTAGTTCCCCTGAGAGCTGAATCTGAACTTTATATCCCCGAACTGATGGATAAAGCAAAGGATGGCAAACCCTTGAAAGCCGGTGTCATTGGTTGTGGAGGCCGCGGATCAGGTGCCGCCCAGAATTTCCTTGATGCAGGTTCGAATCTTCAGATTGTTGCTCTGGGAGATCTTTTCCAGGATCGCATTGACGGTTGCCGGAAGGGATTAAAAGAAAAATACAATGTAGAAGTTCCGGATAACATGTGCTTTACCGGATTCGACAGTTATAAACAAGTACTCAATGCAGGCGTTGATCTGGTAATTATTGCCACACCTCCTGTTTTCCGCCCTACTCATTTTGAAGCTGCAGTAGAAGCAGGGAAACATTGCTTTCTCGAAAAACCAATCTGCGTGGATCCTGTCGGTGCCCGCTCCATCATGGCTACTGCAAAGAAAGCCGAATCTCAGGGTTTATGTGTAGTTACAGGAACTCAGCGCCATCATCAGAGGTCCTATGTGGAAAGTTACAAACAGATCCAAAGCGGTCTGATCGGCGATATCGTTGGCGGTGAAGTTTACTGGAACCAATCAATGCTTTGGTACAAGAGTCGTCAGGAAAAATGGAGCGATATGGAATTCATGGTACGCGACTGGGTGAACTGGAAATGGCTTTCAGGTGACCATATTGTAGAACAACACGTACACAACATTGATGTATTCAATTGGTTTTCAGGGAAAAACCCAGCAAAAGCAGTTGCATTCGGAGCTCGCCACCGCAGGCTATCGGGCGACCAGTATGATATGTTCAGCGTGGATTTTGAATATGAAGGAGGGATTCACGTACACAGCATGTGCCGTCAGATCGATGGCTGTGCCAACGATGTCTCGGAATTTATCCAGGGGACAAAAGGCTCGTGGAGCAGTGATAAAATGGAAATTGTTGATCTGAAAGGCAATGTAATCTGGAAATTTGACCGGGATAAAGAAAAGGCAGAGTTCAAACAGACCAATCCGTATGTGCTTGAGCATGTTGATCTGATAAATCATATCAGAGATAATAAACCTATTAATCAGGCCGAAGAGACTGCCATTTCATGCCTTACTGCTATTATGGGACGCGAATCAGCTTATACCGGATCAGCCGTTAAATGGGACGATATTTCCAATTCCAGTCTATCCTATCTTCCTGAAAAACTGGAAATCGGACCAATGGACATGAGCAAATACGTGGTCATGGTCCCTGGAAAACCCAAGGAAGAAAAAAATGTTACACAGGTAAAAAAAGGATGATTTAAAAATTAATACCTATAAATAAAAGAGCCGCTGATGAGTTATATCATTAGCGGCTCTTTATTTTAATTCAGAGTCGGACGAGTCGATAAGCAAACAACTTTTATCTCATCTCTCCTATCTATCTTAATGGATTTCAAAATGTACCGGATCGTGATAGTTTCGATAACTGCCTCCCCAAAGAATATTATATTTGGCCGCAATGGCAGTCACTCCTGTCCTCCTCCATTCTGCTTTAGAACTCCCTTTTTTCAGCCAAATGCGACGAAGGCCCTTTCTCTTGTACAGGTTAATATCGATGGCGCGGCCCATAACATGCCTGCTTTTCCTTGAAGAGGCATTCCGCGGATTATTTCTTTTTAACTGAATTTGCTCCTCTTTGGACCGGTATCCACTGATAATTGATACTTCCCAATCAGTTTTATCTTCAATCTCATTGATAAAATTCCGGAATGTTTCTGCACTGCGTTTATTTACATTTTCAATGTCATTCAATTCTCCCCTGTTGAGGAAATAGATTCTGGTCTCGAAATATATATTGTAAAGGATGAAGCCAGCGAGGAAAAGGAAAAATGCGAGAATAAGATTTTTCAGGATTCTCCGAAAGCGCTTGGGGATTTTCAGGGCCATTAGTTAAATATCTTTATTTCAGCTTACCTGCAGATGAAGAATTATAATCATACCATCGGTTTGAATGGACGACAAATATTACAATTTTTAACAGAATGACCAAGGGAAATTTTTCTTTTATCAGAATAAATAAACAGGCGCCGGGACTTAAATACCTTAAGCTATTCCATGAAATTTCAGATCAATTTTTAAATTATTAAATTCCATTTGATTCCGCTATTTTCCTTTAAATTTTTGTGGACTTTTTATTAATTTTATTGCCAGTTAAACTTCTTAACAAAACCTAATATATCATGAATAGAAAATTACGCATGGGAATGGTTGGAGGTGGACACGATGCCTTCATCGGAGCTATTCACCGCCTCGCCGCCTTAATGGATAATCAGATTGAACTTGTTTGCGGCTGCTTCAGCATTAATCCTGACATATCAATTGCCTCAGGTAAATCATATTATTTACCCGATCACCGGATTTATACAAGCTATCAGGAAATGATAGAGAAAGAAGCAAAACTTCCTGAAGGGGAACGGATGGATTTTGTAACCATTGTCACCCCCAACTTTGTTCATTTTGGTCCGGCCATGATGGCTCTGGAAAATGGCTTTCATGTAGTGATCGATAAGCCTATAACCTTCACCCTGGATGAAGCCAAAGAATTAAAAGCCAAAGTTGAGGAAACGGGCCTTACCCTCGCACTTACCCATACTTATTCCGGATATCCGGCCGTAAAGGAAGCGAAAGAGAGGATAAGGAGGGGAGATTTTGGAAAAATCCGCAGAGTAATTGTTGAATACCCCCAGGGATGGCTTTCCGCAAAGCAGGAAGACATGGGCAACGCTCAGGCATCGTGGCGTACAGATCCAAAGCGATCAGGCAAGGCCGGGTGCATGGGTGATATCGGTACACATGCCCATCATCTGGCAGAATATATTACCGGATTAAAAACCGTGGAGATGTGTGCCGAATTGAATGTCTTTGTTCCCGGCCGAAAGTTGGATGATGACGGAGTAGCCTTGCTGAGATTTGATAATGGAGCCAAAGGAGTATTGATCGCCACCCAGATTGCGGCCGGTGAGGAAAACGCATTGAGAATTAGGATTTACGGAGAATCAGGAGGATGCGAATGGAATCAGCATGAACCAAACACATTACTGGTAAAGTGGGCAGACCGTCCAACCGAAATTATAAGGACCGGGAATGCTTATATGAGTGATATAGCTAAGATGAATACCCGCACTCCGGGAGGGCATCCGGAGGGTTACCTTGAGGCATTCGCCAATATCTACAGAAATTTTGCTTTAACTGTAAGGTCAAGAATGAACGGTACGGAACCGAAACCCGAATGGCTGGATTTTCCGACTGTAGAGGACGGTATTCGTGGTATGCAGTTTATCGAAACGGTTGTTGAATCCGGATACAATGACGGGAAGAAATGGATAGACTATAGGCTGTAGACTTTAGGCTTTAGGTGTGTAAATTCCCATTATGCGAATTTTGCGAAAGTCAGAAGTGATGAAGTGACGATTGGTTCATTCGTAATTCGTAATTCGTAATTTATAATTCTCTCCTAAAGCCTAAAGTCTATAGTCTAAAGCCTTATTAAATAAATAATTTAACTATATCAACCATGAAAAGACCTGTAACAATTTTCACCGGACAATGGGCCGACCTCCCACTGGAACAAGTGGCCCGGAAAGCAAAATCATTTGGATACGACGGTCTGGAGCTCTGCTGCTGGGGAGATCACATCGAAATAGATAAGGCAGATCAATCTTATTGTGATAATAAACTTGATCTGTTAAGGAAGTACGACCTTAAGCTGTTTGCCATTTCAACTCATCTTGTCAGCCAGGCAGTATGCGATCATCCCGACCTCCGGCATAAGACTATTCTTCCGGATTATATCTGGGGGGATGGAAATGCTGAAGGCATACGACAGAGAGCTGCCGATGAAATCATTAAAACAGGAGAAACGGCCAGGCGGCTTGGAATCAAAACAGTGGTCGGATTCACGGGAAGTTCAATCTGGCCTTACCTCTACTCTTTCCCATCAGTGACCCAGGAGATGATCGAGGATGGTTATCGTGATTTTGCAAGGCGATGGACTCCAATATTGGATGAATACCAGAAACTGGGAATTCGCTACGCCCTTGAGGTACATCCCACAGAAATTGCCTTCGATATTGAGACAGCCAGACGCGCATTAAAGGCAGTCAATTTTCATCCTTCCTTTGGTTTCAATTTCGATCCAAGTCATTTGGGCTATCAGGGTGTCGATTACGTAAAATTCATTTACGAATTCAGTGACCGCATTTTCCATGTGCACATGAAGGACGTGACCTGGAAGGAAAATTCGGGGGATGCGGGTGTATTCGGAGGACACCTTGACTTTGGTGATAACCGGAGATTCTGGAACTTCAGAAGTGTTGGACGCGGAAGAATAAATTTTGAGGAGATTATCAGGGCTTTGAATGATATTGGTTACAAGGGGCCTCTTTCCGTTGAATGGGAAGATAGTGCAATGGATCGTGAAATGGGCGCCGCTGAATCGTGCCAGTTTGTGAAAAGAATCGATTTCCAGCCCAACTCATTGGCTTTTGACGCTGTTTTCAATAAATAACAAATTTGTGTAAATTAGTACAATGAAGACTAACGGTACCCCCTATCATACCATCTGGGTTGATCCTGAAGATACTTCTGTAGTTAAAATCATTGATCAGGAAAAACTTCCCTTTGAATTTAAAACATCCGATCTGCGCACGGGAGAAGATGCTTTCTATGCCATTCAGAAGATGAAAGTCAGAGGCGCTCCGCTGATTGGAGTGACCGGAGCCTTTGGAATTTATCTTTCTTTAGTAAGTTTTAAAGGTACTGAATGGAAAAACCATCTGGCCATCATGGCGGAATATCTGAAAAATGCGAGACCTACGGCTGTAAATCTTGCGATCCTGATTGATGAAATTCATGAAAGGGTTTCCTTGTGTCCGGATAAAGGGGAGGCTGTAACTACAGCATTTAATGAAGCAAACCGGCTGAAGGCCCGCGAGATACAATATTCGGAAGCAATCGGCAATCTGGGGTGCTCATTGATAGAGGAAATCAGCCAACAAAAAAAAGGAGGCGCTGTAAATATCCTCACGCATTGCAATGCAGGCTGGCTGGCCTGTATTGATTGGGGAACAGCAACGGCTCCAATATACAAGGCATTTAAAAAAGGAATCTCTGTTCATGTGTGGGTAGACGAAACGCGTCCCCGGAATCAGGGAGCGCGGCTTACGGCCTGGGAACTGGCCCAGGAAGGAGTTCCTCATACGGTGATCGCAGATAATACGGGTGGACATCTGATGCAGCACGGATTGGTTGACATTTGCCTCGTGGGAAGCGACCGCACGACGGCTGCAGGCGATGTGGCCAATAAGATCGGCACCTATTTAAAGGCCCTTGCCGCGAAAGATAACAACATCCCATTTTATGTGGCGCTCCCTTCGAGTACAATCGATTTCTCCATGTCAGATGGAATAAGGGAAATACCAATAGAAGAGAGAAGCGGTGACGAAATCAGGTGGATGGAAGGTTTGGATGAAAAAGGGGTCACCAGGAAGGTAAAAGTTATTTCCGATGAAAGTCCGGTAGCCAATTATGGTTTTGATGTAACTCCGGCAAGGCTCGTCACCGGATTAATTACCGAAAGGGGGATCTGTGCTGCGAACGAAAAAAGTATTTTGGAGCTTTTCCCGGAAAAGGTTAAATTACGTAGTGGCGACATCTGATTAAATGCTCGAAAAATACGAAAGCGATGATTATTAAAAGCAGCGAAGAAGGATATATAAAGTTCGCATGTAATATCAAAGAGGAAAGAATCGATGTCCCTCAGGAGATCTTCAATTCAATGAATTATTGGAGAAATATCCTCCGGGTCAAAGGCTGGATAGGCACTTACCCGGACGGAATTGGTTTTGGAAACATATCCGTCCGCATTCCCGGAACAAATAAATTCTACATAACAGGCTCAGCTACCGGAAGCATCCCGACTCTTGATCATAATCACTACTCGTTGGTCGAAGATTCTGATATTCAAAAAAACAGGATCTGGTGTCGGGGATTAACCAGGGCTTCTTCCGAATCCATGAGTCATTATGTCATTTACAAATCAGTTCCGGAAGTGGGTGCAGTGGTTCACATCCACGATCTTCGTCTTTGGGAAAAATATCTTGATGTTTTACCAACAACGGGAAAAACGATCACCTATGGAACCCCTGAAATGGCATTCGAAATAGAACGCATTTTAAAAAATAAGGACACCGGATTCAGGCAGGTAATTGTGATGGGGGGCCATCGTGAAGGCATCATTTCTTATGGAGTTACGATAAGAGTCGCAGCGGAGACGATGATAAAGCTTGAAATAACCGATGAAACAGCTTGAAAATTCAGGACAGGCCCATTCAGAAAAAAATCTTAAGTAATAAAAAAAGTAAAATGTCATACTTTTTAATGAATAATTTGGGCATTTCAGGGGTTAATTTCTGCCACCAAAGCACAAAAGCACAAAAGTACACCAAATTATAAATCAGGCGTTTAATCTTTGGTGGCTTTGGCGACCTGGTGTTTTGGTGGCATTATTTCAGGATGATCTTTATAATTGTAAATACGACATTTAATTACTTAATACTATTACATGAAAAAAATTGCAATCATCGGAGGATCCGGGCTTGAGGACCCGGATATATTAAAGGATATCGAAAGG
The DNA here is from genome assembly GCA_963677325.2 of Prolixibacteraceae bacterium. Taxonomy (GTDB): domain Bacteria; phylum Bacteroidota; class Bacteroidia; order Bacteroidales; family Prolixibacteraceae. The sequence continues at coordinate 201,815 of CAXXGM010000013.1, forward strand.
ATTGAGGTAAAAACTCCTTATGGCAATCCAAGTTCCGATTTTGTTTGTGGAAAAATCGGAGAGGTAAGTGTAGCCATCTTATCCAGACATGGCCGCAGTCATACCATCCCGCCAAGCCAGGTAAATAACCGGGCCAATATCTATGCCATCAATCAGCTGGGCTGTACCCACATTCTGGCCACTTCGGCCTGCGGAAGCCTGCGGATGGAAATCGGACGCGGCGACCTGGTGATTCCCGATCAGTTTATTGACTTTACCCGTTTCAGGAAGATCACTTTTTTTGAAGAATTTGAGCCGGAAAGAATGAAGCATACTCCCATGGCCGATCCTTTTGATCAGAACTTAAGGGACAAATTGATCAGGACTGGAAAAGAATCAGGACTGGCTCTTCATCCCTCCGGAACAGTACTAACGATCGAAGGACCGAGGTTTTCCACCCGGGCTGAGTCACGGATGTTCCGCACCCTCGGAGCTGATTTGGTCAACATGAGTACCGCGCCTGAGTGTATCCTGGCCAACGAGCTGGGAATCCCTTATGCAGCGGTCGCCATGGCCACGGATTATGACAGCTGGAAGGATGATGAAGAGCCGGTATCCTGGGAAGAAATCATGAAGGTTTTCCGGCATAACGTTCAGAATGTCATAGCACTTCTGACAAAAACGATTCCAAGGATATAAAACTTGAATAAAAATTTGCAGGAAAGACGACAAATGATTAAAATTGCAATCCGAAAAATCTGAGAAGATTATTCAGGGCCCATAGCTCAGTTGGTTAGAGCATCTGACTCATAATCAGGGGGTCGTAGGATCATGCCCTACTGGGCCCACCCTCAAAATCAAAGAGTTACATTGAAAAATGTGACTCTTTTTTTTTACACGCCAGGTTTACGCCAGGTTTTTGAAAAATCTCTTTTTAAATACTTACTTTTTCAATGGTTTTGTATAGATTAATTTTTTTAATTAGGTTCTTCTCTTCTATATCATTTATTAATTTTTCAATATCGATATGAATTTTGTTTCGAATAGTCTCTAAATTGTGTTTATAATTCAGATTAGGCGAGTTATTTACAATTTTACTCAAATTAAAATCACTTATTTCAAAATCAAAATTCTTGTTTTGAATAATAAACGATATTTCTTTATACGAATAATGATCAAGTCCTACAGTTAATGTATCTTTTTTAATAATAATAGCAGGCATTTTAATTTCATCCTTTTTAATTTCCCTTTCATTTTTAATAAACTTATTCCAAATAAATTCCATTTTTGTTTGTAATGAATCATATTCAAAACAACCGTAATAATTTATTTTTTTTATGTAGTCTTTGCCATTTTCTCTCCAAAAATATAGAATTTTTTATTTTCCAAATAACGACAGGTATCATTATAAACCATAGTAAAATAATCAGCACCAACAACACCTTTTTCATAAATCAATATTCTCTTTATCTTTCTTAAGCGAAGTGTTTTAATGTAATCGTTAATCAAAGAATCTTTATGAAAGTCTTGACTAAATACTGTATTCAAGCAGAAAAACATTAAGCAAAAAGTAATTACTTTCATGTAAATCTTGTTAGTGGAAGAAAAATGGAGAAGAAAAAATCGAAGATAAGTTTTGAACATATTGACATTGAATTCTCATTTAGAATCACTCACTTTAGTTGTTTAAAAATAAACAAACTTTTGTATTTTAGAACTTCATTTGGAAATCAGTGATTTATCATAAAGACGATTTGTTTCCAAAACGTTTCCTGATATTTGTATAAATATCTGATTAATATAATTATATACTGATATTTTTGTTTCCTCCAAAAGAGTATCGGAGATTTATCAATCAATCTTTTTAGGAAACAAAACCGGGACGGAATAATGTATCTCTTAATAGAGCTGGTTATAGCTCCCTTTAAGTTACCTTTACACTATGCGAGCCCGTCGTATTTGCTCCATATCAAGTCCATATCAAGTCCAGTATGATGCTCGCGCCAGGGACCGGAGAAAACAAGCATAACTCAACAATCTAAAAATCTAATTATATTTGCATGAGTCATCCAAAATTTTATTCGAACAATAAATTGAAAAAAACGCTGTCTCATCTTAATAATTTGTCGGCTCATCTTTTCTGGGACGTAAATCCCGATATCCTGAACTTTGAAAAGAATAAAAAGCTAATCATTCAAAGAGTGTTAAACTATGGTTTATTCAATGACTGGCAAATAATAGTAAAACAATATGGAATTTCAGAAATCGCAAAGACAGCGGTTTCTTTAAGAGAACTGGACAAAAAATCCGCAGCTTTTATTTCACTGCTTTCAAAAATACCTCAAGACCAATTCCAATGCTTTTCTTCGAAACAATCGACTCCGCAACACTTGATCTTCTGATTAAACTACAGGGATGTACTGTTTTCAGTGATTTACGACTGGTAGGAGGAACGGCATTAGCTCTTCAAATTGGCCATCGAAAATCGATCGATATAGATCTGTTCGGCACGATAACAGCCGATGAGTATGAGATTTCAAAACAGTTAAGAGCAGTTGGAGAAATAACCGAATTGAGGAAAAGTCAAAACATTAATGTTTACCTTATTGAGGGAATAAAAGTAGATATTGTAAATTATCACTATCCCTGGTTAGAAAAACAAATCAGGGAGTCACATCTGACCTTGGCCGGGATCAAGGATATCGCTGCAATGAAGCTTGCTGCAATAACCGGAAGAGGCACAAAGAAGGACTTTATTGATCTTTATTTCTTGTTGCAGCGTTTCAGCCTAAGTCAAATGCTTGAATTTTATTCTGAGAAATACAGCGATGGGTCTGAATTCCTTGTATTGAAAAGTTTGGCCTATTTTGAAGAGGCTGAGACCGCTGAAGAGCCATTGATGTTAAAAACTGGAAATTGGATCGAAATCAAATCCACAATTAAGTCGAATTTGGAAGACTTCTTGAGAAATAGGAAATAAGTTATATTTCTGGCTACCTCGCTGGCGCAGTTTTTCAAACTGTGCCTTTCTGTTCTTAGACAAAAGCACTGATCATATCACAGAGTCAAGTAGGCAAGGGCATTTCAGCCCAAGCCTCTCACAGAACCGTACGTGACAGTCTCCTGTCATACGGCTCTTGTCATTCCAGTCATTCTTTAAAACCATACCGCCAGTGTGCAAACAGGTTCGGGTGCAATCTCTGGCAATTTTTCAACCAGTTGTACCCCTCATGAATGCTCCTTAGCTTGTATTTGTTCCGTACCCAAAGCATTAACCTGTATCTTAACCTGCGGAATACCCGCAAGAAGTCCCACTTCCTGAATTTACCGTAATAATTAATCCACCCTTCCAATTTGGAACAAAGCCTGTCGGCTATTTCCTCGATGGTGCTGACTGTGTCACGATGGATTTTCATTCGTGTGATTTCTTCGGTGATTTTCTTCCGGGAACTTGCGCTTATTGCCAGATCAAAGACATTGTATATTCTTCCCCCTGACCGCTCTTTATTGGGTCGGGGTTGGAAACTAAAGCCGAGAAAGTCAAATTGCACTTCCTTGTGTGGCTCTTTTCGCCTATGGTCTTTACAATAAACAATCTTAGTTTTCAGTGGATGAAGCTCCAACTTGCACTGCTCCATACGCCCTTTTATCTGAAGGAGTATTTCTTCTGCTTCCTTTTGCGTATGGCAATGCACGATAATATCGTCAGCATAGCGTTCAAAGCTTATCTCAGGGTGTTTCTTTGTAATCCACATATCAAAAGCATAATGCAGGAACAAGTTAGCCAGCAGTGGACTAATGACCCCACCTTGCGGTGTGCCTTTCCCTTCCTTAGCCATGATAGTTCCGTCTGTCTTTTGTACCGGCATTTCAAGCCAGCGTTTGCAGTACATCTTCACCCATTTCTCCTTGACTACTTTGTCCAACGCTTTAAGTATGAGTTCATGATCAATATTATCAAAGAAACCTTTGATATCCATGTCAATCACCCAGTCGTATTTCCTGACATTTATCCGTGCCATAGTCAGTGCCTGATGGGCACTTTTTAGTGGACGATATCCATACGAATTCTGGTGAAACAGCTTGTCTATCGAGGTCTCCATGTAATCTTTGACCACCGTTTGGGCTATCCTGTCCCCCACTGTTGGTATGCCAAGTTTCCTGAGTTTCCCATCCTTCTTGGGAATCTCTACTTCTCTGACCGCTGGTGGAAAATAAGTACCTGAGGCTAACCGGTTCCATATCTTGTACAGATTACCCGTTAGCTTCTGCTCAAATTCTTTCATACTAACTCCATCCACTCCGTAAGCCTTACCTTTGGATCTCACCTTCCGGTACGCATCTGTAACCATCTGAATGGTCACAGGGAATGGTTTTACATCTGATTGTGTTTTGTCCATTTTAGTCCTTTCCCGCAAAGCGGGATTGTTAAAACTTGAAAACTTGAATGACCCAAGCCCTTCGCTCCATCTCCATTACAAAAACTTCCTCACTACTATGGCCCGGTCCGCAACTGTTTAATAGCATCGGTACTTTCTGCCTTGTTGGTTCTCAACTTGTGCATTTTCCCTTTGTCTGCCGGCGTATCCATCAGCGGTAGCCTTGTGGCAGACTGGCATCTATAAACAGCTTTCTCCTGTTCCGTACAAAAGCCCGGATAACGTTCATGCCACCTAAATATCGGTTGCCGCTTAGCCAGTAAACAGGTAACCGCCAAGCTTTATCCTATCATCCGCACGATGACAATAGTTTTGACAACGGGTTGCTATCACAATACTTCTTCAGTGGTTCACTCTCGTTCATCTCCATTATCCATACCTGACCCATTAAATGGGCTTTTTCCTTATCCGTTCAATACCGTGGATTTTGTCCACAGCACCGTAAGGCGGTTTGCTGGCTGCCCCTGCAGACCGCCAGCGAAGGATCGTTTCCTCTCTGAAATCCCTTCATCTCTTGTACGACATGTTAAAGAACTACTCTCGTCCTTTCACTTCAGGACACACTCAGCGCTAGCGAAGGCCAGCCCTTTTATTATGGCTGATAACAATCCCTCCCCTTTTTCGTATGAGATGAGATTAACAAAGAATTAATTGATCTTGGAATACGGTTTACCTATTTCATCAATTATAATGGAAAAGTCTGATAATTATGCTGTACCATCGTGAACAACAATAAAAAAATAGAACGATATGAGAAAAATAATTTCATTTATGCATGTATCGCTTGACGGTTTTGTAGCAGGACTGAACGGAGAAATGGACTGGATTAAAGTGGATGAGGAAATTTTTGATTATGTGGGTAAGCGGATCAGCGAAGGTGACACTGCATTGTATGGACGGGTAACTTACCAGATGATGGAAAATTACTGGCCTACCGCAGGAGACAAGCCGACAGCGACCAGGCACGACATTGAACATTCAAAGTGGTATGCCAAAGTTCACAAAGTTGTTTTATCAACAACATTGAAAGAGGCGGATTTGACTAACACGGAAATTATCAGCAACAATCTTTCGGACCGAATAAATGAAATAAAACAACAGGCAGGTGGAGAGATCCTGCTTTTTGGCAGTCCGACAGCAACACACTCACTTATTCAACTGAACTTAATTGACGGCTACTGGCTATTTGTTAATCCAATTGTTCTTGGACGAGGCATTCCTTTGTTTGCAGACATCAAAGACAAAATAAATCTGAAACTATTGACTACCCGGCAATTTACTATCGGGGTAACTGAACTGAATTACATGGTAGACAGACAATAACAACATTTGCGGATTTGTTGCAGATATCTTACATAAAACGCTGTAAGAAAACATTTTAGAAGTAATATTTTGTTGCCGGGAATAAGCATCGCCGCAAAGAAGTTTTCCCTGCCGGAATATTTCTTCATGCAACAAAAAATAGGGTTTAAATGTAAGTCAAACAGGCATTTACATGATTTTCTCGCAACAAATACGCGACAAAAAGGGTACAAATGATTACTACTTTACCTTTCCTTTTGTAAAAGGAATCAACATGGGTACTTGCTTTTGATATTTGATGTAAGAATCTCCAAATTCGAGAACAAGCTTTTTCTCCTCAAGCATGGTTCCTATGATAATATAAACCGTCAACACGATGTTCACAACGATATCCGCTATTTTAGATGTCTGACACCATAAATAGATGATTAAGGAAAGATACATTGGATGTCGCAAAATTCCTAATAAGCCACTTTTTTTAATTTCATTCGATGGTTTTGTCTCTTTAGTTTTTCTAAAATTTAAAATCTGGCGAATTCCAAAAAAAGACAAAGGATCATAATCAAAGAAAAAAGCCCAAAAGAACATTAATAATGAACCATACATAAGGATATGCCTTAAAATGTCCGGGTAATGCCCATAAACGATGATTACATTATGATCTGCTTGTCCCGTATAATTTATTAAAGGAATGAGTAAAAATATTGAAATCAATACATAAAACAATCTGTAGAAGGCATAATATTTTTTTAATAATCGATTCATCAGATTAGTGAATCCGATGCTTATCAAGTAACTATGAAGTGCACAATAGGCTGTCCACAATACAACTATAATCAAATATTTCATCATAAAGCCCTCCTCCGTTTTTGGTTTCCTTTACTTGCCGCCAACTTGCTTACAGGTCTGGTAAAATCAGACCTATACAGCTAATTGGAGTATATAGGTCTCTGCTTTTCGGGATGTGTCCAAAGATTTGCAGCTGCTGCTGAAGATTTGCAATCTTCAGCTTTTAATTTCGGACCTGCGACCCGTTTTGCGGAATTTCCCAATCCATTGATGATTGAATTTTTACATTAAATTTACAACTTTATGGAAGATTACTGAATAGCAGGTAGTAAGAATCTTATAAGGATCATCATGAAAAAAACGCCCGATGTATCAAGACGTAAGTTTTTGAGGCAAAATTCGATGGCAGGTCTGGCCATGTCGATGGGTGCAGGGATAGGCCTCACCTCTTCAGCTTCGGCCAAACCATTAAAGGAGGACCATCAGGGAAAGCCGGCCCTGACCATCAAACCCCGTTATCATCGCTGGCATGTTGATCCGGGCGTAGAATGGCTCGAGACAAATACCGGGTATGCCACCCTGGATTGGGCTGTTCCAATTTCACAGACAGCACTCGTACTGGTCGATGTGTGGCAGAGACATTATATAAAAGATACGGAAGCGCGTGCTGAAACGATCATCACCAACAAGCTGGTCCCCCTGATGAATGCATGCCGCGAAGCAGGGTTGACAGTTATTCACGCCCCCTCCCCGCCGGTCGCGAAGCAACTCCCAAACTGGGTAAAGCTGGACAGCCCTGCAGAGAATCCAAGACACGATGACTGGCCGCCCGCTGAATTTCTGAGTAAGAGAGGCCGTTTTGAAGCCTACAGGCGCCCAACGGAACCTCGAGAGGCAGAGCGGCAAAAACTGGCCCCGCTTCAGATCCATCCCAAGGCCTGGCCTCTTGAACAGGAGCCGGTGGTGGCTACCGGCGAGGAACTTCATCGCTATTGCAAACAACAGGGTATCCTGTTTCTCCTCTTTGCAGGTTTTAACACCAACGCCTGCATCTTGTCAAGGGATTATGGCGCCATGCAGATGAGAAACCGGGGCTATGAAGTGATCCTGGTTCGTGACTGCACCACGGGCATGGAATCAAAAGAATCACAGCCCACCCTGGCGCAGACCAACGGAGCGATTCTTATGCTGGAAATGTTTGGCCATTATTCGATCGCATCGGAAGAGGTCATAAGCGGCCTCCCAAAGATTGGCTGAACAGAAAGAAAGGTTTACATGATTAAAAAATCAGATAAACCTTTGCTTTATTTTAGTAAAATTTAAATCTGTATCAATTGCAAGAGCAGCCTCTTGAATCAATTACTGCCTTTATTAAAACCGGATCTCTGCATTCATGAATACCGAAGCAGTATTTGACCTGGATTGATCGCGGGGTCTCCAGAGCTGGAAATTTGGAGCAAATTTCAATCCCTTCACAGGTGAAAACTCCAGTCCGGCCATGTAAAGCTGACCATCTTTGCTGTAATTCCATGATTGCAGCTGGTTCTGGCCATTTTCAGAAGTCAGGTAATCATAGTGGGCAAAAACATTGGTTGCAGCATTCAGGAAAACCGTACCGTAGAGAGAATATCCTGAAATATCATGACCTCGCACCAGGTTGTTATCATTTTGGAAGTTATACTCTGCACCCATTTTAAAGAGCTTATTGGTATATCCTGCCATCAGCGCTGTGGTTTGCTGATTGGCTGTACCTTTTTTCATCCGGTCGTAATAAGCCCTGAAAAGCAGGCTCTTCACGGGAGTAAACGTCACTCCTACTCCTGTCTTCAGAACAGAATCCACATCGAGGGTCTTATACCCTTCTCCGTTCTGGATAATAAGATCTGCGCTGACCAGTTTCCCAATTTTATAAGCGGCACTAAATCCGATGTCAGCGCTTGGGCCCATATTGTACTGATCCTGGAAAGACTTCAGGATGTATCGATAGCCCCAGAATTTTTCCTGTACATCGTATTGGGTGGTACCGATCATACCGAATTTGACAGTAAGGTTATTTTTCTGGAACTGAAGATACCCAAATTTCAGAAGAGCAGTCAACTGGAACTTCCCAACTCCCGGATTGGCCACATCAAAAACAACGCGTCCCGACCAAAATGGGCTGAAATTATACCCGTAACCAAAGTAAGCCCTGGTAATTTCAAACCGGTTTATGTTCTTATCACCTGAAAAGGAGCTGTTGAAATTGGTAAAGACGAGGGCTTCAGGTTTTCCTGAAGGTTTGAACTTAATGGTATCCTGCGCAAAAGCAGTGAAAATTCCCCCGACAATAAAAAAAAGAAAAGGCAGTAATTTTTTCATTTTTTGAAAGTTTTAATTCAACGCAAAGGAGGAATATTCCTGTTATGAGAAAATTACAATTTTGTTACAATTAAATTACAATTTTTCTATCCCAGATGCGAATTTCACAACTTAAACGATAGGCCATTGCATTGACCCTGGTGAAAACTCAAGAACAATAATTAGTGAAACAATCTATCATATTTTCTTTCCCAATGGTTAATAAATTATAGGAGTTCTGTAGGGTACCTAAAAAGACGAAAATTAAAAATACATGATATCAACTTGAAAAAGCGCCATAAACTCCAGGAAAATAAATATTTACAGCGTCATGCATTAACATATTATTTCCCTACTTTCCTACTTCCTACTTCTGTTATTTCCCCGCATTTCACCCAACAAGAATGACAGATTCACGACAACCTGAATAAATATTCCTCTGAGGTTAAAAGCCCGGATATTGAAAATGCTAAAAGGGTGAGACCTTTCAGACTCACCCTTTTAAACAGGAAACCCATGAAAAAGTTATCCCGGACCTACATCTTATTGTCCCGCATAAATTATTGAAACAAGACCCAGCACGAAAAGGATAAACAGAAACGCAAGCAGGCAGTTGGTTCCTTTAGGTGAGCCCTTAAATTCCTTCCAGATAAATACTCCCCAAAAGGCAGCCACAAGGGTTGCTCCCTGACCTAATCCATATGATATGGCGGCTCCGGCCTTTCCTGCGGCAATCAGATTGAGTGAATTAACTATTCCCCAAATAATTCCACCCAAAACACCTACCATATGGATCGGTAGTTTTCCTTTAAAATATTCTTTATAGTTGGTAGGTTCTCCGCTGATGGGTTTGTTCATCAGAATGGTATTGAAAACGAAATTGCCGGCAAAATTATGAACTGCAATGTGGTTAACACCTGAATTATTCTGAATCCTGCTGAAAAAAATAAAACCGCTCACTGGCGGTTTTATTAGATAACTTATTTAAACCTTAAATTAAAATTTCACAAGGCAAGAAGGCTTTTTACTTTGTCGGAAATCAGTTTCCCATCAGCTTTACCGGAAAGCTCTTTGGAAGCCATTCCCATCACTTTTCCCATATCTTTCATGGAGGTGGCGCCAACCTTTTTGATTATCTCCGAAATTGCGGAGGAGAGTTCTTCGTCGCTCATTTGTTTCGGCAGATAAGTCTCATAAATTCTGACCTGTGCCATCTCAGGTTCGTACAAATCCATCCGGTTTTGCTGCTTGTAGATTTCAGCCGAATCCTGTCCCTGTTTTGCAAGTTTTGCAATGGCTTTGATTGTCACATCGTCTGGCAGATCTTCGCTCCCACCTTTTGCCGTTTTGGCCTCAATAAGCACCTTTTTAATGTTTCGTAAGGCTTCCAGCTTCTCCTTATCTCTTGCAAGCATGGCAGATTTTATGTCATCGCTTATCTGATCAAATAAACTCATGATAATATTTTTGAAAAATTATTATGCTAATTTACTAATTTTTTAATCCGCTTTGTCATGAAGGAAAGAATTATTCTTTTTTAATTTGGGTCCTTCTTCCGGATTATTCGACAAAGAATACCTTGACATTTCCTTACCCTTATTCACGGTTGTTTTCTGATCTTTCATCTTACGACGTTCATAAGCAGGAATTTTGGATAACTGCTCAATATAGTCCTCCGTTTCATTAAAAAAGTTGACCTGCATAACCTTTTTCGCAGCTTCTGAAGGCCCTTCTGTAAAAGCTTCCATCCGGATGGGCTGATAAAGCTTTTTAATAATCTCATCCTTTTTATCGACCGGTTCTTCAGCGAAAATCGGGGAACGGTCACTGCTTTGCACCGGACCTTCATCCAGGAAGGCCTCCGGACAAGAATTTTTATCATCCACCAGGGACACTTTTTCCTTATTCGCAGGTTTGCTGCTGTTTAACTCAGGAATTGAACTCGACTTGAACCCGGTGGCAATGACCGTCACACTGATTTGATCGTCCATTTCCGGATCAACAGCGACACCATAAATCAGGTCAGCGCTGTTCCCGGCCTTCTCCTGAACGTATTCATTGACAAGGTTCATCTCATCCATGGTTACCTCCTGCTTCTCTCCGGAGGTGATGTTAACAAGGATATTACGGGCTCCACGGATATCGTTATTGTTCAGCAGAGGTGAATTTATAGCCCCCTCCACTGCCTTCATGGCCCTGTTATCCCCACTGGCATGGAAAGATCCCATGATAGCCACTCCCGAATTCTGCATCACCGTTCTCACATCTTCAAAATCAACATTGATGAAACCGGGACAGGTAATGATCTCGGCAATCCCTTTGGCTGCGATAGTCAAAATATCATCGGCCATTGAAAAAGCCTTTGAAATGGGAAAGTCTCCATAGATTTCACGGATACGTTCATTATTTATAACCAGAAGAGAGTCAACATGATCCTCCATTTCCCTGATCCCTTCAATTGCTTGCTGGATCCGAAGCCTTCCTTCATTCCGGAATGGTATTGAAACAATCCCAATGGTAAGAATCTTCCGGTCGCGTGCAACCTGGGCTATTATAGGCGCAGCCCCTGTTCCTGTTCCTCCTCCCATACCGGCTGTGATAAATACCATTTTGGTGTTCCCGGATAAAAGCTTACCGATATCTTCAATGTTTTCTATAGCCGACTCACGCCCAACATCAGGTTTATTACCTGCACCGCGTCCTTCGGTCAGTTCGGAACCTAACTGGACTTTCAAAGGAACAGGACTGTTCATCAGTGCCTGGGCATCAGTATTGCATACGGCAAAATCGACATCTTTAATTCCCTGCCGGTACATGTGATTGACAGCGTTACCCCCGCCGCCGCCAACTCCGATCACCTTTATTATCTTATCACCGCTGACGGGTAAATCAAATTCAATCAGTTCAGCCATTATATTTATTTTTTATTATTTACTTCTTGTCATTTATTTCATGTCACCCACTTCGTGTCATTTAGCTCATGTCATTTATTTCATGTCATTGACCATTAATGACTAATGACTATTAATGACATTCCCTATTGATCTATCTCAGAATCATTTTCACTGAAAAGAGTATTAAATTGCCTTGTAAACCAATTGCTGATAGGTTCTGAACTATCCCCACCTTTTGGTTTTGGTCTTTTCTCCAGTTTGACCGCTCTTTCCTGACGTTCAGCTTCCAGTTTCCTCTCATCTTTCCTGATCGTAAAACTCCCCTCCGGATTGACATCAAATAAAGTTTCTGTTTCCTGAACGGGCTCAGCAAGCTCAGTTTTCTTTTCCTCTGGCTCCGTTTCATTCTGAGGAATTTCCGCAGCAGGTATTTTAACAGGAATGATCACCGTTTCTTTTACAGGTTCCGGTCTCAAAATCCGGCTGGGATTTATTTCAAATCCTGTAGCGATAACAGTGACACTGATCTTATTGCCAAGACTTGGATCATGTCCGTTACCCCAGATGATATTGGCATTATCGCCCGCAGCATTCTGAAGATAATCTATAATGTCCCCGATTTCTCCCATGCGGACTTCATCATCACCCGAAGTGATATTGAGAAGTATATTCTCAGTTCCATAAATATCATTGCTGTCCAGCAGAGGAGATTTCAATGCCTCTTCGGCTGCTTTCAGTGCTCTGTTTTCACCTTCCGCAAATCCGGTGCCCATGATGAATACCCCGCTTTCACGCATGACGGTATTCACATCGGCAAAGTCAATGTTGATATTGCCGTGAAGGGTGATAATCTCAGCACAGCCTTTAACGGCCGCCGCCACAATATTATCCGCCTGTGCAAAACCAGCCCTGGCAGGAAGATCTCCGTAAACCTTGTGCAGATTTTCATTGCTGATTACCAGCAGACTATCTACATACCGCTCCAGCTTTTTGATACCTTCCACTGCTTGCTCATACCGGAGACGACCTTCTTTGACAGAAGGAAGGGTTACAACCGCAATGGTAAGAATATCCATTTCACGGGCCAGCTGAGCAATTACAGGCGCGGCTCCGGTTCCCGTGCCTCCACCCATACCCGCTGTGATAAAACACATTTTAGTGCCTGTTTCAAGAACTTCCCGGATTTCAGCAAGGTTTTCAATGGCAGCCTGTTCTCCACGCTTAGGCTTGTTCCCGGCTCCCCGGCCTTCTGTGAGCGATACCCCAAGCTGAACTTTAACCGGAACAGGACTGGCGACCAGTGCCTGGGCATCCGTATTACAGACCAGGAAATCAACTCCGGCTATTCCTTCGCGGAACATGTGATTGACTGCATTTCCTCCGCCGCCGCCAACTCCAATTACTTTAATGATGGAATGATAATCGTGTTGAAACCCAAAATTCAACAAATCCTCTGCCTGATTTTCCATTTTATTGTAATATTGAATTAATTTACCGTTTGATCCTCGTCGTCAGCAAGAAGTCCACTGATACCAACTTTAGCCTTTCCAAATAAATCAGATACCATGTTCTTTATTCCGGATGTCTGAGGTCTGGAAATTGGTCTTACCCTGGTTTCCTCGTGTATTTCATTGGAAACGACTGACCCCTGAGAATATTTCTGACTTCTTGCCTGATACAATCCATTGACCAGCAATCCCATCAAAGTGGATGATTCCGGGTTAGTTACCTTATCCAGGAAGAGCTGTTCTTTCATGGGCATAACTGGTTTACCGAATCGGACATCCAGCCCGGTAAGATAACTGACCAGCTTATCTATTTCCCTCATTTTGGCTCCTCCTCCGGATAAAACAATTCCTGCTCCGAGTTTATTGAGCAGTCCGGTAGATTCCATCTGAAAATTGATTCCCTCGATAATCTCCTCCAATCTGGCCTGTATTATTCCTGCAAGATTCCTGAAGCTTATTTCTCTCGCTTGCCATCCTTCCACTTCAGGAATCTGGGCAAATTTGTTGTCAGGGGCAAGATCGCTGAATGCATATCCGCACTGAACTTTCAACATTTCAGCATGACGCGGTATGATGTTGCATCCCTCTCTGATATCATTTGAAATCACATTGCCTCCAAAAGGAAGTTCTGTGGCTAATCTCAATTTATTCCCGTAATACAAGGATATTCCTGTAGTGCCCGCCCCAAAATCCAACAAAACGACCCCCGCTTCCTTCTCATCCCGGGAGAGAAAAGAGGACCCTTGAACAAAGGGATTAATAAAAGCCGAAGCCAGCTCATACCCGGCCTTTTCAATACTGCGCTGAAGATTCTGGTGATAAGTATCCGAAGCCGTAATAACCCCGAAAAAGCCCTCGACCTTCCGTCCGGCCATTCCGACAGGATTTTGTATCCCCTTTTCTCCATCCACAATATACTCCTGTGGAATCAGGTGATAGACCTTCTCTCCGGGTCCGGTCGAATAGCGGTGCGCTTCTTCAAGTAATGAATTTATCAGACTCTGTGATACCTCCATGTTTTCTGTCATGCGATATCCGGAAACTTGCCTGTTAAAGATTTTCTGTCCCGATATCCCGGCAAAGATTTTTCTTACCCGTACGTTTAATTCCCGTTCAAGGGCACTTACTACCGAACGGATAGATGTGGCAGCCTCATCGATATTTACAACAACCCCGTTACGGACTCCCTTTGAAATCCCCTCTGCATAAGCCAGGACTTCCAGTTTCCCATCTGTTGTGAAACGCCCTATTGCGGCTCTGTCTTTCGATGTGCCAATGTCAATTGCTGCCACTAACTCTCTTGTCAGATTCATGGTATTTATTTTTTAGTACAGACTATTTGGTTTAAATATTTTGCATTTATGGTCTTATAGATCGTCCATCCGCCCGTTTTAAATCCCTCCGAATACAAGGCTTTAAGATTGCGAAATTTAATTAAATAATCGTCAGGTGGACCAAATAAAATCGTTTGTTCTCCAACTCTTGGAACCATTGTCAGGTCACCCTTGGGACCGACATAAATCTGATCGATTTGTGCACCCCAAAACTTATCCTCATTGAGATAAAAAATCAGCGGAAGCAATTTTTCTTTTGCATATTCATTCGAAAAATTTCCTCCTACAATGATCACCCTCGGTGTAAAGCGCGGAGACCAGTTAATGGATTTCCCGTATTGATCCACATAATAGGTCCGGCCGAATCCCATAACCCTGCATACCGGCGTTCTTTGTCTTATCCTCACCACAAGCGAGCCGGCATTCTTTACTCCATTGTTGTAAACATTTGTATAAACCGAAACTTCCTCAATGGCGTGAATTTTTTGCAGTCCTTCCTCAATTTTCCTCAGTCGTAAATTATTTATTTCTCTCCCGAAAATACTACCGTAATTGGCCTTGACCCATTGCTCGATATCACTGCTTTTCAAAAAATTAATATCAGAAGAATCCGTAATGGCCACCTTCACATCCCGGCAAACCAGTTTTTTACTTTGAATTACAGAAAAACCAAAGGACACCGTAACCATAATTACAGCCAAAGACCATAGAGTAATGCGGATAATCTTCTTAGCCATTTTCCCTCTCCTTCAGGTATTCAGTTATCGGTTCAGCCAGTCGGTCGATGTCACCGGCTCCTAAAGTTAACAGTATTTCGGGATTATAATGATCAAGGATTGATGGAAAATCTTTCCTTTCACAGCGAATTTTATTCCCGTTTTTCATATATTTTAAAATCAGACCGGTATCCACTCCTTCAATAGGTTCCTCCCTCGCAGGATAAATTTCCATCACCAGGGCTTCATCAAGCAGATCCAGGCTTTTTGCAAATCCCTCTGCAAAATCCCTTGTTCTTGTGAAAAGATGAGGCTGGAATATTCCGGTTATTTTTCGGCCCGGATAGAGATCCCTCACCGATTGGATAGTCGCCTCAAGTTCCCTTGGATGATGTGCATAATCGTCGATATAGATTGTGTTATGGCCCGAATAACGGATATCAAATCTGCGTACCACCCCCTTGTATTGAGGAAGTGCTGCACTGATTTCCTCTTCTTTCACACCATTCAGCAAAGCGGCACTGCATGCTGCCACAGCATTTTCTACATTCAGCAGCCCGGGATAGGAAAGCTTAAGATCCTTAATTTCGCCAAAGGGAGTTTTTAAATCAAAATGATAGGCTCCCTCTTTGACCATGATGTTCTTTGCGGCAAAATCAGCTTCCCCGGTTATGGAATAACTGTAATACCGGATATCTTTTCTCCGGTCCTGCTTTATATCAAGTCCATTCCTGTAGATTAAAGCTCCTGAGGATTTTATCTGACTAATAAAATCATTAAATGAATGAATAAGCTCCTCATGATTTCCGTAAATATCCAGATGATCGGCATCCATGTAAGTAACAACGGCTGTGTCAGGATGAAGCTGAAGGAAAGACCGGTCAAATTCATCTGCTTCCACCACGATATATTCACTGTTGGTTACCGGAAGCAAGAGATTGGTATTGTAATTTTTTGATATCCCTCCCATAAAAGCAGAACAACCGATCGCGGAATTTTTCATCAGATGGGCTGTCATGGTAGTGACAGAAGTTTTTCCATGAGTTCCTGCAATGGCAATGCATTTTTTCCCTGATGTAAGGATTCCGAGAATCTGGGACCTTTTATAAATATGGAAATTATTTCTGCGCAGATATTCCATCTCAGGAAATGATTCAGGCACAGCAGGAGTAAAGATCACAAGGGTTGACTCTTTTTCAGCCACTGCAGGAATTCTATTCAGGTCCGCTTCATAATGCACAGGGATACCCTCATTTTCCAGATCCTTGGTCAGAGAAGAAGGTGTTTTATCATATCCTTCTACCACCTTCCCGGTAAAACTGAAAAACCTTGCAAGGGCGCTCATTCCGATACCCCCGATTCCAAGAAGATAAACTTTCTTTATATTTTCTGTTTCAATCATCTTTTTTCTTTAAGTAAGGAAGCTATCACTTCCACAATATCTTTTGTTGAATCCGGCGTCGCTAATTTTCGAATGTTTTGTGACAGCGCTTCACATCTTTTTTGATCTTTCACCAGATCAAGAGCCACATCCACCAGGGTGTCGACCGAATCAAAATCCCTGACAAGAATGGCAGCATTTTTTTCAACCAGCGACAGGGCGTTATGTGTCTGATGATCCTCTGCAACATTGGGGGATGGAACCAGAACAGATGGCTTCCCCACCAAACACAGCTCAGAAATTGTGCCGGCCCCTGCCCGTGATACCACTACATCCGCCACTGAAAACGCAAGGTCCATTCTTGATATGAATTCATGAACTTTCACATTCCGAACAGGATCCTTGGCCAGACTGGAGTTGATATCTGCATAATAATACTTCCCCGTCTGCCAGATTACCTGAACCTCCGAATTCCTGATTTTATCCAGCCCCGCGCTGATACTTTGATTTATCGTACGTGCCCCCAGACTTCCTCCTAAAACAAGGATCACAGGCTTCCCGGAATCAATTCCAAAATATTCAGAAGCTTCTTCTTTTTTATCAGGGTTCACCATCAGTCCGCGTCGTACAGGATTACCGGTATAAACTATTTTTTCTGCAGGAAAAAACCGATCCATTTTATCGTATGCCACACAAATTCTTTTGGCCTTCTTCCCCAGGATTTTATTGGTCACACCCGCATAAGAGTTTTGTTCCTGTAAAACGGTTGGAATCTTCAGGTTATTGGCTTGCCGGAGAACCGGACCGCTGGCATACCCCCCCACACCGATCACCACATCCGGTTTAAATTCCTTTACCACTTTCTTCGCCTTTGATAATGACCTGATCAGCTTTGGTACAAAAGAAAGATTTCTCCATAGTTCTCCTCTGTGAAATCCGGCCACGGGTAAACCAGTGATAGGATAACCTGCCAGTGGAACTTTTTCCATCTCCATTTTACCCTCTGCTCCGACAAAAAGAATGTCGCAGTCCGGAAAACGTTCCTTTAAACCATCTGCAATAGATAGCGCAGGAAAAATATGTCCTCCTGTACCTCCTCCGCTGATTATGAATTTATATCTGCTCATTTTTCGATAATGAAACATCTTCATCTGCAAGTACTGCTTCCGGATGAAAGTTCTCTTCTACTTCATCTTTTGACTCCTGGTCAGTTTCAGAACTCACACTCAGAATTAGCCCAAAAGTAAGTGCCGTAAAAACCTGTGAGGTTCCTCCCCAGCTCACCCACGGAAGCGGTTGTCCCGTCACGGGAAGGGCTCCGGAAGAGACCCCCATATTGATCATGGCCTGCAAAATTATAATCGCCACTGCACCTGTTGCCAGAAATACAGGATAGGTCCGGGTGCACCTCCGGATGATTATCCCTCCGCGAGTTAAGAAAATCAGATACAAAAGCGGAACTCCCACCCCTCCGATTAAACCATATTCTTCGATAATAATGGAATAAATAAAATCGTTATAGGCAGCACTCATAAAATTACTCACATAGCTTTTACCGGCTCCAACTCCTGTAATGCCTCCCCGATGGATCGCCACCTTAGCAAAATCCGCCTGTGTAAGACCTTCTTCGGAGGCCTTATCTCCTTTGATGTGCCGTTCAATACGAGCCCGTACTGTTTGAATACGGCCAAATCTTCCGTGCTCCGGAAGAAGGGGAGCCGCAAAGTAGATGACAAGGACCAGGGCAATTCCGGCTACGAAAACCAATCCAATGTACTTGACAGGTATACGTCCCACAAACATCATTATGAGTGTAGTACCCATCAGCAGAACAGCAGAGGAAAAGTTAGCCATGGAAATCAACAAACACAAAATCCCAACTCCTGTCATAATTTTGATAAATGCGATGCGCAACTGACCCTTATCTTTTTGATTTTTTGCCAGCATCCTGGCTACCCACATCACCAGGGCTACTTTTGCTAATTCGGCGGGCTGAAAACTGATAAACCCCAAAGGAAGAGTCCGTCCCGTGCTTTCGCCTGATCTTCCGATAGCCAGTCCAAGCAACACAAACACGATCGCAACAAGCAGTGCAAAATTGGCAATTTTATTATAAAACTTTACCGGAATATAATTCAGCATGACGATAATGGCAGCATATCCAATCCCCTGATAAATTAACTGGCGCATGATGTAATAGGTCGTATTGCCCCCTGCCTGCCGGTAAGCAAGCGCACCAGTAGAACTGTAAACAATCAGAAGTGAAAGGCAGGATAATCCCACCAGTACCATCCAGATTATACGGTCACCCTTAATATACTTTTTTAATTCTCCGGTATCCATTAATTAAAGATTTCTGACTGCTTCTTTAAATTTATTACCTCTGTCTTCGTAGTTTTTGAACAGATCAAAACTCGCACAAGCCGGAGATAAAAGGACACTGTCTCCTTTCTGCGCAAGAAAATAGGCCGTCCTGACCGCTTCTTCCATGCTTTGGGTGTCAGCAATTTCCTTATCCATTCCGCTGAAGGATGAAATTATCTTTTGATTATCTTTCCCCAGACAAACAATCGCTTTCACTTTTTCTTTTACAAGATCATACAAAGCAGAGTAATCATTACCCTTATCGACTCCTCCAACAATCCAGATCACAGGAGTTGTCATACTTTCCAGTGCGTACCAGACCGAATTTACATTAGTGGCCTTTGAATCATTTATAAATTCAATGTTATGCACTCGTAAAAATCGCTCCAGCCGGTGTTCCACACCCTGAAAATCCTTTAAACATTCCCGGATGCCTTCCTTGCGAAGTTTTAATATGCTCCCTGAAATTCCAGCTGCCATTGAATTATAAATATTGTGTTTCCCAGGTAATGATAGGTCATTAATTGTCATATCGAAACTATTATTATTGACGTTAATTTTTATGGTTGAATCTTCCAGCCAGGCCCCTTTCCCCAGTTTATTCATGATGGAAAAAGGAACTTTATTGGAATTGATCTCTCTTTTTCTTAATTCTTCAGCGATAACCGGATCATCCGCACAATAGACAAACCAGTCTTCCGGTCTTTGATTCCGAATGATCCTGAACTTTGAATCCACATAATTCTGCATTTTGTATTCATAACGGTCAAGATGATCGGGAGTGATATTCAGGAGCACAGCTATATCAGCTCGGAATTCCACCATGCCATCAAGCTGGAAACTTGATAATTCAATCACATAATATTCAAAATCATCTTCCGCCACCTGTAAGGCAAAGCTTTTCCCTACATTTCCAGCCAACCCGACTTTAAGCCCTTCTCGTTTTAACAATTCATAAATCAACAGGGTGGTCGTGGTCTTGCCGTTACTTCCTGTTATGCAGATTGTTTTAGCCCGGGTGTACCGGCCTCCGAATTCGATTTCCGAAATGACAGGAATTCCCTTTTCATGAAGCTTCTTAATAACAGGTGCTTTATCCGGTATTCCGGGACTTTTAACAACCAGGTCTGAATCAAGAATTATATCTTCACTGTGATGATTTTCTTCATAAGATATTCCATGGTTTTCAAGCACAGTCTTGTATTGATCTTTTATCGATCCGCTGTCGGAAAGAAAGACTCCAAAACCTTCCTTTAATCCTAAAACTGCAGCTCCAATTCCACTTTCTCCACCCCCAAGGACAACTAATTTTTTTCCTTCCATTTTATCGCATTTTTAGAGTGGCAATTGTTAAAACGGCAAGGATTATTCCAATAATCCAAAATCGTGTGACGATCTTAGCCTCCGGAAATCCCTTTTTTTGAAAATGATGATGAAGGGGTGCCATCAAAAAAATTCTTCTTCCCTCACCATATTTTCGTTTAGTATATTTGAAATAGACCACCTGAATAATAACCGAAAGACTTTCAACAACAAAGATTCCGCAAAGCAGAGGAATGAGGATCTCTTTTCGGATAATGATTGCAAACACTGCAAGTATTCCGCCCAATGCAAGACTACCCGTGTCACCCATAAATACCTGCGCCGGATAGGAATTATACCACAGAAATCCAATTGCAGCGCCGATAAACGCTGACATATATACGGTTAATTCACCACTGTTGGGAATATACATGATATTCAGATAGCCGGCATAAATGATATTTCCACCCAGATAGGCAAAAACACCGAGTGTGGCTCCGCTGATGGCTGAGGCACCGGTAGCAAGCCCATCAAGACCGTCGGTCAGATTGGCTCCGTTTGATACCGCCGTAATAATAAAAATAATGACCAGCGAATACAGAAGCCATACCCATACCCCGCCGCTGTCTTTCAGAAACCAGAGCAGCCATTTATAGTCAAACTCATGATTTTTGACAAAAGGGATGGTCGTTTTAGTGGATTTAGCTTCCACCGTCATTGGCTGTACTTCTTTTTCATTGATTTCGTAGGCCCGGTCTTCCGTCCTAATTGTGCCGCGAACATTCTGCACCTTTTCCCTGATGACCACATCATCACTGAGATAAAGGGTTCCGGCAACAATCAATCCCAAAAGGACCTGACCAAGAATCTTGAATTTACCGGCCAGTCCTTTTTTATTATTCAGAAAAACTTTAATGTAATCATCTGCAAATCCAATCATTCCAAGCCATACCGTCGTAATGATCATCAGGAGGATGTAAATATTATCAAGCCTTCCAAAAAGCAATGTCGGTAGCAGTATGGAGCTGATGATAATTATTCCTCCCATAGTCGGGGTTCCTTTCTTCTGTATCTGTCCTTCAAGACCGAGATCACGTATTTCATCGTCTATCTGCTGATTCTGAAGAATACGGATGAGTTTTTTCCCGAAAATAGTCGAAAAGAGCAGCGCAGTTATAACCGCCAGGGAGGAACGAAATGATATATAATCAAATAACCGTGCTCCCGGAAAATCCAATGTCTGAAGATATTTAAAAAGATAGATCAGCATTTTATTAATTTTCTCTGATTAAATTGAATATTTCACGAACGATCTCCCGGTCGTCAAAATGATGTTTCACTCCTTTGATCTCCTGATAATTTTCATGCCCTTTCCCCGCAATAAGAATAATGTCCCCAGGCTTTGCCATCATACAGGCCGTCCTGATTGCTTCTTTCCGGTTTGTAATAGATAAAACCTTACTGATCTTATCAGCAGGAACTCCTTGCCTCATCTCTTCTATAATCGCTTCCGGCTCTTCTGAACGGGGATTATCGGAAGTTAAGATGACTCTGTCACTGGCTGTCACGGCTTCAAATGCCATCTCGGGACGCTTGGTCCTGTCTCTGTCTCCTCCGGCTCCAACCACAGTGAAAACCGTTTCATTACCTGTCCGTACTTCATTGATTCCAGACAGAACATTTTTTATTGCATCAGGTGTATGAGCATAATCGACAACTGCAAATATGCCCATCGGTGATCTGAATACTTCAAATCTTCCATCCACAGGATGAAGCAGGCTGATTATACGGAGTGTTTCTTCAGCATCAACCCCCAGCTTAACAGCTGTTCCGTAAACGGCAAGAAGATTATAGGCATTGAAATTTCCGACAAAATGCGTCCATACCTCCGATCCGTTAACCCGCACAAGCATACCATCGAAATGGCTTTCCAGTACTTTAACATT
This sequence comes from Prolixibacteraceae bacterium, assembly GCA_963677325.2. GTDB lineage: Bacteria > Bacteroidota > Bacteroidia > Bacteroidales > Prolixibacteraceae. The sequence continues at coordinate 224,106 of CAXXGM010000013.1, forward strand.
AAAATCTGCTAATGATCTGGCTGAATAAGTAAATTTTTGCGCCTTCGTGTTTTGCAGCATAACCATGCCATTCTTATCGTCGATGTTGGTCAAGGCAAAAGCTGAAGAATTCAGCTGATCGAAAAATTTCTTTTTAGCATCACGATAGGCAAGAAAAGTCTTGTGATAATCAAGATGATCATGAGTAAGATTGGTAAATACCCCTCCTTTAAATTCAATTCCCGCAATACGGTCCTGATCCACAGAATGTGAACTTACCTCCATAAAACAATATTCACATCCTGCATCCACCATTTTTGACATCAGCTCCTGTATTTGCAAGGGGTCTGGAGTTGTATGAGTTGCCGGAAGTTGTTCTTCATGAATGTAATTGCATACGGTCGAAAGAAGCCCGGCTTTGCTTCCAAGCTCCTTGAATAATCTGTACAATAAAGTAGCAGTTGTTGTTTTACCGTTTGTACCCGTTATACCTACTACTTTCATTTTCCGGGAAGGTTCCCTGAAAAATCTGGATGCGATCTGACCCAGTACTTTCGAAGAATTGGATGCTTGTATCCAGGTAGTATTTTGATCAGAATCCCCGGGTAAGTGTTCACAAACTATCACTGAAGCTCCGTTACGAATTGCAGCAGTTATGAAATTGTGCCCGTCAATGTTCGTTCCGGGAACTGCTGCAAAAAGAAATCCGGGCAATACCTTTCGCGAATCAAAGGCAATACCTTTTACATCCGTTTCCGTGTTACCGGTTACCGAAAGACCTTCAATTCCTTTTGTTAGTTCAGATAATATCATAATTGCTCTTTTTAACTTAACCGCAGCGCTATATTCTGTCCACGATGGATCTTGGTTCCTGCTCTTAATGATTGAAACTTCACTTTACCCCGGCCTTTCAGGGTTACTCTCAAACCGTTGTTCTCAAGAAGATAAACGGCATCAGTGGCTCCCATTCCTTTAACGTTGGGGACGACTCCGTCTTCAACTTTACGGTTATTCAATTCCAGACCATCCTCATCCGGAGCAGCTTCCACCCATTTAGAATGGATAAAGGCAAATCCGTTCAGAATATCCAATTCATCCAGGACATTGGCAATATCCTTTTTCCGGCCGGCTGTCAATCCGGGTATATCGTTTTCTATTTTTTTTCTCGGAAAATCTATTTCATCTTTAAGTCCTAATTCATAGGCATACACATAATCTGCAATTTGCCTGAAGACCGGACCTGCCACGGAGGCTCCGTAATAATCCCCTCCCCGGGGACCATTGATTACCACAATACATGAATACTTGGGATTATCTGCCGGAAAATATCCGACAAATGAAGATTGATATACTTTCAGTCCACCATGATTATATCCTTCCCTTCTGTTGGCAACCTGCGCCGTTCCGGTTTTCCCGGCAATTTTATAGGATTTTGATTTTAACGCTTTCCCGGTCCCGTTCTCAATAACACCTTCAAGCATTGCATGCGCTTTCCGGATTGTTTTCGCAGAACAGATAGACCAGATTAATCTCTCCGTACCAAATCTCTCACGTACATGCCCATTTTCCGTGATGGCTTTTACCAGACGGGGTTTCATCATACAACCATTGTTGGCAACGGCATTATAAAAAGTCAGGGTCTGGAGAGGAGTGACTTTAACCTCATACCCAAAAGACATCCATGCCAGGGAAATTCCCGACCAGAATTTGTCGCCAGGCTTTTTGATATAAGGTTGACCTGTTCCTTTGATTCCTACATCAAGTTTTTCATCCATTCCCATTTTGCAGATCCGCTTTACAAAATCCTTTTCTTCTCCCTGGTAGGCCTGGGTAATAAGTTTGGCGACCGCAACATTGGAAGATACTTCAAATGCTTCTTTGGCCGTCAATTTACCATGACCTCCATCCTTATAATCGCTGTCGCGGACGGGTTGTTTTTTATACACCCAAATCCCATTACCTGTTTCTACAATAGTAGATGTATCGATTTTACCATCTTCCATGGCAGCCATGTAAGAGGCCAGTTTAAAGGTAGATCCCGGTTCCGAACACCCTGCATTTCCAATACCATAATTCTGATAACCGCCAATCAGCTCCCCGGCACTATTACGTCCGAAATTGGAAATTGCCTTTATATCACCCGTCTTTACTTCCATCAGGATAGCGCTTCCATACTGGGCCCGGGTCCTGTCCATCTGCTGTTTGAGGTAATAAGTCATCTGATCCTGCATTTTCACATCCAGGGTAGTCACCACATTGAATCCGTCCTGGGGATCATCCTTGCTGATGATAAACCATCTTCCGGACATATTTTGCTTTAGCGCCAAACCATCTTCCCCACGAAGTTCTTCTTCAAAAGCCTGTTCCAGACCAAAAGCTCCTGCAGGACGGTCATCTCCCTCTACAATTCCCTTGCCTAATTTTCCAAGAGTCCGGATGGCAAGATTTCCAAAAGGATAAATTCTCTTATTCTCCTGTTCCGGTATTACCCCACCGCTGTTTCTCCCTCTTCTGAGAATCGGAAACTTCTTTATTTGCTGAAGATCAAGATAACTTACTTTGTGAGGCGTAATCATCCAGTATCGCTGCTTCGAATGATAAGCCCTTCTGAGAGATGAAGCATAGGATTTAGCTGACCGGTCACGGAAAAAGTGTGAAAGACAGAGGGCCAGCGAATCCACTTCATGATTGAAAACCTTCGAGAGACCTGGTGAACCCATATCCATTCTTAATTCATAATAAGGTACAGAGGTAGCAAGCGGACTGCCGTCTTCAGCACAAATATCTCCCCGCCGCCCGGAAATAGGAACTTCCTTGACTTCCATCCTTTCTCCTTTTTCTCCCCACTCCGACGTATGCTGTACAATAAAAACCTTCAAAATGATAACCAATGAAAAAACCAGGATGATCCCATAGATCAGGCTAAATCGTGTCAATATGGCTTTCCTGATTTCCATCCTATTCCTTCTTTACATATATTTTGCTTGGCGGTTCTTTCGATAATTCAAGATCCAGGCCGCTTTTTTTTACCCGGTCAATAATCAGGGAAGGACGGCTAAGTTTCATTACATCTGCTGCAATAGAGATCGATTGGGAGCGCAACTCCTTTAAACTATCTTCCAAAGCCGTCATCTCCCGGATGACCTTTTCTGACTTGTATCTCACTGAAATATTGGCCAGGAGCATGAGAAAAATAACAAACAAAAGCACCCTGTTCCTTCGGAGCCATTCGCTCTCAAGGAAACGGCCGTTAAGCACTTCCCTGACAGTTACTTTTTTCTTTCTTTTCCCTTCCATCCTTTCAGATCTTTTCCGCAATTCTTAATTTGGCGCTTCTGGCCCTTGGATTTTTAAAAATCTCTTCCTCCCCGGGAGTGATAGCCTTTCGGGTTATCAGCTTAAAGGGCGAAGTAGTATTTCCGTAAAAATCCTGCTCAATTTTGCCATCTATCCTCCCTGAACGCATAAAATTTTTAACCAGCCGGTCCTCAAGTGAATGATAGGAAATCACCACCAACCGTCCACCTTGGCCCAGTACATCCAATGTGCTTTCCAGAAAATCGGTCAATACCCCAATCTCGTTATTTACTTCTATCCTTAATGCCTGGAATACCTGTGACAGATATTTCTTCTCAACCCTTTTGGGTACAACCGGTTCTATCAGTTTCAAAAATTGATTTATGGTCTCTATTGTCTCCTTCTCACGTGCGGTTGTAATTACAGAAGTCAATGATCTCCAGTTCTGAATTTCTCCATAATCTCTGAAGATTTTCCCAAGCTGTTCTTCACTGTAATCGTTAATTACTTTTGAAGCATCAGAATCAGATTTCTGATTCATCCTCATATCCAGCCTCGCATCAAAACGAAATGAAAATCCTCTTTCTGCTACATCAAAATCATGGGAGGATACACCCAGATCAGCCAAAATCCCATCCACTTTTTCTATGCCATAGTAGCGAAGGAAATTTTTCAGAAATTTGAAGTTATGAGGAACAAAAGTCAGACGGTTATCTTTTGAGACATTTTTCAGGGCATCTTCATCCTGATCAAAGGCGATAAGTCTTCCCTCTCCCATTTTTTCAAGGATAAGTCTGGAATGACCGCCGCCCCCGTAAGTAACATCCACATAAGTGCCAACGGGACGAATATTCAATCCATTTATACTCTCTTCGAGCAACACCGGTTCATGATATACGTCCATTATATTTGTATGTATTCCCTTATTTATCTTATGGCACGGAGCAAAAAGCATAATCCTCTGCTCTCGTTTTCCCTGCTCCATGCTCCTGTCTCCCCGCTCCGGTCTCCGTTCTCCGGTCTCCGTTCTCCGGTCTCCGTTCTCCGTTCTCCGTTCTCCGTTTTCCGTTCTCCGTTTTCCCTGCTCTCCGCCCCTTAATCCATCGGACCACCAAGAAGCTCTTTGTATAATCTTGCATATTCTTCATCGCTCAACCTGGATGACCTGTGACGTTCCGGTTCCCATAATCTCATACGTGAACCTTGCCCTGTGAATATGGCCTCTTTCCTGATCCCTGCATAACCGAGCATATCTCCGGGGATATTTAAACGGCCGTTTTCAGCCATCCCGATTTTTACAATTTCCTCGTAATACCTCGAAAGCATTTTACTTTGAATAGGATCATCCATATTCAGTCTCTGGCGAAGCTTCTCCACTTTCGTCAACCAGGTTGAATACGGATAGATATTCAAACAACGGTCATAAACATCCTTTTCAACAACAAAAGTCATTTCTATGGCCTCACCCATCTCTTTTTTGAAAGAAGAAGGAAGTACCACCCGACCCTTATCGTCAACAGTAGCAGGATATATGTTCGAAAATGTAATCATCAGTTTTTTGAGCACCAATACAAGGTAAAATTAGTACTTTTCCACATCATGACAAAACATGACACAATATTCCACAATACTTTTTGTCAACAATTTGTTGATAACTTTTAAACAAAATTGTTGATAACTCCATTTTTCTGTTCATAACCCTTTCAAAATAGTTAAAAACTCCGATTGAAGGGAATGATTGATCTGACCCTGTCCTTTAATGTTTCAAAGCGCTCCGTTAATAATCCTGCAAATTTCTTTATTTTCATAAAGAAAAAAACAAAGTGAGATTTTATTTTACTTTTGACATGAAAAATTAATGCTCTGGTAAAATGAACAATGAACATTCTTCATCACCTTTAAAACCAATTGTTTTAAAGGATCTGATTGCAGAAAAAAACCCAAAACTGGCGAACCGTCTTCCTGGCTTTGTTTACGGAGTTATGAACAGGCTTCTTCACATCCGTGAGATTAACGAGATTATCAGAAAATACGGGAATCTCCACGGAATCCCTTTTGTAGAAGCGCTTTTTGATCATTTCAAAATTAAATTTGTCTTTAAAGGCACTGAATATCTTCCCCGGGAGGGTCGGTTTATATTTGCATCCAATCATCCCCTGGGTGGTTTTGATGGTTTAATCCTGATTAACGGGGTAACAAAATATCTCGGGAAATCATTGTTTCTGGTCAGGGACGAATTGACTAAAATTGCTCCGCTGAAAGAACTCTTTATCCCGGTTAATAAGTTTGGCAACCAACAAGCTTCAGTATTACAAATCATTGAAGCTTATCAGTCAGATGCTCAGATCCTTGTTTTCCCTTCAGGTCTTGCCTCACGAAAGATAAAAGGAATCATTGTCGATCTGGAATGGCAAAAGCATTTCATACAAAAATCCATTGAATACCAAAGAGATGTCATTCCTGTTCACATCAGCGGCAGGAATACAGGATTCTTTTACTGGCTGGCCAATTTCAGGAAAGCCATCGGAATAAAACTGAATATTGAAATGTTTCTCCTTCCGGATGAATTATTCAGGCAAAAAAATAAAACTTTTACCATCACTTTTAAACAGCCCCTTTCATGGCAGACTTTTGATAAAACCAAATCGGCAAAACAATGGGCTTCTGAAGTGAAGAGCCTCGTTTACGATGGCAAATAATTGCCCTGATATAATTGTTCAATTAAGTAATGAATTAATTGATGTCGTATCTTTAATTTCTTTTTACTATTTAACAATAATACAGCTAAATTTCACAGGAACTCTCCTCGTATCAAGTCCGTATTCGGCTCGTACCAGGTTCGCCCCGGCCTTTTCTAAGAAAACTTACATAATATAACAATATGGAATTCTATTCTAAAATAAAATTTACCAATCTAAAACACGACGTTATTTCATTTCATATGCTTATAAAACAGGAAATCCTTTAACATCGAGTCAAGTCTTTTTTAAAAATTTCCACAGATAAGACATTCAATTCAATTATTATTAATTTTGACGGTTGATTCACCATATTAAATAATGAAGGATATCATTACTCCGGTTCCAAGAGAACTTATTGAGGCTGAACTTACCCCTGAAAAATTTCAACGGAAGACGAACAAATCCGATAATGAGATTTACATTCTGACGGCTCAGGATTCGCCTAACATCATGAAAGAGATCGGTCGTCTCAGAGAACTGACATTCAGGGCCGCTGGCGGAGGAGTTGGCGAGGAAGTAGATATAGACCATTACGACATCACAGAGGATTTTCCCTATAAACAACTGATTGTCTGGGACCCTTCCAGAAAAGATATACTTGGCGGATACCGCTACATTCATTGTGCTGGACTTCCAAGAGATAAAAATGGAGAAGTGCCTCTGGCCACTTCACATCTGTTTAAGTTTTCAGATGAGTTCATTGATGATTACCTCCCGTATGTGATCGAACTGGGACGCTCTTTCGTTCAACCGGAGTATCAGTCAAGCAAGGCCGGATCAAAAGCTCTTTTTGCTCTTGATAATCTCTGGGATGGCCTCGGGGCCCTAGTCATTGATCATCCTGAAGTAAAATACTTTTTCGGGAAGGTAACCATGTACACTCATTACAATCAGAGTGCACGCGACATCATTCTTCATTTCTTCAGCAAGTATTTTCCTGATCCCGATAATCTGGTCCTCCCCAAAAAACCAATGCCCTATTCACCCGATGTGGAAAGGTACGATGCAATGTTTTTCGAAAAGGATTACGATGAGGCATACAAAATATTATCGCAGGAGGTAAGAAGTCTCGGTGAAAATATCCCTCCTCTGATCAACGCTTACATGAGCCTTACTCCAAGTATGCGTACTTTCGGAACGGTGATCAGCGATGAATTTGGCGATGTGGAAGAGACAGGAATACTTATCGATATTGACGACATGTACGATAATAAAATCGACCGTCACGTCTCTACCTATCTTGAAGAGTTGGCTGACAAGCAGGAAAATCCAAAACTGAGATTCCAGTAAAACGTAAGAAACGCTCTAAAGTGTAAATAAACACTTTGTGCGCTCTTTGTGCACTCTTAAAGCGAACGAAGAGTGAACAAAGAGCGAACAAACACGGTCAGGAGTAAACGACGCTCCCGAAAAATAAACCATGGCGGCCTTTCCTGACAATGAAATTGGTTCCTGATTTTAAAGTGAATAATTGCCCAGTTTCAAATTGAAATAAATGATATGCAAATTGAGTGTATCATTGTTTCTCTTTTGAAGATTTGTATCTTTGAGTCTGTAAGTTACTGTTACTCTGTTTCCATTTTCCCGCAAACTGAAACCTTGAAAAACCTGAAACTAATGAACATTGGTCTTCAATACGGATTGGAAGAAATCATCCTGAAAGCTCCTGATGATAGTATTATCTATAAATCCAAATACGGGTGCAGTATTAAACCGGCGGATGTCCTGCTTGAGGAATCAACGGCAAACAGCATCGATCGTATATCTTTTGCTGACAGGATAAAAGGCAGGAAAAGAGGAGATGTCGTCATTGTTGTTTCAGATATGACAAGGCCTATTCCTTATCGGGAGTTTCTTCCCCGGTTCATCTCACTTCTGGAATTAAATGGTATTGAGAAAAAAGAGATCATCCTTCTTGTAGCTACCGGAATGCACCGGCCATCTACAACCATTGAGAAGATCCGCATGTTTGGTGAATACATTGTCAATAATTACCGCATTATTGATCATGAATGCGAAAACGAAAAAGAACTTCAGAAAATAGAAGGCCGCAGTTGGTCCGGATCAAAGGTAAGACTGAACAGACATTACGTGCAGGCAGGTTTTCGCGTTATCACCGGATTGGTTGAACCTCATTTTATGGCTGGGTTCTCCGGGGGCCGTAAAGCAATCTGTCCAGGCCTTGTCTCGCTGGACACACTTCAAAAATTTCATGGATTTGAATTTCTGAGTCATCCAAAGGCTTCCAATGGAATTCTGGAAGATAACCCCTGTCATCTGGAAAATACCTCCATTGCCCGCATGTGTCCCCCGGATTTTGCAATAAATATTGTCCTGGATAACCATAAAAAAATCAATTCCATCTTCTCCGGTGAGCTCTTTGAATCCCATCATGAAGCAGTTGAATATGTGAAGAATGCCTGCTGCCCCAAAGTGTTGAAAAGTGCGGATATGGCAGTTACTTCCAGCGGAGGCTATCCCTTGGATGCTACTTTCTATCAATGTGTCAAAGGTATGGTAAATTGTCTTCCTGCAATTAAAGATCAGGGAGAAATTGTAGCTTTGGGTGGCTGCTCAGAAGGAATCGGAAGTCCTGAATACAGTGATTTATTAAAAAAGTATTCGGGCCGGTACATGCAATTCGTTCAGGATATCAGCAACAGCAGCCCATTCATTAAAGATCAGTGGCAAGTACAGATGCAAATCAGGGTACTTCAAAAAACAGGAATTAAAAATCTTCATTTCTATACTTCAGGAATTAACCTATCTGATCTTTCGTTACTTTCTGTACAGCCACACTACATCTCAGATGAAAAAAATTTTGAATCCCTGCAGGCTCAGATTGATCTGGCGGTGACAAATAAAAAGCAAATAGCCTTTTTTCCCGAAGGACCTTACTGCTCCCCTGTTGACACCTGATTCTAATTTTATGATTTAAACCTAAAAACCTATGCATTGGACACAAATCATTGACCCCTTTCACAATATGATTCTATCGGCAATGATAGCCATCATTCCCGTATTATTCATATTCTGGGCACTGGTCATTAAAAAATGAAAGGATACAAGGCCAGTATTTTTGCTGCAATTATAGCTCTGATAATTGCGGTAACAATCTATGGGATGCCGGTCAAACTGGCCCTCCTTTCCACAACCAACGGGATCCTCTACGGCTTGTTTCCAATCTGCTGGATTATCATTACGGCAGTTTTTCTATATAATCTCACGGTAAAGAGCGGTCAGTTTGAAATCATCCGGCATTTTATGGCTTCCGTTTCCTCCGATAGAAGGATACAGGCCTTGCTGATCGCTTTCTCATTCGGTTCCTTCCTGGAAGGGACTGCAGGCTTTGGCGCTCCTGTAGCCATCACGGCAGCAATGCTCGTGGGGCTTGGATTTAATCCTTTATATGCTGCGGGAATATGTCTGATCGCAAATACTGCACCCGTAGCATTTGGGTCCATTGGCATTCCCATCACAGTGGCCTCTCAGATATCTTCGATCCCTGAAATGGCCATCTCTCAAATGCTCGGACGGACTCTTCCCTTCCTATCCATTCTTCTTCCGTTTTATCTGGTCCTCCTGATGTCAGGATTCAGGAAAACTCTTGAGGTATTACCCGCAGTGCTTGTCTCGGGAGGTTCATTTGCGATCCTCCAATGGTTCTCTTCCAATTACCTTGGTCCGGCTCTTCCTGATATCATGGCCGGGATTGGTTCTATCGTCTGTCTTTTGATCCTGTTGAGGTTCTGGAAACCTAAATCTGTATGGCGTTTCCCCAATGAGCCGGCTCCTGTTTTCCTTCGGGATACGAATTATTCTATCGGACAAATAGTAAAGGCACTTTCACCATTTATTTTAATGGCCATCATGATCATTGCCTGGGGAACCCAACCTATCAAACAGATCTTAAATTCCATTGGACAGCTTCAGTTTGAGATACCCGGAATACATAATGTGATTATGGATAAAGATAGAAACCTTTTGCCGCATATTTTCAAATTCAATTATCTCTCAGCTGCAGGGACTTCGGTCCTGATCTCAGCGATAGTATCAATTCCTTTGTTAGGAATGAAATTTAATAGGGGAGTTAAAATATTCGGGGAAACATTAAAGCAACTAAAATACCCCATTATATCGGTAGCCTCTGTACTGGGATTTGCCTACGCGCTTAATGATTCAGGAATGACCATAACCATGGCTGCAGCACTTGCACATACAGGTTTCTTTTTCCCCTTCTTCGCCCCTATTCTTGGATGGCTGGGCGTCTTCATAACAGGCTCAGACACTTCTTCTAATGCGCTGTTTGCAAAACTCCAGTCTGTCACAGCTACCTCTATCGGAGTCGATCCTGTGGTAACTGTTGCGGCAAATGCTTCAGGGGGAGTGGTCGGCAAAATGATTTCTCCCCAATCCATTGCGGTAGCTGCAGGAGCAGGTAATCTGGTCGGAAAGGAATCGGACCTTTTCCGCTTTACATTAAAACACAGTTTTTTCATGCTGTTTTTTATCTGCCTCCTTGTTTTAGCGCAGGCTTACCTGATCAACTGGATTATACCCGTTTATGATACCATTGCGTCTAAAGCCTCTCCCCACCCCATAGACTTTTTTAGAGGATACACTTTTCTGATCGTGTTGACTGTTGTGCTCATCTTTTTTTGTGCGGCTGTAAAGATCCTAAACAAGAACAAAACCGATAAAAAAATAAAAGCCACAATTTCTGTTCAATGATTAATTGGATACTAAAATTTTAAGAGCAATCTGCAAATAGGCACCGAAGATCATATATAAATCCAAAAATAGCTTCTTATTAAGGCGAAACGCCAATTTCCCTAAATCTTTGGGCGGCATTTCCTGAGGAGGTATATGTGGTAAGGGCGGCACTTCCTGAGGTATACCTGGATTAGAAGGAATATCCGGTGGAATAATTGGAGTTGAGGGTTCAGGTTTCTCCGGAGGATCAGGAACGGAAAATTGAACATTTCCTATAGGAGTAATTCTTGTAAATTTCATGGCTTTTGATTTCTGTATTGATCTCTACTTAACACCTGAACCTTTTAGATGTTCTATCATCTTCTGTTATTTTTATACTACAGGCATTTTTATAAGTTAGTAGCCAGAACAGAAAGTCAATAAATCCGACACCTAAATATAAATCTAAGTGGTCAATAGAAACAAAATACAAATCATGCTGCAACTCAATGACCATTCAGTGTCAATTGTTTTTTAAAGATTGAAATTCCCCACAATCTAACAATAACGACTGAGCCCAATGTCGCTTTCAATTATTTTCGATGTCACATGTAAAGTCCAAAATGACCAATAATACTGTTCAAAGGAACTCAATGACCAATGACAGCCAAGCTTATTGACCAATCCTTTTCAAATAAACTGTATTCTAAATTTACTTCTTTCTGATTTTTGGATACGGCACATCATAACCCTTCATCGCATACCATACGATTTTATTCAACACATCATCTTCAATTTCATCCGCTTCGTCCAAAGGCAACTTCATTGACTTTTTAGCCCAGTAAAGCTGCTTACCTTTCAAAACAGATAGTTTGGGATTCATCTGATCCAATGGAATTAAATTGGGCCTTGCCTTGTAAGGTGTGAAATCAGGCTTCTCTGTGAAACAATCGGTCATTGGCTCTGCTATCAGATCAAACTGAGTCATTGGAGGAAGTCCCAATATCAGTTCCATCGTTCTCAAAAGACTGTTTTGATTATACTGAGTACTGATCACTTCACCTCTCTTGGTATAGGGGCTTATGCAGAAAGCCACCGTCCGTTTCCCGTCCACATGATCAAGCCCCGATTGCGGATCATCCTGTACGACAAAGATGGCTGTCTCCTTCCAGAATTTGCTGTGGCTGATGGCCTCCACAATCTGTCCCAGAGCAAGATCGTTGTCAGCAACTTCAGCGCCCGGAGTCGGAAAATTCTCGTTTACCCCTGTGGTATGATCATTGGGCAACAGCATCAACATGAAATTCGGTAGCTCTCCCTTTTCTTCATAGGCTTTCAACTCCTTAATAAATTCTCCCGCTCTGTATACATCCGGAACTTTACCGCCAAAACCCGGAAAGGTTGGACAATTATAAGGCTCCAGGGTATGAAGTTTTGATTTCGCTGTTATGGTTATTTCATTCGTATGATTCAGATATTGCTGATATATCTGCGTCCAGGTTGCATTTTTAGGCTCTGCCCCGGCATCAATAAATTCACCGTAATTCCGGAAAGTCAAACCCTTCTTTAGTACATAATCCCAGATAAAACCTGTTGACGCAAAAGCCAGAGGATCGTCGCCCCTGTAAGGATAACTTCTTGCGAATCCCCCAAAACTCTTTTCCAGGTAATCCGTCACGTAACCTTCATCAGTCCATTGATGTCCGTCTGCACTTAAGACCCCGTTGCAGTAAGTGTTATCAAGCAGCACAAAAGTCTCTGCAAGGGCATGATGATTCGGGGTTACACCTCTCCCGAAGTGACAAAGCGTACTGTCGCCATTACCCTGCCTTAAATCACCAAAAACCTGGTCATAGGTCTTATTCTCTTTAATGATGTAAAGTACATGTTTGAAAACAGATTTCTCACCGGGATTGACCGGAACAGGGACTATCTTTTCTTTTATCCTTTCCAGTTTCATCTCTTCGGTGATCCGCGGCAGGCGCATATTGGAAGCTGCTCTTATTGTATAATCTTCAAGTACATTTGTGGAAGGGACCGGTATAAATGAAACAGATCCTAAATGATCATTCGACTTGTAACCTTTGGCCCCGGGACTTAACTGACGTGTCCCAACGCCCTTAGTATTGGCAACAAAGAGCTGATTCCCTTCTTTATTTAAAATTAAAGCACCCGGATACCATCCCGCGGGTATTAACCCTTTTACCTTGTCTGTTGCCAAATCAATAACGGCAATCAGATTATTTCCTCCATTGGCTGAATACAATGTTTTACCGTCACCCGAAACAGCAAGCCCGACAGGCGCACTCCCAAATGGCAATTCTGCCATGGGCTTTGGATTTATTTCTTTAATGACTTTATCCGTCTGCGTATTGATTACGGAAATCACATCACTGTTTGCATTGGCCACGTACAATTTTGAACCATCAGGATGAAATGCCATGGCGCAGGGATGCAGCCGAACTTTTATTTCTTTTATAACCTTTCGTGCATTGATATCAATGACTGAAACACTCCCCGATGAAGCAACGCCTGTTTTAGGATCCACCACAACAGCCGTTCCGGCGGACATAGCCGTTTTATCTCCCTTCCCCGGACGTCTGCCTCCCCAGTTGGTTACATAGGCCTTACTCCCACTGACAACGACTGTATAAGGCGCGATGCCAACCGGTACATGCCCTTCAAACTTCAGGGTCTTCAGATTTATTATCCCTAAAGAATTGTTCCTGTTAAGTGTGACGTAAATAAATCCACCTTTTTCATCAATAGCAAAACCGCCCGGATATTCCCTGTCGGCAGCGGCTTTGTTTGCTTTATCCAGTATTTCACTCTCCCACTCAAAATTGCCATCGGAATATATTCTGGAAGGAAGCAGGATCTCATCACTCCAGGCAAACTCTTCGTTATCCTGTAATTTGGCTGAGCGGATAAATCCTTTTGTATCGGTGATCCATACTTTCTGACCGTGATCGCTCCATCCGATCCCCGTAAAAGTACTTCCCCCTCCGGGAAGCTTAAGCGTCTGTTTTAAATTATGACTCTTCGCATCGAAGAAAACAATGCTGTTCAGGTTCTTTACTGCAAGAATAGTTTCATCCGGGCTCAAAGCCAGATCAACCGGTCTTCCTGGAAAAACAACTGTAGTGCCCGCAGGATCAATCACCTGGGATGTTTGTACAATATAACTTCCATCTTCCTGTTTACCCACAAGCGATTTCTTCTGAAAATTATCTTTCAGATGCTTCTGGGCCCATAATGTTGATGTGCAAAAACAAAAGAATAACAATATCAGGAGGCGATATGAATAATTAAATTTTTTCACTTTAATGGATTAGTCTTTATAATCAGTAAGTAAAGATATAAAAACCATCAGAATCAAACCCATAGTCATTACAAATCCCGCCCTCCCTGCATCTCCGATGTTGGTGAAACTTCTCATCAGTCCTCATATGCGGTTTTCTGAAAGGCATGATTCTGCTGACGTTTATTGTATAATCAGCACAATTCTTCCCAAGTACTCTTAGAAGCTGTTTTTCTTGGGTTAAGAATCATTTCTCCGCCCGGACATGCCCTGTCCCGCTGACTCTGGAATCAACCTGGGGATGCCCCCGGTAACGGACATTTCCGGTTCCCGAGATCCTGACCGGAAGCTTTTGATTGGCTGTAATGGAACAACTTCCGGTACCGCTGATGCTGACGCTGACATGATCGGCCTTAAAATCCAATGCTTTTACACTTCCGGTCCCTGAAATAGAAGAATTGAATTCGGAAGCTGCCTGCTGACCCGAAAGGAAAAGAGTACCCGTACCTGAAAGATGTGAAGAAACTTTTTCAGTCTTCAAATTATTCATTTTTAAATTTCCTGTTCCGCTTAATGAGACATCAAGGGCCTTGGTATCAACCAGGTCACTGGCCAATATGGAGCCTGTACCGCTCACACTCAACTGGTTAATTTCAGACATGGTAATATGAATGTCAACATGCTTTTTCTCAAATGGATGAAGTGACAACAAGTTATACGTGTGCTCATTAAAAGATTTTGGGTATTTGATGATCAATTTCCCGTTGTTCACCTCTGTGATTAATTTCTCAAGAGCTTCGGCATCACCCGTCAGTTCGACCTTTTGAATATTACCCTGGGTAAGATAAACAGTGGCCCCGGTACTTAACGAAATCTCTTTAAAAACAGGCAAATCACGTTTTTCTGTTTTCTCTGCATAAAGAAATTGAATACCCGTAAAGACGAGTACAAGAATGAGGATTGAAGATCTTTTTTTCATGGTTTCAATTTAAATTTAATCCATTAGACGCATTAACTCTAAATACGTTACATAAATTTAAGCATAATATCATTCAGCCAGAAAAATTATCCGGAATTCTTTTCTTTATCTCACATCTTAAATGTTCTCTTTACTACGGTCTCAAAGTCCTTCCCTGGTGTTTATTCTTACTTTATTCGTAGATTATTCGTATATAATCGAATAAACTACGAATAAAGAATGGGCAAAAACCGATTCGGAATTTGGAGAAAATTAGGAAAGTAATGGCCTTAGGCGGAAAAAATCGATGGGAATAAAATAAATGATCCGTGATATACCTTTAGACCTGGGTCCCACTGTCATACTCTTTTATTCATTGGAAAATAATTTATTTACAATGATCCTCTATTTTTCATGGATCATGGGAACAAATAATACGGGCAACGTCGCGGTTGAACGGATTTTGCCCTCTTTTTTTTCAAGTAAATAAAGAACCTGATGGTACTGTAATCCAATCGGTATAACCATTTTACCTCCTTCAGCAAGTTGTTCCACCAAAGGCTGGGGGATATTTTCCGGTGCACAGGTTACAATGATAGCATCAAACGGGGCATAATTTTTCCAACCCTGATAACCGTCGCCTATTTTTACGTAAATGTTTTTGTAACCAAGTTGTTCAAATTCCTTTTCTGCCCTCTTGCCCAATGAATCGATAATCTCAATGGTATAAACATTCTTATACAACCGGGATAAAATTGCGGCCTGGTAGCCGGATCCGGTTCCGATTTCCAGAATTTTCTGATCAGGTTCCGGATTTAGAATTCCGGTCATATAGGCTACTATATAAGGTTGCGAAATGGTCTGGCCAAAACCGATTGGAAGCGGGCGGTCATCATAAGAGAAGTTTCTATATTCCTCAGGTACAAATTTATGCCGCGGGACATTCATCATTGCATCCAGAACTCTTGCATTGCGGATGCCCCTTCCTTTAATCTGATGCTCTACCATTGCTTTTCGCTGCTGGTAATATTCATCTCTATTTATAACCTGACGATTTGAACAGTTTATTGTAATAAAAACAAGCGTCAGGAATAGATTTATCTTATTTTTCATCATAGATGTTGAGGTATTTATTATAAAGGACAAATGTTATGCCATTCTATTGCGCCTTTGGTGTAAACTGCAATAAATCTTCGATCGCGATCAGTTTTTCAATATCAGCCACCTTTTCAACCATTTTTTCAAAACCTTTTTCACCAAAAAGCTCATGTTCATGATCTTCGAATTTATCTCCCATGTCCTCGAATTCTTTTGCAGTGACAACATCCCTGAGTGACGGGAATAATACGGTATCCTCTCTTGCTTCATGCGGACGGTACATCCGGTTGAAAACATCCAGCAAATTGATTAGTTTCTGCCTTTGTTCTTCGCTGAGAACACTTTCCTGCATTTTCCCATATTCCATGATCTGATCCGTGATAGTACGTCCAGCCAGATGCTGGGCACGCAGGATCTTAGTCAAATCAGCCAATTTGCCTTTCCTCTCAAAAGGGGTGAAAACAAATTCCTCTTCCTGTCTTTCATGGTAATTTTCAATAAAATCCCGGATGATCAGTGCTGAATTATTCAGTACGTTCAAATCAAACCGCACCCTATTGATCAATCGGAACCTACAATTATCATAAATGAGCAAGACTCTGTTCAATAATCCATGCTCACGCATCAGATCTTCCGTTGGGGTAACCTCCCCTTCCGGTTTTTCCTTGCAGCCTGTTAAAAAAACTGCAGACGAAATGCCAAAAAGCAGGCTTTTCTTAAAGAACTCCCGGCGTTGATTGCCAGAATAATCTACAGATAATTCTCTTTTCATAATTCAGAACTTATATCATTTAAATTTAAATAAAACCAGAGCCCTTCCTGAATAAGCCACTTTCAAACAGGAATGCACTTCTTATTGCTCCCCGTAGCCCGGACAAACCGTCAAAGAAACCACGAAGAAGAAATCTACGGGGGTAAAAATGACAAATGCAGGATTAAGCAGGGTTCCTAAACCAAATCCTGATAAAAAGGTAAGAATGGATGTAAAAAAAGCGACAACTGCAATAATTACCGTTTCCATATCGAGGAATAAACATACGAAATAATAAGACCATTTACAATGAATTACTCTCCAAATCAGCATAGGAGTGAATGAAAAATGATTCATCACACGAATGCGTAACTTAAGTAGTTTGGTATAAAATAATGTCGTATGAGGCTTATAGGCTAAAGGTGTTTAGGCCAAAGGTAAAAGGGGAATAGTATGATCCTTCAGCCAAAAAATACGACATTATATTCCTGATATTACTTATGATTCTTTAATGGTTCAATACCCACATCACCACGGTGTGATAAAATCGCCCTTGGAAGAATTCCCTGATTAATTTTACAGGTATGCATTTCTGTGAAGAACCTGAAAAATTAAAGGAAAGGAATAAATAACTGACAAATAAATTATAAAATCAGTATACCGGATTTTCTCTGTGGATTTTCCGGATTCAAATTCATTCTCTTTGTTTAATTGGTGTATTTTCCCTAAATTAAATAAGATTCCATAGTTCATAGGCTTCTATCTCTGATTGTAACCAAAAATTAATCTGAAATGAGGAAAAAACTGTTTAGAATCGTCCTTTGTCTGTTATATTTTGCAATAGTTACTCCGGATTTAAAATCACAGAATATGGAAAATACTGTTCTGGATTTAAAGGTCAAGGAATTTTTAAAGGAGCACTCCGGTCAATGGCATGCTATGAATATCCCAACTGTTGACGGACAGACTCTTTATGATATTATTATAGAGAACAATTATAAATCGGCACTTGAGATCGGTACCTCAACAGGACATTCAGGTATTTGGATTGCCTGGGCTCTGAGCAAAACCGGAGGTAAGCTCCTGACTATCGATATAGATGAAGAAAGGCATAAGACTGCTCTTGATAATTTCAGAAAAGCCGGGTTGTCAGAATATATCGATGCAAGATTATCGGATGCACATACTTTAGTGAGAGAACTCAAAGGACCCTTTGATTTTGTATTCAGCGATGCGGATAAGGACTGGTATAAGCAATACTTTATTGATATTGATCCCAAACTTAAAGTTGGCGGTTGTTTTACGGCACACAATATTACAGAATGGAAAAACAGGAGCGCCTTTAAAAGCGGCCAGGATATCTTTCTCAATTATGTCAGAAGATTAAAAAATTATGATACCAAAGTCAACAGTTCGGGCGGGGGGCTATCAATCAGCTACAAGAGAGCCGAATAGATATTGACATGACGGAAGAAAAGTTACCGAGAAAGCTTGGTATTTTTCCTGCAACAAACATCGTGGTTGCCAATATGATTGGTGCTGGTATTTTTACCACTTCAGGTCTGTTGCTTGCGAATTTGAATGATCCGGTTTTGATGATGATATTGTGGGCGGCAGGAGGAATTATTTCCCTCTGCGGTGCCCTTTCCTATGGAGAGCTTGGTGCAGCCATACCGGGCGCCGGTGGAGAATATTTATTTCTTTCTAAACTTTATCATCCCCTTGCCGGGTTTCTCAGCGGGTGGGTTTCCTTCATTGTCGGGTTCTCAGCGCCCATTGCAGCTTCAGCACTCGGATTCAGTGAATATTTCTGCAGGGCGGTACCAGGATTATCTCACATTACGGATCATTTCGGTATTAGTTCAGCAATTACCGGCAAAATCCTCGCCGTGGCTGTCATATTGATTTTCACCTTCATACACTATCACGGAATAAAATATGGCACAAGAATACAAAATATCCTTACCATAATGAAAATAGCATTAATCGTGATCCTTTTAATTTCCGGCTTCACTTCGGGAGAGGGAAATTTTAGCCACTTTAGCCAGGGGACTAAACTCCCAACAGGAATTAAAGGCTGGCAGACCATCGGACTTTCATTGATGTGGATCATGTTTGCCTACAGCGGATGGAATGCCTCAACATATCTGGGTGCCGAGATAAAAAATCCATCAAAAGTACTTCCGCGATCTCTTTTATACGGTACAGGGATCGTCATTCTATTATACCTTGGAATCAATATGCTTTATATTTATGGCATTAATCCAGATGACATGAAAGGAGTAATTTCGATAGGAGGGCTTGCCATGGGAAATCTTTTTGGGAAATCAGCCGATACACTTTTTTCACTTCTGATTGCCTTTGCTCTTTTTTCTTCCTTGAGCGCCTTCATAATAATCGGGCCAAGGGTTTACTATTCTATGGCCAAAGACGGATTGTTTTTTAAATCAGCATCAAGGATCCACCCAAAATACAAGGTTCCTTCCAATTCAATACTACACCAGTGCATCCTTGCCCTGGTGCTGGTCCTTTCAGGCACATTTGAACAAGTGCTAACCTACATGGGATTTGCACTTGGAATATTCCCGATATTGACAGTTCTCAGTGTATTTGTATTAAGAAGAAAGAATCCGGAGTCTGTGAGATCGCCGGGATTTCCTTTAACCCAGATTTTTTTTATCCTGACCGGAATACTCATTCTTGGACTCTCTTATCTTGAAAGACCCATAGAATCTTCCATTGCCATCCTGACCGTTTTGGCAGGAATTCCTGCCTATTTCATGTTAAAAAAAGGAAATTCTTGTCGGATATGAATTTCAGTATATTCTTATCATAGACATTGTTCAAAGAAAACCAATCTGAAAAATCTATATCGATATCGCATGATCAGCAGGAGTATCGAACCCTTTCCAGACTTTTTTTGAACCCCAGTCTGCCTGAGTATCAGTCCAAAAGGGATCGGATTCGGGTAAACCGAGAGGGAGTAATCCTGGAGAGCAGAGATAGAGACTTCCAGTAGAAATATAACTTTCACCGATTGAGGGCCGATTTCCGCAGAAACCTATTTTAAGCCATCCCTTTTCGTTAAAGATGCCGGGAGCTTCAATCATTCTTTCGATTACTGTGGAAAGAATTGAGTATAACCGAGAAGGTTTCAGATGTGAATCGAGCTTAAAGCCAAATCGTTGTCTGAAATACTTGACTTGAATTATAATATTACCGTACTTTTCTAAAAAAATTAGTATGGATGGATTTCAGCTGATGAGATTTGAAAATGAAATTGCCAGACGTAACCGGATGATGAGACTCTTAATTGTTTTTAATATTCTGATTCTCACTTTGGCAATGATTGTGGTAATTGTATCTAACCGACCCCGGTATGCTCCACTTGGGAATGGGTATTATATAGATCAGCGAACTTTTCAGATATTACTAATAATTAATCATTTATAATATGCACTTCAATATTGCCTCAACTTCCCTGATCGGTGGGCGCGAAGAAAACCAGGACTGTTACAAGTACGCAGAAACTTCCATCGGTTTACTTGCATTAGTTTGTGATGGAATGGGTGGAGCTAAGGGTGGAAAAGAAGCAGCTGAACTTGCAGTAAATAAAATATTCAGGGAAATTTCGCACCCTGTTAAAGAAAGTCCTATTGAGCTTATTACCAAAGCTATTGAAAAAGCAAATCATGCAATTTTCAGGGAGAGTATAAAAAATTCATGGTTATCCGAAATGGGAACTACTGTAACTGCACTTCTTATCAATGAAGAAAATGCATTCACTTTTCATATAGGTGACAGCCGAATTTATCACTTTCGTGAAGAAAAGATTCTGTATCGAACTTTTGATCACTCAAAAGTCTTTGAAATGGTCCATCTTGGTCTGCTTTCAGAAGAGGAAGCAAGAATTTCCCCTATGAGTAATATAATTACCAAAGTTCTGGGAACAGAACCTGTAGTGGAAGTGACTTGTTCTCCCGCATTGACTTATAATGCAGGTGACAGGTTCCTCCTTTGTACCGATGGAATATGGGGTGCTCTTGCAGAAAAAGATCTGATCAAAATGGCATCAGTAAAAAGACCTTTAAATGAAATTCTGGAGCAATTAACTTCTTATATCGAGACATTAGGTAAAAAAGGAGGTGGCAGATATGATAATATGACCGCCGTCCTGATTGAAATTGATTTTTAGCCAATTAGCCGCTGATCATTTGTCGCAATGGTTTTATTGGCTCCAGTTCAAAGAGCTAAATTAGTACCCATGCCAATGTTGATGCATCGATTAAGCGTACTGTATTCTCATTTTGTCCGTTAGTATACGAATGAGGTACGGACTAATTACGAATCAGAAATGGAAAAAAGCCGGAGTTGGTATGGGCAAAATGTGTCTATTAAACTATTTGCCTTGTATTTTGTAGTGTTTAAGATCATGTAAAATATGAAGATTATGAATTCATCATTATTATTTTCTGATAAGGACCTGGTGCTGAAAATGAAGGAATTTATCATGGAGGGAATTAATGAAACAGCCATTGAAGCAAAACCTGATCCCTTCTGGCAAAATCTTAAAAATTCAGGAACTGATCTTTGGCTGGATACCGGAGATATTGAAGAAGCAAAAGAAATATGGACTGCTGAAATGACAGCTTTAACAACCAATAATACTTTGCTGAACAAGGAAATACAGAAGGGAATCTATGATTCTTATATAAAAAAGGCAAGAAACATAGTTGGAAAATTACCATTGCAGGAACAGATCATTGCAATTGGCTTTATTCTTAACGCGAGACATGGATTGAGGCTGACCAAAATATTTAATGGATTCGTCAGTGTGGAACTGCACACAGATATATCCAATGATTTCAATGCCATTGTAGAATTCGGGAAACATTATTTTGACATCAGTCCACAACATTTTTTGGTTAAAGTGCCCTATACAGCTGTTGGACTGCTGGGAGCAAGGAGGCTGCGAGAACTGGGAGTGAAGGTAAATCTGACTCTTGAATTCAGTGCACGTCAGAATGTCCTTGTTGCGGCCATCGCTCAGCCAAATTATTGCAATGTATTTCTTGGACGACTGGGATCTTATGTAAAAGACAATAATCTGGGAGATGGCTCCGGGGTGGGTGAAAAAGCAGTTCTCTCAAGTCAGAAGCTTGTAAAGGAAATTACCCGTGGAAATAAAGAACCCACCAGGTTAATAGCGGCCAGCTTAAGGGATGCGTCACAACTTAAAAATCTTGCAGGTGTAGATGTTTTTACAATGCCCGTGAAAGTAGCCAAAGAAGGAAAAGAAAAGCTAAACAATGATTTTGAATCCATGCTTGCACGTGATTTCCCAGTCAGCCTTAATGATTCCGCGAAAGGTGTTTATGTCGATAAACTCTGGAAAGTCACACCTGATGAATTATCCCTGGCTAAGAGTCTGGCTGCAGATCTGCCCAAGGATGGAAAGGAATTAGTCCAAAGAGCCAATGAAGCAGGATTTATGGATTTATTTCCTGTCCTGAGCGATCAGGAAAATCAGGATATAATTGATGATGGCAAAATTCCAAAGCATGAAAGATGGATTGAACGGATAAAAAAAGAAGAGTTGGCTATCGATACTCTTCTAAATCTGGGAGGGTTGGCAAGTTTTGCAAGCGATCAGGCTCTGCTTGATGACAGGATAAAACAGTTAATCCAGGAATAAGATTTAAATCTTTTCATCAATAAACCTTTTGAAGATTCTGTACTTAATAACGTGAGTTCGATCTAAGGAATAGATAACCTAATCTGTCGAAAACACCTCAGTAGTAATGGTCGAGAGAGAAAAATCAACCTCATTACCTGATTTAATCAGGTAATGAGGTTGGTGAAAAGGTGAAATCAATCCCATCTACTGAGGTGTTTTTTTTAGATTAGGTTATCGAAGACAACATTAACGCTCAAGCAATCAAGCACTGTCTTATCCATTGCTTAGATCGAGTTCAGGTTAATAAGTATATGAAATGAAATAACGTCGTATTTTAGATTGCCCAATTTTATTTTAAAAATGAATTTCATCTTGTTATATTATGTAAGTTCTCTTTAATAAAGCCGGGGCGAACCTGGTACGAAGCAAATACGGACTTAATACGAGGAGAACCCATGTGAAATTTATCCCTATTATTGTTAAATAACAAAAAGATCGTAAAATACGACCTCAATTTATTCTCATTCCTTAGTTTGAAAGATGGGGATTCTTGTTATGAGATCTTATCCTCCCCTGTAAATTTTTTTGTTGATCAGATTACAAGTTGTTCTTTGTCACAGAAGTTTCACTCCCAATAAATAGGCTCACCAAATTCTTTAAGAGAAAAACTTTCCAAAATGTGATGCCCTTCTTCGTCTAAAACACGTAAAGTATCATCCTGTTTAAGATCTTCCATGACAACGTCATAATGATTTCCGTAACGACTCTTTACCAACTCGAGAGATACTTCATAAGCGATAAATTTTTTGATGTCCTTTGCTTTAAACCTGTCTAAAAGGGAAGGATCCACTAAAGAATCATAACTGGTTAAAATTAAAACAGGTCCAGTTCCGGTGAAAAAAATTCCTGCTTTCATGGCTTATTTCCTTTCTACTATTAATGTTGTTTTTAACAATAAGTTACGAATTAATTTTCTTACTTGAACAATTCCCGGCATAATATTTTTTGATGATTAATTTGGAGACTGTTTAAATTTAGTTCTTTTGGGATTTTAAGTAGTTCAGCCCCTTCGGGGTTGAGGTCTTATATGTCACATTTTCCGTGGGTTACCCCCACGGTTATTCATATTAAACCCTTTCAGGGTATAAAGCAAATTTAAGTCCGAAGGACTTGAATATGAATAACCTCCGGTGTAACCGGAGGCACTGAAATACATACAATACAGAACCCCGAAGTGGGTTCAACTTTGTTAAAAAGAAATTTAAACAGTTTCTTGGATATTAAAATATATTCGGAATCCTCGTTGTGTCTTGCCTTGTTCCTTCTAACAATTTACCCTATTTTAATGAGAACGGCAGTAAAGCTTAAAAATAATCAGCCGGTCTGTGCATTTCTCCTCCTGAGGATTGGATTGAATTCTTTATTATCTTTATCCCTTAAAATTTTAGAAGATTTTTATTTAGAAAAGAATATCAATGAAAATAAAAATTGTCAATACTTCTTCCAATCTTTTACCCTGTTACAGTACGGTGCACTCAGCAGGGATGGACTTGCGCGCCAATCTGAAAGAGGCTGTTTTATTGAAACCACTGGAACGGAAACTCATCTCCACCGGCTTATTTATTGAATTGCCTGAAGGATATGAAGCTCAGGTACGTCCAAGAAGCGGTCTGGCAATCAACAAGGGAATTACGGTGCTGAATTCTCCGGGAACCATTGATGCAGATTACCGTGGAGAGATAATGGTCATTCTAATCAACCTTTCTACAGAAGATTTTGTTATTAAAAATGGGGAAAGGATTGCCCAGATGGTGATCTCTTCCCATGAAAAAGTTGAGTGGGAATCTGCGGCAGAACTGGAAACCACCGAAAGAGGCGATGGTGGTTTTGGACATACCGGAAAACACTGAGAGTGAAAAAACAAATTTATGCAACAGATAAAAGAGATTGATCCGGAGGTAAAATATAATGAAGTTTAAAGGAAGAATGATCATCAAAATAGTTCCATCTGTTGTTGTATTATTAATTTTCAGTGCAAGCCTTTTTTGTTCCTGCAAAGTTTCAAAACCTATTGCTCAAAATAAGATCTCTGTACCTGAGGATTCTGCCGCAATCATTCAATCCAATCAGAATCAAAATGAATTTGAATATCTGTTCATTGAAGGTATCAAGCAAAGAACATTAGGCAATCCGGATGAAGCAATAAAAATTTTCTCGAGGTGTCTTGAAATAGATCCCAAGTCCTCTGCCGCTTTATATGAAATGGCTAACATCCATGTATCCAAAGGAGATTTCCAGAGTTCGATGATGATGTGCGAAAAGGCTGTTTCTCTGAACCCCGATAATATCTATTACCATCTTCTGCTGGTTAAAATCTATGTTCAGAATAAGGTTTATGACAAAGCTTCCAATGAATATGAGGCATTGCTACGACTCTCGCCTGACAGTCAGGAATATAAATTCCAGCAGGCTGCTGTTCTTGCTATGGGAGGGAAAACCGATGAAGCCCTGGCTATTTATAACAAACTGGAAGCCTCTCTTGGATTAATTGAACCTATAGCTATCGGAAAACAACAATTGTACCTTCAGCAAGGAAATAAAAATGCAGCTTACGCTGAAATAGAAGAACTGATTAAGCTAAATCCGGCAGAAACAAAATATTATGGTTTGCTGGCGGATATGTTTCTGACAGATAAAAACAGGGAGAAAGCCCTGGAGAACTATAACAAAATTCTGAGCATTGATCCGGAGGATGGATTCGTGCACTTGTCTTTGGCTAATTTTTATCTCGAAAGTAAAGAATTTTCAAAGGCATTCGACCATATAATACTTGCTTTTAAGAATCCCAATCTGGAACTGGAAACCAAGGCACAAATGTTTATGCTTCTCAGTCAACCCAGTCCAAATAAATTAAGTGATGAACAACAGCTTCAGCTTATTGATATTTTAATTAAAGCTCATCCGGATGATGAGCGGCCAAGATCTTTGCTTGTGGATTATTTTCTCGGCAAAAAGCAGACAAAGGATGCGCGTAAGCAGCTTCTGCTAATCCTGGACATGAATAAGGATAATTACATTTACTGGGAAAGGTTGCTTTTGATCGATAATGACCTGCAGGATTGGAAAACTCTTTGTGAGGATAGCAACAAGGCCCTTGAATATTTTCCTGATCAGCCGGTTATTTATTTATTGAATTCAGTTGGTTTGCTGCAATTAAAACAATATGATGCCCTGCTTTCATTGTTGGATTCAGGAGAGGCTCATGCAAAAAACAATCAGAAGATTCTTTCACAACTGAATACTTACAGGGGTGAAGCTTATTACAACAAGAAAGATTTTAATGCAGCTTTTAATGCTTTCGAGAAGGGTATTTCACAGGATCCCCAGAATTATATGGCTATGAACAACTATGCCTATTATCTTTCATTAAAAGGGGAAAGGTTGGATACTGCGGAAAAATTAAGCGGATCAGTCATCCAGGCTAATCCTGATAATGCGACCTACCTGGATACTTATGCCTGGGTACTTTTCAGAAAAAAAGATTTTAAACTTGCAAAATTCTATATGGAATCTGCCCTTTCCAAAGTGACGGATGAGAGTGCTATTTTGATAGAGCATTACGGGGATATCTTGTTTTTCCTTGATGACAAACAGCATGCTCTTGAACAATGGAAGAAATCGCTCGGAATGGGTAATGATTCCAAGGTACTCAAAGAGAAAATAGCCAAAAAAATCTATATTGAATCCGACGAACCCAAATGATATGTTTTAACCGGATTATATTCTATCTTTGAAGGTTTCGTTAAACATCATTTTTAATTTGTGATCAAGGTGAAACGTTTTTTATTTATATCAATCGGGGTCATCCTCGTTGCATTATTTTTAGCCGGCTGTAAAGCTAAACAGGTTGCGATGACTCCCAAAAAAATAAGACATCTGAGTGTCGGGAAAGTAACCAGACTAGTGAGAGAGAATTCTCTGGATTATAAAACCCTTTCTGTAAAAAAGGCCAATCTCTCGATCAACAGCAACGGAAAATCCATATCAGTAAGAGGCTATTATAAAATCAGACAGGATAGCGTGATTCAGATCTCTGCGCAGAAACTGACGATTCCTGTTGGCAAGTTGGAAATAAATAAGGATTCTTTCCGCATTGTAAATTACCTGGAACAGGAAAATATTTTCGGTTCTTTTGATTATATCAGCGACATGCTTGGTATCGATGTTGACTATAGTACCATTCAAGCGATCCTTACAGGTCAGCTTTTTTCTCTCAAACAGGATTTGCGTGAGAATAACTTCCGTGATTTTGTTTGTGAAGTTGAAAATGATTTTTATAAAATTACTTCCCTTCGGGACCGTAAACTGCGAAAAATAACAAAGAATGAAGATCGGTTTGAAAGATACCGTAACAGAAAAGAGGAAAATCATCTGATCAAACAGGATATTTACATTGATCCCGACAGTTTTGTTGTTAGAAAAATGGTTTTTGATGATATGGATTTCCACAGGGTGCTTAAGCTTGAATTTTCCAATTATGAAAAGGTAAATGATCAATGGTTCCCTTCTTCAATTATTATAGATTACAAGGGAGAAAAGGCTACCCGCATCTCAATGGATCTTTCAAAGATCAGCATTAATGATGACTCGAATTTTAATTTTAATCTTTCCCCAAAATATAAAAGTAAATATCTTCACACCTTGCAAGGAGAAACTAATAAATAGAATGTAACCGGCTTTTATGTCTTCACCTGGACAAACAATACAATTTTTTGTCAATGGAAAGTCATATAAGTAATTGGAATTAATAATGTCGTATGAGCCATATAGGCTATGGGTGTTTAGGCTAAAGGAGAAAGGGGAATATTATGATCCTTCAGCCTGGAATCTAAACTCCTTCAGTATAAAAATGCGACATTAAATTCTTGACATTACTTAATTCTTTTATTATCTATCAACTTTTGAAGATATTCCATTTATCGAAAAGGAATTATATTTTATTTTGCAAAATATCAAACTGCTGGAAAAAGATGTACAGCCTGAAAAAAGATATTAAATATCCTGAGAGATTTAAAGCAGATAAAATTTGGCCTGTATTCTGTCTTTTTTTCTTTCTCTTTGCTGCCATGTTTTCCAATGGACAGTCATTAAATGAATTACGTCGTCAAAAAGAAAAAACAGCAGAAGAGATCGATTACATCAACAATCTGTTAAAAGAGACCAATCAGAATGTAAAAGCATCACTTAACCGTTTAAGTGTATTGGAGAAGCAGATCACGTTACAGGACAGGCTCATCAACCATATTACAAATGAAATTGATTATATTGACGCTTCCATAAAATCAAGTTCAAACAAAATTGATTCATTAAACCAACAGCTCAACACGGTAAAAAGCAATTATGCAAATCTGATCCGCTATGCAAGAAGAAATCAGGATTTCAATAATCAACTTCTTTTTCTTCTTTCAGCTGACAATTTTAATCAGGCTTACAAACGGTTTGTCTATCTCAGGCAAATAGCAGATTATCGCAGGAAACAGGCTGAACGGATCTCTGAAATCACTAATTCGCTCAACCAACAATTAAATGAATTTAACAGCAAAAAGGAAGCAAAACAAAATTTGCTCGTTACGAAAATTGACCAGACCCGGAAAATAGAAGAACAAAAGAGTAAACAGAAAGAATACTATTCTGATCTTCAGCAAAAGGAGAAAGATTTAAAAAAGAAGCTTGAGAGCCAAAGAAAGGCAGAAGCACGTCTCCAGATGGAAATAGAACGTGTGATTGAAGAAGAAGCCCGAAAAGCGGCAGCCCGAAAAGCGGCCAAAGAACCCAGAGGTGTAGCCATTACAAAAGAAGAGAAGGCCCTTTCCGGAGACTTTTCCTCAAATCGGGGGAACTTCCCATGGCCAGTTCCAAATGGTTTAATTACAGACCATTTTGGTGAACATCCTCATCCCGTATTGAAATATGTAAAAGTCCGAAATTCCGGTATTGACATTACTACTCATTCCAATGAAAAAGCAAGGACCATCTTCAAGGGTGAAGTTTCTAAGGTTATTTCCATTCCGGGAGGGAATCTTGCAGTAATTATCCGTCATGGAAATTACCTGACTGTCTATTCCAACCTGGGGGAAGTGTATGTAAAGGCAGGCCAGAAAGTTGAAGGGAAGCAGGAAATAGGGAGAATCTACACTGACGTGAATGATGACAACAGGACGATACTGAAATTCCAACTCTGGCATGAAAACACCAAGCTCGATCCCGAAGAATGGATTCAAAGAAAATAATTGCCAATATCGTTTCCTGCCCTCCGGATAGGATAGCAGATCTTAATATCCTGTTCACTCCGCATATTTGATTTCGAACCATTCCGGGGTCCGTGACCTGAATACGGTTATATTGGTTT
Organism: Prolixibacteraceae bacterium; assembly: GCA_963677325.2. Classification (GTDB taxonomy): domain Bacteria; phylum Bacteroidota; class Bacteroidia; order Bacteroidales; family Prolixibacteraceae. The sequence goes on from CAXXGM010000013.1 coordinate 253,009, forward strand.
ACAAAACCACAGCGATAAAGAGGCAATCGTCTTTATAGAGATCTCTGCAAAAATACTGAATAAGAAGTGGTTAAAAAAGAGGAATCAAGAGATATGAAAAACTTTTTAGTCTTCAGACTACGGTTTACAGCCTGCAGTTCATGGCCTATCACAACATAATAACGTGAGCTCGATCTAAGTAATGGATAAGGTAATGCTTGATTGTTTGAGCGCTAATGTTGTTTTCGATAACCTAATCTAAAAAAAACACCTCAGTAGATGAAATTGATTTCACCTTTTCACCAACCTCATTACCTAATTTAATCAGGTAATAAGGTCAATTTTTCTCTCTCGACCATTTCTACTGAGGTGTTTTTGACAGATTAGGTTATCCATTCCTTAGATCGAACTCACGTTAATAAATTTCTATTTTCTACAAAGGAAAATTCAATATAATTTGGCTCTTGCTTCAGAAATGGAAGGGGATATCGATCATGCTATAGAATGGGCCAATAAATCATCTCAGACAAAGCACAACCATAATACGAAACATGATCTGGCAGATCTGAATAAAAGAAAAACACTTTTAAAATAACCTGCGGATTGATCAGATTTGATTTTAATCTGAAATTCTCTGTAAACCGGGAATATTGTTTTTGAAACTATTTAAAAGTAAAATGATGAAAAATACAAGTCCTGCAAGGAAGAATGCAGCAATTGCCAGTACAGAGTATCTCATATCTCCTGTGAGAGCTTCGATAATCCCAAAGCTGAAAGTCCCGGCTACCGTAGCTAATTTTTCCATTACATCGTAGAAACTGAAGAAGGAGGTGTGATCGGTTGTGTCAGGTGGAAGCATCTTGGAATAAGTACTACGGGCCAAAGATTGTGAGCCTCCCATTATAATCCCTATAAAAGCCGCCGTAATGATAAAACCCTCTGCGCTTGTGATAAAATAAGCTCCTATACAAACAAAAATCCATGCTGTCACAGAAAATATCAGAGCTTTTAAATTTCCTGATTTTTCTGAGATTTTTGCAAAAAGCCATGCTCCAAACATTCCCACTAACTGGATCACAAGAATGGTTGGGATCAGCACATCTTCCTTTAATCCCAATGCTTTTTCCCCAAAAGTAGCTGCCATAAACATCACGGTCAGCAATCCCATTGTCATAAAGAAGAAACCTGATAAATAAAGCAGCAAAGGTCTGGATCTGATTACATCCGTAAATACTTTCCTCAGTTCTGCGTATCCGTTCGTGATGACATTCTCACGCTTTGATCTCTTGCGAAATGTATATCTTGGCAATCGTCGGAAGGTAATCTGAGAAAATCCAACCCACCATAAGAAAACAGTCACAAAAGAAATTCTTGCCGGTAGAGTGCTTCCTTCATGCATGCCAAACAGGGCAGGTTTCATGATCATCATCAAATTAAATAAAAGCAGAATCACTCCTCCCAAATATCCCAGTGAATAACCCCGGGCACTGATTCTATCCTGATCTTCCGGATCAGCGATGACCGGAAGAAAGGAATTATAAAAAACAATACTTCCACCGTACCCGATTGTTCCCATACAAAAGGCAATTATTCCGAATTCAATATTGGAACCGTTAAAGAAATAAAGTAATCCGCAGAATAGGGCTCCTATCCATGTGAAGACCTGCATGAATGTTTTTCTCCTGCCTGTATAATCGGCAAAAGATGAAAAAAGGGGTGATACGATAGCAACGATAAGGTAAGCAGCCGCAATAGCCCATGAATAAAGGACGGTATTGATAACCGGGTGCCCAAAAAATGTAACCAAAAAACCATCTCCCGTTCTTGTGACGGTATTATAATAAATCGGGAAAATGGTGGATGCGATGGTAAGCTGATAAACGGAATTAGACCAATCGTACATCACCCAGCCGTTAATCACTCTTTTATCCCCTTTTACAATCCTTATCTGTTCCCTTGGTATTCTCAAGTTTATTAAAAAATTGACTGCTAAAGTACCTAATTTTGGAAAAAATGGAAGAAATTTCTTCTATTCTTCATTCGTTCCATCCTTTCCCCAAACTGCAAACGCCACCGTTCCGGCTAAACCAAAAGCAGTGGAAGTTAGGAAAGTGGCTCCGGGACCAATATTTTTCCATAAAAAAGCACCTATTACAGTGCTCCCTGTAACGACCACATCCCGGTAAAAATAGTAGCTCCCGAAAAATAAAGGCCTGTTCGTTTCCGGGGACAGGTCCATAATAAGGGATTTTCTTGTGGGCTCACCGAATTCTTTCAAACCCCTGATCACGAAGGCCGGTACTAACAATAAAAAGCTTTTGGAATACCAGAGAACAAGCGGGAACAGGGTGAAAAATAAAAAAGTGATAACAATAAAAGGTTTCTTTCTTTTCCTGTCAGCATACCATGCAACGGGGATATAAATCAGCAATGCCACCAACATCTCAATTGCAGTCAATAGACCAAACTGTGAAGCCGAAATATGTGCCCCTCCAGGTTGTTGGATGGCCCATATGGCTATGTAAGCATACGGCATCTGTTCACAATATCGAACCAGAATATCGCTGGTCAGTAACCATTTTAATCCGGATGGAAATTTAAATAAAGAAATAAATGCAGCTCTTTCATTTCTTTGTCCATGTGTATCTTTCAGGGTTAACTGCTGAATCAGAGTAGATATAATTCCGAAGAGAAGAGCCAGAACAAAAGAAATACGAATACCGGTTGCTATTCCAAAACGGTCAATCAGAACTCCGCCGATTATCGGACCTAAGGCCATTGGAATCCTGCGAACCAACGAATGCAATGATACCCCCATCACCTGTTTATTCCCTGGCACCTCACCCCTGATAAGCTCCATCGCGGCAGGAAGTGAGAGGCTCGTCCAGGAAAGGAAAAAGAAAGATCCAATTATTACAGCTATCCAGCTTGGAATAAGGATTACAATGATATATCCTGTCATTGCTGCAATATTGAAAAACAACAATGATCTTTTATATCCAAACCTTGCGGTGGACCAACCTCCCGGCAAAGAGTAAACAGCTGACAGGAATACATCAAGTCCGTTCATCAGGCCCGGAATGAGCAATGATGCTCCAAGTGCAGTAAGATAAAGGGGCAGAAAACGTTCGGCCATCTTTTCTCCCATTCCCACCAGAATTACCATTAAAAGCAACCCGGCCAGCCCTTTATTTATTCCTAAAAATTGTCTTATCCGCTCGATCATCTTTCAAATTTACTGGAAATATTTCTTTTTTTTGAAACACTTCAGTTCAAAAGTCCTGTTATCCTTGCAGCTTCTTTATTTAACGGACACCAATTCCTATAATTATAAAATTCCGGATTGGAAGGGAAATGATATCATTTTATATTTGCCGCATGCAACGAACATTTATTTACCTGATATTTATCTTTTTACCACAATTAAATAATACTCCGAAAGCAGAGGTTAATGCAGTTAATTTTTATAATAATGATCTGTACTCCTTTTTAATCTTTCCGGGAAAGGGTTAAAAAAAGATGTTTTTGTTTATGCATTAAAAGGTTTGAAAAAACTTGATCTGAACAGAAAACTTAAAAAATGCAGCTATCTCAACCATTGCCGATTATTCACAGCCAAGTTTTAAAAAACGGTTTTACGTTATTGATCTAAAGGAGAAAAAGATACTTTACAATACTTACGTAGCCCATGGACGAAATTCAGGTTATATATTTACCACCTCTTTTTCTAACCAGGAAGGTTCTCTGAAAAGCAGCCTGGGATTTTACATCACCGGAAATACTTTAATAACTCCTCACACTGGTTTTTCTCTTTTGCTCGAGGGAGTTGAAATGGGTATTAATGATCATGCACTCCGGCGAGCCATCATTAGGATCAAGACAAAAAGTTGGGGTTGATCATTTTTCTTTTACTTAGGAAATGGGGAAGGGGGGAAAAGGGGAAATGGGGAAAATTTTAGGAATTGTTGGCCATCTGGTATTTATACAGGAAATGAATCGCTGCTATTTACCCATGCATTTCTGCAAAACCTAAAAATATCTCACTTTATTATGAATACTTAAACATCTTTCCCCAGAAATACGGCTTGATCCCATCATTATCCATGGTGCTGAATACGTAGCAGAGGATTTCATTAAAAAATATGGCAGGCTGGCCGCAGTTTTGGATGTCGGGCTCTCCCACCCGATTTATATAAATCTGTAATCGGAACAATCAAAGAGGGTACCTGTCTTTTTGTCTATAATCAGGATGCCTCCTATCTCTCAAAATCCGGATTGTTCAATTAGAAGTAACCTCCGGCTTTAGCGACTGTTGCTCAACAGTCACTAAAGCCGGAGGTTACTCAAAATAATGAAGAATAATACGAACGTTTTATTATTCTTTGGCTTTTTAACACTGATCCTTAAGATCCTGCCGTAATTTTAATAAATTACCTTCTTTCCTGGAAGTATCACGATTGATAACCCAGGAGCTTATAAAATAATCTTCTCGTTCTCTGCATCCCAGAATATCTTCTTATTGTTTTTAAAGGACAATGTTCCCATGTGAGCAGTTATAGCTTCCATAAATCCCTGGTCGATGTTACAGCTTGGCGTTTTTCCTTCGCGGATGCAATCCAGCCATTCTTTAATATGCAGGTGGGTTGTATCCACCTTTTTACCACCCCGGTAAGTATAAAGAAGTCCCCGGCCTGCAAAATATTTCTCGGTAGCGGTGGTCACTGCATCCACATTCTTCTTCCCGGGTATGTAGGAATAGATCGGATTATTGACATCAATGATCCCTTCTTTGATTTTTTCAGCATACCTTGTTGATCGGGGGTCAGCGTATACCATCAGTGTTTCACCCATTTCCATATAAGCATCATGCCCCATCACTACTTTTCCCCGGTTTTTCTGACTGGATAAAGTTGCGCTGTAAAGCAGTGTCAGATTCCTCTTCGGGAATTCAAATACGGTGGTCAGTACATCCGGGACGGTCCGTCCATCCTTGAAATGATAGATACCGCCGGTTGACATGGCCGAATCCGGGATACCCAGATGCATGATCTGATTGATGGCATCGTATTCATGGGTGAGCAGATCTCCGGAAAGGCCTGTACTGTAATCCCACCAGCATCTCCAGCGGAAGAATCTTTCCAGACTGAATTCATGCCAGGGGGCCTGTCCGATAAACTGGCTCCAGTCAATCGTCTGCTGATTGGCCGATTCGGGAATTGGATAAACCCAGGCGCCATTTGGATCATTCCGGTTGGTTGTGACCTCAATCAGGTTTACTTCCCCGAGAACGCCTTTCTCAATGGCTTCCTGTGCTTTCAGATAACTATCCGTCTGCCTTCCCTGATGGCCGAGTTGGAAAACCACCTTATTTTCTTTAACCAGTCTGCGCACTTCATACGTCTCTTCCACGCTCCAGGTCAAAGGTTTCTCGCAATAAACGTGTTTCCCATTCCGGGCAGCCTCCATGGTCATGGGTCCGTGCCAATGATCGGGAGCAGCAATGATTACTGCATCCACCTCTGGTGAAGCACACAATTCCTGGTATGTTTTATAAACCTTGGGAAGATCACCCATTTTGCCGCTGGTTCCCTCCCGGTTAATGTTTGCACCGGTTTCGACGGCCATTTTTTCATAAGTCTGAAAAATATCACAGACAGCAGTAACCTTTACTCCTAAATTTTCCTGCTGGAGATATTCCTCATAACGTTTATCTTCCTTGTTTTTGGCTGCAGCCTCTTTCCAGGTGTCAATGGTAGCCGGATGCACAAATCCAAGTCCTTTGGCAAGGTGCTTTCCTCTTATTCCATGGCCGATCAGACCAATTCGCAACACTTTACCGTTGATATTTGAAGGAGGAATAGCAGGCGGTGCCTCACGGCTCATACCCACCTCTCCGCTGATGTTTTTGCTGATTAAACGTTCAGCTTGTTTTTTCTTCAAAGCCCCATAGACAACGGCCCCGGCAATTGGAATCGTGGCAATGGTTTTCAGAATATCACGTCTTTTTATATTTTTCTTTTCTGATCCGTTATTCGGATTGTCCATTTGATTGCTCATGTTTTTGATATCTCAATAGCTTGATTTATAAATCAACCGGTCAAGACCGATGAATCTCCCGGTAGGTATAAGGGCGAAGACCCACACAGTTAAAAATTCGATGAAGACTTTATCTATAATAAAATAATTTCCTTCGGTAGGAAGGGCATAGCTCAGACCTATAAAGGGAGGATGGGAAAGGTAATACATGGCCAGCAATGCCATTCCGGAATAAGCTGCTATGCGGGTAAAACATCCGAGAACAAGTCCGAGTCCGATTAACACCAAACCCCATTCGTTCAGGAAATCAACCGTGGAAAGAAGTGTTGCATTTCGTGCCAGTGAATGAAAAAAATCAGACATGAATCCTTTTGAATCCAAGAGATATCCTATTGATGACCAGTTTGGATTTAAAACTTTGGTCACCCCTTCATATAAAAAATGCCAGCCTACTGCAATTCGTAAAATTACAAGGATCGATAATTGTAAGTCACCTAACGATTTTTTAGATCTGCCCATAACATATGTTAAAATTATAGATATAGTATGTAAGGAAAGGCAGTAACCATATCAATTTTTGCTGACTCTGCCTGCTTCTCCCACTGATTGCGGAAAAAAATACTTATTTGTTGTTTCCAGAAACCAAATAAAAAATTCTTTATTCAACTGAAGCTTGGCAAAAATAAATATTCCATTGGATTAAGAACAAAAAAATCATGAAAATTTCTGAAATAGTACCACTTCGGTAATTAGTTACACAAAGTCACCCAAAGTTAGACCAGAGTTTCACAAAGTATTTATCTCATCTCTCCTGACTCTTCCTCCCTCCTCGATTCCCTCTTTGTAAAAAAAAATCAACTATAATTTTTTTCAATGAATAATAAATATCTTTGAAAAGGGTTAAAAACAGATTCGGACAATGGATAAATTTTTGATGATCTGCATGAAAAATGAATTTTCCTCTCGTGGTTTTCTATTTAAATCTCAAAGGATTTGCAGTTAAATATTTTTCGAATAGCCTGTTAATGATGTTGTCTCTCTGTTATTAACTCACGAATCAGAAACTTAGAAAAGATGATTAAGAACTTCTTTATCTTGCTGGCTGTTTTAATTGCCGGCCTTCTATTTGCAGTTGCAATGATTTTCTTTGCCATTCCTGCCCTTCAGGAATCCACATTGATTCTTCCTGTGGTATCCACAACCCGGGCAGATACCATACCTATCGGAACGGAAAAGGAGAAACTTGAGCAGGAAATCGCAAAATTTCAGTCAGACCTTGATAAATACACTCCGGAAGGTGCCTATATCGTTATTAACACCAGTAGCAATCATTTCTATCTCTACAATAAAAATGAATTGTTTCGCGATGGTGTCTGTTCAACCGGGAAAAATGAACGGCTCATCGATAGTACAAAAAGAGAATATACCTTTTACACTCCAATCGGGGTAAGAACTGTTCAAAGCAAGCAGAAGAATCCTGTATGGGCTAAACCAGACTGGGCTTTTATTGAGGAAGGCTTGCCGGTTCCTCCCAAAGGAGACGCATCCAGGTTTGAAGCCGGAACTCTTGGAGCCTATAAACTCGTTCTGGGCGATGGTTACATGATTCATGGCACCCTATACAAACGTTTTATGGGACAGAATGTCACTCATGGATGTATACGCCTGCTGGATGATGATCTGGAAGCAGTATATAAATCATTAAACATTGGTTCAAAAGTTTATATCTTTTAATAATGACAGAGCAGTTAAATGAAAGCGAGGAACGCGTTGTTGTGAGAAAGCGTACCGGATTAAAGATTTTTTCAATTTTCTTTATGACCGTTCTTTTTGCGTCACTGGGAGTTTATACTTATTTAATTATTGACTCAGTGCGAAACCACATGAATTTAGCCAAAGCTCAGGCTGAAGAGGAATTGAATGTTAATCCTGAGTTGATGAAACTGATGAAAGATAAATCCTGGCTGGAATCACGTCTAAAGATGGCGGCCACCGATTCGGTGGGATTGGCCATTGACCTGGAAGAACAGATTATTCAGCTCGAATTGAAAGGCGTGGTGGTGATGAAATCGAAAATACGGGACTATTCGGCTTCCGGGTTTTTCAGCCAAATGGATGGGAATGTTTATTTTAATATGTTTGGTACTCCGCTGACCATTTTAAATTTAGAATCATCGATTGCAAAAAGTCGCTTTAAAATAGTACAGGCTCCTAAATCAGCGGAAGAAGCGGATGCTATGAGTACAAAAACAGATTCAGTTGCAAAGCAGGATGTATTTTGGATGGTAAAGCTGGATCGTGACATTGAATTAAATATTCAAGGCATTGATTCCATTCAGGATTCTCAGTCAAAATATAAATTTGGACAGGATTTTAAATCCAAAAGAAAGCTGAAGAATATTTTAAATTCGCTGAACAATCTGGTCATGCTTAAAAAACCCGAATATACACCCGAAATTCTGATCAGTATTCCTGAGAGTGAAGCGAAAGCCATTTTACGTGCATTGCCTCAAAAAGCGATGATCACCATAAGAATTTAATTATCGTAGGGGCGACCAACCAATAAAAAATTAAGGGGCGACCATCCGGTCGCCCCTGTACATATCTTACCTTCTTCTTCCTCCCCCCGGGTTATCCGTTGAGGGATTCTGGGGTACAGACGGTTGCTGTTGTTCCGTTTGAGCTGGTTGCGGCTGTTCATTCTGTTGCGATCGCTCTTCCCTGAACTGCTCTCTTTTCTGTTGTCTTAAAGGACGTTCGGAACGGGTCTTGTTTTGCTCATCCTGTGGAACATTCATCCGGCTCCGTTCCAGTCGTTGCTGACGTCTGTTTAAATCCGGGCTGGCCTTGGGAGTAGGTTGAACCGTCCCTCGTTTTTCCACTGGCTGCATTTTCTCATTTCTTCTTTCATTGGGAAGATAGAGGTTATCCTGAGAGTTTCTTTTTGTTGCCGGATTCACCTGATCCCTCGACTTAACACTTGGAGGAACTGCGCTGCGGGTACTTTTCTGTACCTGAGGTCTGAAGATCCGAACCTGATCTTTATTCACCACTGTTCCGGGCCGATTGTTATCCCTAACAGCCAGGCTGTTGATCCGCCTTCCTGTGACTCTCTGCACCTCTTCAGTCGATGGTCCTGCGATGTAGGTGGTATTACGCCTTCTGTCAACATGGGTGTTATTGATGACCGATGAACTTCGAAGAAGCTGGTCATAGTCCTGGCGATTAACCTCATACCGGTTGATATGCTGCCTTCCAAAATCCCGGTCCCTGACAAAATGCCAACGGTTAATATCTCCGTACCCGTCGTAATAGCCGGCACGCATTCCCGGTCCCATCGGAGCCCAGCCATAATATCCGTTTGCCCTTCTCCAGGTAACCCATGCAGGGCCCCATTCGGTATCCGGGATCCAAAACCAGCCAAACCGGCCATCAAAATCCCACCTTCCGTAATGAAAAGGAGCCCATCCCCATGAATAATCAGATATCCAGGTCCATCCGTATTCGGTCATAACCCATTCCCCATTCGTCTCGTAGGGAGCGAATCCCCCTCTGACATCCGGGATCCACACATATCCATACTCCGGATAGTCAATCCATTCCCCATAAGGGCTCAGCTGATCATAAAAAACCTGGATATCGACATATCCCTGGTCTCCCTGTCCGGCATAAAAAGAACCCTGTGTCGTGCAGGAAGAAGTTAAAAAAAGGATTCCTATAATGACTCCTAAGATAAAATTTGTTCTCATCTTGAAATATTTTCTATTCATTAGTTATTGTATCAATAAACATACCAAAGTCAGATCAGTGAGATGAGGATATGATGATGGAATTTCACGAATCAAGGATCAGCGAAGCCAATGGAGGACGAATCGGAGATCAACGAAGCCAATTTGAATTTTTCCCGTCTCCGCCCCCCTCCTTCCAAAATAAAATTGAGAGAAACCGAACAATAATAACTTTTTCACTGTTAATTAAGTATATGAAATCGAAATAACGTCGTATTTTAGATTGACGAATTTTATTTTAAAAATGAATCCCATTATATTATGTAAGTTCTCTTTAAAAAAGCCGGGACGAACCAGGTACGAACCGAATACGGACTTAATACGAGGAAAGTCCATGTGAAATTTAGGCATATTATTATTAAATGACAAAAAGAATATAAAATTATGATATCAATTTTTTCTCATTACTTAGTGTTTAAAAATCAGGCAGAATGAAAATAGCGATTGTAGGTTCAGGAGGTGTAGGAGGCTATTTTGGCGGCAGATTAGCCCTGGCCGGTAATGATGTTACGTTCATTGCAAGGGGGGAGCATCTCGAAAAAATGAAACACAGAGGATTGTACATAAAAGGGGTATCAGGTGATTTCCATATCCATCCGGTGAAGGCAACCGAAAGGTTTGATGAAATAGGGTTGGTTGATTTAATTATTCTGGGTGTAAAAGCCTGGCAGGTAAAGGATATTTCAAGGGAAATGAAGCCAATGGTGGGGCCGGAAACGGTGATCATTCCTTTGCAGAATGGAATTTTAGCCGCTGAGGAAATAAAATCAGAAATCCGTGAAGGTAAGGTTTTGGGTGGAATGGCCAGGATCATGAGCAAAATAGAATCTCCCGGCGTGATTACTCACTTTGGCATTGAACCCACCATAATTTTCGGTGAACTAGATAATAAGAAGACTGAGCAGGTAATCAAAATAAAGGAAATCTTCGATAAAGCAGGAATATATTCCAAAATTGCCGATAACATTCAGGCTGAGCTCTGGAAAAAACTCATCATCATCTGCGTTGGAGGATTGCTGGCGATTACCCGCTCAACCTATGGTGAAGTAAGGGACTTAAATGAAACCCGCAAGCTGATGCGTGAGTTACTGGACGAAATTTATAATCTTTCTCAAAAAGTTGGTGTCGCTATAAAAAAAGATTTTGTTGACACCGCCCTGAACTATATCGATACATTGCCTTATGATTCAGCCTCTTCCCTGACGCGTGATGTCTGGGAAGGCAAACCCTCCGAAATAGAATATCAGAATGGGACCGTAGTCAGATTGGGAGAAAAATACAAAGTCCCCACTCCATTGAACCGTTTTGTCTATTATTGTATCCTGCCTCAGGAGCTGAAAGCAAAAGTAAACAGAAGCAAAGCATCAAAAAATGGAAGGAAGGTGAGTAGATGAGAGATGGTGCAGTGATGTGCCGATATGCACATGGGGTGATGATGAGGTATTGGAGGATTATTTGTTCTCATTGAGGCATTTCACTGACTCTGACTCATTTTTTAATTCTATATTTTTTAGTTGCAGGGGTTCTCGCAGTTATCGGCTTCTTTGTGTTCAATTTGAATGGTACAGTGACTGATATTGAAAGTCCGCTGAAAATATTCGGTCAGCACATTGATGAAATTCTTATCCGTCACATCACTGGTGACCAGGTGGACGGTAAGGGCGGTTTCAGAAGTACTTAAAGCCCAGACATGAAGATCGTGGATGGATTCGACTTCCTTATGACTCAGAAGATAATCCTGTATCTGCGAAAGATCAATTTTTCTCGGAACTGCATCCAGCACAAGGTTCACTGATTCAATTAAAAGATCGTAGGTATTGTATAGAATAAACGCCGCAACCAGCAGGCTCACCAGGGGGTCTACCCACTGCAAGCCTGTAAAGGCGATGATGACTCCTCCTGCCACAACTCCGAGTGAGACAAATGTGTCGGCAATAAAATGCAGGAATGCGCTTTTGATGTTCAGGTCAGAATCTTTGTCCTTCATAAAGAGCCATGCGGTAAAAGCATTCACAACAATTCCTGCCAGAGCGACCAAAATTACCGTGGAACTATGAACATCCGCATGGATCCTGAATTTACTTATTGCAGCCGAGATAATAAAATATACAGCAGAAATCAACAGTAATGTATTGATCAGTGCACTTAAGATGGTGGTGCGCCTTAACCCATAGGTAAAGCGGAAATTTGGTTTCAGTCGGGACAATAAAATAGCAAACCACGAAAACAAAAGAGTGATTACATCGCTGAAGTTGTGTCCAGCATCAGCCAGCAAGGCTACCGAATTAGACCGTATTCCAAAGTAGCTCTCAATAGCTATGAAAGCCATATTGATGACGATGCCTGTTTTAAAGGCCGTGCTGATACTGATATGATGTGAATGATGATGAACCATTATAAATACAATCTTTGACGGCCCTGTCCGGCATCCTAACCGTCATACCCAAAATTAAGAATTAAGAATTAAGAATTAAGAATTTTACTAAAAATCTGGAGAGGCGACCGCCAGTCGCCCCTGCACCATCTCTATCAACACGCCATTTCCCCTGCATTTTTCTTGGCGGCCATCAGGTTATAGGCTCCCTTGATGACCACTTTGGCCGTCTTCGTGTCAAATCCTTCGGGAAGGATGACCTCGGTGAATCCTTTGCTGATGACTCCTTTTTTTACCTCTACCATCCGGAACTCGGTAAAAGGTTTTCCTTTCTCCTCCTTTTCGCGTTCAAAAACGAAAATAAAATCCTTCTCGTCAAAGCGGATGATAGCATCCGAAGGCAATGCCGGCACGGGACTGGAGGCTGTTTCAATCATGGCAGTAACAAACATACCTGGCAGAATCTTCTCAGAAGATCCGGTTACCGAAGCATATACTTTAACGGTCCGGTCTGAAGCAATTGACTTCCCAGCTTGTGTGATCACCGCCGTGTAATTCGGTGTAGTGCCGCTGGATAGAAAAAAATTCAGCTTCTGTCCGATAGCTACCTTTGTAATGTCCTTCTCAAAGAGGGTAAGTTCAATGGTGAGATTGGAAGTATTGACAATCTCAAACATCACATCCTCCGGACCGATGAATTTCCCGAGATTGATGTTCACGCTTTTGATGTAGCCGCTTATCGGCGAAATCACAGAAACCACAGAAGTAATATTATCTTCCCGTAATTTAGAGGCATCAATGCCAATCAGAGAGAGCTTTTGAGCAAAAGCATTTACCTGCGTCTTAAGACTTTTATAATTGGCAGTCACTTCCTGGAAATTCTTGGCAGAGTACACGTCATCCTTGAAAAGTTCCTTATGACGGTTAAATTCTCCCTCGGCATACTCCAATTTGCTGCGGCTCTCTAGGTAATTTTGCTGAAGCTCAATAAAACCCTGATTTTCCATTATGGCCAGTACCTGTCCTTTTTTTACAGGACTACCCTGGACAAAGTCAGTCTTCTTTACGAAACCTCCAAGGGGAGCACAGACAGAAGCCAGATCTTTGGGGGCAACAGTAATCAGACCATTGACCTTCAAAGAGGAGCTTATGTTTTTGTTCCCGATGGCTCCGTAAGCCACTCCGGCTACCCTGAACTGGTCTGCACTTAATTCTACAATGTTCTCAGGCAGAACTTCCGTTTCCTTTGCTTCCGCTTCCTTTGCATTGCTGTGGCAGGAGAACAGGAAGAAAGTTCCGGTGATAAGTATTAAAAGATTTTTTAGAATTGATTTCATGTATTTTAGTTGTAAAAGTTTCAAAGTTTCAAATTGTTCCAAAGTTTCAAGTTTCAAAGTTTCAAAAAATGTTTCAAAGTTTCAAGAATGTGTCAACGTAGTCTGAAACGTTGACACAATTTCCCCATTAATCGATTTTCCCGATGATAAACTCAAGAGCTAAAATGGATTGATTATACCGGTTGAGGGTTTCCAGGTAATTGTTTTTTACCTCCAATGCACGTGAAAGACTCTGAATGTATTCCAGATAATCCATATCTCCCAACCGGTAGCTTTTGGTCGACTGACTGATAATCAGATCCGCCTGAGGCAGCGCCGATTGTTCATAATAACCGATGCTGCTCCTGTACTTGCCGTATTCCTGAAGCAAAGATTCAAACTCACCCTTAAGCGCCGATTTAAAATATTCAGTATTGGTATTGGCGATCACCTCATTTATCTTCAGGGCTCTTATTCTTGACAAATTGGGTTTAGACCATAAAGGGATAGTCACTCCTGCTGTAATGCCGGTAAAACGGTCACCGGAAGAGAAAGTCCTTGGTATTCCGTTTATATCCTGTTCGCCGAGAATAGACTGATTAAAATAGCCGATCGTAAGGTCAGGAAGTAATTTGGCTGTTTCCAGGCTTTTCTCTCTTTTGGCTATTTCGATCTGCTGAAGGGATAGGGCCAGAGAGGGATTCGATTGAAGAGCAGTACTGTCCAGGGAGGCAGGAAGATTGAGTTTGACTAATACAGAATCTGCAATTTCAACCGGTTTGCTCCAGTTCAGTAATGTCTGCAGATGACGCTGATAGATCCGGATATCGGCTTCCGTCTGTTTCATCTGATTCTTTATTTCCATACTCTGTGATTCCGCGCTGATTTGTTCCAGTTTATTGGTTTCTCCAATTTCTGCCCTGCGTGTAGCGGCCTTCAGAAACCCGGCATAAAGTGTATCCTGGTATTTAAGCAGTCTCAACCTTGATTTGAAATAAACCAGCTGCCACCAGTTTGTCTTTACCCCATTGGCAATGCTGTTTTTTGTAACCGAAAGATCCAACTCACTGCTTCTGACATTGGCTTTGGCCAGTTTATGCTGGCTGGCATAAACGGTAGGAAAGGCAAAGGACTGTGTGACAGTGACCGAATTGTCATTGTGAATCGAATTCAGCTGGCCGTATTCATAACTGATACCAGTTTTCCCGATATCCCAGCTTGCGCCTTTCAATGCTTGCTGCATTTGAATCCTTGCAGCCGAGGAACGTATTATGGGATTATCTTCCGTGGCTCTGCGAACAGCCTCTTCCAGGGTGAAAATCTTCGTTTCCTGCGACTGGGCCTTTAGAGCCATTGGGGATAAAGCCAACAATGATCCGATGATTAAAAAAACAAACAATGTTTTCATGGAAGTATTTATTTTAGAGAAATTCGTCCCTTCATTTTTCTTGTTCTTGCCGGAAAACAGCACATAAAGTACCGGAAGAACGATCAGCGTCAGCAAGGTTGCGGAGATCAGTCCGCCAATGACCACCGTAGCGAGAGCTTTTTGCACTTCTGCGCCGGCTGAGGTCGACAAAGCCATGGGAAGAAAACCCAGCGATGCTACAGCCGCGGTCATGATCACCGGCCGCAGTCTGGTTCTCAGTCCTTTCCGGACACGATCTTCAATACTCTGCATCCCTTCTTCTTTCTCCAGCCTGTTAAATTCAGCAATCAGTACAATGCCGTTAAGAACGGCCACTCCGAAGAGTGCGATAAATCCAACACCGGCCGAGATGCTGAAATTCATGCCTCTGATCCAGAGCGCCAGCACGCCGCCGATGGCTGAAAGAGGAACCGCCGAATAGATCAACAGGGTTTCCCGGATTGAACGGAAAGTAAAATAGAGAAGCACAAAAATCAGCAGCAATGCGGCAGGAACAGCCACAGCCAGTCTGTTCCTGGCAGCCACAAGGTTCTCGAATTGCCCTCCATAAGTTACAAAATATCCGGAGGGGAGCCTGAGAGAACTGTTGATTTTTTTCTGTACTTCAGCGATCGTGCTTTGTACATCCCGGCCGCGGACATTGAATCCGATGGTAATCCTGCGTTTGGTATTCTCGCGGGAAACCTGTGCCGGGCCCGCCTTTATGCTTATATCAGCTAACTGATCCAGGCTGATCTGTCCTCCCTGCGGAAGTGGAATATAAAGATTGTGTACGTTATCCACATCGGAGCGGTACTCTTTTTCAAACCGGACCACAAGATCAAAACGTTTCTCCTCGTCATAAATGACCCCGGCAGTACTCCCGGCAAAAGCAGTCCGTACCATGCGGTTGATATCTGCAATATTCAGCCCGTACTGGGCCATTTTATCGCGATTGTATTCAATCTGTATTTGCGGAAGACCGGTGACCTTCTCTACGTTAATATCTTCAATGCCTTGTATCGGTCTGATCATTTTCTCCACTCTTGCACCATTTTCAGCCAGGATATCAAGGTTATCACCAAAGATTTTAATGGCCACATCCTGTTTGGACCCGGTCATCAGTTCGTTAAACCTCATCTGGATCGGCTGCTGGAATTCAAATTTAACCCCTGCCAGGACGGACAGTTTTTCCTGCATCTTTTCAATTAACTCCTCCCTTGTGCTGGCCGAAGTCCATTCACTTTTGTCCTTCAGTGTAATGATGTAATCACCCGTTTCCATGGGAGTGGGGTCAGTGGGAATTTCGCCCGCACCGATCTTGCATACAGCCTTCCTGACCTCTGGAAAATTGGTAAGGAGAATTTTATTAGCCTTTTCAACGATCTCCATCGTATTGGAAAGGGAACCACCCTGCAATGTCATGACTCCTGCCGCCAGATCACCTTCCTCGAGCTGAGGCAGGAATTCACCCCCAAGCCTTGAAAAGATCCAGAGGCTTCCGCTAAAAAGCAAAACAGAGAGAACAATCACCTCCACTTTCCTTTTCAGGGCCAAATTGAACACCGGATCAAAAACCTTTCGAATAAAGGACATGATCCGTTCTGAGATTCCTTGTTTATGCTCTGTTTTTTTGCTAAGAAACAAGGAGGAGGCAACCGGAACATAGGTGAGCGACAGGATGATGGCCCCAAGAATGGCAAAACTGACTACCTGAGCCATCGGCCTGAACATCTTCCCTTCGATTCCAACAAGGGAAAGAATGGGAAGATAGACAATAAGGATGATAATCTGTCCGAAAGTAGCTGAGTTCATCATCCGTTTAGCAGAGGCGAAAACTTCCTGATCCATCTGATCCTGGGTTAAAAGCTTCACATCACGGTTATGCCGGCTCATGGTGATGCGGTGAACTACGCTTTCCACAATGATTACCGCACCATCCACGATAAGTCCGAAGTCAATGGCTCCAAGACTCATAAGGTTACCCGATACGCCAAAGACCTTCATCAGCGAGATGGCAAATAGCATGGAGAGGGGAATAACAGAAGCAACAATAAGACCAGCTCTTAGATTTCCCAAAAGGAGTACCAGGACAAATACTACTATCAGTCCCCCTTCGAGAAGGTTTTTGGTTACCGTGCCGATGGCCCTGCTGACAAGATCCGTACGGTCGAGGTAAGGTTGAATAGTAATTCCTTCAGGAAGACTCTGTTGTATCACTTTGATCCGTTCCTTCACGTTTTCTATCACCTGATGGGCATTCTCCCCTTTTAACATCATCACCACACCTCCCACAGCTTCAGAGCTATCGGCCACAAGGGCTCCATAGCGGGGAGCCGATCCGTACTGTACTGAAGCTACATCACTGATCAGAACCGGGAGACCCTGGTCAGAACTTTTTACCACGATTTTCCGGATATCTTCTAAAGAAGAAGCTAAGCCGATACCACGGATAAAATAAGCATTGGGTTTCTTGTCGATGTAGGCCCCTCCGGTATTTTCGTTATTTTTTTCCAGCGCCTCAAAGATGTCTGCAAGAGAGAGATCCATGCTGCGCAGTTTCTCCGGATTGATGGCCACCTCGTACTGTTTCAGAAAACCTCCGTAACTGTTTACATCAGCCACACCGGGTGTTCCGATCATCTCGCGCCGGACAATCCATTCCTGTATGGTACGCAGTTC
The DNA here is from genome assembly GCA_963677325.2 of Prolixibacteraceae bacterium. GTDB lineage: Bacteria > Bacteroidota > Bacteroidia > Bacteroidales > Prolixibacteraceae. The sequence goes on from CAXXGM010000013.1 coordinate 270,592, forward strand.
CATTGGAGAATATTTCTTCTCCAGACCCGGTTTGGGCTGAAGAACATACTGGAAAATTTCGCCAAGGCCGGTGGAGATTGGAGCCAACTCCGGTTCTGTCAGTCCCCCCGGAATCTGACTTTCGGCTTCTTTTAAACGTTCGCCCACCATCATGCGGGCCTTGAAAATATCCACCTCATCCTTGAAAACAATGGTGACCACTGACAATCCGAGCCGCGAGATGGAACGAAGCTCGATCACGTCGGGGATATTGGCCACCGAGACTTCAATGGGAGCGGTGATAAATCGCTCCACCTCCTGAACGGCCAGGGTAGGAGCCACCGAGATTACCTGCACCTGGTTGTTGGTGATGTCTGGTACAGCATCCACGGGTAAAGAGGAAAGAGAGAAGATTCCCCATACAACCAGTGCCAGGGTAAATAATCCAGTTAAAACTTTATTTTTAATGGAAAAACCTATGATTTTCTCAATCATTGATAAAAGGGATTAAAATAATACACCATCAGGTTTCCTGAAAGCCTGAATAATTCAACGAAATATTAATGGATTGTGCAAGCTGATGCAACGGGTGTATTAAGCAACTTTCGGAGGTTCCCAGACGCGATGAAAATATTTTACTGATTTCCCTTCTTTGAGAATAAAATCGATGTGAACAGGTGAAAAGAAAGGTGTGCTTTCAAAATGAAAGGCCGTGAGCACCACACTGATACTACAGCAGGCGCAGATGCAAAAAGGCGAACATCCATCGACATGTTGGTCAGAGTCGTGTGACTGATCGTGAGGCTGAGTCTGGTTGACCTGTGAATCGTTTATACAGGAGGGCCCGTCTATACATGGAAGTGACACCAGATAAAGAATATAAACACTGATCAGTAGACAAATGAGTTTCATCGGCCAGACGATTAACAGAACAAAGATAAAAAAAGATATGAGATGTAAGTTATCAATGCGATAAACCAACACATCATCACTACACTTATCGCTTTCGTGTAACCTGGCCTCTAATTCGTTTAATTTATTGTGCCAGGTTATATTTCTCAATCTTTGCATTCAGCGTGGGCCGGGTGATCTCAAGAATATGGGAGGCTTCCACTTTGTTCCATTTTACTTCATCGAGAATACGTTTTATATGGTGTTTTTCAAGATCGGACAGTGAACGTAAATTCATTAATTCCGGATTATGACCGTTTGAAATCGGTGTTCCCCGCTGATTAAGGATAATTGACTCCTTCTCGAGCACATCATTTTTTGACATAACAATAGCCTGAAGAATAGTATTTTCCAGTTCGCGCACATTGCCCTTCCATTCATGTCCCTGGAGCATTTCAATCAAACCATCCCCTATTTTAACTATGTTCTTGTTGAAACGTTTGTTTAACTTATGCAGAAAATGGATCACCAAATCGCGTATGTCGTCCTTGCGTTCACGAAGCGGTGGCAGGTCAAGGGTAAATACTTTCAGACGATAGTACAGGTCTTCACGGAACTTGCCTTCCTTGATCAGCTCCTCGAGATTACGGTTTGTTGCCGCAATGATCCTGGCCTTCATCGGTATGGTCTCTTCACCGCCGACTTTTTCAAATTCAAGTTCCTGGATCACACGAAGGAGTTTAACCTGCGTGTTGAGTGATATTTCCGAGATCTCATCCAGAAAGATCGATCCCTCACCGGCCAGCTCGAATTTTCCTTTCTTGTCACGGATTGAACCGGTAAATGAGCCCTTCACATGTCCGAAGAGTTCACTCTCCAGCAGAGTTTCGGTTAATGCACTGCAGTTGACAATCACCAAGGGTTTGTTGCGTGTGACTCCTGAATAATGCACCAGCCTGGCGATCAGTTCCTTTCCTGTCCCTGTTTCTCCCTGAATGAGAACATTTACCTTATTCATAGAGATCCGGCCGATATTCTTGAATATCTCCTTCATTTGCGGAGTTTTGCCAACAAGAATATTGTCCTCCAGCATACTCTCGCTGGAGACGTCTTCATATATTTCGCTATCCAGACTATTGCTTAATTTGACTGATTTGAGAGCCGCCTCTACAGTGGATTTAAGAATTTCCGGGTCAATAGGCTTCTCCAGATAATCAAAGGCCCCGAGTTGTATGGATTTGATTGTCAGCACAACATCTCCAAAAGCGGTCAAAAGAATTACCGGGAGACTGATTTTCATCTTGCGTATCTCAGACAAGACTTCCAGCCCATCAATTCCCGGCATCTGAAAATCTGTGATCACCAGATCAGGATGTTCCTTGCGTACCATGGCGAGCCCTGTTTCACCATCTTCGGCTTCTATTGTATGATAACCTACTTTATTGAGATTTCCCCTTAGTAACTTACGTATCAGAACGTTATCATCAATTATTAATATTTTTTCCATAGAAACTTTCTTGGTTAGAATATCAAAAATAAAAGATTGAAAAGATCAGATTTTAATCCAACAATACCCCTTTTTAAAATCCAACAATACCCCTTTTTAAAAAGCAAATAATCAACAAATATAAAAAAGAAATGAAAAGAAGATATAAGATTAAGTTGAAAATTATAAAAAAATATATTTGACAAGAAAGCCTTCTCAGATTAAAATGTAAAAAAAATTTCATTGCACTAAATTTTTGCACTCATACCTTAGTTCAATGATATCATTTTTTAGGCCCTTAATCTGTTTGGAATTCAGATACATCATAATTAAAATATACGGATGAGAAGTCGGGAATGTATTTTATTGATTTATGAAATGATTTAATAAGAAATGCCTGATAAAGCCGTCTTATGGATCAATACGAAAGATCGCTAAAGTAAATAATTTGTGCGATGTAAAAAATATGTTTACATATTTGTGATTTATGTAAAAAATACATATCTTTGATATAAGCAAAATTGACATGGAATGAAAACCATTTTCTACATTGTCTGTTATTTGATACTGTCTTGCACCGTAATTACAGAGGTGCGTTCACAGGCAGTGGCAACCGGTCATGTATCTGCGGAAATTGTTGAATCCGTAAGCGCTTCTGCTCAAACCGTCTCGGAGTTTAACATCAAAAACAGTGTAAATTACGGTAAAGCTGCCTCGGTTGAGGAGGCAGCTTTGGATCTGGGAACAATGACCATTTATACGGGCAAGGACGTAATCTTTAGTTTTCTTATGCAGGCAACCAGGCTTCAGGATTTAAAGGGCAATGGATTTGGCATCGATCCATCCTTTTCTCTACAGAATAATTCAACGGGAAAACAGGAAGGTACGCGGATTATGCGGATCAGCGGAACACCTCTACTGGAATCTGATCAGAGATCAGGAATTTACAGGGGGAATTACACCATGACTATTGCGTATAATTAAATAAAAAATATACGGCTGGAATTTTAATTGTGATGAAAGAAGTAAATAAAACACCCTATAACTACTAAAAAAACACCCCATAACCGCTGAAGATACTGGAAAACATCTAATTCAAACCCACGGTTAATGGCTTTGTAAAAACAATCGTGAAATGAATTCTTCAGATCTTTTCATGATTTATTTTTGGTTCTTCACAGAAATGCGTACCTGTATACAGTTTATAGAAAGTACCCAATTAAGTCAAAACAGGGAAATTTAATCAATAACAATCTGGATATTTGGTCTACAGAGGACGCCCACCTTATTTTTCAGAGTCACAGTATTTGTCACAGGCTAAATGAAGGTAAGTTTTTACTAAATAGCATTATATATGGATAGAAAACAAAATTTTGTTACACTTTTTGTCACACTTTTGTCACAAAATCAAGGATACAATTTTGACAAAACTGTGACAAAAAATACATCATATAAATTGAATATCAACAATATGAATGTGACACTAAGAAAAAGGCAGGGAAATGACAGCATATATGGTAAATTTAAATTGAAAAGTCAGCCAATTCTCATTCTTTAAACCGGAGTTTGTTCGCTCTTTGTTCGCTCTATATTCGCTTTGAATGCGAAGAAACAGCGTTTATACTGAATCCAAATAGTAATTAAAATAGCGCTTTTAAAATAAACTCGAAGGATTAAAATCAAAATATAAATATTCGGGACATTCTATAAATCAGGTATGCATTTCTATGAAGAACCATAAGTAAATTAAAAATGGTCAACCCCATCATTTTTTCTTGATCGTAGAAAATCCATTATACAAAATTCAATCTGGAAAAAGTTTTTTACAAATGGTAAATTTATTTTCAAAGTAAGGCTGTTTTGAGGAAGTATTCAATGTTAAGTTAATATAAAATTAAAATTATTGATATTTAAATTAATTTCATTTAAAGTATGTCTATAATCTATCAGTCAATGTATTATAAATAAACCATCAATTGTCACAATTAGTTAATATCCGTTAATAACATTTATGGCATGATTTATGTTGGTTAGTAGTCGAACACGAAAAATAAAAAACTAATACTAAAATTTAATACGAAAAAACGATGAAAACTCTTAGAACATTACTGGTAATTACAATTGCAATTATTGGATTCACTGCAACTTCTTTTGGACAGTCAACAGCCACGGGAACTGCTACTGCAACAATGATCACTCCAATTAATATCGTAAAAAATGGAAATGGGGAGTTGAATTTCGGAACTCTTGGTGCCAGTGGAACTGCCGGAACAGTCGAAGTAGCTCCCAACGGAACCCGTACTCCTTCTTTAGGGATAAAAGCAATAGGCGGTGGAGTTACAGCTGCTTCGTTTACAGTTAGTGGAGACGGGTCACGAACTTATTCAATTGTTCTTCCAACTGCGCCTTATGTACTTACAAATACTACCGGAACTGGACACGAAACTATGGATGTTACTGGTTTTGTAAGTGATCCAGACGGAACAGGTACGCTGAGTACAGGAACACAAACTTTGAATGTTGGTGCAACATTGAATGTTAAAGCAAATCAGGTGGCAGGGACTTATACAAACTCAACTCCTTTTGAGGTAAAAGTAAATTACGAATGATTTTGCCAAATGTCAATTACTAAGTTTTAATATAGTAAGAAAACTTACAAGTAACCTGGTATTTTAACTTTAAAGATTAGGAGCGACTTTAAATGTGGGAGCAAGTCAACCGGCAGGAACCTATACATCCATAACACCGTTTACGGTAACAGTGAATTATAATTAAATAAAAAAACAACTGATCAATTTTCAAAAGGTTTTAATTGATTATCTTTGATAAGATTGGTTTATAAGTTAAATTGAATAGAATAAGAATAATGAAAATGAAAAGCATAATGAAAAGGGTCGTCCCGATAATTTTCAGTATTGCTTTGTTGACGCTGATACCATTGCACAAAGCCAAGGCACAGGCAAGTATCAGCGCTCATGCTACAGCAGAAGTCATACAGGCGCTAACGGCCATGGAAACTGCTGAACTTAATTTTGGACGTTTTTCACCGGAGACTGCTGGTGGTGAAGTAAAACTGACTCCACGGGGAGTACGTTCATCATCAGGAACTGTTGCTTTAAGCGGTGGAATACACAATGCTGCAAGTTTTTATATAACCGGTCAATATGAAGCCACTGTTTCAATTACATTACCAACAGGGCCGGCCATTTTGACGAATGCCACAACCTCTAAAACAATGGAGGTTTATAATTGGGAATCATTCCCTCAGGCTGGATTAGGAGTGGGAGTACTAAACGATGGATCATTATCAGTTAATGTCGGTGCAACTCTTCGGGTTGGAAATATGATTGATAATCCCGTTGGTATATATACCGGAACTTATTCAATCACTTTTGCATATAATTGAAAGTCAGGTAAAATCCTTCAGAATTCAGAAAACTAATGCTAAATCAATGACCTCTAAACTTGCTTTTGTATTTTTTCTTACTATAATGCTGACAGGATTAATGTCGGAAGTGAAAGGTCAGATAAAGGTTCTGGCCCATATTACAGCCGAAGTAGTTGATTCAGCACATGCATCATCTAAAATCATCAATGGCGCCGAACTTCGGAGCGAACAGATTATTCCTGTAAAACTTCAGCAAAATAAATCTTTGGAACGTGAATTGCTCAATGTGGGAGCGGTTAGAATATTTGCCGGTGAAGATATTGCCTGTTGCATCGATTTGCATAAAACTATTCTTTCAAATAATTCAGGAAATTTCTTTACTATCGAACCAGCTTCAGTTCATTCGGGATTGTCCTATTCATCCAACGGCTCTCAGACCTTACTGTTAAATGGGATAGCAAGTGTTACCGATTATCCGGCTAAAGGGTCTTACATCGGGCATCTCACTGTGGTGGTTCAATATAACTGAAGCGCAATTTTTTAGGAGCAGATCAGAAAATTAATGCAATTTCAAACTTCAATTTTATAAGGATATAATAAGATTGATCAATAATTTAACAAATATGTTTTTTGTATATATTTGAAGGAATTATTTGATTAAACCCAAACTTATGAACAGATTCAGTATTTTAAGGGAATTGGTACTTTTTAAGACCCCTGTTTATCGCCAACTATTTATATCCGGATTGATTATTCTTTCAGTAATTTCATCAACTGAAGTGATGGGGCAAGGGAATTTGCTGATCACTCCCCGCAGGGTTGTATTTGAGGGACTAAAAAGAACTGAAGAGCTGAATTTAGCCAATACCGGACAGGATACTGCACGATATAATGTTTCAATCATACAGTACCGGATGAAGGAAGATGGCTTATTTGAAGAAATCACCACTCCTGATCCCGGACAGAATTTTGCGGATAAATACATCCGGTTTTTTCCTCGGAGTGTAACCCTTGGTCCAAATGAAGCACAGGTAGTTAAAATGCAGCTGACCCGGACGGACCAATTAGCACCGGGAGAATATCGTTCACATGTATACTTCAGATCAGTTCCCAAGGAAACAGCTTTAGGAGAAGAAAAAGCAGTTAAGGATAGTTCATCTATATCTGTAAAACTTGTTCCGATTTTTGGGATCACCATCCCTGTTATTATCCGGACAGGGCCATCAACAATGAAAACAACTCTTTCTGATTTGAAAATCAATGTTATAAATGATACCATTGCCAGGTTAAGTATAACTTTTAACCGCACTGGGAACATGTCCGTTTATGGAGACGTCAAAGTTGATTATATTCCCCAGCAAGGGAAACCTGTTACAGTAGGTACAGTAAAAGGTATTGCAGTATATACCCCGAATGAGAAAAGAATTTTTGTGATGGACCTTGATAAAAAGGCAGGTGTCAATTATCATACCGGATCTTTGCATTTAACCTATTCCTCGCAATCTGATACCAAAGCTGAAAAGTTTGCAGAAGCGGATCTCTCTTTAAAATGAATTAGTCTCCAACAATTACTCCATGAATATGAAACGGCACTTCCTGAAATTTATTTTAATCAGTGCCGTGTTGTCTTTTTTATTTACCGGAATACATGCAGCTAACATAACAAGTCTTACATCCGGTAACTGGAGCGCTTCTGCCTGGCCTAATACGACCAGGACAGGAACAATAACTGTAGCAAACGGCTCTACCGCCGTTACAGGCGCCGGAACACTATTCACATCACAAATAAGCATCGGGAATATAATTAAAACAACCGGCAATGTAGTTATCGGGACTGTTGCTTCCATTGCTGATGATACACATTTAACTCTGGTATCAGGCGCTCCGGCAGCCCGGACCGCAATTGCTTACAATTCCCAGGGCGTTGGATCAGGTGACGCGGTCACAATCGCGAACGCTGCATCAATCGCCGTAGATGTCGATGGTTCCTGTTCAAGTCTTGTCATTGCGACTGGGGGAACTGCCACTACTCTAACAATCAGCGGATCAAACTCACTTACCGTTTCCGGAGCAGTTACAATCAATGCCGGTACAGGAAGCGGGGATAACAAAACTATCGCAGTCGGAGCCGGTTCCCTGACTTGTGGTTCATTATCAATAAGTGATACCGGCAATAGTAACAGGAGTTCCATTTTATCACTTTCTACCGGAACAGTAACAGTGAATGGGAATATTGCAATGCTTGGGACAGGAACGCGTAATCAGATCAGATTTACCGGTTCAGGAGTATTAAATATACTGGGGGACTTAAGCGGAGGAAGTTTAACGGCATCGACGGGTATGATTAATTTCAACGGTTCATCTGCCCAGACCACCAAGGGCTACACTTTCTATACTTTAAAGTGCAATAATGCTTCGGGGTTAAAACTTACTTCGGCTGCAACAGTCACTACTCTTACAATCGGAGATGATGTGCCAAACAGTTTGTTTGATGACGGAGGATACCAGGTAACCAGCACCGGAACATTAAATCTTACTTCTGGCACTTTCAGAATAGGAGGAACCAGCGCTACCACCTTCCCGGGCTTTACGACCAGAAACATCATCACAGGGACGACAATCGTATTTGATGCGACTGCTGTTCAGAATGTCCCCACCACACCTGCGTACTCAAATCTGACCTTGGAAGGTGCCTCTAAAACAATGGCCTCCGGAACTTTAAATGTTTCAGGAGACCTAAGCATAAATACTGGGGCCACTTACAATGGGAACACAAACGATCCAGCCTTGAATGTTGCCGGGAATTTTTCCAACAGCGGAACATTTACACAAGGGTCCGGATTGGTAACTTTTAATGGAACCTCTGCTCAGTCTATTGGAGGAACATCCTCAACAGCATTTATTAACATTACAATATCAAATACAACAGCTGATTTAACCGTGAATAGCAATTTGTCTGTTTCCGGCACTCTGACAGTCAACAACGGAGCTGTTATCTCTCCTGCCGCCGGTGTAGTTATCAGTGGAACAGGAACAATGACCGGAAACGGAACAATCAAGGTTACAAGAACATCTGCTACACCCGATTTTATTTCTCAGTATAGCATTAACAATAAGACCCTTACTGATTTGACAGTTGAGTATATCGGCGCCGGTAATCAGACGGTTTCGGCTGTTAATTATGGAAATTTAACTATCAGCCCTAATGGAACCAGAACAGTGACTCTTGCAAACACCGGGACAATTGGAATCTCAGGCATATTTTTACCAACACAAACAAATACACTCTATACTGTCACTGGAAGTACTGTAGATTACAATGGTTCAGCAAATCAGGTTGTTAAAACCTTCGTTTATAATAATTTGAATGTGAGCACCGGCAGCACAAAACAATTAGACGGGCCTGCCACAATAAATTCAAATCTAAGTATAGGCACGGGAACAATCCTGGATGTTAACACCTCTAATTATGGTATTGACATTGGTGGCAACTGGGTTAATAACGGAGGTACTTTTAATTGCGGGAATGGCTCAGTAACCTTTAATGGTACCGGATCGCAAGCTGTTCAGGGGACTGCCGCAAGTCAGACTTTCTATAATATAGTTATCAGCAAAATATCCGGGACAATTTCCGTTCCGGTGGGAAGCACTACTTCACTGACAATTAATGATCTTACAGTCAATCAAGGTACTTTACAAATTAATGATGCTACAAATGTAAAAAGGGCTATTACCATTAATGGGGACCTTACTGTCCAGAGCAGCGGTAGTATTATTACCGGAACAGGAAATCCAAATACAACTGGCTACACCCTCCCTGGAAATATTCCTCCGGTTGGACAATACCATTCAATTTTCCATGAATTAATAATCAAAGGAAATTTTACAAATAATGGGAGTGTGAGATTCACCAATCTTACGGCACCAGCTTATGGATCGTTTGCTACTAATGGCGCTGTTACAGTTCGTTTTACAGGAATGTCCGACAATACAGCCACGTTAAACGGGCGGACTGATTTTTATAATTTGGTCATCGACAAAGGCAATGACAAAACCTACACGCTGACCGTCAATTCTTCCGGAACCGCAAATTTTTCTCTTTTCGGACCACTGCTTTTGGGCCGTGCCGAAACCACCCCTTTTACTGCAGATAATCCCGAGGTAAGAAAATCCTTATTTATAAAAAACGGTACTTTAAAACTGACTGGTGCAATAATGATACCTACGCTCTCCGAAGGTGATGCTACAAACGGAAACGGAGATTATGCCATTGGGGGAAATGCCATGCTTTGGATTGCTGGAGCAGACGTGACGGTATATACTACGGCTACCGCGAATACTGGATTTCCCCAGGCCCCAACAGGTGCCACAGGCGTATTGACCACAAACTCGTATCAGGCGATTTCAGTTTATGGAACATTTAGAATATCCGATGGTTTCTTCGGTACCAGAAACAGTGCGGGATTTATTTTTTGGGACACCCCTACCTCAACTGCAGAGGTAATTTTCGAAGGAGGATTAGTTAATACAAGCGTCTTCAGAGAAGGAGTTGCAGCTGGTAAAGCATCTTACAGACAAACAGGAGGAACAGTTATTGTAAGGGGTGATGAAACAGAAACAGGTGAATTGGCCGATTATGCTGTCTTTGATATTTCCAATTCAAATTCCTCTTTTATAATGAGTGGCGGTGAGCTGATCTTTCGTGACAGAAATACAGGAAGTTCATCAGGGGGTAACGGTTTTTATGTCAACGCTAGTTCTGGCAACTACTCAGTCACTGGCGGAACTGTTACCTTTGAAACTAATCCGGCCAATACTCCATCAATAGATATTTATTCAACTGTAAACTTTTGGAATCTTTATATTAAAAGACTTTCCTCAACTTCGGGTAAATCGACAGTAAATCTTTTAAACAGTCTGGTTGTATCTAATAATTTAACGATTGATGCCAATGCTGAACTTTCAGCTGGAACAGGAAATTTTCCAGTTACAGTAGCCGGAAATTTTACAATTAATAGTGGGGGGACTTATACTCCCGGTACAAATACAACAACTTTTAACGGAGGAGGTAATTATTATCTTTGGAATGATGGCAGTATTACGAATGGATTATACAACCTTGTTTCAAATAAAACACTTGGAACTTTGATCTTCGCCGGAACGAATAACGATTTCAATGTGCTGAACGATCTTACTGTTGTAAGGGACACTCTTGCCGACGGAGGTAAAAATATATTTGTAAAAGGTAATGTGATCAACAATGGTATTTGCCAGGGAGCAGGGAAAATATCTCTTAACAAGACCAATGGTTCTCAGACTATTTCAGGTAATGGTACCGGCAAGTTCAGAAATCTTGAACTTACCAATACCAATGGGATTGCAGGATCAGTCCAGGTTTCACTTGCAACGGATATTACGATAACCGGAAATCTCACATTAGCAAATGACCGGATATTTGATATTTCAAATTATCTGTTAACACTTGATAAACTTGGGACAGTTGTAGGATCAACTGGCAATTCCCGCTTTATAAAAACTGCGGGAGCCGTTTCAAATGGAGGAATGAAGAAAATTTTTAATGATACCATAGCATTTGTATATCCTATCGGAACGGGAACAAATTTTACGCCTGCCACAGTCCGGATCGATAAAACGCCATCAGGTTATGGCGCTGTAACGGTAAAACCTGTCAGTTCTCAACATCCTCTGTTAACTGATCCTTCCGGATTCAATTATTACTGGAAAGTGGAAGAATCGGGATTTACAGGTATTCAGGCAGGTTCTGTTAGATTAATATTTAATTATGGCAATCTGACAGATAGTCCAAGTTATATTCCTGGGAAATACCACCCACCATCCTGGACCTTTACCAATGATGTTGCACTGGTTGATGAAACAACTAACCTGATCTGGTTCTTTAGCAGCAATAGTTTTGGAGGTGATTATACTGCAGGAATACCGGCTTGTTTCGGGGCGAGTCTTACTTACTACAGCCGTGCAAGCGGAGACTGGAATTCACCTTCTACCTGGTCGACAGTTGCATTTGGCGGAACGGCTGCTACAAGTATTCCAACTGCGAACAACCCTGTTTACATTGGGGATGGTGCAACGTATAATCACGCCGTTACGGTCACCACAGGAAATGCTGCTGCCGGAAGCCTGTCTTTGGAACAAGGGTCTATATTGGATTTAGGAACTGCCATCGGAAATAACTTTGGGAATGTACTTTCGGGAAGCGATGGAACATTGAAGATCTCCTCCAATGGTTCTGTTGCTGTTTTCCCAGCCGGTGATTTCGGATCTTTTCTGGGGGCTTCAGGTGGAACAGTTGAATATTATACCACCGGTACGCAGAATTTTACCCTACCTGTTATCTCAGCAGCTCCATCTTCTTTTCCCGTTGCAAATTATAATAACCTGAGATTAAGTCCTGAAGCAGGAAGACTGATAACTATGCCTGACATCGATTTAACAGTGTTAGGCAATATGACTGTTTCCGGTAGCTCAGCAACAGGATTGGTTGGATTAAACGGCATTAGTACAAAGAACATAAATATTAAAAATAACCTGAATATTACAGGTGGCAATTTATTTTTTCAGAATAATACTGCACAAATGGCCACTGTTGAAAAGAATATCTTTATCTCTTCAGGTGCGATCTTCAATATTTCAACACTCGGAACTGCTGTAAACAACAGTCTCATGATTGGAGGTGATCTTTCCAATAACGGGACCTTTGACATGAGTGTTGGAAGTAACCGCTTGTGTAATGTGACATTTAACGGGAGTACCGACGCAGTGATTTCTGGAACGGGAGGAATAACAGACTTTTATTCCATAACAGTCAACAAGGGAAGTTCAATGTCTCCATTACTGGATGTTACATCCACTGTTTTTAGTTTCTCCAACAATACAGCCCCTCTTTTACTTTCAAACGGAACTTTCAGATTGACCAGCCCATTATCCGTGACATTATCTGCTATGGGATTATCAATACCCGCCACCGCGTGTTTATCGGCAAACGGAGGAACAATTCTGTTATCTACCACTGCAGATGATTTGGCAGATGTAGATCTTGCAGGTAAAATTGAAGTTAAATCCGGAAGCATTTCGGTAGGGAATCAGGCCAATAATAATAATAATGACATCGTTTATGCCGGAACCGGTACTCCTACTATCGACGTGCAGGGAGGTAATCTTTTCGTTAACGGCCAGATTCGCAGAAACATTTCAAGTGGTACTGGATCACTTATTTATAGACAATCGGGCTCCGGTTCGGTAACAATTAATGGACGTAATTTACTGGCAACAAGAGCAAAACTGGAAATACTTAATACAGGAAGTATATTCGAAATGTCTTCTTCAAGTTCATTAACCATTGTCAGGGGAGGAGGAACTTCTTTTAACGATTTATACATTGTTCCTGCTGCTTCAAATGTTACTGGCGGTACAATCATCTTTGGAAACTCATCTACTGAAGTTGCCAATCAAAATTTCACACTCAATTCATCAGTTCCTCTCTATAATCTTACAATTGATGGGACCACAAATCCAAAAATTCTTTCTGTTTCCATAAATAATCTGACAATTCTTGGTAATCTATTGATTAACGCCACCTCTTCATTTAATTCAAATGGTCTTGATCTAACAATCGGAGGTAATCTTTCCAATTTAAATACAGGAGCTGGCACCGGAATTACAACAGGGGGGTTTCGCCCGGGTTCATTGACTCAGACAACAACTTTCAACAGTTCAGGGTCCAATCAGTTGATAACTGGTGTGGCCGGAAACTTGACCAACTTCGCCAACCTGGTAATAAATAACACAAATTTTTCTGGTGCAGTGTCACTTTCAGCGAATACGGCAATACGAGTAAATAGTGATCTTACCCTTTCAAATGGAGCACTTACTGATGGAGGAAATATTATTTCTGTAGTTGGAAATATCAGCAATTCCTCTGTTCATTCAGGAACGGGCCGGATAGATTTAGTGGGCGCCGGAGTACAGATATTGTCTGGAAACGGAACTGGTAAATTTGGCAATTTAAAGCTGAATCCCTCCTATGATGTTCAAATGATCGCTTCTCAGGAAATCACAGGAATTCTGACTTTTAATACAAAGATGTTGGATATCGGAAGTAATCTTTTAAAACTTTCAAACACTTCCGCCTCAGCTACTTCCGGGAGTTCCGCGACAAGCTATATCAGATTAAACGGATTGGTGGCCGATCAGGGGGTCCAGAAATCATATCCCGCTTCAGCTCTTGATTATACCTTCCCTATAGGTGTGGTAGGGAAATACACTCCTGCCCGTCTGAATGTCACTTCAAATACGGCGCTGGGAGCGATAACCATTGTACCCGTAAACTCTAAACATCCTGGAACAACTAATGCGCTGGATAAACAATTAAATTATTACTGGAACGTAAAAAAAACAGGTTTTAGTGCTTTGACAGTAAGTCACACCTACTCTTATGTTTCAGGAGATGTTACAGGGAATGAGAGTTTATATGATGCGGGACATTATTTCTCAGCAAATTGGGATTATGGCTCTTTTACCACCGTTTCGACATCACTTCATACAGCCAATTTTACCGCTGTAAATTACATAGACGGAGATTTCACTGCAGGAGAAACAAGCGAATTTGGAGTTGTTATGATCTTCTACAGCCGGAATGCAACATTGGGGGGAAATTGGAATGATGTCAATACGTGGTCAACGGAATCTCACAGCGGCGTTGCAGCGTCTTCTTATCCAAATGGTCAGCCTGTTGTTATTGCATCAGGACACACAGTCTTAGCTAATGGTTCGTTCCGGAATGCTTATTCTGTGGTGCTTGAGGGCACTCTTGATCTTGCCGCCAATACAGGTCACGATCTGGGAACTGTTACTGGTACGGGAACATTAAAAATGAGTCCGGCCATTTCAGGGAATTTTGTTTTCCCGGTAGGAGATTATTCCATTTTTAATTCAAACGGAGGCGGAACAGTCGAACTTTATAATACAAGCGGAGCAGCGATTTTCCCATCTCCGGTTGTTTATAATAATCTTGTTTTGACTGGGAATGGGACCAAGCAGATGACTAATGCTGATATCGTAATTAATGGAAATCTTTCAAACGGGACCGGGAGTACTTTTATTGCATCAGGATCTAATAAAATTATACTGACAGGTAACTGGATTAACAATGGTACGTTTAATCATAACAATGGAAACACTGAGTTCAATGGTACAACTACAATATCCGGATCTTCTGTCACTACTTTTAATAATATAACTATAAATACAGGAAAATCACTTACCGGACCACTCTCCTCAACATTCAATATAGCCGGAAACTGGATAAATAACGGCACATTTATCCATAATTCAGGAAATGTAATGTTCAGTGGTTCATCTTTAATATCCGGGACATCTGTTACTACTTTTAATAATATTACCATAAATTCAACTAAATCAATGACCGGGAAGCTGAATGACAACTTAATTGTTCAGGGTGACTGGTCAAATAATGGCACTTTTATACACAATGGCGGTACAATAACCTTTGATGGAACTTCGTTAATCAGCGGATCATCGGTTACTACATTCGGAAATCTTGTCATTAATAGTTCGCGTACATTGAATGCTCCGCTTTCGGGAACAATGGACATAGTGCTTAATTTTACCAATAATGGTATCTTTAATCATAATGATGGTAAAATTGTTTTTACCGGTTCAACACAATCTATAGGCGGAACATCACCTACCCTTTTCAATAATCTTGAAATCACCTCAGGAAGTACAGCTACCATGGTCACTTCAGGAGAAACTTTAAAGGGCATTATTCTTTGCAATGGTACGCTCAATTCAAATGGGAATCTTACTCTGCTTTCTACCTCCTCGCAAAGCGCCCTTATTGACGGCGCAGGCACGGGAGAGATTTACGGGAACTTAACGATGCAGCGTTATCTTCCTAAGGGATTTGGCTATAAATATTTCAGTTCGCCGTTCCAGGAAGCGACAGTCGGACAATTCTCCGCTTATGTAAATCTGGCTTCCTCTTTTGCAACTATATACGAGTATGATGAGAACAGGCTTTCTTCAGGGTGGATAAATTATACAAATTCTTCGGGGAGATTGGATCCGATGCATAGCTATGCTGTTAATTTCGGAACATCAACATCTCCTGTGACAGTAAGCCTAACCGGAGTTGTAAACAACAGAACGCTTCAACCTTTAACGCTTACAAACAATGATAAACCCTATACAATGGGATTTAATCTTGTAGGAAATCCGTATCCCTCACCAATAGATTGGGATGCAGTCTCGGGTTGGACTAAAACCAACATAGACAATGCTGTTTACTATTTCAATGCCAGCAGTCCAGGAGCTGACGCAGGAGCCAATGATTCGCTTCAGTACCTGGGGACCTACAGTTCATATATTAATGGAATCTCAAGTGACGGGTCAGCAAATAATATCATACCTGCAATGCAGGGATTTTTTGTCCATGTTTCAACAATCCATCCTACAGATGCTACACTTATTTTCAACAACGGAATAAGAGTGAATAATCTAAATCCGGTATTTAAATCGGCTGATTTAAATACCCCTCCTTTGCTTCGGTTGATTGCCGGCTTTAGAGGATCTGAAGCATCAGGTGATCCTGCAGTCATTTATTTTAATGATCTATCAACTCTATCTTTCGACACGGAACAAGATGCATTAAAACTAATGAATCTGGATACTCGTATTCCGAACCTGTATATAATTTCAAAAGATTCCAAAAAGTTATCTATTGACGCAATACCTTCTCCCATTGATACTGTTACAAGGATTCCTTTAGGCATTAAGACAGAAATTAGTGGAATCGTTAATTTTAATGTGAAAAATCTGGTAAATATTCCCGCAGAAATGAGTGTTTACCTGGAAGATGCAGCCAATCATATCTGTCAGGATTTGAAACTTTATCCTGAATACAGAACACAATTGAATTCAGGTGTGCATGAAAACCGGTTTTCGCTTATATTTTCATATTCTCCTTTAACAAAGCCACTACCTATTGTTGAAGCTGAAAAATTCACGATGACCCCAGCGGGTGGTGGTTCATGGACAGTGAATATTAACCAGACAGAAAATAAAAAACAAATATTCCAAATGGTAAATATGCAGGGTCAGGTGCTCTTCCGTAAAGAAATTTTCGGTAGTGAGACTATAGATGTCGGTGAACCTCCGAGTAGCGGTATTTACATAATATCATTAATTTCAGAAAAAAAGATTTTTTCGAAAAAAATATTAATTCAAAAAAGATGAAAATCAACCTCGGCATAAAACTACATCAGATAAAGTTTTTCATACTTACGGTGTCGATAGGTTTGTCATTGATTTTCCTTTATTTGCAAGTTGATGCCCAGGAAAAACCACCTCGGCCAATGAGCGTAATAACATACCAGAACTTGAATTTTGGTTCAATTATTCAGGGAAATTCCGGAGGAACTGTAATCATCTATCCGGATGGAACGCGTTCAAGTACAGGGAATTTGATACTTCCTCCCCTCGGTTCTCAGGGGAATGAGGCTATTTTTGAAATAAAAGCCCCGCCA
The DNA here is from genome assembly GCA_963677325.2 of Prolixibacteraceae bacterium. Taxonomy (GTDB): domain Bacteria; phylum Bacteroidota; class Bacteroidia; order Bacteroidales; family Prolixibacteraceae. The sequence continues at coordinate 287,921 of CAXXGM010000013.1, forward strand.
GGTACATTAATTACTGTTCTATTGAGTAACACTGTTCTTTCGAACGGAGCACATTCAATGAGCGTTCTCATTGGACCAACCAATCCAATCTCTCCATTTATAACCACTCATCAGCAGGCTGGAACCTCGTTTATTCACGTAGGAGCTACACTTACTGTTGGAAATCCTCTTGAAAATCCCGCGGGCAATTATAGTGGATCTTTTACCGTTACTTTCATCCAGGAATAAAATGAATGTTATATCGTAAAGGTTTATAACAAATCATCGATAGGCCTAAGGTCTCTATGTTTATTCATTCTGTTTTAAAGCTGGAACAGATGTTTTTCAGTAAAAATGTTGATAACTTCTTGTATAACTGTTGGTAAATATTCCTGAAAATATTTTTAAAGTTCAAAATCAAAAGGCATTTTTACTGAAATAAAATTTCTATGATTCGGAGTTGGAAAAACATTTATTATTTAAAATATTCAGAATTATTCAGGTTGAAAGATTGAAATGATTTCCCCCCTTTTAAGACTAATTTCAAGTGAGTACCCTTACTTTTTCAACGTTTAACCGGATAATGTATGACAGAAAAAAAGGCATGCTTCAATGTCAATTGGTACAAAATATATCTTTTTTGTATCAGGTGGAGAATTGCAACTTGTATTTTTCTGGGGTTAGTTTTCCTTCCATTTCCCGGCTTTACTCAGGATGTAGTTGAATACGATGAAATACCTGTCTTTTTTAATGTACAAAAGTTTGGAGGGATGGAGATTAATACGATTATCAAGGATGAAACAGCCTATCTTCCAATAACCGATGTCTTTAATTTTCTAAAAGTAAAGAATACAATCTCTAAAGATCTCGACTCTATATCTGGATTTTTCCTTAATCAGAAAGCAATTTACCTGATAGATAAAGATCATAACAAAATAATATTTCAAGGTGAAACTTATCAATTAAAACCCGGAGATCTGATTGGTACGGAATTTAATCTTTATCTCAAATCTAATTATTTTGGGGAAATCTTTGGCCTTGCCTGTACTTTTAATTTTCGGAGTCTTTCAGTAAGCCTTACTACCGACCTTGAACTACCTGTGATCCGTGAAATGCGTCAGGAACAAATGCGAGCCAATGTCTCCAGACTTAAAGGGGAAGTAAAGGCTGATACTACTGTTGTGTTAATTTAAAATTGACGGATAAAGTCTTTTAAGTTTGATGCGAGCCTGATCGTTTGTAAACTGCCAATTAATTTTAGCGGTTTTATTGTTTCTGTGATTTTTCCATGCTTCTACTTCTGATTTTATTTCCTCAATTGTTGGAATATGCCGGTTTAAACATTGTCCGTTGAGTACGTGAAGCTCGATTTCTGCCATATTTAGCCAACTCCCATGTTTTGGTGTAAAAATAAACTCAAACCTATCCCAGAGCCGTTTGGCTTCTTCTGGCACAAATGTTTCATAAAAAGCAGAGGCATCATGTGTTTTGAAATTATCCATGACCAATCTGATCTTTTTCGCAGTAGGGTGCATCTCATCGGCTATTCGCTTCATAAATTTGGCCCAGTCTTTTTTTGTTTTGTATTCCGTAATTTCAACCAGTCTTTTACCTTTTAACGGTTCATTTGCCATAAAAATATTGACCATTCCATGTCTGATGTATTCATAATCCAATCGGGCTTCCTGTCCAGGCTTGATCGGTGTTGAAGCAACTTCTTCGATCAACTGTTTTGGTGATTCATCCATACAAACAACCGGATAATCTTCATCGTACGGCAGCTTGTAAATATCCAGGACATATTCCATATTAGCTACAAATTCACTGCTTTGTCCCGGAGGAATAACCCAGCCCTTTACTTTCCAAGGCTTAAGTTCGTTTTTTTTAGAATCTTGCCAACTGTTACATGTGAGATATAATCAATATAGCTCAGTTCAACCATCTTGTCGGCCAAAAGCCTCAGCGACCATTTTGCAAATCCTTCAGGAGGCTCACTGCAACAGAGCGACACCAATTTTGCTTCAAGATCGCCATCCGCCTTTTTGGTGTAATTCTGTGGCGATGCCCGTCGTTCCAAAACACTATCAAAACCTTCTTCAATGAACTTTTTCTTGACTCGGTCAATGGTCCGTTCTCCAACCCGCAAAATCTTGCATATATCCATGTTCTTAATGTCGGCATCGGATGCGAACTTGCCTTTATCGCAATTCAATAAAATATACGCTGCACGAAAGGCCTGTGAAGTATGGCTCCCTTTATTGATTACTTTATTGAGCTCTTCAACTTCACTCTTGCTTAATTTAATTGTATAAAGTACCATGTGTTTTTCGGTAAAGCTACACAATTAAACCGTCATATCAAAATTAACTTAACACTACGATCAATAGGAATTATCCATTCTTTTCTCTTGGAATGGCAGATTGGTCGGTAATTTCAACCCAGCAAGTAAAGGGAAAGAGTGATGCGAGATTTAATTTTACTCTTGGTTCGGTTATTGCAGGAGGTGAAACAAATATTTCTTTGAATTACAATAAAAATGCTCCTTTTACGGAGAAAGAACAATATTATTTATGGCGTTTTGTCAATAATGATCATCGTGCCTTACGTCAGACTATGGCCGGGAAAATCTCCACTCAGGTTACTTCCTCTATTTTTAATCCCATCGTAGGAGTTCAATTTACCAATACTCCCACTACATACCGCCGTTCTTTTGGAACCTATTCCCTGAGTGATATCACGGAGCCTAACTGGATTGTAGAATTATACGTAAACAGCGTATTGGTTGATTATGTAAAAGCTGATGCCAATGGTTTTTTTAAATTTGAAGTTCCCCTTGTTTATGGGAATTCGGCTGTTATGCTCCGTTTTTATGGACCGTGGGGCGAAGAAAAATCCAGAGAGGTAAATATCAGTATTCCTTTCAATTTTCTACCAGCCAGGGAACTGGAGTATTCAATGAGTGCAGGATTTGTTGAAGATTCTCTGAATAGCCGTTTTTCAAGAGCAATAGTGAGTTACGGCTTGACCCCAAGGATGACTATAGGAGGTGGAGTGGAATATCTCTCTTCGGTCACAAACGGGAGTTCAATGCCTTTTGTAAATACTTCTCTTCGTTTGGGAAATAGTTTACTTCTTATGGGTGAATATACTCAAAATGTCAGATTCAAAAGTCTTTTAAGTTATCGTATGCCTTCCAATTTACAGATTGAATTGAATTACATCAACTATAAAAAAGGACAAAAGGCTATTATATACAATTACCTGGAAGAACGTAAAGCCATTATCTCTATTCCCGTAAAAAGCAAAAAATTTTCTGCTTATTCGAGGCTGACAATCAATCAGATTGTCATGGAAAATTTAAAAAATACCAACGCTGAATTACTTCTTTCCGGGGTTTTATATGGAGTAAGCACTAATTTTACGACTTATGGTCTATTTACTGATCCATCAAATCCATTTGTTTACAGTAATCTTTCTCTGGCATTAAGACTTCCTAAAAAAATTGTTTTTACTCCCCAGGTTCAATATGAATATTTATCAAATCAGATTATTTCGACCAAAGCTAATTTTGAGAAACCTCTATTTAACCATGGCTTTCTGAATTTATCCTATGAACAGAATTACAAGAGCAGGATCAACAGCATTGAAATGGGATTAAGATACGATTTCCCTTATGCCCAGACAGGATTTTCCGCCAGACAAAGCAATGACATGACCAGTTTTGTTCAATCGGCTAGGGGAAGTCTTATGTTTGACCCAAAATCAAATTATCTGAGTGCCGATAACCGTTCCAGCGTGGGGAAGGGAGCTATCACATTTATTCCATTTCTCGATCTTAATTGCAATGGACACCATGATTCTGATGAACCCAAAGTGGCGGGTCTGAACCTCCGCATTGATGGCGGAAAGATTTTAATCAGCGAGCGGGATACTACGATTCGGATAGTCGATTTGATCCCATATACAAGCTATTTCGTAGAACTGAACAAGAATAGTTTTGAAAATATAGCTTGGCAATTGAAAAAACAGAGTATGACCATCACTGTGGACGCTAATCAGTTTAGAAACATAGAAATTCCTGTGGCTGTAATGGGGGAAGTATCTGGAACTGTTTACGAAAAGGGATCAAATGAAAAGATAGGAATGGGCCGAATACGTGTTAATTTTTACCGAAATGATTCTCTTATGGGAAGTACCTTGAGCGAGCCGGATGGATATTTCAGTTTACTGGGACTCGCTCCCGGTTCATATACAGTTCGGATTGACACCATGCAGTTGAAAAAAATCATGCAACTGAAAAATATTGATTTGACGGTCTCTCCTGAATCTTTACCTGTAAATGTAGCGCGTTCCAGGGACGGAGATGTAATTGATGGATTGGAATTTACACTTTATTCAACACCTCGGCAGGAAAAGAATACCGGTAAGAAATCAAAATCAGGATCAATGCCTGAAACCATAAAGACAGATACTTCCAACGTGAAATCAATAAAATTGAAGGGAAAGGATTCTGCTTTAACTGGAGACTCTGATAAACAGAAAAAGTCAATCGACAATCCGATTTCTGAATCATTCCTAAAATCCCCGGTCCATGGTCAAACAGATTCTGTATTGGTACAGGGAAGAACGGAAATTCAGGTCGGCGCTTTTGCCAAAAAAGCGAATGCAGTATCTTTACTGAAAAAGGTTGAGAAAGTCACCGGACGGAAATGCATCATTCTTAATGAAGAAGGACTTTATAAGGTAAGGGTTCCCGGTTTTAAAGACAGAATACAGGCCAGTTCCATTTTACCTGAAATGATAGCTAAGGGATTCAGCGACGCTTTCGTTGTAGTTTATCACCAGGGGATAGTTATTCAGGCGTGTGCCTTTATTCATGAGCTCAATGCTCTGGCTGTTCAAAAGAAACTCACTGTATTAACCGGCCGTAAAATTAAAATCATTAAGGAAGAAGGTTTCTACAAGGTTCGTATAGAGGGTTTCTCGGGAAGAAAAGAAGCACAGACTTATCTGCCGGAACTTATCCGCAAAGGTTTCCCGGATGCATTTATCGTAAGGGATAAAATTACACTTTGAAAAATCGGGTAAAGAATTCTGACTGACGGGAATATGCCAGTTGATCCATTTTTTGGTTAAATAAATTTTCATTTTATCTTTATTTTTTCTTATCTTATCTTATATTCAGGATAAATTAAAATTTATAAGATAAAATGCAGAATCTTCTGTTGAAATATCTGAATGAAAGGATGGAACCGAGACTTAAAAAGCCTACGGAGCCAGGTCCTGTAATTACTATCTCAAGGGAATGCGGATGTTCCGGAATGACTCTGGCCCAATTGTTAACAGAAAAGATCAATCGTATTTACAGGGAGGAAGGGAAAACCCCTGAATGGAAATGGGTGAATAAGGAAATTCTTAGTTTGGCTTCCCATGAATTAAGGTTACAACCTGAAAAGATAAGATCACTCATTGTCGCAGGCCATAAAAGTTATATTGAGGAGTTTGTATCTTCTTTTACCGAGACTTATTATGGCCAAAACGAAATGGTAAAGAAGGCAATAGGTGACGTTATACGGAAAATTGCTGTCGACGGATATACGGTCATCGTAGGAAGAGGAAGCGGAGCAATCACGAGAGATATTCCCAGATCTTTACACGTAAATCTTGAGGCTCCCCTTTCATGGAAGGCATCGGTCATCAGTCAGAAAAAGAACATTTCTCTGGCAGAAGCCCAAAAACATGTCATCGAAGTGGATAAACAACGTTTAAATTTCAGGGATTATTTCAGAGGAAAGAACTGTGATGACATTTGTTATGACCTATCTTTTAATTGTGCTAATTTTTCTATAGATCAAATTACTGATACTATTCTTGTTTTGGCCAAACAAAGGAATATCCTTTAAATTAGTCGGGAATGGTTCAATTTGAAAAAGTGGGAAAAATGTAAATTTATATCAAAAAAATGTAATCCATTTTTAATGATTTCCTTATATATTACAAAATGAATAAATATCTATAAGGAATATAAATCGTGGAAAATATATGGTCATCACATCATTTGAAGGCCGCTGAACACGCACAAAAAGCGGCGATACATTTTAAAAGAGCAGCCAGTTTTTATGATACAGGCGAGCATGAAAAAGCAATCCACCATGCCCTGAGTGCCATCAATCATATTGACCGTTCTTCTAAACATGCAAAATGTGCAAATGAATTTTGTTTCGATTCGATGATCAATGACATGCTTGAATCGTAATCTAAAATCAGTTTAATAATTTTTAATAATTTAAATGACAGTTCTATGAAAGGAAATCCCAAATTAATACAGGTTCTGAACTCATTACTATCCGACGAACTAACAGCTATCAATCAATATATGGTTCATTCGGAAATGTGCGAAAGCTGGGGCTTTAATAAGCTTCATTCGGCCATCAGGAAGCAGGCATTTGATGAGATGAAGCATGCTGAATGGCTTATTGAAAGGATTCTTTATTTTGATTCAGCACCAACGGTTTCAGTATTGAAACAGATCCGAATTGGTAAAACTGTCATGGAAATAATAAGTAATGACAACGAGGATGAGCATGATGCGGTTCATTCCTACAATGAAGCCATCAAACTGGCTCATGAGGTTCAGGATCAAGGAACAGTGGATTTATTGACCAAAATTATAGTAATGGAAGAAGGTCACATTGACTGGGCAGAGCAACAAAGTGCTCAGATTGATCAGATGGGCATTGAAAATTATCTGACTAATCAGGTTTCAGGCTGATTCTTTACTGCTTTATTACTGATCATGTATTTTCTATTCTTATAAATCCCACAAATATTCTATGTAATCTCTATCTTGTTGTTTTTAAACTAAATCAGGCCCAAATTTTACAGGACAAGAATAGCCTATTCAGATGATCTTCAAAGCTGAACCGGGGATGATTCCCAGGGTGGAATCGATGTAACCAAAGATGGTTGGGATTCCAAAATTATTTGTTATCCGCATGTTTTTAATTGTGATGACGAACACTACATGTTATATAATGGGAATGAATTTGGTCTGGCTGTTAGCGAGAATTAGTTTTTCAGATCAATAAAATTTTATGAAAAAATAAGAATAATCGATGTATAATATTAATTCATCGATTATTCTTATTTTCATGATGTCTTTTATTAGAATCCTATGAAAGAGCAAATTGATTTGAAGAAGTCAGGGTATTTTCATCAAGAAACCAATACCTTGAACCCATTTACAGGTATCTGTGTAGCACGCACTCAAAGGGGAAAAGTTCAGGTTAAGGATAAATTTGGTAACAATCCATCAGGATTTCTTCTTATACCATTTCATTATGGTTATTGGAATCACCCGGATCACAAACCTGCAGTACACGAATCAACCATTAAGAGTTATAATTCGGTAACCGAACAACCGTTCTTCAAATATACAGCTGCTAAAATCAAAATAACTTAAAAGAAAGGAAGATATGATGTTTCCAATTTTCTTAGGGATGGTGCACTCTGATGAAAAACAATTAGCTGAGTCTTTTCAGGAGGTTGCTAATCGTCATGATAACGAATTTGAAATTCGTGAAAACTGTCGGAAAATGGCTGTATGGTGTAAAGGTCATATTGAAACATTAGAGCCTGTATTTAAAGAAAAGTGCGAAAAGGAAAGTGAATCTTCACAAACACTGCGTAGCAGTTTGTTTCATGGCAATAGGTCGGGGACAATGGGGTTACTTCAGGATCTTCAGGATTTGGAAATACTGGCAAAATCTGTTCAAACAGATTATATAATTCTCAAGCAGGTGGCTGCAGCCATGAAAGATACAATAATGGAGAAAACTTATTCCGATTTTGAAGATCAGGCTTTCAGTCAGGTTGAATGGATCACGAATCAAATCAAATATCGTGCTTCCCTTATGGTTAATATTCCTCCCGATTTTGGTTCAGAAGTCAAAACTTCAAAACCCAGGAAACCGAATTTGGCTGCAATTCCTGAACAGATATGGGGACCAACAGTCTCCGGTATTTTGTTACTCATAGTGGGATTGTTCAGTGTTGGAGTTGGAAGGCCGATTTTATTTCCAAGCCTTGGTCCAAGTGCCTATCTGATTGGTGAAATGCCCGCCAATCCTACAGCAAGATGGTATAACACGATAGTGGGTCATCTGATCGGACTCATTATCGGATTTCTCATGGTTGGACTGTTGAATGTAGGCAGCCACCCGGTGATGCTTACTGATCTATCATTAACGATGGGAAGAGTTTGGGCAGCTGTTTTGTCTATTGCTCTGACTTTCTTGATAGCTAAATTGCTGCATGCTTCTCATCCGCCTGCCGCAGCTACAACATTGCTTGTGGCGCTTGGTTCAATAAGGTCTATCAATGAAGCCTTATACCTGATGATCGGGGCTGTTATTCTCGGCCTTTTAGGTGAACTCCTGCGCCGTCCGCGCAATGGGGAAATGACGATTTCTGAAGAAAAAAACCATCATTCGTCTCCGGCAACCAACATTTAAAGAAGACACAATATCTCGATCATTTCTTTATTTCCTTCCATAAAATTACTGTTAAAATAATCAGAATAAATAATAAAAGAAAAGGATGGATCCGGGCGGATCCATCCTTTATTAAAACAACCTAACTAACCTAACTAAACCTATGAAAAAAAACTGATACAAATATAAATTTAATGGCGTTACCGGATATTAATTATTCTTTAAATTATCTAAAAGGAATTCTAAATTTGATTTTATACACATAAATAATCTTTACAAATATTGATATCGGCAACAATTCATCAGCTATTAACATAAACTTGCTTTTCAAAAGATAGAAGGAGGAAAGCAATACAATCACCATTGTGGTTTTAAGCTGGTTTATGGGAATTGATGGTTATAAGTTCCCTCGATTATAGCCTATTTTATAAAAATAATGGCCGCAATTATAGCTTATGTCATGACTTTTGGAAGTGGAATTTTAAGTTCCGCCCTCTCCTTCGATCTGATCGATGAAGCTTTTAAATCAGAAGGAATTCGGGTTACCGCACTTGGTTTCTCATCACCTGCTTTTTTGCAAAATCAAAATGTATTTTTATTGGTTCCCATTCACTCTCTTTTCTTTCTCTGTTATATCCCTCATGTTTGCCAGCGAAAGAAGCTTGATCGTTTGGCAGAGATTAACGAAAAACAGAAGAACACAGATGATTGCAGAAAAATAATTTATGAAACCTTTGAAAAATACTTCTGCAATCAAAACAGCTGATATAAGGATTCTTACTTCAGTGGGGCCTGCAATTCCGGAATCAATGATATAATCCCCCGTAATTTTATATCTTATTAGCGTAATGATCATGGACCAGCCATAGAACACTACAAAACCAAAGCCAATAAATTGCCATACTCCCTCCACATAGATCATAAAACCCAATCCCATGATAATGATGTTAATCCAATCTGTTATCAAATCGAGGGTAAAACCGTACCATTTTCTTATTTTATTTCGAAAAAATGCAATCCTGCCATCAAGAGAGTCGCCAAACCAGTTGATCACAAAACCAAGTATTCCCAACAGCAAATAACTTTTGTTGATATATGAAGCTAAAACAAAGCCAAGAAAAATGGTGAGACTGCCTAAAAAACCTATGAATGTAAGCATATCAGAACTAATCCAGGGAGGAATGACCTGGACTAACCGGGCGAGTGTCTTTATTTCGACATTTTTCAGCAGGTTGGTTCTTAATCGATCACTTGATATTATTTTCTGAACTTTTTTTTCATCCATTTTATGAAAATTAGACCCTATCATGATTAAAATTTCAAAATCAAATAAACCTGATAAGGATTCAACAAGATTTTGAACTTTTAAAATCACATATAATGTGAATAAATTATCAGAGTACTGATCTTTTAAATTAGAACAACGAAGTTATTTCACCTCCGCCAAAAATACAGGTGCCCTTGATGATCATTGTTTTTGAAGGATCAATCTTGCTAAGGGAGGATCCCGGACGCTTGTCTTCAAATCCTCCGAAAATTGAGGTGGCCTCCATTTTAATATTCCAGTCCTCAGGAATAATAAGTTTTGTTCCACCAAAGATATTTTCTACATCAAGAGTGCAGCCAGAAGTCGGAGTGCAATTTAGAAGATTTATTTTTGATCCTCCAAAGATGGAGGTTATTCTTCCACCATTAAAATGATCACTCACAAGGGAAAAATTACGTCCGCCGAAAATGGCAGTTTCGTCTATGTAATCGTTGTTGCTGTTGGATGTAACTTCGTTTTCAGTCCATTTAAAATGATGATGAGAAGTCCGGTTCCTATGCAACAAGAAAAGGACACCGATTAAAATAAGTACAGCTGGCCAAAAATTTCTGTAAAAGTCTTCCGGAACATCCAAAATTCTTGGTGTCAAAAAAAATAATCCTATGGCTACAAGGATGTAGCCGGGAGTGTAAGACTTACGGACAATATTAAATATACCCAGTACAATTAGTAACATGGGAAAACTGATCAGAACATGAGACAATTCATATGAAAGCAGATTCAGATTTACTGCAATTAAAACTGCCCCAACTGCAACAAGCAGAATGCCCAATACAAATCTGGTATCCTGACCTCCCTGGGTTGGACGTTCATTGTAATCAGGTGTCTTTTGTGAATTCCCCAAAGTCTCCATAGATATTGCTTTTAGTGTAAGATTCTTAAAACTGCCGTATGATTTTAAACAGTGCCTTACAAATTTATTAACTTTATGTTGTTTTAAATTTTATTCTGGAAAAATCTTTTAAAAAATAATTAGAAGTCATTTCCTCTTCCTGAAGAAGTTATCATGGAAAGTAAACTGTTATTGAATTTTTTATTGTTAATGAGATCCTCAATTTTCAGGTGTATTCGGTAACGCCAATAGTTTTGTGCAATGGCTGGTATGTTAATCCTCTCCTCCTGGATATTTTTGTGTCGGAGATCAGCATCCATAGCAAGAAGATCCTGAATTGGGAATATGGCCCACATAGAAGGAGAGATGAGATGTTGATTAATAATTTTCCTTGCCAGCCAGGGTTCCATTGAGGCAGGAAATTCACCTTCCTTATCAATGAATAATCTAAAAAATCTCTGGCTGATTTCCCGGTCTTCCGCCCACCATCTGCGTAGAGTGGAGGTATCATGAGTTGAGGTGGAACATACAGAAAGATAAGGGGTTTCGGAGAGATTGGCAAATTCATCACTCTGATTCTTTGGCATTCGCTGTATTTCAAGACTCAGAATACTCTGATCGCGCATGACTTCCCGGACACAATGGGGAACAGTCCCAAGATCTTCGCCGCAAACCATCATCTCCGTTGCATCCATCAAATAAGGTAGGAAGCGTAAAGCATGCTGCCGCCACAAATCTTCATGCCTGTCGTAGAAAAATTCATTAGACAGCTCATCAAGACAGAACCTTGATTCATCCTTGAGGTTCAGATAGGAATTCGTATCATGAACGTCAAATCGTGGATGGAAAAGATTAGGTCGTATTGGATCCCGGAGGAAAATCACCTCACTGATCAAGGCACAGAGCCCATCCCGCATGCGGGCTTCTTTACCCGTTAATTCATCGCCGGTTTTATTCTGTTCAAAATAATCCCATATTTTCCTTTGTGAATCGAAATTTGATTTTAGATTATATTTCCCTGGCTCATACTCTCTTAAGTAAGTGGATTTAATTTCCTCAGTTTCATCACCAAATAACTCACGAAGAAAATATTCCCTGATGTAAGGTTTTGTATATCGTTCTTCATTGAACATGAGACCGCATTCCATTATTTCATCGCGTTTAAACGCCAAGGCAGGATAATAATGGCCCATTATTCCCTGTATCTGGTCAACCGGAATCTCCCATATTCTGAATAATCCCTGGATGTGATCAATACGAACGGCATCAAAAAATAATGACATGTGCTTCAATCTTCTGATCCACCACGAGTATCCGTCTTCAGCCATTTTGTCCCAACGGTAGGTAGGAAATCCCCAGTTTTGTCCAAGATCGGAAAATTCATCCGGAGGAGTCCCGGCCTGCTGATCAAGATTAAATAATTCCGGATTTACCCATGCGTCCACACTGTTCGGACTGATGCCTATGGGAATATCCCCTTTCAGGACAATTCTGTTGGCACGTGAATATTCAACAGCTTCGAGCAGTTGTTTGTATGCCTGATACTGGATAAAATAATGGATGGCTATCAGGGGATAATCATTGGTTCCCGGAGAGGAAAGTTCTTCAACAGCCCTCTGATTATAGGATGAATATTCGGGCCATAGTCGGAAATCAGCAGTCTTGTATTTATCCCTGAGATAACAAAAGGCTCCATAGGAAATTAACCATTCTTTATGTTCATTGAAAAAATTCTGATAGGAAAGATCCTCAAGAATCTGTTCCATCTGTTGTTCAAAAATGAATTTAAAGAATTTTCCTTTTATCTTATGGATGTCTTCATAATGAACTGTTTCCATTGCATTGAAACCTGTCAGGGCCTTCATAAAACCTAACAGTAGATTTTCATCGTCAAGTACGCCGATTTTATTTATATTGATGTAGTCAGGATTCAAGGCAAGGGTAGAAATTGATTTATAAGGATAGGAATCCACCCAGGTATGTGTAGCTACTGTATCATTCAGAGGGAGTAGCTGAATGAGTTTTAATCCGGTCTGTTTGGCCCAATCAACCAATTTGATCAAATCCGGATATTCGCCAATCCCCCCGCTTTTTTCTGTCCTGAGCGAAAATAGTGGAATCGATATTCCGGCTCCTTTCCAGTGTTGGGCTGTCTGAAAACGGAATTTTTCATCTGTATGAACCTTAATGCTTCTGGGTGATTTACAGACAAAATCCCTTATCATCCTGTTGCTGCCCTGCTCCCATGCCAGTACCTTCTTCCTTTCCGGATCATATACCGTATATTTGAACTGAAGAGGAAATTTTATTTCCCCAGCGTCAAGATCAATTTTCCATAACGGGAAATCAGTATCGTCCATCACAATTGCGTACTCCTCCATCCAATCGCCAAATAAAGACTGATCACCTAAAATAGCCAATTTATATTTTGGACTAATCCTTGGAACAATGATTTGAATTCGCAGAATTTTAGAGGGAAGATTAATATCCAGCTCTTTAGCAACTTTTTCCCGGCGCATCAGAACCTTTGTAAATGCAGAGGAATAAAGAGGTTTTTCAGGGATTTTTAAAGGACGCCAAAAATCTCTTGCACGGATTTCATCAAAGGTTTTTTCATCAATAGCGAGTTTTCTGGGTTTCCCTGACTCCCAGATGTACCCTTCATCATTCTTGACCAGATATTTGTATTCGAAATTTGTAGAAAAAGAACCCTTCAATTCCGTTTCCCATTCACCCGTCCCTTTATCTCTCATCGGAACAGCCTTCTCTGGATTCCACTCTCCCATTTCCGGAGAAGAACCTGCTACAAAGAGCTTGTCTTCCCCGTGAGTTTGATAATCAATTTTAAATGATATTATCATATCTGCTCCTGTTTAAATGATCATTTAAATTCTCATTTATATAGACAATTTACGACATAATATTGCATAAAACTATACGGATTTATTCAATTTTTATGTGTGGAGAAATAAAAGGAGCAGATGGAAGATGTTATTATTTCATATAAGTTTTATTTTTTGAACTAAACATTTCAGAGAGTAAAACTCATATTCAGTTTTTCCTGAAGAAAGTACAACCTTCTCTTTCTGAACATTAAGAATTAAATCCTTTTTATTAAAGACATTATAAAGAAAATTGGCCATCAGAAATGACTTTTCCACCCCATCGCCGCGCCTGAAATTCCAGACCTCATCAGGCTGAGCTAACCTTGTATCATCATAAATGGATTCATTATCAAGTGCTGATATTATTTTATAGGCTTCACTGTCCGTTTTGCTTTCCAGTGCATTCAATGATACTGGATTTCTTTCCAGTGCCGCTTTAATAAAGGGTCTCCAATCAGTTAGATCCATCTGCCGGTAAGTATACAAAGTCAAAAGAGCCACTTCATTGTCAAGTGCTTTATGTTTTATTAAATCCACTATTTGTTGCCGGTCCATCTTGGGGTGAATGTTTAATGCTTCAGTTTTAATGAAATTTTTATTCAGGTCAGGCAATTGAGGATCTACGCTTAAAAATTCATTAAGATCTTTGAAAAGCATTTTTATTTTATCTTCTGTAATCTTGTTGTTGGATTTTGAAAGACTTAAGCAGGTATTCAATAATTCATTCACATTAATTTCTCCTTTACTTTCGAGACAATCGGTTACTTCCTGAAGAATGATCCGGTCCCTGAGGGGAGTGATACTAAACTGTTCGTCATCAATTTCATTCAGCAGATTTTCGACTGAGTCGGCGGATAGGATATATCTGGTAGAATGCTCGTACTCAAATAAAGTTTCCAATGCGATGTAATGATAATGCGCTTTCATAAAGTGTCTGTACTGGAAATACTTCTTAAATTTCATATGATAGCGCAGAAAATTCAGGAATAATTCCGATGTCAATGGAGAGACCAGAAAAGCTTTCAATTTTTTGGAAAAGCCGGTGTACGCAATTTTATCTATGGTTGCATCATGATACATGTGATGAATAAATCCGGTGTGATGAGTAACTATAGTTACTCTTTCATGCTCAAGAGCACGCCGGGCCATTGTTGAAATAGAGGTGCCGTTAAACCACATGCGCTTTGTTACAATCCGGCGGTTATTAGTAAGTACCCCATCATTAATGTCAATAAAATTCTGAGAGTGAAGGGGAGTCCCCATCAGAAAGATATTTTCAAGTGGAACCCTTCCTATAATAAAAAGAGCAGCTGCATATAATGCGGATAAAGAAACACATTCGCCGGCTCCTGTTTCAAATGATTCCATGTGGCGGAAGGCTGTCATGGCTTCAACTGTTTCAGTTTTCCAGAAAGGAATGATATCTGAATCATATTTATCAAGACCGAAATGCCTTCTAATATCAATATCAAAATAATATTTATCGCCCTCATAGCCAAACAAGGCATTGGAGCGTGATAAAATATTGGTATCAATATAATTTCTGAATCTTGACAGTTCTTTTTCCTTATTTGTCAACCCCCATGTTTCCAGATCAAGATTAAAAACGTAATGTTCCATGATGTATTGCTTGATCCGGTTGATCTTGTAATTGAATGATTTTTTCTGAATATCCTTAAACCAGTCATCTTCCCGCCACTCCCATATGATTGGACTCATGACGTTCGCTAACACAAGAGGATAAAACAGCTCGGGGAAAACAAAGATTTCCATATCCGAGAGGGTATAGGCAGAGGAGAATTTCTCCAATATTTTCTGATCAGTAAAATCGTGTGTCAAAGGCATAAATATTTTTTGCCAGAATTAATATTATTACAAACTTAGTTCAATTATGCAAGTTTATAAGTATCAAACAATGGAATAATGGATTGGATCCGGCAATTTAAATCAGATTATTTAAGGGTGGTATTATCTTTAATCTCTTTGGTCTACTAAACTCATCGTTTTATTGTTGATAATACAAATGCTGGTATCTTTGCAAAATTCAATCATTCTGATTTCTTAAAATGCTCACTGGAAAGTATCTTACCCTCTATAACCGGTTATCCGGAACCATTGATTCCGGCCGTATGTTCCACGATCCATTGCATACCCTTGCTTTTGGAACCGACGCAAGTTTTTACAGACTCATACCGAAACTGGTAATTAAAGCAGCCTCAGAGGAAGAAATTTCTCTGATTATGCGTGAAACTGATCAACTCGGACTCCCGGTCACTTTCAGGGCCGCTGGTACAAGTTTATCGGGACAGGCTATTTCAGATTCGGTTTTGGTTATCGCAGGTGAATATTGGAAAAAATACCGGATTCTTGAAGAAGGTAAGAAAATAAAACTTCAGCCCGGATTAAGGGGAGCCAGAGCCAATATTTTGCTTGCACCTTTTGGCCGTAAGATTGGTCCTGATCCGGCTTCCATCAACACGGCCATGATAGGAGGAATTGCGGCCAATAATGCAAGCGGAATGTGCTGCGGAACAGCTGAGAATTCATACAAGACAGTGGCTGGAATGAAGGTAATTCTTCAGGATGGTACTGTGCTCGATACAACCGATGAGGAGTGCAGAAAAGAGTTCCTTGGAAGTCATCTGGATCTTATATCGGAATTAATCAGATTATCAGAGACAGTCAGGAAAAACAAAAACCTTGAAGAGCGGATCCGGTATAAATACAGGATTAAAAATACTACAGGATACAGTCTCAATGCCCTTATTGATTTTACCGATCCTTTTGATATTCTCGAACACCTGATGATAGGATCGGAAGGAACATTGGGGTTTATTGCCGAAATCACTTATCGGACCGTTATAGAACATCCTTTTAAAGCCAGCTCCCTGATCATCTTCCCCGATATTGAAAATGCCTGCAAATCGATACCTGTTCTGAAAGAAGGTCCTGTCTCTACGGCAGAGCTGGTTGACAGGGCCGGATTGCGTTCCGTGGAAAATGAAACAGGTATTGGAGTTGATCTGAAGTCGCTGAGCAGCGGAGCCACAGCTCTTCTTGTCGAAACAAGAGCCGGTTCCCAGGAAACGCTCCTCAGCCAGATTGATCAGATTAAATCATCCATTGCAGAAATACCGGTTGAAATTCCCATAATATTTACCGATGTACCGTCTGAATACAACCGGCTGTGGAATATCAGAAAAGGCTTATTCCCTGCAATCGGCTCGGTAAGGAAAACCGGTACTACCGTCATAATAGAAGATGTGGCTTTCCCAATTCCCCGGCTTGCGGAGGCGGCCCTTGATTTACAGGATCTATTTAGAAAGCATGGCTACAATGAGGCGGTTCTTTTTGGTCATGCACTGGATGGAAATCTTCATTTTGTCTTCACTCAGGATTTTGGTTCTGAGGAGGAAATATTGCGCTACGGCAATTTCATGAAAGATGTGACCAATCTGGTAGTTGAAAAGTACGACGGTTCTCTTAAAGCTGAACACGGAACCGGCCGTAATATGGCTCCTTTTGTAGAAAAGGAATGGGGAAAAGAGGCTTTTGAATTGATGAAAAGAATCAAGGAGATCTTCGATCCCAGGTTTTTACTCAACCCCGGAGTGATCCTAAACCCGGATCCTAAATCCCATTTGAAGAATCTTAAACCTCTTCCTGCGGCTTATGAGAAAGTCGATAAATGCATTGAATGCGGTTTCTGTGAGCCTTCCTGCGTCTCAGCAGAACTGACTCTTTCTCCCAGGCAGCGGATAACTGTCTTTCGTGAAATAAACCGGTTAAAAGTAAGTGGCGCTGAACCTCACCTTGCCGCTGCACTGATCAACAGTTACCAGTATTCTGCAAATGAAACCTGTGCCACTGACGGATTGTGTGCCACAAGCTGTCCGGTTAAAATTGATACAGGAAAGCTTATAAAGGAATTGCGTTACCGGGAAATTTCTGCCCGCCAAACTAAACGTGCTCTCTGGATTGCGGATCATATGTCATTCGTAACCTCTTCAGCACGAATCGGCCTCACTCTTGTCAGTGCTTTCCATTTTATTCTGGGTTCAGACATAATGAACTTTATGGCAGGAACATTGAGAAAAATATCTGGCAATCGACTTCCTCAATGGAACCCCTGGATGCCCAAAGGAGCAAAGAAAATAAAAATTAATGGAGAACAAATCAGCACATCAGCACATCAGCACATCAGCACATCACCTCATCAGCACATCAGAAAGGTGGTCTATTTCCCATCCTGTATCAATCGTTCGATGGGTATCTCCGGAAAAGATGATGAGGATGTTCAGCTCACTGAGAAAATGTGTCAGCTTTTAAAGAAGGGGGGATTTGACATTGTTTATCCTGAAGGGCTTCAAAATCTGTGCTGTGGCATGGCATTTTCAAGCAAGGGATACAAAGAGGCAGGACTGAAAAAATCAAGGGAATTGGAATCCGCTTTATGGGAAGCCAGTGAAGAAGGGAAATATCCTGTTTTATGCGATATGAGCCCCTGTCTTTATACCATGAAGGAAAACATGGAACCAAAACTGAAGCTTTATGAGCCTGTAGAGTTTATTCTTGAGCATTTGATTCAACATCTTGAAATGACTCCTCTGGAGGAAACAGTTTCCGTATTTCCGGTTTGCAGTATGAAAAAAATGGAGCTGGAACAAAAATTAGTGGCACTGGCCCGTATGTGTGCAAAAGAAGTAATTACTCCTGACACAAATTGCTGCGGTTTTGCCGGTGACCGGGGTTTCACTTTCCCGGAACTGAACAGGCATGGTCTCCGCACGTTAAAAGATCAACTGCCTTCAAATGTGAAGCATGGTTATTCCACCAGCCGGACCTGTGAAATCGGTTTAAGCCTTCACAGCGGCATAGATTTCAGATCAATAGTCTATCTGGTAGATAAGGTCTCCCTACCCAAAAAATAATCTCATTTTGCTCCAGGCGATTTGGTAGATGAGAAGAATGTACCTCTTTCTGTTTCTGCTTCAGAAGTTTTGGTTGCGTTTCTTTGTCACTGATTTTAATCATTAAGCCGCGAAAACAAAAACATAGATCAACCCTCTACTTCACTCCTTTTACTTTCATTTTTAGTCCATAGACTGATTTTGATGCAGTAATAAAAAGCAGGTGTCGGTCCTTTCCTCCAAAGCAAACATTCGCTGTCCATTTCTCATCTACAGGAATTCTTTCAATCAGGGCTCCTTCAGGATTGTAAACTGTAACGCCTTTCCCCGTCAGATAGATATTCCCTTTATTATCAATGGTCATTCCATCAGAACCCTGTTCCGCAAAAAGTGTTTTTCCGAAGAGAGTTCCATCTTTGTTAATCGTATAGCGCCAGGTTTTATTCGCTTTAATATCAGCAACGTAAAGGTACCTGCCGTCTGGAGTCCCAATAATCCCATTTGGTTTTTCTAAATCGGAAACAACTCGGATCAATTTAGAAGTTCCGGGCGCGAGATAATAGACATGATCTCCATCCTGTTCCGGAGTCTGATGATCCCACCACGAACGTTGATAATAGGGGTCTGTGAGATAAATTCCACCATTCGGAGCGATCCACAGATCATTGGGGCCGTTTAGTCTCTTACCTTCAAAATCCTTAACCAGCACCGTTACTTTCCCACCAGGAGCAATAAACCAAAGTTCATTCTTTTCATCCGAACAACTGATGAGATTCCCTTTCTTGTCAAAATACATTCCGTTAGCCCTTCCGAAATTTTCACCAAAAACAGATAATTTATGATCAACCGACCACCTCAGAATACGGTTATTGGGCTGATCGGTAAAGTACACATTCCCCTTTTGGTCGCATGCCGGCCCTTCGGTAAATTTAAAATCCCCGGCCAGTTTTTGGAGCTTGGCATTTTTTGCAACAATGGATTTCTCTTTCGGTTTTCCTGAAACCAGAATAGGAAGTACCAGTAACACCATCAATGCTAACTTAATTCTGATTATCAGTTGCTGGGAAACCATTGCATGAGACAAATTATTCGGTATGCAAAATTCATCATTCATACTAATTGTATTAGCTGGTTCTGAATCTGATTCACTATAAAGCCAATGTTAAATCCTGCTGCTCCTCCTGCCACGATAAGAAAAAACAATCCGGAACGCGTCGTAAGGGCTCCATACCAAGTCCATATCAAGGCTTAGTTGAAGCTTATGCCGGGGAACAGAAAAATAAGGAATTAAGAAGGCTATAACCGTCCTGAACCCTTAAGCCTTTAACCTTAAGGCTAATTTCCCTTAGAAATCCAGTATGTGTAAACCATCGTTAACGATCCCTTCTTTGGTCACGGCCTTTTGATCTTTGGGATCTCCCTGGAGCCACTGTTTTTTGGCATTTAAGGGAAATTGGGGTTTGTAAGGCTTGCAATAAGGCAGGGCAGCCATCGCACGTTTAGCGCCTTCGTAGAGGGCTTTACGGGTCTGAGCAAAGGGGTAAAGCTGAGCCGATTCCCTTGCAATGCCTTTCTTTACTGCTACTGTGACAATTTTATCCCCGAAAAATTTCCGTGCCTCCCGGCAGGTGGCTTCGTCACCGGATATCATGATAGTCGGCACATTGTAATAACCTGCAATAGTAGCGCTCTGCGCCATTTCGCCCCACTCAACTCCATTGTACCAGTATTTGGCTTCAGTTTTCGAAGATTGGGTGTGATGGAGTACACCGTCAGGCGTTCCGTTCATAGCATGAAATCCAATCATCAACATTCCGGCAAAGGTACTATCGAGTTCCGTCAGCGGTCCTTTCCTTGGTGTACCTGTGATATAAGTAGCGCCGGGATCCATCAGATGAGGAATCACTGCCTGACTTCCATGTCCGTCGAGTACGACTATTTCAGTAGCGCCGCCATCGCGAAGTCCATGAATGACGGCGGCAAGATCTCCCATAAAATATTCACAAGCCTGGATGTTTAAAGGAGTATCCTTCTCCCTGGTCTGTAAAAATTTGAATACCCCGCTGATACCTTCAAGGTCTGTGTTGACGTAAATTTTCTTTTGTGTTTTCTGTGCAGAGGCAGACTCTGTCAGCATGCATGCTGCCGTGATGATTACAACAATCCATTTTAAAGAATTAAATCTCATTTCATTCAGGTATTAAGGTTTGCGTTGAGAATAATAAATGCCGTTTCAGATTAGCGTTTATAATAATGATAAGATTCTCCCCATTTCTTCCAATGCATGCAAAGTACGCCTTTTATGAAACTCCTGAACAGAAGGACGGTTAGGTGCCTCAACATCATGAAAAACGGCATCCAGCATCAACAAAGCCATATGACGCTCCATCGATTCCTGAAGCCGGGGAGAATGATTCATCAAAGCCTTTTCAGATACATCCAGCAGTTGTCCGGACTGCCATTCAAGATACTTCTCAGGCTGGCTGGCAAAGTTTGCCGGGGAATTTAACAGTTGGGAGGAAACCTCAAAAGAAGTAGATTTCTTCTGTGAGATACACGAATTAAGTGCAAAAAGAAACACCGCTACCGGAAGAAATAATTTCATTTTCATAAGCCGTCTTTCAATAGAACAAATAAATATAAGAATTACCCGGAGACACCTATTTCAGTGGAATACAAAAATATCATAAAGATTTAAATGAGAATCTTTTTTTCGCAACTCATTTTAACATCAATTCTGAACCGTTGAATTGAAAAAGGTGTATGAGAAAGTCAAAGAATATGACCGGTCTGTCTAATTTTCATCCAAAAATCCTTTTTTTTGAATTTGTTTATGAATATCCGGAATTTCTCTTAAAGCCGCTGTACCATACCAGGAATGGAGTTCCATGACCAGGGCGCCCGCCTTTACTGCAGGGTCTGAAACCGTCAGTACGCGCGCTTCTTCAATAGAGGAGACATCAAACAGGTAGAAACCTTTCATCGATTGATTGTCCGTAAAAGGACCTGCCAACAGTAAT
Source organism: Prolixibacteraceae bacterium (assembly GCA_963677325.2). Taxonomy (GTDB): domain Bacteria; phylum Bacteroidota; class Bacteroidia; order Bacteroidales; family Prolixibacteraceae. The sequence continues at coordinate 309,366 of CAXXGM010000013.1, forward strand.
TTTCCCTCCTGAAACATTTTTTGCATATTCTGCAGGTGTGCTTTTCTGAGTAAAGTCACCTCTCTGGTATTGGTCAATTTGACAGGACCGGCCCTCATGAATGCGATCACATAATTTCTCATTCCCAGTTCATCAGCCCCAAGTTTCTTTGCCTTTTCTGCATTGTATTTAATTTCAGGAGGAGAAGTCTTTTTCTGCTGGGCAAAAGATTCCGAACAGTGGATAATGATGAGACTGAGAAGCAAATACAGTATCTTCATGACCAGATCTTTCTGTTAATAACAAGTCAGTATGTTGATTTGTTTTTATAGAAAAATGAGGCCAATGAAGACTTAACAGCACACAAAAAAGAACCGCCTTTTAGGGGCGGTTCACCAAAATTAAAGAAAAAACCCATTAAACTCAATACTCCTGATGAAACGTACTAACCTCCTATTAAAGCATACAGACAAAAAGTAAATTCTCTGCTTTTATTAAGTTGCATTCTATTTTCTTTTGGGTTGTATACGTTAAAATTTAAAATTGTTATACAACAAATGATGTTTTATTTATATTTTTTAATAATATTTTTTACGGAGTTAAGTAATTGGAATAAAATAATGTCGTATGAGGCTTATAGACTATAGGTGTTTAGGCCAAAGGTAAAAGGGGAATATTATGATCCTTCAGCCTAAAGTCTAAACTCTTTCAGCCTAAAAATAAGACATTATATTCTTGACATTACTTATTTCATACTAATTTCTATGAAATTAGCTATCCCGTTAAAGACCATCTGTACTCCGATTGTTGCCACAATCAGGCCGATAATTCTTACCAGGGCATTCATCAGATTGTATTTGGTTAAAACCCTTCCTATATTTTTGGAAAAGATCATAATCAGAAGATTCACCAGAATGGCAAGAACTATGGCCGTAATCGTCACCAGTTTCCCGTAATGGGCAGGGAAAGTTACTGCAGCCGTAATCGTTGCGGGTCCTGCAATCATCGGCATTGCAATAGGTACTGCCGAGAGATCTGACAACTTTATTTTCTGATCAACCTGAAGAATGACTCCACGCTGTAAACCTCCGATTCCATTGTAAAACAAAACCACACCGCAGGTGACCTGGAATGCATATAGCTGAATATTAAAAACATAATTAAAAACCAACTGACCAAGAAGAAGAAAAAAGATCAGTATGATAAGGGCCGTCATTGAAGCTTTGGCCGAAAGATATTTCAACTGCTCATCCGTGAACTGATTCTGAAGGGATGTAATGACAAATATCTTCTGGATCGGATTTACCAGCGCAAGCAGAGCAATTGTACTGCCCATCAACAAATTAAAATCCATAATTTTTTTAATCTTTATATATGTAAATATAAATAAATACTAAGGATATTGGAAAAAGAAATAAGATAAGTTATGAATCAGGAAAGGACCCGGTGATAAGTATAATTAAAAAATTGATTAATTTTATATCCTAAAGCCATCCGGCGATTTAGAGTTTAGAATACTAAAGAACAGTCGGATTGAACGGGTACTTTGCGAAAAGTTTGTTTGATAATTAAACCTGATTTAAAAATCTATGAAATCGGAATCATTAGCTTCTGGAAAGAGCCGCCGTAATTTTATTGGCAAAGCCGGTTTGAGCGCTTCAGCACTTACTATCTCGGGGGGATTGGCTTACGGCAGCCGAAAATCAGATAAAATACACATTGGAATTGTAGGAGGAAGATTCGGAGCAACTTTTCAGTTTCATCAGCATCCTGATTGTATTGTGGAAGCAGTGAGCGATCTGATCCCGCAAAGACGCGAAGGTCTGATGAAAGTCTACAACTGTTCAAAGAGTTACGAATCTCTCGAAAAACTGCTCCACGATCCCGAAATTCAGGCTGTTTTCATTGCGACACCGGCTCCCGATCATGTAAATCATGTGGTTGAATCCCTCAAAGCAGGCAAGCATGTGTTATGTGCTGTTCCCGCCGCTCTTACGATTGAGGATTGTCAGCGACTGCGTGAAGCAGTAAAACGCTCTGGTTTAACTTACATGATGGCCGAAACAAGCTATTACAGGCAAAATACTCTTTCGGTCAGAAAATTCTTTAAAGAAGGACAGTTTGGAAATATTTTCAGCGCTGCCGCAGAATACAATCATCCCGGACTCGAAAGTCTCTGGTTTGAAAATGGAAAGCCAACCTGGAGACACGGACTTCCACCGCTTCTGTACCCGACTCATTGTACTTCCTTCCTGATCTCGGTGACTGGCGAAAGATTAACACATGTAAGCGGATTGGGATGGGGCGATAAAAGTGAATTGCTGAAAAACAACCCCTATAATAACCCGTTCTGGAACGGGACAGCTTTCTTTAAAACGAGCAAAGGAAATCCTTTCAGGGTTGAGGTAAACTGGAAAGGAGCGCTAAGAGGCATTGAGAGAGGAGAATGGCGAGGTGATAAAATGAGTTTTTTCTCAGCGCTGAAAGAGGGTGATGCACATACCATTGTAAGGGCTGCCGGTGAAATTGGAAAAGATTCCGGAGGATTTCAGGTCAAAGAAAATGTCGTCGAAATTTATAATCAGCCATTGTGGTGGGAGACAGACTTATTGCCAGAACCTTTAAGACACAGATCAGGACATGATGGTTCCCATTGTTTCATAACTCATGAATTCATAGATTCACTTATTCAAAACCGTCGGCCGGCAGTGGATGTTCATGAAGCTCTGGCCTACACGGCCCCCGGTATAGTGGCTCATAAATCGGCTCTCAAAGATGGTGAATACCTGAAAATCCCTGATTTCGATTAATAACGTGAGTTCGATCTAAGCAATGGATAACCTAATCTGTCAAAAACACCTAAGTAGAAATGGTTCAGAGAGAAAAACCGACCTCATTACCTGATTAAATCAGGTAATGAGGTCGGTAAAAAGGTGAAATCAATCCCACCTACTGAGGTGTTTTTTTTAGATTAGGTTATCGCAAACAACATTAGCACTCAAACAATCAAGCATTACCTTATCCAACACTTAGATCGAACTTACGTTAATAAGTTTTTGTGTTAAACCATATAAATTCTGGACGTCTCTGATGGAAAGTAAAAGTTCCCTTTCTGGCTCTCAACTTGAATGGGTTGATTTGGGAGGCGGTTTATCACGTCAGCTCCTCGGCTATGATAACAACATCATGCTGGTAAAGGTAAAATTTACAAAAGGAGCCTTTGGGGCTGTTCACCAACATTTTCATTCCCAGTCTTCCCTCGTTGCAAGCGGTTCTTTCGAAGTTGGAATCAACGAAAAGAAAGAAATTCTGCAAACCGGAGATGGATTTTATGTTGAACCCAATACTCCCCATGGAGTGGTCTGTCTTGAAGAAGGGATGCTGATTGATACCTTTGCTCCGGCACGAGAAGACTTTTTATAAAAAACCTGTGCAGACAGCATCCAAATTAATCTTGTCGGGGAATGCCACTACTCACACTGACCCAACCTTTGTCTCGTCCTGATTTTTGTTTACAGTTTTGAACTAAGTTTTTCTAACATTTTCTTTTTAATTTCAAATCTTTACTTTTGTCAGCATCAGATGAAACGGAAAAAGGCTCTGCTGGCGAGCAACCTTCGAGGGATAAATCTGATTCAGTGAGAATAAAACTTGTCCTGGCAATGATTTCGAGCCGGGACTTTTTATTTTTATTCTTTCTGATCAGGATGCCTAAAAAAACGCATGTCGCGAAGCGACAAATATTCCAATCAAAGAGTTTAGCTGCTTTTTTCAGAAGCGACAAAACTAAGGATCTTTTTCTCATCTTTCCCTTTGCTGTAATTATAATTCTTCCAAAGTTTTCTCATTTCACCTGTTTTTGTATGTACCTCACTTGGAGTCATCATATTCAAGCTTGAATGAGGCCTTTTCTCGTTATAAATTTGGATGATCTCCATAATTTTAGCGGAGGCTTCCTCAAGGGATTTAAGCTCCAGATGATTTAGCCATTCTATTTTCAGGATACCATTTACCCTTTCAGCTACAGCATTCTCCCTGGGATCACCGTTTTCAGTCATGCTTATTTTAAAATGATTCTTTTTTAAAACTTTTATGTAATCATGACAACAGTACTGTGCTCCCCGGTCAGAATGGTGATAAACATTCTTTATTCCTTTAGGGATCTGGCTGATGGCCATTTTAAGAGCATCAACCGTATAGTTCGCACCCAAGGTTTTTCCCAGTGCCCATCCGGTTATCTTTCTGGAATAACCATCGGTGACCAGGCTTAAAAATCCCCATCCTTGTCTGGTTCTGATAAAAGTTATATCACTAACCAGAAGTTGATGAGGCCCCCTGGGGATAAAGCCCTTTATCAGGTTAGGATACTTTCGCATCCAGTGATCACTGTAAGTGGTCCTTACCCTAGATTTCCACCTTCGGGCCAGAAGCCCGTTTTCGCGCAAAAAATCAAAGAACAGATCCCGTCCTAACCGCAGCTCCCGCGGAAGTTCCGGTTCAATTAATTTAAACAGTTTCCTTCCCCCGATTTTGGGCATCACCTCCCGCTGCTCCTGAACCAGTTGATAGAGGATCTCGGATTTGACACTTTCCTTGTAATTGTATTTTAATTGCTGATAATAAGCTTGCCTACTCTTGCCAAACAGTTCACACAAAGGATTAACCTGATAGGCCAATTCCCCCCTGTGCAGCTCCTCTACTGTTTGGCACCAGAGTTTTTTCTTACCTTGATCTTAAGATCACGCTCTGCAATATCAATCATCTTATTGAGAACAACCGTGCGCAGACGTTCCTTCTCAAGTTCTTTTTTAAGCTGGCTGTTCTCCAGCTCCAACTCCTGTTCCCTGGGTGTTTTTTGGCTTTGTTCTTTCATCGCTCTTTCAAATTCAATCTCACGCTCAGTGGGTTTATGGAGGCCAAATTTACGAACCCAATCCGAAATACAACTCCTGCACTTGATACCATATTTTTTCTGAACTTCAGAAACCGTGGCATCACTCATTAAATACTCCTGGACAACTTTCAGCTTAAAATCGTCCGTGTAACTGTTTACTTTTCTCTTCATAAAATCCTGAATTTAATTTACTTTTTGAGTAAACCTATTTCAGGACAAGACACTTAAAACAGGCATTAGTCTATATCATGTTCGTATCTTGTTCGGATACGATAGAACCAGGTACAAACAAAGTACGGGTCAAACATACGAGATGGATAATAACCTGATTCAGAAATAAAAAAAGTAATAAATTTTGAAAAAATAAGAATTGTAGATTATTCCGAACTCAGGTTGACAATAAAATTCCTACCTGTATTTTGATTTTTATAAAAAAATACCTTTCTTTGTAACAAATTAAAGTATTCAATGATGACATTTAAATCAATATGGCTTTGGTGGGGCAACACTTTCCTTTGTAAAAGGTGAGCCATATTGTATTTTAGATATAGAAACGGCTTTCTTTTTACAAGGAGAGCCGTTTTTTTATTAGAGTTACGGATCAAAAGATTATGACAAAGTTCAGGAATATGAAAAACATGACGGGAAAATATTGGTGCTGGCGTTGGCAAACATGTTTCAAACGAACGTGAGTGGATAGACTATATTCCTTTTAAAAAGGTAATTACGGCTTATCGGATCACGGTAAGCCGTTTTTTTTTACAACAATATTTAATTTAAAAGAAATAACAAGCAAATGAATACCTTTAGTTTTAAAACCAACGTCAGAGAAATCTTAGCCGATTTAATCACCCCAGTCAGCGTTTATCTTAAGTTGAGGGATATCTATCCTAATGCCATACTACTGGAAAGCTCTGATTATCATAGCCATGAAAATAGTTACTCTTTCATCTGCCTCAAACCGGAAGCTTTTATACAGGTAGAGAAATTTAACCTTCTGAAGCAATATCCCGACAACACCCGGGAGACCTTGGAGATCACCCGCAACGGACAGCTTGCCACTGAAATGCAGGAATTCTTCAGTTTGTTTCAGCCCGACAATCAGCAAAAGGGAATCGCTGCCAATGGATTTTTCGGATATCTAAGCTACGACGGTGTGCAGTATTTTGAAAATATCCGTTTTAACAATCCAGTTAGTCCTAAATATGCAATCCCGGAAGTTCATTATGCATTTTACCGTTACGTTATCGCTATCAATCATTACCAGAACCGGATTCAACTGATAGAAAATCTCTTTGAAGGAGAATCATCTGATTTGTCGCAGCTGGAGGATCTTTTGGCAGGACAGAATTTTGCCACTTTTTCTTTCAATACCGTTGATGAGGAACATTCCAATCTCACCGATAAGGAATACAAAGACATGGTTACCAAAGGGAAGGCACATTGCTTCAGGGGAGACGTATTCCAGATTGTCTTGTCAAGGCAGTATTCACAGAAGTTTATGGGAGATGAGTTCAATGTATACAGGGCCTTACGGTCAGTAAATCCCTCCCCTTACCTCTTCTATTTTGATTACGGGAATTATAAAATTTTCGGCTCATCACCCGAGGCACAGCTGCAGATCAGCAAAGGAAATGTCTCCATAAATCCTATAGCTGGTACTTTTCGGAGAACCGGCAATGATGAGGAAGACAGACTCTTAGCAGAAAAACTTTCACTGGATCCCAAGGAAAATGCCGAACATGTGATGCTGGTTGATCTGGCTCGTAATGATCTGAGCCACAATGCCACACAGGTAAAAGTGGAGTTGTTCAGGGAAGTTCAGTTCTACTCGCACGTAATACATCTTGTATCAAAAGTTACGGGGAAACTCCCTAACCAATCCAATTCAGTCAAAGTGCTGGGAGATTCTTTTCCTGCTGGTACGCTCTCAGGAGCGCCCAAATACAAAGCTATGGAGCTGATTGACAAGTATGAAAACCAGAATCGAGGGTATTACGGAGGGGCAATCGGGTATATCGGCTTTGAAGGAAATCTCAATCATGCCATAATGATCAGATCATTCCTCAGCAAGAACAACACCCTTTTTTATCAGGCGGGAGCAGGAATTGTGTCGGCTTCTGATGAAGAAAGTGAACTTCAGGAGTTGGATAATAAACTGGCTGCATTAAAAAAAGCAGTGGAAATGGCTGAAAAGTTATGAGTTACAGGCTGAAAAGCTGAGATAGCATAATCTGGGACATCGTCCCTGAGAAAAAAGAATAATAAATAAAATTTACCATATGAAAATCTTAGTAATAGATAATTACGATTCGTTCACATACAATCTGGTGCATGCTCTGAAAAAGATGGATGGCATTACCGTTGTGGTGAAAAGAAATGACGAAATCACCGGTGCAGAAGAAGATAACTTTGATAAGATTGTGTTTTCTCCTGGACCCGGTCTTCCTGAAGAAGCTGGTAACCTGATGCAGATTATCAGCAGTTATGCAGGAAAGAAACCTATGCTGGGAGTTTGTCTCGGACATCAGGCCATAGGTGAATATTTTGGAGGAAAACTACTGAATATGAAAAAAGTACTCCACGGAGTAGCTACTCCTGTGACAATAGTTCAGGACGATTATCTTTTCAGGGATCTTCCCGTAACATTTGAAGCAGGAAGATATCATTCCTGGATTGTCGAAAAAGAATCACTCCCCTCCTGTCTCGAAATAACCTGTGTGGACGATGAAGGCCGGATCATGGCAATGCGCCACAGAAACTATGATATTCATGGAATTCAGTTTCATCCCGAATCAGTGTTAACCCCGGCAGGAGAGAGAATATTGGAAAATTGGGCGAGGGAATAGGTAGAAGCCTGACAATCTAAACCTTAAGTCTTAAGTTTCAGATCCAATTCTTCAAGATTGACACAAAACAGTTTACCAGATGAAAGAGATATTAAATTACCTTTTTGAGTACAAAAGACTCAACACAAAAGAAGCAGAGGAAGCGCTTCTGGAGATTACCAGCGGCAAATATTCGGATGCGGAGATTTCATCATTTATCACCGTTTTCAATATGAGAAAGATCAGCATTGAAGAGCTGACCGGATTCCGTAATGCTTTATTGAAGACCAGTATATCAATTGATTTTTCAGATTTTAATACCATTGATCTTTGTGGTACCGGAGGAGATGGTAAGGATACTTTCAATATTTCCACCCTTTCGTCCTTTGTTATTGCGGGAGCAGGGGCAGCCGTAGCAAAACACGGAAACTATGGTGCATCAGCAAGTTGCGGATCATCCAACGTGATGGAATACCTCGGCTATCGTTTCTCAAACGAGAAAGACAGATTGAAAAATGAATTGTCCCAATGTAACATCACCTTCCTTCATGCTCCGCTTTTTAATCCGGCAATGAAAAATGTGGGACCCGTAAGAAGAGCACTGCGACTAAAAACCTTTTTCAATATGCTGGGACCGATGGTGAATCCAAGTCGCCCACAGAATCAGGTTGTAGGGGTATTTAGCCTGGAGCTGGCAAGGATGTACAACTACCTTTATCAGAAGAGCAATGTCAATTATTGCATCATCCATAGCCTTGATGGGTATGATGAAATTTCTCTGACGGGTTCCTTTAAAGCATTGACCAGATCATCAGACAGGATGCTGTCTCCTGCTAGCCTGGGAATGCCTGAACTAAAGCCGACAGAATTGGCCGGGACGGGCGAAATCTCGGGAACAAGTAATATATTTATGAAAGTTCTGGAAGGGAAAGGAACGGCAGCACAGAATTCAGTTGTCATTTCAAATTCAGCCATAAGCCTTGCAACCTATTTCCCTCAAAAAGAAATGGACCAGTGCATTGAAGAGGCAAAAAGTTCTCTTCTTGGAGGAAAAGCATTGAAAGTATTTAACCAATTAATATCAATGCAATGATTACGGTACTGGATAAGATTGTAGCCAATCGCAGGGAAGAGGTAAAATTGTTGAAAGAAAAACTCTCTTTACCCGAGCTGAAAAAGGGTATAGATTACGGTTATCTGCCGAATTCATTGCGTAAGGCTTTGTTATCGGAAGGGGCAAGCGGCATTATCGCTGAATTCAAAAGACAGTCGCCTTCCAAGGGAATTATCAATAATAAAATAGCTCCGGAAACAGTTACAAAAGGATATGTAGAAGGTGGAGCTTCAGGGTTGTCCGTACTGACTGAAAAGAAATATTTCGGTGGAAGCCTGGAAGATTTAAAAGCTGCAAGGCTGGCAAATCCTCTGACTCCCATTCTGAGAAAAGATTTTATTGTTGATGAATACCAGATTTATGAATCACGGATGCTGAAAGCAGACGTGATTCTGTTAATAGCAGCAGTGCTCGACAGAGAAACGATATCTGGATTTACCACCCTTGCTCATGACTTGGGAATGGAGGTTCTTCTTGAACTGCATGAAGACAAAGAACTGGAGAAAATAGATGAAAGAGTTGATTTAATCGGTATTAATAACCGTGATTTAAGGGATTTCTCTGTCAATATTGACCGTTCATTGGATCTCATGAAAAAGCTTCCGGAGCAGATGGTGAAAATATCGGAGAGTGGGCTTAGCTCACCGGAAACCATACTTCATCTGATGCATAAGGGTTTTAAAGGATTTCTAATGGGAGAGAATTTCATGAAGGCAAAGAATCCAGGAAAGGCATTCAATGAATTTTTAATAAAGCTAACTTTATGAAGATCAAGGTTTGCGGCATGAAAGACAAGAATAATATTGATCAGTTGGTTAAATTGAACCCTGATTTCATCGGATTTATTTTTCATCCCCATTCGGAAAGATACGTTGGAAAGATAGATGAGGAATTATTGGCAATCATTCCCGGTCACATTCAAAAAGCCGGTGTTTTTGTGGATGAACCAATCGAATCCATTATTGGGAAATATCACCTTAATAAGCTTGACTTTTTGCAGTTACATGGAAATGAATTTCCGGATTACTGTCGGCAGCTTAAAAAAATGGGAATACAGATTATTAAAACATTCAGAATAAACAGGGATTTTGATTTCCAGAAAACTGAAGATTATGAATTGTGCTGCGATTACTTCCTCTTTGATACAGCCGGCGTTTTAGCCGGAGGAACTGGCAAGAAATTTGATTGGAGCCTTTTAAATCAATACAAGGGGAACAAACCATTTTTCATAAGCGGAGGAATCGGTCCGGATGATTTACCTTCCCTGCTACAGATACCGCATCCAAAACTTTCCGGGATTGATGTAAACAGCGGTTTTGAAACTGAGCCAGGGAAAAAAGACATTCCAAAACTTGGCACTTTTATTACAGAACTTAGACAACAATTTCATTAAAAATTTTATCAATGAGTTTTCAGGCAGACCAAAAAGGTTATTATGGAAATTTCGGGGGAGCATATATCCCCGAGATGATGTTCCAGAATATTGACCAGCTTCAAAAACATTATTTGGAAATTATCGGGAGTGATGATTTTCAAAAAGAATTCCGACAGCTTCTGCGGGATTACGTCGGAAGACCTTCTCCTCTTTATTACTCAGAAAGGTTATCAGAGCAGTATAAAGCGAAGATTTATTTAAAAAGAGAAGATTTAAATCATACGGGGTCTCATAAAATCAATAATACCATCGGTCAAATCCTGGTGGCTAAACGATTGGGTAAAACCCGTATCATAGCTGAAACCGGTGCAGGACAGCACGGTGTGGCAACGGCAACCGTTTGTGCAAGGGCAGGACTGGAATGTGTGGTGTATATGGGTGCTCTTGATGTAGCCAGACAGGCTCCCAACGTAGAGAAAATGAAAATGCTGGGAGCAGAGGTACGGCCGGTATACAGCGGAAATAAAACATTGAAGGACGCTACCAATGAGGCTATCCGTGACTGGTTCAATAATCCATCTGATACGCATTATATTATCGGATCTGTTGTAGGGCCTCACCCCTATCCTGACATGGTAGCAAGATTTCAATCGGTAATTAGTGAAGAGATAAAATTTCAGCTTCAACAGCAAACAGGAAAAACTTCACCTGATTACATCATTGCCTGTGTTGGCGGGGGAAGCAACGCAGCAGGAGCATTTTACCATTTTCTGGATCAGCCCGAAGTTAAATTAATAGCTGTGGAGGCAGCCGGAAAAGGGAATGAAACAGGAGAATCAGCTGCGACAACAGCATTAGGACATCCGGGTGTTTTGCACGGAAGCCTCAGCATCCTGATGCAAACTGAAGACGGGCAGATTATAGAACCCTATTCTGTTTCAGCAGGATTGGATTATCCTGGCATTGGGCCAATGCATGCCAATCTTTTTGCTACAAAACGTGCACAGTTTTTGAGTGCAACCGACGAGGAGGCTTTGAAAGCTGCTTTTAATCTGACTCACAAGGAAGGAATTATCCCGGCATTGGAATCAGCCCACGCTTTAGCGGGGCTGGAGATGATTCAATTTAATACTGATGATGTAGTGGTGGTGAATATCTCCGGCAGGGGAGACAAAGACATGGAAGCTTATTTGAAATATTATAACTCTATTAAATGACTATGGAAAATCGCATACCGGCACTTTTCAAGAGAAAAGATAAAAATATATTATCAATCTATTTCACCGCAGGATATCCTGCATTAGAGGACACTATAGGAATAATCAAAGAACTGGAAAAAAACGGAACCGATTTGGTTGAAATCGGGATTCCGTTCTCAGATCCTGTTGCTGATGGACCAGTCATTCAGGAAAGTTCTGATAAGGCATTAAAGAACGGGATGACTCTGAATCTTCTTTTTAATCAACTGGGAAAAATCCGGCAGGAAGTCTCAATACCTTTGATATTAATGGGGTACTTCAACCCGGTGATGCAATACGGCCTTGAAAGATTTTGCAAGAAATGCAACGAAATTGGTATTGACGGAACGATTCTGCCCGATCTGCCCCTTGATGTATATGAAGAGCAATATAAAGATTCATTTGAAAGGAATAATCTGATCAACATATTCCTGATAACACCTCAAACATCGGAAGAAAGAATCCGGAAAATAGATTCACTGACAAAAGGTTTTATTTACATGGTATCATCCTCTTCTACAACGGGTATTCAAACCAATGCCGTGGATTCGCAGGCTGATTATTTCAGAAGAGTAAATGCCATGGATCTTCACTCTCCCAAACTGACGGGATTTGGGATCTCAGACCGGAATTCATTTAATAAAGCCTGCTCATTTACCAATGGTGCAATTATCGGAAGCGCTTTCGTTAAAGCTCTTGCAAAGGAAGCCGGTATTAAAGAAAAAGTAAGTACTTTTGTGAAAGAAATCATTTAACTATTAATAGCAGGCTCGACTTAAAAACCGTTAATAGAACGATTATCTTTTTCCCGGGAAAGTAGATTAATTTCGATTGGACATGATATAGACCTGGTACGGAGAAGGTAGTACCCAATCCTTGATTTTTTATAAATTATGGGAATAGGGATGAGTTTTGCTTATTTTTAAAGATGTAAATTACTTAATATCATGACAAAGGTTACTTTTTTACTTTCCCTGTTCCTGTTTTTTAGTGTTCTTACAAAAGCTGATGAAGGGATGTGGATTCCCTCCCTTGTTGCCAAGCTCAATATTCAGAAAATGAATGAACTGGGCTGCAAACTGACAGCTGATCAGATTTACAACATCAATAAATCAAGCCTGAAAGATGCAGTGGTGGCTTTGGATCACGGTTCATGTACTGCAGAAGTTGTTTCAAATGACGGATTATTGCTTACAAATCATCATTGCGGTTTTGATGAGATACAAAAACACAGCTCAGTTGAACACGATTATCTGAATAAGGGTTTCTGGGCCATGTCCCACAATCAGGAACTTCCAAATCCGGGTAAAACAGTGACTTTTTTAATCCGTATAGAGGATGTTACAGATAAAGTTCTGAAGAATATAACTGCCGATATGGATGAATCGGCCCGGGCAACAAAGGAAGTAGAAACATTCTCTCAGATTGAAAGAGAAGCGAAAGGAAAAACTCATTACGAAACAAAAGTCAGAAGCTTTTTTGAAACCAACAAGTTCTATCTTTTTGTATATGAAACCTTCAGAGATGTAAGACTGGTCGGGACGCCTCCCCAATCCATTGGAAAATTCGGCGGAGAAACAGATAACTGGGTTTGGCCACGCCACACAGGAGATTTTTCAATGTTCCGTATTTATTGCGGCAAGGATGGAAAACCTGCAGAATATTCAAAAGACAATGTTCCCTACCATCCCAAATATTCCCTTCCCATCTCCTTAAAAGGAATTGAGAAAAATGATTTTGCCATGGTAATGGGGTATCCGGGTACCACAACCCGATACAGGACCTCCACGGAGGTCGAAAACATCATGAATGTTGTAAATGACACAAGAATTAAAGTTAGGGATGCTAAGCTGGCCATCATCCGGGAATACATGGCATCAAGCCAGAAAGCAAGAATACAATATGCTTCCAAATTTGCCAGGAGCGCTAATTATTACAAATATTCGATCGGTCAAAACAATGGTCTCAAAGCTCTTAATGTGATCGATAAAAAAAGAGAAGGCGAGCAGGAATTTACGAATTGGGTAAATCAATCACCTGAAAGAGTAAATAAGTATGGCAATGCTCTTACATTTATCAACAAATCTTACGAAACCGTTGATGATAAAATAGCATTGGAATACATGAGGGAAGGGTTATTGCGCGGTCCCGAAATATTTGCCTTTAGTGCAGGAGCTATTTCTCTTTACAATGGGATGAAGGCAAAAGATACATTGAAAATCAACAGATCGAAAGAGATGATGCTTAATTCACTGGATGAATATTTTAAAGATTACGATGCTTCAACCGACATGAAAATTACCGGAACTCTGTTAAAGCTGTACTCCAGAAATGTCGCATCGAAATACATTCCTGATTTCATGAAAAAAGATGCTTCTAAGCATCGGGGCGATTTTAATGAATATGCAAAACAGTTATTTAATAAAACGCTTTTTGCGGATAAGAAAAAAATTGAAGATTTTCTCAATTCTCCCTCTTTAAAGAAACTTGAAAAAGATCCTGCTTTTATTGCTGCACAATCCATCTATTCGACCTACAGTCTCATCAGCACGGATGTAAATAAATCAAGTGACGATCTAGAAAAAGGCAGACGCCTGTATGTCGCAGGATTAATGGATTTGCATAAAAACACGGTTCCATATCCTGATGCCAATTCCACCATGCGTCTGACCTATGGTACAGCAAGTGGTTATTATCCAAGGGATGCCGTCTACTATGATTATTTTACAACTCTGAAAGGGTATGTGGAAAAAGGAATTAAGGGAGACGCTGATTTCGACTACCCGGCCCGGCTTACCGAAATGTATAAGAATAAGGATTTTGGCCGTTATGCGGATAACGACAGCACCCTGCATACCTGTTTCATCACCAATAACGATATTACAGGTGGAAATTCAGGAAGCCCTGTCATTAATGGTAACGGTGAACTGATCGGTATTGCTTTTGATGGTAATTGGGAAGCCATGAGCGGCGATGTAGCCTATGAACCAATTTTACAGAAATGTATTTGCGTAGACATCCGGTTTGTCCTTTGGACGATAGATAAGTTTGCGGGAGCCGGTCATCTTGTAAAGGAAATGAACATCATTCAATAAGATTCTATATTAAATGACCGAGGGTACAGGTCCGGAAATCATATTATACACAGATGGATGTTCCAGGGGCAATCCGGGACCGGGTGGTTATGGAGCGATCCTTCAATCGGGCCAACACCGGAAGGAGATTTCCCAGGGATACAGGTTGACCACGAATAACAGAATGGAATTAATGGCTGTTATCGCTGGCCTTGAAGCTCTTAAAATTGAAAAATCGAATGTCACCGTTTATACTGATTCAAGGTATGTGGCTGATTCTGTTGAAAAAGGCTGGATACACAGATGGCTCAGGAAAAGATTCAAAGGAATAAAGAATCCGGATCTGTGGATGCGTTTTTTAGAGGTTTACAATCGCCATCATGTAAAATTTATATGGATCAAAGGGCATTCCGAAATTCCGGGAAATGAGCGCTGCGATCAAATGGCCGTAGAAGCTTCCCACGGTAAAAATCTACCAGAAGATATTGGTTATCAAAAAGAAGGTATTATATATTGAATTTTTGATATTTATGAAATTGATATACCTTTGTCGGCTTAAATGCTCCTGATATGAGGTGGTTATATAACATTGGAATACGAGGATATTACCTTTTAATCCGGATTGCTTCCCTGCGCAACAAAAAAGCACAAAAATGGATCAATGGTCGAAAGGATATTTTCAGAAGGCTGGAGGAAAAGATAATACCCGGGGAGCCGCTTTTATGGTTCCATGCCTCTTCACTTGGAGAATTTGAACAGGGGCGCCCCGTGATCGAAGCCATCAAAAAGAAGAAACCAGATTATAAGATTCTGCTTACTTTCTTCTCCCCTTCAGGTTACGAACTGAGAAAAAATTATTCGTATGCAGATTATGTATTCTATCTTCCTCTTGATACGAGAAAAAATGCTGCCCGGTTCCTCAACATAGTAAAACCTGAAAAAGCATTCTTCATCAAATACGAATTCTGGTATAATTTCCTTATAGAATTAAAGAAACAACAGGTTCCGACCTATATATTTTCGGCCCTGTTCAGGCCCTCACAGATTTTCTTTAAACCATGGGGCCGATGGTACAGAAAAGCCTTACTAACATTTGATAAGATATTTGTCCAGAATCAGGAATCTTTTTCTATTCTCCACAAGTACGGATTTAATAATGTTGAAATATGCGGTGATACCCGTCTCGATGCGGTAGGCGGAATAGCCGATGCAGCACCCAGGCTGGAGAAAATGGAGCTTTTCTGTGGGAATAATAAGCCAATTATAGCAGGAAGCACATGGAAAGAAGACGAAGATCTTTTTGTTCGTTTCATTAATGAAAACAGTTCCGGGCAGAAATTTGTGGTAGCCCCTCATGAAGTGAATGCTCAATCAATTGAGAGGGTAACCAGTGCTTTAACCAAATCCTATGTCAGGTATTCAACTGCTACAAAAGAAGAGTTGTCCGAATCAGAAGTGTTGATTGTGGATGGTTATGGATATTTAATTTCCCTTTACAGGTACAGTTTGTTTGCTTATATCGGAGGTGGATTTACCGATGGTATTCACAGTATCCTTGAACCTGCTGCTTTTGGTTTACCCGTCATTTTTGGCCCAGACTATCATAAATTCCAGGAAGCACATGATCTTTTAAAACTCGGAGCAGCTAACTCCATTTCGAATTATCAGGAATTAGCTTCTGTTTTTAATGAATACCTCTCGAACAATAAAGCTCTTTGCAAATCCTCAGATATAGCTTTAAGCTATGTTAACAAGAACAGGGGAGCTTCAGAGCAAATAGTGAACCATCTCTTTTAAATAAAAGAGAGCACTCATCAATAATTTAATATATAGTACCTTACACTCCCCCAAGGCATTTCTCAAAATTACATTTTTGGTAAACTTTTTTAAGTTATCAGACAATTATTACATTGACTATCTGTTATATAACAAAATAAAGTTGATAACTTTTATAATTTTTTAATAAAATTGTGAACCAATGTACCACTCCTTTTATTATATTGCATTAATGAAATTCAAAGAGAATAGTGTTGATTAAAATTTTTTCATTCAACAACCTAACAAAACGGTACCATGAAAATAAAGGAAGGAATAATGCAAAAAGAAGAGGAAAAACAGATTACTTATTCATCCGAAGAGGCCTTTAACGCTTCAGTAAAATATTTCAAGGGTGATGACCTTGCTGCACGCGTTTGGGTCAATAAATATGCCGTCAAGGATTCATACGGGAATATTTACGAATTGACTCCTGATGATCTTCACCGGCGCATGGCCCGTGAAATCGCGCGTATAGAGCGCAATTATCCGAACCCACTCTCGGAGGATGAACTGTTTGATCTCTTTAAGGAATTCAGGTACATTGTTCCACAGGGGGGGCCGATGACCGGAATTGGCAACAATTTCCAGATTGCCTCATTATCCAACTGCTTTGTAGTTGGCAATGGTGCCGATTCCTATGGAGGGATTATCATGGTTGATCAGGAACAGGTCCAGCTTATGAAGCGTCGCGGTGGTGTAGGACACGACCTCTCTCATATTCGGCCAAAGGGGTCTCCGGTGAAAAATTCGGCTTTAACTTCTACAGGCATCGTTCCTTTCATGGAGAGATTCTCCAATTCGACACGGGAAGTGGCACAGGACGGAAGGCGGGGAGCCCTCATGCTTTCAGTTTCCGTTAAACACCCGGATTCTGAAGATTTTATAGATGCCAAAATGAGTGAAGGCAAGGTTACGGGTGCCAACGTATCGGTAAGAATAGATGACGAATTCATGAAAGCAGTGAGGGATGGGAGAACTTATCATCAAAAATATCCAATTGACAGCTCTCATCCTATCTATACCAAAGAAACTGACGCTGTAAAACTCTGGGAAAAGATCGTCTTTAATGCATGGAAATCAGCAGAACCAGGAATTCTCTTCTGGGATACAATCATCCGCGAATCCGTCCCAGACTGTTATGCAGACCTTGGATATAAAACCATATCAACAAATCCCTGCGGTGAAATACCACTTTGTCCATATGACAGTTGCCGGCTGATAGCCATCAATCTATATTCTTACGTTGAAAATCCATTCACTCCCCAGGCCAAATTTAATTTTGATCTTTTCAACAAACACATACAGCTTACGCAAAAGATCATGGATGATATCATCGATCTGGAACTGGAAAAAATAGATGCTATCTACAACAAGATCAAAACAGATCCCGAGGATGAAGAAATCAAGCGTGTGGAAATTAATCTCTGGAACAAAATAAGACAAATGGCCGTTAATGGCCGCAGAACAGGCATCGGGATCACTGCCGAAGGTGATATGCTGGCTGCTCTTGGCTTGCGTTACGGTTCAGAGGAAGCGACTGATTTTTCTGTAGAGGTGCATAAAAAGGTTGCTTTGGAAGCCTACCGTGGCTCTGTAAATCTTGCAAAGGAGAGAGGCGCATTCCCTGTATACGATACAAAAAGAGAAAAAAATAATCCGTTTATACAGCGGCTTGCCAAAGCAGATCCTGAGTTATACAAGGAAATGTCAGCTTTTGGAAGGCGTAACATTGCTCTTTTGACTATCGCTCCCACCGGAACAACCAGCCTGATGACTCAGACAACTTCAGGAATAGAGCCTGTCTTTATGCCGGTATACAAGCGCCGTCGTAAAGTAAATCCCAATGACAAGGATGCCCGCATCGATTTTGTGGATGAAATGGGCGACAGCTGGGAAGAATACATTGTCTTTCATCATAAATTCAAATTATGGATGGAAATCAATGGATACAATACAACACGTAATTATTCCAATGAAGAGCTGGATAAATTAGTTGAAAAGTCGCCTTATCACCGCGCTACTTCCAATGACATTGACTGGCTTTCAAAAGTTAAAATGCAGGGGCAGATTCAGAAGTGGGTCGATCATTCAATTTCTGTTACCATCAATCTTCCGGAAGAAGCTTCTGAAGAGCTGGTGAATAACCTTTATTTCGCGGCCTGGGAAAGCGGCTGCAAGGGAGTTACCGTATACAGGGAAGGATCCCGCTCCGGTGTGTTGCTTTCTACCAGGGATAAATTAAAGGATGGGGTCTTTCCCACGAAACGTCCTGAAATTCTCGAGGCAGATATTGTCCGCTTTCAGAATAACAAGGATAAATGGATTGCCTTTATTGGTTTAATTGATGACAAGCCTTATGAGATATTCACCGGTTTGGCCGATGATGAGGAAGGCATCCTTCTTCCAAGATCTGTCACACATGGTCATATTATCAAAAGCAGGGATGAACTGGGAGTTTCAAGATATGATTTTCAATATGCCAACTCCAGAGGCTATAAGACTACCATTGAGGGTCTGTCCTATAAATTCAATCCTATCTTCTGGAATTATGCCAAACTGATTTCAAGCGTCCTTCGACATGGGATGCCGATTCAGAAAGTCGTTGAATTGGTTACAAGCCTCCAGTTTGATGTTGAATCTATCAATACCTGGAAGAATGGAGTAGCACGCGCACTTAAAAAATACATCCCTAATGGCACTGTGGCTGAAGATGCAAAATGCGAAGGATGCGGTTCATCAAATGTAATTTACCAGGAAGGCTGTCTGATTTGTCAGGATTGCGGCTCCTCTAAATGTGGCTGATTTTTCATAGCTCTATATATAGTTTGAAGGAGGTCTCGAAAGGGGCCTCTTTTTTTCATTGCGAAAGAATACAATTCTTTTTATTGATTTTTGTCTGAAAATGAGTTACATTTAATCAGGTTTGTGAATCCTCAATCAAAAGAGCCATGAAAAAAGTCAATAAAGAAGATAATTACGAGGAACATCTGGAAATAAATATTGACCAGATACAGCCTCCCAGAAAAGAGGATAATCCGAAAGCCTTTGATATTTCAGAATTAGGAGAAATTATCCGGGAGATCAGGGAGAAAGAACATCTGACAACTGAAGATTTAGCCAGAAAATGTGGAACAACTCCCGGTTTTATTTCTGACATTGAAAATAATGCAACCGATATTGACATAAAGGAATTATCCAAAATAGTACGGCAGGGATTGGATGGGCACCTGGAGCTGATCATGAGATTTTAGATCACGTACATCCATAAAACTTTGCTTACCTGATGGCTGGTCTGATCCGTTATTTCAATATTTTAACGAGGCTTCGCTTATCCCAAAAGAAAGATTTCCGGAAAAAACGATATTTGCTTTTACCGATTCAGGTGCAAGGATCAGTTCCGAAACAGTTAACCTGTTAAGTTTTCCATTTAACTCAAATCCAAAACCCAATGGCCGGTGCATTATGGAAGTTTCAAGTTGATTTCCTATTTCTGAAACATTTGAATTAAAGGGAATTGCAATTGATTTTGAAATAGTGCGCTCTATCTTTGCATTAAAAATCCATTTGGCCGAGGTCATCAACAGGTTTTTAGTTTTCATATCAAACCCGAGGTCCTTAATTCTGACCGTGGTATCAGCTGCATTGAAATAAGGGACTCCGGTCAAATATAAAGTACCATTCAGGCTCCCTTTGACTTTGGTCTCAACTGCCATTTTCCCATTGGATCCATATACCCGGAAACTTTCGAATGTTAATTTGCGATTCCCGAAAATGAAAGTTGAATCTCCTATCGATTCAGCCATAATCCTGTTGATAGAACTATAAGGAATATCTGTCAGAAGATTGATGTGAAAAGTATCACTGGCAGAACTAAGACGCTGTATTTCAGGCAGAGGTTTTACAGAGGTGGATTGAGGCGCCTTATCCAGAAGACATTCTACATCTGACGTAATGGCTGAAGCAAAACGGATGTGTCCTAAAGATCCTTCAACCGGCATCATCGAGACGGAGGTTGGATTGATGGATAACCAGGCATTGTAATCTCCTTCCACCTTTAAAGGATTATACAGCATCCGCCATCCCTTTTGAGCATATCCCTTGAAATCAAAACTCTGTGCAATCACATCATCAATTTGCTTTGAAAGATCATCCTTATTGGCAGATAAAATCAAATTGGCAATAAGAGTGATGGGTAAGGAAGTATTCCCGATTTTTACAGCTGGCTTTTTAATCCATTCATAATCATCTGTAATGGTTTTGGTTTTAATACTCCAGTCAGAATTGATGGTTAAACTTGTTTTGAAGCGAAGTATCAGGTTCCCTGAATATTCCCAGCCATCCACATAAGGAACATTATAATTAAATATTTTAATGCCTTTTTTCATCTGCAGACGAACAGGCAATTCCCACAACAGCTGATTTTTTTCAAAATTAAGTCTTATGGTCCCGTCCTTCCATGCTTTAAGCATCAGATTATCTTTGTTATGGTCGTCAAAGCTGGTATCATTGTAAAGTACACTATCAATCTGATTATTTAGTAAATTCTCAAGCTTTGCAACTTCGAGATCAGCATACAAATTAATTAATGAACTTTGTGGTTTAGGAACCTGATAACGGTAATTCTCAACCGGCATAGCGGGGTTAAAAACCTTGCATCCCCAAAATAAAAGAATGAGAAATAAAATATTTAAAAATGCTTTTATTTTATTCATTTCCAAATGATATGAATTAAAAGAATCCACAAAAATAGATCAAACAATGCTTATTTTGTTCAGTTTATCTTAAAAATTAACTCTTGCTTAACGAAGCAGATTTAAAAAATGAATTGTAAATTGCGCCGGAGAATTAACTATGGAAGGAATAATAGAATCCTCCGGATTCAAAATTTACACCAAAGTAGAAGGATCTGGCAAGCCGGTACTTCTGCTTCACAGCTTGTGGGGGAGTCACAAGCTTTTTGACGGTCTTGCCAGGCATCTGTCACCAAATAATACTGTCATCAGGATTGATTTTCCCGGTCATGGCAATTCATCGGCAACCACCGGTAATTTTACCTTTGATGAATTTGCTCCCGTTATTGATCAGGTTTTAAATCATGTGGGGATAACAGAAAAGATAAATCTTGTAGGACATTCCATGGGCGGATTTGCGGCCATGGCTTATGCAAGAAAATACACCAAAAAAATAGCTTCTCTCTCCCTTATCCATACTTTGATTCAAAAAGCCGATCACAAAAGCGTGCGTCATCGTCTGCGTCAGGCCGAGCTGATCCGGCAGAACAGGAAGAAACTATTGCTTCAATTTTCAAATGAATCCAATTTCGCCCCCGGCAATTCCGAAAGATTTCTTTCTGAATACAATCAACTGGAGCAAATCTCAGGTCTTGTGACCAATGAAGGCGCACTTTCTGCTATAAATGCCATTAATACAAGAGAAAATAGTTTGCCATTTTTAATGAAAGCCGATTTCCCCATATTAATTGTTATAGGAGGAAAAGACAGAGTTTATAATCCTGAAGAACAGCTTTGGGAACATAAGAACATTCCGGGCGCTGAGGTATTGATTCTAAAGAATTCCGGGCATCTCGGATTTTTTGAAGAAGAACAAACCTTTAATGCAAAGATTTCAGCATTTATTAATCAAATTCAAAACTAAGAGGAAGCTGCTTTGAATTTATACGCCTGTAAATCAAAAATTTATCTTTTACCCTCTTGCTTAGAAAGAATTTAAATTGCAACGATTGCGGGATATATTATTGTATTCACGATTCGTACTCGTAATTTTGCAAATGAATTTAAAAAACTATAAATCCTTCAATATTTAAACCAAATCAGACACATATGAGCAGTTTCCTAAACGCCACTATCGGGCGGAAATTTTTTATGAGCCTCACAGGAGTTTTCCTTATCCTGTTCCTGTGCGTTCACCTTACTGTGAATCTGTTCCTGACATTTGACGAAACCGGGAACCTGTTCAATATTGCAGCCAATTTTATGGCTACAAATCCTGTCATCAGGATTGTTGAACCCATCTTAGCCCTCGGTTTCATGATCCACATCATCTGGTCAGGATGGATTACTCTGGTCAACATGAAAGCACGCCCACAGGGTTATTCTGTCGGAGATAACGTTCTTCCCTGGTGGCAGCCTTCTAAAAATATGTTTATTCTGGGGTCATTGATTCTGGTCTTCATTGTCGTACATATTTTCGATTTTTGGGTGAAGATGAGAATTACGGGTGATCCTCTATTGATGCAATCTGTAGGAACTGGCGCTGAAATGCATAATTCGTATGCTCTGGTTTCTAATCTCTTCATCAATTATCCTCTTTATGATGCACTTTACGTGCTCGCAGGTATTCTTGTTGGTCTTCATATCACCCATGGATTCTGGAGTGCTTTCCAAACTCTTGGTTGGAATAATGGCATCTGGATGAAACGCTTAAAGAACATCTCCTTGTTCTTTGGATATCTTTTTGCGATTGGATTTTCAGCCATCCCGCTTTATTTCCTCATTAAATTCTAAATGAACTAAAAAGATCTTAAATATATGAGCATCTTGGATTCCAAAGTACCATCAGGACCTATTTCAGAAAAATGGGCAAATCATAAATCAAAAATTAAAGTAGTCTCTCCCGCCAACAAGCGTAAACTTGAAGTAATCGTTGTTGGAACAGGATTAGCCGGAGCTTCAGCTGCAGCTTCTCTTTCCGAATTGGGTTACAATGTAAAAGCTTTTTGTTACCAGGATAGTCCCCGTCGTGCACACTCAATAGCGGCACAGGGGGGGATTAATGCAGCAAAAAATTACCAGAACGATAATGACTCGGTTTATCGTCTCTTTTATGATACGATCAAAGGTGGTGACTATCGTTCCCGCGAGGCCAATGTTTACAGGCTTGCAGAAGTTTCTCCGAACATTATTGATCAGTGTGTGGCTCAGGGAGTACCTTTTGCAAGAGAGTATGGCGGCCTTCTGTCAAACCGCTCTTTTGGAGGTGTTCTGGTAAGCCGTACTTTCTATGCCCGTGGACAAACCGGTCAACAGCTTCTGTTGGGCGCTTATTCGGCCCTCAACAAACAGATACAACTGGGGGGCGTAAAGATGTATACCCGTCATGAAATGATTGATATTGTTGTTATTGACGGAAAAGCAAGAGGTATTATTGCCCGTGATATGGTAACGGGAGAAATCAAAAGATTTGGCGCCCACGCTGTGGTAATTGCTTCCGGCGGATACGGAAATAATTATTTTCTTTCGACCAATGCCATGGGATGCAATGCATCCGCCGCCTGGACCTGTTATAAAAAAGGCGCATTCTTTGCCAATGCCTGTTATGTTCAGATTCACCCGACCTGTATCCCGGTACATGGTTCACAGCAATCGAAACTGACGCTGATGTCGGAATCACTGCGAAATGATGGCCGTGTATGGGTTCCAAAGCAGAAAGAGGATGCTGAAAAGCTGCGTAAAGGCCTATTGCGCCCAAATGATATTGCTGACGAAGACCGCGACTTCTATCTCGAAAGACGATATCCATCATACGGGAACCTTGTTCCCCGCGATGTGGCATCAAGAGCAGCCAAAGAACGCTGTGATGCAGGTTATGGGGTAAACTCAGAAGGGAAAGCCGTTTTCCTTGATTTTAAATACGCCATCGAAAGATTAGGCCGGGATACCATCGAGAAAAGATATGGTAATCTTTTCCAGATGTATGAAAAAATCACCGACACAGATCCCTATAAGGAACCAATGCAGATCTATCCTGCAATCCATTATACAATGGGTGGCACCTGGGTTGATTACAACCTGATGACCACTATTCCAGGACTATATGCAATTGGCGAAGCCAATTTCTCTGATCATGGCGCAAACCGTCTGGGAGCATCAGCTCTTATGCAGGGTTTGGCAGACGGATATTTCGTTCTTCCCTATACAATCGGAGATTACCTTGCCGGCGAAATAATGATTCCTAAAATAGATACAAACCTCCCGGAATTCGTTGAAGCTGAAAAAACTGCCTCAGGAAAACTTGAGAAGTTGTACAACATTAAAGGGAAAACTCCTGTTGATCATTTCCATAAAAAACTGGGACAGATCATGTGGGATTATGTCGGAATGGCGCGAAATGCTGAAGGATTAACAAAAGCCATCAAAGAAATTCAGGAATTACGAGTGGAATTTTACAAGGATCTCCTTGTACCGGGGGAAATGAATAATGTCAATCCTGAACTTGAAAAAGCCGGTCGTGTCGCTGATTTTCTTGAGCTCGGAGAACTCATCGCCCGTGATGCCTTAAACCGCAATGAATCCTGCGGCGGTCATTTCCGTGAAGAATCTTCCACCGAAGAAGGTGAAGCCAAGCGGGATGATGAGAATTATGCTTATGTGGCAGCCTGGGAATTCAAAGGTGTCGAAAAAGAACCGGTACTTCACAAAGAAGACCTGGCCTTTGAAACCATTGCACTGACCCAAAGAAGTTATAAATAAGGCTTTGGGAGTTTAGGCTGCAGGCTAAAGGAGGTCTTAAGCCGCAACTCCTTAAGCCTAATTATTAATTCTTAATTTTTAATTATTAAAAAAATGGCAGATAAAATTCTTTCAAAAATATATGTAAAGGTCTGGAGGCAGAATAATGCCAGGGCCAAAGGCAGATTCGAAACTTACGTGGTGGAGAATGTTTCACAGGGATCCTCTTTTCTTGAAATGATGGATATCCTCAATGATCAGCTGATACTTCAGGGAAAAGATCCGATCGCTTTTGATCATGACTGTCGCGAAGGTATTTGTGGAATGTGTTCCTTATATATTAATGGACATCCTCATGGACCGGATACCGAAGTGACCACCTGTCAGCTGCACATGCGGAAATTCAACGATGGCGAAACAATTACCGTGGAACCCTGGCGGGCAGGTCCATTTCCCGTCATAAAAGATCTTATTGTAGACAGAAAAGCTTTCGAAAAAATCCAGCAGGCTGGCGGTTATATTTCCGTGAACACTGGTGGAATCCCTGATGGAAATGTGATTCCCATTGGTCAGGATGACGCCGAAGAAGCGATGGACGCAGCCGCTTGTATTGGTTGCGGAGCCTGTGTGGCTGCATGCAAAAATGCTTCCGCTATGCTATTTGTGGCTGCCAAGGTTTCACATCTGGCCAAACTACCCCAGGGTCGTGTGGAAGCGGCCAGAAGAGCCAAAGCAATGGTTGCCGTGATGGATGAGGTAGGTTTCGGCGGATGCACCAACACAGGTGCCTGTGAAAAAGCCTGTCCCAAAGCAATTTCTATTGCTCACATCTCTCGTCTTAACCGCGAATATCTCTCTGCGAAATTGGCTGATTGATTTTTAAGGCTGTTTTAGGCTGAAGGGATTTAGGCTTAAGACTTAAGGGAAGCTCCTTTAAGTCTTAAGCCTGAGTCCCTTCAGCCTTTTTTAGCAGCGTCTATTGTTATTAACAGAAGATAGTTGATAACTATTTCATTATGTTCCGTAATGACAAAATTCCTGTGTTAAATATTGGTTAGATTCGCATTAAGGAATTATTATGTGAATTTTCGATAAAAGGAAAGGATGCCATACAGAAGATTACCAAATACAGATCAGGCAAGATTAAGAGCGCTGCAAACAGCAGTGCTGGCTGGACAAAAGAAATCTCCTGATGATCTTGCCTTCTCTCCGAATACTCTCGCACGCCTCAGAGCCTTTTTTACGACTTTCGAGACGACGATCATTCATCATAAACTCGCCAGGCAGCAGCAGGAAAAAAGCAGCAGCGTCTACCAGGAATCAGCCAGAAAAGCCAGGCTATATCTATCCCATTTCATGCAGATCATTAATTTTTCGATTCTGCGCGGCGATATAAAACCTGATGCCATGAAATTTTACGGGGTAGACGAAGATAAAAAAATGCCGCCTCTCCTGTTGGATTCAGAGCTGCTGGAATGGGGCAAAAAAATTATTGAAGGAGAACAGAAAAGAGTTCTGCACGGTGGAAATCCCATTTATAATCCTTCAATTGCAATGGTTAAAGTTAAGTTCGATCAATTTCTCGATGCTTATCATTTTCAAAAGACTCTTCAGAACAACACGGCCAGGTGGACTTCTAAAGTAGTAGAACTCAGGGATGAAGCAGATGAAATCATTTTGGATATCTGGAACGAAGTCGAAGAACACTTCGCGAATCTCCCTGATGAAATGAAGCGCGAGGAAACTATGAAATATGGATTGGTCTATGTGTACCGGCCAATGGAAAGAGTCAAAACGGTTACACAGGCAGTTCAAACGAGTTTCGTGTTTTAGTAATGTTCGGAAATATTAAAGCCCGGAGAAATCCTTTTTTTCGGGCTTTTTATTTCTTTAAACAAGCCAGTTCTCCCATCCGGGTGATATAAAAAATCCTTTACGCTGTCTTTCCTTTAAAGAAATGATTAAATTTGAGGAAAGAATATCATGATTAAGCGTGCAGTAAAAATAGGGTGGCCTTTCATTCTGGCATTGTTAATTTTCTGCGGAACAGCATTAGCCGGTCAGCATCCCTCAATAATTGAAAAATACTATTCAAGAGGATTCTATCCTTTCATTGCTACTATATTTTCCTTCTTCAGCAGATTAATTCCTTTTTCAATTTGGGAAATTTTCTGGATCGTGTCTTTTTCAATCCTGGCGATCTCCTTGCTCCTGGTATTAGTCAGAAAATTGAAGCTAGGAACGTTTTTGCTGAGATTATTCCAGATCCTGGCCATCCTGTATTCTTTCTTTTACTTATCCTGGGGATTCAATTATTTCCGGCCCAAAATTGAAAACCGTTCAAAATGGAGTATGCCTGCACCGGATGAAGCCAATTTTCGCGAAGTTTTCGATACCATCATCTCAAAAACAAATAAAAGCTATTCCATCATTGTTAATTCAGACTATAAAGAAATTGATGCACTGGTAGAAAAGTCTTTTAAAAATAATGCTCCCCTTTTTGGAATCAACTATCCCAATGGCTATCGTACTCCTAAAAAAATGATATTAAGCTCTTTCTTTGCCAAATCAGGAGTCAGCGGATATTTCGGTCCGTTCTTTAATGAAGTTCACGTAAACCGCTTCGTTCTTCCAATGGAATATCCTTTTGTATTGGCTCATGAAAAAGCCCACCAGTTCGGAATCACGGAAGAGGCCGAAGCAAACCTGGCGGCATTCATTATATGTTCCGGTTCTGAAGACCAAAGATTAAGATATTCCGGCAACGTTCAGCTCCTGTCCTACTTTCTTTCCGATGCC
The DNA here is from genome assembly GCA_963677325.2 of Prolixibacteraceae bacterium. GTDB lineage: Bacteria > Bacteroidota > Bacteroidia > Bacteroidales > Prolixibacteraceae. Next base: position 336,953 of record CAXXGM010000013.1, read on the forward strand.
CATCAGCTGCAGGACCGCAATGAATATGCAAATAAGATTGACAGCCTTGTAAAAAAGGACATTCTCTATCAAAGAAAACACTGGCATAGTCTTGAGAATAAAACCCTGGATAAAGTTCAGACTGCGGCCAACAATGTCTATCTGAAAACAAACAGGATCAAAGACGGAGTAAATAATTACAACCGGGTAGTTTCTCTTGTTATCTCATGGTACCTGAATCAGAAAAACGATACTATCATTAGAAAAGATGGAATTCCCCTTAAGCCTAAAGACTAAAGCCTAAAGCCTCTTTCATCTCCTGAATAATTCGGCCGGGTTTTCCCTGTACTGCTCGGGATCTTTAATCTTGCCCCTCATCTGCTCCAGCATTTTAAATTCCTGCAATTGGATATTATCATATTCCCCCGGATTCTGCAGAATACCGTTTTTGTATTCCATTTTCAATTTTACCCCGCCTCTCTCGTTGTAAAATACCCATTTCCCTTCGTAAACATCGTTGACATAGGTTCCTTCAATCTGGGTCTGGCCTGTCGGAAAATAAACCCTGCATTCACCTTGCCTTTTCCCCTGGCTGTAGATCGTTTCGCTCTTTTTGGCGCCGGTTGGATAATACTCTTTCTGAACACCATCAATCTTCCCGTTTACCCACGACGTTTCATTCAATATTCTCCCCTCCGGAGAAAAAGAGATCGTTTGGCCATTTTTCACTCCCCTTGCGTAGGTTTCTTTGGTAATGATTTTGTCGTTGTCGTAAAAAGTCCAGGTGCTGTCTTTGTCTTTACCGGTAAAATTTCCTTTGGCGAACAACGATCCGTTTGCATCAAACAATTCAGCTTTTACCTTGTCGGAATTCTCCCTGTAGTTTAATGTTGCCTTTAATTTACCGTTTTCATGATATCTCTTCCACTCTCCTGTTGGTTTATTATCCCTGAAAGATCCTTCGTAACGGGTTTTTCCGTCCGGATACTTTGCAACCCATTTCCCTTGCCTGAATCCTTTGGCATCAGTTTGATTTAATAGAAATTGGGCGTTGGCATTATTTAAAAAAAACAGCGCTGACAGAAGGAGATATAACGACTTCATTTTAATAGTGAAAAGATTTAAACTAAAAGATATTAAATTTGGCATAAAGTAAAGAAATAAATTAATCAACTGGTTAATTCTTCCTGATCCTTATTGTGATGAACTTAGATTTCAAACATTCGCGTTTTTCATCGGTCATAGTGCTGTTGGCAGGACTTATTATTGCGATTCTTTCTGCTTTCCAGGCGACTGCAAAAGAAAAAGAAAAACCTGCCGGTAACATGATTTACAGGGAATCTATTCATTCAGTCCGGTTTTTCAGGGATGGATGGGAATTTTCAATGCCCGTTTTTGAGCTGGGAAGCGATCAGCATCTTGTACTTCGGTTTGATGATCTCTCCGATCAGGTCAATAACTATTCCTATACCATTACGCATTGTGATTTTGACTGGTTCCCATCCAGATTATTGCCTTCAGAATACATGCAGGGATTTAACGAGAATCCCATAAACGATTATAAACAATCCATCAATACAACCATCTCTTATGTAAATTATTTTCTTGCTATCCCTAATGAAAATGCGAAGCTGCTTTTATCTGGAAACTATCTTTTAACCGTCTTTGAAGAAGGGAAAAGAGATAAACCTGTACTGACAAGAAGATTTTACGTCCTGGAACCTTTAACAAAAATCAGCGGCATTGTTAAAAATGCAACTTTTGACTCTTACAAGGGACCAAACCAGGAGATTGATTTCAATATCGATTATTCCAGGATCAAAATGCAGGACCCCCGCACCGAAGTTAAAGTTTCAGTTTTGCAGAATTCCATGGAAGATAATGCCCTCACCAGTCTCAAACCTCAATACATCAGGGACAATCAATTAGTCTATGACTTTAATAAGGAGAACATTTTCCCCGCAGGCAACGAATTCCGGAATTTTGATATCAAAAATATTCAGACCAATGGATTTGGAGTTAAGTCCATTGATTTTATAAATCCCTATTTTCACATCAATCTGCAAACGGATGTCTTAAGAAATGCTGGTATTTATAAAATGGAAAACGATCTGAATGGACATTATCTTGTAAAAAACGATCGTGCCAATGATCCTGAACTTGAATCAGACTATGTATTGGTCCATTTCTCGCTCCAGACTCCTCAGCCTTTGACCGAGGGTGATATTTACGCTTTTGGCGAACTGTCTGATTGGAAATGCACGCCTTACAACCGGATGACCTACAATGTGAAGAACAAACTATACGAGGGAACTCTTTCCCTGAAGCAGGGTTTTTATGACTACCACTATGTTTATGTTGAAAAAGGAAGCCCGGGAATCAACCATATCGCGCTCGAAGGCAGCCATGTGGAGACTGAAAATGATTACCAGATACTGGTTTATTATCATGGATTTGCATCCCGCTATGACCGGCTTATCGGCTTCAGGACAATTAATTCCGTCAAACAATAATTCCCGCAAACGTCTGGTTCCATGAGACGACAGTCACCAAAAAATCCGGACAACTGCCAAAATCTTTTCAGAACAGAATTGATCAGATTAATACCCGAAAATCCCTTTCTTTTAAGCTGTCTCGTCCTGATTTTTGTTTACAGTTTTGAACTAAGTTTTTCTAACATTTTCTTTTTAATTTCAAATCTTTACTTTTGTCAGCATCAGATGAAACGGAAAAAGGCTCTGCTGGCGAGCAACCTTCGAGGGATAAATCTGATTCAGTGAGAATAAAACTTGTCCTGGCAATGATTTCGAGCCGGGACTTTTTATTTTTATTCTTTCTGATCAGGATGCCTAAAAAAACGCATGTCGCGAAGCGACAAATATTCCAATCAAAGAGTTTAGCTGCTTTTTTCAGAAGCGACAAAACTAAGGATCTTTTTCTCATCTTTCCCTTTGCTGTAATTATAATTCTTCCAAAGTTTTCTCATTTCACCTCGCTGCCGCACGATTGTATCGTGTGGCATTATTTATACCTTCGCATAATTACATTGATTTTTTTTGAGCAGTAGTGCTCTTGATTATGCTGGAGAGAAAGGGATTTTGGACAATGTTATTGTTATAAGATAATGCCACACGATACAATCGTGCGGCAGCTGGGCAGCTGGGGTATCCTCGGAAGACATTAAAAATATGTATTTAATACCTAAATTTGTATTTAATACCTGGATTGACTTTTATATTTATGGCTATGGGAAGATCATCTAAAAAACAATTTTGGGACGAAACGAATAAAGATCCTGAAAATTATAGATGGGGTTTTATATACTGGAATAGAGCCGATAAAAGAAGTATAGTTCCCAAAAGCAATCCCTATTTAGGATGGACTCTGAATTTTGCGAATCCGGTCTCCTATATTATTATAATTCTTTTTGTCCTGTTAATTTTTTTAATGAAGTGGATTTCCTAAAATAACTTGAAGGATGGGTAAAAAAATAATTGTGGCTGTTACCGGAGCAAGCGGAGCGATTTACGCCAAAAGATTGTTAGTTAGGCTTCAGAATTTACAGGATCAATACGAGGAGTGTCATGTGGTCTACACGCAAAATGCTAAAGACATCTGGGAGGACGAACTTGGCGATTCCCCTGATGACCAAGGATTTCCATTCACGGTTTGGGATTTGAATGACTTCTTTGCTCCTTTTGCCTCAGGTTCCGCGGAATTTGATACGATGATCGTGATTCCCTGTTCGATGGGAACTCTGGGCCGGATTGCATCGGGAATAAGTGACAACCTTATTTCCAGAGCCGCTGACGTAATTCTTAAAGAGAGAAAACGGCTGATTCTGGTGACACGGGAAAATCCGTTAAATCTGATTCAATTGAGGAACATGACTCTGCTGACCGAAGCCGGTGCAATTATTGCTTCAGCATCCCCATCCTTTTACAGCCATCCGAAAACAATTAATGAGGCAGTGGATACGGTAGTAAACAGGATTCTGGATCTGGCAGGCCTGATGAATGATGGGTATAGATGGCAAGGGAAGGCCGAAGGGATTTAGGCATAAGCCTTAAGCCTCCTCACGCATTCGCAAGAACGGCGATACTAACTTTAACGCCTTTTATTTTCAGTAATTCCTGACAGCAGGATTCCAATGTTGCGCCTGTAGTGATCACATCATCCACAAGCAAAAGGTGCCTGTCTTCAAATGCTCCACTGTTTTTGACATCAAATATTCCCGATACATTTTGCCAACGTTCGTACCTGCTTTTAGAGGTTTGCGAGGTGGTATGTTTTAATCTGATCAGATTATTTATGATCAAAGGCTTGTTCATGGCTTCAGCAATCCCCCTGCAGATTTCAATGCTTTGATTGTATCCTCTCCCCCTTTGCTTCTTTTTATGCAATGGAACGGGGATAATGGAATCAATTTCCTGAAATTCTTTCGTTTGCATAAGATCAGAACCAAAGAGGAATCCTAATCTGGATCCAATATCTTTTTTGCCCTTGTATTTTAGCTGATGCAGCAAATGCTGAACTTTACCTCCTTTATCAAATTGGCAGAAAGAATTTCCATAAACAATATCGGTCCTGCCAATGAATATATCCGCAACCGGATTTTGACTAAAATCACTAAAATGTGTTCTGGGCAGATCGGCAAGGCAGCCGAGGCAAAGAATATCTTCTCCTTTTACGAGCGGGGTATTGCATCCTGCACATAACCGGGGGTAAAAGAGATCAATCAAATCATTAAGAACTGACATCATCCGCTTATGTAATCAGATCATTTGACTTCTGTAATTGTAAAGACAAGAGAGTTGCGTAATGTAAGACAAAAACATTTTCTTATTGTCATAAGAAATATACAATGTACAACCTTTTTTTGTATCTTGAGGTGCTAAATATTTGATTTATGGCAAAAAATAGTCAGGAAAAGAAGGCCTCGAAGTTTAATAAGACAGGGATAAAGAACGCTGTTCTCTCGATCTATTATGACAATGTCAATAAGGCTTTTAATTACAAACAATTAGCTTCCATGATTGAGGCTGATGATGAGAATTCGAAAAAACTGCTTAACAATGTACTGATGGAACTCCGGGATGCTGAAACTCTCGATGAGATAGAACGCGGGAAATTTAAGCTGAAATACCAGGGAGGATTTGTTACAGGGATTATTGATACCAACCCCAAAGGATACGGGGAGTTAACCAGTAAAGAACTTGCAGAGCCTGTCTTTATAGCAGAAGCAAACATGAGGCATGCGTTGGATGGCGATAAAGTCAGGGTGCGCTTATACGCCCGCCGCAAAAGCAGCACACCGGAAGGGGAAGTTATTGAGGTGCTCGAAAGAGCAAAAACTACTTTCGTGGGGACCGTTGAGATTTCCCAATTTACTGCTTTTCTCATTCCTTCACGGAAAGCTCCTTTCGATCTCTATATTCCAAAAGATAAGCTCAACGGAGCCACCAACGGACAAAAAGCCATTGCCCGTATTCTTGACTGGCCCGAGAATGCGCACAACCCATTTGCTGAAATTGTGGAAGTCCTTGGAGACGCAGGCGACAACAATACAGAGATGCACGCCATTTTGGCCGAATTCGGGTTGCCTTATAAATATCCTGAAAAGGTAGATCAGGCAGCCAATAAGATTCCCATGGAGATCTCCCGGGAGGAGATAAAAAAACGATGGGATTTCCGGAATGTAACGACTTTTACAATAGACCCGGCTGATGCAAAGGATTTTGATGATGCCCTTTCGCTTCGCAAACTGGATAATGGACTTTGGGAAATCGGAGTTCATATTGCAGATGTAACACACTATGTACAACCGTCTACTTTGCTGGAGGAGGAAGCTTATAATCGTGCCACTTCGGTTTATCTGGTGGACAGGGTCGTGCCCATGCTTCCTGAAAGGCTTTCAAACGGAGTATGTTCGCTCAGACCGGAGGAGGAAAAACTGTGCTTTTCAGCCGTATTCCAGATCGATGATGAAAGTAAGATACATCAACAGTGGTTCGGGCGTACTGTAATCCGTTCTAACAGGAGATTTTCCTACGAAGAGGCTCAGGAAGTAATTGAGACCGGAGAAGGTGATTTAAAAGAAGAAATCCTAACCCTGCACCGTCTGGCTCAGATATTAAGAAAGAAACGCTTTGAGGAAGGATCCATGGGATTTGACCGGGTGGAAGTAAAATTTGAGATTGATGCCAAAGGAAGACCGCTCAGCGTATTTTATAAAGAGAATAAAGAATCCAACAACCTGATAGAGGAATTCATGCTTCTGGCCAACAAGATGGTCGCCGAGCTGATCGGCAAACCAGGAGAAAAAAAGAAAGAAAGGACTTTTGTTTACAGGATACACGATAAGCCGGATCCGGATAAACTGGATTCCTTTAACCATTTTATCAAACGGTTCGGCTATAATATCAACACAAACAACGCCCAGGCTGTGGCCTCTTCCATGAATCAACTCATCGATCAGGTAAACGGGAAAAAAGAACAGAATGTGATCGAGACTCTGGCCATAAGAACAATGGCCAAAGCCGAATACTCAACCCGTAACATCGGACATTATGGTCTTGGATTTGATTATTACACGCATTTCACCTCCCCCATCCGCCGGTATCCCGATATGATGGTACACAGGCTCCTTGCAAGATATCTTGCCGATGGCCGCTCTGTGCCGGCGAATCAATGGGAAGAAATGTGTAAACACTCATCCGATATGGAGACCCGCGCCGCTAACGCAGAAAGAGCCTCAATTAAATACAAGCAGGTTGAATTTATGGCCGATAAATTAGGTCAGGTTTTCAAAGGGGTGATCTCAGGGGTAAAGGATTGGGGTATATATGTAGAAATAGAGGAGAACAAATGTGAGGGAATGATTCCCATGCATGAGTTGTCAGATGACTACTATGAATTTGACGAAAAGAACTATTGCATCACAGGCAGAAGGTTTCATAAAAAATATCAGCTGGGCGATGAAATTGAAGTTGAAGTGGTAAGGGCAAACCTTGAAAAAAAGCAGCTGGATTTCAGGATTGCGGGTGAAGAGCCTAAAACAAATGGCAGACAAAGAAGTGTTTCCAAAAAAAAGAGTATTCCCAAAAAAGGAAGAAAAAGACGATAGAATCGTAATTTTTGATGGAGTTTGTAATCTATGCAACAGAGCGGTTCAATTCATTATCAGAAGAGATCCACGGGCAGGATTTAAATTCGCAGCCCTGCAGTCTGATTATGCACAAGTTATTCTAAAAGACCGTGAATATAAATTTGAGCAGCCTGATTTTATTCTTTACGTCAGAGGAAACAAGATCCATGTAAAATCTACAGCTGTATTGTTCATTCTAAAAGATTTGGGAGGTATTTGGAATAAATTTTACGCTTTCATGATCCTCCCAAAATTCATCAGAGATTATTTGTATGATAAAATAGCAAAGAACCGTTATACTCTTTTTGGGAAAAAGGAGACTTGTATGATTCCAGGTCCGGATATAAAGTCAAGATTTCCTGAATAATCTCTTTTCTAAGAGACTGTTTAAATTTAGTTCTTTTTGGATTTTAAGTAGTTCAACCCCTTCGGGGTTGAGGTCTTATATGTCACATTTTCCGTGGGTTACCCTCACGGTTATTCATATTAAACCCTTTCAGGGTATAAAGCATATTTAAGTCCGAAGGACTTGAATATGAATGACCTCCGGTGTAACCGGAGGCACTGAAATACATACAATACAGAACCCCGAAGTGGGTTCAACTTTGTTAAAAAGAAATTTAAACAGTTTCTTAGTAATTGGAATAAAATAATGCCGTATGAGGCTTATAGCCTAAAGGTGTTTAGGCCAAAGATAAAAGAGGAATATTATGATCCTTCACCCTAAAGTCTAAACTCCTTCAGCCTAAAAATACGACATTACTTATGATCCATTTCTTTTAGGATATTTCCAATCTCTTCTTCGGTATTTTTGAGTTTTTCCTTACAGGTTTTGATTAGAAGTGAAACCCTTTTGACTTTTTCGGATAACTCATCAACGTCCAGCTCGTTATTTTCAATCTGTGCCAGTATTTCCTCGATTTCAGTTATTGCTTCTTTGTATGTTCCGGTATTGTTATCCATGAGAGATCGTATCATAAATTAATCAAAAATACAAAAAGTATCATTACCTGGTAAATATAAGTAATTGGAATAAATTAATGTCGCATGAGCCTTATAGGCTATAGGTGTTTAGGACAAAGGTAAAAGGGGTATATTATTCCTTCAGCCTAAAAATACGACATTATATTCTTGACAGTACTTATATTAGGCCTGGATGTAAAGGATATTTATTTAAGATCAGTCCCGCTTTTATCCGTAACCTTACTGAGTATGATCCCTTTTTGAAGAACTGTTTTGATTGTGTCGTCCTTTTGAATCATGGAAATATCCTTAATGATCCTGCCATGACAGGTGGTGATGGAATATCCCCGTGCAAGAATTCTCTCCGGATCTTTGAGATATATTTCCTGTGAAATCATATCCAGTTTATGGTGTTCCGTTACCATCCTTCTCCGGAGTGTCTGTATAACAGATGATAAATTCCTGTTTAATTCCTCCAGTGTAAAAGGAATCATCATTTTTAATGCTGACAAAGTCAGACTTCCGGCTGCTTCGGCTCTTTTGGATTCCTTGGATAAATATTGCCTGACAACTCTTCTGAATTCTTCCTGTCTGTTTGCGAGTGCACTATTGCGGTTATAAACGGCCATCTTAACCAAATGATCTGTTTTCCACAACATTTGATTTAAGGTCTGAGTCCGGTGATTTATTTTATCATGGATTAGAGGACCTGCTGTTCTGGACAATCGATCAATTTCTTTATTTCTGTCATCAAACAGTTGATGAATAGATTCTATTAAAAAGGATTCGGCCTCTGAGAGTCTTAGATCAAACTTAGCCACAACCCCTATTAAAAATTCAGCTACAGCTGTCGGTGTTTTCAGACGTGTATGAGCCACCATATCCACAACTGAATTATCTTTTTCATGACCGATTCCGGTTATAACGGGTAACGGAAATTGAGTAACGTAGTATGCGATGTTGTAATTATCAAAACAGCTTAAGTCAAATTGGGATCCCCCACCCCGGATAATTACCACCACATCAAAATAATTCTCATAATGATAGATCTGTTCCAATGCATGAATGACAGAGGCTTCGGTCTGTGCCCCCTGCATGACTGCGGGAAAAAGTTTATGATAAAATACATATCCTCCCTGATTATTATTCAGTTGGTCTATGAAATCCTGATACCCGGCTGCCGTTTCAGAAGAGATTATGGCAATCCGTTGGGGAACTTCAGGAAAATCCACCTCCTTGTTCATATCCAGGACACCCTCTGAGGTTAACCTATTGATGATTTCAGCTTTTCTTCGTGCCAAATCTCCAAGAGTATAGGTAGGATCTATATCCTGAATGTTAAGACTGTATCCATAAAGCTCATGAAATTCTATAGTCACCTGGACCAGGACTTTTAGCCCCTCAACAAGAAGCTGTCCGGTTGTTGTTTCAAAATAAGGCTTAAGCATCCTGTATATGTATGACCATATGGTAGCACGCGCCTGGGCAACAACGGTGTCTGTGGCAGTATCCTTTTCGATCAATACAAGATAACAGTGCCCGCTTCGGTTAGTTTTCATTTCCGATATTTCACCGACGACCCATAATTTAGCGGGGAAGGCCCCTGTCATTACCTGTTTGACCAATCCGTTTAATTCGGACAATTTCATCATCTCATTCATAGAGCAGAGAGCATAGGGCTTGGAGCATAGGGCATAGAGCAGATCCTATTTATTTATTATCCAAAAATAAAAAATTTTCGGCAGAGAGCACAGGCTCGGGACAGAAAGAAAGAGATCAAAAGGCATGGA
>CAXXGM010000014.1:0-320666 GCA_963677325.2 Prolixibacteraceae bacterium
CATTGACAGCGGAGCCTCTAAAAGTGTAATGGATATTAATTTTTCATCTTTTTACACTTCCGAAGATATGGATCCTGTAATGGCTACCGGAATCGGCAAAGAGATTGTTAGTACAGCTTCAGCGATTGTTCATTCTTTTAGTCTGGGGGGAGTCAATATAGGACCGTTAAAAGTCGCTCTTGTTGATTTCAGGCATATCAATGAAGAATATGCAAAGTTTTCCGACAAAAAGATAATTGGACTAATCGGTTGTGATTTTCTCTATTCCCACGAGGCCGTTATTGATTTTAAAAGAGAAACACTTCTTCTCTCATTTTAAATAATCCTTAAATAAAAGGAGATTAATGGCAGCAGATTAAGGTTTATGTTCTAAAAAAAATAAATATCTTTGCGTCCTAAGTTTTTTGCTATTTAATATTTGATTCGGATAATTTAACAGATTCCCAATGCAGAATAAAGGATTAATTCGGTTATTAAGCATCACTTTAGCCTTAGTATGTTTATACCAGCTTTATTTCACCTATAAGACCTATCAGGTGGAAAAAGACGCCAGGGCGTTTGCCATGACAAAGGCTAAACATGAGGCAGGTGCCGGTGCTACCAAAGAGCAGTTAGAAGAAAAAGCTAAAAAGTACGAGACTTTTTACATCGATTCCATTTCGGGTCAACCGGTTTACAATTTCTTCGGATTAAAGAAATATACCTACCGGGAAGTCAGCGAATTTGCCATCCCACTTGGTCTTGACCTTAAGGGAGGTATGAACGTTACCATGGAAATTTCTGTGGTCGATCTAATCCGGTCACTTTCCGGTTACAGCACAGACTCGACATTCAATGCAGCCCTGAAACTGGCTTCCAAGATGCAGATATCAAGTCAGGAAGAATATGTCAATTTATTTGGAAAGGCATTCTCTCAGCTTGATCCCAATGCGAAACTGGCGGCCATCTTCAACACGGTTGAACTCAGAGATAAGATCAATTTCAATTCCTCCAATTCAGACGTATTAAAAGTAATAAAGGGAGAAACTGATGCGGCTATCGATAATTCCTTCCAGATTCTTCGCAATCGTATTGACCGGTTCGGGGTTGCACAGCCTAACATTCAGCAACTTCAGACCAAAGGACGTATTCTGATTGAACTTCCGGGGGTAAAGGATGAACAGCGCGTACGTAAATTATTGCAGGGGACTGCCAATCTTGAGTTCTGGGAAACTCATGAAAACAGCGAAGTTTATCCATTCCTTCTTGAAGCCAACAAACGCCTCCGCGAGATACAATCCATCGCAAAATCGCCGGCTGCTTTGATGGATACAACCAAAAAAGCAAGTGCCGATACAACCAAAGCTGCAGGCTTGCTTGGTGAAATCAAAAAACAGAAATCCGATACCCTTTCTGCCGGATCCACTTCGGATATCGCCAAAAATTTCCCTCTTTTTTCTGTTCTCTCTCCCAATACCTCAAGAGAAGGTCAGCTGATGCGCGGACCTGTTATCGGTTATGCTCATGTAAAGGATACTGCACGTGTGGATGAAATTCTTAACATGACTCAGATAAAATCTGTATTCCCGCGTACGATGCTCTTCCGCTGGACAGCAAAACCAATTGAAAAAGAAGGCAACATCTATCAGCTGATCGCTTTGAAGGTTACTGGCCGTGATGGTCGCGCGCCTCTTGATGGTTCTGTTGTAACGGATGCTCGTCAGGATTTTGCCCAAAACCGTGGATCCAGTGTTGTGGATATGCGCATGAACGCGGAAGGAGCTAAAGTTTGGCAGCGTATGACACGCGAAAACGTTGGCAGAAGCGTTGCTGTAGTATTGGATAACTACGTACAATCTTTCCCTACTGTTCAGGGAGAAATCCCTAATGGCAGTACTGAAATCTCCGGTAATTTTACTGTAGAAGAAGCCAAGGACCTTGCTAATATGCTGAAATCAGGTAAAATGCCTGCTACAGCTACAATCGCTGCTGAAGAAATTGTCGGACCAACTCTCGGAGCAGAATCCATTCATAGTGGATTAATTTCATTCGGTATCGCATTCTTGCTGGTGCTGCTTTATATGCTCTTCTTCTACAGCCGTGGAGCGGGTCTTGCAGCTAATGTTGCTCTTCTTGTAAACTTATTCTTCCTGATGGGTATACTTGCTTCGCTTGGTGCCACGCTTACACTTCCGGGGATTGCAGGTATCGTGCTGACAATGGGTATGGCAGTCGATGCCAATGTGCTTATTAACGAACGCATTGAAGAGGAAATACGGGCGGGTAAAGGAATAAGGCTCGCTGTTAAGGACGGATTCACTCATGCTTACTCTGCCATTATAGATGGACAGGTAACAACACTTTTAACCGGTATTGTATTGTACATCTTTGGTTCAGGACCTATTCAGGGCTTTGCAACCACATTGATCATCGGTATCATTACCTCTCTGTTTACCTCTATCTTCATCGCCCGCCTGATGATTGAACGTGGACTTGAAAAAGGCAGAAAGATTACATTTGTCAGCGAACACACAAAAGAATGGTTGCGCCATGTAAACATTCCTTTCCTTCAAAAGCGTCACTTTTTCTATTATTTCTCAGGAACATTGATTGCCATATCTATCCTTTCTGTGGTATTTAAAGGCATGAACATGTCCATTGACTTTAAAGGTGGCCGTACTTATGTTGTAAGATTTGATAAGGATATAAAAGTCCAGGATGTAGCAAACGCCCTTGCACCCGTATTTGGAACAACACCTGAGGTAAAAACCTATGGCGGGAACAACCAGGTCAGGATTACAACAGATTACAAAGTTGACCAGGAAGGTGCAGGAGTTGATCAGGAAATTGAAGGTTTATTATTTAAGGGATTAAAGCCTTTTATTCCTAATAATATTTCCCAGGAACAGTTCCTCAGCGAATATAAACTTCAATCACAAAAAGTAGGTCCTACTATATCTTCCGATTTGAAAAAGCAGGCAGGCTATGCCGTCTTTTTTGCCTTGTTGATAATAGCACTCTACATAACGGTTCGATTCCGAAACTGGGCATTTGGTCTTGGAGGTCTTGTCTCTCTGGCCCACGATGCCATCATCACCATTGGCGCTTTCTCGCTACTCGACGGAATAATGCCTTTTTCACTTTCAATAGACCAATCCTTCGTTGCAGCTATCCTGACAATTGTAGGTTACTCCATTAACGATACCGTGATTGTCTTTGACCGTATCCGTGAGTATGTGTCTCTGCATCCGAAACAGGATTCGATGACAACCTATAACAACGCTATGAACAGTACACTGCGCCGTACATTCAGTACTTCACTGACCGTGTTGATTGTATTATTGGCAATCTTCCTCTTTGGAGGTACCTCAATCAAAGGTTTTACTTTTGCCCTGTTGTTTGGTATTTTCATCGGAACTTATTCTTCTGTCTTTGTTGCAACCCCTATCGCATATGATACTCTGCCAAAGGAAAAGAGAAATATCGGGGATAAGAAATAGTTTTAAGTCGCATTTCTAAATAAAAGAAAGACCCGGGTAGATTAATATCCGGGTCTTTCTTTTATTGTTACCATTTCAATTGAAACTATCTATAATACTCCAAAGTAATTAAAGACTATTCATAATCAGTGGAAGCATTACAGTAAAAGTACTTCCCTTTCCAAATTCTGATTTTACACTAATAGAACCACCTAACAATTCTATTAACTTTTTACAAATTGAAAGTCCAAGACCTGAGCCCTGATGTTTTCGGGCAAGATAGCTCTCAACCTGGATAAAAGGTTTAAAGAGTTTTATCACATCTTCTGCTTTTATTCCTATTCCGGTATCTGTAATCTCAATTTTAGCGAATTTATCTTCTTTGGAGCATTTTATGACGATTGAACCCTGGCTGGTGAATTTGATTGCATTATCCACAAGATTGATGATAATTTGCCTGATGCGTTGTCTGTCACTAAAAATAAAAACCGATTCTTTTGAAAGAAGGTCAATCGTATCACCTTTCTCTTTGGCCAATGGTTCCTCCAATTTAATTATTTCATCCAAAATCTCCTGAAGATTGAGGCTCTCCATTTTCGGAAAGACCTGTCCTGCTTCGATTTTTGATAAATCAAGGATATCATTTATTAAAGAGAGCAGGTGACTTCCGCTGGATTGTATCATCTTGAGCTGTTTTTTTTGCTCGTCATTGAGAGACCCTGGCTTTTCCTGCAACAGAATACCGCTAAAGCCGATTATTGAATTAAGCGGAGTTCGTAATTCATGAGACATAGTGGCTAAAAAAGCAGATTTTAATCTGTCAGCAGATTCAGCAGCTTCCTTTTCTCTTATTAATATTTCTTCAGCCATTTTCCTTTGAGTAATATCATGCTCAGTTGTTAATATTATAGTAGATTTACCCGCTATTTGAACAGCTTTTGCAGTAACTTCAACTGGAAATGTAGAGCCATCCTTCCGGCAATGGATTGTTTCAAAATGGAGAGTTTCACCCGAAAACAATTGTTTCGCCATCTCATCAATAATGGCTTTGTCTGTGCCAACATCGATATCAGTAATAGCTTTCCCAATAATTTCCTCTCTGGGAAAGCCATGAATAGTAACGGCAGATTTATTTGAATCCCTAATAATGAATCCCTTTGAATGATCATATTCCAGAATAAAGGCAAAATCACCGGCTTGTTCAAAGAGAGCACGAAATTTTTCTTCATTCTCACGCAGAGTTTCTTCCGTTTTTTTTCTTTTTGTAATATCATGCCCAATGCCTAAAACTCCGATTAATTTACCTTCCTTGTCAAACATCGGAGTCTTTATCGTTTCAAGCAACGCTTTGTGGCCATCAGCGAAAGTTATCCATTCTTCATTCATGGTAGGTTTACCAGCTGCCATGGCTTTGCGGTCGTTTTCACGAAAGAAATCAGCCAAATCCTTACCTACAAAATCATAATCAGTTTTCCCTTCTATTTCGGCCTCAGTTGCACCAAAAAAGCGTTCAAACATCGTATTACATGCTAAAAAAACACCATCATTATCTTTGAGCCAGACAAGATCAGGTATTGTTTTCACCAAAGTCTGCAACATTCCTTCACTCAGGCGCAGAGATTCTTTCAGCTGAATATTTTCCTTCTTTTTTTTCAAAACCTTCAATTGAATATTTAATTCTAATTTTTTTTTGAAACTTGGAATCAATGGTGTATTACCTTTTTAAAATTTCAAATAGTAATCCATATGTTGATTCAATTTGAGACAAAAAATTGGATTGACGTCGATTCAGTAATTTCGAAAACACATCAAAAATATGAGTATCAGCCGCTATTAATAGTATTTTCTTTCCCATATTTAATAATGAATCGGAAGAATGGATTTAATAAATCAATAAACTATTTATTAACGTTCCCTGTTGTATAAAAGTTATAAAAATATTGAAATTATTCGTTTAATAATTTGCTATTACCCTAATGATTTCTCAAAAATACTTCTCAAGTATTCGATTCAATACCACAAAATCAAGTGGTTTAGTAATAAATTCCTTCACCTGGTTGTTATTCATTGATCTTTTAATGTCGTAAGGATTATCTGATGTGCTTAACATGATGATTACAATATTTGACTTCAGATCTTCATTCAGATTTATAAATTCTTCAAGAAAATCGAAGCCATTCATCCTTGGCATATTGATATCCAGAAGAATCAAATCAGGTTTAGGAAATCCTTCCCCATTTTTTCTGCTCTCGGTTTCATTGATGTATTCCAGAGCCTCCTCACCATCATAAACTGTTTTTAAATAATTACAAACACCGGCCTCTCTGATGATATATGTATGAAAATAATTCTCATTCGGATTATCATCGACCAACAAAATGCAGTTAACTTTTTTCATCAAGTTCGATTCTTTATGAAATGAAGGAACAGTACAATTTTCCCATATAATATCCAAAATTTATCTAATAGAAACAGATTCTGAATTTTTTAGAAGACACCATTTTCTTCTTGAAAAATCATTCTCATATGAACATAAATTATTAAAATAAAATGTAAGATTTAAATAACTATTATGCAATAAAAAGAGGAAATTTATTGGTGATTATTTAAATAATCTGCGGAGGAGAAAATGCATAATATAACAATCTGCCAGAATTATTGAGATCTCAAGGTCTTATTAATAAAATTTGACAAGATCATTCCCACAGATACAATTAAAATTAAAGAGACAAACAAATAGTTAAAGATCTTTTATTTTATACCGAAAAATTGAATTCCCCAAAATTATAAATTCATAAAATTCAACTCAGATAATCAACCTACTGATATTTTTTTGATTATATATTCAATTCCTGATCTCATTTGGAATTCAGCTAAAAGTGATTCAGATCCTCTTTTCAATTATTATTAAAATATTTCTCGAGTAATTCATTTATAATGGTATCATCCAAAGGTTTAGTAATATATTCCTTGACATTTTCTAAAGCTAAAGCCTCCTTCTTTTCCTCCGGATCATCTGATGTTGTAAGCAATATTATCACTTTGGTTTTTAGATTTTCATCAAGTTTTTCAAATTGCCTGAGAAATTCAAAACCATTCATCCGTGGCATATTTATATCAAGAAAAATCATATCTGGTTTAGGAAACGATTGTTCCTGACCGAACTCCCGTGTTTTAGTAAGGTATAATAAAGCTTGTTCACCATCATTAGCTGTTTTGATATTTTCACATATGCCTGCCTCTTCCAATATAATTGTGTTAAAATAAATGTCTCCAGGATTATCATCTACCAGCAAAACACAATTTATTTTCTTCATCGGTGTACTTTACAAAGTGAATATATCTAAAACAATCTACGATTTTTTTATAAAAAAGTTTATATCTCTGTTAAAATAGGTACATGAATATAATAATTTCCTTACTAATTTGCTGCCTATTTATTTTTCAGTCAATATTACTTATTTGAAAAAGAAATAATTAAGCTTCGAAAAGAATTAATGAAATCATTATTGAATATGAAAAAATCAAAAAAAGCGATGACTTAAACTAAACCAAATTTTATTCTTAAAAGAGATAGAAGTATCGTAAACCATATTGTTTCCTATGCTGCTATCTCTAAAATCAATTGTTTAATCAGGAACTCGTCCTCCCATAGTATGATTTATTCTTTGATGCGATAAGCCATAAGGGCATCCATGTGACGGATATACATAACTCCATGGTCAATTACAGGATGAGACCAATGAACACCTCTTCCAAAGGGTACTTTGAATGAACTGATTAATTCAAATTTTTCAGGTGTTGGTTTAACCAATGCAATATTTCCTGTCTTTTCTTCATAACAATACAAAAGTCCGTCTGCAGAAATAATCTGTCCTTTATTGATCCATTCTGTTTCATACATGGTTTTTCCGGTATTCCAATCAAGGCAAACCCATTTGCCTTTTGCATTATTTTCCCAGTTAGACCCGTAAATATAAGAGCCGAGGAGTACCTGACCACCATGATGGGTATCCATCACATTTTCAATCCACTGCTGTTTGACAGATGTGCCATCTTCCGATAATTGAAGCATGACAGAAAATTGATCATAACCATTGGAGATGTAAATACCCCCGTTCGAATAAAGAGGGGTATTGATCTGTATTTTGTATTTGCCCGGCGGATTACCCGCCTCACCATAATTGTATTTCCAAATTATTTTACCATCATCGGGAGATACGGCAAAAACATATTTTTCGGTCATATCAATGATCTGTTGTTTGCCGTTTCTTTCAATCAGGATGGGGGAAACATAGGATGACCCATCCTTAAGACTCTCGGATTCCCAGATTGTTTCTCCGGTAAGTTTGTCTAATGCAACGATCGTGGTTTTATTTCCCGAAGGAGTAAAAAATACTTTATTGCCGACGACCAATGGAGATTCGGATTTCCCCCACATGCCATATGCCCCGTTAAATTTATCATTGATATTGACTGCCCAGAGAACCTTGCCTGTTGATGCATCTACACAAGTTGCATCCAGTTTACCGGTAGTCACATAAATCCGGTTATCATCAATCGTCGGAGTACAGCGGCTTTCAGGAAATGAAGCCGTCCAGGCTCTTCCGTAAGGGGTTTCCCACAGTTTATTCCCTTGCATGTCAAAGGCTATAAGTACCTCCATGGTATCTTTTGTTCCGGTGAGATAAAGCATGTTTTTACCAATCGCGACCGACGAGTTACCTTTGGGAAGATCTTTAACTGACCAGAGAAGCTGAGGACCATTGTCCGGCCATTTTTTCAGCAGTCCTTTTTCATTGTAAACACCGGTTCTGCCAATGCCTCTCCATTCGCTTACGATCTGGCTATAACTCTCACATAAACAACCCATCAGAACAAGGGCCGTTAAGATTAAATGTCTCATAAGGATTTATAAATAGTTATTGATATACACATGATTCATCAGAACAATAAAAATAATGCTTTTGTTGGTATTTCAACGATCAGATGATCTATTTGAAAAAAATTTACAGGAAGATTCTCGTCAAATACATAAACCAAGGATTAATCACAAAAAAGAATCCAGTACCTGTGAAGAAACTGGATTCTGATCTGACTAAATAGCTGCATTAGAATTATGCAAGCAATGAAGCTCTGTTTTCGTAAATTTTTGTAACCGCGTTAAGGATATCATCCATATCCTGTTTGCTGCCCAACAAAATATTCTGGCCAAAAGTTACAACTTCTTTGCAAACCTGATCATTGCCAGGAAGATGAAGATTTTCGTCCTTCCATTGCTTCAATCTTTTCTCAGAGTAAAGTCTTTTAAATCCTTTGGATGCAAAAGCCTCTTCAAACAATCCATCTTTATTCTGAGGACCATAACCCACACCTGCTTGTATTCCCTCGGCATTTAAAGCTCGCAGGAATTTCGCCCTTGGAACATTTCCAAACTTTTCCTGGATAAATCTGAACGGGAAAACATGTAGAGCTGATTTATTGGATGGATCAGTCATTTTGTAAGGAATGATACCAGGAATCTCTTTCAATTTGGCATTTAGGTATTTGGCATTGGCCTGACGAATTTCATCATCCGGTTTTACGCGTTGAAGCTGTGACATCAGAACGAGTGCCTGAACCTGCTGCATTCTGAAATTAGTACCACGGAAAGAATTTACAGGTGCATCTTTAAATTTGCCGTAGGATCTTCCCACGTTTCTGAAAGACCAGCAGCGATCGGCAAATTCATCATTGTTGGTAGTTATGGCGCCGCCTTCACCGGCAGGAAGGTTTTTGGAATTCTGGAAACTGAAACAGCCGGAATCTCCCCATGTCCCGGTTTTCTTTCCTTTGTATTCAGCAAACCAGGCCTGGCAGGCATCCTCAACAACTTTCAGATTGTGTTTTTTTGCAATATTGACGATGGTATCCATGGCGCAGGGGTATCCATATATATGCACGGGAAGTATGGCCGAGGTGCGATCAGTGATTTTACCCTCTATGGTCTTGGGATCAATCAGAATCGTTTCAGGATCCGTATCAGCAAAAACAGGTAAGGCCTTTTGCTGTAAAACAGCATTGTAAGTAGCGATGAAGGTATATGGGGCTACAATAACCTCATCGCCTGCATCAACACCACTCACGTACAAAGAAGTTAAAAGCGCTGTTGTTCCGCTCGAAGTAGTGACACATCTTTTTGCACCCACCAATTCGGCATAAAGCTTTTCAAAATCAGCCACGTGTTCACCGGCACCATAGAACCATCTTCCGGTGCGGTACATTTCAGCGATATCCTTTTCAGCAGCTTGGTTCCATACTGGCCATGAAGGCCAGCTGCCTTTATGAACTTTCTCACCGCCCAGCAAAGCAAGTTTTCCCTGGGGGGAACTTCCAATACTGTAAGAGTTAAAAGGCCATGAAACCATAGTTCCTATAGCCCCTGCTGATCCTGCTGCCAACAACTGGCGTCTGTTGATTTTTTTACTTTCCATAATGATTTTGATATGATAAATTAAATTCAGCCGATCAAGGTATCAATTGTCAAACATAAATAAAAAATATATTCATTCTATTAATTCGGTAATATATTTTTAATTCTCATTTTACAGCATATAAAAAGAAATTCTTTTCTTTTGAAATTTTACGCAATCAAATTAATCAAAAAATACAGATAAATCAACTTCTTCCTTTTAATTTCATCTCCAGAATTTCGACACACAAGTGTTGATCATTTTTTTGATGTTTGATGTGGAAATTTATCAGCCTCTGACCTCTTACACAACAGTGATAGCTTCCACAAATCTGTTGCTGGCCGGATCATTCTCAATTACGTTGATGAAGGACAGGTAGCACTGGCAAAGATCACCTAAGAATGAATCAGTTCCATTAAATGACTGGATTCTCGCCATATGATATAAAAGGATCTCTCCAAAAACAAACAAATTGCAACTACGTAAAAGCTATGAGAAAATATGATGTGAAAATTATGATTTTCATGTCCCCTTTATGACTTTTGCTCTTAATGTTTGTGCACAGATTAACATTTCAGGGATGATTGTGACCAATCCATATCTCATATAAGTGGTTGAATTGTTAAAATATTTTTATAAATTTATCCCCCAAACCTTAACTATATTTTATTATGAAAATTTACAATCTATTGCTTATCTTGGTAATATTAGTCGGATTGATTGCCTGTCAAAAAGATGACGATTCGAAAGATTTATCTGCAAATATAGAAAAATCGCCATCGGCACTTGCCGTAAACAACAGCAGCAGTGCAGGAGTTTATAAGGGGATATTGGTCGGATCTTCGGGTTATTTCAAAATTTCTGTAAAAAACGGATCTGAAAACATCTCCTGCAATTTCGTTTTCGATGGAAAATCAGCAATCTTAACCTCTAACTTTCTTCAGAATTGGAAACCTGGTGACCCGATAACGGAGGCGGTTTTCTCAGGTACATGGGATGGGAAATCGGTTAGCCTAACGTTCAGCTGTGGAGCAAACGGCTCTAACCCGGCAATTTCAGTTAACATTCCAAATCATGTGGTTTATGCTTCCATCGTAAAAGAGTTATCTACGGTATTGGTTAAATGCTATGAAGGAACTTACACTGTTACCAACTCACAGGAAACCTATAACGGAGTATGGAATTTTGTTGTTGAAGGTAATAGTGTAGTGGGGTATCGGGCTGATAAAGAAGGTAATGAAAACTATACAGGTACTGTTTCAGGTACCACACTGACGGTTAATAACAAAGTATTTACAATAACAGACACACAAGTGACCGGATCATTCCAGGATAAAGACGACCTGTACACCGTAACCGGCAAGCGGTCAATGTAAGCTGATGTTCATCAGCTTACACCATTTCTCGATGGGCTCGGCAACGGCGAAGGATTTCGCGATCCTATCCCCTAGTCTTGTCTCCTCCACGGTCACTCCCATCAGGATGTTATCTGTCCATTGAATCCAGCTGTTCAATCTTTCATGGATAATAGTACACTAGGTCAAAACAATAAAAAGATGCTGCAGCATGATGTTTATTTTTTCAAACGCCCTGATAATGAAATCCTATAGCACATATTTATGCATTAAATCGCCCATGCTGTTGACAAATATCCACAGAAGCTTTATCACTAATATTGGAAGATCAAGAACAAAATTCTGAACTATTTGTAGGCCGCGGCATGCCGTCTCTGATCCTGAAAAAGAAAGAAGGGGAAAAACTCTCGTCTTTCCCCTTCTGGTGGTGCCACCTGGAATTGAACCAGGGACACACGGATTTTCAGTCCGTTGCTCTACCAACTGAGCTATGGCACCTTTTGGATTGCGGTTGCAAAAGTAACCAAAAATATTTTCCGAACAAGTGAAGCCATAAAATTTTGTAAAAAAAACTAAAGATATTTCTTAGTGGCTTCACCACCGCTAAGGTTATCATTATTTTCCATATTTTTGCACTCCTGTGTAATACCAATTAATGGAATATTTTTCGTCGGTTCTTCCCAACGGTATCAAGGTTGTACATCAGTATGTCGATTCGCCGGTGGCTCAATGCGGAATTATTATCAACTGTGGTTCCCGTGACGAGCAGCCACGTGAGCAAGGTATGGCCCATTTTATTGAACATACCATCTTCAAGGGTACCAAAAAGAGAAAGTCTTTTCACATACTCAGCCGCCTGGATGATGTCGGAGGTGAAATGAATGCCTACACAACAAAAGAAGAAACGGCCATCCATGCTGCTTTTCTCGATCAGTATTATCCCCGGGCCGTTGAATTAATCAGCGATATCCTGCTGAACAGCACTTTTCCGGATAATGAATTGAAAAAAGAAAAGGAAGTCATTGTTGATGAGATCAATTCCTATAACGATACTCCTTCTGAACTCATTTTTGATGATTTCGAGAACCTTCTCTTTGACGGACATCCCCTTGGAAGGAACATCCTGGGAAATCCTGAAGATATCAGGCAATTCGACCGAAATGATATTAAGAAATTCATTTCCAGGAATTACAACACCGATCAGATGGTTATTTGTTCGGTTGGTAAAATTTCAGGACAGAAGTTCTATCACCTTGCTGAACGTTATTTCGGTTCCCTTGCATCTAATCCGAGGAAACATATCCGGGAAAAATTTGCAGGTTATATCCCCCAGGTTAAAACCGTTGAGAAAACAACCTTCCAGGCGCATTGCATCATCGGGGGACTCGCTTATGATATTTATCATCCTTCACGGATTGGATTAATCCTTTTGAACAGCATCCTGGGAGGGCAATCCAATAATTCACGTTTGAATTTAACGTTGCGCGAACGCAACGGGATCGCCTATAATCTTGAATCCTCATTTACAGCTTATTCCGATACGGGTACCATTACCATCTATTTCGGTACCGATAAAGAAAATCTCAACAGAGCTATTTCATTGATAAACAAGGAAATTAAAACCCTGCAAACAAAATATCTTGGAAGTATCCAATTGAGTAAAGCGAAAAAACAGCTGATCGGACAATTAGCCATGTCGCAGGAGAATCATGAAGATCTCATGCTTACATTGGGTAAAAGCTTCCTCGTTTACAACAAGATGGAGGGATTGGATTCAATTTCAAAACAACTGAACGATATTACCCCTTCACAATTATTGGAAATAGCCAATGAAGTATTGGATCCTGATAAACTATCCATGCTCACTTTTATATAGAACACCGGCAATTAATTCTCCCTCAAACTATTATAAATCTCATTGATTGTAATAATGGAAATTGACGATTTACTTGAAAAATACATTTTAACACACATCGAAGAGGAGGACCCAATCCTCAACCGCATTTACAGGGAAACGCACCTGAAATTAGTCAATGGGCGGATGTGCTCGGGGCCAGTTCAGGGATCAATATTGACTCTTTTGAGTAAACTCATTAAACCATTCAGAATACTGGAGATAGGCACTTATACGGGTTATTCAGCTCTTTGCCTGGTAAAAGGACTTTCTGAAGGCGGCCTGCT
Organism: Prolixibacteraceae bacterium; assembly: GCA_963677325.2. GTDB lineage: Bacteria > Bacteroidota > Bacteroidia > Bacteroidales > Prolixibacteraceae. The sequence continues at coordinate 13,447 of CAXXGM010000014.1, forward strand.
TCACACGATAGAGATCAACGAAGAATATGAAAGTTTAGCTTCCCGCTATTTTGACGAATCGGGAATGAATGATAAAATAATCCAGCACATTGGAGATGCTGAGGTGTTGGTTCCAACACTAAAAGACGAATTTGACCTTGTTTTTCTTGATGCAGATAAGCGTCACTATATTTCCAATTATAAAGTGCTATTCCCCAAAGTAAAGCTGGGGGGTATCATTATAGCCGATAATACCTTGTGGTCAGGAAAGGTCATTGAAAAGACAAAGCGGCCTGATGAACAAACCAAAGGGATAATGCAGTTCAATGATTTTGTTAAAGAAGATCAGCGGGTGGAAACTTTTATGATACCGGTAAGAGATGGAATGACAATTCTGCGAAAGATTTCTGATTAAAAAATTAAACCTGGATTCATTGAATAGATGATGCCAGGTTTAATCTGTAATCTTTTGCTGTTCAAATTAAAATTCAATTTTTAATGCCATAAAAACATCTCTTAGGTGAATCAACCTTATTTTCTGTCATCAATTGTTTTATAGCTTTCTCAACGTCCTTTTTATCTAAACCCGATTTATCTGCAATTTCACCTGATTTCAATGGTGTACCGTTTAACTTCAATGTCTCGAATACCTTCTCTTTTATTTCCATACTATCTAATGCTTAAATTTGTAATCATCAACCCAAATATATTTATAATTATTTAGATTTGCATTGAGTAGAATTGTCATTTTTTGCCATTTTTCTTAAGTATTTAAAGCATGAATTTAATCTTAAAATTTTCCCCTTAAGATTTTATTTTTAAGCTTTTTCCACTATTTTTGAGCTTGATATCAGAAAAGGGTAAACCATAACAATCAAATGCAAAGAATCGATTTATATAAGGAGTTTTTCACTCATGAAAAAGAATATTATGCTGAGAAACTCTCTGACTTCGAGCAGGGAAAGAAATATTCCTTTAATTTCTGGGCAGGATTTCTTGGCCTTACCTGGTTTTGCTACCGTAAAATGTATCTCCAGAGTGTCGTAATTTTTATTGCAACCGGTATTTTTGCTGTAATAACAGCAATTACGATTTCCATCATCAATCCATTCAATGTTGGGACTTATTTATACAGCCAGTTTGTTATATGGCCTTTATCTTTTGTTGTGCTCGGATATCTTGGCAATTACCTGTACCTGAAGAAATCCGTGAAAATCGTTGACCAGTTCATTTCATCTCATAATCCGGAACAAACCGATATCATCAAAGCGGCTGAATTAAGAGAGAAAGGGGGAACTTCTATGACTTCTGCTCTGATCTGCGTGGGACTTTTAATTCTTTTACAGTTATTATCCTGATAGTGGCTCCTGGTAATTCCTTTCCTTTTAAATAATCTGTAATTATTTAAAGACTGCTGATTCTTCATAACATTCAACGTTATGAAGAAGGTTAAATGTCGTACTTCCGGAAGAAATGGAGAATCCCGGATTTCATGGGATAGAATATTTAAATCGCCTTCATTCGCATCCTTTTAAATCATTTTAGTTTATCATTCAATGTCCAAGGCCATATCACAGTATTATTTATTGTGCATTTACCGTGTACTTACTGTGCATTTACTGTGCATTAATAGTACAGTCACTGCACAGTAAATGCACAGCAAGTGCACAGCAAACCCATCTTTGGTATAAGGCAAATACACACCATTTTTAAATCAATTTATGATTACCCTCATCGAAAGAGGCAAGCCCTGGGAATCCTGTTGATGAGAGATTTGCCGGCATTTCTCATTTGCGGGAAATTATAATTGGAAATACGTCATTCATTTGTTTTCATTGCTTATAAGTTATGAGATTAATTAAATGTAGTATTTACGTTTATAATGATCATCCTAAAATAATGCCACCAAACCCCCAAATCACCAAAAACCACCAAAGATTAAATACCTGACTTATAATTTGGTGTGCTTTTGTGTTTTCGTGCTTTGGTGGCAGAAAATGATCCCTGAAATGCAAAAATTCTTTTATAAGAAGTACGACATTCTACGTTTTCTATTACTTATTTATCTAAATCCTTTTTAAAGCGGGAAAAAATCCTTAATTTCTCCTTCGGTATCAAAACATCATTCTTCCACATAAAGTGCAATAACTTATTTGGAGGTCACAAATTGTGACCTCCATGGACAAAGGAATCTTATAGCATATGAGAGAAGAATTTCTCCATTTCATCTGGAAATACAAGCTATACAATCAGAATTCACTTTTGACCACAGAAGGTGAAAAAGTTGAAATTATTAACCCCGGAATTTACAATACCAACGCAGGCCCGGATTTTTTTGATGCAAGGATAAGAATTGGCCATACTCTTTGGGCTGGGAATGTAGAAATTCATTTCCGTTCGTCAGACTGGAACAAACATGGCCACCAGAATGACAAATCATACCAGAATACGATTCTGCATGTTGTGGAAGATGAAGATACTTCAATCAACAATAACATACCCACATTACTGCTGAAATGGCCAAATTGGCTGGAATCAAATTATGAATCGCTGGTTAAAGACAATAACCGGGCCGGCTGTGCATCGCGGCTTTTCCAGATTGACCCGTTCAGGATTAAGTTCTTCCTCAACGGAATACTTATTGAACGATTGAAACAAAAGATTGAAACCATTGAAGAAATACTTTCAGAAACCAATCAGGATTGGAGTGAGACTTTTTACCGGATCCTTTCTCAGAACTTCGGATTAAAAGAAAATGAAGTCCCTTTTGGAATGCTCGCACGTTCTCTAACGCAAAACGTACTTGCAAAGCACCATGATTCATTGTTTCAGATCGAAGCGCTTCTGTTTGGTCAGGCGGGACTGCTGGGGGAGGAACTCTTTGCTGATGAGTATTATCTCCATCTCAGAAACGAATACCGATTTTTGGCCGATAAATATGGATTACATCCCATAGCGGGATACCTTTGGAAATTTATGCGCATGCACCCCGGAAATTTTCCTACGCTAAGGCTTGCCCAGATGGCTCAACTGATTTACAAATCACACAATCTTTTTTCAGCCGTAATCGAAACAAAGACACTGACCGGAATAAAAAAGCTTTTTGAGATTAATGCTTCCGAATACTGGGACACTCATTACAGTTTTAACAAATTATCCACTAAAAGACCGAAATCGTTAGGAAAGGAGAAATTCAATCTACTGATGATCAACGTGATCGTTCCATTTTACTTTTTGTATGGAGAAAACAGGAACATAGCTTCTCTGAAAGACCGGGCTATTGAAATATTGGAACAACTGCCTCCGGAAAAGAATTCAATTATAAAACGATGGGCGGAAGTTGGGGTTACAGCTGAAAATGCACTTGAATCGCAGGCATTGCTCCAATTACAGAAAAAGTACTGCGAACCGCGCAAATGCCTGGATTGTACGATAGGCCATAAGATTATTTCACATGAACCTTTATGAATTTCAGACGCAGGTTTCAAATAAAATGCTTAACCAAGCAGATTGCTTAAAGAATCAGCCTTTATTGAGGTGAGAAATAATGCTTAGACCAATGCTTAACCGGGACAATTATTGCCAAGGGCCTCAATTTCCCTCTAAAGATTTTTAATTAAAATTTGTTTAATTTTGATTTGTACCGAGAGACTGTTTAAATTTTTTATACTCTCCGAGAGATTCCTCACTCCGTTCGGAATGACATTTCATCTTTAGGGAGCGAGGAGGATGGGGTGGCTTCGCCACCCCATCCTCCCAAAAAGACTCGTTCAAATGTCATTCCGAATGAAGTGAAGCGTAATGAGGAATCTTACCATAATATTTATAGAATCAAAAATAAAAATTTAAACAGTTTCTTAGAAGAAACAACCAACATTTAAACATCTAAATATCGTGAAATTGAAAAATCTATTTCTTGTCGTTGCATTAGTATTTATTTCTTCAATCTCCGGCATTTCACAGAACATTAAAAAACAGGGATTTATCTATAAGTCCGTTAGAGGTCACGATATTAAGGCCAATATTTTTATTCCCTCTTCAAAGGGAAAGCATCCTGTTCTGGTATATTTTCACGGCGGAGGATTTATTTTCGGAAACCGGGACCAGGGATTGGATACAATACTTAAAGAAAAACTACTGGCCAACAATTATGCGGTTGTTTCGGCTGATTACAGGTTAGCGCCTGAAACAAAACTGGAGGAGATTATTAAAGATGTCAGTGATGTCATAAAATGGCTCCGATTAAACGGAGGGGAAAAATATAATATCGATACCAGCAAGATTGCCGCTGCGGGTGGTTCGGCAGGCGGATATTTAGCTCTTTCAACGGGATTTAATTCAAAAGAAGCACCCGATGTAATCGTTGCTATTTCAACTCCGACAGGCTTTTCAACTTCAGGCATTCAAATGGGTGATTTGTCTGTATTAAAACAGCCCGGCCCATTTGATGTGGTGAAAGATTCGATTGTTTCGTATGGAGATTATGATTCACGCATGACGTTGTGGAGATTTCTGGCTAAAAACCGGTTGGTTTTATATGAAATTTTCGGATTTGATCCGGCCAGTGACACCACGAGATTGGAGAAGTATAAGTTATCGGCCAATACAGGAACAAATTATCCGCCGACTTTACTGATGCACGCCAAAAATGATCATCTGGTTGATTTGGGACAGGTTGAGGAGTTCTACAGGTTTTTAAAAATGAAAAATATAATTTCAGAATTATATCTTGTTGAAAATGGGCATAGTTCAGAATTAATCAATCAATACCCTGAGGCAACAGATAAAATGATCGAATTTTTAAATGTGCACATGAAATAAATTTTGGTGAATACCCTTTAGTCAATTAAATCAAGATAGCAAGACATTTTTATAACTGAAATTCAGGTTAAATCGGAGATATTCGAACAGAAAAGAAGCATTATATAGCATGTCAAAATATTACTATATCGGGTGTCATGTACTTTGGAGAGAGGTGTGTCATTATATTTCCATTTCGGAAAATTATTTTGATGTGAAGTTCTTTGATTGGGGGTTGCATTGCAGTCCTGATGTATTACGGGAGACGCTTCAGAAAGAGATTGATTCTGTAACGAAGGATTATGATGCGATCTTAGTAGGCTACGGGCTTTGCAGTAATGGTATTGCAGGGATTAAGACGAATAAGCACAAATTAGTTGTGGTGCGGGGCCATGATTGTATTACCCATTTGATGGGTTCGAAGGAGAGATACAGGGCTTATTTTGATAAAAATCCTGGGACTTACTGGTATTCGCCCGGATGGATCGAAGATCACCTTGAGCCGGGAAAAGAGCGTTATGAACAGACCCGCTGCAGTTATATTGAAACATACGGGGAAGAAAATGCGGATTACCTGATGGATCTTGAACAGGATTGGTTTAATAAATATACCAACGCTGCCTATGTTGATCTGAATATCGGGGATAATGAACGGTATAAAAAATATACCAGGGAATGCGCCGATTGGCTGAAATGGAATTATGATGAGATTAAGGGAGATCCTGAGTTACTCGTAAATTTCTTAAATGGAAATTGGGAAGACAGCAGCAAGTATTTGATCGTTGAGCCTGGATTTATGATTCAGCCTTCCTATGATTCCCTAATAATTGAGGCGATAAAAGTTGAATGAACGATTGAAAATCTTTGCATTCCTTTTCATTTACACTAACTTTGTATTAAAAGGAAACTGATGCCGGAATTATGCAGATTTTTAGGGATAGCTATTTTTATGAACTATAACGATCATAATCCTCCACATTTTCATGCAAAATACGGTGATTATGAAATTACAATTGAGATTAATTCTGAGAGACTGTTTAAATTTAGTTCTTTTGGGATTTTAAGTAGTTCAACCCCTTCGGGGTTGAGGTCTTATGTGTCACATTTTCCGTGGGTTACCCCCACGGTTATTCATATTAAACCCTTTCAGGGTATAAAGCATATTTAAGTCCGAAGGACTTGAATATGAATAACCTCCGGTGTAACCGGAGGCGCTGAAATACATACAATACAGAACCCCGAAGTGGGTTCAACTTTGTTAAAAAGAAATTTAAACAGTTTCTTCTATGTTGTAATCCAAATTCTGAGAGCATTATTTTTTGGCTATTTTATTTTGTTTATTTTTCAAATATTTCGTTTACAGAACATTAACTTTGCAATTAGTAAAGAGGAAGAGGACGCAGGCTCTACTGGGGAGCAACCTGTCAGCAATACTCTTTACGGATACACTGTATAAGGGGAGGTTTTCGGGCCTTCCTTTTACTTATACAGGAATCCAATTATGGCTAAAGAAAACCCCATGTTGTATTTCTTCGCCAATGCCGATAAAAAGTCCTATAAAAACAATCTTCTATAAGTGGACAAAATGCCACATTTCCCTGTTTCAGTTTTTATAAGTAAAGTGCCGCATTCTAAAAAAGCAGATTGGCTGCAAGAGACTGTCAGCGGTCACCTTGATATACTGATTGTTTTTAAGGTTTCATTTAACAACTCCTGATACATATTCTTTTTTGTTTTTAAGTACATAATACATCCGGTTCAATACTTTTCTTGCAATTCGGATAATTGCCTTGTTTGGTTCCATCCGCCTGACATAGACATTAAAGCTCATTGCAAGGGCTGGATCAAGCCGGGCTGCAAACCAGGAACTCTCGATTAACGATTTGCGCAAGGCTGTCTGTCCTCGAAAGGTCATATCCCCGTTATTTTCCTTGTTCCCGCTAGAATGCCTGTTGGGGATCAAGCCTACAAACCCGGCAAAATGATCTGCGTTTTCAAATCGTTCTATATTTTCTATTTCGGTCAAAAAAGTGATGGCCGTAACAAAACCAACACCAGGGATGCTCCGCAATAATTCCATTCTGGTTGCATATTTTTCGCTACGGGACAAAGCCCTGATTTTTCGTAAAACTTCCAGCAGAAGTTTCCTTTGCCCGTCGGCTTCTTGTACCAATATTTTCAACGTTTGAGTTCCGGATTCGTGCTGAAGAGAAACCTGATTGAGCCATTTCATAAATCGTCTGGACCAGTGGGTTCCCGATTTCTCAAATTCAGCAGGAATAGATATCCCATAAAAGTGCAAAAACGATTTTATCCGCTGTTTGAACCGAACCATATCTTTTACCAAAGTTGCCCGCAGCCGTATCAAAGACCGGTCTTCCAATGTTGACGAATCGGGGACATAAATGGCCTTTAAATCCCCAGCGCGTAATGACCGGGCAAGTTTCCGGCTGTCTGTCGGGTCATCCTTTTGCAAATGTTCCTTTTGTGTCGTGGGAACATCTGCCGGATTGATAACGATATTATTTATTCCCATTGCCTTCAGTTTGTAGTGAGTCCAAAAACCACTGAAACCCGCTTCATAAACTGAATGGTAATCGCCGCCAGGAAAATTACAATTCAAATAGTTCGACAACACTTCTGCACTCGCAGGTTGTGTAAATGTCTTATGTAACAGTTTTTCAGTTAAAATTGATACTGTCCAGCTTTTCAAATGAACATCAATACCTACAAATAAGCTTTGACCTTCGAAATTTAATTCCGTTCTTTGTGTTTGCATAAGTCATTGAGTTTTATTGTTTAATCCGAAAATCAAAAATAATACTCTTCTGGCTTATGCTACTCTCGCCAAAGATCAATTACAAACATAGGGACTGAAATTATAGAAGGTAAATTTCCCAAAAGAGCATTAAATCTGGTTATGGAATGGCACGAACTTCATAAAGATGAACTGCTCCAGGATTGGGAACTTATCAGAACGACTGGTGAATTCAACAAAATACAACCTTTAGAGTAAAGACTATGATACTTAATGTTAAATCGGCTGAATAAAAATCCGGATATAAAATATATCTTACTTTTAATAATGGAGAATCAGTTCTTGTAGATTTGGAAGATACTTTGTTTAATGACAAGCGTAAAATTTTTATTCCTCTGCGAGATTTAGCGTATTTTCAGACATTCAAAATAGGTTTAAATACTATAACATGGGAAAATGAGGCTGATTTTGCGCCTGAATTTTTATTCGAATTGGGAAAACTACAAGAATCAAAACGAGTAAAATACGCCTAACGCATTTTATTCGAGAGATAAAGGGATTTCAATATAGTTATGCAATAAAAATGAGTCCCCCCTGTGATTTTTTAATGTGAAATGTTACTAATTGGACAGGTATAAAGAACAGATTCTAAAAAGTAACTTCATGAAAGATGACTAATGAAAGCGAACAATTTCTCACTGTATTCCAGGAAAATTTAGGAATCGTATTAAAAATAGCAAGGGCCTATACCTCAAACCGGCAAGACAAAGAAGATCTGATAAACAATATTGCCCTTGAATTATGGAAGTCGTTTAAACATTTCAACGGGAATGCCAAAATCTCGACATGGATTTACCGGGTAGCATTAAACACTTCGATGAACTACAAAAGGAAAAAGAAGAAAGACTCCCTGTTTTTCTCCTTAAATGATCTGAAAAAAGAAGATAACTATCCATGGTTACAGGAACAGGATCATTCGCCTGATCTGGATATTTTATATCAATGCATCGAAGAATTGAATGAAATAAATAAAGCCATTATTTTACTCTACCTTGACGGTAATTCACACGAAGAAATATCGGAGATTACAGGTATTTCCAAAACCAATGTCGGAACACGGATCAGCAGGATAAAGGAACAGATTAAAAATTCAGCAATTACAAAAATCTAAAAACAATGGAACTGCAAGATTTAGAAAACATATGGAAGCATCATACCAGCAAAACAGCTGAAAATATAAGTCTGAATAAAGAAATACTTAAGCAGATGCTGATGCAAAAGTCAAAGAAAAGATTGAGGTGGATAACAATCAAAGCTGGTTTCAATCTCGTCCTCCCGATTATAATACTACTGCTGTTTGTTCCAAGATTCAGGTACCGGCCTGAGGTTGACTATTATGCAAGTATCGTATTCTTCAGCTTATTTTGCCTGCTCACTTATTATTGGGCGGTACGATATTTTATACTGCTTCGTAAAGTTGATTTGAACAATTCTTTAACAGCAGTAAAAAAAGAAATAATTAACCTGGAGAGATTTAAAATTAAAGTTACACGATTCAGCTTTGTGCTGATGCCCTTTGCAATCACCAGTATTTTTCTGATTGCCGAAATTAAGATTTTCTCTAAGCAATTATTGCCTTTTTCCTTTTTGATGCTGGTTTTAATTATTTCAATTTTTTATACTTTTAAGCATTATATGTCGGAGAATTACAGGACCCTTATTGAGATCAACGAGATAGAGAAACTTGAAAATTGATTAATGGAGTAAAATAAATGGGAACCATAAAAAGAAGTATGATATTAAATGTTAAACATGCAGAATATAAATTCGGATACAAAGTCTATTTGGTTTTTAATAACGGAGAATCTGCTTGGTCGACCTGGAAAATACATTACTGAATGATACCGCAAAATATTCATTCCATTAAGGGATGTTGATTATTTTAAGACATTCAAAATAGAATTAAATACTATAACGTGGGATAATGGAGCAGATTTTGCACCAGAGTTTTTGCTTGAATTAGGCAAACAACAAATACAATCGTTTGATAATGTATCTATCAATTAGTAACTAACTAATTGTTTTTCACCAGGGATCTAATTATTTGCAGTCATTAAAAATAACGACATAACAGCATAGATAAATATTAAAAATGATAGAAACAGAGCGCCTTATCTTAAAACCACTCACCTACGAGCAGTTAGTAAAATACTCAAAATGCGACAACTCCCTGGAGAAAGAACTGAACTTGAATGAATCTTCAAGAACAATTTCTCCTGAACTTAAAGAAGCGTTTGAACAAACAATTCTTCCCACTGTGGCGGACACGACCAAAAACTACTTGTATTCAACGCTTTGGACAGCAATTTCAAAAACAGAGCAGAAAATGGTTGGTGATCTTTGTATAATTGGAGAGCCAAATGCAGATGGGGAAATTGAAATTGGCTATGGAACTTATGAGGAATTCTGGAATAAAGGATTTATGACGGAAATTGTTCGAGGAATTATTGAGTGGGTAAAATCACAGCCAAAAGTAAAATCAATAATTGCCTCGACAGACAAAACAAATATTGCCTCATATAGGGTATTAGAAAAAAATAGGTTTGTAAGGATTGGAGAAACAGAAGTGCTTTTATACTGGAAACTGCAAATGAATAACGATCTCTGAACGAAAATTAACGGAACAAAAAATATGGTCAACAGCATGCAACCTTTTCAAGGAATTTGACATCTATAAAGTTGAACAACATCAATATGGACTATGATTAATTGAAGCACTTTAAACGAAGTAGATGAAAATTATTCTTCTGATAATTGCCACCTTAACTTTGAATCATAGCTTAGATAGCTTCGGACAAGACATTGTTCTGAGAGGTATTGTAATCAACAAAGAAACAAAAGTACCTGTTGCTTTTTCCACAGCAGAAATAAAAGCTTTGAAAACTGGTGTGTACAGCGACTCAATCGGAAAATTCTCCTTAGCCATACCTAAGAAAAACTTAATGGATTCAGTTGAATTCTTTTCTTTGGGATATGAAAGGAAAAAGTACAGGATCAACGATCTGGTTAAGACTTCTGAAGACCTAATTGAATTGCAGCCTGGAATTGTTAAATTAAAGGAAGTAGTCGTCGTTCCGCATAAAGTAAAAGTAATAAAGATAGGCATAACTTCTAAAAAGCCCTGGAGATTTCAAATTGCAAATACTTTTGGGGGACAATATGGGCACTATATTCAAAATAAAGATAGAAGACCCGGATTTGTAAATGCTGTCAGTTTTTACCTGGCCAAACCAGGTTTTCCGAATGCACCCTTTAGAATACGAATTTACGGGAGGGATAGCAAGAATGATTGTCCGGGAAATGATTTGTTGAATGAAAATGTAATTGTTTCAAATAGTAAAGGAGCAGGCTGGTTTACTGTCGATGTATCAAAATACGGAATCGATTTTCCCACCGATGGAATGTATGTTATGATGGAATGGGTATTTTCGGGTGATCAATACTATTATGATATAGAACAAGTAATAAAATCAAAAGATGGTAAACCGGATCAAAAAATTCAATATCATGTGTATGGTCAGTCATTAGGGAACATTAATGAACAACCTGATGGTGTTTCTAGTCATGAGGATTGGGAGATAAATGGAATAGAATGGATCGGAGGATATGTTAATGTAATGATAAATGCTGATATAGCCTTTCTTGTTAAATAAATCTGTCGGGTAAAGTAATCTATGTAAATGGAGTTAATAACGTGAGTTCGATCTAAGCAATGGATAAGGGTAATGTTTGGTTGTTTGAGTGCTTATTTCGTTTCGATAACCTGATCTGTCGAAAACACCTCAGTAGGGAATGGGATACCCTCATATTATTACCTAATTACCTAATTTGGCTTAACAGGTTTTTGATAAAAAGCAACAAATTGGTCATACTCACTTTGAGAATTGATTTTTTGATGATGAATGGGTTGATTTATAATATAGGTACATACCTTCGGAATATGTGATTTTGAAACTGAAAATGCAGAACAGGAATCCTGCCATTTAAATTTTCCATTAGAGAGATTATTCTCATTTATAAAATTTTCAGTACTAACGGCTATAATTTCAGCGATCCTTTCTTCAGAAATTTTTGGAGATCGTGAGATAAGAAAATGAACGTGTTCAGGATTGGCATAAATTGAATAAAGTTGGCAGCCATTATTCTTAACTATTCCGGTAATGTATTTTTCGATTCTTTCCCTAAAATTGCTTTGAATCAGAGGCAGACGTTGATAGGCGGTAAAAATAAAATGAGTATATAAATTGTTGTATTCTACTTTCATACATTAATATATATTAATGTAATATATTAATTAAATGGTCAAAAAACAAAATTGAGAAACATAAATTAGGTGATTAGGTTAGAATATTGGGGGTATTCCATTTTCTACTGAGGTGTTTTTGACGGATTAGGTTATCCATTGCTTAGATCGAACTCGCGTTAATACAATCTTTTGAATAGTAAGTTATGATACTTGATGTTAAACATACAGAAAGTAAAGTACGCCTAAAGAAATAATTAATGATCCGTACTCTAAAACATGAAAAGGAACTGTAATTTATGATCTTTATTTTGTTGCTGAAAAATTAAATCAGTCAAAGCATTAAAATATAAAAGATTATTTTTGTATTTTTGTTCGGATTTTGGAATTAATGTTGAACCGTTGTTATCGAACGCGAATACTGCGGGGCAATTATTGTATCACAACACAAATATTTAAAAAATGTATTTAACAACAGAGAAAAAGCAAGAGATCTTTGAAAAACATGGGAAGATTGCAACCAATACCGGTTCAACAGAAGGACAGATAGCCCTTTTTTCCTTCCGTATTACTCACCTTACAGAGCATCTTAAGCAAAACAAGAAAGATTTTGGAACACAACGCGCTTTGATCGGATTAGTCGGCAAGAGACGTTCCCTGCTCGATTACCTGAAAAGAAAAGATATTGAAAGATATCGCGCGATTATAAAAGAATTAAATCTTCGTAAATAAATTCATAAAAAAGGCAATTCGTGAATTGCCTTTTTTCAATTCAAAGCCCCACCCATTTTATTCAGTACGAAACGAAATATTTAAATAATTATGCTTAAAGTTATTAACAAAACAATTGACCTGGGCGATGGCCGTACCATTAACATTGAAACGGGAAAACTGGCCAAACAAGCCGACGGAGCAGTTGTGGTAAAAATGGGTGATACCATGTTATTGGCAACAGTTGTTTCAGCCAAAGAAGCTGCGGCAAATGTTGATTTTATGCCATTATCAGTCGATTACAGGGAGAAATTTTCGGCTGCGGGCAGATTCCCCGGAGGTTTTCTCAAAAGAGAAGGCCGCCCCTCTGATGAAGAGATATTGACCGCCCGTTTGGTGGATAGAGCTCTTCGTCCATTATTCCCTGAAAATTATCACGCTGAAACAGTTGTGATGATTAACCTTATCTCGTCAGGCAAGGATTCAATGCCGGATTGTCTGGCCGGACTTGCTGCTTCTGCTGCTATTGCTGTTTCTGATGTTCCATTCAATGGCCCGATCTCAGAAGTTCGTGTCAGTCGTATAAACGGGAAATTTATTATCAATCCTTCGGCTGAACAACTGGCCTCCGCAGACATTGATATCATGGTAGGCGCCTCTTATGACAACATCATGATGGTGGAGGGTGAAATGGATGAGGTTTCTGAAGAAGAAATGCTCGAAGCCATTAAGATTGCGCATGATGCAATTAAAATTCATTGCAAGCTGCAGATGGAAATGGCAGAAGAAGCCGGAGTCAAAAAACGTGAATATTGTCACGAGGTAAATGATGAAACTCTTCGCGAACTTGTCTGGAAGGAAACTTACCAGAAGGCTTACGACACTGCTCGTTCCCTGATCAATGACAAACATCTCAGGATGGAATCATTTGAGAAGATTAAGGAAGATTTTATTACCTCTTACAGCGAAGGGAAAGAGGAATCAGAAATAAGCAAAGATCTGGTTGCAAAATATTACCATGATGTAGAAAAAGAGGCCATGCGCCGGATGATCCTTGATGAAGGTGTTCGCCTTGACGGCCGGTCTACCACTCAAATCCGTCATATATGGGGAGAAGTGGGTTATTTACCCGGATCTCATGGTTCTGCCATTTTTACCCGCGGTGAAACTCAGTCATTGTCGAGTGTTACACTTGGCACAAAAATGGATGAGAAAATTATTGATTCTGTTACACTCAAGGGAAGGGAGCGTTTTCTGTTGCATTACAACTTTCCTCCTTTCAGTACCGGTGAAGCTAAAACTCCAAGAGGTTTATCCCGCCGGGAGATCGGACACGGGAATCTTGCCCACAGGGCTATAAAAAGGATGATTCCTGAGAATTTCCCATATATTGTTCGTATTGTCTCTGATATTCTTGAGTCCAACGGTTCATCTTCCATGGCTACCGTATGTGCCGGGACCATGGCTCTGTTGGATGCAGGGGTGAAAATCAAGCGTCCTGTTTCAGGTATCGCGATGGGATTGATCACGGATAAGAATTCTGATAAATTTGCCGTTCTTTCCGATATTCTGGGTGATGAAGATCATCTTGGAGACATGGACTTTAAGGTTACCGGAACAGAAAAAGGTATTACTGCCACGCAGATGGATATCAAAGTTGACGGATTATCCTATGAGGTTTTATCAAAAGCACTGGCACAAGCCAAAGAAGGCCGTTCTTATATTCTGGGCAAGATTCTGGAAGTGATATCAGAACCTCGTGAAGATTATAAGCCTAACGTTCCAAGGATCGTCAACATGACCATTCCTAAAGACATGATAGGTCCGGTAATCGGTCCTGGAGGAAAGATTATTCAGCAGATACAGGCTGACACCAAGGCTACCATCGCTATAGAAGAAAAGGATGAACTCGGATATATTGAGATCAGCGCACCGGATAAAGATTCAATTGATGCCGCTGTAGCCCGTATCCGCGCTATCGTTGCTATTCCTGAAGTAGGCGAAATCTATACTGGGAAAGTAAAATCTATCGTTCAGTTTGGAGCATTCATTGAAATTATGCCCGGAAAAGAAGGCTTACTGCATGTCTCTGAAATAGACTGGAAACGCATCGAGAAACCCGAAGATGTTTTGAAGGTTGGTGAAATGATTGATGTAAAACTTCTTGAAATCGATCAGAGATCCGGGAAACTTAAATTATCACGCAAAGTTCTTTTACCTCGTCCCCCTAAAGAAGAGGGACAGGGAAATAAACCTGATGATGGAGGTGAAAGACATACCCACTCCATTCGTAAACCAAATCAGTAAAAATCTCTTAGTATCATACAAAGCCCGGAAATCCGGGCTTTTTTTATGGTAATACCTTTTTTCTATTATCTTTAGGTGAAAAAATACCAATAAAATTAACCTTTTCTCTTAGTCATTTATATCAAAAGATCGTACTTTTGCTCACGAATCATTTGCAGACTGACAATTAATTAATTAAAACATTATTATGAGTAAAATTAGATTATCCGGCGCTTTGGCACTTTTTTTAAGCGCTTTATTATTTAGTGGATGCGTGAGCCTAAAAAAGATGAAAAAAGAGGCTAATAAAATTAATTATTCCGTTTCCCCGGAAGTTCTTGAAACCAAGGGCGGAAATGTCAACTTTACTATTCAGGGTAGAATTCCTGAAAAATATTTTCTTAAAAAAGCAACCATTGTGGCTAATCCGGTTCTTGAATATGCCGGCAAGGAAAAGGCGGCCGAACCATTCATGCTCCAGGGAGAATCTGTAAAAGCAAATAATAAAGTCATTAGTTATGCCAATGGCGGAAGTTTCACTTATAACGGAACAATTCCTTACGAATATGCTATGAGAAGATCTGAATTACAGCTTAAACTTCGTGCATCAAAAGGAAAAGCTGCTTTGGATTTTGTTCCTGTAAAAATCGCTGATGGCGTAATTGCCACCTCAACTCTTGTTGACAACAGCCCATTGACAATTACAGGCGTACAGAAACAAAAAAATACAACAGGCATTTATGATCCGACAATTGACAAATTCCAACGTATAGTACCAGATCAGTATGTAGCTGATTTAATTTATCTTATCAACAGTTCGGAAGTTCGCGGCAAAGAGTTGACCAAAGATGAAATGAAGCGTCTGAATCAATACATCCTCAATGCTTACACCGGTGAGAACAAGGAACTTAAGGGCGTTGAAATCTCCGCATATGCTTCACCTGACGGTAAACTTGATCTCAACACCAAACTTTCCGAAAAACGTGAAAGCACTTCTTCAAAAGTAGTTGAAAAAGAACTTACCAAGAATAAAGTTAAAACGGAACTGAAAGCCAAATATACTCCTGAAGACTGGGAAGGTTTTAAAGCTTTAATGGAAAAATCCTCTATCCAGGACAAGGAATTAATTCTTCGCGTACTTTCCATGTATTCTGATCCCGAGGTTCGCGAAAAGGAAATAAAGAATCTCTCTTCAGCTTTTACTTCTGTTGCAAGTGATATTCTTCCTAAACTACGCCGGGCAAAAATCACCGCCACTTCGGATTTGATTGGTAAAACCGATGCCGAAATCACAGCTCTTGCCAATAGCGATCCTTCCAAACTCAACCAGGCCGAGCTTCTTTATGCAGCTACCTTAACAAATGATGTTGAAAAACAGAAAGAGATTTATACCAGCTTTACCAAAATTTACTCTGATGACTGGAGAGGTTATAATAATCTTGGTCTGGCTCTGATGTCCCAGGGTAATCTTGATCAGGCCAATGTCAATTTTGAAAAAGCAGATAAACTCGATTCTAAGAATCCTGTTGTACAGAACAACCTGGGATGCGTAGAACTGAAAAAAAATAATCTCAGCAAGGCTGAAGAACTGTTCGGCGCTGCTACAGGAGCAGGTCAGGAAGTAAATGAAAATCTTGGAATCGTTAAGATTATGCAAGGTCAGTATGAAACAGCCGTTAAATATTTCAATGAAGAATCCATAAGTACGGCCAACAAAGCTCTTGCACAATTGCTGAATGGAGATAACAATGGCGCATTACGCACTTTGAACAGTGCATCAGCAGAATCAGCACGTATGGCTTATCTGAAAGCCATTATTGCCGCCCGTACTGCTAAAACCTCCACACTGTATGAGAATCTTGGCAATGCAATTAAGAAAGATCCCGCATACAAATCGCTTGCAAGAACAGATCTTGAATTCGCAAAATATTTTGAAGATCAAAACTTCAAATTATTACTGAAATAAGCACTGGTTTTTCAGGAAATAAGCTTAAACAATAAAGGGAACGGAAGTCGTTCCCTTTATTGTTTGAGTTTATCAATTCTAATATGATATGATCCTATTCCTGATGATGAATTTAGTGCATTCATATTGTCCCCGTTTATTGATAAAGAGTGTTATATTTGCGATGGATTTAATTATTGACATACGTGAATACTTTTCGATCTTTTAAACCCGGAGTGCCAAAACGGGTGCTTCTTTTCATTGCCGCAGCTGTCTGGACCTTTGCGGGAAGCGTACTGCTCTATAAAGGGATGAAGCTGGTATTGGTCAACAGAAACCATCTTATCGGGATCCTGTCAGGATCTGTTGTTTCCGGATTTCTGTTTTATTTTCTGGTATTTTCCAGAATATCATTTAAACATACCAGGCGGATCATTAACCTAAATAATGCATATCCCTGTTTCTTTTCATTCTTCAATTTTAAAAGCTATGTACTGATGGGTATAATGATTACTTCAGGAATAATCATGAGGTTATCAGGCATTGTACCACTGACCTATCTTTCCGTATTAGATCTTACCATGGGGATTCCTCTATTTCTTTCGGCTTTCAGGTTTTATTATTTCGGGATATTTTACAAATCGGCTCTCAATTTAAAATACAATACAAGATTATAATTAAAGTATAAATGGAGAAGATTATCGAGTTATTTGAAAAGGATAGTTTTGCAAAAGATACAGGTATAAAAATAGTTAATGTAAAACCCGGTTATGCCGAATGTACCATGACCGTTACCGATCATCATCTGAATGGAATAGGCATTCTTATGGGCGGGGCACTTTTTACACTTGCTGATTTCACTTTCTCTCTGGCGGCAAACAGCCACGGTACTATTGCAGTCACTTTGAATGCCTCCATATCCTATCTTCAAAAATGCTCTGAAGGTGTTGTAAAGGCCATAGCCATAGAAAAATTTCGTTCCTCCAAAACAGGTTTATACCAAGTAGAACTCAGAGATGACCAGAACAATTTAATCGCGGAAGTATCGGGCACCTGTTATTTCAAGAAACATTCCTGATCACCCTTCCTGAGATTGTTTCTTTATCTTATTAAACAGATCCCAAAGAACGATTCCCGCACTCACAGCGATATTGAAGGAATGTTTTGTCCCCAACTGAGGGATTTCAATGGTTTTATCGCTTAAAGACACGATTTCCTGCTGAACTCCTTTGACTTCATTCCCGAAAATAAGAGCTGTTTTTTCGTCTGCACCCGGAGAGTAATCTGCAAGCGAAATGCTGCCTTCGACCTGCTCAATGGCAACTATAACGAACCCTTCTTTCCGAAGCTGATGAACTGCTTCTTCTGTTGTCTTAAAATATTTCCACTCAATGGATTCTTCTGCACCCAAAGCTGTCTTGTGAATCTCTCTGTCGGGTGGAGTTGCACAAATCCCGCACAGATATATCCGATCGATCAAAAAAGCATCAGAAGTTCTGAAAATTGAACCGATATTATTAGAGCTCCTTACATTATCGAGCACAACGACCAATGGATTTTTATCTGCAGCCTTGAATTCATCAATTTTCAAGCGGTTTAGTTCTTCGTTTTTTAGTTTCCTCATTTTTCAAATTTTACCATTCAACTTTCTGCCGGACAAGTGGCATGGTCAGGCATCTTGGGCCTCCTCCTCCCCTGGCCATTTCTGAACCCGGAATTGTTATTACCAATTTTTTGTAATCGTCAATATTATAACCTCCGCTAATAAAATCTGAAGCTTTGACTACTTCAAAACCCATTCGGTTCATATTTTCCAGGGTATAGTCATTCCGTTCATATCCAATTACCTTACCAGGGGCCAGGGCCAGAAAATTAGCAGCACTGTGCCACTGCTCCCTTTCCATGATCAGGTGATCACCTTTCCCGCCGCAATATACCGGTTTTATATCAAAACCAATACGGTTCATCACCTGCAGAATATTGTCTTCTTCCTTAATTTCTTTTACTTTTCCGTTGTCTATCTGTATGTGAATGGTCTGATATTTGTTTTTCCTCAAAATCAAAGGTTCGTATACAATGCAGGAATCCCGATCAATAAAAGTAAAGGTCATATCAAGATGAATAAAAGATTCAGGTTCCGAAGGCAATTCCTGTACGATAATGTGCTTTAGACCTGTCTTTTTACCTTTTATCATCTCGATTAAGAAATCTATCCCTTCTGTGGAAGTCCTCGTCCCTGTACCTGCAAGAATCACATCTTCCCTTGCCACCAGCAGATCGCCTCCTTCAATCGTTGCACGATTCAAAATTGCTGTTTCCTTTGAGTTTCTGATTGGATTAAAAGTATGAGTCCTGAAAAAAGGATGTTCTTTAAAGATGGCCTCCAGAATCACCGGCTCTCTTTCTCTTACTTTATTAGCCATCCGGCCTATTATAATGTCTTGCCACAAAGACATGGAAGCATCACGGGTAAAAAGAAAATTATGAAGCGGCTGCAAAGAATACCGGTTCTTGCTTATGAATCTTGTGAGATTATCTTTAGGAAGAACCGCCCCCTCGATCAGTTTACGCGAAAGAATTTCTGCCGGATAATCCAATAATTTACGAATTTCGAGAATCGCATTCTCCTGTTCACAAATTTCCCTGATCAAATTCTCCTTAACTTCCTCATCAATCAGGATTTCAGTCAAAAGAGTTCTTATTTCGATAGTTTTAGCGATTTTCTGAAGAATACTCTTTAACTGAATATATTCTTCCGATACGGCCACCAGATTAAGAATGTCACTATATAAGGCACGATGGACGCTTTCAGGAGTCATATTCTCCACCTCTTGTCCGGGAGTATGTATTAACACGCAATCAAGTTTCCCGATTTCTGATGTTACATCAACCTTTATCTTTTCCATGCTAAACAATAAAACTTCACAAAAGGCATCTAATACAAATATACAGAATAAAGATTGTGCAATCATGAAAGATTCTGCATTAATTTATAATGATTCCATAAAAGGTTTCGTAATTTTGAGAATTGATTGATTTATGAAATTTATGAGTAAGTGGTCCATTCTATTTTTCTTTTTATTAGTCCCTCTATCCGGATTCTCACAGATCAGGGATACTGTTCCTTATCATTACGAGAATTACTCCTCCAGTGTAATAGATTCGCTTCCCCATGTATTCCTAAAGGAAATAATCATCTATCCTTCGCAAAGCACATGGTCACCAAGACAGATTCGACAATACACAACGCTTGAAAGAAAAGTCAGGAAAGTATATCCAATGGCGAAAGTAGCTGCACTTAAAGTTGCTGAGTATAACCGGATTTATTCAAATTTCAAGACCGAAAGGGAGAGAAAAGCCTACGTTAAACAAGCCGAGAAGGAACTGTTTAAGGATTTCGAAGGTGAAATCAGGCATATGACCATGTCGGAAGGAAGGATCCTCATCAAACTGATAGACCGGGAGACCAGCCAAACTTCATTTGAAATAATCAAGGAATTTAAAGGAGGATTCAATGCCTTTTTCTGGCAAACCGTAGCCAAGATATTTGGTCATGACCTCAAAGCTGAATATGACGCTAAGAATGAGGATCAGATGATTGAATACATTGTGATGCAGATTGACATGGGTTACATACAATAACTACGAAATTATGAGAAAATTGTGACTTCACGAACGCACAACTGAACGAAATCGCACATGTTGTCTTCTGTCGTAATGCATAATTTTCGTAACTTCGTAATTTCGTAATTTCTAATTCTTTTTAAATGCTATCCGTTCGCAAAGCGCTGGCATCCGATTGTGATGCAATTGTCCGTTTCCAGGAAGAAATGGCATGGCACACCGAAAAGTTGACCCTTGATCACCAAACCGTACTCAATGGAGTAAAGGCCGTACTTAACAATGAATCTCTTGGCACCTACTACATCGCTGAAATTGGAAACGATATTGCCGGCTCCCTGTTGACCACCTACGAATGGAGCGACTGGAGAAACGGGACAGTCATTTGGATCCAATCGGTCTATGTCGATTCCTCCCATCGCAGGAAAGGCATTTATAAGGCCCTGTATAACCATATCCAATCATTGGTAAAAGATGATGCATCACTGAAAGGAATCAGGCTCTACGTGGACGAGACCAACGAAACAGCCCGTAAAGTATATGCACGCCTTGGAATGGACGGCGAACACTACAGGGTATTTGAGTGGATGAAATAAATCACGATGTTAACTCAATATAATTCGTATTCAAATTGAAGGAAGTCGATATTGCCAAAATTATTGTATTTATTAGCAACACGAGGTCCAATATAATCAGAAAAGATCATGTAATCA
Organism: Prolixibacteraceae bacterium; assembly: GCA_963677325.2. GTDB lineage: Bacteria > Bacteroidota > Bacteroidia > Bacteroidales > Prolixibacteraceae. Next base: position 34,563 of record CAXXGM010000014.1, read on the forward strand.
ATCCAGGTTTTACTGTCATCCTCGCTGACCCATTGGGTTTCCAGCCAATTATTTTGATAGACGTCAAAGAGTAAACTTGTTTGTGTTATGACTAAAACTGCCAAATTAATATTTTTAAATATGCTATTAAAACCAAATTTATATTTGTCCGTCCATCTTCTGTTGTCAAAATAAGTAACATCGACATAAAGACTATCCTCCCCAAACCACGTGCAATTTTCATAAGACATTAGTTCTCTACCATCTTCTGCTCTTTTTTTGGTAATTCTCCTATCAATTTTATTTTCGTTAATGGTATAACAAGTCACAGATAAATGGTTTTCTTCAGGCATTATGGTGAATGTAAACTGGTTTTGTCCCCAGGTAATTGAATAGTAATAATCAGTTGGACGGCCCTGATAATAAGAAACTATCTTAACCGGCAGATTGGATGCATTATAAGTGATTTCATAAGACTCCAGAACACTGTTATTAATCTTTGTCAATAAACCTTTTTCGTTGTAATTGAAAATAGTTTCATTTCCTGATCCTATAATTTTCTTTATCCTATATTTTCGAGTATATTTCAATGAGGGATCGTCCTCTTCCTTCGAACAGCTAAACGCAAGAAAAAGAATTAAAAGGAAGAAAAATGCTTTCATACGTTCTTGTTTTCACATCAAGTTTGGCAATGCAGATTAAGAGTTCTGCCATATTGATCAATAAAAATGTGGCCGAAAGTTAGGTATATTTAACCAAGAAAAAAAAACGGGAATTTGAATGGTTCTCAAATTCCCGAATCATCAAAATTTAAAATGTTTTTTAATTTACCTTATTCACCACCTCAAGGTTATCCCTTCCTTTCTGAATAGCCTGAAGATTGAGGGGAATGAGGCCGTGATGCCGCTCGGGAAGTGATTTCTCAAGCCCTTTTTTTACATTTTCGATCTTCACAACCGGTTTGGCCTGCAGAAATGCTCCAAGAACGATCATGTTAAAAGTAAGCGGATTACCCATTTCAATAGCAATTCTGGATCCTTCTACCTTATATATATTAATATCTTTTCGTGCAGGATGTTTCACTATCCCGTTTGGATCATAAATGAGGGTGCCTCCCGGTTTAACTTTTGATTCAAATTTAGTCATCGACTGTTGGTTCAGAACGATCACCGTATCGAATTCATTCAGGATGGGTGAACTGATTCTTTCTTCACTGAGGATAACCGTTACGTTGGCAGTACCGCCACGCATTTCAGGTCCGTATGATGGGAACCAGGCTACTTCCTGATCCTGCATAACTCCTGAATAAGCAAGAATTTTGCCCATGGAAAGTACTCCCTGTCCTCCAAATCCAGCTATGATTATTTCTTCTGTCATGTGTTCAGATTTTTATGCAATTAATTAACTGCGGACTTTAAAATCTTCCGCGTCAGCCCTTGAACCATCTTTAAGATCGCCAAGCGGATAAAAAGGAAACATATTCTCTTCCATCCATTTATTGGAGGCCACCGGAGAGAGTTTCCATCCGGAGCTGCAGGTTGATACAACTTCCACAAATGCTGTACCTTTTTTCTGCGCCTGTACTTCAAAAGCCTTTTTTATAGCCTTCTTTGTTTTTCTGACAGCAGCAGGAGTCTGGACACTCTGACGGGTTACATAAGCTGCACCGGGCAGCTGAGCAAGCAGTTCCGTAATTTTTAAGGGGTATCCGTTCAGATCGATATCTCTTCCAAAAGGAGTTGTAGCTGTTATTTGTCCAAGCATGGTAGTTGGCGCCATTTGTCCGCCTGTCATGCCATAAATTGCATTGTTGACGAATATCATTACAAGATTTTCACCCCGGTTCACGGCATGGAAAGTTTCAGCTGTGCCGATGGCTGCAAGGTCACCGTCACCCTGGTAAGTGAATACTCTTTTTTCGGGCATGACCCTGGCAATACCTGTTGCCACCGCGGGGGCTCTTCCGTGTGCCGCTTCCTGCCAATCTATGTCTATATAATTATAGGCAAAAACCGAACATCCGACGGGTGAAATACCTACTACGTCCTTCTGTATTCCAAGTTCTTCAATCACTTCTGCAATCAGCTTATGCACTACTCCATGGCTACATCCCGGACAGTAATGCATCGGCACATCATTCAACAGGGGTGATTTTTTAGCTACCAGGTTTTCAGGCCTGATGATTTCGTTTATATTTATAGCTGTTTCACTCATAATTAAGCTCCTATTAATTTTTGTTCGAGGGCCTGTTCCACTTCGTTGGGAGTTGGAACAATCCCGCCCATCCGGCCGAAATATTCAACTTTGGTCTTGCCATTTACAGCAAGACGAATGTCATTAACCATTTGGCCGGCATTATATTCTACAGATAAAAAGCCTTTAACCCTTTCAGCTAATTCAGCAATAATTTTTTCAGGGAAAGGGAAAAGAGTAATTGGCCTGAGAAGACCTACCTTGATACCCCTTTTTCTTGCCAACTGCATTGTTTTCTGACAAATTCTTGCAGCAGAACCAAAAGCGACCAGTATGTAATCAGCATCTTCACAATCAAATGCCTCAAAACGAACATCTTCGGCTTTCATCCTCGCGTATTTTGCCTGTAGCCTGATGTTATTCTGCTCCATGATAGCGGAATCCAGTTCCAGAGAAGTAATAACATGCTTTGGACGATCAGGGGTTTTACCTGTTGTGGCCCATCCGCCCGAGATTTCCTGTATCTGTTCGGCAGTCCATCTTGGTTTTTGATCCATTAATTCCACCTTTTCCATCAGCTGGCCTATCACTCCGTCAGCCAATATCATCACAGGATTCCGGTATTTAAATGCCAGTTCAAAACCCAATACTACAAAGTCATGCATTTCCTGAACTGATGCAGGCGCTAAAACCAGCAAAGAATAATCACCGTGACCTCCTCCTTTCGTGGCCTGATAATAATCGGCCTGTGAAGGCTGTATGGTACCTAATCCCGGACCGCCACGCTGTACATTGACAATCACGCAAGGCAGTTCGGAACCGGCCAGGTAAGATATTCCCTCAGCCATCAGGCTGATGCCCGGGCTTGAGGAAGATGTTATTACTTTCTTTCCGCATCCTGCAGCCCCATAAAGCATATGAATAGAGGCAATTTCGCTTTCAGCCTGTAAAACAACCATTCCTGAATCTTCCCATGGCTTTAAAGCCATAAGGGTTTCCAATACTTCAGACTGCGGGGTAATAGGATAACCGAAATATGCATCACATCCGCAGCGGATAGCAGCTTCGGCAATTACCTCATTCCCCTTCATTAATCTTAATTCACCCATATTAAAGAATTAAAGAATTAAAGAATTAAGAATTAAAGAATTAAAGAATTACCTTCATTCTTTCTTCTTTCATTCCTTTAAATATTTATACTTTTTCAGCTTTTAACCGATAAACACTTATGCAGCTGTCAGGACATACTGCCGAGCAGTTTGTACATCCTGTACAGTTTTCAGGGTATTCCATGTAAGAATAATGGTAACCCTTGCTATTCACTTTGCGGTGTAATGCCAATGTTTCTGTAGGACACGCGACCACACAAAGATCACATCCCTTACAGAGTTCTATATCGACGATCACCGCGCCTCTGACTTTAGCCATGCTATATTTATTTAATTTTTATTTATTTTCTATTAATGTTCTAATGTTTCAAGGTTTCAAAGATCGTGAACCAGAAACTTTGAAACTCAAACATTGGAACCTTTTTCCATTATTTATTTTGTTGAACCCCTTCAGGGTTCGAGCCCGAACCTTTCATTTACCCCGGATTCCATCCGGGGCTATTCACGTTAAACCACTTCGTGGTTTAATCAATCCACAATTCCTCTGATTTAAATGATAATGATCCTAATTCAATTTTTAATTTCTTTATTCACATTAAACCCATCGTGGTATTGGCTAATGTTCCGTAGTAATTCGTAATTTTAATTTTTAATTCGCCGGATAATCCTGATTAAATTTTTTCAACCTTTTTTCAAAATCCCCGAACTGATCACGGCTGACATGAGAGACACAGGCTCTCAGACCTTCTTTATTACTTCCGGTGTTGCTTAACGAAATCGCACTGATACCGTAATAAAGCAACTTATGCAGCAGTTCCGCACCCGTCATGCCAGGATAACCGATTGTAAAATAGAACCCGTCACCAATGGGCTGGCCGGGATCATTTTCATAAACAATTTGAAAACCATTTTCCCGGAAGAGCCGTTTCATGATTTTCGCCTTCTCTCCGTATTCTTTTATATCCTCAATAAAATTGAAAGTTCCGTCATTGGCTGCTTTGAACATTGCAGCCAGAGCATACTGGCCGGAATGGGAAGTTCCTGAAGTCATGGAATAGAGTACACGGTGAACAATGGCATTGCCAAATCCATGTACTTTCAATCTTTCTTCCAGATATGGAAAGTGACGATGAAATAATTTATCGGAAATGATCATGGCGGCAATCCGCTGACCGGCGTAAGAGAATACCTTTGAACTTGAGATCATCAGGATATAGTTTCCCGTATATTTCGCCACAGTGGCCTGATAAGGAGGTTCTCCCGGCCTGGACAGATCGATACGGAAGTCCATCGCAAAATAGGCAAGGTCCTCTATAACAATTACATCGTATTTATTGGCCAGATCTCCGATAATTTTCAGCTCCTCTTCAGTAAAACAGATCCAGGCAGGGTTGTTGGGATTTGAATAAATGATAGAGTTTATATTTCCTTTGGAGAGATAAGATTCCAGTTTTGCCTGAAGTTTTTCACCGCGGTATTCATACACGTCAAAACTTTCATATTTTTGTCCCATCACCATCATCTGCTGCTTTTGGACAGGGAAACCCGGATCAATAAAGAGGGCTGTATCCCTTTCTTTACGGCATGCACCAGCCACAAGGAAGGCCGCATAGGTTCCTTCCATAGAACCGACTGTCGGGACGCACCCTTCGGGCTTTACATCGATGTTGATGAATAATTTAACAAAACGAGCCGCTTCATCTTTAAAAGGCTGGATTCCGTCAATTCTTGGATAAAGGGAAGCTATATTTTTTTTCAAAGCATCAATTTCAGCTTCGACTCCAATCTTTGAAGGAGGCAGGCCAGGAATACCCATTTCCATACGGATGTACCGTTCACCGGTTGCAGCTTCAATACTGCTTACCAGCTGAACAATCTCACGAATAGATGCATTGCCGATTTCCGGCACTTCAAGTTCATCGATTTTTTGATTTACAATATCCTTATTAATGGGCGTTCCTTTCATTATTGCATTCATTGAATAAATTCTTTCAATATTTTCCGAACCCAACCGGATACGCGCATATCCGTTAATTCCGGTTCAAAATCTTCATCAACAGGCAAACCAAGAAATTCTCCTTTTTCGAGGGCTTCTGAGTCCTGGAAGGTATAACCTTCGGGACTCACTTTCCCGATAAGTGTTCCGCCATTTTGCATCACTATTTTCGCCAGGCTTCCCATGGTATTAACGAAATGATAAGCATAGGTCACATGATCACCCAAGCCGAATATAGCCACTTTTTTACCTTTAAAATCAAAATCATACAAGGAGGGCATAAATTTAGCCCAATCATTATTTCCGAATTTCATATCCCAGGTTTCTTTTCCTACGGTCGAAATTCCAAAAATAATTTTGTCATATTTTTTAAGATCTTCTGCAGTTGCGTTTTTGACATGGATCAACTGTGCTTTTTCGTTTCCGATTTTTGAAGCCACCAATTTGGCGACACGGTGAACAGATCCGTCTGCAGGTCCGAAGAAAATAGCAATCTCATTCATAACAAAACGTTTTATTGGTTATGTATAGCAACTTCCCCCCGAAGATATTCTCCCAAAATAGAAAGACTGAAAACATTTTTCAAGACCATGTGAATGGCTCTTTCATAATTTTCAGGAGAGTCCCATTCTATATCAACATGAAAAGAATATTCGTTGGGTTTTCCTATTATTGGCAATGACTGAATTTTTGTAAGATTAATTTCGTTTTCGGCAAATGTGTCCAACACCTTTGCCAAAGCACCGTGAAAATGGCCCACTTCGAAACAAATTGAAGCTTTATTGGCTTCGCTTGCAGGAATCCCTTGTTTGGCGAGGATCAGAAAGCGGGTGTAATTTTTGCGTATGGTTTCTATCCCTCTTTCGAGGATTTCAAGACCATACAGTTCTGCTGATCTCAAATTGCTGATTGCCGCCGCATAGGTGATCTTTTCCTTTGCGATTAATTTAGCTACCGCAGCATTATCGCCTAATTCCTTTGTTTCCACATTTGGAAAATATTTTTCAAGGTATTCAGCACACTGGAGAAAAGATACGGGATGAGAGTAAATCTCCTTAATATCTCTTTTTTTAACTCCAGGCAAAGCCATCAGGTTCATCTGTATGTGAATGTATATCTCACCGATAATGCGGAGGTGGAAATCCCTGATGAGAGAATAATTCTGCAGAATACTGCCCGCGATGGAATTTTCAATGGCCATAACAGCATAGTCAACTTCATCGCGATCGATTGATTCACAGACACTGCGAAATGATTTGCATTCCACAATTTCTATTTCATCATCGAAATAATTTCTTGCCGCATCCTCATGAAAAGAACCTTTTATACCTTGAATAGAGACCTTTTTCACTACAATTTAATTAATTAAATCCGATAAAATAAATATGGCTGCAATTTATTCAAAAATTGCGGTAAAATAAAAAGAGCTGAATATATTTAAATAGGAAGCTTTTTGAAACTTTGAAACTTGAGGGCGACCACAAAGGGTCGCCCCTACTTTAAATCTTGTACAATTCACTTGCTTTGATCAATTCAAATTGGTGTTCCCGGAGAACCGTAATGCAATGGTCAATATTATTTGGCTTAAGTACCACATTGGCAGAATCTCCCATTGAATAGGCATACAGATATTCAATTTCGACGTTGTTTTCGGTAAGTATCTGCAAGGCTTTGGCAAGCGCTCCCGGCTTATTCGGACAATTCAGGCAAACCACATCAGTCAGGCTTACGGAAAAGAGATTTTCCTTCAAAATTTTATAAGCTTTCTCCGGTTCGGAGACAATAAGCCTTAAAATACCGAATTCCGAAGTATCAGCTACGGAAAAAGCTGACATATTTATACCTGCCTCACCAAGAATCGTTGAAACTTCATTCAGTCTTCCTGATTTATTTTCAAGAAATATGGATAATTGTTTGATAAGCATAATTTTATATTTATGATTATTACCTTTAAAGAGTAAATCCTGTCATTGAAATTGTCATTTATTGTCATTTATTGTCATTAAGATTGTCATAAATTGTCATTATTTAATGACCGGATGACTTTAATGACTATGAATGATTATTATGACATTCAAAGAACTATTGACTTCAATTTATCAACAAACGACTGTCAAGACTAATGACCATCAATGACTACTAATATACTAAATCTTTCGGTTATCTATGACACGTTGTGCTTTCCCGGCAGTACGTTCGATTGTCTTAGGTTCAACCAATTTGATATTAACTGAAATACCAAGCACACTTTCAATTTTGCGGGTAATTTTCATTCGTAATTCCTGAAGCTTTTTCACCTCATCCGAGAAGAATTGTTCCTGCACTTCCACCATGATGGTCATCATATCCAGCGTTCCTTCACGATCGACGATCAGCACATAATGAGGCTCAACCTCACTGATTTCAAGCAGCACAGATTCAACCTGAGAGGGGAATACATTGACGCCGCGAATGATGAGCATATCATCGCTCCTACCCTTGCATTTTTCCATACGAACCAACGTACGGCCGCATTCGCATTTATCGTAAATCAATCTTGTCAAATCGCGAGTGCGGTAGCGAAGCAAGGGAATTCCTTCCTTGGTGATGGTAGAGAAAACCAGTTCCCCTATTTCTCCGTCAGCAACCGGCTGCAGGGTTTCCGGGTCGATAATCTCGGGATAAAAATGATCTTCATTGATGTGCATTCCGGCCTGGTATTCACATTCACAGGAGACTCCAGGCCCTACAATTTCACTCAGGCCGTAAATATCGATCGCCTTAATACCGAGCTTGGATTCAATTTCCCTACGCATGGCTTCAGACCATGGTTCGGCTCCAAAAATACCGACTCTTAATTTCAGATTCTTCTTATCCACATTTCTCTCCTTCATCACTTCTGCGATGTTCAGAGCGTATGACGGGGTGCAGCACAACACAGAACTGCCAAAGTCCTCCATGAGCTGAATTTGTTTCGTGGTATTGCCACCAGAAATAGGGATGACAGAAGCACCAAGATTTTCAGAACCATAATGTATTCCCAATCCACCGGTAAAAAGGCCGTAACCATAGGCAATCTGAACAATATCGTTTTGGTGAACGCCGGCCATACAGAGGGAACGGGTTACCACTTCGGCCCACATCTGAATATCTTTCCTGGTGTAGCCAACGACGGTAGGTTTGCCTGTCGTTCCTGAGGATGCATGCAAACGAACGATTTCACTCATCGGAACAGTAAAAAGACCAAAAGGATAATTATCCCTCAAATCCGTCTTTTTAGTAAAAGGAAGTTTCCGAATGTCCTCGATATTTTGAATATCGGCAGGAGTAAGGCCAGCTTCCTGCATCTTACTCCTATAATATGGTACGTTGTGATAAATTCTTCTTACAGTGTCGCGCAATCTCTCGGATTGGATTATCCTCATTTCTTCCCGGGAGGCGCATTCAATTTTTTCATTCCAAATCATATCGTACGAATTTCACGAATTTATTACGAATTTACACGAAGGCTTTAGGCTTCAGACTTTAGGCTTTAAGAAAACGAGTGCAACGGTGGTATACCTAAATAAGCACTCGAACCAATCAACCCATCAGCACATCAACACATCATCCTTTTTTACTCATTAAAACCCCGATCGAAAGAATAACCCCCAAGGCTATGCCTAAAAGGGCGGCAAACAAAACCCTGAATTCCGGCGGCAGCAAAAATGTAATGGTATGGGCGGGAATCCAGAAAAAAGGTATCGTTTTTTTGAATATAAAATTCCACTGGACTTTCCAATCAAGGTTTGCAATGATATCGCCCATCATCAAGGGTTGGAACAAGGCAGAAACAGATCCTTTATGCCGCATAATCTGTGTATCGGTAATTTTATGCAGAGTCATCATTACCGGGGCAAAGATAAGATTAAGAGTAACACTGATGGTAAAAGCCACTAAAATTCTTTCCCATCCCATCGGCCCTGCCAATGCAACACCGGCATTGCTTAGGCCAAGGGCTTTGAGGAAAACCGGGGCGCCTGCACTAAAAATCTGAAAAGCCATTACAATGGTAATGCCTAAAAATCCCCAGACAATGGCCCGCGGCACTAAACCAAAGCCAGGCTTGGAGTAAACACCTTCCCGCATCCTGAGTCCGATGGACTCACCCATCGTTGCTAAAATGGCAAATTTAAGAAAGCCTATCAGAAAGGGATGTTCAGCATTTCCCGTCTTATAAGAATTATACAGGGGTTCGGAAAGGAAAAATGGCAAAAATATGACCATTACCAACACTAAAAAATAAAGATCGCTTTTTTTCATAATTCAGAGTTTTAGTTGTTATTCTTTAATCCATAGACCATATAATCTGGTAAAATTTCCAGTCCGGCCTTTTTCAGTTTCAATTCCGCATCAGTCAAATCCTCAATGTCGAGGACAAAAATGGCTTCTTCCCTGTCGTTCACTACACGGCCGTAAGCATTGGTAAAATTCACACCCGCATCAGCAATTTTGCCAAGGAGATAATCCAATCCCCCCGGCTGGTCAGCCATCTTCAATGCAGCAATCTTACGCATTGCCGCGGATATTCCTTTTTCATTCAGAAGCCTGCAGGCTTCCACCGGATCAGAGACAACAAGGTTAAGAATACCCCATCCACTTGCGGTATGATTCAGGTGCATCGAACGGATGTTGATATCAGCGATCTTTAAAACAGACGTTACCTGTTTCAGATGCCCGATTTTATTCTCAAGAAATATTGATACCTGATGTGCCATTGTTAATTAAGAATTAAGAATTAATAATCTTTCCTGCTTAGATGCTGCACAGATTCAATTCAACCGCTGTTTCTTCGCTTTTAAAGTGAACAAAGAGCGAATGATGAGCGAACAAACCCTGAGCTTGCCGTTCACTATCCACGTTTTATTTTCTTCTGTCAATTACCCTAACGGCTTTTCCTTCCGATTTGGGTATAGACCCGGGTTCAACCAATTTTATGAATGGACGAACCAATACTTCATCCCGGATCAGGCGTTCGATTTGTTTCTGAAGCCTGTCCATGAAACTTATGTCGCCGCGGAACCATTCTTTTTTTACTTCCACTTCAACGATCATTTCATCCTGATCACCGATTTTTTCAAGGATAATCCTGTAATCATCGCCCACTTCAGGCAGTTTCATCAGGATACCTTCCACCTGCATCGGGAAAATATTACATCCCTTAAGAATGAACATATCATCCGAACGGCCGGCAATACGGTCTAACCTCCTATGGGTTCTTCCGCAGGGACATTCTCCAGGAATAAAACGGGTCAAGTCACGGGTACGGTAACGAATCAGCGGCATGGCCTGACGATCCAGGCTGGTCATCACCAATTCACCTATTTCGCCATCGGGAACAGGTTCGAATGTTTTGGGATTGATGATTTCAACCAGGTAAGCGTCCTCCCATATGTGCAAACCATTCTGCTCCACACATTCAAAGGCTACACCGGGACCGTTCATTTCCGAAAGGCCGAATGAATTGTAGGCTTTTACGCCAAACATCTCTTCAATCCTCCGTCTGTGCTCTTCGGTATGAGGCTCAGCCCCGATAACCAAGGTATGTAATTGGGTGTCTTTTTTAGGGTCTAAGCCCTCATCCTGGAAGACTTCAAATAATCTCCCGAGATAGCTGGGTATGGTATGAATGACGGTCGTGCCGTAATCTCTCATCAATTTGATCTGACGAAGACTGTTTCCCGCTCCTGCGGGTATGCTCAGACAGCCCAATCTTTCGATTCCATATTGAAAACCAAGCCCTCCGGTAAATAATCCATAACCAGCGATGTTTTGGAATACATCGGTATCACGAATTCCGGCCGTGAAAAGCGAGCGGGCCATCAGATTCGCCCAGCTGCCCAGATCATGCCTGTTATGATACACGACCGTAGGGTTACCGGTTGTTCCGCTTGAGCTGTGAAGACGAACTACTTCTTTTTTAGGAATGGAGAGGAAACCCCATGGAAAATGGCTCCTCAAATCCTCCTTCGTGGTAAACGGGATATCCCTTATATTTTCGACAGTCTTTATTTTTTCAGGAAAGATATTCTTTGATTTATATAATTTCCCGTAATAATCAGATCCACATGCCTGAGAGATGGTTTTCCTCAGTCTTTCAACCTGCAGACGCTCAAGAGAAGGTCTGTCAAGTGTTTCTATATCCTTTTCCCAATATTGCATTTTTTTAGATATGAGATATGAGTTAAAATTTCACGAATTTCGGACGAATTTACACGAAGGGCGCTCCCATTCTTTCATTAAATCTAAATTCCTAAACCATTATTCGTAATTCATAATTATTAATTCTAAATTTCTAATTTGGCTGATCTGTGATAATCATGTTTCATCGAAGATGATCTGTGGAAATCAGCATTCCATATATGAATTCTTATTTATAAATTTAAAAAATCTGTGTTCATCCCTTAAATCTTTGTCATCCGTGTTCTGATTCCTAATTCGTAATTCGTAATTATCAAAAGAACCAGGTCATGATGAGCTTGGCTCCGTTGTTTACCACATTATGAACCTTTGGATATAAACCATCGGGGAAATTGATTTGCCCGACCCCATAATCTACCGACGTTCTTTCCAACTCTGCAGTAAGAAGAAATTTTGGAACACTGTAAGATAATGAAGGGCTGATCCTGTGCATACTCTGAATTTTCTCACCTAACCCCCAAACTCTTTCTGTTCCATTAACCGGTTTTAAGGCCTCGGAAGTACCCAGATTCTTAGAATAACCAACAAATAAACCCGGTCTCCATTTATAACCATAGGTAATGTTGAATACAGAATAAACCCCGTTGTAGTTGGTGTAAGTTTCCTTTCCGGTCTGAGGGTCAAAAGATGCAACTCCATAACCGCTGTTCATGGTCAAATGGGTCATATCCTGCCCGTAATATCCCTGCAACAGCATCATTAGTTTGTTCTTGTTATACTTTCCGTAAGCCATCCAGGAAGTACTTCCAATCAATTCGTCGGAAATAAAAGTACCGGACGTGCCTGTGGTGGAGACTCTTGGTTTCAGTCTCTTGTAATCAACCCCCGCACCCAATGTAAATGCTTTCTTTTGGTACTCGAAACTGAACACGCCTTCAGGAAGCACCGCATCCCGGCTGTAAATACTTGTGCAGCCTAAGGGTCCGTTCGATAAATACTGCTGCTGATACAGTCCGGTTGCCGAAAGAGTCAGAGCGCCTATCCTGTAATCCAGCCTTACCTGCGGACTACGGTTGAAAGGGCGGAAAGGACTTCCGGTATTTAAAGACCCAATTCGCGGGAAAGCATCATTTCCAAAGAAGGGATGCCATGTCTGACCAACAATGAGTTTAGTTTTCTCCCAGCTGAACTGGGTATATGCTTTCCGAAGACGCACCAAATAGATTTCAGGTTTCCCAGCGAAGTCAACTTCAATACAACCGGTGGTCTTTGCACCAAAAATCACCGGGCCGTTGATGTTGACTCCACCTCTTGTTACAATGGATAGAAAATTGGCTGTAGTCTGTTGATTAATATCCCGGCCATTGGCGTCTGCTCCTATGTAGTTGGGATATAAGTAGAATACATCCTGAAACGCATTCAATCCTTTATAGGTATCCAGGAAAAAATCAGATCTTACGAAACCATAAAATGAAAGCGCAGATTCTTTTTTTGTTTCCTGTGAGAATAAAAATAGCGGGAAAAATGTAAGCAGGATAATACTATTAAGTATTAAAAGATGTTTTTTCGTCATTCAGGTTATAAATTTATTATCGTTTTGATGAGTTTCCAAAAAAAATCGACAACAAAAGTAAGGTAAAAAACAAAAAAAGTTTTTAAATTTCAGGATTAACAAACAATTTATATTGTTTTTAGATAAAACGATAAGATAAGATAAGATCGGAATTCAGTTTACAAATGAAAGTAAAAACTAAAACATTATAATAAATCAAAAGAAAAAACTCATCTAATTTTTGATTTATTAAAATAATATGTTTTGATTATTCCGATCCTGAAATATGGCAGATAAAGATGCAAACACCGTCCTATCACTTCAAGGCATCATGAATGACTTTAATGTGTTGATCAGGCTATACTACAATTCGGAAAAAAGTATGACAATCGAATGCATATAAATGATTTACTTTAATGAGTATTTCTGATGTGTAAAATTTAAACGTCACTCCAGATTTTTTATTATGATTAAATTCTTAGATCTGAAAGCAATAAATGACAGTTATGAACCTGAATTATCATCTGCTGTTAAACGGGTACTTGATTCCGGATGGTATTTATTTGGTCATGAAGTAAAATCATTTGAGCAGGAATATGCGGAGTTTATTGGGACCAAACATTGTATCTGTTGCGGCAATGGATTGGATGCTCTCCGGCTTATTCTGAGGGCATGGATTTTAATGGGAGAGATGAAAAAAGGAGATGAAATTATAGTAGCTGCCAACGCCTATATTGCTTCAATTTTGGCTATTACAGATAATCGTCTGGTCCCGGTACTCATTGAACCAAACATTAACACGTACAATATTGATCCCAATCTTATCGAAGAAAAGATAACATCACGGACAAAGGGGATAATGCTGGTTCACCTTTACGGGAAAAGCGCGATGAGCCCCGAAATTGCACTATTGGCAGAAAAATACGGATTGAAATTAATTGAAGATAATGCCCAGGCACATGGGTGTTATTATGGCAGCAAACGCACCGGTTCTTTGGGGCATGCTGCCGGTCATAGTTTTTACCCCGGGAAAAATCTTGGCGCTTTAGGTGATGGAGGCGCTGTGACTACAAATGATGATGAACTGGCTGATTTAATACGGACACTGGGTAATTATGGCAGCAGTAAAAAATATGTTGTAGATTATCAAGGTATTAATTCAAGAATGGATGAAATTCAGGCTGCAATATTAAGGTTAAAACTTAAAAGACTTGATGCGGATAATCAAAACAGGAATATACTTGCAGCGCATTATTTGCAACATATAAAACATTCCGACATTTTGCTTCCATCCTCCCCTTCTGCAAATGTTCAACGTGACGATCATGTTTGGCATCTGTTTGTTATCCGCCATCCACAGCGTGATCTATTACAGAAATATCTTGATGAAAATGAAATTCAAACCCTGATTCATTATCCTATTCCACCGCATAAACAAAGTGCATATAAGGAATGGAACAGTTTTAGTTTACCTCTAACTGAAAAAATTCACAACGAAGTATTAAGTTTACCCATCAGCCCTGTAATGACCGTTGAAAATGTCAGATATGTAGCAGATGTGATCAATAATTTCAAGCTATAGACATTGGATTCCGGTTGGTTGCGCAATACAATCAAACACTTTCAAAATCCGCATTGAAGAAAGAGACTTGTCTAAGGGGCTAATTTAAAAAGTTGTTAGACTATTTGCAGTATGAAAGGTTTAATGACCTTTAAAAATTATTTTCAGAAGATTGCCTGCATTTTTTAAATAATTTGATACATTTGCCACCTTTGATGGATAGAAGCTACCAAAAGCTGATTCACCACAACATTGCCTAACAAAGAAGAGAATGAGAAAGGGGGGAACGAACAGAACGTCAACCAAAGGTTCTGAAAACGATTTCATTAAGAAGTACAGCCTGTATATTTTACTCTCGCTGACAGCGGTCATTGTATTTATAGTTTTTAAGGATTTTATTTTTTCCCAAAAACTTTACCTGTTTAAAGGACTGGCCAGTGACTCGATAAATGATACCTACCCCAACTATATCCTTATCTCTGATTATCTGAGGACCGATGGAATACCAAAATGGTCATTCAGGCAAGGGATCGGCCAGAATATTTTCCCGTTTAGCTTTCCAGATCCTTTTGTTTCTTTCTTATATCTGCTTGGGAGAGAGAACCTCGCCTATGGTATAGCTTACATGGAGATACTGAAAATATTTCTGGCGGGTACTTTATTCTATTTCTTTCTTAAAAAACGTTCGCTGTCACCTTATGTTTGCATCCTGGGAGCTCTTTTGTATTCATTCTCCAGTTTTATGATTATCGGGAGCTGTTGGAATCTATTCTCTACCGAAGTGGTTTACCTTGCTTTTTTATTGCTGGCTTTTGAAAAATATTACCAGGATAATAACTGGACATTGTTTCCAATTTCAATAGCACTGATAACAATTTTGCAGCCATTTGACCTGTGGCTGTTCGGCCTATTTCTCCTGGTATATATACTCGTCAGGCATTACGAGGATGCTGAAAGACATTCGGGTAAACTATTTGCGCTGTTGTTAAGAACAGGTTTGCTCGCAATATTTGGAGTAGCAATCGCCTCTTTCTTTTTTCTGAATGATTTGAGATTAATGATTTTGAGTCCGCGGGGAGAAGGTGCCGCCGGATTGTATAAGCAGCTTATTTCTCAATCAGCTTTGGGCTTCGAATCCGCCATTCATTATATAACGGTCATAATGCGGCTGTTCTCTTCCGAGTTATTAGGTCCATCAAATAATTTCGGAGGATGGCATAATTTTATGGAGGCGCCCCTGTTTTATTGCGGTCTGATAAACCTGCTTATTCTTCCTCAGCTATTTCAATTTTTGGACAATCGAAGAAAACTGATTTATGGCCTGTGGCTGGCGTTTATAACCCTTCCGGCAATATTCCCTTTTCTTCGCTATTCGTTTTGGCTCTTTACCGGTGATTATTACCGGCTATATTCATTTTTTGTTGCTTTTATCCTGATCTTTTTTAGTATTAAGGCTTTACATTACATGATTAAGCAAAAAAAAGTGAATCGCAAACTTCTGTTAATAACCCTCGCTATTTTATTAACAGCGCTCTATTTTCCTTACGATTTTTTAAAGCAGCATGATATTATCAATACAGGTTTACGAAATGTAATTTCACTGTTTTTAATAACATATACTGCATTGCTGTTTTTTTTTAATAAATCCCAAAAACACCTGAATATCATCCAATTGTCATTGCTTTTTCTGGTGTGCATTGAACTGGTCAGTTTCACAATAAATAATGTAAACGAAAGACGAGCATTAACCGATAAAGAATACAATCAAAAATCCGGCTATTCAGACTATACAAATGATGCTATAGAATACTTAAAAAAAATTGACAAAGGATTTTTCAGGGTATCCAAAAATTATTCTTCAGGACCGAGTAATTTCTCAAGTCTTAATGATTCTAAAGTCCAGCGCTATAGAGGCACCGCCTCTTACCATTCGTTTAATCAACTGCACTATGTCCGATTCCTTGCCGGCATGAATATTATTGATGGAAAAAATGAAAACGAGACACGGTGGATTGCCGGCTTAAGAGATAGGCCTTTTCTTCATAGCCTGGTAAGTGTAAAATATTTTCTAAGTAATAAACAGAATTGTCTCAGACATGTAAATTATGATTCGCTTAATACCGTAGGTAATATTAAAATATACAGGAATAAATTAGCTTTGCCTTTGGGCTTTGCTTATAACAAATTTATAAGCAAAAGAGATTTTGAGAAATTATCTCCCAGATATAAAGGAGCCATATTATATCAAGCCTTCGTTCTTAATGATTCAATTTACAGCAACTATTCGAAAGACTTTCCTTCTTATGAATTGAGCAATATCACGAAGGATTATTCGATTCAAAACTACATATCTGATATCCAGAGCCTCAAAAATGACACCTTTGCAATAACCAAATACAGCAGCAATAATATTAAAGGCAATATAACTCTAAAGGAAAGAAAGATGCTTTTCTTTTCTATCCCTTATAGTGGAGGTTGGTCTGCCCGTGTTGACGGAAAGAAGCAATCATTTATAAGAATTAATATCGGATTTCTTGGATTGCCTCTGGAAAAAGGCGAACACAATGTTGAACTGCTATTTACTCCCCCATTGTTTTATACCGGCGCTGTTATTTCGGTTGCTTCGATATTTTTATATATCATTTTATTAATTCTTCATAGGAAAAGAGAAAAAGCTCAGATTGCAGTGAACGGGTGACCGTTTTATAATTTGGATAGCGATGAGATCTTATTTTTTGAGTCTTTTTTTCCTGGCTAGCACAAATAAAGAAGATCCGAAATTTAATGCAGCAGGAAAAAAATTCATTTCCAGTTTCATTAATCCTTTTAATAATTTATTTACCAGATATCCAGGTAAATTAATATCAGACTCGACATTATATTTGCCTGAATTAATTTTTCTTCGCTGAAAAGCGCGTACAATTGCTATTGCCGGAGAGAGTAATACAGGCCAATAGATGAAAGAATATCCGTCAGCGACGATTTCCCCTGGCAACAACTCTTTTAGAATTGAATGATGATACCTTTTCTTTATCCCAACACTTATATCGTGAATACCCCTGAATATTTCAAGAGAGGGAAGATTTAGAATAATAATCCCACCTGATTTAAGAAGTTTGTAAAAATCAGCAAGTGCTTTTTTTTGTTCATCAAAAGGAAGAAAATACAATGCATCACAACATACAATTACATCCATTGTCTCTGAGCGGAAATAACTTGTCGATTCAGTTAAAGATGCTTTAAATACGGTTAAATTCCTTCTTTTACAGGCTTCCCAGGCAAATTCTGAAATATCAAAGCCCTTTAAATTCTTAAAGCCGTTTTTTTGAAGGAATAGTAACAATCCACCGGTGCCGCATCCTGCATCCAGTATTTCAATATCTTTCCTTCCGGTGAAGTTTTTCAGGATGATTTTCAATACCCGTTCATGAAGAGAGCAGTACCACCAATGCACTTCCTCCACTTTGGACATTCTGTCATATTCCGTTTTATTCTCCAGCATCCGGTTTAGAGCTTCTTATAAGTTTTACCGACCACTGGGGGGTAGCATTCTGATCTAAATATTGCTTTCCCACATATTCACCCATTACTCCCAGAAACAGGATCTGGAACCCTGAAAATGTAGTTATTAAAGTTACAATCGCAGTCCATCCGATCGGGACATGGGGGTTTGCCAGTTTTTCAATAATAAAGGCGATTGATAGAATTACCCCTAATAAAAATAAGAAGAAACCTAAAAAAATCATTACTCTGAGAGGCTTGATAGAAAAATTAATAACCATATTCAGGTAAAGAGAAACCAGCTTGCTTAGGTTATAGTTGCTTTTCCCTTCTTTTCTCCTGGAATGATCCACAAAAACTGAACTAATGCTTGATGTCACTCTCAGGATCAACCCGTCAATATAAGGAAAAGGGCCGTTGTATTTGATTATTTCATTTATCACATCCCTGTGAATAATCTTAAAACTGGAGAGATAGAGGTTTTTGGGCTTCTCCATAAGAATAGTTGCAAAGAAATCGTTCACCTTACTGCTTATATTGCGGAAAAAGGAGTGCTTTTTTTTCCGGTATTTGGAATAAACCACATCATATCCCTTCAGCAGCTCGTTGTATAATTTTATTATTTCTGACGGTGGGTTCTGAAAATCATCATCTATAATCACGGCACAATCACCCTTAGAATGTTTAAGCCCGCACATAACAGCGTTGTGCTCACCCACATTTTTACGCAATGATATAAAAGTAATACCCTTTTCATTATTAAGCAAGCCGAGGCAAACCTGTTCGCTGTTATCAGAACTGCCGTCATTCACAAGCACCACTTCATAATCTATCCCGCTCAACTGACTTTTCAGTTCATTAACAAGTTCACCGATTGTGGCAGAACCATTATAGACGGGGATTATTACTGATAATTTCATATTTTAGATTCAAAGTCCCGGGGGTTCAAAGTTTCAATGTTTCAGGGTTTCAAAGATCCGGTTTGAAACATTGAAACGTTGTAACGTTGAAACATTACTTTCCGGGGAAAGTATCTCCCTCATATTTTTCAAATATATAATCATTCTCATCAAAATTAGTCGAAGTAACAACCAACAATATAGCTTCTTTACTAAAATCAAACATTACATGCCAGTCCTGCGGTTCCAGCAGTAAACATTTATTTGGTGCGTCTAAACATAATACGTCTTTCTGCCCGGTCCCATTGTTGTTATAAATTTTGCACGAACCAGTCAGACAAATAGCAGCCTGGAAAGTGCTTCTATGACGATGACCTCCGCGATAAGAATCATCAACCCGGTAGATGTAAAAAAACCGCTTGATTACAAATGGTATTTGAAAATCTTCCAAAACACTCAATGAACCATTGGCACCTGAAAAAGTGTTTAACTCAATTAATTTTGCCATATCATTTTTCCGGATATTGAAAGCAAGATTACACAAACCATCCAAAATATCCAAAAATTAGAAATAAAAGAACCCTTCATTGCCACTTTATAATCTGTTAGAGTTTATATGTTGTATTTTTTACGGCCGCAATCTGAAAAGTTTTTATTTCTTCCAACAGCCAATGCAAAGTTTCCCAGTCAATATTCAGCAATAAGATACCTTAAATTTACAGGAGGAAATGATTTCAGAGATCGAAGATAGTAAAGGGATTGGGCGGATGAAATTACTACTACCTGAATGAAAGAATGAAAAAATTTGAAGAGGATGGGTTTCCGGATTTTTATTGGTTACATTTTTAAAAAAGTAGGGAGTAGGAAAGTAGGGAAATAATATGTTAGAAATAAAATACTAAGTATTTCTTTAAATGACACTTAACTGAGGTGGCAGGGAGTTTAATCCATATTAAGTTTTTACGTCTTAAATTGAGTATTTGCATAGACGCCTCCCATAATGCTTAATTTCGATCAATCAAACCGATAAATTTTATGCTTCCGGGCCGCTTTATAAATCGCCAGAATAATCTCAACAGATTTCCGTGCCTCATAACCATCAATTTCAAAAGGACGGTTGTTTTCAGCCGCATCTATAAAAGCTGCAAAATTACGGGCGTGCGGTTCAAACTGTATGGCTGCAGGATCTGATACTCCTCCCCCACCTTCGATTTCACCGTATTTTCGGAGAATTTCTTTATCTTCCTGATTTTCATCGGCAAACTGCCAGACTTTAAAGCTGTTCTCGACCTGGATTACTGTTCCTTTGGAGCCCGTAATTTCAAGTCTTCTAAACTGTCCGGGCCAAGAGGCAGTAGTACCATAGATTACCCCAAGCGCTTTGTTGCTGAATTTAAGAACCGCTGCAGCTGTATCTTCGGCTTCAATATCATGAACCAGGGTAGAAGCATATGCCTGGAGTGATTTTACAGGACCCATAAGATACTGTAACATATCAATCATATGGATGGACTGATTCATCAATGCTCCACCACCATCCATATCAAGAGTCCCATGCCAGTTATCTTTGAAATAAGATTCAGTCCGCCACCATGGCACATAAACAGCGGCATAGGTTATTTTTCCAAATCTTCCTTTTTCAATGGCCTCTTTTAAAACCCTGACTGAATCATGGTAACGAAAATTAAAAATTCCTCCCAATTGAGTACCTGCTTTTTCGTGAGCAAGGATCATCTTGTCAATTCTTTTCAAAGATATCTCCAATGGCTTTTCACAGATCACATGTTTACCTTTTTTGGCAGCTTCAACAGCTGGTTCCATATGAAATCCATTGGGTGTGGCAATGGCGATAATATCTATTTCAGGATTTGCAATCATCTTTTTGTAATTATCATAGGGCTCACAGTGATAGATATCTGTCAGTTTTTTTGCTTTTTCAATGCTCCGCCCGCAGATCCCGATAAGTTTTGCATTTTCAAGAGACTGGATTGCTTTTGCGTGAAAATCAGCAATCAATCCCGATCCGATAATTCCAAAATTCCAAATTTTCATCTTTCAACTAATTTGAGGTAAAAGTAAATCGTTATAAGTTGCAGTGAATGTCTATCAAGTCTATACTCTTCCAAAAATAACTATTTTTATCCTTAACTATATCCAAGCTTCTTTAAGAAGATCAAAAAACTCAGATTTTGTTTTCATAACAAAGCAGGACTGTTCCACTCTTAAACGTTCGTGCTTCTTTAAATTTCAGATTTATTTTATGGCTCAGACCATTGAATACGGGGATTCCGTTTCCAAGCAATACAGGATCAACCATGATCTGAAATTCGTCTATTAACTCATTTCCGGCCAATAATGTCCCGATGCTTCCACTTCCAAGAATGGACATATTTCTTCCGGATTGTTTTATTTTTCTCACTTCCTCCACTATATTGTCTTTTATCAGCCGGGCATTATTCCAATGAACATTTTGGAGTGTTCCTGAAAATACAATCTTTTCTGCATTATTCATTCCTTCAGCAACTTTCGAATCGTTTTCGATTGCAAATTCAGATGTCCAATAGTTTACCATCAGTTCATAGGTTATGCGTCCAAAGAGAAGAATATCGCCCTGACTGAGCATTTCAACAGCATAATTGTCTTCTTCCTCTCCATGTACGTGCCATGATGTATCTTTTTTGAGGCCTTCAAAAAAACCATTAAGAGTCACAAAGTTGAAAATTCTTAACTTACCCATATTTGTTATTTTATATTTTTCAGTTCAAATAAATTTTTTCAGGCAAAATCATCATTTTAACAAATTAATGAAAAATATCCAGAATTGCGGTTCAAATATTAGACAAAGAAAATGGATAAATGTTTTTTAATCGTTTTATGGAACTTTATAGATTGTATTCAAATATTATTAAGAGTTCTGAATTTATTTCAATAAATTACATTAATCTTTTATATGCTTTAGAATGAGAATCCGAATGCCCGCGGTTGCAGGAGCGTTCTATCCTGCATCAGCCAATGAATTGAATGAAGACCTCTCCCTCTTATTTAAGACAAACCGAAGGGATTGTACAGCCGATATTGCAGCATTGATCGTTCCTCATGCCGGATATGTTTATTCGGGAGAAGTTGCAGCTGCAGCCTACTCTAAGCTGGATAAGGGAAAGCAATACAAAAATATTTTTATTATAGGTCCTTCTCACCAAAAGGTATTTCCCGGAGTTAGTATTTATCCAAAAGGAAGCTATTTTTCGCCATTTGGCGAAGCTTATATAAATGAGGAAACTGCTGAATATCTTACCAATCAGTATAAATTTATACATTACGATATCGAAGCCGATGCCGGGGAACACTGCATTGAAGTGCAGATTCCTTTTTTGCAGTATTCATTAAGCAAAGAGTTCAGGATTGTTCCACTATTAATTGGGAATAATGATTCCGATCTCTGTAAAAAACTGGCCAATGCACTCGAACCATGGTTCAATAAAAATAACCTTTTCATTGTCACTTCAGATTTTTCTCATTATCCCTCTTCTGAAAATGCAGTACTCTTTGATAACGAAACGGCGGATACAATTATTTCCAATGATGTTGAAAAATTAAGAACAGGATGTGACAGGAGAAAAAGAACATTTCCAGAAAATACCCAAACCGCACTTTGCGGTGAAGCAGCTATCAAAACATTGTTGTATTTGACTAATGAGAAGCAAGAAATATCATTTGAAAAAATTCTTTATAAAAACTCAGGCGATTATCTCAATGGTAATAAATCAAAGGTGGTTGGATACTGGTCTATTGCAGTAAACAGAAATCCCTTTCCACAGATTTGATCCGTTCTTTTAATTTCTATTTCAGTAATAGAATTCGTAATTGATGAGACACTTATAAATTAATTATAAATATTTAATTCCATTTACTAATTCTTTGACTATTTTTAGACCGAAAGTAAGGGGGTATTTTTTATAATCGGGAGTTGAAATCTCCACTCCAAATGTTTTAGACATCTGGAAGAGTTATTGGTTTCAGCTTTCTGAAAATTAAAGTGGCAATCATTTATAAAAGAATTTATATCTTTCGACAAGGGAGGATTATACATGAAATCATCAAGAGTCAGGATCCCAATCAGTGAAATAGATCCAAGGCAGGCACTGTATGAATTGCAGTCTTACCATGAAGAACTGGAAATGCAGAACAGCGAATTGCAAAAAGCCAGGGAACAAAATGAGTTATTGATTAAAAAATATACCACTCTTTACAATCAGGCTCCATCCGGATATCTGACTCTTGATAAAGATGGCAAAGTATTGGAACTTAATTTAATTGCTCTTTCTTATCTTAAGCATGACCGCGATTACCTTCTCAATTCTGATTTCAGACAATTTATTTCTATCGAAACCTTACCTGTTTTTAATGAATTTTTCAGAGACATATTCAAAGAACCAATCAAAGTATCCTGTGATGCAGTCATTGATATTCCTAAAGAAAATCCCATTTACACTCATTTCGAGGGTATTTTAACTGGTGACGGTCAAAATTGTCTGGTAACTATGACCGATATTACGATGTTAAAAAAAACAGAGGAAGCATTAACTCTAAGCAGGAAAGAATTTCAGAGTTATTTTGAGAATGGATCAGTCGGGATGAGTGTGTCTTCTCCAGGGAAAGGATGGATTGAACTCAACCAGAAATTCTGTCAAATGCTTGGTTATACCAAAGGTGAATTAATTGGCATAAACTGGATGGATCTCTCTCATCCTGATGATCTTCAGGCGAATCTTGATTATTTTAATCAAGCTTTAGAAGGAACTTTAGACAGGTACCAGATGGATAAACGTTTTATCAGAAAAGATGGGAAAATTTTGTTTGTAACTCTTTCCGTCGCTTGCCAAAGGAATGAAGATGGGACTTTACATCATTTATTATCCTCTTATGTCGATATTACGGATCAGAAATTAACGGAAATAGCTTTGCGAAGGAGTGAAGAAAAATACAGAACTATTCTTGAGTTGGCACCGGATGCTTTATTCCATGGAGATATTACTGGAAATTTCATTATGGTAAATGACAAAGCCATAGAATTTACTGCCTACACCAAAGAAGAGCTTCTGTCAATGAATATGTATGACTTGTTTTCAGCAGAAGAATTGAAAGATAAACCCTTGAGATATGATTTAGTAAACAAAGGTGAAAATGTTATATTCGAAAGAGAAATATCCAGGAGAGACGGCAAAAAAGTATTGATGGAAATGAATTCAAAAATATTGCCCGACGGGACTTACCTCTGTTTAATGAAAGATATTTCTAATCGCAAGCAAGCTGAAGAAGCATTAAAGGAAAGTGAAGAAAGGTATAAATCACTGTTTGAAGATTCTCCTGATGCAATTATTCTGGTTGATGCAAAAAGTGGTCTTATTATTGACGCAAACCATGTTGCATCCCGATTAACCGGGAGAAATATCGATGAATTGATTGGCATGCATCATTGCAAATTGCATCCTTTGAGAGATGAAGAAATTGTCAGGAACTCTTTTCGTGAACAATATAAAAAAAATAAATTAGAAGGTTCTGCTCAACCTGTAGAGAGAACCATATTAAGAGCCGATGGGGAAGAAGTTCCGGTTGAAATTCTCTCTAAAGTTATTTCTATTAACAAGAAAACTGTCCTCCAAGGAATTTTCAGAGATCTTCCAAAAAGAAAATACTATAACGAGGTACTCCTTGAAAGTAAAAAAAGTGATCGATGATAAACCTGAGCATAGGGGATCATAAATCAAATTTATCAAGAATTCAGCGATACAGATATCCGGAATTATCCAATTGATTTTCGATACATGATAAGAGAGTTTCAAAATCATTTTGAGTGATAATTCGCTTTTTTCTCGTAGCAAAAATTTCTTTCACATTGAATTTATTATTCACTCGGAAACCCAATTCATAAAAACTCTCGAGTCCACGTCCGTCATGAGTTACCTTCGGAACTTGCAATTCATATGGGACGGCATTAGATCCTTTCCAATCAGGTACAAGCCACGGAATCTGGTCAGAATAAACATTCAGCTGCCTTTGAATAAGAATTTTCTCACTCGGCAGATGCTTTTCCCGTGACCACCAAATATTTCTAACAGCCTCCATGGCATTATATGTCTCGTCAATATTTGATACGACTCCGATACTGTCCAGGGTTTGATGGATCAAAGAAGTCATTGCCTCTTCATATGGCAGATTGTTTTTGATCGCTTTCATCCCTAATGTGACCCCAAGAAGATTGGAGTAAGGATCTTCAATAGAAAAACTTGAATAGCGTTCAGGGACGAAAGGAATTGAAGAAGAACCAAACCAAGTGGCGATTTCATGCCACACGGAGAGATCATAAGCTATTCTTCCGGCTAATAATATCGCATCGGATTGGTCTAAATCACCCGGGACATTTAATTTTAAAGTTTTTAATCCGCCCTCACGTCCTAATTGCAGAGCAATTTCTCCTTCCTTTTGACTTAGAATAATTTGAGAATAAATATACGCTGTCCAATCTGCCTGATCACGTAAATGAGCTAAATCGATGAAACCACCCCTGTTTGAATAGATAATACCATTCCTTTCTTTTGCACTTCCAAGGTACTTGTGAGGGCCAATATTTTGAATACAGGTTATTTCTGTAAATTTGATACCCGGGAGTATCCAAAGCTTCAGATCAGAGCCAAAAGCGCAACAGGTTCTGATAATTCTGTGAGGTGGATTAATATAAGGTTTTATAGATAAATCGGGAGGTGTCGCTTTCAACAGAATAGCCGTAAACAGAAAAATCAATAAGATTTCTAACTTTTTCATAATTGATGAAATATCTTTATTTGTCTTACTACCTCCCAATGGATTTATAAACCCCAATACCTAAGAATGCACCAATGAATACCTATTTCATTTAAATTTAAAAGGAAACCTATGCATCTATTACCGGCCGAAATTAATCAAAAAAATTGATAAGAAAAGTAATCGATCATTGGTCCCCCGGAAGTGTATAAACCCTGGGTTATTGGGGAATATTACTATTTTACATAAAAAAGAGGGTCATTAAGAAAACCCAAATGACCCACTCTAACCTACAAACGTATGAAATCTAATCTTTAGAACTCTTAGAAATTTAGACCAGGTCCAAAATTCATTCCTTCAGGTCTATTGAATTCCTGCCGGATTTGTCCATGCATTCCACCAAAATTCATTCCCATCCGTGGATCGTTAAAATTTCCATGATTCATTTTCATCATGTCCATTTTCATGCGTTGCTCATCAGTGAGTTTGGATTTCATTTCAAGAAGATATTTAGTTCTGATCTTTTGAATATCCGTTTTAAACTTCCCGATCTTATCTATATTATCATTTATAGCATTCAGATTAGGATCGTCAGCTGATAACAATGTCTTTTGATGGGCTTCCGTTTCATTCAGTTGGTTCTGAAGAGGTTTAACTTCTTTGTACATGATCATATGAATCTCTTTGAAAGCTTTAACCTGCTCATCATTAAGACCCAAAGCCCGCACAAATCCCTGCTGATTCATCCCTCGCTGCCTTTGGAAGTTTGCCCGCATAACTCCCCTAAAATCTGAATCGGAGCGCATCATATTCATTCCTTTGAAGGATCTGTTATCTTTGGTTATTGGCTGAGCTTTCACTCCTGATGCCAACATTACCAAAACTGCTAAAACTAAAATTCCTGTTTTCATATTAGCCGGTATAAAAGTTTATTAATTTTTCCGAATATACTCTTGAGACTCCATTGATATATAATGGTTTAATCAGTTAACAAAAATTAACATAGGAATTAATATTTAAAAACGCGGATTAATAGTCATAACAGATTCCATCATTAAAGAGTATTTAATAAATTGCGCTTCTTTTTTCAGACTTTAAAAAATGAAGAGCTTTTATACCATCGGACTATTAATACTGTCCAACACCTTTATGACTTTTGCCTGGTACGGCCATTTGAAATTGAGAGAGATGAAATGGTTTGAGACACTTGGACTCTTGGCCATAGTTCTGATCAGTTGGGGGATAGCATTCTTTGAATACTGTTTTCAAGTACCGGCAAACAGAATAGGTTTTGAAGGAAACGGAGGGCCTTTTTCATTGATGCAATTAAAGGTCATTCAGGAAGTAATCACGCTTACCATTTTTGTTATTTTCACCCTTTTCTTCTTTAAAACTGAATCCTTTAAAATCAATCATCTGATAGGATTCATCTTTCTTATCCTGGCAGTTTATTTTATTTTCAAGAAATAAGACCCTAAAATTTCATCCTGTTTTGTCCAAAAATAAGTTTCAAAAAGTAAAACAAAATGAGGATACTCTTATTTATCAGGAAGAGCTTGATCAGAACATTACCTTTATTAATGTCATCTGCAGATTATTCGATTCTGTATATATGACCATTTTTTAAGGCTACGTAAGGAACGGAATTGTTATTCGCTGCAAGAATATTCGCTATCTCATCTGAAAATTGAAAGGATTGTACAATTTCTCCCTGTTGGGAAAACTTAAACAGCCGGCCTTGGGCCGTGGCCACCAGATAGTATGTATTTTCGTGATGTCGAAATCCATCGACCTTTAACACTCTATCATTCAAAGTCTTTCTGAAAACAACAGCTCCAACCTGATTAAGCACATAAAACTGAAATCCTTCGGTGCCCACCAAAATTTCTGTCCGGCCGTCATCATTATAATCTCCATGTCTGATGTCATTAACCGCTCCTCCCACGTTCCGGACCCATTGTTCCTCAATTTTATTCCTGTATTGGATCTGGCGTATCTCGCTTTGTTCCGATCCTATTAAGATCGTTGGCAGTCCGTTTTTACCCTTCTTTATTACCTCAACAACTTTCCAGCCAGGTCCTCCATCCATTTTGACCGTAACTGGTTTGGCATCTTTAATCAGGTTGTAATAATAATATTCCATGGCGATGATTCCTTCGTCTTTATCATCACCATCTAAATCAGCATACTCCATATCTTCGATACCATAAAAATACAAGGCTTTTTCAGATTTTAGCTGACCTCTGAGGTCGAGTTCGTACAGATAACGGAATTGCGTACCGACCATGATTGATGGCTCATGGTTCCTGCCATTGGGATATGCGAGCCTTACATTTGTTATACCTATTAAATTGCCTTTAAACTCATGATGCGCCACATCATCCGGAAACTTGTAATTCCATATTTCATTTCCTTTAATATTCAGTACCTGCATGTACCAATTCTCTGTTGCAATAAAGATAAGCAGCATTTTTCCTGTTGATTGAACAGTAACTTCATTAACCCGGCCTTTTGCTTTAAAGGTCCATATTTCATTCCCCTCCGGGTCAATTGCTTTTACAGTTCCGCTTGTCCCGGCTATTATAAGTTCATCCTTACCGTCACCGTTAATATCCCCTGATACTGAACTTGCAATTTTTTCATTAAATGAATAAAAATTCTTCCAGCCCTGAATTGAAGTTTCCTTTACAGGCTGCTTAATTGTTAAGAGAGATTTGCCTGTATCAATAGTTAGAAGATTTTCCAGACGTTGTTGCATTTCCTTGTTCCATCGCACTACACCTGAATCGATTGCACTTTCCCGAATAGGATATTCCGGATTATTGTATTTAATTTTATCTTTCTGCAGGCTATAAGTACTCCATCGACCTGTTAATGTATTCATTTTAAAAAACACTGGCACAGGAAAATGCAGCTTATTCAACCCAAGAATAACATTGGTTACCGATGCTGCAATAAGTTCGTTATTCCCAAGCAAATGAAACATCCCGTTACTGGAAAAAACATCGCAGTTTAATTCTCCGTGAATGGCCAGCCATTTTTTCTTCCCATGTATAATCTCTATGGTTGTCTCATTAAGACATTTGGACTGTAATGCACTGCTATCTTTTTTATGACTTGAAAGAACATTAATAAATTCTGTTTTATCACCTGGCATGTATTTTTTTTCTTGCAGTACTTCTTCCAGAACCGTCTCATTATCAGCATAAGGATAAGGGTAAACTGTTTTCCAGTATTTAATAAAATGACCGTAAATATCTTTAAACCGCAAATCAGAGTCAGCCATACTTTGAAGTAACATGGTGACCCCTTTCTGTTCTACCTTGAACACATTTTGATATATCCTGGGAGTTCCCAAAGATTGCCACAAATTTTTAATCATGAAATTACCCTGTTCATTGAACTTCAGGTCATCATAAATGATGAAAAATTCGCTGTCAGGACTTATGATTGTCCGGTCCCAATCTGTTCCGTTATAGTTTAATATCTTACTGCGACTTATACTGGTGTTCTTCAAGTCACTAACCCATTCCAGTTTTGCTAAAGGTGGTTTTTTACGCTGTTCTCCATCTTTTACAATCACCAATCCCGTATGATGTTCCGGAGAATTTTGAATATAATCTCTGTCTGTAAGAAACAACCGGCCATTAGCACTGTAGTTTAGAATTGTATTCCCATCCTGATGTCCATGCCTTCCAGCAGAAAATCCGTCCAGAATCAGATAATTATCATTAAGTCCAAATCCAGACCTGAATGTTAATTTATGAAAGGTGTTTTGTTGTTCTACTCCAAGATTTCCTTCTTCCTGGCTCACCAATTCATTATAAACACCCGGTTCTATCTGTTGAGCCTGAATTTTCGGATAACTGTTGCTGATAAGTTCCTCTGAATGGTTCGGCGTCACCATATAGAGATGAATGGGATATTTCAGATCAGCCATGCTTTGACCTGGGAAAGGACCTTTTTGAGTTCGCTCCAGCAGAAAATTATAGATAGGATCTTTATAATACCATGAGGCCGTATTCAATAACTGAGAATGACCGTAAGAATAAGCACTGGACATACCAAAAGGGTAAGTATCGCCGCCTCCTGATAACGTACCCAGATTATCGATCATCATGGCTTGTAAATCTGCACTGGGGCGCAAGCTTTGATTGATGTAATTGAGATTTCCCGTCGCCATGGCATAATCAATATTGATCATCGGTACATGTGCCAAATAATCAGAGCCTTCATCCATGCTGATGTAGGATGTATTACCTATAAATATTTGATCACCCAATTCTTTCCATTTTAACACATCAGCCGTCTTATGATATTTTTCAAAATAATTACAAGAGCCTGAAAGCGATAGCGCCGGGAAAATCTCATGATTCCATCGTGTACCGGTTTTGGGCGCACCCGTAAGATAATGGTCATGAGCATTGGCTTCACAAGTCAGGTAAAGTGCTGACAAAATCTGCCTGCGTTCTGGTAAAGTAAATAAAGGGGAAGCTTCCAGGACCGCCCAGTTCTGAAATAATTTTGCACCCTCCGTCCACATGTTTTTTCTTGCAGCAAGTTGATTGTGAGCTTCAGAGGGATGGCAGTTTACAAAACGAGAATATCCTTTCAACAGTTGGCTGTAGATTTCTCCAAATGCAGGGTTACCAGTAAGCTGATAATATTCACCATAAAGTTTGATTTGAGCAAGTACCTTTATCAACGCATCGGCAATTTGTTCATTGTCTTTGATTGGCTCCAGTTTTTCAAGCAATCTGCTCATTTCCAAAGCCAATTGATCACTTACCCCATTCCCAGTAGATTTGTGATTACCACCAAAATAGCTGCTTGTTTCTTTAGTCAGTTTAACCTGAAAAAGCCAGGGAATAACAGGCTCTTTCCCTTCTCTTAATATCGCCATTAACCTGTTAACCCCAAATCTGGCTCCATCAATATCAGTAGCTCCGATAATAATAGTATTTCCCCCCAGACCAAATGGATCTATCAAAGTCAACAATTGATATCCACCTTTCCCGGGATATACCGCATCTGCATAAGACATTCGCAAACCATACAAGCGGGCCATTTGTTTGTTATTCCACAGGTTGCCTAATATCAGTGTATTGCCAGTCCAACCGGTAACGAATTTTTCCGATTCAGGAATACTGATATCTACCTGAAGGTTCCATATTTTTTTCAGTTCACCCGCTATATCCCTGCCCAAGTCTTTCCATGCCTGGTCATCCGGAACAATGATTTTGAGTCCATTAATATTCGTTGTTCTCTGTAATTGTCTGGGAGATATATCTTTATAGAGTGGAGTATCACTTACAGATTTATATTCTGAAATCGACCTATATTTGAATACCGCTATATCATTACCATACGAAGGGTTTGAAAGCTGACAAAGGCATAACATAACGCCGACACATATTATGTTTTTTAACACATTTATTATCATACAGTTAATTCTTGCTTGCATAAATTGTTTTCATTTCATAGAAAGCCGATGCATCATGCGCCTTAATATTACCAATCAACTACCTTCTCCGGTGGATACAATTATTTATATTCCGAATTTCAACTGTTTAAAATCTCCAATCTCTTTATATTTAACAAACATAACAAAAAGCAACATCATATTTTAGGTTCCCAACCCGATTGATAATCTCTGGACCATAATTTTTGGGCCACAGGATCATTCTTAATATGACCATTTGAAGGATCCAGATGCAATGTGTCACCCGAACGAAGAGCAATATTTCCAAGCTGAACAAGCAAAGTACTTTTATGACCGCTCAAAATATCTGAATTTAATGGGGTCCCAATCCTTATGGCATCCAGGAAGTTTCGAATATGGACTGAATCCAGTCCCATTGCAGGATTACTGAGGTTGTGTGTATCAACCTGTGATTTACCATTGACTTCTTTAATGAGTTTACCTTTCAGATCAAAAACTGAGTAAGCATCTCCGCTATCAATCCGTAATGATCCATTTTCACCGCTGAACATAACCCCAACCGTGCTGCCTTCAATAGGACGGCCGTTGCAACTGAGACCCTCCCAGGACATGCTTGTGTTATTATTGAACTCCATATTTATAACCTGAGTATCTGGAGTCTGCCAGTCATCCTGATGACGGTAACGTCCGCCTGCGGAACAAATACGGATAGGATAATCAACACCCAATCCCCAGCGTGCGAGATCAACGAAGTGGGTTCCGTTATTTCCAGACTCACCTGTTCCCCAATTCCAGAACCAATGCCAATTATAATGTAAAAAGTTATCTTTAAATGATTTACGAGGAGCCGGACCCTGCCATAATTCGTAATCAAGCCATGATGGGACAGGAATTTCCCTGCCACCTCCAATAGAAGGACGGTTGTTGGTGTACCATGTTTTCGCAAAATAGGGTCTGCCAATTATGCCGGCCTTAAGTTCGGCAATACCGGCAACTATATTAGGAAAAGAACGGCGTTGATTTCCCATCTGAATAACATTTTTATACTTTGCTACAGCAGCAATCAATAACTCTCCTTCCTTTGGGTTATGGCTGCAAGGTTTTTCAAGATAGACATGTTTGCCAGCTTTTGAAGCAAGTATAGCAGCGGGGGCATGCCAATGATCAGGAGCTGCAATAACAATGGCATCAAGGTCCTTGCTCTCGAGAACCTTTCTGAAATCAGGCATAGCGCCTGGACGTTTTCCCGTGATCTTTTCAATATTTCCGATGCATTTTTGTTCTGCACGTGAGTCAACATCGCAGACATATATAATTTCACAATTCTCTTGTTTACAAAAGGTATTTGCCAAGGCCATACCACGGGAATTTACGCCCATCATTGCAATGTTAATCCTGTCGTTTGCTCCAGAGATTCTACCATAACTTTTAGCGCTATATCCGGGTAAAATACCTCCAACAGAAAGAGCAGCTGCACCTGTCATGGCCTGTTTCATAAAAGCTCTTCGATTATCCTTCATAATTGTATATTTTAATTTTTTCAATCTAAATTTAATAATGATTTTTTCGTTGTTTGTATAGACTTCTTAACAACATTTAAAGGCATGCTGATATTAAACTGTATTAATATCAGCATGCCTTATCAAGATAGCTTAAGGTTCAATAGTAATATCAATTTGTCTGATTACTTCTCTGCTTTCATTAATATTAGCATTTGCAGCAATGAAATAGACTTTGTAAATACCTGGGTTGGTAAATTTATAAGTATACGATTCTAATCGGGGATCCGAGTTCCCTTTAAGGGATAGCGGACGGTCCGGTCCCAAATCGATCTCACCGGCGTTTATCGGTTTGCTAATGGCCCAGATTTCATGTAAAGGATCATTACCGGCTGAATAAGCATTTCCCAAAAGAGTGACCCTGCTGGCTGAAATTGAAGATCTTGGTACTATAGTGGTGTCGTTTATTTGGTTGACAATTCTGAATCCTGTGTTTAGCATATTAGAAAGCGTCAAGGCACCAATGGTAGTATTGCTTGTCAATAAAAAATTTTGGACCATCCATGTCCGTGCATCACCGGAGACCAACTGAGGTTTGGTAACATACCGGTACGCCAGGTAAAGTGGTTTACCTGCTACTACCAGGTCGGTAATATCTTTCGAACCCGAAGCGAGGAAGGTAGCATTGGTACCAAGAAGAAATCTGTTTGTTATATCAGTCCATGTGGCAGCCTGCACTCTTGTAAAGTCAGCATAATTTCCATCAAAATCAGAAGATGCAACAACCGAAAACTGGTTTGTCTGAGTGCCTCCTGTTACGCCGGAAGTAAATGATAAATTCACTTGTCCGGCAGCTACTGTCCTGCCATCTTTAAACGCATAATCATTGAGTACCTCACCTGAATAAAAAGATATTAACCCTGCATTTCCTTCAAAGGAAAAGGTTACATCTTCTCCAACCTTGAAAGTTGTTGCAGTAGTTTTTACCTGGAAATCGGGGGTACCACCAGCTAATTCAAATTTTTCATTACAGGATGATGCCAATACGAGCAATCCTGCTAAAATCGCACTATATCTTAATTTCATCTGAATCGTTTTAATTATTAGTAAAAATTTACCATCCTTCATTCTGAACCAGCGCTTTATTGGAAGTCAGTTCACGGGTGGGTATCGGCCATATGAGGTTTTTATCCGATACATTTTTATAATACTGCGCAAAATAGGAACCTGGCGCCTGAATATCAATCGTTCTTCCTATTTCGCTCATTGTAAAAGTGAATATTCCCCACCGGATAAGGTCCGCTCTCCGCAAGGTTTCAAAACATAATTCTCTTGACCTTTCTTTCTGTATTAAATCACGAAAAGCAGTTTGATCCAAGGTTGGTATGTTTGCATCCGTTATTTTATAGATCGTAGCCGTGGCTGTTGCTCCTGTACCCCCTCCACCCGTCAGGGTGATTGTGGGTGCGCTGGTATACAAAGATCCCATTTGAGTACCAGTGACTGCATCCGGGGCTAAAGTAACTGCTGTGACTTTTCCACTTTTTATAGTGGCTATTGCCGTTGCACTTGTCCCTCCACCAGATGAAATGGTTACGGTAGGAGCAGAACTATAACCAAATCCTCCATTGGTGACAGTAATTGATTTTATTCCGGATGACCAGCTTCTTTGTCTTACCAAATCTACAGCATCTATTGCTGCCTGGGTAGGTCCTCCATTGACTTCGTTCTCGGCTTCAGCAAACATAAGCAACACGTCAGAATATCTCAAAACAGGAAAATTCTGGGGGGTGGCGCTACCATTTTTTGGCAGTACTACCTCGTATTCCCTCCTGAATTTGGCACATTGGCGCGTATATAAAGAAGCATTTGATGTGGAAGTGACAAATTTTTTAGAACCCAGTTCACCTGTGGAGTTATAAGTAAAACTAGCAATGGCCCAATCCCGCCGTAAATCGCCAGGCTCATATAATGAATATAAATTGGATGTAATACGTACACCTCCGTAACCGTTACCAGTTAGCGCGTTGCTTGAGGAAGGACCATTCACATAACCAACCCAGCCTGTTTCTGTATATGCATCCGTTCTGTTTCCCCAATATTCAACTTCCCAGATACTTTCGTTTATATCGTACTTATCCTGAGCAAGGTTTATAAAAACTTGTGAATAGGAAGGGTTTAGCGAATGGCCCGCCGCTGCATCGTCCATAACTTTTTTAGCCCAGTTGCGTGCTTCTTCAAATTTAGACTCGTCTTTAAGCGGATACCCTGCCATATACAGGCAAACACGGGCAAGAATTCCTCGAACGGCTGATTTATTAACCCTTCCTCCAAATCCTAAAGTTTTAATATCAGGTACTAAAACTTCTGCTTCCTTCATATCTTTTAATACCTGCTCGTAGACTTCTTTAATGGAAGCACGCGGAACATCTGTTTCGCCAATCGAGTTTGCAGATTTTAAAACCAACGGTACACCTTCAAAACTTTGTACCAATAGAAAATAGTAATAACCTCTTAAAAAAAGAGTTTCGCCCTTTATCCGGTCTCTTATAGTTTGATCCAGATTTGTGTTTTTATCCAAATTCGCCAACAAAATATTGGCCCGGTTGATACCACTATACAAATTTGTCCAAAATGCACTAATATCGCCATCACTGGCCGTAAAATTATTTGCCTGCGGACCTGTAACAGGGGTAGTTCTGGCATAATACCCTTCGTCTGCTTCCAGACCCAAACGATAAAGTCTCACACCTCCATAGGTAGTGCCTAAAATATCATATACGCCGTTTAGAGCATAGTTTAACTGTGTTTCCGATGTATAATATGTTTCCGGTGCAAGAAAATCGTCTGGCTGCTTATTAAGAAGATTGTCGCACGAGGCCAGACTCAAAATAAGCACGATTAAGAAATAATATCTATGTTTCATATCTTGATTGTTTATTTTTTAAAATGTGACGTTGATACCAAATACCACGGTCCTTGGTATTGGATAAGCAGAAAAATCAAAACCTGGGGTAAGGACGGTATTGCGTACAGAAACTTCAGGGTCCATACCGGAGTATTTAGTCCAGGTAAGCAGATTTTGAGCAGAAACATTTAGATTCAACCTGGTCAAATACAATTTTTTGATATACTTCGTGGGAATAGAGTAGCCAAAAGACAAGGTTTTTAAGCGCAGGTATGAACCATCTTCAAGGACTCTTGAGGAATGAAATCCAATAGGTCCCTGTCCTCCTGTTTTGAAATTTTTATTACTTGGATTTTCGGGTGTCCATCGGTCTACATAGCTCGCATACTGATTCAGGTCAGTCCTGACATTCCCATTTCCTTCAAACATGAGCCGGTTAGCATTATAAATCTGGTTGCCATAAGACCACTGCAACAATAAATTCAAAGTAAAACCCTTGTAATTAAAAGTATTCGTAAATCCTCCGGTATGTATAGGTTGACCTCTTCCAATAACAGCAAGATCATAACTGTCTATCACACCATCACTATTAATATCCTTATATTTAATTTCACCGGGCTGTATTAAATCTCTGTTATTCCCGTTTGTTGATACCGTGTTTTTAAGAATATAAGTACCCGAAGAAGGACTGTCAAAATCAGAAAGCTGATATACACCATCAAAAACATAACCATAAAACATACCGGCAGGTTGACCAACCTGACTAATATATAAAGGGGTACCATATTGTGATTCAAATGAAACCGTATTAAAGAGACTTTCCTTTCCACTTGATAATTCCAACACCTTATTTCTGTTGAAACTAATATTAAAATTACTTTCCCAACTAAATACTTTAGACCTGACATTAACAGTATTTAAGGTCAATTCCAATCCTTCATTTCTTATCTTTCCAACATTTTGCAGCATTCTAAGATATCCGGATGTTGATGGTATATCGGCATTTAATAACAAATCGCTGGTTGTCCTTCTATAGATATCAACGGTTAATTCCATCCTGTTTTTAAACAAACCAAGATCATACCCAATATTCATTTCCGCTGTACTTTCCCATTTAAGATCTTTGTTGGCTAAGTTAACGGGAATTATTCCAGGCGACGGGGTTGCATTATTAAACGAATAAGAACTGCCTATAGGCATACTTAGTTTAGAATAATAGTCGAAATCCGATATCCTGTTATTTCCCGTGACCCCGTAACTTAATCTCAATTTTGAGTTAGAGACAAAAGAATGTGTTTTCATGAAATTTTCATTGTGCATATTCCAGGCAAATGCTCCCGAAGGGAAGTATCCCCATTTATTACCCGGTGCAAACTTAGATGAGGCATCACCCCGGAGAGTGGCCGTAAATATATATTTCGAATTATAACCATAGTCAGCTCGCCCAAAATAAGATACCATTCCATTTGCTCCATCTGTGGCATGACCAATGTAAGGAATTCCTTCATCTAAGCCTCTCATACCAAGTTCTTCATTAGGCAGTACCTGCGAGGCGTAACCATATTGGTCCATTTTGGTTTCCTGCATTGAAAATCCGCCCAATAAGGAGAAATGACTTTTACCCAAGGTTGTATTATATGTCAACGTATTTTCATTAGACCATATGTTTTTTTCCGTGTATAATATAGAGCCATTTACTTTTTTTGTATTGAATAAATTGAGAAGACTTCCTTGAGGTGTCTTTGAATTATAAAATCTTTCATTTCTGAGCTGGTTGCTGCTTGTGGCGCCAGTCATTTTTAGGGTTAGGTTTTTTAAAATTTTATATTGAACATAGGCATTAATAAGCACTGTCCCGGATATGTCACGCGTATAATCATTATTACTGGTTGTAACCGGGTTTAGTCTGACATTATATTGATCAATAAGATCGGGGTCATAGTCAGCTTCTATAAGATTAAAATTATCCTTACCTGATACCGGACGATATCCCCAGGCCCTTGACAACAGATACGAGGTAAAAGAACTTGTTGGACTATCGGCTACTTTCTGTCCAAAACTTTTCATTTTACTGTAATTCGCGGTAACACCAACTTTTATTTTTTTCCCGATGTTCTGGTCAAGTGATATTCGACCCTGATAACGATTAAATCCTGTATTTATTACTACTCCGTTTAGATCATAAATAGAACCTGATATAGAATACTTGGTTTCTGAATTGCCGCCTCTTATTGAGATATTGTTATTCATCATCGGTGAATTGCGAAAAATCTCATCCTGCCAGTTTATTCCCTTTACACCATTATAATAGTCCAAAGTCCTGTCATTTTGCAAATAGTTCGATGCTGCAAATGTCGGGTTTAGTTCTGTTTGGTACTTAACAAATTCATACGGACTCATTACATCCATTTTTTTCTGTACCTGCTGAAAACCATAAGTACTGTTCAAGGTCACTATCGGTGCGCTTACCTTCCCTTTTTTGGTTTGAATCACGATAATTCCATTTGCCCCTCTCGATCCATAAATAGCCGTAGCCGAGGCATCCTTTAAAATTGTAATAGATTCGATCTCTTCCGGATTAATATCATAAGGATCAGGGTCTTCTATAGGAAAACCATCAATGACATATAAAGGAGAAGTGCTTTGGGTTAGCGAACCGGCGCCCCGGATGGTGATATTAAGTCCGCCTCCTGGTTGACCGTCATTTGAATTAACCTGTATACCGGCTGTACGTCCGGCAAGCGCTTCGGCAAATGAAGCGACCGGAGCTTTGGACATATCTTGAACATTCGCAACACCAACGGAACCCGTCAGGTCTGATTTGTAGACAGAACCATAACCAATCACGACGACCTCACCTAAATCAAGGTTCGCCTCTTCCATTATAACGTCAATTTTTGCTCTGTTATTTAATGAAATTTCCTGGGTTTTCATTCCAATAAATGAAAACACAAGCGAAGTAGCATTAGCAGGTACGTTTAATTTAAACTGACCTTTTTCATCTGTAATGGCTCCAATGGTAGTGCCCTTCACCGCTACAGTAACACCAGGAAGGTGAAGCCCTTTGGAGTCTTTTATTGTACCGGTAATTTGTTTTCGCTGTTGTTGATCAACTCCACTACCGGACGTCATTTGCGATGGAAGATCTTTCATTTCCGTAGATAGAATCACAATTTGCCGGTCATGGATTTCGTAAGAGTTATTTGTCCCCTTAAATAACTGATTAAGAATTGATTTTACAGTTTCATTTTCAACTTTTACATTGACTTTCCGGTTAACGTCGACAGATTTTTCACTATAGATAAATATAAATTCGCTGGTTCTCTCTACTTCGTTAAGGACCTGGCGCACAGTGGTATTATCCAGACTCATATTGAATTTTGTTTGCTGGGAGTAACTGTTCGCCGTTACAGAAGCCACTGACACAAGTAGAATAAAGGTAAGCAGTTTCATTTTTAACAAGATTTTTGACGCGCTGTTAGAATAACAGCACAAGCCGATCCATTTTTTTTTCATACATTTGTTTGTTTATTTTTAATATTCCAATTAGATAAACTCTTAAAACCAGCGGAGGCGCAATCTCCCTGGTTTTTTCTTTCATAAGTTTCAATTCCTCATAGGCTGTTCTTTTATTCTTTTTTTATGTTTATAATATTTTCAGATATCTGATATTCAAATTTTGCAACCCTGGATAAAACAACCAGGACTTCGCTCAGTGAATCTTTGAGATCTAATTTCCCGGAAACCGGCAATACTTTGGAAATTACTGCTTGATCGTACTCAAATCTCACATTATAATATCTCTCAAGTTTTTTCAATACATCTTCAAGTTTTTCATTTGTAAACTGGTACCAACCCTCAACCCATGCAATACATTTTTCTGGTTCCAATTCCGGTCTCAACACAATGACTTTCCCGGTTTTGTTGTAGGTCGCTTTTTGGTTTGGAGCCATCAGGGTTTTATCTTTAAAAAACTTGTTATTATCCCAAATATTGATACTTCCCTCCAATAAAACAGTCTCGCTTAGATTATCCGAACTGTAAGCGCTGATATCGAATTTAGTACCAAGTACTTCAACATTAACGGCGCCAGTCGAAACAATAAATGGGTGATTAACATTTCTTGCAACTTCGAAATAGGCTTCGCCATCAAGATTTACCTCTCTTTTCATCCCATTAAATTTTGAAGGAAAGGCAAAACGGCTGCCCGCATTTAACCATACGATTGTGCCGTCTTCCAGTAAAAGCTTCGATTTTTTTCCAAATGGAATAATAACCTCGTTAAATTTAACTTCGTTCGTATTTTCATCAACAGAAGTTTGATTTTTCACAATGCTGTCATTGTTAATTTGAATGGCATCCCGATCTTTCAATACGGTGATTTCTGATTCGCTTTTTTCTAACCCTACCTTAGTTCCATCCGAAAGAACTAACAAAGGTTTGTCCCTTTTCAAATCATTAGCCGATTCAGAAAACCGGTATTGATTTTCAACCTGGTTAAAATGCAGGTAGAATAAACCTCCTATTGAGATGATTATCAAGATAGAGGCCGCAATCCTCGCAAAAGTCTTTAACTTAATAAGTTTATAATTTCCGGAATGCTTGACATTAATTCCGCGAATGTTGTTCCAAAGTTTATGTTTCCTTTCTTCGTCAAGGATCCCCTCTGAAATTTGAAATAGCAGGATGAATTTTCTCGCCTGAATCATGTTGTTTCTCGACTCAGTCTCAGATTGAAGGAATTGTTCCCATTCCTCTGACGTATTTATCCTGTTAACGGCAGAAACAAATTCCTGATCGTCTAACAGATCTTCAACAGAATAACCGGTATAATTTTTCTCTGTCATTTTAGAGTTAATGTGAATACAAAAAGCAGAAAAAACTGTTTTTGTGACAGAAAAACAGGATAATTTATCAGATTTTTTTTAATCGCCTGAAAATGAGCATCAAAAATAATTTATTTTCAGACAGGTATTGCTTCAGCGAATTAATGGCCCGTGATACTAACTGACGGGCTGACTCATAGGTAATGGACATGATTTCACAGATTTGGCTGTAATCGTACCCCAAGGTAAATTTATAGTAGATAACTTCGCGTTGTTTTGGGTTTAGCTCTTGTAAACCCTGCCTAATAAATTTTATTCTTCTCGATTGATCATCGTCCGTAATGATTTTTTCTTCGATAGAAAAAACAATTTCAGGTTCCAAATTGTAATCGCCGTCAAGCTTTGCTAATTTTTTTCTACTTTCAATTCCTTTTAATAGCTTTCGCCTGAACGATTTTATAAGATACAAACGAATATTATCGGTTTCGCTCAGTTTTTTTCTGTATTTGATTAAATCGCAAAACAAATCCTGGATCATATCCAGGATGAAACCTTCATCAGTGGTGAATTTCTTACCATAAAAAAATAAGAAATCTATGTTCTGGCGATAAATATATGACAGGGCATGATCTTCATTATTTTTAAATTCTTCCCATATATATTTATCATTTATCACTTATCATTTAGTTTGGTTTTTAAAACAAACAAAAATAGAAATTTAAATAAAATAAACCGGATCAAAAAAATAGAATGATTATAAATATTTGCCCCGATCGGGAAATTTACGCTATCTTTTAGTGTCATCTAAGTAATGAGAATAAATTGATGTCGTATTTTACATTCTTTTATTTATTTAACAATAATATAACTAAATTTCACATGGACTCTCCTCGTATTAAGTCCGTATTCGGTTCGTACCAGGTTCGTCCCGGCTTTTTAAAAGAGAACTTACAAAACATAACAAAATGAAATTCATTTCTAAAATAAAATTCGTCAATCTAAAATACGACGTTATTTCATTTCATGTACTTAGATGCATTCAGCCTAAATATTTATGGTTTTAATATTGGTCCATTATTTTGTAATTTTCAGCATTTATTAATATTTACATACTACCAATGCCCCTGAATGAGCGTGACTTCCAAAATGAATTTCTTTTTTCTGCTTCCCGAAGTGGTGGACCTGGCGGACAGAATGTCAACAAAGTTTCCACCAAGGTTGAACTTCGGTTTAATATCGGGACATCTGCTCAACTGAGTGATGCGGAAAAGCAAATCCTCTTTGATAAACTTTCCAATAAAATTAATTCTGACGGTGAACTGATTTTAGTGTCTCAGTCAGAGAGGTCGCAACTAAAGAACAAAGAGAAGGTTGTTGAAAAATTTTATCTGCTTCTGGATAAAGTCTTAACGCCCAAAAAGAAGCGGCTTCGAACCTCCCCTACCCGCGCATCCAAAGAAAAACGGTTGGAAGGAAAGAAGATACAATCGATGATCAAAGAAAGCCGAAGAAAGCTGTAAAAAGAGAGATAAAAATTAAACTAATTCTCCTTAACTAAAAGACATTAATTCGCAAATTCGTAATTCGTAAATTTAATTAATTTCAGCCTCTTCCTGTCAAAGAAAGAATTCCATTGATAAAGGTCAGCGGATGAACAGGATTACCGGGAATGTACAAATCAACCTTATGCCTGTCCAAAAAAGATCGGTCCAGTGCGGGGCTTCCTTCGAAAATACCGCCGCTGATGGCATCTACACCTGCCAAAATGATGATTTTAGGATCAGGGACAGCCAGATAACAACGTTCCAGCGGTTCGGCCATATTGGCTGTAATCGGTCCTGTTATGACGATCCCATCCGCATGCCGCGGTGAGGCGACAAAGTCAATTCCAAATCTGCTGATATCGAACTGAACATTATTGGATGCATTCAATTCCAACTCACAACTGTTATCCCCGCCAGCGGAAACCTGCCGCAACTTTAATGATTTTCCAAAATACCGCCTTATTTCAGAACGGATTAAATCCGGATCCACAGTAATCTCCCGATCATCACCTTCCTTAATTATCAGGGCTTCCCTGTTATTCGATGAGAGTTTGTAATCTTTGGTAAAAGAAATTTTCCCAGGGAACTGAAGGGCACATTCACCGCAAAAGGTACATCTTCCCAGATCCAAACGAAAAGGAGATGTTGAGATCGCGTGCGTGGGACAAAGATCTGCCAGCTTTGCCTCATCCACCTTTACATTCGAAATGACAGGTCTTCCTTTGAAGATCCCCGGTACTACGACGTTTTTAACATCAGGAATGTATTGCTTTCCCTGGTGCCACAATATTTTGATGTTATTCAGCATTCTAAATGAATTATGAATTACGAATTAACAATTACGAATAACCTTCCTAAAACCTTAAGCCTAAAGTCTATAGCCTGTTTCTACAAATCATGCCCGCAGTAAGATAAATCAAAGCTTTTGTTGCAAATCGGGAAATCCGAAATATCGTTATTCCTGACAGCCAAAGCCAGCGCCATCCAGTTGTGATGAGATGGATCCTTGATTTTATAGGCTACCAGATTCCCTGATTCATCCGTTACAGCACAATGACAGATTTCCCCGCGCCATCCTTCAATCAACGAAATTGCAAACTTTCCTTTCTGAGGAATTAGCCGTACAGACGCACAGCCGTGCGTCTCTACCATTTCTTTCAATAAATCTTTAATGTATGACATGGATTGCCTGACCTCCTCTTTTCGGATCTGAACCCTTGAATAAACATCTCCATGATGCTTGATAATGGGCGTATGATGAATTTTATTTCCGTACAAATCGTGTGGGTGTGAAGAGCGGATATCCCGGTTCAGGGCGTTCATCCGCGCAGACATTCCGACAGTCCCGATTTCCAAAAGCTCCTCATACGTAACGACGCCAGTCTTTTCCATCCGTGATAATGCGCTGGGAAGATTGAACAGCTGTTTGGACATTTCATCAAAATCAGGCTGGTATTTCTCAAAAATTTCAAGCAGTCTATCGCCATGTTTCTGAGTGAAAGGATAATTGATTTTACCCGCACGGATCAATCCTTTCGCCAGACGATTGCCACACCATTCCTGAAAGAAATTTATCAGCGGGGTACGCAGTCTTCCAAATACGGCGCTTCCAAGCTGATACGCAATATCGGTACAAGCTGCTGACAAATCACCGGTATGAATGGCCATTCGTTCAAGTTCCAGGGCCAGAGTGCGGGCATACTGCAACGAATAGTCCGGAGCATAATTGCACAGGCTTTCCCAAAGATTGACAAAAGCAGTTGTGTGGCCTACAGCAGTATCGCCTGCAATATTTTCTGCCAATGTGGTTCTTTCAAGCAGCTTGTGTTTTTCAAGAAATAATTGTTCAACTCCCCGGTGCTGATAGCCCAGTTGAATTTCAAGATGCATGATCTGTTCCCCGTTGCAGATAAAACGGAAATGCCCGGGTTCAATCACCCCTGCATGAATAGGTCCGACGCCTACTTCGTGCAATTCATGGCTCTCAACATTATAGAAAGGATAATTTTCAATCCGTTCATCCTGATTGTACCGGTTGAAAGAATACCTCATGGGTTTTAACCAGGGATGATCGAAATAACGGATTCCGAAATTCTCACTGATCTCTCTTTCAAATTTCTCGTAGTTATGATTTTTCGCGGTCAGGGAATGAAGCCCTTCTCCCCTATTCACGAGAGCCGAAGAAACATTAATTGTATGAAGTACATCATCCGCAACACAACAAATCAGCCTTACTTTATTCTCTTCCTGATATCCAAAATAATTGACACAATGACGGGACGGATTTTGATCCATTAAACCAAGGTTGATTTCCATAAATGACTCGTAATCATGTATGGGAATACTATTCAGATCAATAGTTTGATTATTGGAAACGCTCCTGTATTTATCTGTTGTCATGGTAATATTTTTACAGCGTCCTGCAATAAAGTTACAAACTCAGCCGGGGGATTATAAGCAAAATAAACAGCCAGACCAAGCAAAATATATTGCGACAGTGATTCATATCCTGATATCCTGGGAATTCTGGATTCATTTATTGTAAGAGGGGGAGTAAAAAGAAGTTTGAAAATATTAGTCCCAAAACCCCAGATGATCATGGTCAAAAAGATGAGCACTGCTGCAAGTATCCAAATATAATGCGCCTGGAAGAGAGATTGAAAAATAAGGAATTCACTGATAAACAATCCGGAAGGCGGCATTGCAGTGGCTGATATGAAGCCAAACAGCAGCAATACAGCTCCTGTTTTATTGTATTTAAAGTAATTGCCCACATCATAAATACTCTTGCTTTGGTAGACCCAATAAACCTGGTTGTACTGAAGAAATAAGGCCGGTTTCACGAGGGTATGCAATATCACGTGCAGGATTGCTGCATAGACTCCAATTCCCCCAGCACATAATCCAAGAACAACAAGACCCATATGTTCAA
Source organism: Prolixibacteraceae bacterium (assembly GCA_963677325.2). GTDB lineage: Bacteria > Bacteroidota > Bacteroidia > Bacteroidales > Prolixibacteraceae. Next base: position 79,465 of record CAXXGM010000014.1, read on the forward strand.
TTCCTGAATAGGCAAACATACGTTTGATATTTTTTATTCGGGTCATGTAAACGGTGGCGACAAACACCGAAAGAATAGCTGCGATAATCATGATCGTATTGGCCCAATGCAATAGAGGAGTTCTTGCCATTACAGCGTACATCCTGTAAATGCAGATAAAACCGGCATTCATCAGAACACTTGCAAGCAAGGCGCCTGCCGGGGCCGGAGCCTTATCTTTTGCATCAATCCCGGCCGTGTACATTGGCACCAGGCCAAGCTTTGCGGTAAAGCCTGTAAATATGAACAGAAAGGATAACTTCAGCCAGAATGGATCAAGTTTACCCGCATTGGCGTAAAGCGATTCAAAGGACATATCTTCTATGCCGGCTTCTTTGAGAGATAAACTAAGAAATAAAATCCCAATGTAAACGAAAGTAATGCTGATGGTACAGATAAAAACGTACTTCCAGACACCTTCCAGAGCTCGTATGTTACGGTGATGGTAAATCAATGCAGAAGCGCTGAGAGTGGTTATTTCAATAAAAATCCAGCTCACTGCAATATGAGATGACAGGTAAACAATGCTGCAGGCAGAAATTAAGAATACCATCGCTCCGAAAAATATCCCTCTTGATTGGGGAGTTTCATCCACATTGTGTTTCTCAATATACCGATAGCCATGGATAATAACCGGGACAGCAATTACACATAAAGAAACCAGTAAAAGGACACCAATAGCGTCGGACTTAAAGAAGCCGAGTTCAACCCTGTTCAGATTAAAATATTCATAAAAACCAAAAGTAAGGAGCAACGCCAGAAATATTCCCAGCAAGGAATAGTTGATGAACTTATTCCTGTTAAAGAATAAACTGCCTCCGATAATTAAAGCACCTATTAAAAAAATTCCAATCATAATTTAATCTTTAAGATTCCTCAACTGGTCGATATCCGGATCCTTCAGCAGATCTCCAATCCTGTTAAAAAAGACACCTAAAATGAGTACGCTGGCAAAAATATCGAGCATGATGCCAAGGTTGACCATCATCGCCATTTCATTGCCAACGGCCAATGAAAGCACAAATACCCCATTCTCTATAATGATATAACCGATCACATGCGAAATGATTTTTTTACGTGTCACAATCATATATAATCCGGTGAAAATGGTTGAAAGCGCTACTACAAAAAAAGTCTTGTCAAGATTGGCCACCTTTATGGAACTTGCCAGCAAAATGGTAGCTGCTGTAATAAATGTAACTATGATCAGTGACACAAAATTAGGCAGATAAGGCTCTGAATCCCGGGTGATCCTGTTTCGTTTAATTACGTGCTTTAAAAACAGAGGAACGGCAATTGCCTTAAAGACTATTGTTTCAAGCATAATCAGGATTAAATTGACTGTGCTGATCTTTGTAAGCGTGAGAAATGTAACACCGAAGAGAATAAAACCCTGAAATATCAGAATATTAAGATATGTATTGAGCCGGCTTGCAATGCTGATGTAAAGCAATGTCATGGCTAAGGCAATTAATAGAATGTCTGTCATATTTAATAATTAAGCAAATTTCCCCAAAACCAGCAGTACTCCGAAGAATATCAACAAGGATACAGAGGTAAGAATATAAACAAATTGAGGATTATGGCCCATTCTGAATCTTGCCATAAACGATTCAATAAATCCAACTGTAACAGCAAATCCAACCTGGATCAGCAGAAACAATGGTACAGATAACTCCAAAGGGAATGCCCCTATGAAGAAATTGGCGATAATTGCACCATACATGGCAAATTTAAGATTGGTGGTATACATGATAAGTCCCAGATCAAAACCACTGTTATCAAGAACCATTACTTCATGTATCATCGTTAATTCCAGGTGAGTTTTAGGATCATCGATAGGCATCCGGCTGTTTTCAACCATTGCAATCATGACAAGTACAAATGAGGCTAATCCTCCAAGTAAATAAGAAACCTGTGTCCCATAATGCAACTCACTGAAAATCTCAAGGAAAGATGTATGTCCTGTAAAAAGAGCAAAGGATCCTATCAGAATAAAGAAAGCAGGTTCAACCAGCATTGAAAACAGCGCTTCGCGGCTGGCTCCCATTCCTTCAAAGCTGCTGCCGGTATCAAGGGCTGAAATGATCATTAAAAATTTCCCTAATGCAAGCATGTAGGCAAACATGATAAAATCTCCGTTGAAGGAAATAAAACCGGGTTTATGTCCATGTGGTATCATTAGAATGGCCATCAATACCGAAGCAAAATAGACCGTTGGTGCAATCCTGAAAATTGAGCTCGTAGTGACACTGTAAACAGAACCTTTTTTCCACAATCTGAAGATGTCCCTCATTGGCTGAAATATTCCCGGTCCTTTTCTTCCCGACAAAAGGCTCTTTGTCCTGATGATAAACCCGGTAAAAAACAGACTCACAAATAAGATTAGTATTAAACTGACCATACTAAAGCTGATTAAAAAAATTAATTAACATGGAGACCTTTTCATAAATAAGAGGAAGAAAAAGAGCTAATCCCACAAAAGCGATTCCATAAAGCAGATAGGCTTGAAAATTTCCATTTTGTAAAAAGACAAATGAATTCAATCCCCTTCTGATCAATAATAATGTCTTATCGATCATCCAGAATTCAATTTTATCAAGGGCGTTTGTATTATTCTTTATCTTTTGCGGATAAAGGCCTTTTGCATCTTCTTTTTCTTTCTTTATTAACAGCAGCGGTTCTGCAAGTTTGCGATAGGTACGGATAAATGAAGAAGCAGTATACTGCATTTTCCCGGCTGAACCTGTATAACCGCAGCCCCAGGTTGTATCTTCATTGATAATATACCTTTTCGTCAGTAATAAACGGGCAACGTAAATCAAAACGATGAGTAACAAAAAAGCCAGTGAATACCATCCGATGACTGTTAGTTGAGTTAAGATTTCGCCTGCCGGTACTCCAACGGAAACAGGTTGATAAAGAGCAATGATATGTTGCAGGTAATTGTTAAAAATCAAAGGGAACAATCCAATGATCATAATCACGACTGCAACAAGATACATTGGCCATATCCTTTGAAGATTTTCAATGTTGAAACTTTCTTTTATCTTTTCTCTTGGTGTACCTAAAAAAACTGTTCCAAAGGCCTTTGTAAAACAAATCAGAGCTAACCCGCCAATACTTACTAAACCAAAAATAGAGAATAACAAGAAAAGTATAAGCTTAAAATTGCCTGTCACCAGACCGTGAAATAATCCATTATAGAGGAAAAACTCAGAAATAAAACCATTGAACGGAGGCAAACCACAGATAGCCAAAGAAGCAATCAGAAATAAATATCCGGAATGAGGAATCTTTTTAAGTAATCCTCCCAATGATTCAATGTTCATTGTGTGAGTGGCCTGGTAAACATTTCCTGCGCTAAAGAATAGCAGCGATTTAAACAGGGAATGATTCAGAACATGAAGAAGTGCTCCTCCAAACCCGGTCCAGATCAGAATCGGTTCATGATAACCAAGACCTAAAGCGCCCATCCCGATTCCAATACCTATTATTCCGATATTCTCGATGCTGTGATAAGCAAGCAGCTTTTTAAGATTGTGTTGTATAATCGCCAGCATCACCCCATAAACACCCGTTATGACTGAAATCAATAAGATGAAATATCCGATCGGGATCATCTCTGTTTTAATATTCAGCAGAATACGCAAAATCCCAAAGATTCCAATTTTTATAATGACTCCTGACATAATTCCCGAAACGTGAGAAGGAGCGGCCGGATGAGCCAAGGGAAGCCAGGTATGAAAAGGAACAAATCCGGCTTTTATGCCAAAACCTATAAAGAATAAGATAAAAAGAGCAAATGCTGCAATATGTGTTTGTGAGGAAGTAAAAACAGTTATTGCATTAAAATCAAATGATCCTGTCTCCACCTTGACCCACATAAATGCAAGTGTCAAAAATAAAATACAGATATGGGACTGTATCAGGAAGTTAATTCCTGCTTTTAAAGTAGAGCGCTTTTGATGTTCAAAAATAACCACAACAAAAGAAGAAAGGGCCATAACTTCCCATACTACAAGCAAGACCAAGCCATTTTGTACAAGACAAATCCCTATAAGCGAGGTATAAAGAAGTATGAAGGCTGTAAAATGTAATTTTAAATTATCCTCCTGGTCAGCATATTTCTTCATGTACTGAGCTCCGTACCAAATCCCGGTAAAAAATGTAAAGCTTATGACAAGGATAAACCATGCTGATAAATAATCAATCCGGACAGGTATTGATCCAGTTACCCATGATCCCGTATAAATAAATTCCACCGGTCCATTTGTAAAAATTGAAAGAGCAAGTACAGAGTTCGTAATAACCAATAACGACACAATTCCTAAAGTCAGGACCGCTCCGCTTTTCATTTTCAGAAAGGGGATGCTCACTGCAGCAAGAATGGCAATCAGATTAGTTATTTCGAATAAACTCTTTTCCATTATCTCAATAAATAAAATTCAGCATACTGCCAAGGAAAACTAAAATAACAAAAAATAATCCATACAATACATAGGATTGTATTTGTCCGTTTTGAACAAACTGGAAATAATTGAGAATAAAGGTCAATCTTTTAGCTAAAGGCATGACAAAATATTTTTCCAATATATCGGTATATCGTGTGATAAAATTGAATTTCCCGGGATAAAGCCTGCCCTTGGGAATCTTCAGGCCACTTTTCTCTTCTCTTACCAGAAAATTAAACAACATGCCAAAAGAACGGATGTAGGAGCGTCCGCTATACTGAGCTTTGGGAATTGGCGCCACATATCCGCAGCCCCACGTATCATACTCATAAGAAGTCCTCCTTTGGTTGAAAATACGCCGGATTCCAAAAGCGGCCAACAATAAAACGATAAATATCAGACTTACTTTTCCAATACCTGCAATATTCAAAGCAGTATTTTGCAAAACTTGTGAGGAGGGAAAATTGATCGAAAAAGAAGTTTCAACAATCTCAGAAGCATACTGAAAATAAAACTGCGGGAAAATGGCGACCGATAGCATTACAGCAACAATAAGATATTGCGGGAAAAGCATGATGGAAGAAGATTCATGTGGCTCATGTGATAACTGTTCCCTTGGATTTCCAAGAAATATAACTCCGAATGTCTTGGTAAATGTAAGAAGTGACATTCCACCAACTATAGCCAATCCGGAAATGGATGAAATAAGCAAAACTGCCTGTAGAATCCCTTGGAAATTCAGCAATCCTGTAAATATTCCGCTGTAAATGATGAATTCGGAAACGAATCCATTGAATGGAGGAATTCCTCCGATAGCTATTGATCCAATTAAAAAGAAGACCGCTGTTTTGGGCATTTTTTTAATCAGCCCCCCCAACCTTTCTATATTTCTGGTATGGGTCTGCTGATAAATATTCCCTGCGCCAAAAAACAACAGGGATTTAAACAGAGAATGATTCAGCGTATGCAACAAGGCTCCGCTGAATCCAAGAATTTCCATCGTCTTATTGCCATTTCCAATTCCCATGAGACCGATTCCAATTCCTATGCCTATAATTCCGATGTTTTCAATCGTACAGTATGCCAGCATTTTCTTAAAATCATACTTCACAACTGCGTTTGCAATCCCGTATATAGCTGTCATTACTGAAAGACCAAGAATAACTTCACCAAACAAGAGCCATTCGTGGTGCAGATTAATGATAATCCTGAAAATTCCATATATTCCGAGCTTCACGATTACTCCCGACATAACGCCAGAAACATGAGAAGGAGCGGCCGGATGTGCATGCGGGAGCCAGGTATGAAAAGGAATAAACCCTGCTTTAATTGCAAATCCGGCAAATAATAATGCGTAAATCCATATTGAATTTTGGTTCCATTCCAGTTGGGATAGTCCACCAAAATCAAATGTCCCGGTCTGAAGGAAAAGCAAAATAAAACCAAGCGAAAGAAAAGCGATGCTCAGGTGCATCTGTACCATGTAATTGATTCCGGCCTTGAGTGTCTTTTTATTCTGGAATTCGAAAATGACCAGCATCAACGAAGATAGAGACATTAATTCCCATGCAACGAGGAAACCAAGGCCATTTTCGATCATGCAGACCCAAAGCATGGAAACATGAAAAAGGATATAGAACAGCCAGTGCAGGTCGCGGTTAGTGTGAAGATGTGAATACGATTTCAGGTATCCGCTTCCATATAAAATCCCGGTGACTGAAGTAAAATTAATGATCAGAATAAACCATGCTGACAGGCCATCAACTTTAAGCAGAATAGGGCCGGCAATGTGAGCCAAATGGAAGGCTCCGGTTTGTGGCAACCCGCTCAGAGCCAGAAAGGCGGGAATCGAGGATATCACAGAATTGATGAGAACAATGGTGATGGTCAGGATTGGCTTATATTTTTGGCTGAAAAGGATTAGTCCGCATGAACCGGCCGCCAGTACAAGAGCCATCCAACCAATAACCTGTGTAATCTCCATAAATACTGATAAATAGAATGATTTTTAAAACGATGCAAGATTAGTCAAATTATCCCGGCCTATGGTTTGCAATGGTCAATAAAAAAATTGATTATTGTCAATTTTGTGTATTTTTGCACGCTCAAAGAAGGCTGTAGGCTGTAGACTTTAGGTTCAAGGGAGTCACCGATTACCTAAAGCCTATTCTTAATTCTTAATTCTTAATTCCTGTGTTACCTGAAAACATAACTGAAAAATTTATCTTTAAAAGTAATGCAATTTTTGCAAATCTCCCGAATAACATCAAAGAAGTGTTCCTGAGTCAGATGCAGATCAGGGAGTACAAAAAAGGGCAGAATCTTTTTACAGAAGGCACCTATCCTGCCGGAATCTATTTTATTAAAAAAGGTAAAGTAAAGAAATATAAATCCCTCAACGGAGGAAAGGAACAAATCATCTATGTTTGTTGTGAAGGTGAATTGCTTGGATATGCTTCTCTCCTGGGTGAAGAAACTTACCCCGATTCAGCGGCTTCCATTACAGATGCTGTAATAGGATTTCTTCCTAAAGAAAAACTCCTGAAATTAATTGAGCAATATGATGATTTTTCAAAAATGCTCATTAAAAATTTAAGTCACGAATTCGGTGTGCTGGTAAATTTTATCGCTGCCTTTACCCAAAAACCCGTCAGGGAAAGGGTCGCTTTGACTCTTTTGATCCTGTGGGAAAAATTCAGGGATAACCTCGACGAAGACAATGAAGTTCAGATCATGCTCACAAGGGAAGATTTGTCCAATATGGTAGGAACTGCAGTTGAAACCCTGGTGCGGGTATTGCATGAATTTAAGAAAGAAAATATTATCAGTACCAGCGGACGAGCCATTCGTCTGCTAAATCTCCGGGAACTGATCGAAATAGCTAAATATTAGTTCCATTCAGCTCTTTTGAGAACGGCCAATCAGAATCATGGCAGAAAAAATCATCGGCTGTTGGAGAACAGTTAAAATATCCCATCGCGGATCACTTGGTTAAAAGGTGCGCCTTGCAAAAGAAGAAAAAGGTGAAATATTTGTCAACTATTTTCAAGAATCAATATTGAATAAATCTGATAATAGATTATTATTGATTAAATTTGATCAACATTCCAAACAAAATTTCATTATGACTACACAAAATATTCAATTAAATATTCCGCTCAGTTTTGAACAGATCATTGAAATTGTACGACAGCTGTCACCTTCGGAAAAAAATCAGCTACGTGAATTTTTATTATCTGATCAAAATAATGATGACCTTAGTATCAACGATGATCAAAAGCAAGTAGTTCGGCAACGTATAAAAAAATACAAAGATAGTCCCGGCAGTTATCTCTCCTGGAATGATATTGAGCACAAAATAGCCGGGAGGGAATGAAATTCAAAGTAGTATATAACCCTGATTTTTATGAAGATATTGTGCAAGCTATGGACTGGCACAATGAAAAACAGCCTGGTTTAGGTGGCAAATTGTTCAATGCGGTTAAAAAACTTACAAGAAAACTAACGACTTCTGCCTTACATTATGCAATAAGGTATGATGATATACGGTGTATGCCGATTGAAAAATTTCCTTATGTAGTGCATTATCGTGTTGATGAACAAAATAAAATTGTTAAAATAGAAGCTCTTTTTCATTCAAGCCGTAACCCAGGTTTATGGGATAAAAGAACACGTTAAAATCATCCGGGGAGCTTGCTGAATTTGCTGAATCGGATCGAAGATCCAGAGTTAAAAGCTGCAAGATTGCAAATCTTCAGCAGCCGCTGCAAGATTTTAATGCATATCCCGATTAACCGGGGGAAGATTTGTCCAATATGGTAGGAACTGCAGTGGAAACACTGGTGCGGGTATTGCATGAATTTAAGAAAGAAAATATTATCAGCACCAGCGGACGAGCCATTCGTCTGTTAAATCTCCAGGAACTGATCGAAATAGCTAAATATTAGTTCCATTCAGCTTTTTTGGAAACCATCAATCAGGAACCATTTAACCTGCTTTTAATATTTGAAGTCTCCTGAAAATATTTTGTTGTTTCTTCAAATATTGGTTTATCATGCCGCTTAAGTCCTCAATATAACCTTCGGCTCATTATGATCCTTTTTTTTTCGGTTCTGGCTGTACCTCTTTCCATCAAAATTCCACTTGTATTCCGATGGTAGGCAGTATGGTCCCTGAGGTGTTGTTGACACGCCGCAGAACATAGCGGGTTCCGTTATCTGTGGTCAGGAAATGGCCGTTGGCATCCTCTTCGCGGACGAGAATATCCTCGGACTGTGATTTGAAATTGTAAACGTTCTGAACATCGAGATAAAATTTCAGGGTCATCTTTTTCATGAAATAAGCTTTATCAACCCGCAGGTCGAGCTGATGAAAAGCGTTAAAGCGCAGGGTATTAAGCTTTGTGTTGTCAAAATAGGGGCCTCCCTTCGAATCCCAGGCTTCAATCAGCGACGAACGCTCCATATCATAAGGCGTATAAGGGAGACCGCCTACAAAGCGAAACCGCGATCCAACCTGCCAGTGCTTTTTGAGCGCGACGCTCCCCGTAAGGCTCAGAATGGACTTGCTGTCCCACGAGGAAACAATGTAATGCCCCTTCCCATCCTGAAACTCACTGCGCACAAGGGTGTAAGACAAATTCAGGTTATATCCTTTCGGCGAACTGATCCGCGCCTGAAATTCCGCTCCGTAAGCATGTCCCTTCGAAGTTGAAACGACTTCTTCATCACCCACAACCCCATAGCCGGCTCCTTGGTTGGCAAGTGAAATCTGATCATTCACCGAAAAAGGATAGCTGCCGTAGTTTTTAAAGAATCCTTCCACGGAAAACTGCATGGCTGTCGCAGGTTTATACTCCAGGCCTCCGATAAGGTGATCGACGGAAATGTATTTTAAATTGTTGTTTTTGTTGACATACACGTCATTCTGCTTATACCCCAGCGTGGTGTAGGAAGGAAGCTGAAAATAACGGCCCGTATTAAAATTAAGGCTCCATTTCGGGGTGAGCGCGTAAGAAGCGGAAAATCGGGGAGAGAACTGCTCCAGGGGGTTGCTCATTGACGAAGAATAATCATTGGCATCCATCCTGAATCCCGCGGAAAGGGTTAAACGCTCTTGCATAAACAGATGACTGATCTGCCCGAAAAAGCCGTATTTCACCAGCGGCAGTCTTGTATGATAATCAACGTTAAGGATGGTGTCTGCATAAAAACGCTTTTGCATCGTGGTATTCAGGTACTCGGCAAAATCGAGGCTGACTCCCGCAACAGCCTTAAATCCGTTCATGTTCATTACATTTTCAAACCTGATCTTGTTTTCAAGTTCCTGTGAAGAATAATCCAGTATCTTATTGCTTTCCGAACTGTAATCGTTTTCAAGGTACTTGACAAGCGTGTTTTTCAGCTGGCTGCGGCTGACGGCGAGGGTCTGGTAACTGTTCTCCCTGAAATGTTTGTAAACGACCCCAAGGCTGTAGCTCCACTGTTTGTTTACGGGAAGCTGGCTCAGGATGTATTTCTGCTGATCGTCGGGATTCTCTATTCCTGTGTTCAGTTCATTGACATCGATGGCGCCAAGGCCGATAAAAGTAAGTTCGTTTTTCGAATCGAAACGTGTTTTAACTTTAAACTGCATATCGTTGAAAGTTGGCAGAAAAGGCAGCTGAAGAGCGCTGAACAAAAAAGAAAGGTACGATCGTCTTGCAGAAACGATAAAGGATGTCTTCTCTCCTGCAGGTCCGTCAACAGTGGCAGAGATTTCCGAAGCCCCGACACTCCCCCGGAATTTAAGTTTATCCTTATTTCCCTCCACCTGCGTGAATTCAAAAACGCCGCTCAGTGCGTTACCCCTGTCGGCGGGGAAAGCGCCCGAATAATAGTTCACCTCGCGGATAAAATCAGCATTCAGGATACCGACAGGCCCTCCTGAGGCACCCTGCGTGGCAAAATGGTTGATGTTCGGCACCTCGATACCGTCGAGGAAGAAACGGCTCTCGGAGGGTCCGCCGCCCCGTATGATGATGTCGTTGCGGTAGGCAGGGGTTGAAAGTACCCCCGCGAAGGACTGGATCACCCTGGAGACATCGCGGTTGGCGCCGGGACTCTTTTCGATCTCGGCAATACCGATCGTTTTGAGCGACAGCGGGCTTTCTTCCGTCTTGCGGTAAGGAGAGACTGTCACCGTGACCTCATCAATCTCCACACTGCGCCTTTCCATCTTGATCTCAACATAAGCAGTTTTTACATTGCCAATTTCGAACTCCGGGGAAATTGCGCCCTGGTACCCGATATAGGAAGCCTGCAGGCGTATAAATCCCGGCTCAATGCCGCTGAACTGAAAACTTCCTGTCGTATCGGTGACCATTCCGGTGTTGGTTCCCGAGATAACCACGCTTACATAAGGCATCGGCTCATTGTTAAAGGCATCAATCACGCGCCCCTTAACGTTTCCCTTTTGCGCGCAAACACTACTAACGTATAAAAATAAAAACAAGAATGAGAAAATCAATTTTCGCATAGGATCTATGAATAAATCTGGTGAGTAAATTTAACAAAAAATCAAACAAATTTGATGAGTAAAAGATCCATTTTCTTGCTCTTAACCATTGATATTCTGTACATTTCACAACCAAACAGATGCCAATGCAGAGCATTAACAAACAAACTTCAAGTGTACAGTATCACTGCTTCAATTTAGTCCCTGCCAATTTTTAAAGAAGTCATTGCCAATGAGCCTGCAATAGCTTTATCATTAAATAATGTGACCTTCTCATCTTCCTCTTTTAATGCAAGAGCATAGAGCAAGGGAAGAAAATGCTCAGGAGTCGGAATGGCCAGATGAAATTCTTTACCTTGCGATTCATAGTTTATCAATGATCTATAATCACCCTCAAGGATAAAACGCTTCATTTTTTCTCTTGCTTCCAAAGCCCAGTCATATCCGTATTCTGCATCATTTAATTTGTCCCAAGCTACCATCCCAAGATTATGAACCATATTCCCGCTGCCTATAATCAGGACACCCTTATTCCTTAGTGATGAGAGTTCCCTGGAAAGCTCAAAATGATAAGCCGGTGACTGATAATAATCAAGGCTCATCTCAATTACCGGGATATCGGCATCCGGGAATAGCCTTCTCATGATACTCCAGGCCCCATGATCCAATCCCCATTTCTCATCCAACCTGACTTCTGTCTTTTTGATGAGGTCTTTGGTCTCTTTGGCCAGCTCGGGACTACCCGGAGCCGGATATTGTACTTCAAACAAAGCTTTTGGGAATCCCCCGAAATCATGTATGGTAACGGGATCCTTCATGGCTGTCACCAAAGTTCCCCTTGTTTCCCAGTGTGCCGAGATAATTAGCGCTGCACTGGGTTTCGGCAATGTCTTTCCCATATCTCGCCATCCAATGGCAAATTCGTTCTCTTCGATAGCATTCATTGGGCTTCCATGACCTATAAACAGCACAGGCATTCGCTCTGTGCTGTTATGATTCATGGCTATCTTATTCAAATCATTGGTTTTCATCTGTATTATCCTTTCCTTTAACCTGAAGTCCTCTCACTGTTGTTTTACAAATTGAACTTCAGCATTTATTTTTACTTCATCACCTACCAAAACTCCTCCGGTTTCCAAAGCTGCGTTCCAGTTCAGGCCCCAGTCTTTCCGGTTGATTTTGCCGCTCAATGAAAAACCTGCCTTTTCATTTCCCCACGGGTCTTTATTCAAACCACCGAATTCCACATCCAGTTTCACTTCCTTGCTAATGCCTTTGATGGTAAGATTTCCTTTCAGTTCGTACTGTTCATCATCCACCCTTTTCACTGAGGTCGAATCAAAGGTTATTTCCTTGTGATTTTCAACATCGAAGAAATCTGCACTCTTTAAATGAGCATCCCGGTTGTCTTCGTTTGTAAAAAGTGAGGAGGCATCGATGCTCACATGAACCGAAGCCACGTTGAAATCTGAATCTTTTGCAACTGCTTCCGCAGTAAATTTTCTGAATTCACCTCTTACGTTGGTTATCATCAAATGTTTTACTTTGAATAAAATTTCACTGTGTGATGGGGTCCAATACCCATTTTGTAGTATTTGCTGTTGAAGTATTTGTTCTCCCCGTTGTAGCAGTTGTAGTTTCCATTTTTGTTTCTTTTAAATTATCCATAATTGATTTGTCAAACTCTTTATTTATCAGCCAGATTATCTTGATCAAACTGACAATACAAAGATGCAACCAATGGCCAGGCAAAGGGTAACACTATTCGGTAAAAGTGTTGTGATATCAGGAAATCATTTTTCCCATCTCCTCCCGGAATTCTGAAGGAGTCTGCCCCGATTTTCTTTTAAAGGCTGTGGTAAAATAGGATTTCTCGTTATAACCGAGTTCATATCCAATCTCTGAAATGGATTTATCGGTGGAAACCAACAGATTCTTTGCTTCAATCATTTTCCTTGTTTCAATGATTTCAGAAACGCTCTGCTGCAGAATATTCTGGCAGATCAGGTTCAGATTTCTGGAAGTCATGAACAATTTCTCCGCATAAAAGTCAACACCCTCAGGCCTGCGGAAGTTTTCCTCAAGGATTTTCAGGAAGTTTTTAAAAGTAATATTCTGAGTCTTTGCAATAGTACCATCGCCCACCTCCTGCTTTTTTCTCTCCGTTTCAATCTTGATAAACAATGCACTGAGAAGGTGCCGGATCACGGCAAAATTAGTATCGTCCTGCTGTGTTTCATTGAACATGAGCTCACATATGGCTGTCATTTCATGGAAACACTGACCTGGCTGCATCTGAAGATTGGCGTTATAATGGTAATAATAATACAAATGGAATGTGATCTCCGGGATAAACTCGCTCTTAAACCGGATGACCCAAATACTGCTCTTCCCATCTTGAAGCCCGGGCTTCACCCGATGGATTTTACCTTTCGTTACAAAACTAATGTAGGGTGCGGTAAGATAACCGGACTCGAAATCGATGAAATGCTCCAGGTTCCCTTCCATTCCGATGAGCAGTTCTTCGTAATCATGGGTATGAGGTTCATTGGCCGATGATCCAATCTGCCTCACCTCCTCTTCTCCTATCCTGCCTATGTAAAACAACTGCTCCATGGCAGGCTAAGGTAGTTAAAAATTAAAAGAATCAGAAGAAAACCGGAAAGATCAATGCCGGGGGCAGGTTATTTCTTCGTGCAGATTATGTAACCAATTGAAACCTGTAAGTTTACTGCTCAGAAGCCATCGTTTTGTTGTTGTGATTGATAACTTCGATCATCAAAACATCATTTCTTGCGATTTTTACCTGTTCAGTCAAAGGTTTTCCTTCCAACACATTAGAATCATTGAGGGTAATTTTTTCGGGAAGGGATTCTATCAGCTTTTTTAAATAGTTTGATTTTACAGCATAACTGGCATTTTCGGCAGCTGTATACTTGGCAATCATCACCCCTACGATATTCCCCTCTTTATCAAATAAAGGGCCGCCGCTATTCCCGGGCTGGATGGGTGCCGATACCTGGTACATGGAATTGTCTCCCTGGTATCCGGAACTGCAGCTGACAATACCATTGGTCAGTTTAATTTCTTCGCCAAGTTCACTTTTCAATGGGTATCCAAGAGTAAATACATCCTGTCCCACATCCAGTGCGTCCCAATTTACAGCAAAGGGTACATTTTTAACAAGTTTACAGTCAACTTTTAAGATTGCAAGATCATGTTTCCCATCTTTGGCCACAACAGCAGCTCTAACGATTTTTTCAAAATCACCATTTATACCCCTTATGTTAACGATCTTTGCATCTTCAATCACATGATGACAGGTAACAATATATCCATTATTTGATATCAGAAAGCCTGTACCACTGGCGTATTCTGACATCTGAACAAAATCCTTAGCTGGTGAGTCCGTCAAATCCAATGTGTCTTTCTGTGCAAATATTCCTTCGGGAATAATGAATAACACTAAGATAAATATTTTTAAAATGTTCATAATAAGTTCAGGCGCTTAAAATGGCGCTCATTCCAAGAGAAAAAAAAGCATATGACTTAATGGTCCAAACCTATTAAATAATTGTAATGATTACAAAATATTTATATGAAATTTGAGAAAGAAGCATTAATTAGAATGATTACAGATAATGAATGCAGTAATCTATCCGGCAGATTATTCGCATACTCTTATGGATTTTTAAATACATTAAGGGTTGAGGAATAAGGATATGATTTAAGGAAACAATGTTGTCGACATAGGTAGTCATACAATCACGATCTTTTTAGAATCAATTTATGAAAATTACTGAAGAATATTTAAATTGATAATAAGTTCCCAAACTGGGAATTATTTTATATCTTTACTTCCGTAATGAGTTAAAATGGAAAGAATTTTTGCAAAAAGTACCTTGAGAGCTTTTTGGGAAAAGCATCCTGATTCAGAGCAGTATTTGAAAATATGGTTGAAAATATGGTACGAAACGTCCATGAACTCAGATTGAGGATCTCCCAACGACGTCAAGGGAACTTATGGAAGTGCAAGTATTTTAAAGGATAACAGAATTGTTTTTAACATTAAAGGTAATTTCTACAGATTGATTGCCAAATTTAATTTTGAGAAACAACTGATTTTTATCCGGTTTATTGGAACTCATTCGGAGTATGACAGGGTGAATGCAAATACAATTTAAAAAGAACAAATGAATCTGAAACCAATAAAAACAGAGAACGATTATCAGAAAGCGTTAAAAAGGCTGGAAGAAATATTTGACGCAAAGATCGGAACAGCCGAGAGCGATGAAACTGATATACTAGGATTAATGATAGACGATTATGAGAAAAAACATTATCCAATTGAAGCTCCCGATCCGATTGAAGCTATTAAAATCAGAATGGAAGAGCTGAATCTCAAACAAAAAGATTTGGCTGATGCTCTGGGAGGAAAAAACAGGGTTTCTGAGATTCTTAACCGCAAACGGAAATTAACGCTTGAAATGATCAGGAAACTAACATCAAAATTGAATATCTCAGCGGGAGTATTAGTAAATGACTATGAATTGAAATGAAAAGGGCAATTGGGCTATCAACTTAATTTTTATATTTTTGACCTTGGTATTAAGAGAAAATAATTAAAAGAGTTCCAATGGCCTTTGAAAGAAAATTTTTACATCTGTTGTGTCTGATAATTGTGTTAGGGGTACCTGGAGTCACCACTAAATTCGTTCAGGCAGAAATTATTCATGTCAGCTCGGCTGATGAAGCCAAAGCCGCATTACAAAGAGCTCAGCCTGGTGACGAAATCGTCCTTGCCAAAGGTTCGTATCCCGATTTCAAATTGAACCTCGCAGTTAACGGGGAGGTCGATCGGCCAATCGTGTTCCGGGCAGAATCGCCGGGTCAGGCTATTTTGACAGGACAAACCGAGCTGGATTTCACCGGCAGTTATATAGAAATACGGGACTTGGTTTTGAACAACTGCGAACTCGTGAAAGCAAAACGCGGTGTCATTCAATTCGATCATAGTTCACATTGCAGGCTCACCGGCTGCCGGTTTGAGCACATAAAGCCGGGATATTACTCGACGGTGAATTTTAAGAACAGGGCTTGCGATAACCGGGTTGACCATTGCCGTTTCATCGATATACAGTATCGCTCAATCATTGTGCTGATTGATGACAATTCGCTTCGTGAAGGCCCTCCGGCTAGAAATCGCATCGATCATAATTTATTCCAGGATGTGCCTGAAATGAAAGCAAACGGGGCCGAAACAGTTCAGCTTGGTCAGTCCGCTATTCCTTATGCTGATCTTTTTACTGAAACATTGGTTGAAAACAATCTGTTTCTGCGCTGCGATGGTGAGGATGAAATCATCAGCGTTAAATCCACCGGAAATACAATCCGTAATAACATTTTTAGGGATTGCAAAGGGGAAATAGTCAACAGGACCGGCCATGAAAATATTTTCGATGGAAACAGATTTGAAAACTGCAGCGGGGGCATCCGGCTCTCCAATCATGGTCACACGGTAACCAATAATGTGATGATCGGCTGCAAGGAAACAGGCATTATTCTCTACTATGGTACTCCGGACACAAAGCATCCAGCCGCCTATCTTCCAGTTTATGGCTGCGTTGTCACCAACAATACCATTGCAGATTGTGGCCAGTATGGAATAATATTGGGGCCCAATCGAAATTCGCGGCATGTGCAGGAGCGGTGGGGCAAAGCACCTTACTTTGCCAATCCGGTCATGGAATGTACAATAGCCCCTCACGAGAACAGGATTGCTAAAAACATTATTACCGGATCCAGTGGAGTTTTGCTTAAACTAAACGAAACGCCTGACAATACGATTAAAGACAATTGGTTGTATGCTACAGGCAAAGCGGTGATTGGCGATACCGATGAGCAATCACTCACTGGAGAGCCAAGTTTTATCAATGCAGCAAAAGGAGATTATCGTCTCTCCCCTGCAAGTCCTGCCCGCACAGCTGGTCTTGGCGCTGCAGCCGACCTTTTTTCTGCCGGACCCGATAGCAAGTGAGGCAGCAACGCCATAAAATATTCAATTTCTTTCACTTAGATATGAGCATTATTAGTTTAACCACCTGCGGTAATATTATTGAAGCTAATATGGCAAAAAACATATTAGAAAATGAAGGAATAGAGTGTTTCCTGACCAATGAGAATTTCACCACACTAATGCCTCACTACAATAATATGTTAGGCGCTGGCATCCAGATTATGATTGATGAAAAAGATTATGAAAAAGCGAATTTGTTAATTGCCAATCAATCCGATCTTAAGAATCCAAGATGCCCCATTTGTAATTCGAATGACGTATCATTTGGTCTGGGAATGAATAGATTCAAAAAAATTGCAGTTGTATTTTTTTCTTTATTGTCTTTTATTCCTTTTAACAACATAAGAAATACTTATTATTGTAACAATTGCAAAGCTGATTTTAGGATATAGAATTAATTTTCTATTCTCTAACTCATAATCTATTCATATATTAGCATTCCTCATTAACTTTTCCCCTCTTTTTCCTACTTTTGTACCCTTTAATGATTCAGATCAAGAAAATGGCAATTATGGAGATCCCAAGCAAATATGACCCTACGGTTGTAGAGGATAAATGGTACAAATACTGGCTTGAAAACAAACTGTTTCATTCGGAACCGGATGATCGTGAGCCGTTTACTATTGTCATCCCTCCGCCCAACGTGACAGGAGTCCTTCATATGGGCCATATGCTGAACAATACCATCCAGGATATTATGATTCGCCGTGCCAGGATGCAGGGGAAAAATGCATGCTGGGTTCCCGGGACCGATCATGCCTCGATTGCCACAGAAGCAAAGGTGGTTGCCAAACTCCTCAACGAAGGAATCAGGAAAGACAGCCTCTCGAGGGAAGAGTTTCTGGAACACGCCTGGGAGTGGACTCACAAACATGGCGGGATTATTCTTGAACAGCTTAAGAAGCTGGGCGCATCCTGTGACTGGGACCGCACCTGTTTTACCATGGATAAACTCAGGTCTGATTCTGTGATCAAGGTATTCATTGATCTTTACGAAAAAGGATTTATCTACCGCGGGGTAAGGATGGTCAACTGGGACCCAGCAGCAAAAACCGCTGTGTCAGATGAAGAAGTCAATTACAAGGAAGAAAAATCAAAGCTCTACTACGTCAGGTATAAGATTGAAGGAACAGACGATCAGTATGTTACTGTTGCAACAACCCGGCCTGAGACTATACTGGGCGATACGGCCGTTTGCGTGAATCCGAACGATGAGCGCTTTAAGCATCTTGCGGGAAAGAAGGTTTTTGTTCCTTTGGTCAACAGGCTTGTTCCCATTATCCAGGATGATTATGTGGACATGGAGTTTGGAACCGGCTGTTTGAAGATCACCCCGGCCCATGACGAAAATGACTATGAAATAGGTCTTCGCCATCACCTGGAAGTCATTGATACTTTCAATGACGATGGTACCCTGAGCGAAAAAGCCCAGCTGCTGATTGGAGTCGACCGATTCGAAGCGCGCAAGCAGATTATCCCGATGCTCGAGAAAGCAGGGAACATGGTAAAGATTGAAGATTATAACAATAAAGTCGGCTACTCAGAGCGGACCGATGTTCCGATTGAACCCAAGCTTTCGGCTCAATGGTTCCTGAAGATGGGTGAACTGGCAAAACCTGCACTGGATTCAGTTGAATCAGATGAGATCAGGTTTTACCCTTCCAAATTCAAGAACCTTTATCGCCACTGGATGGAAAACATCAAGGATTGGTGTATCTCACGCCAGTTATGGTGGGGTCACCGCATCCCGGTTTATTACCTTCCGGATGGTTCGTTTGTGGTTGCTGAAAATGATCAGAAGGCGCTTGCACTGGCAAGAGTAAAATCAGGCAATCAGAATCTCAGCTTTGAAGATTTACGACAGGAAGAAGATGTGCTGGATACCTGGGCCTCTTCCTGGCTATGGCCAATATCCGTATTTGACGGTGTAAATGACCCTGAAAATAAAGAAATCAATTATTACTATCCCACCAATCTTCTGGTAACAGGGCATGATATTATTTTCTTCTGGGTCGCCAGGATGATTATGGCTGGGCATCAACTGAGGAATAATCTTCCATTTAAAGATGTTTATTTCACAGGGATGGTCCGTGATAAGAAAGGAAGAAAAATGTCGAAGCAGCTCGGCAACTCACCCGATCCCATCGAACTGATGCAAAAATACGGGGCAGACGGAGTTCGTGTCGGAATGCTGCTTTGTTCCCCGGCAGGCGGAGACCTGCTTTTCGATGAATCACTGCCAGAACAGGGAAGAAACTTTAGTTCAAAGATATGGAACTCACTGAGGCTGATTAAAGGCTGGGAAATTGATCCTGCTTTGGCTCAGCCCGAACATTCAAGACTGGCCATCGAATGGTTTAAAATTAAACTCAGCGAGGTCATCCTGACCATCGATGATCATTTCTCCAAATACAGGCTGAGTGATGCATTGATGTTGATATACAATACCATTCGGGATGAATTCTCCGGATGGCTCCTGGAAATCATCAAACCGGCTTATCAGCAGCCCATTGATCAAAAGACTTACGATGAAGCCATTGAACTCTTCGATCAGGTATTGCGCCTATTGCATCCTTTTATGCCATTTATCTCGGAAGAGATCTGGCAGCTTTTAAAGGAACGCGAATCCGGTCAATCCATTATGGTCCAGTCGTGGCCGGCCTCTGTTGCTCCTGATGACGAAGTGACTGACAAGTTTGAAATGCTCAAGGAAGCGATTACTGGCATACGATCCATTCGTAAAGAAAAAGAGATTGCCAACAAAGAACAGCTTTCCCTGTACATTATCCCTGGAGAAAAAGGATATGTGCCTGAATTGAATCCAATTCTTGTTAAGATGGGGAACCTTTCCGAACTTAAGGAGGTAAACGAAGAAGTCTCAGGATCGATGTCATTCCGTGTTGGGACCTCCGCTTTCTATATCCCGCTCGGCAGCGCGATGAACCTCGAAGAAGAAATTGACAAAATTAAGGAAGAGCTGAAATACACCCTCGGATTCCTTGATTCGGTGATGAGAAAGATGAGCAACGAACGGTTTGTCAAAAATGCCCCGGCCCAGGTTGTGGAACTTGAGAAAAAGAAACAGGCAGACGCAGAAGAGAAGATTAAGATACTGAAAGAGAGATTGGAATCACTGAAGAATTAGTCATTTAGTACAATAATTAACATTATCACCTTGCGTCATAGGCTTCGCTGTCATTTAAAACAAGCCCAACGTTAATTGCTCATGACCGGTTCCCGGGCGGTGGCACAATAATTGTATTTCCTGTGAAATAACAGGGAAAAATAGTAACAGGGGGAAAGGGGGGAAAGGGGAAAATCAGGACGAGCCAGTAAGAATTAAAGAATGATTATGCTCCCTTGAAATAATCGGGGAACAACAATTTCAGAAAATATTTACCGCTATTGGATTGGAAATATTTTTGTGAAAAGCTGAGAATCTGGGACTCGGTCATCATATCCTCAACGGAATTAACCAGAAAATCTGCCTCCACCAACAACTGAAAATCGGGACCATCTATCGCAGAGTACGTATGATGGCGGGAAATGATGTAACAAATCCGGTCAACCACGTGCCGGGAAAGCTGCATTTTCCGTAATATCTCACCCGCTACCGTTGGACCTTCCAATTCCTGGTAACTGCTTGCGGAAGAATTGTATTTTTGCTCTGAGATGTGAATCCCAATGTCGTGAAGCAAGGCAGTGATCTCCAGTATCTGTTGGGTTTCAGGCTCAAGCCCTTCGAGAACGCCCAGAGTCTGGGCATAGGAAAAAACTTTCATCGAGTGTTCTATTCTCTTTCGGTCGCCTTCATTTTCCTGAATCATGGCAAGGGCAACGGCAGCGGTAATTTTATCCATTCTTTCGATCATTTAATAATTCCTGCATGCGGTACATTTCATCCCTCAATCTGGCTGCTTCAATAAAATCAAGATCCCTGGCCGCTTTCTCCATCTCTTTTTTTGTCTTCAGGATTGCCTTCTCAAGAGCATCGGCGCTCATATAGTGTACAACAGGATCGGCAGCTACATCAGCATTTTCCGGTGATACATATACTCCCGGACGGGGTGCAGGTTCAGGCCTGTATTCCAATCCGATAATCTCTCGTGTAGGTTTTATAATCTGTGTTGGAGTAATTCCATTCGCCACATTATAATTGTTTTGTTTGTTTCTCCTATAGTTTGCTGAATCAATGGTTCTTTGCATTGAATCGGTAATCTTATCGGCGTACATAATAACCGTGCCGTTAAGGTTTCGGGCAGCCCGGCCGGCTGTCTGAGTAAGGGAACGTTCAGAACGCAAAAATCCTTCCTTATCAGCATCGAGAATGGCCACCAGGGATACTTCCGGAAGATCAAGTCCTTCTCTTAAAAGATTTATTCCAACCAGTACGTCGAATACGCCCTTTCGCAAATCCTCCATGATCTGAACACGTTCCATCGTTTCCACATCAGAATGAATATAACGGCAACGGATATTTAACCTGGTAAGGTATTTAGTCAGTTCCTCGGCCATGCGTTTCGTGAGGGTGGTAACGAGAGTTCTCTCATTTTTTTCACTTCTTTGATGAATTTCTTCCATCAGATCATCAATCTGATTACTCCTCGGCCTGATCTCTATCATTGGATCAAGCAATCCCGTTGGCCTGATAATCTGCTCCACTACAACTCCCTCACTCTTCTGCAATTCATAATCGGCCGGAGTAGCGCTTACAAAGACAATTTGCTTTACAACATCCTCAAACTCTTCAAACTTAAGAGGCCGGTTATCTATGGCAGCCGGGAGGCGAAATCCATAATCCACAAGAGTCACTTTTCTGGACCGGTCTCCTCCATACATTGCATGAATCTGCGGCATGGTCACGTGACTCTCATCAATAATCATCATGAAATCTTCCGGAAAATAATCGATCAGGCAGAAAGGTCTTGAACCGGGGGCGCGCCGGTCGAAATATCTTGAATAGTTTTCAATTCCGGGACAATAGCCCAATTCACGGATCATCTCAAGATCATAGGTTACCCGGTCCTCGATCCGTTTAGCTTCAATATGTTTGCCCTGTCTCTTGAAGAAATCAATATGGGCCATCAGATCATTCTGAATCTGCCGTATAGCCAATTGAATGCTCTCCTTTGTTGTAACAAAAATAGTAGCAGGGTAGATGACCACCATCTGCTCATCTTTAATCGCATAACCGGTAGCGGGATCAAAAGTTGCAATTTCTTCTATTTCATCTCCAAAAAAAACAATCCGCACTGCGTCATCGGCATAGGCTGGAAATACATCCACGGTATCGCCCTTAACCCTGAAATTTCCGCGTTCAAAAAGCACCTCGCTTCGTGAATACATTGCATCAACCAATTTGTGGAGAAAGGCATTACGGTTTATTTTTTCCCCCACCCTGACCGTAGTAACATTTGCATGGAAATCTTCAGGATTACCAATTCCATAAAGACATGAAACAGAAGATACTACAATCACATCTTTTCTTCCCGACAGCAAAGCTGATGTGGTACTCAATCTTAATTTTTCAATCTCCTTGTTTATGGAGAGATCTTTTTCTATAAAGGTATCTGTCGTGGGAAGGTAAGCTTCCGGCTGATAATAATCGTAATAAGATACAAAATATTCAACCGAATTTTCAGGAAAGAACTGCTTCATCTCTCCGTAAAGCTGTGCTGCCAGTGTCTTGTTGTGGCTAAGGATCAGGGTGGGTTTCTGTACTCTTTCAATCACATTAGCCATGGTAAATGTCTTCCCTGAACCGGTGACTCCAACCAGGGTCTGATAGGGTACTCCCGATAAAATACCATTAGTTAACTGTTCAATAGCTTCCGGCTGATCTCCTGTTGGATGAAAATCAGATATAATTTTAAAATCCATAAATTGTCTAAAAACCAATCTCCTAAATTACAGAAAACTATCTCAACCTGAAAATATCTGAAACAGAAAGCCGGATAAAAATACAGAGCAAGGCAAAATAAAGGACTATTTCATCAAATTTCCCGTCCAATGGTCACTTTATAATACTTTGTAACATCTGTACTCATCATTCCTGCTGCCGCAGCCGCGTCAAGGCCCAGTTTACCGTCTTCAAAGACCTGACAATCTTCTGGTGAGACATGAATCAATTCAGCTGCTTTAAGAAAAGTATCCGGATGAGGTTTATGATTTTTCACATTCTCTGCTGATACAACATGTTCAAAGCAATCCGCAACGCCGGCAATTTTTAAAGTTTGCCAGGCTAAGGACTGAGACCCCCCGGTTCCGCAGGCCATTGGAAGCTTTCCTTTGTATTTGTGGATTAAGTCTACCACCGGATCAATCGGCTTTGCCTTATCCATATTCTTCTCAAAAATTTCTTCCTTCTTCAGGGAAAACTCTTTCTCATCGAAATTCTTGTAAAATTTTTTCTTTAAAAACTGGCTTGTTTGAAGCGAAGGCACACCGGTAACTTCGGCAAACAATTCAGGGGTAAACTCTATTCCCTGTTCAGCACATACCTCTCTCCAGGCAACAAAGTGAATTGGCATTGTATCAGCGATTGTGCCATCAATATCAAAAATCAATCCCTTAGCTTTAGGATTTACGGTTAATTCATTCTTCATTTTCCATTTTAAAAAAACCAAAAATACTCCAATTTTTAATCAGGAATAATATTGCTCTGAGATAAATACGGATATCGGGGAATTTTGTTAATTTGCACCTTAATCTTAAATCAGGATTTATGACTTATTCCCAATTCTATTTTCCGGCTGTTATTCCACAATGGGGAATTTTCCTGGGAATTGTCGCTGTAATAGTTGGTTTTGTTGAAAAAAAGGATTTCTGGACCCGTATTGGATGGATTATTTTAATCGTTACAGGTCTGACTTCGCTGTATTTTAATCTTTTTGGAGGTTTTTTGACAGAAGAAAATGCAACAGCCGCTGCTATCAATTCGCTGAAAGTCCCGGGCTGGCAATCAGCCATTGGAGGGGCTTTGGCCGCAGTAGCTCTGTTTTTTCAGCGGACAGGAAGAAGAAATTATAAAATTCTGGCTGTTCTGACCTTGATCTATTTTATGCTGATATTTTTTGAATTTAATTATTTAACGCGTTCACAAACCATGGTTAAGAAATCCCCGGAGAAGACCGAACAGGGAAGATAACTTAACTGCATTTATTTTTACTTATGGGAACTGACATTAATTCTTTTTGGGAAATCCTGAAAATTGTATTACCGGCCCTTATCGTTTTTCTAACTGCTTATTTTTTGTTTCGCGATATGCTTGAAAATTCTCAAAAGCAGAGAGAATTTGAATTCAGGGTTCAGAATATGGGAAAAATAACTCCGTTAAGATTGCAGGCCTATGAACGATTTACTCTGTTTCTGGAAAGAATCTCACCTCAATCCCTGCTGGTAAGGGTCAATCCCCGGGATAAATCGGCCGGTCAGTATCATCAGGAATTACTGACCAATATCAGGCAGGAATTTGAGCACAATCTTTCCCAGCAAATTTATATTTCACCTATCCTTTGGGAGACCATCAGGGGAGCAAGAGAAAAACTGACAGGAATCGTCAACAAATCATCAGAAGAAGTAGAGGACAATGCTCCTGCATTAAGTCTCAGCAAGAAAATATTTGATAATTACATTCAAGAAGATAACGATCCGGTTGCCATTGCATTAAATGAATTAAAGAAAGAAGTATCCAAACTCTTTTAAAATTGTTTATTTCAGCAGTTTAAATGCATGGTTCAAGAGTCTGTCCGACCACTCCCGATCCTATAATTCCGATTTTCTTTTTCATTACTTTCAATATTAAAGTAAATCGTATTACGAATTTCCATTGCTGAAGTTATGATTTTCAAAAGTAATTTTCAGAAAGGAATTTCCTGGGTAATTGAATCGCCGGTTAGTTCATCCAGGCTTTCATCTTCCCTATTGCCAATTCCTGTTGTTTCCTGGAAAGACCGTTGATACGGGTAAGATGACATCCATCCTTCATAAGAATTTTAACAACATTTTTATTCCTTCCCGGTTTTGCAGCAGATGCAGTCCATGGATCATTTTCACCGTATAACAATAAAATGTTCTTTGCCTTATGCTTGAGAAACTTTTGGAGCTGAACACTCAAATCCGCATCATAAGGAAAAACTGCATCTTCCGGAACAAATAACCTGGCCAGGTAACCTTTGGTACTCCGCAATTGCATCAGGTCTTCAAAAGGTTTAGTATTGTAGGCATAATATCCAAGTTCCCGGTGTGCCTGGACAAAAAATGGCACCACCACTTTCCCGCTTATCCGGTCAAAGTAATCGGGAGAGACTGCTTTGACGAAATAGGCCAAAAGATCATCTTTTGATGAACCGAATGGTGGAATTTCTTTAACTGAACGGCCCCATTGCCAGAAAGAAAAGGAATACTCAAGAACACAATAGTCATAGATTTCGCTTATCGTAGCATTAAAAACATACTTTTTCCCATTACAGTAATTTTCGAACAACGGAAGAATCTCCGCTTTCCTTTTTAAAACTTCACGCTGGAAATTCATTACTGATTTTCTTTCCCCGGCGGTCCCGGTTTTATGCCTGATGAAACGATCGTGACGGTTCTCTTCAACTGAATAATTCAGCGGTGCTACATAAGCGATGGTCTCTGTCACATCATCAGGAAACAATAAACGGTAATATAACGAAGCCTGTCCTCCTTTGCTAATACCTGTACTGATCCACTTACCCGGATAGATTTGTTTGAAAATTTCGGCTATATGATGATGATCTGCTGCTGCATTCTCGACCGTAAGATATTTCCATTTCATGGTATCCGGAACAGATTTTCCAAAAAAACGATGCTCAACAAATAACTGATTAGCGTATAAAATTGGGCATAATTCATTTAAATACTTTGGACCTACCGCATTGTCAGCATTATATCCTTCAGTGATAAAGACAACCGGCTCTGTGTTGTCAAGATGAGAGAGTATAATCCTTTGGGGAAAATAACCCATTCCCGGATTTTGGTGATCAAGAGGTTGTTTGATCATAATGACATAGGCCTCCTCAAAGAAAGGATTATTCTCCATTTTTTCAACTGAAATAATATCCGGAAGTTTTAGGATTTTATCCCTAAGATCCTGGCATAGTATAGGTTGTAATAATGACAATGATACTGTAATCAGCATCATTATTCCTTTAAGCATAGTATCTAAATAAGTAAGTTAATGACAATTTATAGTTTTAAAATCAAAGGGCGATAATTCCCTCGACTGAACTGGCTTTTTGATAAATGTCTATTATCGAATCAGCATCAGGCATATACTGCTTACAGGAAATGGCGATATAATTGACATCTCTTGATGTGTTGTAATTTATTTTTGAAGGATCAGGAAAAAGTAGTCTTACAGTTTCAATTTTCGCTTTATCATTTGGAACTATGAATTTGAAATAATAAAGCAGAGGCCATTCATTCTGTTCCATCAAAATCTTTCGAAGCTTATAAAAATCTTCATTCATGAAATCCTAATTAAGTAATAAGAAAAAATTGAGGTCGTGTTTTACGATCTCTTTGTTATTTAACAATAATACAACTAAAATTCACAGGGACTCTCCTCGTATTAAGTCCGTATTCGGTTCGTACCAGGTTCGTCCCGGCTTTTTAAAAAAGAACTTACATAATATAATAAAATGGAATTCATTTTTAAAATAAAATCCGTCAATCTAAAATACGACGTTATTTCATTTCATATACTTATTATTTACCGGATTACCAGATTATCTGAATAAATCCCTTTTTCTTTCTGTGTTCACCATCACGTCCCTGGGCGTCTACCACATAAAAATAAACTCCCGGTGAAGCTGGTTTATCCCCAATTCGGCCATTCCAGGCAGCAATTTCAGAATCTTCAGGAATATAGTCATTCCTATAAAAATGATGCACCGAATTCCCCCAACGATTAAAGATCTGAAAATCCAGAGATTTAAGGGATCTGGTTTTTATAATTAAAATGTCATTGATCCCATCGCCATTAGGTGTAAAGACCGGTGCCACCTTGACCAGTGACGTATCCACGACAATGTAATTTTTCAGATAAAATGTATCGCGGCAGGTAAAATTGGCTGTTTCTTTCGCCGCCACTAATTTGACCATGTAGCGTCCTGAATTTTCATAGGTATAAACAGGATTCTCATCGTAAATTGTAATCAGGATTGAATCTTTCTTCCCGGCTACGGAACTTTGATCATCAATATCTTTCCTGTCCTTGAATAAATACCACTCGTATTTATCAGCATCTGCATTTTCAGACTGATTATGGAATTCAATTTTTACCGGAGCCTCCGGGTATGCATACTGGGGATCTGACTTTTGATCAGTGCTCCAGGAGAATCCGGATTTAGGAACAATGGATTCATAGGTAACCTCTGCAAAATCACTACAACCTGACCGGTTTGTCACTTCAAATCTGTAAACACTGTTTTTTGATGGAGGAGGACTCACCTGTGAATTCTGAATTGCGGCAATTACCTTATTATCAGATGTCCAAAGATATTTAAAATCAGGATTAACTGAAATCAACTGTTTTGTTCTCAAATCATAATATTGGAGAACGGGACCTGATACCGATCCCTGAAGCAGAAATGATTCACAGGATGATTCAGTTATTGCTGCCGTGGATTGAACCCATGAATTAAATACCCATGCCCGGAATAAATAATCATTCCCGGAATCATTGAATCTGACACGGTATCCTCCATCGGCTAATCCGGTCAAAGAAGAAGAAACGGCGCTCTCAGCAATAATAAAATCAAAATTACCTGTTGAAGGATTGTACTTTTCCCATGTAAAAGTAACAGTCGGACCCGATGAAACAGCAGTTAATGATCCATTCTGATGTTCCCTAACTCCGCAGAAGTAGTAAATCCTGTCGTTTGGTGTAAAGACCGGATAAGAAGTCATCTCAGAAAAAGAAGCAGTTGGTGCTGATAACGATTGAGCTTCAATTCTTTCCTGAAGAAAGAAAATCAAAGAAAAACTACCCCAAAAAAACAATCTTCTTAAATGAATTATTCTCATCAAAACAGATCTTCATTTATTATAATACAATTATACAAATAATCTCATAAGCTTTCTTCAATTTATTTCTGTTTCAGCTTCTGATTTAGGAATTATTTATCTTTTAAAGGTGACTATTATCTCCATTCAGGCTATCTTTGCGGATAAAAAATAATTTGTACAAATATCTTGAAAATCTGAACAGTGCCCAACGCGAAGCTGTAATAAATACAGAGGGACCCTCCCTTATTATCGCAGGTGCAGGATCCGGCAAGACGCGGGTGCTTACTTATCGTATTGCTCATTTACTGAATAAAGGAGTTTCTCCTTCCTCTATTCTGGCCCTCACTTTCACGAACAAGGCAGCCCGCGAAATGAAGGAACGCATTGCTTCAGTCGTAGGGGACGATATATCCCGGCATCTCTGGATGGGCACATTTCACTCCATTTTTTCAAAAATACTCCGGTTCGAGCATGAAACGATAGGTTATCCCTCCAGCTTTACTATTTACGATACTCAGGATTCAAAAAGCCTCATCAGGACGATCATCAAAAGCTTTAATCTGGAAGATAATACCTATAAGCCGGGACTTGTTATGAACAGAATATCCACGGCCAAAAACAATCTGGTCACTCCGGCAGCCTATTTACAGAATCCTCAGTTTAAAGAAGCAGATCAGGCGGCAAGGATTCCCCGCATGGGAGAAATTTATAGTGAATATGCCAGACGTTGCAGAAATGCCGGAGCAATGGATTTTGATGATCTTCTGCTCGTCACCAATATTCTTTTCCGCAATTACCCGGAGATACTTAAAAAATACCAGGACAAGTTTCATTATATTTTGGTGGATGAATATCAGGATACTAACTTTTCGCAGTACCTGATAGTAAAAAGACTGGCAGAGAACCATCACAACTTATCTGTGGTAGGAGATGATGCACAAAGTATATATTCTTTCAGGGGAGCAAGGATTGAAAATATTCTCAACTTCAAGAACGACTATCCTGATTATAAAGTTTACAAACTGGAACAGAATTACCGTTCCACGCAGTTAATTGTCAATGCGGCCAATAGCCTGATTGCAAAAAACAAGCATCAGTTGCAGAAGAATGTCTTTAGTGAAAATGATCAGGGAGATAAAATCAAAGTACTGAATGCCATTAACGAACAGGAAGAAGGATACCTTGTCGCAAATGAAATCTTTGACCGGAGAATGAGAGATTACGACAATTATTCTGATTTCTCAATTCTTTATCGAACGAATGCCCAATCCCGTGTATTTGAGGAAGTACTTAGAAAAAAGAACATTCCTTACAAAATATTTGGCGGGCTTTCATTTTATGACCGCAAAGAAATAAAGGATATCCTGGCTTATTTCAGATTGACAATTAATCCAAGGGATAATGAAGCATTCAAAAGAATCATCAACTATCCTGTCAGAGGTATTGGAGCAACTACAATGGGTCGACTTGAGGAGAACGCCGCAGTTCTGGGATTAAGTATCTGGGAACTGGCAACAGATCCGGAAAAGATGCACCAGGCAGGCATTAACGCGGGTACAATAAAAAAAATAGCTGAATTTACCGGATTGATAAATAGTTTTATTGCTGCTGCAGAATCCTCGGAGGCTTATACCATGACTAACCAAATAGCTTCTGAAACAGGCATTCTCAAGGAGCTTTATCACGACAAATCTCCTGAAAACGTCAGCCGTTACGAGAATACCCAGGAGTTATTAAATGCAGTACAGGAATTTTCATTGAATGCCACAGAAGAAGGACGGCCGGATACACTGGCTGAATTCATGCAGGATGTTGCTTTGCTGACCGATCAGGATACCGATAAAGGGGAAGATAAAGACAGAGTGACCTTGATGACCGTTCACTCTTCCAAAGGACTTGAATTCAAAAATGTTTTCATCGTGGGGCTCGAGGAAAATCTTTTCCCTTCCGGGTTTAACGGGACTCTTACTTTAACAGAACTCGAGGAGGAAAGAAGGCTCTTTTATGTAGCCCTGACACGTGCAAAAAACCAGGCATGGTTAACTTTTGCACAACAGCGGTTCCGCTGGGGAAAAGCAGAGTTTTGCAATCCAAGCCGTTTTATAGGTGAAATAGATCAGGAATATTTGAACCTTGCCAATAGCCGGTCTATTCCCATGTTCCGTAACAATGAAATCATTTCTGAAAATAAAAATCAACTGTATCAGAGAAACCAGGAATCAGGCAAAGCATCTTTGCGGACAATACCCCCTGGTCAGAGAATTCAGAACCGTCTCAGTACAGCTGAGAATTTCGAAGCAGACGATCCCGAAAGTATCCAGGTTGGTATGTTTGTTGAACATCAAAGATTCGGCAGGGGAAAAGTCATTGACCTTGAAGGTGAAATGCCCGGGAAAAAAGCCAGGGTATTCTTTCCTAATGCAGGCGAAAAACAATTGCTTCTCAAATTTGCCAAACTAAAGATTTCAAATAATGAGTAATGGTTAAGGCTTTAGACTTAAGACTTTAGGAAAAAGGTGTGCGACTGTCGCCGATTATTGGTTAATGAGTAACCCTCGGCTTTAGCCCAAGAGGTTAATGGTGAATGAAGTTAATTCTTTTAAAAACCTTATTTGTATTCATTTTTTTAACCTTAGTAGAAATGAAGAACCACCACAAAACCGACCTTATTACCTTCTTAGATATAACAATTAAAGGTTAATGGATAGCCCCCAAAGTTTCTCAACATGAACCGCTAATCATTAAAGTTTGAATTCTCTATTAAAAATTTTAGCTTTGTATCAGGGAAAGAATGTTTAATTTTCCCTAAAAATAAAAAGATGATTGAACAAGATTATAACACCCAGCGTCAAAAAATGAAACTTCCTGAATATGGAAGGAACATTCACAAAATGGTTCAGCATATCATGGCCATAGAAGACCGTCAGGAACGTATGTCGGCAGTGAAAGCCATTATCGATGTGATGGGGACCATGTATCCTTACCTGAGGGATATCGCTGAATTTAAACATAAATTATGGGATCATATTGCCATTATTTCCGATTTCAAATTGGATATCGATTACCCGTATGATCCCCCAAAGCCGGAGACATTTACAGAAAAGCCCAAGCTGATACCCTATCAGCAGTCAGATATTGATTATCGTCATTACGGTAAGATCGTCCAACAATTTATTGATGCCACTACCGGCATGGATGATGAAAACCCGGCAAAAAACACCAATATTGAATTGATTGCCAACCAGATGAAGAAATCATATCTTTTATGGAATAAGGATGCTGTTGATGATTCCAAGATTCTAAAAGATTTAAATGAGTTATCAAAGGGGAAACTTAAGCCTAAACCGGATTTACGTTTGCAGGAAGTAAATGAGATCTTTAAACCACAGAGCAAAAAGGGCAAAATAAGTTATATCCCATCTTCAAATCGTAAAAAAGAGAAATAAGATTTTTATGGCACGATTTATTATTGAAGGGGGAAAGCGGCTCAAAGGAGAACTTACCCCCCAGGGAGCTAAAAATGAAGCATTACAAATAATTTGTGCCACTCTCCTTACCGGCTGTCAGGTTTCTGTTTCCAATATACCCGAGATTCAGGATGTGATCAAGTTGGTTGAAATTTTAAAAGACCTGGGAACCAAAGTAACTCATCGGTCTCATGGCCATTATACTTTTCAGTCCGATCAGATTAATATCGGTTATCTCTCAACCCCTGAGTTTTTCCATAAAGCAGCCAGTCTAAGGGGATCAATTATGATATTGGGGCCTCTTTTAGCAAGATTCGGAGAAGGTTGCATTCCTCAGCCCGGAGGTGATAAAATCGGCAGGAGAAGGCTTGATACACATTTCAGAGGGTTTGAATTATTGGGGGCTGATTTCGAATTTGATCAGGCAGCGTCCTGTTATAAAATAAAAGCTAAAAAACTGACAGGCTGTTACATGCTGCTGGATGAAGCCTCCCTTACAGGAACGGCCAACCTTATTATGGCAGCCACACTGGCAGATGGAATTACCACCATCTATAATGCGGCCTGTGAACCTTACATTCAACAGCTTTGTAAAATGCTGATCACGATGGGGGCAAAAATCAGCGGGGTTGGATCAAATCTTCTGACCATTGAAGGAGTAACCTCTCTTCTGGGTTGTTCTCACACTTTGCTTCCGGACATGATAGAAGTAGGCAGTTTTATCGGACTGGCCGCAATGACAGCTTCAGAGATCACAATAAAGAACACAGGATTTCAACACCTGGGTATTATTCCGGCCTCCTTTGAAAAGCTCGGGATCAGGATGCAGCGAATCAATGATGATATATTTATCCCTGCACAGGAACATTATGAAATTGAATCATTCATCGATGGTTCAATCATGACTATTGCCGATGCTCCCTGGCCTGGTTTGACTCCCGACCTTCTGAGCGTTTTCCTGGTAATTGCCACTCAGGCAAAAGGAAGCGTTCTGATCCATCAGAAAATGTTCGAGAGCCGCCTCTTCTTTGTAGACCGGCTGATGGACATGGGAGCAAAAATCATACTGTGCGATCCTCACAGGGCGACAGTGATTGGACTTGACAAATCTCCTTTACTCCGGTGCGCCAGGATGACATCACCGGATATCAGGGCCGGTGTAGCTCTTTTGATTGCGGCACTTTCGGCAAATGGCACATCAACCATCGACAACATTGAGCAAATTGATCGTGGTTATGAAAATATAGATGTCCGCCTGAACGCAATTGGGGCCAACATTATTCGCCAATAACTTCTGATTTGTTATTTTTTATCAAAGAGGATGAACCCTCCTCTTTTTGATCTATTTTTGTAAATGGATTTTTTGTCAGATAATCTCTTTATCTAACGTCAATTTGTCGCTCCCTGTTGTTTTGGCAAATTTTTTGAAGAATGATTTTATTGGCTACATATTATTTAAAAGAATTAAGACAGATGGTGAACAAAAGAGAAAACGAGGAAAATAATAACCGAAATCATCAGGAAAATAAGAGAAATAACTCGAATGAGGGATCAGTAAAAAAAGATTTGCAGGAAAATTCAGACGAACAATTGGAAATATCACCTGAAGCGGCGACTGAAGAATCCGAAGAAAAAGAAGAAAAGACAGCCACTTTTGAGACCATTGTGGCAGAACTGGAAAATAGTCTTGCTAAAATAAATGACAAGTATCTTCGTCTTTCAGCCGAATTTGACAACTACCGTAAACGCACCTTACGGGAAAAGATGGAATTAACCCGTTCGGCCGGTGAATCGGTCATGCAAAATATTCTTCCCCTGATAGACGATGTGGAAAGAGCTGTTTTAGCAATGGAAAAAGGCCTTGATCTGGAAGCGACCAAAGAAGGTATAAAACTTATTAATAACAAATTCAAGGATTTTGCCAGTCAAAATGGTTTAAAGGAAATAGATGCTTTGGGAGAAGTTTTCAATACCGATTTGCATGAAGCAGTCACAAAAATACCTGCTCCCTCTGATGAAATGAAAGGGAAAATTCTGGATGTAATCCAAAAGGGATTTTATCTGAACGATAAGGTGATCCGGTTTGCCAAAGTGGTGGTTGGCGAATAGGGGCAGGGGGCCCCTGCCCTTTGTAAATTACGAAAATTACGAATTACGAATCGAAGATCGGCGATAGCCAATTACGACTGGAAATAATGATTTGTAGAGACGCGATGAATCAGACGCGATAAATCAGACGCGATGAATCGCGTCTCTACTCAAAAAACTAAAAATGTCGAAAAGAGATTATTACGAAGTATTAGGAGTTAATAAAAATTCCAGCCCTGATGAGATAAAAAAGGCGTACAGGAAAAAAGCCATCCAATACCATCCGGATAAAAACCCAGGAGATAAGCAATCCGAAGAGATGTTCAAGGAAGCTGCTGAGGCGTATGAAGTCCTGAGCAATCAGGAAAAGAGGCAGCGATACGACCAGTTTGGCCATGCAGGCCTTGGAGGACAGGGCGGATATGGCGGGGCCAGAACCATGGACGATATATTCTCCATGTTCGGAGATATTTTCGGAAGCGGTGGATTTGGCGGATTTGGCGGCTTCAGTTCAGGAGGAAGAAGCCAGCGTGTCAATCATGGCTCCAATTTACGGGTAAAGGTATCCCTTGACCTGAATGAAGTGGCTCACGGAGCTGAGAAAAAATTAAAAGTAAAGAAATACGTCACCTGTAACGAATGTCACGGAAGCGGCGCTAAGGGGAGCAGCGGCTTTAAAACCTGTTCCACCTGCAGAGGTACCGGACAGGTAACGCGGATCAGCAATACCTTTCTTGGCCAGATGCAAACGACTTCGGCCTGCCCCTCTTGTGGAGGAGAAGGAAAAATCATTTCCGAAAAATGTGATGGATGTTATGGCGAAGGGATTGTGCTTGGAGAAGAAGTGGTCACTGTTAAGATTCCCGCCGGTGTTGGCGAAGGGATGCAGCTGTCTTTAACCGGCAAGGGAAATGCAGCCAGGCGTGGTGGAATCCCGGGTGATCTGCTGATTTTAATCTCTGAAGAGGAACATCCCGAGCTCATCCGCGATGAAAATGATTTAATCTATAATCTGTTCCTTTCATTCCCCGATATGGCTCTTGGCACTACCACTGAAATTCCGACCATCGATGGAAGAGTAAAGGTAAAGATTGAATCGGGAACACAACCTGAAAAAGTTCTTCGTCTCAGGGGGAAGGGCCTGCCGGATGTAAATGGCTATGGCAAAGGAGATTTGCTGGTTAAAATTCATGCCTGGGTTCCCACGAAGCTTACAGCAGAAGAGCGGAAAACCCTCGAAAAACTTCAAACCTCCCAAAACTTCGATTTCCCCGAAGGACAGAAAAAGAACTTCTTCGATAAAGTAAAAGATATGTTTGATTGAACGGAAAATTAAAACCAATATAGAGGGATGCTGCAAAGGCATCCTTTTTTTTTGTGAAATACCGCGTGGCGGCTACTTATCATTAATGCTCCGCTGCCGCCACGATTGTATCGTGTGGCTCTATTTTCAAACAATATTGTCCAAAGTAATCTCATAAACCCACGCGATACAATCGCGCAGGAGCCAGGGAAGCCAGGGATTTTCAAGGTGGCCGCAGGGGCGCTGATTGCCATTTACGAGCTGGTGGTAAGGATCATCCCTACCGTGGGAGATTATTCGGGGATATCGTGGGTAATTAAATGGCTGAAGAAAATCTCTGATACGATGAACGCCAGAAAATAACCACGAATTATGAATTCAAAAAAACCCCGGACATCAAGCCCGGGGTTTTTCGTAATTTGTAATTCCTTTCTTACCTGGTAAAAAGCAGCTCCCTGTATTTTGGCAGCGGCCATAATTCGTTATCCACCACCAGCTCAAGCTTGTCGATATGAACGCGGATGGTATCCAGGAAAGGACGCACCGAATTTTCGTATGCAAAGGCCTTTTCTTTTCCATTTTCGATTACATTGGCCACTTTCCGGGCTTCTATCATCTCATTAACAAGAGCCTTAATAGCTGAAATATGGCCAGATATTTTCCTGATTAATTTTAAACGCGCTCCTGACAATTCTTTAAATTCCTCCTCTGAAAAAATATCCTTTAAACCCTGTACGTTTTCAATTAAAGAAGTCTGGTAAGCGATGGCAATCGGTACAATGTGGTTAATGGCAATATCACCAAGAACTCTTGATTCAATCTGAATTTTCTTGGTGTATTTTTCCAATTCAACTTCCACACGTGCCTCCAGTTCAACAGTGCTGAAAATTCCCAGAGTTTCAAATATCTTACGCGAGTTTTCTGTCAGGTAAGCTCCCAAAGCTTCCGGGACACTTTTGATATTGGTCAAGCCCCGTTTTATAGCTTCCTCGGCCCATTCTTCACTGTATCCGTTACCATCAAAACGAATGGCTTTGCAGCTTTTGATGTATTTTTTCAATACCTGGAATGTAGCTTCGTCTTTCTTTACTCCCTTGTTGATCAGGCCATCCACATCCTGCTTGAATTGGATCAACTGGTAGGCTACGACCGAGTTGAGCGCAATCATCGCGGAGGCACAGTTGGCTGAGGATCCCACTGCACGGAATTCAAACCTGTTGCCAGTAAATGCAAAGGGTGAAGTTCTGTTCCGGTCGGTGTTATCCAGCAGGATTTCAGGGATTCTGCCAATATCGAGTTTAAGGGCTGTCTTTTCATCGGGGGTCATTTTGCTCTCCCCAACGCTCTCTTCCAGCAGATCCAGCATCCTGTTTACCTCCGTTCCAAGGAAGGTGGAGATAATGGCCGGAGGCGCTTCGTTTGCACCCAGCCTGTGCGAATTGCCGGCCGATACAATGGCTGCACGCAGCAGATCCTGGTTGTCAAATACAGCTTTGATCGTGTTGACAACAAACGTAAGGAACTGCATGTTTGCCCTCGGATTCTTTCCTGGAGAGTAAAGGTTTACGCCTGTATTGGTGGAGAGTGACCAGTTGTTGTGCTTGCCCGAACCATTGATCCCTGCAAAAGGTTTTTCGTGCAGTAAAACACGAAATCCATGATGACGCGCGGTCCTGTTCATCAGGGCCATGATCAGCTGGTTGTGGTCATTGGCCAGGTTTACCTCTTCGTAGATGGGGGCTAATTCAAACTGGTTGGGAGCCACCTCGTTGTGACGGGTCTTGATCGGAATGCCTAATTTGTAACCTTCATTCTCCAGATCCTGCATGAACATGGCTACACGTTCGGGTATGGAACCGAAGTAATGGTCTTCCAGCTGCTGATCTTTGGCAGAGGAGTGACCCATCAGGGTTCTGCCGGTCAGTAACAGATCCGGACGGGCCTGGCACAGGGCCTCGTCAACAAGGAAATATTCCTGTTCCCAGCCCAGATTAGCCTGTACGCTGGTGACATTTTTATCAAAATACTGGCAAACATCCACAGCGGCCTTGTCAATGACATTCAGCACTTTCAGCAAAGGAGCCTTGTAGTCGAGCGCCTCGCCGGTATAGGATATAAACACAGTTGGAATACAAAGGGTGGTCCCCACAATGAAGGCCGGAGAGGATACATCCCATGCCGTATATCCTCTTGCTTCAAAGGTATTGCGGATGCCTCCGCTGGGGAAAGATGAAGCATCAGGCTCCTGCTGTGCCAGCAATTTACCCGGGAAGCTTTCCACCACTCCGCCCAGTTCGGATAAGTCAATGAATGCATCGTGTTTTTCTGCAGTTCCGTCCGTAAGAGGGTGAAACCAGTGGGTATAATGGGTTACCCCTTTTTCCATGGCCCACGCTTTCATTCCGATGGCTACCTGATCGGCAATTTTGCGGTCGATGGTCGTTCCATTGTCAATCGCATCGCAAATTCCCTTGTAGGATTCTTTTGAAAGATACTTTTTCATCTTGGGACGATCAAAAACCAGCATCCCGTAAAAATCTGATGTCAGATTTTCTTCTCTCTTTACCATGACCGGCTTCCTGGACATGAGAACTTCCAGAGCCTTAAATCTTAATGTAGCCATCCTTTTGTATTTTATGAGGAATAATGAATAAATTGTCTTTACAAAAATAGTTTTTTTTAATATACCCCCTATATTTTTGGCACTAAATTTATTTTTTTATGCTTTTTTGTTTCTTTTTTGATTTTTAAGCACACTTATTTCAAATTATCTCAATTTTTCAACAGACAATGCTTCTAATTATCATTTTATAGAATATTGTAATCATTTCATATTAATCACAGGAACACCGGGGAGATTTATCAGCTCTATACTTGTAATTATCACCGTAACACATATCTTTGTCATGGCAGGAAAAGAAGAATGAAAAAAAAAATCGTATTTTGTAATTGTGGTGGAAATCTTTTGACGGCTGATTTCAAAGAGGAAATGTTCGGTGCGTTAAAAGATGGAAATGTGGATTTCATCAAAGTTTCTGATTTATGCAGTCTTTGTTCCACCCAAAAACAAGATATTAAAGAGTTGCTATCTTCTTCGGAGGAAACGCTTGTCATTGCCTGCCATCAGAGAGCTGTTAAACTTTTATTCAATAAAACAGGCATCGAAACAGAAACCGGGAAAATACATTTGTTAAATTTTCTGGAACAGGATGTAAGTACATTATTGGGAAAAATAAAAGACTTCAATGCTTCCGGAGACAATGTATCTTCTCCGGCAGAGATAAGAAGCAGCTCCGAATGGCCGGCCTGGTTTCCGCTGATTGATTATTCACGTTGCAGTTCATGTGGCCAGTGTACAGATTTTTGTCTTTTCGGTGTGTATGAAAAAGAAGGCGATAAGGTTATGGTCATTCATCCCGAAGGATGCAAAAACAATTGTCCAGCCTGTGCAAGGATTTGTCCGCAGTCGGCCATTGTTTTTCCTAAATACGAGCATGGAGGCGCTATCGCCGGAGCGGAATCCATTGATGAGATTCAGGAACAGCAGCGCCAGCAGAAAGACATTGACGCTATTTTGGGGAGCGAAATCTATCAGGCTCTTGAGAAGCGGAAGTTAAAAAGACAATCCATTATCAGGAACAATGCGATGGAGGCGGCATTGAAAGAAAGAGAACAGGCTCAAAAGGAGAACAAAACAATTTAGAAAATGTCTTTATTAAAAAATATACTGAGGAGCGACCGGACCTGCCTGAGAAAATTCATCATTAATCTTGGGTGGAAAGGGATGACCGGCTTTTATAAATTTCAAAAAAGAAAGAAAAGAGGTGAAATTTTCCCTGCCTTTCAGTTCATCTCTGTGACCAACGATTGTAACCTGGCCTGTCAGGGCTGTTGGGTAACAAGAAAGGGTAATCCTGACCATCTTGATTTGAATAAAATCAATAAAGTAATTGAAGACAGTAAAAAATATGGTTCCTATTTTTTCGGCATTCTTGGCGGTGAGCCCCTGATGTACAGACAATTGTTTGAAATATTCAAATCCCATCCGGATTGCTATTTTCAGCTTTTCACAAACGGAACACTCTTAACCGATGCGGTGGCAGAAAACCTCAGGAGATGTGCTAACGTCACCCCATTGATAAGTTTTGAAGGTAATGAACAAGTTGCAGACATTCGCCGGGGGCAGAATAATGTGTACCAGCGAACGATCAAAGCATTGGAAACGGCCACAAAGCATAAACTGATTACCGGTGTAGCCATCAGTGTTTGTAAATCCAATATAGAAATGGCCCTGTCCGGGGAATTTATTCAGATGCTCCATCAGAAAGGGATCATTTATCTCTGGTATTATATTTACCGGCCGACAGGTGAAAATCCCCATTACGAATTGGCCCTGTCTGCCGATGAAATTCAAAGATTACGTCGTTTCCTCGTAGAAGGACGAACAAAATATCCGCTTGTCATCATCGATTCCTACTGGGGAGCTGACGGAGAACCATTTTGCCCGGCAGTCGAAGGATTAAGTCATCATATAAATCCCTCCGGATATATAGAACCCTGCCCTGTCATTCAATTCTCCACGGACCAGATCAACGGAGATCCTTTAAAGGATACCTACGAAAACTCTCTGTTCCTGAAAAGCTTTAAATCTGAAGTTGCGAATAAGACCAAAGGGTGTATTCTGATGGAAGATCCTTTATGGCTGCAGAATTTTATGAAAGACCATGGAGCTCTGAATACTTCAAACCGTATAGATCTTGAATTACAATTGTCGGGAGCTCCCGTTGTTCCCAGTCATGGATCCTGTCCAGGGATCCCGGAGAAAAACTGGATTTACAGAATGGCCAAAAGACATGCAT
Organism: Prolixibacteraceae bacterium; assembly: GCA_963677325.2. Lineage (GTDB taxonomy): Bacteria > Bacteroidota > Bacteroidia > Bacteroidales > Prolixibacteraceae. Next base: position 119,280 of record CAXXGM010000014.1, read on the forward strand.
TTTTCGGCCTGGGAGCTTATGGATGATGGTTAGAGATGAGTGATGAGTGATGAGTGATGAGTGATTTTACCGCGGAGCGGTTACGTTATTGTAGAATCATGATCGCAAACCACCCATTTACCGCGGATCAGTTACGTTATTAATGGTTAATGATTAATGATAAATGGTTAGTGATGAGTGATTTTACCGCGGAGCGGTTACGTTATTGTAGAATCATGATCGCAAACCACCCATTTACCGCGGAGCGGTTACGTTATTGTAGAAATGTAAATTAGGATCGACCCATTTACTGCGGAGCGGTTACGTTATTAATGGTTAATGGTTAATGATAAATGGTTATTGTTTAACAGAAACAAGGAATGAATAAAAGGACTATCACGCTTGATGTTCCATATGATAAAGAAAAGAGGCTTGAGATAAGGACCGTTACTGAAGCTTATTTTAAGGAAAAGAAAGTAATTCCTCCGGTTACCTATGAAGCGCTGTATGATTTCGCAACTTTACTCATTGAGAAACAAAAGTGGGAAGAGAGATACCGCGCGTTTATCATGGTCTGCAGCGGGAATATCATCTGGAAACCTGTGGTTGGCTCCATTCCTTACAACCGGAGGATCATGCTGCTGCCCCAATGTTTACGCAATGTCAGTTCCTGCAAAGCGGAAAAGGATGAACTTGGACTTTTATGCAGCGAATGTGGAGCATGCAGTATATCCGGATTTTTAAGAGACGCTGAGAACCTGGGATATGTAGCCCTTGTAACAGAAGGAACAACCATCACGACACGTTTGATTGAAAGCGGAAAAGTAGATGCCGTCATTGGGGTCGGTTGCATGGAAGTGCTTCAGAAAATGTTCGCTTCCGTAACCAAATATGCCATCCCAAGCATAGGTATTCCCCTTATTACATGCGGATGTGTGGAAACTTTGGCTGATACGGAATGGATTAAACAGGAACTTTATCATTACCGGGAAGATGCTAAAATAAAGCTGTTAAATCTGAATTATCTCAAAAATAAAACATCTTCCATTTTCGGGAAAGAACAGATTATCCGATTAATGGGGCCGGCAAAAAATAACACTGAGAAAATTGCCCAAGAATCATTGCTTGCAGGTGGCCAAAGACTGCGTCCATTTATCGCTGTCCTGGCCTATGAGGCCTTTGTGAGAGAACCCGATCCCTCTGTTTTAAATCTTTTGGCCTTATCCGTGGAATGTTTTCATAAGGCCTCTTTAATCCATGACGATATCGAGGATCATGACGATACCCGTTATGGCAAGGAAACCATTCATTCAAAACACGGAGTTCCCGTTGCCATTAACACCGGTGATTACCTCCTTGGTGAAGGTTACCGCCTGATTGCAGAAAGTTCTCTTCCTGCCGAAATTATCCGCGACAGTATAAAAATAATTTCCCGCGGCCACACGAATCTTACCATCGGACAGGGAACCGAACTCATGGCCATCCGGTCAGGTGAAATACTCTCGTTGCAAGAGATGCTGGATGTTTTTGAAAACAAAACAGCTGCGGCTTTCAAAGTCTCACTGCTACTCGGTGCAACCATGGGCTGTGCAGACGCCGGGATCCTCGGGTCGCTCAGTGATTTCAGCAAATACATCGGCATCGCGTACCAGATTAAAGATGATTTGTCAGATTTTAACGGCAGCAAGGGGGACATTGAGATCAGGAATTTCTCAATTTTTCTTTCTATGCTTAAAGAGTATGCCTCAAGTTCTGACCTTGAACAATTAGTACAGGCTCTGGAGAAAAGAGATTTCAAGATCATTTATCATCTGATCGATGAATATGAAATCCAAAAGAAAACTGAGTCTTTACTGAAATCCTATGTCAGTGAAGCGAAGAACTGTCTTGAAAACTTAGGCAATTTAGGCCTCAAACTCGCATTGCATGAAATACTTGGAAAGACTTTCAAAGACTATATTTAAACTTGCTGTTCTTCCGTTTTTAAAGAAAATCAGGTCTAAATCGATCGAGGCAGTCTTAAAGGATTCTCTTCTCCTGCTAACGGATGAAACGGCTGATGAGATCCGTCATTTTATCAGGCAAAAGCAAAATCCGGATGGAGGATTTGCAGACCGTGCGGGGAAAAGCGATCTTTACTATTCCCTGTTCGGTTATCTTGTTGCGGAAGCGCTTTCTGTAAATGAAATTATCGGACCCTTAAAAGAGTTTGTTAAAAATGAGATTACCCGAAAGAATCTCTCCGGAGTACACCTCTATTGCGGAGCTATCCTATATTCAAAGTTGTGTGGAGCAGACGATCATTCTGTTGCACTTGAGAAAAAAGTCCTACAGGAACTCAAATCCGCAAACCCGTACATCAGCACATCAATACATCAACACATCAGCACATCAATACATCAGCACATCGAATATTCTTCTTTCATGGGTTTTCTTGCGCTGTATTATCTTGAGAATTTCTTCGCCCTCAAAAATCTGATTAAAAACTACAAAGTCTATACATCAGCTCATCAGCACATCAACACATCACCGCATCAGCACATCAACCCCTGCCCTGTCATGGCTGCCAACGCCATTCTTCAGGAGCTTTCAAGGTTTCCCGATCCTTCTTCTGAAGAAAAACTAATGTCATTCCACCATGAAAACGGCGGCTTTATTGCAGTTCTACAGGCTCCCTGCGAGGATCTTCTCTCAACGGGAGTGGCTTTATATGCCTTGAAATTTATAAATGCCGATCTCAGGGTATTAAAACCGCAGTGCCTCTCCTTTGTGGATAATTTATATGAAGATGGGGGATTCCGTGCTGCTCAGACTGATTTTGAAACCGATGTCGAGTACACATTTTATGGATTGTTGGCACTGGGTTCCTTAAAATAGCTCTATATACATCAATAATTATCTCAAATAATCAACTAATTTTAAGACTTTATTAAACAATGTGAATTAGGATTTTGAGTCATATTAAACAGGTTTGCAATAATTCAACGCTTAATTCGCATAAATAATATAATGGAATTGCTGAATGCGTTCGTGTGAATTCGTCCTCAATTCGTGTAATTCGCTAAAATGGAATCAAAAGAGCAGCTGGAAATACAGTACAAGAAGCTTATTAATCTTTTGGTTAATGAGATGAATGAAAATGGATTCTGGACGGGCAGGCTATCCTCCAGCGCTCTTTCGACGGCTGTCGCCATGGTAGCTTTGAAAATCCACGGCGTTCCTGAACATCAGGATAAAATCAAAAACGGACTAAACTGGCTTCTGGATCATGTAAATAAAGACGGAGGATTTGGAGATACTCCTGAAAGCCTAAGCAATGTAAGTACTTCCCTGCTCTCCTATGCAGCTATTCATTATTGCAGCAACGGTGATGCGACCGGGAAAGAAGCTTTAAAAGGACTGGAAGAATATCTTTTGTCTCAAAACATAAGCCTTGACCCCGACAACATTACTTCTTCGGTCCTGCAATTTTACGGCAAAGATTATACCTTCTCGGTTCCTATTCTTTCGATGCTGGTCATCTGCGGAGTGCTGGATGAGAAAAGCTGCAGCAACATTCCCCAACTGCCTTTCGAACTGGTGTTACTGCCCAACTCCTGGTACAGTTTTTTCAATCTGCGGGTGGTCAGCTATGCATTGCCTGCGTTAATCGCCATGGGGATCTTTATCTATAAAAAAAGAAGATACCACAACCCATTAATGGGATTCATCAGAAAAAAAGCCCTGAAGCCTTCACTCAGAAAATTATCACGGATCGTGCCCGAAAGCGGAGGTTTTCTCGAGGCATCCCCCTTAACAGGATTCGTAAACATGTGTTTGGTTTCAAGTGGGGTGGATAACCATCCGGTAGTAAAAAAAGGAATTCAATTTCTGGTTGAACAACAACGATCAGATGGCAGCTGGGCCATTGATACGGATCTATCCTCATGGGTGACTACATTAGCCATTAAAGCCATGAACTCAGATACCGGCCGATTTCTGCCCGAAAGTAAAATACAAGGACTCAAAGAACACCTGCTCAACCTTCAGTACAAGGAAAAACATGCTTTTAACCAGGCTCTTGCCGGAGGCTGGGGCTGGACTAATTATTCCGGTTCAGTTCCCGATGTAGACGACACCTGCGGGGCAATCCTGGCTTTGCTGGAAATCTGTACGGATACACCGGAAGAGAATTCAGCTGTTATCAACGGCTGCAAATGGCTCCTGTCCCAGCAAAACAATGACGGGGGATTTCCTACTTTTTGCAAGGGCTGGGGAAGGCTCCCCTTTGACAGCAGCTGCTCCGACCTCACAGGTCATGCATTCAGCGCTTTGATGAGCACAGTGGAAAAACTCGGAAAAAATCTGCCAGCCAATCTCAAGGATGATTTTCTCCGCAGTGCACGAAAAGGATTGGAATATTTAAAAAAAGAACAACGGGAGGATGGTTCCTGGCTTCCGCTTTGGTTCGGCAATCAATCAACTCCAGATAAAACCAATCCGGTATACGGCACCTCTAAAGTGGTCATCTATTTATCCGATTGCCTTGAATACCGGATCATTGATGAAAAAACAAGGAACAATCTGAACAAGGTCCTTAAGGACGCTCGGAATTTTCTGCTTAACCAACAAAATGACGATGGCAGTTTGGGAGGCGCTCACGGGGCAAAAGGTTCCATTGAAGAAACTTCCCTTGCCGTCAGCGCCCTGGCAGGAGAATCCGAAGAACAATGTCTCAGGGGATTTCAATGGCTCCAGGATAAATTTGAATCCGAAGGTCTCCCATCCAGTCCAATCGGCCTGTATTTTGCTTCTTTGTGGTACGATGAAAAATTGTACCCCCTAATCTATTCTGTTGAAGCGTTCCGAAAATTTCTGCAAAATAATTCAAATCAATAACCCATCTCTTCAGATTTACCTTCGGAATGGGACAAGTCCGGTCTTAGTTCGTACTTTACAGGTAGATTATTCGTAGTTTCTTCGTATCCATACGAACGATGTACGAATAATATACGAATAAACTACGAATAAACACCGGAGAAGGTATGTCTCGTCCTGAAATAGGTTTACGCAAAAAGTAAATTAATTTTAGGATTTTTGAAATGCCTTGTCCCTGAATAGCCCGGGGAATGATCAGGGATTATTGGAATTCAAGTAAACCGAAATACTGAGGTATGTGAAATTTAGGAACAGGACTAATTACTTTATTCCAGGTCAGCCAATGAGGATGGGAAGTTTCATCCCCGCATTTGAAAAAATTGGCTCTCCACTGGACATCTTTTGAAGGCTGATCTACCTTAATGTACTTTTTGAGCACCTCAAAAGGAATGGCATATTCAATGTACCAGGTAGTAGGCTCTGTAATTTCACGGGAAGCATCTTTCGCCAAAGAATGGGCTACTGTAATCTTTTTACAATCAGAGAGATCAACGCGATTCCTTCTTTGATTGTTGTTTAGGCCGTATTCCAATAAAAAGACCCCCTTGCAGTTGGTTTCGAGATTGAAATAACCCCGGCTGAGATCGGTCCCGGGTGAAAAGAAAAATTCCACGCAGCTGTCTTCCCATACTCTTCCGTGAATTTCGGTAGCCACAGCTTTCACGTATTGGTCTTTGACCTGAAAAATAACATAGATATTCTTCTGGTCATACCTGACTTTGAATTGCACATCCGGGAAATGGGAAGGTTTATCCCCCGTGTAATTGCTTATTTTTTCAGCTTTTGTTTCACTCCAGACCTTTTTGTTCCAGTCTGCATTTATTTTAACGGGTGCAGACACCGGATTGACCTTGCAGGTATTCATCTTATCAGCAGACCCTATTTGATTTTCAGACGATACAACAACATTACTGAAAAGAAAACAACTCAGGAATAAACATACATGGATGGTTCGAATGATGCAACTTTTTTTCATAGCCGGTTATGATTTATAGATCCAATGTACAAAGCTACAAAAAGGATGACAATACTCCACTTCAAATGAAAAAAATACAGCGATCTGCCGTTTTTAGGATGAATTAAATATCAAACATTCTCACGGGTCGCTTCCAGGTACTTCATTACAAAACGGATTTGTGAGAAAGAGTACCTGCTGCCCAGGGCATTATAAATATCAGTTATGCTATCAGACTGATGTTCTTCAATATATCTCATGATTACTTTGCTTTCTTCAGGGGCTACTACCCTATCCAGTTCCAATTCACCGGTACCCACAAAATAAGTCAGATGCCGCTCTATGGTTGAAATCGTCATTTGTCGTTCAGCGGCAACCTCTTCGATTGATTTACCGTTAATAAACAGATCATAACTTGTTGCCTTGGTATCAAGGCCAGCCTTTTCTGCATTTTTTTCTGCATCGAATGGAATCTCAAGTCCTTTCTCCTTCCGGTATTCAATAACCAGCAGCAGGAGGTCCCTGCCAAACTCCTGCATGCGGGCGCCGCCCATCCCTTTGATGGTTTTAAGCTCAGCCCGGGTGGCCGGCAATTGATCAGCAATGGCGCTTAAGGTTTTTTGCGGCAGAATTCTTGCAACTTCCACATTAAGGGTATCCGCCTTCCGCTGTCTCCACCTTTTCAGCTTCGAATAGAAATCAGGATAATGGGAAAATGAGTGGGTTTCTTCTTTCCTGGCCACTGCTTTTTCGAGAACTTCAATAGCTGATTTTGATCTGGTTTCAAGATAAGCGGTGATATCAAATCCCCCTTTGCACAGCTCAAGGCAAGCTCTTTTGATTTCTGTTTCTTTTTTCAACTTTTCGAATGCGTCTTTAAAACTCTTGCGAACAGTTTTATTATCGGTTTCGAAAGACAATTCAGATAAAGGTTGTAAGATCAGGCTCTCAAACTGACCGGAAAAATATTCAGATGCTTTCCTGATCCGTTCCTGAAGTTGCAGACTCTCCCGGGGGTCAGGCGCTCCGGCGATAATTTTCCTTAACTGCGGCTCAAATTTCAAAGCAACATCAATCATTTCCGTCTGTAAAGAAGGAGTTATGTTTTTCAGCCCGGATTCGAGATTTCCCAACATGACCGTGAAGTGTTCGCTCCACATTTTCAACAGGTAGTTAATCTGGCAAAGGACAGGTTTAAAATCAAGTAAATCAAGCAACAACTCGAGAACGTACTCTTTCCTTGATGCCTCAAGATCCGCCGGTCCCGGCTGATTCCGTTCGACATTATCTGTAAACTTAACAACCGTCGTATCATTCTTGATGCTGAATTCACCAATTCTTGTACTCAATACCAATCCCTCCAGCGATTTGCACCGGCTTAGCGCCACATAAACCTGCCCGTGAGCAAAAGATTCCCTGGCATCAATGATTGCTCTCTCGAAGGTGAGGCCCTGGCTCTTGTGGATGGTAATCGCCCATGCCAGTTTCAGCGGATATTGTTTAAAGGTTCCGATCACCTCTTCTTTGATCTCCTGAGTTTTTTCATCAAGGATATAGCGGCAGTTTTCCCAATCCATTTTGCCAACCACAATCGGCTGATCATCACCCGGGCATTTTATTTCAATCACGCCGCCGCCGATACCGGTTATTTTACCAATCTTGCCGTTAAAGAATCGTTTTTCAGGATCATTTTTGATGAACATCACCTGTGCGCCGACTTTTAATTCAAGTTCCGGATCAGTGGGATAAGAATAATCGGGAAATTCCCCGTTAACCTCAGCAAGGAAAAGATGTGATTTGGCCTCCACCTGATTCAGTTTAGAATCATTGATGTTCTTTGACTGGTAATTGTGAGTGGTGAGGACAATGTATCCCTCTTTTTCACCGGGATGGAAATTGGGTATATGCCTCTTGTTTAATTCCCTGAGGGCTTCTTCATCCAACTGGTTCAATCTTACTTTATTGAGCAGATCAATAAAATGCTGATCGCTTTGCCGGAAGATGTGCTTCAGCTCGATTCCGATGAACTTTGATTTATTTAAAGCACGGCTGCTGAAGAAAAAGCAGGTATCGTAATAGTTCTTCAGCACGGACCAGTCTTCGTCCTTAACAACAGGAGCCAACTGCTGCAAGTCGCCGATCATCAGTAACTGAACACCACCGAAGGGTTTGTAACGATTTTTGTACCTTCTCAGTACTTCATCAATCCCATCCAGCAGGTCAGCTCTTACCATGCTTATCTCATCGATCACCAGCAAATCAAGGCTTCGGATGATATTGACCTTTTCACGGCTGAACCGCTTAAAATCTTCATGGTTGATGGAGCCACTTTTTTCAGGTTCATAAGGAACATGAGGGCCAAAAGACATCTGAAAGAAAGAGTGAATGGTCACCCCTCCGGCATTGATGGCCGCCACACCCGTCGGAGCCACCACCACCATCCGTTTGGGAGACTTCAGTTTCAGATCCTGGAGAAATGTGGTTTTCCCGGTTCCGGCCTTTCCGGTCAGAAAGACATTCTGGTTGGTATACTGGAGAAAATTAAAAGCAAGTTCTAACTGGGGATTGCTTTCGTGTTCCATTTTATGCGGTTTTAGACCCTGGTTATTAATTGCATCAATATATTAAATAAATACAATAAATAAAATTTTAGAAGAAGATATTGTAGATAAAAATTTGACTGTCAAAACTAATAAATTAAGATGAAGAAAACAGTATGGTGAAGGAGAAATACATTTCCCAGGCAACATATCTTATGGGCAATGCACTAAAAATCAATTTCATGTAATTATTGCAGTCCATATTATCTCCACCATTGTTTCTTCTACTCCTTGACTTACAGCATGCTTTCTATTTACGATATTTTAAATAAAAATTGAAATTTTATTCGTAAATTAATAACATAATCTCTTATGAATGGATAAGCCGGGTAATGAATCGTTGATTCCAGAAGAACGCATTGCAAGTAAGATATTGCTGATCCGGGGAGAAAAGGTAATGCTGGATTTTCATTTGGCTGAATTATACGACATCCCGACAAGGGTGTTAAAACAGGCGGTTAAACGCAACAAGGAAAGGTTTCCTGAAGATTTCCTGTTCGAATTGACTGACGATGAGATCAATCACCTGGTATCACAATTTGTGATACCATCGAAAAGCAATTTAGGCGGGGCTACACCGTACGCTTTCTCAGAAACTGGCGTGGCGATGCTTTCCAGTGTTATAAAAAGCGCTCAGGCGGTCAAAATAAACATCGCCATCATGCGTACTTTCGTCCTGTTGCGTAAAGTACTGTACAAAAATCAGAACCTGCTCCTTTGGCGATCTGAAATAGAACAGAAGCTTTGCAAACAGGATGAACAAATTCTTTCGATTTTTGAATATCTCAGGAGATTTGAAAAGGAGAAACAAAAAGAATTTTTACAAAAAACCCGGCGCAGGATCGGTTTTAAAGCAATTGATTAGCCCATCCTAAGTCAATTTTATCGGATTCACTTTCAATCCAATTTCCCGTTTGTTTTGTGTTCCACCGGATAAATATCCAGCACTTTCTTAACCGAACCGTGCATTAATAAGAGGTTTTTTGCTCTTTCAGGTTCTATTCCCAATTCATCCACAATCATCCGGGTTCCCCTGTTGACCAGCTTTTTATTGGTGAGCTGCATGTTGATCATTCGGTTCCCCTTTACTCTTCCAAGCTGAATCATCAGTGTGGTTGAAACCATGTTCAGGATCAGTTTCTGAGCCGTACCGGCTTTCATGCGTGAACTTCCGGTTACAAATTCGGGACCGACAATGGCTTCCACGGGATACTCGACTGCTGAGGCAAGAGGTGATTGGGAATTGCTGGTGATGCATCCGGTTAAGATTCCTTCTTCACGACAACGCTTCACGGCGCCCAGTACATAGGGAGTAGTGCCGGAAGCTGCAATACCGATTACCGAATCCATTTTGTTAATCTGATGTTTCTGAAGATCATTCCATCCCATGACCTCATTGTCTTCGGCAGCTTCCACCGCTTTCCGGATAGCCGTGTCGCCTCCGGCAATTAATCCAATGACCAGATCATAACCGACCCCGTAGGTTGGCGGAATTTCGGAAGCATCAAGAATACCCAGCCGGCCACTTGTACCGGCACCCATATAGAATAAACGGCCGCCTTTTTTCATCCTTTCAGCAATGGCCGTTACTAATTTTTTAATCTGGGGCATGGCTGCATCAACCGCTTTAATCACTTTTTCATCTTCAGTATGGATATTTGCGAGTATTTCTTTGATACTCATCTTTTCAAGGTCTTGGTAGAGTGATTCGGATTCCGTGAAATTCATGTTTTAATCTTAAGATGGAAGACTTAAGGCTGAATACCTAAGGCTTAAGAAGGAGGAAAACCAGACTTAAGACTTAAAGCTAAACCTCAAAGATTTTGTTATTGCGCAAAGTTAATGGATTGACTTACACTCTCAATAAAATCCTGAACATTTTTAAAAAAGGCTTTAGCCAAAAAACGGAGGCCGCAAAACGGAGAAAGGAGGCGGGAGACCGGAGAACGAAAAACGGAGACTGAAGTTTTAAGGTTGCAGGAACATTCTTCAGCTTTCGTTCTCCGGTCTCCGTTTTCCCGCCTCCGTTCTCCAGTCTTAAGTCTACCGCCTGCTATGATATTCCGTCAGTAATTCTATAGGCTGCCTGACTATTTTACCGATAGAAAGTCCATTGGACTGAAGTACCATCCTTAACTGAGTTTCAAAAAAATAAGCCACCGAACCGGTAAAACTGATGGGAATCGATCTGCTCTCTCTGTAATTCAGAATATTGCGGCTTATAAAATTCTGGAACTCTGACACCACCAGTTTTTCACAATAGGAATTGCTTATATTTTCAGAAAGGAAGGGGGTAAAACCTGCTAAATACCGGTTTGGGAATTCACTGCGATAGACTCTGTTTAAAACTTCTGAAGCAGAAACAGAATATTCTTTTGCAAATAAAGTGCGCAAAGATTCAGGCATCATTTTCTTCAGGTAATCGGCTACCAGTTTCTTCCCCAAAACGGCAGCGCTTCCTTCATCGCCAAGAATAAAGCCTAAAGGCGAAATATTTTCAACAATGCTTCTGCCATCATAGTAACATGAATTTGAACCCGTACCAAGAATGCATGCAATCCCGGGTTCATCAAAACATAAGGCCCTTGCAGCTCCGTAAAGATCACTCTTAACCTCAATATGATCGGATAGAAGAACAGAAAACAGAGCATCTCTGACAAAATCTTCTTTCCCATTGGTGCATCCTGCTCCATAAAAATGAATCCCATTGACAGGCTCACTGATATGAGGCACTAATGTTTCCATCAGAAATTTGGCAATCTCCTCCGTACTCTGATAATAAGGATTGATCCCTTCGGTCTCGAGTGTGTCGACGCTATGATCCTCCCTGATCAGGCGCCAGGCCGTTTTAGTCGATCCGCTGTCAGCGATAATTATCATTTATATTAACCTTTTTCAATTTCAGGGGATTATTTCAGCTACCACAAAAGTACTTCCAAGGACCATAATTAAATCGTCCGGAGCACTGTCCTTCAAAGCTGAATCATATGCCTCTTTGACAGAAGGATACTTATTCCCTTTTAATTGGAATTTCTCAGCCAGGTTCTGCAGCTTATTTTCATCCAGAGCACGCGGTATGGCAGCACGGGTAAAATAATATTCCGCCTCCTTGGGCAATAAATATAAAATTCCATCGATGTCTTTGTCGTTTACCGTTCCTAAAACGATATGTAATTTATTGTACTTCGTTCTTTTGATTTGAGCCACAACTTCCCTGATTCCGGCAGGATTATGGGCAATATCGCAGACTACTGCCGGATTTTTCCTGATAATCTGCCATCTTCCCGACAATCCGGTATTTGGAATGACGTCTTGTAATCCTTTCCGGATTTGCGGCCCGGTGATATGGAAACCCTTCTTTTGCAATTCCTCAACTGAAGCAAGCAGGGTGCATATATTTTTTTTCTGATATCCTCCTTTAAGATCTAATTGCAAGTCTTTAAAAGCAACTTCGTCCGATTTAAGAATTGTAAAAACCTGTTTATCTGAATGATCCGGAGACTCCACCGCTTTCAATTGCTGATCTGCAAACACAACGGGAGCTTTCCTGCTCAAGGCCACCCCTTTAAAAATGACTTCCGTTTCAGGATGAGTTTCTCCGATGACTACCGGCACATTTGATTTAATGATCCCGGCCTTTTCAAGCGCTATTTTTCCAAGGGTATCCCCCAATATAGCCGTATGATCGTAGCTGATATTGGTAATAATTGACAGTTCCGGGGTAATGATGTTGGTGGAATCGAGCCTTCCCCCAAGGCCTACTTCAATTACAGCAACATCAACCTTCTCTCCGGCAAAATAGTCAAAAGCCATCATCACCGTAAGCTCAAAGAAAGAAGGTTCAAGCCGGATGGTATTGCGATGGTTCAGGAAATCATTTACAAAATGTATAACAAACTCTTTGGAAATCATCTCACCATTGATCCGGATCCTCTCACGGAAATCCTTTAAATGAGGAGAGGTGTAAAGGCCTGTTTTTAATCCGGATTCCTGCAAAACACTGGCCAGCATGTTGGAAACAGATCCCTTCCCGTTTGTTCCTGCTATGTGAATGGTCTTAAATTTCCGGTGGGGATGGTTATACATCCTGTCAAGAGCAAGAGTATTGCTGAGATTATCTTTATAAGCGGCCGGCCCGGAACGCTGATAAAAAGGCAAATGCTCATACAAATAATCAATAACCTGGTCGTAATTTTTCACTTATCTTACTTGCTAAAGACGTTTACTAAAAACTATCACAAAGATCATAAATAATGTTCCAAAACGGAATATTTTTTGTTAAATTTAAACAATAATTAAGATCTACCGGCCATGAATAAATGCAAGATTTTTGTTATCGATACAAATGTGATCCTCCACGACCATGAATGCATTTATCACTTTATGGAAAATGATGTGGTCATCCCCATTACGGTACTGGAGGAACTGGATAAATTCAAACGCGGGAACGACCTGCTGAATTTCGAGGCAAGGCAATTCGTCCGAATCCTTGATGATATTGTAGGCCCTGAATTATTCAACGGAGGCGTCTCTCTTGGAGAAGAAAAAGGACATCTGACGATTGAAACCGGCAAACCATTTTCTGAAAAACTAAAGGACTCCTTTCGTGAAGACACGCCGGATCACCGCATACTGGCTATAAGTGAGTTCATTAAAGACAAATATCCGGATCGAAAAGTAATCCTGGTCACCAAGGATGTAAATTTGCGGATGAAGGCTAAGTCCCTTCAGGTTGATTCAGAAGATTACAAGACTGATAAAGTCACTGATATCAGTTTTCTCGATCTGGCAGTGAGGGAATACAAGGATTTTGACGATAATCTGATTGCGAAACTATACGAAGAAGGTCATCTTACGGTTGAAGAAATGGGAATAGATCCTCAACCCTTCGCCAATGAGTTTTTCATCATCAAAAGCTCCAAATCGAGCATACTGGCCTGTTATAATCCATTCAGCAAATGCATGGAAAAAGTGGATAAAAAGGTTGCTTACGGCATCAAACCACACAATGCTGAACAGACTTTTTCGGTCCACGCGCTGCTTGATCCGGATGTTAAGCTGGTCAGCCTTACCGGTAAAGCCGGTACGGGGAAAACTTTGTTGGCCCTCGCCTGCGCTATTGCCCAGCACAAAATGTATGAACAGGTGCTTCTTGCAAGGCCTATCGTGTCGCTCAGCAACAGGGATATCGGCTTTTTACCGGGGGATGTGGGAGAGAAAATAAATCCTTACATGCAGCCCCTGTTCGACAATCTATCGGTGATCAAACGCTGTTTCAATCCCCACAGCCAGGAACACCGGCTGATTGAAGAATTGCAGGAAGAAGAAAGACTGGTAATCAGTCCATTGGCTTTTATCAGGGGCCGGAGCGTCTCCAACTGCTATTTCATTATTGATGAAGCACAGAATCTCACCCCTCATGAAGTAAAAACGATCATCACCCGGGCCGGGGAAGGAACGAAAATGGTCTTTACTGGGGATATTCAACAAATTGACTCACCATACCTGGATATGCAATCAAACGGATTGGCTCATTTAACAGAAAAAATGAAAGGACAGGACTTGTTTGCGCATGTAAACCTGGTAAAGGGAGAGCGGAGTTACCTGGCAGAGCTGGCCAGTGATTTGTTGTAGAATGATCAGAAAAAAACCCATTTTGCAATACATGCAGAATGGGTTTATAATTAATTACATTGAATTTAATTTACAGATTACTGTGATTGAGTCTATTCTTCCCCCACAATAACGATCTTTTCAATTTTATCGCCCTGACGGATGGCATCAATGACCTCAAGACCTTCGTAAACTATACCAAAGCAGGTATGTTTGCGGTCAAGATGACTGGTATTGGTGCGGCTGTGGCAGATAAAAAACTGCGATCCGCCGGTATCTTTACCCGCATGAGCCATGGAAAGCACGCCGCGATCGTGGTATTGGTTACCGCCGCTGGTTTCACATTTGATGCTATAACCGGGACCGCCGGCGCCTGTACCGTTTGGACATCCACCCTGTATCACAAAATTCGGGATTACACGATGAAAGTTGAGCCCATCATAAAAACCTTCTTTGGAAAGTTTAATAAAATTAGCTACTGTATTGGGGGCATCTTTTTCATAAAAATTTACTTTCATTACCCCTTTGACTGTATGAATTTCAGCTTGTGCCATAATATGTATTTTAAAAGTTACAAAGGTACAATCTTTAATCTTGTTTGCAAAAATCTATAAAGAATGCAAAAAAGCTGAAATATCAAAACCATTTAATTTTGCTTCCACCTATATAATTCAAAAGAGATTTACGCAGGGTAACTGATTAATACCAGGACCCTATTTGCTGTGCACTTGTTGTGCATTTGCTGTGCACTGGCTGTACTAAAAATGCACAGCAAGTGCACGGCAAATACACAATAAATACACAGTGAAAAGAAAGATGCTACGATAGAAACATAGCTTTTATACCGTTTCATTTACTGTATAATGTTTCATGAATTAAGAAGTAGTGTTTCTATCGGCAACAGCTTTTGTTTAGAATTAGAACGGTCCTTCTCCATCAGCTAAAACGATCCTGTGTCACTTATTTATTTCTTGTTTTATACTTTTTATTATTACCTTTACTTTCATCATTTGAAAAAAATAACAGAATAATTCCGTTGATTTAAGCGCTTAAAAAATGACTTTTCGCCGGCTATGCCTTTTTTCCCTGTTGTTAATCGTGATTACAGAATCGTGCTCTCTTTCCAGACACTACCGTTCTGCCATCAAAACGTACAATATAGGAGAGTATTACAAAAGTATAGAAGACTGCCGCAAAGCATACAAGGCCATTAAAGACAAGAAACAAAAAGCAGAACTGCAGTTTAAGATTGCCGAAGCTTATTATAACATAGGTCAATACAGATTAGCGGAAAGTTATTATAAAAGCGCGCTGTTAAGGAATGCCGGAGGAGATTTAATTTACCTTCATTATGCAGAAGTCCTTAGAGCGGGCGGAAAATACGAGGAGGCTATTTTGAATTACAATCTGTATCTGAATTCAGTACCCAATGATGAAAGAGCCCTCAGTGGAATTGAATCCTGCAAGACAGCCAAAGAATGGATCAAAACTCCGACCCGCTACCAGGTAAATACGATGAAGGAAATAAATTCAACTTCAAATGATTATTCTGCCGCTTATGCCGGAGTCAGAGACAATGAAATTTATTTCACCTCTTCCCGTAAGGGAGTTACGGGTAAAAAGAAGAATCCAATCACAGGAGAGTATTACGCGGATATTTTTAAGGTTTCCTTCAATCTTCAGAAAAACAGATGGGATAAACCTCAGCTGGTGGATCTTACCCAGCAGATAAATACGTATGACGAAGATGGAGCCGCATCATTTGCTTCGGATGGTACCGTCATGTATTTTACCCGGTGCCGTTACGATAAAGATCAGGAAAGAGGCGCTGAAATTTATACCTCCACCTTATTGTCAGGAATCTGGAGCAGACCGGAAAGGGTGGATATTGGCCGAGACAGCCTGATGGTTGCTCATCCTTCGGTCTCAAGGGACGGCAAAACGATCTATTTTGTCTCGGACCGTCCGGGAGGGATAGGAAACAAGGACATCTGGATGGCAGAGAAAACCCCGGCAGGGACCTGGGGTAAGGCCGTTAATCCTGGAAAAGAAATAAACACTTCGGGAGACGAGATGTTCCCGTTTATCCGCGAAAACGGCGAGCTCTATTTTGCTTCCAATTCACATCCGGGATTGGGAGGCCTCGATGTGTTTAAGGCTGTTAAAGATCAGGATGGGAAATGGATAGTTGAAAACATGAAGTCTCCCATTAACTCCACGGGCGACGATTTTGCCATTTCCTTTTATCCCGGAGAAGAAAGGGGATTATTTTCCAGTAATCGTGAAGGGAGCCGGAATGATGATATTTATTCTTTTAATCTGCCTCCCAAGATTTATGCTGTTTCGGGGGATATCTTTAATAAAGATAACGGTGCCAGAGTCGATGGGGCTTCAGTCAGATTGATCGGAACGGATGGCACCATGCTGAGAATTAAAGCTGAAGGCGGCAAATTCCAATTTAAGCTAAAGCCGGAGGTTGAATATGTTTTAGCGGCTTACAAGAAAGGTTTTTTAAATGCCAAAGCTACCGCCTCAACGCTGGGACTCAGCGAAGGAAAGGAATTTCAGCTGAAATTTGAGCTGATACCGGTAGATAAACCAATCAGTATTGATAATATCTATTACGAATTTGGGAAATGGGATCTGCTGCCTGAATCGAAAAATTCACTCGACAGCCTGGCTGCATTGCTCACGCTTAATCCAACCACGGTCATCGAGTTAATGGCGCATACGGATTGCATCGGAGATGAGGCATCCAATTCGGCCCTTTCTCAGAAAAGAGCACAATCAGTTGTTTATTACCTGATATCAAAGGGAATACAAGCGGGCAGACTCGTGGCAAAAGGGTATGGTGAAACAGCGCCGAAGACCGTTACAAAAATGCTTGCGCAGAAATACCCGTTCCTAAAACAAGGTAAAGAGCTATCCTGCAGCTACATCGAATCGCTTAAAGATAAAGATCAACAGGAAATCTGCCATCAGATTAACCGAAGGACAGAATTTAAAGTAATTTCTTCGGAGTATAAGGAGCAGTTTTCAAAATAATGGTTAATGATTAATGGTTAATGATTACGATAGCCCCGAAGGGGTTTGATGTGAATAACCGTGGGCGAATTGAAAATCAGCGAAGCTAAACCCACGGAAAGTGACTCGTGAGCCACGGCCCCGAAGGTGTCGAACTTTTGCAGTATTGTGCCAGTACCAGTATAATAATTATCTTGGCTTTGATTCGCCCCCTTCGGGGACGGGAGCAGAGGGTTCATCTACCGTGGGTTTCGCCCACGGTTATTCAAATTACGCCCCTCGGGGGCTTGAGGAACTTTGGTTTCATGGTAGTGGTTAATGGTGAGTGGTTAATGGTTAACCATTTAAGATTTTTTATTAACTTTGCGAACCAATTTTAGGGCAACATACAATTCCAATGAGTATTGACAACAGGTATAATCTGAGAGGTGTATCTTCTTCGAAAGAGGATGTACATAATGCAATAAAAAATATTGACAAGGGTCTTTATCCAAAGGGCTTCTGCAAAATTATACCCGATATTCTCGGCGGCGATCCTGATTACTGCAACATCATGCATGCAGACGGAGCCGGAACCAAATCCTCACTGGCTTACATATACTGGAAAGAAACCGGAGACATGTCAGTCTGGAAAGGAGTTGCACAGGATGCCATTGTTATGAATCTGGACGATTTATTGTGTGTCGGGGCCGTAGATAAAATACTTTTATCTTCCACCATAGGAAGAAATAAGAACAATATACCCGGGGAGGTAATCTCAGCCATCATTAACGGGACAGAAGAATTTTGTTCAGAGATGCGCGAGCTGGGCGTCAACATCTACCCCACTGGTGGTGAAACCGCTGATGTTGGTGATCTCGTCCGTACTATCATCGTTGATTCCACGGTAACTTGCCGGATGAAGAGAACCGAAGTAATTTCGGCTGATCGCATTTCATCAGGTGATGTGATAGTCGGGCTTTCTTCGTCGGGAAAAGCATCCTACGAAAAAGAATACAACGGCGGGATGGGAAGCAATGGTTTGACTTCAGCCCGGCATGATGTTTTTGCAAAATACCTTGCCGAAAAATATCCTGAGAGTTATGACCATGCAGTTTCCAGCGATCTGGTTTATTCAGGCAATTGTAAACTTTCGGATCCCACAGAAATAGAAGGGGTAAATGCAGGCAAGCTGGTTTTATCACCTACCAGGACTTATGCCCCGGTGATCAAAAAGGTTCTTGAGAAATGCAGAAATTCTGTTTCGGCAATGATTCACTGCTCGGGCGGTGCACAGACCAAAGTGCTGCACTTCATTGATGATCTGCATGTGATTAAAGATAACCTTTTTGAAGTTCCGCCTCTTTTCCGGTTAATTCAGGCACAAAGTAACACTCCATGGAGTGAAATGTACAAGGTTTTCAACATGGGGCATCGTATGGAGTTGTATGTTAAACCGGAAGCGGCCGAAGATATTATTGCCATTTCCCGTTCTTTCAACATTGATGCACAGGTCATTGGACATGTTGAATCCGGAAAAGGCAAGAAAGTTACCATTAAATCAGAATACGGTTTTTTTGAATATTAATATGCAAATGTGCATTTTCATTAGCTTGCAAATTTCACGAATTAAGGACGAATTTACACGAACGCTTTAATTCTTTTTTGTGGTTCGAATCTGTTTTAAGGCGTTCGTGTAAATTCGTAACAAATTCGTGTAATTAGCTATTTTAATTAATTCTTTGTATGTCAGATAATACATTAATAGATAAATTTGAAGGAATAAAGATACGTTTTGAGGAGGTCAGTCAGCAGATTTCAGATCCTGATGTGATGAAGGACATGAAGCGGTATGTAAAATTAAACCAGGATTACAAACAGCTGGATTCCCTTGTTAAAGCTTTTGGACGCTATCAGAAACTTCTGAAAAATATAACGGATGCTCATGAAATGCTGGAAAATGAATCAGATGAAGATCTTCGCGAAATGGCCAAGGAAGAACTGGAGAACAGCGAAAAACAGGTTCAGCAATTTGAAGATGAAATAAAGTTTTTACTCATTCCGGCAGATCCCGAAGACAGAAAGAACGCTATTCTTGAAATACGAGGCGGTACAGGAGGCGATGAAGCCGCTATTTTTGCAGGCGACCTTTACAGGATGTATTCGAAATTCTGCGATCGCAAAGGCTGGAAAATGGAAGTAACAAGCTTCACAGAGGGCACTTCCGGCGGTTTTAAAGAAATCGTGGCCAAAGTTTCAGGAGAAAATGTTTATGGAATTTTAAAGTTCGAATCCGGAGTGCACCGCGTTCAACGTGTTCCGCAAACGGAAACACAGGGAAGAGTTCATACCTCTGCCTCTACTGTGGCCGTGTTGCAGGAGGCCGAGGAATTTGATATTGACTTAAAAGAAAGTGACATCCGAAAGGATACTTATTGTTCCTCAGGGCCTGGCGGACAAAGTGTTAACACAACTTATTCAGCCATCAGACTTACACATATCCCAACGGGAATCGTAGTCACATGTCAGGATGAAAAATCACAATTAAAGAACTTGGCCAAAGCAATGACGGAACTCCGGTCCCGTATTTATAATATGGAATACCAGAAGTATATTGACGAAATCTCCTCAAAGAGGAAAACAATGGTTTCTACCGGCGACCGTTCTGCTAAAATACGTACATACAATTATCCTCAGGGACGTATCACCGATCATCGCATCGGATTGACGCTCTACAATCTGCCGGCGGTAATGGATGGTGATATTGAAGAAATTATTGATAAACTTCGCTTAGAGGAGAATTCTGAAAAGCTGAAGCAAACAGAACTTTAACTTTTGATAATGAAATAATTAAAGAATGAAGGAATGAAAGAATTATTCTCCATTCATAATTCGTAATTCGTAATTCGTAATTCATATGAATGCTCAGCAATTATTTGAAAATATAAAAGCAAAAGGATCCTTCCTTTGCGTAGGGTTGGATACAGATCTCCAGAAAATACCCTCCTTTTTACTGGATTCAAACGATCCAATGTTTGAGTTTAACAAAGCAATTGTTGACTCTACTGCAAAGTACAGTGTTGCATACAAACCCAATCTGGCCTTTTACGAAGCGAGCGGGCTTAAAGGATGGGAAAGTCTGGATAAGACCGTCAGGTATATCAGGCGCAATTTCCCGGATATTTTTATCATTGCAGATGCCAAACGGGGCGATATAGGAAATACATCTTCCATGTATGCGAAAGCTTTCTTTGATCAGATGGATTTTGACGCAGTCACCGTGGCACCGTATATGGGCGAAGATTCTGTTAAACCATTCCTGGCTTATGAAGGTAAATGGATCATTCTTCTTGCGCTGACCTCCAACAAGGGAGCTTTCGATTTCCAATACATTATGGATAAGGAGTCTGATCAAAGATTATTTGAGCAAGTCCTGCAAAAATCTAAAACCTGGGGGAATGACCAGAATATGATGTACGTGGTTGGAGCTACAAAAGCGGAGGAACTTGCTTCTATACGTAAAATCATCCCTGATCATTTTTTACTTGTTCCCGGTGTCGGAGCCCAGGGAGGGAGCCTCAAGGAAGTAGCAGAGTTTGGGTTGAATAAGCAATGCGGACTACTCGTCAACTCATCAAGAGCTATTATTTACGCTTCAAACGGATCTGATTTTGCCAAAAAGGCCGGAGAGATGGCATTGGAAACAAAGAACGAAATGACCTGTCTTCTCCGTTCAAAAGGAATAATTTAATCCCCGAAAAAGGGGATTTTTGACCAAAATTCCCCTTTTCATATCCGTTTTACCTCGATTTAGACTACTTTCACCCATTGATCATTTGGATTCCTGATTTTATTATTTAAATATTCGAAAGGTTTTACTAAATTGTTAAAAGTTATTAAAAGCATCGTAATAATTTTTATAACTACATAAAAAGCCCTTTCTTCGTCCTACAGAAATTAATAGAATAGTATATGAGAATAATTACTCTATCTATAATTTTATGCTTTGCCAGTTCATTATTGAATGCAGAAGGCGTGAAAACTCAGATAAAAAGTGTTAAAACACAAACCACTTCTGCCAAACCAGCAGCTACAAAAACAGGAACGAAAAAATACGTTTCCAAAAAAAAACATACTGTTAAGAAAAGCGTTCATTCAACAACAGCAGTTAAAAAGACATCAGCCAATACCGAAGTTGTTACAAACAATATAAAGACGACCCAAACTTCAACATCCAAATCTCCCTTGGTACCTTCAACATCGAAGACTTATCCGTATTTGGCCTATACACCCGAAGGGTATAATAAGGATGACAAAAAGGAATGGCCTTTGATTATTTATCTCCATGGCAGCTCATGCAAAGGAAATAATCTTGAAAAACTGAAGAAATACGGTCCTCCTTTTTATCTTGAAAGAGGAATGCAGGTTGATGCAATTGTAATTTCACCCCAATGCCCTTCAAACAAAAACTGGACTGTTGGATCTTGGTTTGAATCATTCTATAAAGAATTAAAATCCAAATATAATATTGATCCTTCCCGCGTTTATCTGACAGGAATGAGTCTTGGAGGATTCGGGACATGGGACCTGGCCTCACGCTACCCCGATATTTTTGCGGCAATCGTTCCTCTTTGCGGAGGTGGGAGAACAAATATGGCTGAAACAATGAAAGACATTCCCACCTGGGTGTTCCATGGCGATCTGGATAAAACTGTAAGGATTTCACGCTCAGAGGAAATGGTTAACGCAATGAAAAATCTTGGTTCAAATCCGAAATTTTCAATACTGAAGGGTCAGGGACATGGTATTCAAAAAGTTTATTCTGATCAGACAGTCTATGAATGGTTATTTAGCCACCAGAAGAAAGCTTACGAGAGAATATTGGAGATTTCCTCATTATGGTCACCAAAAGTTGACTCCGTCAACTCTCAAAGTAATCAGAAGAGTTTAGTTAATAAGATGTTCTCTATACCACAAACAACAAATCAGAAGAAGAAAGATAATTCCAAAGTTTCCATATTTGATTTCTTCACGAAGAAACCAGCCTATACTCAGGAAACCTTGTATTGATATTAACCAACATACAAAAAGAAACCCGGACAGAAACATCCGGGTTTCTTTTTGTACATACTCTAATTTCGGATCAAGCCGAAAAATTGGGGGAATATTCTAACCTGTTCATTAACCCAACGACCGATTATAACTAATTCAAACCATGTTGTACCATATGCTGTTAGGCATTCAAGGCTTACAGCATCAATAAATGATTGATCTGCAAATACATATTTCATAAAGGGATTAAGTCAATTCGTATTGTATCGATCCTTAAAATCTCCCCCCCTCCAAAATTATCGTTTGATCTCTGATTTCATTAAAATTAAATTTTAACCATTCAGTTAAATTATTTGGTTAACTAAAAACTTTTTAGTTTCTTTGCCAAATAGTTTAACTGAATGGTTAATGATTATGGTAAGCTCTACGGAAGAAAAAATATACGAGGCTGCAAGAAAGATCTTCACTCAAAAAGGGATGGAAGGGGCCAGGATGCAGGAAATTGCCGATGAAGCAGGAATTAATAAAGCCTTGCTCCACTACTATTTCAGGAGTAAAGAGAACCTGTTTAATGCAATATTCAAAGATATTTTTTCAAGATTTATGCTTAAAACAAGAGAATCAATACTCTCCGATATTTCTGATAAGGAAAAAATACTTGGAATGATTGATAATTACATTGATTTGATCCATGCCAATCCCTATGTTCCTCAGTTTATCATTAACGAAATCAACCGTGATCCCAAAGTACTGAAGGATCTTATGTTCGAAACAGGAATAGAACCTCAGGAAATACTTAAATTGTTTATCAACCATTCCCGAAAACTTAATATAGACCCAAGACACATAATTGTAAACATTCTTGGGATGGTAATTTTTCCCGTTGCAGCAAAACCACTTATTCAAATGGTGTATTTCAACAACGACCAGGAGTCATACAATAATTTTCTGGAAGAACGGAAAGATATAATCAAACAAATGATATTAAAAGTTTTAGAATTATGAATCGACTGATCTCTCTTTTACTCTTTATTGCATCTTCGTTTTATTCTTTTGGACAGGAATTAAGTCTGGACAGCTGTCAGTCATTGGCCCGGAAGAATCATCCCATTTTGAGGCAGCTGGGTATTATCGATCAAATCTCCGGCCTTAAACAACAAAATATTCAGGCGCTAAATTTGCCTCAGTTTGATTTTACGGCAAGGGCCTCATGGCAGTCTGATGTAACAAAGGTAGGTTTGAACATTCCCGGCTTCCCTGGTATCGAGCCACTGTCCAAAGATCAATACAAGGCCTACATCGACATAAAGCAGAAGATATTTGACGGAGGAATGGCTAAACAAAGGGAACAACTTGAAGAAGCGGACAGGCTGGTATCGAGACAGCAAAAAGAAACAGAATTATATAAAATAAAAGAAACAGTCAATTCTTTGTTTTTTAGTATTCTGGTTCTGCAGGAAAATAAAAAAATCGTAAATCTCAAGAAAGAAACACTCGAATCAAGGATTAAAATCGTTAGCTCTGCAGTTAAAAATGGGGTTACATTACCCAATGAGCTGGATCAATTATTGGCGGAACAGCTCCTGACGGACCAGCAGGAAACAGAACTGAATTCCTCCCGTCAGATCACTTTAACTTTGATGGAGATCGTTACGGGAACCAAAATACCGGATGCTATTGCATTTTCAATGCCACCACTTGAAAATGGGTTATCCGTCAATGATTTTAACAGACCCGAGATTACTCTTTATAATCTACAGCAGTTAAAACTTGACAAAAATGAGGAGATACTGAAAACATCCAGAAAACCTTATGCTTATGCTTTTGGACAGGCTGGATATGGTCGTCCCGGACTAAATATGCTGAATAATAATTTCGCAGATTGGTACATGTTTGGCGCAGGTCTGACATGGAATCTTTGGGATTGGCACAAAACTACCCGTGACAAAGCTGTTCTCCGGTTTCAGAAAGACCTTATCAATTCAGATATAGATAATCTCAAACGTGTACTTTCAATGTCACTGGACCAGGAAGAAAACAACTATCAAAAATTAAAAAACCTGCTAAAAAGCGATGAACAAATAGTCACGATTAAAGAACAAATCAGCAGACGCTCAGCTTCAGCTCTTGAAAATGGGGCAATTACATCCGCAGATTATCTCCGTGATCTTAATAGTTCGCTTCAGGCAAAAGCAAATCTTGAGACGCATAAAATACAACTGATACAGTCAGCAATTAACATGAAAACAATCCAGGGCAAATAATTAAAATTCACCAAAATGAAAAAGAAAATATTCCTGATCTCATCCTTAATATTGATTTTAGGTGCTTGTTCAAAGCAAAACAATAAATCAGATGCATATGGAAATTTTGAATCCGATGAAGTAACCGTTTCTTCCGAAACCAATGGCAGAATTGTTGAGGCTAATGTTGTCGAAGGGAATAAAGTATCACAAGGACAGATTTTGGCTGTTATAGATACCTCAAATCTTTTACTTCAACGTTCTCAGCTCAGTTCACAGGAACAATCGGTACTGGCCCAAAAAGCAGGACTCTATGCACAAATAGCTGTCTCAGATCAGCAGATTAAAAACCTTCAGATCGATCAGTCAAGAATACAGAAAATGTTTAAGGAAGGTGCCGCTACTCAAAAACAGATGGATGATATTGAAGGACTGATCGCCTTGGCAGAGAAACAGAAGAAGGCTTATGCTGCTCAAATTACAGCAATAGATAAAAATGCCGGTGCTGTCAGGGCCCAGACCAATGTTCTAAGCGATCAGATAAAAAAATCGATTGTAAAGTCTCCGGTTTCAGGGACTGTACTGGAAAAATACATAGAAACAGGAGAGCTTGCTATTCCGGGAAAACCTTTGTATAAAATTTCTAACCTCGACACGTTATCATTGCGGGTCTATATAAGTGGCAAACAATTAGCTCAGGTAAAAATAGGGGCTCCCGTTAAAGTAATGATCGATGCGGATAATGGAATCCGGGAATTAAAGGGGAATGTGGGATGGATTTCATCTGAGGCAGAATTTACTCCCAAAATCATTCAAACCCGTGAAGAGCGTGTAAAACTTGTTTATGCGGTGAAAGTCCGTGTTCCGAATGATGGTACCCTAAAACTGGGAATGCCGGGTGAAGTGAAATTTTAAATCGTATATACCTCTGATTAATTATTCAGACAGGATGATAGACATTAAGGACATACATAAACAATACGGCGAAACTGTAGCGCTCCGGAAGATAAATCTGAGCATAAACAAAGGTGAGTTATTTGGATTAATAGGTCCTGATGGCGCGGGAAAATCAACCCTCATGCGAATCCTGATGTCTCTCTATCTACCAGATGGTGGTACTGCCACCATGAGCGGATTTGATGTAGTCAGAGACTATAAAAAAATAAGGCAGATAACAGGATATATGCCCGGAAAATTTTCCCTCTATCCTGATCTGACGGTAGAAGAAAATCTTAATTTCTTTGCCGCAGTGTTCGGAACCACCATACAGGAAAATTATTATCTGATCAAGGAAATATACAGTCAGATTGAGCCTTTTAAAAAGCGTAGGGCAAGTAAATTGTCTGGGGGAATGAAGCAAAAACTCGCTCTCTGCTGTGCTCTGATTCACAAACCTGAAATCCTGATTCTTGATGAACCTACCACTGGAGTGGACGCAGTATCAAGAAAGGAATTCTGGGAAATGCTGAAGAGACTGAAGGGGCTTGGTATTACCATCCTCGTATCAACTCCGTACATGGACGAGGCTTCTCTTTGCGACCGGATCGCATTGATGCAGCAGGGGAATATTCTTGCAGTAAATACTCCCGAAGCCATGACCAATTCTTTTGCTGAAGACCTATGGATCATTAAATCAGAAAAGATCTACATCTCGGCCAAAATACTTGAGAAATTACCTTCTCTTCTTTCTGTCAACAGTTTTGGCCAGGTATTGCATCTGGTGACCAGGAAAGGAGAGTACACAGAGGAATCCATTCAAAAATATCTGTCTGATAATTCAGAGAAAGATACTTCTGTCGAAAAATCCGGAGCAACAATTGAAGATGTTTTTATTCTTTTAATGAAAGACCAGGATGCAAAATCAAACTGAGCCAGTCATAACCGTCAGAAACATGGTAAAGAAGTTCGGCAACTTCGTTGCCAATGACAATCTTAATTTCGAAGTTTACAAAGGGGAGATATTTGGTTTCCTTGGAGCAAACGGTGCAGGAAAAACTACCGCTATCAGAATCTTATGCGGTCTCTCCTCTCCTACTTCGGGCAAAATGAAGGTTGCTGGTTATGATGTTTACAGCCAGGCAGAGCAGATCAAACAGAACATTGGGTACATGAGCCAGAAGTTTTCATTATACGAGGACCTTACTGTTTATGAAAATATACGCTTTTATGGAAGCGTCTATAAGATGAAAACGTCAGAGAGAAAAGAAAGAACTGCTGAGATGCTGAATAAATTGGGCCTCTCGGCCTATGAAAAGCATAAAATAGCAGATTTGCCTCTTGGCTGGAAACAAAAACTGGCCTTTTCAATAGCTGTACTCCATAATCCTAAGATTGTCTTTCTTGACGAACCCACAGGCGGCGTGGACCCCATTACCCGCAGGCAATTCTGGAATCTTATCTATGAGGCTGTCGAAAGAGGCATTACCGTTTTTGTTACGACTCACTACATGGATGAGGCTGAATATTGTGACAGGGTCTCCATCATGACTGAAGGCAAAATAGTGGCCCTCGACACCCCCAATAATCTCAAAAAGATCTACAATGCAT
Source organism: Prolixibacteraceae bacterium (assembly GCA_963677325.2). Lineage (GTDB taxonomy): Bacteria > Bacteroidota > Bacteroidia > Bacteroidales > Prolixibacteraceae. The sequence goes on from CAXXGM010000014.1 coordinate 146,189, forward strand.
CCAATATGGACGAAGTATTTTTAAAAATAGCAAGATGAACAGATTTAAGGCTTTTTTAAAGAAAGAGTTCTATCATATTTTCAGAGATCCCCGCACGTTGATCATCCTTTTTGGTATTCCCATCGCGCAACTCCTGCTTTTCGGTTATGTCATGACCAATGAAGTGAAAAATGCAAAGATTGCTATTGTAGACCATTCAAAAGATGATCTGAGCAAGAGGTTAACTCAGAAGATTCTCTCCTCCGGATTTTTTCAGCTTGCGGCCGAACCTGTCTCCGAAGATGAATACGAGAATCTTTTCAGAAGCAATAAAGTAAAGGAAATCATCATTTTTGAAAATGATTTTGCTTCTCATCTTATCAAAGAAGGGAAAGCTGATTTACAGGTCTTAGCCGATGCATCAGAACCCAATACCGCACAGTTGCTTGTCAATTACACCACGGCCATAGCTAACGATTTTGTGAAGACTGAGTTTTCTAAAGATCAAAATCTCCCGGGAATAAATATAAAGTCACGAATGTTATTTAATGAGAATCTCCGCGACGCCTACAACTTTATTCCCGGACTAATCGCCGTGATCCTGATGCTGATCTCAGCCATGATGACCGCTATTACGATTGCCCGTGAAAAAGAAACCGGCACAATGGAAATCCTTTTGGCTTCTCCGCTGAAGCCAATTCAGATAATATTGGGAAAGGTTACTCCCTACATGATACTTTCTGTTATCAATGCCTTAATGATTCTGGTTATAGGGATATTTATTTTTAAGGTGCCGGTAATCGGAAGCTTCGCGTTATTACTGGGCGAAATACTCCTCTATATATTTCTGGCCCTGACTCTCGGAATTATGATTTCCACTTTTGTAAATACCCAGCTAACAGCACTCGCCATCTCAGGTTTTGCTTTAATGTTGCCCAGTCTCCTTCTTTCCGGTTTTATTTTTCCGATCAAAAACATGCCTGTCCTTTTGCAATATCTGTCCAACCTGATACCTCCACGCTGGTTTGTAGAGATTAACAGGACCGTCATGCTGAAAGGTGGAGGATTAGAAGTTGTATGGTTCAATACCCTCATTTTGATTTTGATGTCTGTTTTTTTTATTCTCATCAGCATCAAAAAGTTTAAAATACGTCTTCAATAACTTGCTATGCGAACTTTATTATACATACTTCAAAAAGAATTTATCCAGATCTTCAGGAACAAAGCCATGCTTCCTATCATTTTTGTAATGCCCTTAGTGCAGATGCTTGTCCTGGTATTCGCGGCCACAAACGAACTTACTCATGTCAATATAGCCATTGTGGATTTTGATCATTCTGCCTCGTCCAGGAATCTGATCACTGAGATCAACGGAAATCCATTTTTCAAGGTAAAACAAAATAGCACCACCGGTGAGACTGAGGATCTTTTAATGCACAACAAGATAGATATCGCACTGATTATCCCCGATAAATTTGAAAAAGATCTGACAACTACCAGCAAGACCGATGTACAGATTCTGGTTGATGCGATTAACGGAACTGCAGCCCAGCTCTCATTTGGCTATCTGTCGAATATTATCGCATCCTACAACCGGAAAATCCTGATTAATTCTCCAAAAATTCAACAAACGAAAAGCATTGTGATTAAACCAAGTTACTGGTATAATCCACAGTTAAATTTCAAATTTTATATGGCTCCCGGTATCCTTGTGGTACTGGTTACCGTGATCGGGATGCTTCTTGGCGGGATGAATCTGGTGAGAGAAAAAGAGCTTGGCACAATTGAACAGATCAATGTGACTCCTATAAAAAAATGGCAGTTCATTGCAGGGAAACTTCTTCCTTTTCTCGGAATCGGATTGTTTGATCTTGCTTTCGGCCTTTTAATTGCCCGTATGGCCTTTCATATACCTGTAGTAGGAAGTTTATTGCTTCTGTTTGGAATGGCGGCAATCTATCTTTTTCTGGTATTATCTTCAGGATTATTCATCTCAACCATCAGCAGCACGCAGCAACAAGCCACCTTTGTAACCTTTTTTGTACTGATTGTTTTCATCCTGATGAGTGGATTGTTTACCCCTGTAGAGAGTATGCCCGATTGGGCCCAAAAACTTGATTATGCCAATCCTCTCTATTATTTCGTGAAGATCATGCGCAGCGTCCTTCTTAAAGGATCAGGATTCCTTGAAATTTTTAATGAATTCGCGGCTTTATCTGTATTTGCCCTTCTGATGTTTGGCCTTGCAATTTTCATGTACCGGAAAACATCCTGATATAGGACAAAAAAAGCCGCCTCAAATTTCCATTGAGACGGCTCTCTGATCCTTTAGTTCTATATCTCTTCTGTTAATCAAGCAGATTCTTTGTCTTCAACAGACTTGGATAATAGCTTGCGATCAGTCCAAGCGCAGATTCTGCTTTCAGGCCTCCTTCCGAAATTTTATTTTGTTTTTTAAACTCTTCAGATGAAAGGAATAAAGCATTTACATCCGGATCATACATTCTTAATTTTCCGGTTACCAATTTTGCCCCAAACCCTGATTTGTTACACAGGTATTTTACTTCCAGGTTTTTTGAACGTACAATATATTCACGGCAATCCAAACGTTCGTTAAGATAAATCATAACAGTTTTTTGAGCATTGGCATAGGTAAGTTCGAAAGCACGCAGGGACTGGCCATTTTGGTTCACAGCAGGTAATTCCTTGATTTGATAATCACCTAACCAGGTATTGGATTCTCCTTTTAGATTAAGATCATCTGCCGGAGGATTAATAGCTGTCGCAGATACAATAACAGCGAAGAACAACAATACCAACATTGAAAGTGATCTGATCTTTTCCATGATGTTTTTTTATTTAAGTTATTTTTTAAGAATATTTTTCTATCCTCCTGTATACCAAAGGACATACCATTTAGCCTATTATATTGATTTACTATCATTTACTGTCGTTCAGGATAAGATCATCCTGAACGCTTATGGAGAAGACGATGTACGGAAGCGCACAATTTAAATTAATATGTTCACTTAAATCTAAATTCATTTAAGTGAAAAAATATCTTTAAAAAATAAAAAATTCTCCTACTTTTGTTGCCTCTCTGGGAACAGGGACAAAAGATTGGAGAGATGCAAGAGTGGTTTAATTGGCACGCCTGGAAAGCGTGTGATCCTCTCAAGGGATCCGGGGGTTCGAATCCCCCTCTCTCCGCTAATAAAACCAAGCCTGGAATCCAAAACAATTTGCATTTTTCCCTATACCAACTCCATACCAACTCCATACCAAGTCCAATACAAAGCTTAGTTTTTGCGCCCGCCACAGCACCGGAGAATGTTCGATCCAATCATAGGGAATAACCTTACGGGGTATTTTTTGCAACGCAACCGACAAAAACATCATAAGACAAAGGTATTCAGCCATTAAACAAGCAAAAGTATTAAAGCAACGATATTGCAATCCTGTGTCTTCGCTTTGACCGAACTCATGACATTAAAACACAAAACAATTAACATAAATTCAAACTCATCACCAAATTTAAGTTGACAAAAAAGAAAGGCATGCTCCATGTTTGGCTGGCTTTGGATTCGTAGCTCATCCTTATATACAAAGAATAAGGCATGACAAAATACAAATGTGTACCAGGGAAGATGCATATTAAGCATAAAAAAATTATACTTTTTAATTTTTTAGTTAAAATAATCTTTACTTTTTGATTAATTAATTTTGTAATTCTATATCTTTAACCACTGATATTGTGTTTTTAATCGTTGATTCATAAACAAACGAGCATGTTTCGTTAAAAATAATTAAGGATGAGAAATTAACATGCAAATTTCCACCTTGCCTTAACAATTTTAAAAGGAATGAAAGAAAACAAAAACATTTCAAGGAGAGGATTTTTAGGTGCCGCAGGTGCTGCTGCTGCAGGCATAAGCATCCTTCCATCAAACACCATTGCCGGTTTAGGGCATAAAGCTCCAAGCGACAAACTCAATATTGCAGCTGTAGGAATCGGCGGTATGGGGTTTGCTAACCTGAAAAACATGGAAACAGAAAACATCGTAGCTCTTTGTGATGTTGACTGGAAGTACAGCCAAAAAGTTTTCGATCGTTATCCCAATGCAAAAAAATACTGGGATTGGCGTAAGATGTATGATGAAATCGGAAAATCCTTTGATGCAGTTCTGTGTGCTACGGCCGATCATTCTCATGCAGCTGTTACAGCCAACGCCATTACAATGGGTAAACATGTCTACACTCAAAAACCTTTAACTCACAGCGTTTATGAGTCAAGATTACTTACCAAACTGGCTAAAAAACACAATATTGCATCCCAAATGGGTAATCAGGGTTCTTCTGGCGAAGGCGTAAGCCTTACCTGCGAATGGATCTGGAACGGTGAAATCGGGGAAGTCAAGAAAATCGAAGCATTTACCGACCGTCCTATTTGGCCACAGGGTCTGAATACTCCAAAAGATTCACCTGCCATTCCGGAAACATTGAATTGGGATCTTTTCATCGGGCCGGCTAAAATGCGTCCATACAACCCAATTTATCATCCATGGAACTGGCGCGGCTGGTGGGATTTCGGTACCGGCGCTCTTGGTGATATGGCTTGCCATATTCTTCACCCGGTATTCGCTGCCATGAAACTCGAATATCCTACAAAGGCTCAGGCAAGCTCAACGCTGCTTCTGACCGACTGCGCTCCTACAGCAGAGATGGTTACGCTTACGTTCCCGGCTCGTAAAAAACCATCCAATATTAAGATCAATCTGCCTGAGGTAGAGGTAATCTGGTATGACGGCGGACTGAAACCACAAATGCCTAAAGGTTGGCCGGCCGGAAAAGATATGAACAATTCAGGTGGCGGTACTATTTTCCATGGTACAAAAGACACTTTGATCTGTGGTTGCTATGGTAAAGATCCATGGTTGCTGTCAGGAAGAGTTCCAAAAGCGCCTCAAATGCGCCGTCGTATTACAACTACTCACGAACAGGATTGGATCCGCGCTTGCAAAGAAGATGCTGCAAACCGCGTTCCTACCGCTTCTGATTTCAAAGAAGCAGGTCCATTCAACGAGATGGTAGTGATGGGTGTATTGGCAGTTCGCCTGCAAAACCTGAATAAAACCCTTGAATGGGATGGACAGAATATGAAATTTACCAACCTTACCGATGACGAAAAAATTCAAATCGTCTTGGAAGATAAATTCAGTATCAAGGATGGCCACCCGACATTCGACAAGGTAAAGACTAAACCGGTTTCAGCAAAAGAATTTGCAGCCGAACTGATCAAACACAATTATCGTTCAGGGTATAAGTTACCAGATATGCCAGCCTAAGATCATCAAATAAAAACAATTTAATGAAGAAAGGGTGTCTCAGAAATTGAGATGCCCTTTTTTATTTATTCCGGATTAAATCGATTCATTGAAGCTATACTGAACGGGCAGGCATAAACAAAGAATGGGATTTTGTTGTTTATTCTGTCTGATGCCCCTGTTTTGTTCCGCGGTCGCGATGTACGAATATTTTCTTCCTGACGAAAGGACCTGATTTTTGATTTCTGCCCTTCCCTGAAGGTTTGCGCCCGAAATTCCGATGCTCAACAGGATTATATTCCGGAGCTTCTCCCAGGCCCGCAGGAAGGGGAATCTTAATCACTTCCCGTTCAATCAGATCTTCAATCCGCTTGAAATTATGCTGGTCAACATCTGAAATCAATGTGATGGCTACGCCTGAACTCTGAGCGCGGGCTGTACGTCCAATCCGGTGAACATAATCTTCAGGATCACGCGGCACGTCAAAATTCATCACCATGTCAATTCCTTCAATATCGATTCCACGAGCCACTATATCAGTAGCTACCAGGATCTGGATTTCTCGGTTTCGGAATTTTAGCATGACCTCTTCCCTCTCCTTCTGTTCAAGGTCAGAATTAATGCCATCAGCTTTGAATCCGAGCCGGCTCAACTCCCTGACAAGACCTTTCACGTTTACTTTACGGGAAGTAAATATCAGGATGCTTTGGTAATCAGTTTTTCCCTTGAGCAACTCCTTTAGAAGGGGAATTTTTTGGTTTTCATAGGCCATGTATGCGGCCTGTATGATATTTTCTGCAGGTTTCGAAATAGCAATGTTAATACTCTCCGGATCACGAAGGATACTTTGCGCCAGAGTACGTATCTTGGACGGCATGGTTGCCGAAAATAAAAGTGTCTGTCGCTCTGAAGGCAATTCCCTGACGATCTTCATGATATCATCATAAAAACCCATGTCAAGCATACGGTCGGCTTCATCAAGAATGAGATGTTTGATAGTGGAGAAGTCAACGTATTTCATGTTTAAATGGGAGAGTAGCCTTCCCGGTGTTGCCACAATGATATCAACTCCTTGTATCAGTCCGGCTTTTTGCTGATCAAAAGCAGCTCCTTCTCCCCCTCCATAAACGGCAGAGGAAGTAACTCCGCAGAAGTAGGAAAAACCTTCAATCTGCTGATCAATCTGCATAACCAGCTCCCGTGTAGGGGCAATGATGAGCGTGTTAATACCGGAAGTCTTACTCTGAACAATCCTGTTCAGAACAGGAAGCAGGTAAGCTGCAGTTTTTCCAGTCCCGGTCTGGGCACAGGCAATCAGATCACGGCCTTTCCAAATAGCCGGCATGGCAAGTTCTTGAATAGGAGTACAATCCTCAAATCCCATGGATTGCAAACCATTCATTACTTCAGGAACAAATTCAAATTCAGTAAACTTCATATAATAATTTCACGAATTGTTGACGAATAATACGAAACTTCAGCATAGAGTTCTGAATGAAAACGCATTATTCAACATATAAAACCAATCCTTTCAGATATTCTCCTTCCGGATGATAAATATTAACAGGGTGGTCACCTGGTTGAGTCAGCTGCCTTAGAATCCTTACATTGCGTTTTGAAATAGCAGCTGCTGAAAATACGGCTTCCCTGAAATGAATCCTGGACACGGCTTGTGAACAGGAAAAGGTAAAAAGAATCCCGCCGGGACGAATCTGCTGGAGGGCCCTTAAATTCAATTTTTTATAACCTTGCAAAGCCTGATTGAGCACATTTTTGTGCTTGGCAAAGGCCGGAGGATCAAGAACAATGAGATCGTATTTATCCTCGATATCATTCATAAAATAAAAAGCATCTGCCACAAAGGATTCATGACGGTGATCGTTCTCATAATTCAGAGATATATTCTGATTGGTCAATTCAATCGCTTTAGAGGAGGCATCAACAGAATGGACTAATTTTGCCCCTCCCTGCATTGCATAGGCTGAAAAACCCCCTGTATAACAGAACATATTCAGGACATCCCTTCCTGATGAATATTCACCAAGTATTTTCCTGTTTTCACGCTGATCGATAAAAAAACCTGTCTTTTGTCCGTCTTCCCAATCGATTAAAAACCGGTTACCATACTCCAACACTTCAGCCGAGGAAGTATTGCCTTCCAAATATCCATCTTTTTGTTCAATGGGTGCTTTGAAGGGTAATGTCTTAGAGCTTTTATCATAAATGGCTTTCAGATTTTTGCCTAATACATTTTTTAGGGCTTGTACCAAAATTTCCTTTATCAGCCACATGCCCACCGAATGTGCCTGAAAGACCACCGTTCCGCCATAATAATCGAGGATTAATCCAGGCAAACTATCACCCTCTCCATGAACTAACCTGAAAACATTCGTTTCCGGCTGATCTGCAAGCCCGGTCTTTTTTCTCAGATCATAAGCAGATTGAATTTTCCCCGTCCAGAATTCAATATCCGGTATAACATCCTGAAATGAAAAGATCCTAACTGCAATGGATCCAATGGCACAATGTCCCATTCCAAGAAATTGATTATTACTGCCGTAAACAGTGACAACATCTCCCTCCTCTACAGGACCATCAATCTTGTCAATGGCTCCCGAAAATACCCATGGATGGAACCTAAGCAAAGATTCCTCTTTCCCTTTTTTTAATATGACTTTTCTGAATTGCTGCATTATTTTAAATAAAACCAAGGACGAAAATCAATCATTTACAGCTTCCCCTTCAGTGTTAAAGGATTCAGAGTTGATCTGTAATTCCAGTAACCTGGAATATATTTCAAGGGCGGCCCACGCATCAGTTGCAGCATATAAGAGCTGAGGCTGAGTCAATTCAGGAGCATCCCAGTTCGTAAGCCTTTGTGCTTTTGAAATCCTGAAACCAAGAACAATGGCAGATAATTTTTTAAGGCTAAAATTTTCAATCCCATAATTCACCACTATTTCCTGCAGGTCTATAAAGCCAGAAGGCTTAAAGGTATTAATGCGTTGAAGTATTTTTATATCATCCCGAATGGCAACCCCGACCTTAAGAATTTTGGGCGAAGCCAGAATTCTGAGTAATCCTTTGGGAAGTCCAATACGGCTTATCCTGAAAAGAAAAGCTTTATCCACAGTAGATAGTTGCAATAAGGATACCGGATTATTTTGACCTTTAGCAAAACTCGGCTTCGTTTCGGTATCAAAACCTAACAAATTTTGTATGCTAAGATATTCAAGTGCTGCATTCACCTGTTCCACTCTTTCAACCAGATAAATAGAACCCGGGAATGAATTTAGCGGTAAAAGGCTCATTTCCTCATCAGTAATCTTCTTTATAAAATTGCCATTTTCTCCATTCATGCCCTAATATATACGTATTATCTGCTTATCTGTAAAATTAATCCAATCTCTTTTTTTCTGTTGACGGCTTAGCCTGATCTCTCTCATCCTCTTCCAGATTTGTATCGCTGTATAGCAGGAAATGAATAGCTCGCAATGCATTAACAAGTTTCTGGCCCCAATATTGTTCAAAATTGTTTTTGCATTCAATAAAAGCATCATTCATCACCTCAAGAGTTCCAATCCGGTAAGAAAGAATAAAATCCTTCAGGTCCTGATAGATGTCGGTTATATTTTCAGAAATACTTCCCTCCACAGGTATGTAGCTGTATTGTAAGCTGGAATCATAAATCTCCTGATAGGAATCCACATCGCCCAGCCTGGATAGAAGCTTATCATGGATATAATTATAATCCTCCTCTGCGACAAATTTCTCCGGTTCTTCATCCGATATCTCCATGTCCGGTTCTGGGAGCAAAGAAGCTTTTAAATACAATAGAGGAAATATCTTCTGCAAGCGTGAAAGAAAATCTTTCCTGGTAAAGTGTTCGCTTTTTTCTATAAAAGAACAATATTCATTAGCCACAGTAACGAATTCAATGACATTCTTGGAATAAACCAGCTCTGAAAAAATCTCCCCACTCATTGCAGACTCATAATTGTAAATTGCAAAAGTAATGAAAATAACCCAAAAAGGCAGAAAATCATGTTTTTATATGCAAATCAGGAAGATAGAATTAATAAAATTAATTCAAAGCGAGCAGACCTGCCGAATCGGATTTAATAATTTCTTTATCAAGCATCCATCTTGAGACTTTGATGACTTTATTTTCAGATTCATTTATTTTATTGATAATCTGATTTATATTGACCTTTCCAGAGGAAAGGATCGTTTTTATTTCTTCCGAGAGCCTGTGAAATTCCGAATTATTCATCCCTGTTTCATGCTCTCCCTTGCATATATCACAGTTGCCGCATGATTCAGAATGAGTCTGTCCAAAATAACTTAATAAAGTACGGCTTCGGCAATCTTCTTTCCCTGCTGCATATCCGATGACCGAATCAACCTGAACCTGATATTGGACTTTCCTCTTTTGATAATTTTCCGGGCTAATGTGAATCCTGTTTTCATCAACTCTTTCCTTCTCAAATGATATTACTGGCAATTTTTTCCGTGGGATGTAATGAATAATCTTCATCTGAGATAAAGTTTTTAAGTTCTGATATACTTGGTCAGCAGAGAGACCTGAACGTTTGGAAAGCAGCTCTTCGTCAATGTTTACGTAATCGGTAAAAACGCCCGAATAGGATCTTAAAATCAGTTTGATGAAAGCATCCAGATCCTTACGTTCAGTCTGAATCTTATATAAATCATCCCGGTTAGTTGTAAAATAAATACGTGAAATACCATCTATATTTTCAACATATTCAAGATATTCTTCTCTTTCAAGCAATTTAAGACTATGATAAACAAGTGATTCCTGCAAATGGAACTTGTTTGAAAAATCCTCTATACGGAAATCAAAGACAGCTTCTTTCCCACCTCCGACAGGAATCATTAAATAATTTGCCACTGAAGAATATACTTTTCTGATGCTTTCTATCGATGGAAAACTATCCGTGACCATTTTGTGAAGTTTTCTCTTATCAGAACTGTTATAAATCATCACAGCCACCGATTTATTACCATCGCGTCCTGCCCTTCCGGCTTCCTGAAAATAAGCCTCGAGAGAATCGGGTAAATCCAGGTGAATGACAAACCTTACATCCGGTTTGTCAATTCCCATTCCAAATGCATTAGTAGCAACAATAATTCTTGTTTCTCCTTTCATCCATTGGTCCTGTTTTTGACTTCGCGATTCAGGGCCAAGACCGGCATTGTAGTAATCAGAAGAGATTCCCTGCTGTTTTAATATGAGCGCCACTTCCCTTGATTTCTTTCTGCTCCTTACATAAATAATACCAGTACCTTTTGATTTTTGGACTGTATTTAAAAGATATCCCAGTTTGTCCTCTTTTTCACGAACCAGATAAATGAGATTTTCCCTGTAAAAACTTTTCTGCAACACATTTTTCTGTTGAAAAAGAAGTTTATCCTGTATGTCATCTACCACTTTCCCTGTTGCAGTGGCAGTCAAAGCCAGTATGGGAACTGCGGGAAAATATTTCCTTAAATCAGCAATTTTCAGGAATGAGGGCCTGAAATCATATCCCCACTGGGAGATACAATGAGCTTCATCCACAGTGATCAGATTGATTTTCATCCTGACAAAATATTCCAGAAATCTTGGCGAAGATAGACGCTCCGGAGAAACATACAGAAACTTATAATCTCCGTAAATGGCATTATTCAGAGTAATGTCAATTTCTCTCTTGCTCATGCCTGAGTAAATGGCAAGAACCTTTATTCTTTTGGCCCTGAGATTTTCTACCTGATCCTTGATCAGCGCTATGAGAGGAGTGACCACAATACACACTCCCTCACAACTAAGGGAATAGACCTGGAATGTAATTGATTTTCCTCCACCTGTTGGCATTAGTCCAAGCGTATCTTTTCCGCAAGCCACAGATTGAATAATCTCTTCCTGAAGAGGCCTGAAATTCCGGTATCCCCAAAATCTGAATAATATATCCTGGAATTGATTCATTCTAAAAGATTCAATCGATAAAAGTATTATTCACTTTTCTGATTATCATCGATCTGCGAACCCAAAAATATTGGTGAATTTCCTTACTAAAGAAAAGCTAAATATACAATTAAAAATCTACCGGGAGGGTTTGTTATTACTGAATTATGGACAAGCTTTTTCTATCAAACCGGAGGATGTCCTCTGATTAAACGTAATAAAATGGCGATGATCGCTAATATCAACAAGATATGAATTAGATATCCGAGATCAAAGGCAAAATATCCCAATGCCCATACAATAATTAGAATTACTGCAATAATATATATTAAATCACTCAATATTCTCTAAGTTTAAATTAAGAACAAAAACGGAATAAATTATGTTTATCTTCGTTCATACTCCCATTTTTCTTATCCTTAATATCGTATCCAGTCTAAAAATGAATCTTATTCTCTCTTTTAACAAGCCATTTGAGCAGGAGATATTTTCTGAAACAAGAAAGGGAAAATATATTTCAAAAAAATCCCAAATTCCGGCTTTTATTCCAGCTTCATAATAAAAAGGCGAACCATAGGAATTGTCGTTGCCATGATCATTATATAGAAAATTGAAGAAGGGTTTGATGGGAAGAGTAGAGATTTTCCCAGGCAAATGGCTTGTCAGGGATAAAGAAAAAAGCCAGTCACTGTAACCAAGATATTTACTAACCGGGGAAATCAGTCCTCCTTCATTCAAATTCATTTGTCTTGACCAAACGGTGGCCGGAAATTCATCGAAGCGATTGGGAAAAGTTCCCTGGAAGAGATATTCATCTCTGCCGCTCCGGCCTGAAGGAGAAAGGGCATAAATACTGTTTATCAATCTGTTATTGATCATTCTACCGGTAAAAAACCGGATATCCATTCCCCTGTTTATTCCATAATAACTAAATCTGTAATTGAAAGTAAAAGATGACTTCAGATATTGCGGACTGATTTCGAGACCAGCCAGTAAACTGAATGGATTAATCATTGATTGTTTTTCAGCAGAATAACCCAAATGCCAATAAGACCGGAGATGTGCCTTGTTAAGATCTAAAATTTCCTGAAGATTGGTTGCGACTGTATAATAGCCAAAAAATTTCTCTCTCAATGCATCATCTAATTCATTGTTTCTAAGATAAAGATCCACTCCTGCTTTAATCTTATGATAGTTTTGGTCCCCCGGAGCGCCAAAACGCGCCCCTTCCAGATTAAAAGTTACCATTCTAAAAAAACTTTTATATGGCACGACATTAAATGATAATTTACCATAACCGGCCAAGCTTGAATTAAAGGCATAAAAAGGCATAAGAAAGTATTCGAATCTCTTTGGCAATAAAAAACCGTTATGGAATGCTATTCCAGCCATAAATCCATTTTCCCTGGTCCAATTTACTATGGGAAAATACATGATGGTTGCTTTATCCGGATCTTCAACGGTAAAATAAAACCGTGCGTGTAAAGGTGCAGCTGTCTTGAATAGACCCTTGTTCCTGATGTAGTTATTTAATCTGTATAATTCAGGCATCACATGTTCAGGATCGATTTCTATTTTTGAATAATCACTGCCGGAAATACGAATCCATTTCCTTCCTCCAAATCCATCATACCAATTTTGCGATATAATCGAATCTGCTTTCATTTCAGCAATGAGAAAAGGAGATTCCATTTCACCTTTGTTCTTTACCAACAATTGATTGCTATGCAGTTTGATTAATTTATAATCCAATCTTTTTGTGGTTCCAATCAGATCATCAAAAAACCAGGATAAATCTCTTCTTGTTTCTGATTCAAAATACGTTCTGAGATCACCGGGCCCGGGATGAGAAAATTTTACCTTTTTATAAAAACCCTTCATAACGGAATCAAATAATGAATCACCAAGATAGGCCCTTAAATAATTAAAGGCCTTTCCCGCTTTGTTATAAATCATCTGATCATAATTTGCCAGGTTAAAATCTACGGCCGGTAAATTTATTGGCTGCTCAAGATTTCTGCGGGCCTGACCAAGCCATTCAAGTTCATTTTTCCACTGTACAGGCATTTTATCAAGACTGAAGAATTTCGCAATCTTATAATTTTTGAAGTAGACCTCCCAGAGCTTTTTCGCAGGATAGAAGTTGCTCATATAACGTATTTCATAAGCGCTGGAGAGTCCTTCATCCAAAAAGGGATATCTTCTTTCATTAAATCCCAGGGCGCCATAAAACCAGCTATGAGCCGTTTCGTGAGCTATTACTTCATCAAGAGCATACCCATCCTTCACAATGCCTATTACAGTGATCTCCGGATATTCCATACCGCTGCCGGCGCTTAAAGCGCTTTGAACCGCAGTAAATGTACTGTACGGATAATCCCCTGTTACTGATGAGAAAAATCCAATGGCATTATTAATATAAGTTATGGCATTCTTCCACAGGACAGATTGTTCATCATTAAACAAGGCCATGGTAGTGATTAACTTTCCCGATTCAGGAAGTCTAACGCTGCCTTTTAATACATGGAACCTTTTATCTGCAAACCATGCAAAATCATGAATATTCTTTTCCTTGTATCTTAATGTCTTCATCTTTTCGGAGGAAGGCGGAAAAACTGCTTTACCTGATTTATTGCTTATCCATGAAGTGTCTGCTGAGATTTTATCCAGTGTTTCCTGTTCTTCCGGATTCTGAAGTATTCCGGTTGAGCCCACTATATAATTAGAAGGCAAAGTAATACTTACATCGAAACTCCCGAATTCAGAATAAAATTCACCCTGATCAAGATAAGGCATCTGATGCCAGCCCTCCCGGTCGTAAACCGCTGGCTTAGGATACCATTGTGAAATCTGATAGGACCGCCCAATGTGACCTAACCGGGATGTTACACCTTTGGGAATTTTTACACGAAAAGGAGTGGTAATTTTGATGGTAATACCGGGAGGTAATGGTTTAGCAGGAATGATTTCACAGATATCAATGTTTTTATCTGACAGATGCCATTTTGCAGGTGTGCCATCTATTTTGAAATCCAGAGAATCAATATATCCCCTCAGCGTGGGATCATCAAATAATTTTTGCTTTCCCCTGATCTCAAATAATTCTTTTGCCAGTGCAGTGCTATTGTTGAAATAAGCATTGGGCCATAAGTGGAAAAAAAGACTTTTAAGAGTATCCGGAGAGTTATTGATATACTCAATTTCTTCATAGGCGTTTAACTCGTGAAGGGAATCATTGAGTGAAACTTCAATCCTGTAATTGACATTCTGCTGGAAATAATGCTGTGCAGAAGCTTTATAAAGAGGCCAAATAATTAAAGTACTAACAATAAAAAAAGACAAGAGCCCGTTTAACTTCACATTCGGTTGTAATAGCAGTTTTAATAACCTGAGTTCGAAATAAAATCAATTAAAATAGAGCAGGTTGGCCTGAAGTCTGATTATTTTCGTTTTAATGGAAAATTTCAGACCGGAATATTTATTCTGTCGAACTCTGGTTATTCATGTTAATGACAGTATAATTTCGCCTTACTTTAGAAGCCTGACCTCAACCGTGATTGGCTCGTACTCTCTGCGCACTATCTGTGCAGTTCCTGTGCACTATCTGTGCACTATCTGTGCTAAAATAGCACAAAAACACCAAAGAAGGTACATCCTGGTTAATTTCATCTCGGATTCAGGTTAATAATTAATAAATTACATAATTTTTAATAACCTTTCAACTGAGATAATTCCATAACAGGAAAAATATGGGTATTTTTTAGTTACGCATATCTCATTTCCCTTATTTAAAACATTTCAATAAAAAAGGTTTAAGCAGTTTAAAAACAGCTTAGCCTTTTTTATGATTTCAGATAAACCCCTTTGTGATGATGGTACCCTTAGATTAAAAGGAGAATGATGATGATTAAAAGCACGGTTCCGCCACCGATGTAAATAACCCCACTATCCCTTTTGACTCTTTCTTTGGTTCCTTTCAATTCTTTTCTAAGTTCACGCCTCTCGCTTACAGTCAAATTGGATTTATCCATTGCACGTATTTCCTCTACACGTTTTGTCAAACGTGCGGCTTCTTCTGCAGACATTTTATTTTCAGTACGTGCTGGAGCCACAGGATTTCCGGATTCAGGTTTTTCCGATGCGAAAATGGCTATCGGAGCATTTAATGCCAACAAGAACAGTACAAATAAAAGTTTCGTTTTCATTTTATTAATATTTTAAATAAGTTAATAATTTCTATTAACAAAAAAAGGAATTAATATGTTTCAGAAACTTAACGTAGAATCATTCTTAATATGGGGATAGAGTCATTCTCGCAAGCAGGCGTATACAAAACAGCGGGCAGAGGACAGAGTTTATTTAACATCATTCTTCCGGAAATTCCTTCCCTTCATGTAAAAAGGAATGAAGACAGTAAACTGGCTTCCTTTTTCGGGTTCGCTTCTAACCTTGATTTTCCCTTTATTGATTTTAAGAATGGCTTTGATATAACTTAATCCTAATCCGAAACCTTTCGTGCCTGGGAGCAATGAAAGTCGTGAAAACCGGTCAAAAATTTTATCCTGAATTTTTTTATTCATTCCTATGCCTTTGTCTTCGACCGTTATATACAATCCTTTCTTGTCATTGGAAGTAGAAATAGTAATTTCAGGAGATTCCGGTGAATATTTATTGGCATTATCAAGTAAATTATTGATAATGTTTATAAAATGAACAGGATCGGTCGTGATGATAGGGTTTGAAGCATTAAGTTTTTTAATGATACGGCCATTTTTCTTGTCAATCTGTATTTTGATCCCCGCTATTGCTTCTTCAATCTTCTCATGGGCATTGATTATCTGAAATCTAAAATCCAGTTCTTTTCTATCCAAACGGGCAGCTGTTAAAATTCTGTCAACTTGTTCATTCATTCGCATGTTCTCCATTTTTATCATATTAGAAAAAAACCTGACTCTCTCCTCATTTTTAATTACTTCTTCACTCAATATTGAATCAGCCGCAATGGATATCGTAGTAATAGGAGTTTTAAATTCGTGTGTCATATGATTGATGTATTGACTTTTCAACTTGGATATTTTCCTCTGTCTGGCTATGTAAATAAAGCTCCATAAATAAGTAATGAGAATGAGGAGGATAATACTGATTGATAATAAAGCAAAAATTCCATTGTTCCAGATAGAAGGATTGTTAAACCATTTATACAAAACAATTACAATCCCGGTAAGAGAAATAATCATCAGCAGAAGTAAAAAAATGAAGTTGCGTCGGTTCACTTTGTCTTTTAAATTATAACCTAAATGTTAAAATATGTAATTTAAGAACAAACTGGTCCTGTAAAAGTTGATTAATAGAGAGGATTTCTTCTGCAAGTAAATGAACGATGAAAGAAAAGATTTTAGTGTAAATGAATGTTTTCTGAATTCTCTGATACTCCGTTCTCATTAAAAGCTATCACATTGAAATAGTAAGCCTGTCCGTCATCATCAATAAAAAGATCAGGGTCCTGCAAATCCTTTAGAATCGGAGGAACGGATTTCCAGTCTCCTTTCTGAGGGTTATCCGTATACAGGATACTCATGTTTCCTGACGGATCACCTGTAACATAAAGGACAGAATCTTTAAAATTATGAGCAGCGGGAGCATTACTCCCCTGAAAATACCATTTCTCCGGATTAACAAAGTTCCAGTTTATAAGATCTGCAGAATGCCAGTATCCCATCGAACGTGTAACAAACATGTAATATTCCCCCCTGAATTTAACGACCGCCGGATCAGCGCCTGACCGGTATGAGATGTTCTCATCAGAGTTATAAATCATGTAAGTGTAATCGATATTGATGGGATTGCAGTAAGTATCAGCGCTTGTAAACTGAGCTTTCAAAAGGCCGGAGTTGGTAATGATTGCAAAGGCTATTGCTATAAAAATTGTTTTTATCATTACGTTAGTTTATGACAATCATTTATAACAACCGAAAAATAAGAAAGTTATTCCTGCATATTTATTTTTTCTGCTCAGCTTCCATATTTAGCCCATTCCACTAATTCTGGATGAATCCTTTCCTTTGATCATTGTTTATATTAACATATTATTTCCCTACTTTCCTACTCCCTACTTTTCATATTCTTGCTTACTGAGCATTTCCATTTTTTCTTGGATGACTTCAACTGGTCTTTAGCCATATTTTCCGTTGCTGCATATTGAACAATTTTCTTAATCAGGTCAACCGGGACAGGATGACTCAGTGGAAACCGTATAGCCGATTTGGAAAGCTCATACGGTTTCAACTCCTCTTTGAATGGTTCCATAAACTGCGGTCGGACAAACAGGGAATAATGCTTCTTAAAAGGAGCATACCAGGCCAGTATTCCATGCAATTTGAAAGTCGGCATCTGGTAGCTTCTCAGTAATTTTGTTGGGATTCTACGACCCCATTTAGAATTTCGATGATCTTTTCATTATTAACAATAATCATTCCCATTCGTTCCTGTGAAATGCCTTCCTTAATTTTAAAATCATACATTGGCGTATGGTCTACTAAATCAGATTCAAAGCATTTGAAAAGGATCCTTTCTTTTTTATTTAGATTTTCAGCAACTTCCAGTATATGGGTCGAAATGAAAAACAGATTATTTTTGATATTAGCTAAGGCGGATATGATCATCAGGGAAGCCTCATAAGCATCCTTTACATTGGTCCCCCTGAAAAGTTCGTCAAAGATGACGATCAGTTTTCGTTCGGCGCTGATCTTTGACGCTATTTCTTTTACTCTTTTTACTTCAGAATAAAAATGACTATAGCCAAAATCGAGATTGTCTGAAAGGTTTATCGTGGTAAATAATCCTTGAAAGATTGAGATTTTTACTTTTTTTGCAGGAACAGGAAATCCAAGATGCGACAGATAAATAATAATTCCCATTGTTTTCAGGAATGTAGATTTTCCTGACATGTTTGGTCCGGTAAGGAAACAAAGATTGGAGCCATTAGAAAAAGAAAAACTATTTACCACCGGTGAAGAAAGGAGTGGATGAAAAGCATCCGCTACTTCAAAAACATTAGCCTCTCCGGTGGAGTATTCAGGCAATACATACCCTTCTTTTTTCATAATTCTGCTTAATGTCTGCAGGATGTCTATTTTGTAAACAATCCCGATCACTTCCCGGAGTTGATTATTATGGCTCCTCCGAAATAAATAATCAAGAGAATTTATTTCTTTGTAGTTGAAATCTTTTATATTTTGAGGTGGATCAATTATTATTTTCCGGATTGCGTTGATAGATAAAAACTTTCTAATTAGTTCAAAATCGGAAAGAAGATTTGAGGGTATTTCAAGTTCTTCAGTTTCTTCAATAAATTTTTTAAGATCAGAAAGAAGTTGAACAGTGTAAAGAATGCCGGATTTAATGATCCAATAATCTCCATCAGGAGATATCACATTCATGATGCCATCGTAAGTTGCATCAATGATATTGTTATGCAGCGGACTTCTTTTGACCTTGAGATAATGTTCAATAAAATCTATTGTTCTTGCACTCAGTTTTAAGCAATGGTTGTTGTTGAAGAAGAAATTAATTTCAGCTTTCCTGCACTGGAGAAAATCCAGATCAGAAGCCGGACCTCTGAATAGTTTATTCATCAGTTCCTGGCCTCCTTTGGTTGCAGTGCGGCCATATACAGCAAATATTGATTTCCCTGTTCGATTATCGAAAAGTTCAAGGTCATCACTTGTTTGTTTATCAATTTCAAAAAACATGCGAAGATTTGGATTTAAATTTTTTATATTGACTTTCAATCAATTCCCTGCGGTTTTGAGTGCCATGACCTGGAAGAAAAATATTGCAGCCGGTATTCAGTAATTTTCCCCAGCTCTTTACCATCTGGCCCGGATCTTCGGCAAAGGGAGGATAGATTAATTTCTTTATAACTCCAAACATGGCATCTCCTACAATAGCCACCTCATCGTCAACGATCAGGCTCATTGATCCCTGACTATGACCGGGAGTATGAAGCAAATAGCAATTTAATCCCAGAATATCCAGGTCGAAACGGTCATCGACTACAAAATCATAATCAGCAGGTTCGTATCTGAACCGATCCTTAATTTTTGTCTCCCAGAATGAAGTAAGAAATTTTGTAAGAAAGAAGCTTCCTCTGACCGGAGGATTTTCTCCCTTTTTCAGGTATCCAGCCTCGTCTTTATGAATAAAGATCGGCACATGATACCTTTCTTTCACATAAGCCGCATTTTCCGCATGATCAAAATGAGCATGGGTAAGAACAAGTGCAACGATAGTCAGGTTCTCAAACTGGTCAATTCTTTGAGTCAGAGTTTTCCTCTTCGAACTTCTCCCTGTATCTGCCAGGATGGCTTTATTATTTTTTACGACCAGGAAACTATTGCTCCTGCCTTTTAACAGATGATGAATCTCATAACCATTTTTCGTTAGCCACATTTGACTATGAAATTACGGATTAGGAATTATTAATTTCACGGATCGGAGATCAGCAAAGCTAATTAAGTACGAATTTACATAAAAAATCTTAGATTGTGGGCTTATTACACGGAGTGAACAGAGAAAAACCGGGTGACATAGAGCATCCTGAAGGAATCAAGGATTAGAATTTCGAATCTCTATTTTTTATAACTCATCTCAAGCATATGAGCACATCAGCATATAATACACAAACCGATCCGCGGTAATCACAGTGTTCGTGTTAATTCGTACCAAATTCGTGGAATTCGCATCATTAGCTCATCTCCGTGTCCTCTGTGAACCCATCTAAACAGGAAATGAAATGATAAACCGGCTCCCTTTCCCGTATTCAGATTTGACTGATATTTTCCCGTTCAGCATTTCCATTAGTTTTTTACTGATTGATAAGCCCAAGCCCGAACCTTCAAACTTACGGGTAAGGTTATTCTCAAGCTGCACAAATGGATTGAAAAGCAGATCGATATCTTCTGGTTTAATACCAATGCCGGTGTCTGAAACCTCAACACTGAGACTCCCCTTTTCCCTGAAACATCGGATGCTGACAGAACCCTTTTCCGTAAACTTGACAGCATTATTAATGATATTCAGAATAATCTGATGCACTCTCTTTCGATCACTTTTTATTTCACCGATTTCTGGTACGGTTACAAAATGAATAGGAAGATTCTTACTTACAGCAAAAGGCCAGATCATTTCCACGACCTCCGCTATCACATCCTGCACATTAAATGTCTGAAGATTTGGTTTAAGTTCTCCGGCCTCAATTTTGGAAATATCAAGAATATCGTTTATCAGCGAAAGTAGGTGATAACCACTGAATTGAATCATTTTGATCTGTTTTTTTTGTTCGTCATTCAGCGGTCCGGGTAATTGCTGCATGAGAATTCCACTGAATCCGATAACAGAATTCAAGGGTGTGCGAAGCTCATGTGACATGTTAAGGAGGAAGGTTGTCTTAAGGCGGTCCGATAATTCAGCCCGCTCCTTGGCTATTTTAAGCTCCTGATTGTTCTCCATAAGCTTACGCGAATGTATTTCAAGCTCCTTCGACTGAATTTCAAGCATACGGTATTGTTCGTCGATTCTGCTTGAAAAATCATTTAGTTTTTGGAAAGAGAGAACCCTGTTCAGATTGGCATTCAACCTGAACCGCATTTCTTTTGTCATCTTAACGGCAAACGAAGAGAAAAAAGTATCGGCAAATAAAATAACGGCTCCTATTATGATCTTGTTCTCCAGAAAAGGGAGGCACAGTATTTCTTTGGAATTGAATTCTTCTGCAAAGAACGGAAGACTTGAACTATTTTCACCCGAAACCTCCAGATGAATAATTTTTCTTTCAGAAAATAATTTGCCGATCGGTCCATGAATAACAGGATTGTCGATCTGAGTATTCCATCCGGCATTTATCCCCCCGGTTTCATAAAGAAGTAATTTTGAATGATCCGAATTACGCAAATAAACTGCACCGGCTGTACTTTTCGTAACAGAGAGGATATCATTCAGCATTTTATTGCAGAAGGACTTAATATCATTTTCACTGAGCAATGCAGAAGCAATTTTGGAAATTTCATCTTTTATTAAAATTTCTTCTTCAATAGAGGCTGCCAGGTTGTTGAATGCTGAAGCCAAAATGCCGATTTCATTTTTCGATTTGTGATTACTTCTTAAATTGTAATTTCCGCGCCCGTATTGAACAGTGATTCTGGTTAATTCTTTTAATGGATGAGTAATATGCCTGACAAGAAAATAAACAATTCCAACAGTGCACAGAAAGAAAATTCCTAACACAACGGTATAATGAATGACAATTAGCCTCAACTCTTCTTTAGCATTGAAATACAATACATTAGCCTTGTTGCCACTAAAAATAATGATCGCTTCGATCCGGTCAAATAATTTTCCGCGGTAAGTAGCGTTTCTTTTGAAAATGGAATAAGACTTTTCAGTTGATCCTGATTGTTTTAGACGGATCATTTCATCGCGAAGAGGCTTCCATGACTGGAACATTTGGAAAGCAGAGTCTATATCCGATTTAGGCCCTAAATAATTTGAGTACAATGTTTCAAATTTCTGATAGGCTCTTTTTTCATGCTGATCAATATTTTGAATCACCCTGTTCAGTTCACCGGCAGTCAGATTTTCATCCATTCCAATATCCTTCAGAGAGCTTTCGATGGAAAGGATTTCATTTTTTACATCTCTGGATGCATTGGAAACTTTTAACGGATGGTGGTACAAAATATGAGTATTGCTCCATAATTCCTTTATATCCATGTACCCTATCGAACCAAGCGCCAGGACAAATAGCAGCATTAATCCAAAGCTCAGTTCCAGGAGCGTCTTCAAATTAAATCTTCTAATCATCTGAACCATAGGTTTAAATATATTCATTCACCAAAAACGTTCTAAAACGGAATTTAGGTAAAAATGATGATTAGGTGGAATTGCAAAATTAGATACTTTGATCATATTTCGTCAAAGTGAAGGAATTATTTTTATCTTTTTTCTTTCAGGCCCTTTTTCAGTCTTATTAAATTCTCTACAGAGAGGCCTCATACAGACATTCAGGAAATAATCTCCCATCTGGGGATGGTTGGATGTGTGTTAAAATTCAGGTTAATCAATATTACTCTAAAACCTTTTTGACTGTAACGGGTGTTACACTTAGTACTTAGTGCTTATTTCTCTTCAAGTCCTTTTTATAATTCTTTACAAATTTCCCAAATTCTTTATCTTTCTTTCGTCTCTCATCAACTGTCGATTCAAAATGCGATTTCTCTCTTTCCATTTTCAGGTAATTCTCATAAGAAGCTTTGTCAATTTCTCCTTTTTCAAGGGCTTCAAGAACGGAACAACCGGTCTCAACGGTGTGAGTACAATCTTTGAACTTACAATTTTGAGAAAAGCCGGTGATCAGGTCGAATGTGATTTCCAATCCTCTTGCAGAATCGGCAATACCTACTTCTCTCATCCCGGGATTGTCAACAATTATTCCGCCATTTTCCAGGATGACTAACTCCCTGTGACTGGTAACGTGTCTCCCTTTATTTGTAGTCTGGCTAATGGTATCGGTTCTCATGATGGTCTTGCCGGAAAGATTATTTATCAGCGAGGATTTTCCAACGCCTGAAGATCCAAGCAAACAATATGTTTTCCCTTTTTCAATACTCCGTTTTAAGGCACTGTATCCATCCTGCGACTCGTTACTTATGGCAATAATCGGAACATTTTTTATCCGGGCCTTTATATTCCCCAATATCTCAGAAATCTGATGTTCATTTATTAAATCAATCTTACTAAGTACGATGATGGGGCTTACCTTTGATGAATGACAGATGGTCAGATATCTTTCCAGTCTGTTGATATTAAAATCCCTGTCAACAGCCTGGACCAAAAAAGCATAATCAATGTTTGTTGCAATGATCTGGATCTCTCCGGATTGCCCGACTGCTTGCCGTTTAATAATTGAAAATCTGGGTAATATTTTATGAATAATAGCAAAATCTGATTCATAAGTTGTCAAAGCAACCCAATCACCCACAGCAGGAAAATCTTCACGACCTTTGGCCGTGAAACGCATGTTGCCAATAATTTCAGCCTCAAATTCTCCTTTATCTGTCTTGACAATATACCGCTCTTTATGTTCTGCAATAACTCTTCCAATCTCAAAATCATTGAGGTTATTGTCGGTCCTGTATCTCTCAAGTTCATTATTATATCCAAAATCTTCTAATATCATATGATCTCTATGTTGGATGATCTCTTTAATTATTAGGCACAACGTATTGTAGCAAACCGGTGCTCGCACATAACGCAAACGGCAATTTACATATTGTTTTTATTAAGGCGGGTTTTCATTCTCTGATTTCGTTTATTGATTTTATAAATCTCCAAAATTCAGTCAAGTCTCTATCATTGAACATCTTTTTGCATAGCAAAGTCGCAACTATTTCGCCATGATATTACATAGAAAAGTCTGTTGTTCCTTTTATTTTAAAGCAAACGAGCCCAATTCTGAATTGAATCAACTGTTTTATCTTTTCAAACATAATCATTTTTACTTAAAATCAAAAAGGCACATATGTTTTATCCCCCCTCCATTTTCACAATCCCTCTGCATGAGTTCTTTTCTTATTTTAGTAAGATTTGTAGAGACCTTATTTATTTCCTTTATTTTTACTGTAATTAAAAAACGAACGATCATGAAAAAGAGTTTATTGATTTCAGTATTGGTTCTTTTTTCATCGCTAAGCGGATTTGCGCAGTTATTTTCGGGATGCGAGAATGTATCCGCTTTCAGCAAAAACAGGAAACCCGACATGGGGATTGTCATCAGTTCGGGTGAAGCCGAGACTGTCTGGAATGCATTAAGACTTGGAATTGCCGCCGAATCCAAAGGTGACAGTGTGGTAGTTTTCGTGATCAGCACAGCGGTGGATGTATTTATGAAAGATGCTGCCAGAAATAAGAACGACAGCACGAAGTTCGATATCCGAAAGGCCAGCATTGAATTTCTCTCCAACGGTGGAGATATTTATACTTGCGCTACCTGCGCCAAAATGAGAAACACCGAGAATGTGGAAATGTGCACCATCACCTCTATTTTCGACCTCTACGGAATCATAAAACAAAGTAAAAAAGTAGTGACCTTCTAAGCAAAAGAGGAATCCTGATCTGCACAAAATACGCATTAAAATCAGGTATTTACAACCTATTATTTGCCCGTAAACAGTGGTAATTTTATAATGTAATTTTTAATGAGTTCGATATATTATGAAAGAGTTTTCATGATCGCCCGCATACAGAACTGTATGTGGGCTTTTTCATTTTAATCAACTCCCGCTTTTTCTTTTTCCGCATTCATTCTCAGATTTCCCCGGCTGCTTGAAAAATAAATACCTGCCAGACATATGAATCCTGAAATAATAAAAGCCAGATGAACACTGGAAATAAAGGTATTGTTCCTCACATTACTTATTTGCGTCCCGTTAAAGAAGAATGAAAAGATCAGAGTGACAATCGTCATGCTGGCCATTTGTCCGATAACACGCATCGTAGCAGAAGTCCCGGAGGCTATTCCCAGCTGTTTCTTATCCACTGAACTCATGATGGTGTTCATATTTGGAGAGGAGAAGAGTCCGAATCCAAGTCCCATTAAAATCAGAACAATGATAATGAAATAGATAGAAGTCTGTTCGCCCAGGAAGATCAAAAGAAGAAGTCCCAAAGCAGAAATAAGCATTCCTGAAGTTGCAAGAAAATGGGGTTCGATCCTGTCAGAAAGCTTTCCGGCAATCGGGGAAAGAATAGTCATCATCAGCGGCTGTGCAATAAGAATTGTTCCGGCTGCCTGGGGAGAAAATCCTTTTATCTTCTGAAGATAGAGGCTCATCAGAAACACCAGCGAATAAGTAGCGCTGTAATTGATCAGGGCCGCAATATTGGAAAAGGCGAATAGCCGGTTTTCGGTAAAGAGAGAAATATTGAAAACCGGGTCTTCTGTTTTTAAACTTCTTACAACAAAAAGAATGAACAAAATAATTCCAACAAATAACAAAGGCCAGCCGATTATTCGTGTCAGATTTGAGGAACCGTAAACCAGTGCAATTAGTGCAAGAGAATAAAATGAGGAACCAAGAAAATCAATCTTACCTGGTGCTTTGGGCGTATCCTGCTTTAGTTTAAAAAATACCAGCAGAACGGCAATCAAGCCAATGGGGATACAAGCCCAAAAGATACTGCGCCATCCGAGATACTGCGTCAGTATGCCGCCGATAAAAGGCCCCATAGAAAGTCCAAGATAGACGGCAGCAACGTTTAATCCCAAAACTTTTCCTCTCTCGGAAGGAGGAAAAACAGAAACAAGAATTGGAGCGCTTGTGGTCATGGTCATTGAAGCTCCTACCCCCTGGAAAATCCGCATCACGACCAGCATCGTTCCGCTTTGCGCGAATCCGCATAAAGCGGTTGCGACAGTAAAAAGAATAATTCCTGCTTTAAAAACCGGCTTTTGCCCCCTGATATCTGCAAACCGTCCGATCACCAGCAAAAATACGGCTGAGGCCAACAGATAAGAAGTGACAATCCAGCTTAAAGAGACGGCATTAAGTTCGAATTCCTTTTCGATCGCCGGCAATGCAATGTTTACTCCGGAAATCAGAAAAGGTCCTATAAATGAGGTCAGAGTAGCAATGACTATTGCCGATCTTTGAGTTCCGTCCCAGGAAGATTTCAATAACTTCATCCTTTTTACATTATAATTTTTCCCTTACACCAAAGAAAATTATACGTCTGCAATTTTTAAATGTTCATACCCGCCAGTAATCTGGATTAAATGTTGTAAAAATAAATTAAAAAGACCACGGAGATACTAATTTATGAGAACAAATGAATGACATATTTCCAATCACAATTTAACGCAAATGAGAAATACCAGCAAATCTCTCATCCTCCGGCTTGCTTCATCCGATAAAAGTTGGTGCGTATTTGCCTTATATCAAAGCTGGGTTGTCCGTGCATTATTTGTGCATTTACTGTGCTATTTATGCACAATAAGTGCACAGTAAGTGCACAGTAAATAAAACTGTGATATAGCCTTGAACATTGAATGATAAATTGAAGGGATTAAAAAAGGATGTGAATTTATATGATTTAAATATTCTATTCCATGAAATCCGGATTTATAAATGCTGAGGTTGTTTCAAGGTCCCAGAGTTTCAAAGTTTCAGAAATCGCGAGTGTTGAAACCTTGAAACATGGAAACGTCGTTTTAAGTTCTTTCTATTTTTATATATTATTTCGCTGATTTTCGGTTTTCCTCTCCTTAATCTCTGTATCTTTTGTGCTTAAGATCCATTGAAACATTAAACCTATGTATCTTTATAACTTCTTTTTAACTGCTTTATCATTGTGTTAAAAAACATACTTCTTCCTGTGATAAATAAATTTTAAACCTATACCTTTGCAGCGATTTTCTAATTTCTATTCTAATATTATGAATGAAAAGGATTTAAATCTATTTTCAGAATTCCCTCCGGTTTCCACAGAAGCCTGGGATGCCCAAATAAACACAGACCTCAAGGGCAAAGACTACGAAAAAGCACTTGTATGGCAGACCAATGAAGGATTCAAAGTACGTCCTTACTACCGCCAGGAAAATCTTAAAGATCTGATTTTCACTGATTCACTGCCGGGGCAATTTCCTTATATCCGCGGGAAGAAAGCTCTCGGAAACGAATGGCTTGTCAGGCAGGATATCGAAGTGACTGAATTGGGCCACGCGAATGTTAAAGCCCTGGATATCCTGAACAAAGGAATCAATTCTCTTGGATTCATTTTCAGGAGCAACCAGGAATTAACCACGGGAGATTTTAAAGAACTCTTGAAAGGTATTGATCTTGAAAAAGCAGAGGTCAATATTTCCATGCCGGGAAGAAAAAGGAGTTTATTCAGCAGTTTCATTTCTTTCCTGAGAGAAGAAAAGATTAATCCTGCCAAATTAAAAGGTTCTATCAATTATGATCCGGTTGGCGCATATACGCTGAGAGGAAAATTCTGCAACACCGAAGCAGAGGCTTTTACCCGTTTAAAAGAAGTTCTGGATTCATTCGCAGATTATTCCAATCTCCAGATAATAAATGTAAATGGAGTATTTTTTAATAATGCCGGTTCGTCCATTGTTCAGGAACTCGGATTCTCGCTGGCCATGGGGGCTGAATATCTTACCCGCATGACAGATCAGGGTATGGATGCAGGCGCTGTAGCCTCCAGAATGAGATTCAACTTCGGAATCAGTGGCAATTATTTCATGGAAATTGCCAAACTCCGCGCAGCCCGTATGTTATGGTCAGAATTAGTAAAGGCTTATAAACCAAAAGAAGGTGAATCAGCCGGGAAAACATTTATCCATTCTGAAACCTCACTCTGGAATAAAACCATTTATGATCCTTATGTAAACATGCTCCGCACTCAGACCGAAGCGATGTCTGCAACTCTGGGAGGAACCGATTCACTCACCGTTCTGCCGTTTGATCTGATATACGAACAACCAACTGATTTGGCCGAACGTGTTGCCAGAAATCAACAATCTCTTTTGAAATTCGAAGCACATTTTGATAAAATTACTGATCCGTCAGCCGGTTCATATTACATCGAAAGCCTTACTTCTTCCATCGCAGAACAAGCCTGGAAAATCTTTCTCGAAATACAGGACAAAGGAGGCTTCCTTTCCGCTTTCAATGAAGGTTTTATTCAGTCTCAGCTAAAAGCTATGGTTGAAAAGAAACTTAAAGCCGTCGCTTCCAGACGTGAAAATATCCTCGGAGTGAATCAGTTTGCGAATGTGAATGAACAGATAAAATCAGACATTTGCCCGGCTGTTTTTGAAGTTCAGGATCTGTCACTTTCAGGAGCGGGAGTAGAAACCATCAAAATGTTCCGTGCAGCTCAACCCTTTGAATCTTTGCGTTACTCCACGGATCAGTTCTCTGCTTTAAATCCCCGTCCGAAAGTATTCCTGCTTACCATTGGTGACCTGACCATGAGAAAGGCAAGAGCTCAATTCTCTGCCAATTTCTTTGCAGTGGCAGGTTACGAAATAATTGACAACAACGGATTCCCAACCATTGAAGAAGGCATAAAGGCTTCTAAAGCTGCTGAAGCCGACATCGTGGTCCTGTGCAGTTCCGATGATGAGTATACAGCATTTGCACCTGAAGCGTTCCGTCAGTTGAATGAGGAAGCCATTTTCGTGGTGGCCGGAGCACCGGCTTCTATGGAACAGCTCAAAGCTGGAGGAATTGAAAACTTCATCCATGTAAAGAGCAATTTACTGGAAACCTTGATCGAGTATAACAACAAACTGGGAATTAAGAAAGCAATATGAAACCGGATTTTAAAAATACAGATATTAAAACCCTTTCAGGGGTTGCCAACCCCGAAAGGGTTAAGGAATGGGAAAAGAAAAACGGAATTGAAAAGAACTGGATGACCCCGGAACTGATTGCTGTTAAGGGAGTTTATACCAAAGAGGATCTGGAAGGCATGGAACACCTGAACTATGCCGCCGGGATAGCTCCTTACCTCCGTGGCCCGTATTCCACGATGTATGTCAACAAGCCATGGACGATCCGCCAATACGCCGGATTCTCCACAGCCGAAGAATCAAATGCATTTTATCGCCGCAACCTGGCCGCAGGGCAAAAAGGGCTCTCTGTAGCTTTTGACCTGGCTACACACCGCGGTTACGATTCAGATCATCCCCGGGTAGTAGGTGATGTTGGTAAAGCTGGTGTGGCCATTGATTCAATCCTGGACATGAAGATCCTTTTTGATCAGATACCTTTGAACAAGATGTCTGTTTCAATGACCATGAATGGCGCCGTTTTGCCTGTATTGGCCTTTTACATTGTCACGGCTCTTGAACAGGGAGCTAAACTGGAAGAGCTGGCAGGTACCATCCAAAATGATATTCTGAAGGAATTCATGGTGAGGAATACCTACATCTATCCTCCGGAATTCTCGATGAAGATCATTGCCGATATATTCGAGTACACTTCCAAATTCATGCCCAAATTCAATTCAATATCCATTTCCGGTTACCACATGCAGGAAGCCGGAGCAACCGCCGATATTGAAATGGCCTATACCCTTGCTGATGGTCTCGATTATATTCGTACAGGTATAAAAGCTGGACTTGGCGTGGATGCTTTCGCTCCCCGCCTTTCGTTCTTCTGGGCAGTCGGAATGAATCATTTCATGGAAATTGCAAAGATGCGCGCGGCTCGCATGATCTGGGCTAAAATGGTGAAACAGTTTAATCCAAAGAGCGCCAAATCAATGGCTCTCCGCACTCACTGCCAAACATCCGGATGGTCGCTTACCGAGCAGGATCCATATAATAATGTGGGCCGCACCTGTATCGAAGCCATGGCTGCCGCTCTGGGCCATACCCAATCCCTGCATACCAATGCACTGGATGAGGCTATCGCTCTTCCTACCGAATTTTCTGCACGTATCGCCCGCAATACCCAGTTATACATTCAGCAGGAGACCGAAATTTGCCGTTCGCTTGATCCATGGGCCGGCTCTTACTATGTGGAATCTCTGACCAAAGAACTTTACGAAAAAGCATGGTCACTGATCCAGGAAGTGGAAAATCTTGGCGGTATGTCTAAAGCAATTGAAACCGGTGTGCCAAAAATGCGTATTGAAGAAGCGGCTGCCCGTACACAGGGACGCATCGACAGCGGTTCGCAGGCTATCATCGGTGTAAATAAATTCAGGCTTGAAAAAGAAGATCCGATCGATATTCTTGAAATCGATAATACCGCCGTTCGGTTGTCACAGATTGAGAGATTAAAAAAATTACGCGCCGGGCGTAACGAAGAAGAAGTTCGCGTATCTTTGAATGCAATTACAAAATGTGCGAAAACCGGCGAAGGGAATCTTCTTGAACTGGCTATTATAGCCGCACAAAAACGCGCCTCTCTGGGTGAAATCTCGGATGCATGCGAAAAAGTGGCCGGACGTTATAAAGCAACAATTAGAACAATATCAGGAGTGTATTCATCAGAAGCAAAGAACGACAAGGAATTCGGGGAAGCCACACAGCTGGTAAACCGTTTTGCCGAAAAGGAAGGCCGTCAGCCACGTATCATGGTGGCTAAGATGGGTCAGGATGGTCACGACCGCGGAGCAAAAGTCGTTGCAACCGGTTATGCCGACCTGGGTTTTGATGTGGACATGGGACCTTTGTTCCAGACTCCGGAAGAAGCTGCCCGCCAGGCTGTGGAAAATGACGTTCACGTGCTGGGAGTTTCTTCGCTTGCCGCAGGTCATAAAACATTGATCCCGGCTGTATTGGAAGAATTGAAGAAACTCGGCCGTGAAGATATCATGGTCATCGCAGGCGGTGTAATTCCTGCCCAGGATTACCAGTTCTTATATGATGCAGGTGTTGTAGCCATATTCGGCCCCGGAACTTCAGTTGTTTCGGCTGGCAAGAAAATCATGGAGATACTCCTGGCCGCACAGGAAGAGTAAATCTTTACCTAATACTATAAAAAATCAGCCGTCCATTTAATGAAGCGGCTGATTTTTTTTTGCGAATTTGCTAAATTACGAATTACGAATTTCTTCCGGACTACTCTTTCACGTACTTCATCAGCAGATTCTTTAACATTGAATTGTCAAAATACATCAAATGCTCATTGATTATTCTCCCGTCTTTACCAACCAGCATATAATGAGGAATGCCTGAAATTTTAAAACGGTCTGCAATAACATTGTATTCATCGGCTGTCAGCCGGTAATGATCTCCTTTTATGTCCGGAACCATGTTATCGTAGGTTGTTTTAGGTGAAGATTGATTCGTTATATAAACGAAAGCTACATTCTCTTTGGAGAGTTCTTCCTTTAAAGGTTTAATTCTTTCAATACCCGAACGGCAGGGGGCGCACCAGGTGGCCCAAAAATCCACGAATACGACCTTCCCTTTATAGTTTGAAATAATAGCATCGAAAACCTTATCACCTGAGGTTTTGGGAACTTCTTTCACAATAGATCCTGTTTTATCTTTTGACAACAATTTATTAGCCTCTAATCTCGCTTTCATCTGGTCATTTTTGATTTTCAAATAGTCCGCTATTACAGGTGTTGTGAAGCTCTTTTGTTTATTCTTCAGCAGTTGATCATTCAAAGGAAGCATATCCCGCTGGATTTGCTGACATACTTCCTGGGCATTCATGATATCAAGCACAAGTTGAGATTCAGGTCCAAAAAGATCTTCCATTTTTTCTTTCCTTAATTTGGACGATTGCTGGCTGAACATGCCAGAGATAAATTCCTGGTGATCTGTGTTAAATTTGGAGATCTTCTCCTTATTCTCAGTCTGAAAAGCTTTCTTTTTCTGCTTCAGGGGATTATTTTCCATTTCTATTGTTGCCTCGATCAGAGAATTTTCTTCATCAGAAAGCTGAACTCCATCTTTTATAAGAAATTCCTTCAAATCCTTATATGAAAAGGCTGTATTCTTATTTTCCAAATTAAATTTCCTCAATTGAACACTGTATTTTTGGTAAAAACCAATTTGTCTGCTGCCATATTTTTCTATGAAATCTGTTTCGATCTTCTCAATTTCAGGAGTTTCAAATTCAGCCATTTTTTGGACAAGCTCCTTTTCGTCTGATGATAGTTTAACACCTGACTTCTCAAGGGCTGCTGCAACTTCAGGCATAGAGAAGGACCTTACAATAGACGTTCGCAGAAGTTCTGAATATTTTAACCTGTTTATAAAGAAGTAGTACTCAGAAGTAATTACCCCAAGAGGATCGTTTACCAATTCGTTGGTAAGAAATGAATAATAGTTCTTATCAAGAGTAGCTGGTTTTACAGGGATATCTCTTTGCGTATTCGGAATTTTGTTTTTCATCCTGTAAGCACCAATAAAATTAGACTGATAACTCAGAGCATTAACAGCGAAACGATATTTTTGCTGCATATCCAATAGTTTGTAAGCTCTAGCAGAAATACGGCTCTTTTCAGCGTACTCCTTTAGTTTATTCTGATCCTTGATCAGGTTGTTCTCACAAAAAAGAAGGTATTGTTCAGGCGTGAAATCCACAATTTTATCCATCATTTCAGGGAAATTGAAACTATTGATCGCATTTATCCGGATAAGATCCGAATTCAACCTGGCATTGTCTCCCATATACAATCTTTTTTGTTTGCCGGGTTTATCAATCATTTCAAAGGTTTTCTTCCCTGGTTCCAAAAAAACAATCATTTGACTTCCGCCTAACGGACTTTTGACAATAACGTCCTGTGGATTGGTCATCGGAATTTTCGCTTCGTAATAACCATCCTCGTTAATTTTATAGGTATACGGAGTCTGTGCTCCCGAGAGTATATCATTTACATAAACAATCCCCGTCCTTCTTGGATAGCGCTTGCAAAAATTCTTGATTATACCGCAATAAACAGCAGTGTCTCGCCTGAAATCAGGAACTTTAAATTCTTCCTTATCTTCAGGTATTACAGAAACATCCGGCTCATTGCTGTATTCACTCAATTTGGCCGGCGATTCACCCATTCTGATTGATCCGTTATCCCCAACTTTCGTAAAGAGTTTGATCTGTTTGGCGCCATTCTTTAAGACAAGGGTTCCGGTTCCGGCAGTTTCATTATACTTCCCGTATTTCCAAACCTTGCTTTTGTACACGGCAAGGGAATCCATCAAACTGATCTCCCACTGCGCATTGTCTTTTCTGAACCAATTGCCGGTGAGTTTTTCTGGAATCATGGATTTCACCGAACCAGGCTTCAACTGAATATCGTAAATACTCCATGTTTCTTCTCCTGGGGCACCATAATCGATCAGTTCAACAGAAGGATCAACTTTGGGAAAAAACAATTTAAAATCGACATTTCCTGAAGATGTCATGATATAGTTCTCGCCTAATGTGACGCCCTCTGCAGAGATTACATGAAGGGTATCTTTTGTCCCAACCGGGAGCAGATAATCGCCTTTTGAAATTTGGATCCACGTTTTTGGCGGGTTCACCACATGACAAAATAAAACAGTGGCCGTATCCCTTAATTCTATTTTCTTAATCCAAAAACTGAAAGTCGTGCTCATCCCGACTTTAGGCTGTTCAATAACAGTTTGTGCAGTAACCATAAAAGATACTGCAAGCAATAAACTAATGATAATTGTCTTTTTCATGTTGCCTTATTTATGATAGTTAAATTAAATCTCTCAAGTTATTGATTCGTCTGTGTACTGCCTCCGGTTGATGACTCCTCCCCTGCCTTTAAATCCTCATTCTTAATGCTGCGTTTGGCTTTTTTGATCTGATCCTTCATCTGGCCAAATCTCCACGACAGATTGAATCTCGCCATCCGCTGATAGTAGTAGGACACCATATCCCGCGTAAAAGTCGGATCGCTCTGATGATTCTCATATTTCATACGTCGGCGCAATGGATCCATGACCGAAACCGATGCAGTGAGCTTCTTTTTAAACATTTCCTGTGACAAGTTCAGTCCCGTAAACCAGTACTTGCCGGATTTCCCCTGCAACATGATGCGAGGAGCGTTATAACTTCCGTAAACAGAAAGATTACCGTTTTTCCAGATGGTATATCGTAAATTTGAGAAAATACTGTAATTCAAACCTTCATTTTTCAAATTACGGCTGTCATTGCTCTCAAGAAAAACATAACTGGAGTTGATATTTACGGTAAGATTCGTCTTCTTATCAGGGCGCCATAACCCATAAATATAAGTACCGTATCGCTGATTTTTTCCAATATTCTGATAGGTGGTCGTCTTTACCCCCGTGGCATTGATCGTCGAAATCTGCTGAATCGTATTGTTGGTAAAAGCAGCATTTGCGCTCGCGTTTATGCTGTACTTCTTGTCAAATTTACCGTATGAGAAGTCAAAGGTATGGGAGACTTCAGCATCAAGGTCCGGATTACCAAAAGAAATATTCAGCGGATCCGCATCATTGACATAAGGATTCAGGTAATAGATACTGGGACGTGAAAGTCGTTGCGTGTAGGACAGCTTGATATTTTGTCCTTTCTTGAGATTTTGCGACAGCGTGATGTAAGGTACAAGATTAAACATCTTATTCGTAAAACTGGTGTCAGTCTTTGATTTAAACGTTCCGTCATTGATCGTTGCCTCGGCCCGCAGTCCCGATTTGAGGCTGAATTTTTTCAATTTAAGCACATAACCCCCATAGGCTCCGATAATGTGTTGGTCGTAATCGAGATCATTATCCCTCGTTTCATCGCGGATCCATTCATTCTGCAGATCATCAAAACGGGAAATATCGGACAAACTGGTGTTTTGACGCAGAATATATTTTACGCCGCTTTCAACCTGGTGCTTTTTGGTGAGAGGATCATAATAGTCGAGCTGGAAGGTGTGCTCCTGACCTTTGGCATCGTTACCGGATCGCTGTAAATAAGAGGGATAATTGAGTATTCCTTCAAGATTGTTCTGGTTGGTCGTCTTTCTTGGCATTCTGTCCAGTTTATAAGACACCGTGAACGTTTTATCCGGTTTTTTATAAGAACGCTGATAATCAATATTACCAGAGAAATTTCCTCCGCTTCCGGTAGTGTGCAGAAAATTATTAAATGATCTTGTCAGGTTGTTGTTGACATCGAAATCCCTGCTGAAGTTATCGCCATTCATCCTGTAATAGCTGTCATATCCCCAGAAGGTAAGGCTCAGTAAATTGAGCGAATCAATTTCATAACTCCCCTCACCCATGATGGAGCTGTAATTTCCTTTATAACCTGTTTTGCCCTCCGATTCTGTGTATCGGTTGGTTGTGCTGAGCAGGTTTTCACCATTGGTGAAGCTCTCGTTTTTGGGTTGGATGAATTCATTAAAACTATAATTCAGTGAAAACCCGAGCTTCTTCTTTTTGGAGGCCATGTACAATCCGCCGTTATAACCTCCTTTGGTGTCCGTCCCGGCGTTAACTCTTCCCATAAACCCGTCAATTTGTTTCTTCACCGTGATGATATTGATGATCCCACCTGTACCTTCCGCCTCGTATTTGGAGGAAGGATTGGTGATCACCTCGATATCCTTGATCGTGCTGGCAGGCAGACTCCTCAGCACATCTTTGGCGTTCTGCGTCATCATGGTTGAGCTCTTTCCATTGAGCAACACCTTAAAACTGGAGGATCCTTTCACCTGGATGTTATCTTCCCCGTCTACCGTAACCATCGGCACTTTCCTCAACATCTCCAGAGCGGTTGCTGTTTTGGATTCGGGGTCCGTTTCGATGCTGTAGACAATTTTGTCAACCTCGGTCCTTACCAGTGGTTTTTCAGCGGTTACTGTGACTTCCGAAAGCTTCTCGGGTTTCAATACCAGTTTCAGCGTCCCAAGGTCTATTTTGGTATTCTTACCATCCAGGATGAGATCCTTTTTCGTCATTGAATAGCCCATTGCCTGTACAAGAACGATGCATTTCCCAATTGAATCCAGTGATAAATCAAATTTACCGTCTGCACTGCCGGGCGCCTTTTTCACAATTCCCTTCATACTCATAACACTTATCGTGGCATAAGGAATAGGGGCCCCCGATCCGGAATCGACAACGATACCTTTTACCTGAACCTTAACCGGCGGTAAAGATGCATGAACCGTAAAAGATAAGTTTAGTAAACAAAAAACAAGTAAAATAACAGCAGTCACTGTGCCGGAGTTACGATAATGATTCCTCATAAGTCAGGTAATTTAATTGATAAGATGAATTTAAAAATTGATGCAACAGCATAGAATTTATTTTATTAATATTTCAGTTTTTGCAAACCCCGGCGAGCAGATCCACTAAAGAAAATCATGTGAGTCAAACCTTACGGTCCGGTAATTGTCAAAGCATATCAGCCAGACTTTGGCTTCTTTGAGCCAATGAGGCCTATCAGATCCCTAAAAGAAAATAGGCCTGAAAGCCCCGAAGAATCTAAGATTATCAAGTGATCAGAGTAATCTTTGTGCCTTTGCGACCTGTATGCAATGTGTTAAATCATCAGAGAAAAAGAACGAATTAGAAAGTGACGATAAATATAGTTAAAAAACATTTAAAGTATTATTTTCTATAAATATTATTTTTTATAAAACAGTAAAGAAAATGGAATACATTGAACTTAATGAATCCTTGGAGCCCCATGCCAATGTCAAGTCAGGTTTTTACCCGTAATTTATTCGTAGTTTAAATTCTGCCAGACCTGGATTAAGCTTTAAAAGAAATGTAGTTATACCTGATCTGGTCTTAAAACCTTTAAGAATACACTGGTTCAATGAAAGAATTCAGAATATCAGGCCGCCGGAAGGAAGACCATGATAAATAGATGGAGACTGCAGGCCGGCGCACTGTAGAGACGCACGGTGTGCGTCTCATTAATAGAAATAAGACCTATGATTTGCGTCTTTATAACAAAAAAGAGACGCACGGCAACAGAGTAGAGACGTGCGGCAATAGAAAAGAGATGCACGGCAATAGAGTAGAGACGCACGCCGTGCGTCTCTACGGTGCCATTCCTATCTTTCACCCTTAAATGATTATTCTTATTTTACCTCAAATGTCAGCTTTACAGGAACATGATCAGAGACTTCCCTCGCATCGCGCATTGTTGGAAAGCCTTGATAAAAGTGGAGGATCCCGGCTTCGATCAATTTAATCTTTCCCCTGTCAAAAAAGAAATTGTCAAATTCAGAAGCGAGGCAGTCGTCGTTCAGACATTTATCCCGGAGGGTGGTTTTCTGGTTTTGTAACGCAGGAGAATATCCCATCTTTTTAAGAGGATTAAATACGGAATTGGACTGCGGACAGTTGAAATCGCCACAGAAAATAAGGTTTAACGAAGGATATTCCGCAGGGATAAATTTAAAATATTTGATCTCTGTTTCGGGATTAGAAGACTTTGGAACTGCATGAAAACAGGCTACGGTAAATGATTTACCTTCCTTGCGAAAAGTGGCCATGTACGGCTCGCGTTCTATTTCGCTGCTGTATTTCTTTTCGAGCCAGGCCTCTCCAACCTTTGAAATTTTACTTTTATTCCAGATAAAAGCATAGCGCTCTGACTTACGTCCTTTTGTTGAGGTAGGATTACTGATTGAATAGTCCCAGCTTCTGCCCTTACGGTTCATGATATCTGCAAGCCTGGCCACCGCGGGAGCGCCTCCGTCACCGGCCACTACTTCCTCAATGGCTATTACATCATAGTTTTGAAGAGACGTGGCGATAAAATCCAGCGCTTTAGCTGTTTTGGAACTGCCGAAATTCTCGAGATTCCATGAACAAACAGTCACAGAGGCAAAGACAGGATCAGACCATACAAAGAAGAGAAGAGCAAGGATTAAGCTGGATTTTTTCATAAAGGGATTAAGAATTAATGCGAATTAAGAGTTGAAAATATCATCTTCGATAACCTAATCTTTTAAAAAACACCTCAGTAGCGGGATTTATTTTACCCCTCCACCGACCTAATTACCTGATTAAATTAGGTAATTAGGTAAATTTTTCTCTACCGGCCATTTCTACTGAGGTGTTTTCAACAGATTAGGTTATCCATTTCTTATTTTGAACGTTTAATGAAAATAGCTTTATACATAATTGGCTACAATACAATGTCAACTTTCCAAGTTTCATTATTTTCCAACCCTTAATTCGCATAATTAATTAAAAATTACGAATTAGCATTAGATTCCTCATTCCGAGAGCCTACCCCAAAAAAATGGGGCATAATGCGATAATGACAGGGAGTTGAGATCCCTCATTCCACTTCGTTTCATTCGGGATGACATTTAAAGATCTTTTGTGGGGAGAAGTGAGGAATCTCTTAATTAAAGAAATGTGCTCTATTCGTTTTTTCCTTTTTTCCTTCTTTTGACGAGCCTGTTTAGTTCACCTATCCATAAGACAATGGAAGTACCTGAAATGACCATGATCCAATCTTTAATTGAAAGTGGAATAGTGCGAAATACTTCGCCTCCTAATTCAACAATTATGATCTGGCCAATGAGAATGATTACCGCTGAAATTATAAAACCAGTGCTTTCTTTAAATCCGCTTAAAGCTGAACCTCCGGTTGCATATGCTTTGGCATTAAACATATTCCAGAATTGGAGGAAAACAAATATGGTAAAGAAAAGAGTCATATTACGATTTGATACAGCCTGCATGGAAGATCTGACCCATTCAAATCCACCGTGACCATTAAAATACTGAATTAAAAAGAAGAGAAAGGCGACAAATAGTAATCCAATCCATAGAATATTGGTGCGCATGGAAGGGGTAATGATAAAATCAGAAGACTTTCTTGGTTTATTTTTCATTACGTTTTCATTCGGAGGCAACGAAGCCAGAGCGCCTGCCGCCAAAGTATCCATAATCAGGTTAATCCAAAGTATCTGCGAAATGGTAAGGGGCAGTTCATTGCCAAAGAGGGCTCCTAATAATACGATCAGCAGTGCGGCCACATTAATGGTCAACTGAAAAAGAATAAAGCGTTGAATATTCTGATACAGGGAACGGCCCCACATCACTGCAGTAGCTATGCTGTTGAAGGAGTCATCCAGAAGGGTGATATCACTCGCCTCCTTTGCCACCGAAGTGCCTGATCCCATAGATAATCCCACATCAGCATAATTCAATGCAGGAGCATCATTGGTACCATCCCCGGTAACAGCAACTACCGCACCTGATTTCTGTAATAATTGGACAAGCCGCTGTTTATCCGTAGGCCTTGCCCTGCACATGATCTTTAAATTACCCGCAATTCTGGAAGCTTCATCATCCGGTAATTTCTCAAAATCAATACCCGAAATGATATTCTCGCTCGTATCCTGATCCGACCAGATTCCAATCTGCCGGCCAATCTCGCGGCTTGTTCCCGGAGTATCTCCAGTGACCATCTTTATATCGATACCTGCTTCCATACATCTTTGGACAGCGGACGGAACTTCCTCGCGAACAGGATCATCTATGGCGACAATACCAAGATAAGTAAGATTGGAATTGATCAGATTCCCTTTGGAGATCCGTGGCAGATCATCATCAATAATCTCGTATGCAAATCCTAAAGTCCTCATAGACTGACCCTGATATTTCTGAAGCAGATCATTGATTATTCCGGTAAATTCTCCGATAGGTTTAGTCTGTCCATCAGTAAGTACCTGTTTGCATCTTGATAAAACTATTTCGGGAGCTCCTTTTACGTAGAGCACACGTTTCCCAAGCGGGGTTGAATCAGCCACGCTGGCCATAAATTTTCGCTCTGTAGAGAAAGTCAGCTGATCGCTGACAACGGCCTCTTCACGTACTTCAAGATAGTTGATCTTCCTTTTATACAGCCAAAACAACAAGGCTGCTTCGGTTGGATTACCAAGTAATTTTACGTTATCGTGATCCGAGAAATCCAGATAAGCAGTCGAATTAACAGCTATACTCTCACTGATCAATTTACTTATTTTATTTTCAGTCAATAATTGGTCGGTAAGGCCAAAGAAGTTTGTATGTTTTACCTGCATCCGGTTCTGAGTCAGCGTTCCGGTCTTATCAGTACAGATTACAGTGGCGGCGCCTATTGTTTCGCAGGCATGCATTTTCCTTACGAGATTATTGGTCTGGAGCATCTTTCTCATGCTCAGGGCCAAGCTTAAAGTCACACTCATTGGCAGACCTTCAGGAACTGCAACTACAATGAGAGCTACGGAAATCATGAAATACTGCAATAGTCGTCCTGCCGTTTCTGAATTGATCCAGGATGACTGATTCATCACATCAATTCCTGAAATCATACCGATCAGAAACAGGACTATAAAAGTAATCAGGCCTAAAGAAACCCATCTGAGCCAACTTCCCATTTCTATGCTTTTGTGTCTTGTGCCAGGTTTTCCCATCAACTCCAGCGCATCAAAGTAAATTGGTACCCAAACCCTGGCCAGAGCTATTATTACCGGAAGAATGATTACACCAATAGATCCAAGCTGTTGAAGGGTATAGTTATAATTCCCCAGAAATATATCCTTCACAAACAGCACGATAAAAGTGAGGATAGCAAGAGAAAACCCTATAACACCAATGAATTTGGACAGCTGCTCCAACTGTTTATTCAATGGGGTCACCTTACCGCTCATTTCAGTGGCTTTTGCCGCCACTTTCCCATATTCTGTCGCATCTCCAACATTACGGACCGACATAACACCATGACCGTCCATTACTTTTGTCCCGCGCATCCCCCAGTTAGAAGGATAGGTTGCTTCAGAATCAAAATCCTGTGGGTTTGTTGTTTTATCGATGATAGGCTCACCAGTCAGACACGATTCATCTATCTGAAGGGAGACAGCTTCTTGCAGCTCTCCGTCGGCTGGGACTTCCTCACCAGTGTTCAGCAGGACCGTATCACCGACGACAATTTCTTTCTTGGCCACTTCACAGATATTCGAATTCCGGATTACCTTAACCGGATTTTCATCATTCACCTGGTTAAGAATGTCAAATTTCTTCCCCGCATCGGTTTCAAACCAGAACGCAATACCCGTTGCTAAAAAGATAGCGCAGAAAATGCCAATAGTTTCCGCAAACTCATGCTCCATGAAGGAGATACCCAATGAAAGGAAGGCGGCTATCAATAAAATACGAATTACAGGATCGTTAAATTTTTCAAGATAGAGTTTCCATAAAGGATCTCTTTTGGGAGGCGTTATAAGATTCGGTCCATGAATTCTGCGGCTTTCTATAACCTCTTCATCGGATAATCCGGTGTAATGTTTTTTACTATTTGTCATCGATAAAATGATAAAGGCTTATTTTCTGTCCGATCCTTTAATATTGAAATCTGACAGATTCATGCAAATATACCTTTACCTCCTTTCTATTCCAAAAAACAAGGGGGCTGAATAACAAGTTTAATATTTAGTTTCCCAGACTCAAACAAACATGACAACTTTCCTTTTGTGCATTCAATCAATGAGGTCATAGCTGCCATCTGCAAAAATTTACCTTAAAATATTTTTTTTTTTTGTAAATTGAAAAAGATTAAAACAATCGGAACCTTATTTGATTTTTAAGAAGCTCTATTAAATTAAATTTTCCCTATGAGTGTAACTGACAATAAACCTTTGGATAAAGATCAGGATAAAAATACCCCCATCAAGACGTGATTTTTTCAAAGGATTAGGACTGGTCGCGGCAGGCGTTGCAGCTGGAGGGGCCGCCATTTACTCAGGTTACAAATACGAATATTCCAAACCAAACAGAGATTACGTAAAAATTCTCACAACGGACAATCGTGTGGTAGAAGTTCCCCGGGATTCCATCAGGGAAGTGACGCCCATGAATATCTCCTTACAGAAACAAGGACGTGAAGGCATTAAAAATCATCGCTGGATATGGGTCATTGATTTATCAAAATGCAGAAACGCAAGAAAATGTGTGGCTGCCTGTCAGGCAGCCCATCATCTCAGGCCTTATGAGTATCACATTAACGTTCTGACCATGCAGGAGGCCGCCAATACCCCTGCTTATTATATGCCTAAACCATGTCAGCACTGTGATAATCCACCCTGTGTATCAGTCTGCCCGGTTGACGCCACCTTCAAAAGAGCAGATGGGGTGGTTTTAATTGATAACGAACGCTGCATCGGATGCCGATTCTGCATAGCCGCCTGCCCTTATAACGCGAGAATGTTTCAGTGGCAGGAACCACTAAAAGCTGAGGAAGATAAGGACAAACCTTACAACGTGGAGTTGAATATTCCCCAGAGAAAAGGTACCGTGTCCAAATGCCTGATGAGTTCGGACCGCTTAAGAATTGGCGCTTTGCCTTACTGCGTATCCGCATGCCCCAACAGTGTTTACTGGTTTGGCAATGAAAATGAAGATGCAGTAACCAATGGAACAACCCACGAAACAGTGCGGTTAAGCAAGCTTCTTAAAGAAAATGGAGCTTTTCATCTATTGCCGGAACTGGGAACGTTGCCAAGGGTGGTTTACCTCCCTCCCAAGGGCCGGAATTATGATTTCCCGGGCGATCAAAACCTCAGGATACCAACAAAGACATAGCTTGATTGAAAAGATAGTAGCGGATGAGAAGAAGGGAAAGAAACATCGATTTTCAACAGGACCAGACCGTAGAACTGGTGGCCTCGGATGTGCTGAAGCAGGTAGGTTTTAGCAGAAATTTCAACATCTGGATGGGATTCTTAACAGTTGCCCTGGTTGTCTGTCTTTATGCCTATACCATCCAACTGAGGAAAAGGGTTATCAGTTACCGGACTTGGGGACCTGGTCAGTTGGGGCATGTATATTGCCACTTTCGTATTTTTTGTCGCTACAAGCCTGGTAGGGATGCTGATCAGTTCTGTACTTGGATTAATAGGATATACCTGGATTAAACCCATCGAGCGCATTGCCGAGATTATTGCAGTAGCTTTTGCTGCCCTTGCCGGTGGTAATTATTGTTTCGGATATGGGACGTCCGGAAAGAGCTGGCCTTCGTATTTCTCTTCGGCCGGATCCAATCACCCATTGTTTGGGATATTACCGTTGTAATTACCTATCTTGTCATTAGTCTGTTGTTATATTTCCTTCCCCTGATCCCTGACCTTGCCATCAGCAAAGGAAGAATAGGACATACTCCAAAGTGGCTGCAGAAAGCTTATGAAATTCTGTCTCTGAAATGGAATCATTCACCTCAACAGTTTAAGGTATTATTCAAATCTATAAGGATATTGCTCATACTCATTATCCCCAATGCATTCGCCATCCATACAGTGACTTCATGGCTATTTGCAGTAAATCCGCGCGCTGGATGGAACAGCACCATTTTCGGACCCTATTTCATCACAGGAGCCTTTGTCACAGGGAGTAGCTGCTGTCATTGTTTTGATGTATATCGTCAAAAGAACCATGGATATGAGTAAATACCTGACGGATGATCATTTTGATAAAATGGCCAAAGTGATGGTAGTTGTTTCATTAATTTACCTTTACTTCAATATAAACGAGTTCCTTGTGCCAGGGTACAAAATGGAGAAATTCCGACGCCCCTCATCTGCGGGATCTGTTTTCCGGGGAGTTTGCCCCCACATTTTGGTTTGCACAAATTGGAGGAATTATTCTGCCGATAGTGGCTTTCCTGTTTAAAAAAATGCGGGAAGCCTCTCCCGATGCTGATTGTTTCATCCATCGTTTTTTATCGCTTCGTGGTTTAAACGGCTCACTTATTGTAGTGACTCCGCTTGCGGTTCCATACCTTCCCAAACAGCATTATCCGGATCAGTGGCTGTCTTATAAGCCCACTTTAATTGAAACATTAATAACAACGGCCTCTTTTATTCTTGCCTTGATGATCATATCTATACTGGTAAAATTATTCCCTGTGATTCCCATATGGGAAGTGGCGGAAGAACAAAAACGAGAAAAAAATGAAATCAAACAATAAAATCGTTTTATTACCTGATTATTTGGTTTTTATTTCCCTTCCATATACACGCACAGGAATGGATAGTCCCGCCTGATAAGGCCAATGCGCTTAGCCCTTTTTCTTTTTCTGATGAAACCAGGAAAGCAGGTGAAAACATTTACATGGCCAATTGTAAATCCTGCCATGGGGATCCGGGTAAAGGAAATTCCGTGGCACTGAATCCTCCCCCTCCTGATCCGGGAGGAGAAAAAATGCAGCGGAACAGTGACGGAGAGTTGCTTTTCAAAATCAGGGAAGGACATGGAGCCATGCCCTCTTTTAAAAATATGCTGCCAATATCTTCCATCTGGAATGTCGTATCTTATTTCAGGAGTTTTAATAAACAATATACGCAGCAGGTTTCTCCAAAACCGGCAAAAACATCGGAAGGAAAAACAAAAATTGACCTCAATTGGTTAAAAGAAAAGAGACAGTTAACAGCCCTTCTTACAAATGAAAACAATAAAGTGACAAAGCCCGTTGCAGGAGAAGAGATTCAATTATTTGCTGTAAGGTATTTTGGGAATCTGCCTGTTGATAAAATTAAGGTAACGGATAAGGAAGGGAAAGCAATATTCAACTTCCCGGAGGATATACCGGGGGATTCTTTGGGTAAAATAAGGCTCATTGCCAGGTTAGCAGATGAGTCAAAATATGGTGAAATAAAAACGGATACTATGCTAAAGATAGGCATGTCCACATGGAGGCCTCCCCTGAATGCACAAAGAGCCATGTGGAATATCGTTCAAAAGGCTCCCTTATGGCTGCTGATCAGCTATATTACAATTGTAGTATCAATCTGGGGATTTATCTTTTATGTGTTGTATCTTTTAAGGGTGATCTATGTTATTGGGAAAGGCTTTAGGCTTTAGGCTTTAGGATTTAGGCTGAAGGCGAGCTTTCGTGTAAATTCGTAACAAATTCGTGCAATTC
The DNA here is from genome assembly GCA_963677325.2 of Prolixibacteraceae bacterium. Lineage (GTDB taxonomy): Bacteria > Bacteroidota > Bacteroidia > Bacteroidales > Prolixibacteraceae. The sequence continues at coordinate 190,888 of CAXXGM010000014.1, forward strand.
GTAATTCGTAATTCATAATTTATAATTTATAATGAAGAACCTGACCACATTCGGACGCATTGTATTTGCATTGCCATTTGCAATTTTAGGATTGAATCATTTCCTCTTTCTGGACTATTACATCGGAAATGTTTCTTCTTTTATTCCCCTTGGGCCTTATACCGTCATGCTTACCGGGATTTTCCTGATCATGGCAAGCATCAGTATCATTATTAACAAATATGTCAGAATATCAACTATTTTGCTGGCCATCCTGCTTTTGATATTTATTCTCTCCATCCATATTCCGGGATTATTTAATTCACAGACATGGAGAGTTGCTTTTATTGAATTGTTAAAAGATACTTCCCTTATGGGCGGATCACTGCTGATTGCAGGAATGGTTAATGAAAACAAGAGTTAATTGTGATGAAAAACAAACAGTTATACACGAACAGTGAACAGTAGACAGTGAACAGTTCGTGCAAATTCGTAACAAATTCGTGCAATTCGTAATTCGTAATTTATAATGAAAACACTAATCATCTTTACCTTTTGCTTCTCTCTGGCCATCGGCGTAAAGGCACAGATCCCCAGCCCTGAAATTGAAATAGGGATAGTGGAAAAACTTGGTGATGAACTACCTCTTGACCTTACTTTTTACAATGAGCAAAATGAAACGGTAACACTTGGAAGCCTGATCAATAAACCGACCATTCTGTCGTTTGTTTATTTCGACTGTCCCGGTTTATGCAGTCCTTTGCTGGATGGCATTGCTGACGTTGTAGACAAGATGGATCTAACTCTCGGAAAAGATTACGATATCATCACCATCAGTTTTAATACAAAAGACACACCCGATAAAGCAAGAATTAAAAAACAGAATTTTATTCAACACATAAAAGACAATGAAAGGCAAGACTGGACTTACCTTACAGGAGATCTGGAAAATATTCAAAAAATAACAGAAGCAGCAGGCTTCAGATATAAACCAATGGGAGTGGATTTTGCTCATCCCGCTACCATCATCATGATAAGCCCCAAAGGAAAGATAACAAGATATCTTTACGGAGTAACATTTCTGCCATTCGATGTTAAAATGGCCATCCTCGAATCTCAGAAAGGACTTGCCCAACCAACAAGATCAAAAGTACTGCAGTATTGTTTCGGATATGATACAGTGACGAGATCCTATACCCTTCAGACAACAAGGTTAATAGGAGCGTTTATGATTATCGCCGCAGTTTTCTTTTTTGGTTTTATGTACCTCTTCTCCAGAAAAAAACAGCTAAAACAGTCTTAAAATGAGTAATACCTTATCAACAAATCCGGTTAATTACTTAACCGAAAAGACGGGCCTCTGGTCATGGCTGACGACAAGAGATCATAAAAGGATTGGATTGCTCTACCTTTATTCCATTATGATATTTTTCTCCACGGCAGCAGTTCTTGGTCTTTTAATGAAAATTGAGAAGTTTGCTCCCGGACCAACTATTATGACAGCCCCAAACCTATAATGCCATGTTTTCTATTCATGGAATTATTATGATTTTTGTAATAGTGATTCCCGGCCTGTCTGCAGTTTTTGGCAATTTCTTCCTGCCAATTTTGATCGGAGCCCGTGATGTGGCATTTCCAAAGATTAATCTACTGGCCTGGTATCTGTATATTGCAGGTGCATTGATAGCGCTGTACTCACAGTTTGCACATGGACATTCACCTGATGCAGGATGGACCTTTTATGTACCGTATAGCGCCTTGTCAAATTCCAATATGGTACTGGCTCTTATGGGAGCTTTTGTCCTCGGATTTTCTTCCATATTAACAGGGCTGAATTTTATTGTGACCATTCATCGCCTTAGGGCTCCCGGCATGAGTTGGTTTAAAATGCCTCTGTTCCCCTGGTCACTTTATGCAACAGCATGGATCCAGTTGCTTGCAAGTCCTATTATTGGCATTACCTTGCTTATGGTTGTGGCAGAGAGAGTTTTGAAAATAGGATTTTTTGATCCCACTCTCGGCGGTGATCCTCTCTTATACCAGCATCTTTTCTGGATTTATTCGCATCCGGCAGTATACATCATGATTTTACCCGCCATGGGAGTGGTAACTGAAATCTTCCCTACATTCAGCCAAAAACCGGTATTTGGTTATGGTGCTATTGCGATGTCGAGCCTTGCCATTGCCTTTGTAGGCTATTTTGTATGGGGACACCATATGTTTACTTCGGGAATAGGCTATTATTCAAGAGTATTTTTTTCGCTTCTTACTTTTCTTGTTGCTATCCCAAGCGCCATAAAAGTGTTTAACTGGCTGGCTACCCTGTATGGCGGATCGATTGATTTAAAGACTCCCCTGCTCTATTCTCTGTCATTCATATTTCTTTTTACGATCGGAGGATTCTCAGGCCTTGCCCAGGGAGCTCTGGCTGCCAATGTCCATCTTACCGATACGGATTTTATTGTAGCCCATTTCCATTACATTGTCTTCGGAGGCATGGGTTTTGGATTCCTTGCTGCCATCCATTATTGGTTCCCGAAGATATACGGCCGCATGTATAATCTGACTTATGCCAATATTGCATGGGGATTCATCTTCGTTGGGTTTAATATCCTTTATTTCCCTATGTTTATCCTTGGAGTGGAAGGGATGCCCCGGCGCTATTTCGATTACCTCCCCAGATTCCAGGGACTTCAGGAAGTTTCGACTGTAGGGGCCTTCATCATGATTTTTGGTTTCATCCTGATGATTTCAAATCTTATCTATCATCGTTATAAAGGGGCTATAGCCCCGGCGAATCCCTGGCATGGAGTAACACTGGAATGGAAAATTCCTTCACCGCCTCCCGTGGAGAATTTTGAAGAAATTCCTGTGATAACGGAATCTCCTTATATTTTCAAAGAGCCTGCAACTAATTAATTCGTAATTCGTAATTCACATGGCTGAGGATATTGAATATACAGACAGAGATACCGGGAAACTCGGAATGTGGCTTTTCCTGTTCACAGAGTTATTTCTCTTTGGTGGACTGTTCCTGATTTATGCTGTTCTGAGAAAAGATTATGCACATGATTTCCATCTTGGAGCCCTTGATTTAAACGCTTTTATCGGAACGGCCAACACAGTAATCCTTTTGATCAGCAGTATGACCGTTGCGATGTCACTTACAGCAATTCAGACCAATAGACCACAGAGAGCCTATAATTTAATCCTTATTACTGTCATCCTTGCATTATTATTCCTGGTAAATAAATATTTTGAATGGGGACATAAGATCAGACTTGACATTTATCCCGGTTCGGAACTGATGAAAAATCTTCCTCATGGAGAAATAATGTTCTTTGGCTTATATTATGTCATGACAGGATTACATGCCATCCACGTAATAGTAGGCGCCGTTCTGTTGCTCTATATTATGCACCAGATCAGAACAGGAAAAATTAATCAGGAGCATTTTCTTTTACAGGAGAATGGTGCCTTATACTGGCACCTGGTAGATCTGATCTGGATATTTCTGTTCCCCCTGCTTTATCTGGTCACTTAATTTTACTTATATGAAAAATGAAATAACACACATTACAAGCTATAGCCATTATCTCTCAGTCTTGTTAGCTTTATTGCTGCTCACGACCACATCGGTTCTTGCTATCAGCTTTCACCTGGGTTCATTGACTGTAGCGCTGGCTTTGCTCATTGCTACCATCAAAGGAGCTCTTGTAATGACCTTTTTTATGCATCTTAAATCCGAATACCTGCTGTTGCGATTATTGGTTCTGGGAGTAGTTCTCTTCTATATTATAATCGTACTCGTAACATTCATTGATTATTCGTACCGGTAATATATCTTAATTTTTAAGATCATGTATAGCGAAGCATCCAATCTGGCAAAAGGGGTAGATTTTACTTTCATATTTATCTTTTCTACGGCCCTTTTCTTCCTTATAGGTATTACAGGTTTTATCATTTATATGGTCATCCATTTCTCAAGGAAGAAAAATAAGAATCCCCGGCAATTTACCAGCAATACAACTCTTGAAATAATCTGGACTGTGATCCCGCTGATAATCGTTCTTTTCATGTTTTATATCGGCCTGATTGAATTTAATCCCATGCGGAAAGTTCCTTCTGATGCGATGAACATTACAGCCATCGGCCAGATGTGGAAATGGGAATTTGATTATGGAGACAATCACATCTCCAATGATCTGGTAGTTCCCCTGAATAAAAACGTTCGTTTAAATCTCGTCTCAAAGGATGTAAACCACAGTTTGTTCATTCCTGCTTTTCGTCTCAAAGAGGATGTAGTGCCGGGATATAAAAATTATATGTGGTTCCGTCCCCAGCTGAAAGGAGAGTTTGACATATTTTGTGCAGAATACTGCGGCTTAAATCATTCAGGCATGCTTGGCAAGGTAATCGTTCTGGATAGTGCAGATTACTATACCTGGTACGCCGGGTTACTGAAAAGTCCTGTTGTTACCGAAATGCCAGGCTTAACTCTTTTAAAGAAAAATAATTGCCTCTCCTGCCATTCACTGGATGGATCAAAAATAGTCGGACCAACTTTTAAAGGGCTTTACGGAAGTAAACGACAAGTGACCACAGATCAGGGAGAAAAGGAAGAAACGGCCAATGAAGCCTATATTACAAAATCAATTAAGGATCCGAATGCTGAAATTGTAAAAGGTTTTCCCAAAGGTTTAATGCAATCCTATACAAATATCCTTAAAGACGAAGACATTAAAAACATCATTGACTTTTTGAAAAGTGCAAAATAAAATTCCGTCTATCGATATCTTTCTTAGGCTGGTGAAATACAAGCTATCTCTGACAGTGACGTTTTCATCTGTTACTGGTTATCTTTTAGCAGGTAAACCGGATGATTTCACGATGGCTGTTGTTTTTACAGGGGTTCTGCTTTTAGCTTCCGGTTCTTCAGCATTAAACCAGGTACAGGAACGAAAAACAGATCCTTTGATGGAGCGAACCAAACACAGGCCAATTCCCTCCGGTGAGATCTCCCCATTAAATGCCCTGTTGATTTCTCTGGTCTTAATAACAACAGGACTGCTCCTGTTGTTGTTTAAAGGCTGGATTCCGGCTCTTTTAGGACTAACCACAGTAATCCTGTATAACTTTATCTACACTCCGTTGAAACGCCTCTCTGCCCTCTCTATTCTGCCCGGCGCATTTGTTGGAGCTGTATGTCCCCTGATTGGCTGGGCCTGCGCCAATACAACCTTATTTCATCCTTTGGCCTTGTTCCTTTCAATCTTTGTTTTTCTCTGGCAGGTTCCTCATTTTTATCTGCTTCTTTTGCAATGCAGCAGCGACTACAGAAAAGCGGGGTTCCCCGGAATTTTTGATCTGATCAGTGCATCCACAATTAAAATACTGGTATTTTCATGGATCGTTCTTACTTCAGCTTTCCTCTTTTTATTCCCTTTTTTCCAAGACATTATCAAACCAGCAGCAATACCTCCCTTATCCCTGATTAATCTTATCTTCATTTTTATTTTTTACAAACTCCTTTTTAATAAAGTATCCGGTAAACCTTTAAGACTTGCATTTATCCTTCTCAATTCTTTTGCTCTATTAATCTTTTTTATTTTAATCCTGGGAAGAAACTAATTCGTAGTCAATTTGGGTGTACGACGGTAGAGACGCACAGCCAAGCGTCTTCTCAATATATGATCCGTGTCCCTCATCCCTAAAACTGGACAAGCCATAACCCTAAAGAAAACCAAGGCCATTTTATCAAAATTTTATCCTCATGTGATCATTCCTGAAATAAGGTAAGAAGGAAAGGACCATTTCTTCTCTCTACTGAGGTCAATAAGGTATAAACCCGAACCTAATTCACCTCAGTAGAGAGTAAAAGATTTCACCACAGTTTCCAACCTAATTCATCTTATTAATCTCACACTTCATTCATTGTAAAATATTATGCCGCACTAAAGTCTAAAGCCTACATTCTACCTAAAAAAGAAGGACAGATTCGGGTAAATCTGTCCTTTTACTAAAACTAAACTAAGTAAACTAAACCTTAACGTATGAAATAAAGTCATTACAAATTTATGCCTTTTTGACACTTAAGACCAGACTTAACAAGTTAAGATATTGTAAAATTTCAAAAGTCAGAGAAGTGTACTATCATGATTTGTTTACATGGAATTCATGTTAAGCAATTAATCAGCTCCCCTGCCAATACTTTTATTCAATCTCAACTGGATGTTCTATTTTTTCATTAAGCAGGGCAAATTCAAGTACATCAGATACTTTATCAACAAAGTGGAAGCTTAATCCTTTCAAATAATCTTCTTTTATTTCTTCGAGATCCTTTTTATTATCAGAAGACATAACTATATCCTTGATTCCGGCTCGTTTTGCCGCCAGTATTTTTTCTTTTACCCCACCAACGGGCAATACTTTCCCACGGAGGGTAATTTCGCCTGTCATGGCAAGATTCTTCCTCACTTTGCGCTGCGTGAAAGCTGAAGCAAGAGAAGCAGCCATTGTAATCCCGGCTGAGGGTCCGTCTTTGGGGATAGCGCCTTCAGGAACATGCATATGAACATCCCATTTCTCAAAAACCTCAGATTTTAATCCCAGCAATCCACAATGAGCCTTCAGGTATTCCAACGCTATTGTAGCTGATTCTTTCATCACATCACCGAGATTTCCGGTAATGGTAAATCGGCCTTTCCCTGGACTTAAACTGGTCTCTACATAAAGGATTTCACCCCCCACCGAAGTCCAGGCAAGACCGGTTACTACACCCGCATATTCATTCCCTTCGTAAATATCTTTGGAATACCTTTCTACTCCAAGGTACTCCGGATGCCCGCAGTGGTAATTTTTTTATCAAATACTTCATCGAAGGCAATTTTACGGGCCACCCGACGAGTAACTTTAGCAATTTGTTTGTCCAGTTCGCGAACTCCTGATTCCCTGGTATAGTGCTCAATTACTTTGATGAGTGCATCTTTTGAGAAAGTCACCGTCCCCTTCTCCAGCCCATGGTTGGAGAGCTGACGCGGTACCAGGTGCCTCTTTGCAATCTCAATCTTCTCTTCCATCAGATAACCGCTAACCTCGATCAATTCCATCCTGTCGCGTAAAGCAGGATGAATCGTGCTGAGCGTATTGGCAGTAGCCATGAACATCACTTTGGACAAATCAAAATCGAGATCGATGTAATTATCGTGAAATTCGCTGTTTTGTTCGGGATCCAGTACTTCCAGCAACGCAGAAGCCGGATCGCCATGAAAGTCGCTGGATACCTTATCAATTTCATCAAGGATGAAGACAGGATTTGAGGAGCCGGCTTTCTTCAGATTCTGAAGGATACGGCCCGGCATGGCGCCAATATAGGTCTTACGATGTCCCCGGATTTCGGATTCATCATGCAGACCACCGAGGCTCATTCTCACAAATTTTCTTCCCAGGGATTTAGCCACCGATTTACCCAACGAGGTTTTTCCAACTCCCGGAGGGCCGTAAAGGCACAAAATCGGAGCTTTCATATCTCCTTTAAGCTTCAAAACGGCTAAATGCTCCAGTATCCTGTCCTTGACCAAATCCAAACCATAATGATCGTGATCCAGAATTCTTTTTGCTTTCTTCAGATCGAAATCATCCACGGTGTATTTATTCCAGGGAAGATCAAGCAAAGTTTCCAGGTACCCAACCTGAACTGAATATTCGCCGGCGGCAGGATTCATCCGGCTTAGCTTGGACAGTTCCTTATCAAAAATGACTTGCATTTCTGCAGACCATTTCATCTCTGCCCCGCGTTTCTTCAACTCTTCGGCTTCCTGTTCAATCGGGCTTCCACCCAATTCATCCTGGATGGTTTTAATCTGCTGATGTAATAAATATTCCCGTTGCTGTTGGTCCATATCCATTTTGACCTTCAGTTGAATATCTTTTTTAAGCTCGATCATCTGAACTTCCCTGACCAGATAGGTAAGAAGTTTGGTGCTGCGGTCATGTAAATCATCAAATTCCAGCAGTTCCTGTTTCTCCATGGCACTGAGGTCCGTGTTGTTACAGATAAAATTAACCAGGAACAAGGGATTTTCGATGTTCTTTACCGCAAACTGTGCCTCCGGCGGGACATTCCCCGAGAACTTCACAATCTTTAAAGCCAGGTCTTTTAATGATTCGACAAGAGCCTGGAATTCTGAGGTACCCGTATCCGGGAAAATATCATTGAGCGCGTGAACGGTAGCCCTCATATAGGGAACTGTTTCAACGATCCCATGCATTCTGAATCTTCTCTTCCCCTGAATAATGACTGAAGTAGTACCATCGGGCATTTCCAGGATTTTGAGCACCTCGGCCATGGTTCCAACCTGATAGAGATCTGCTGGTTTGGGATCCTCAACCTGACCTTCCTTTTGAGTTACGGTACCAATTAATTTGTCCCCGCCGTAACTTTCCCTGATCAACTGGAGTGATTTTTGTCTCCCCACATTGATGGGCATTACGACTCCCGGAAATAAAACGGTATTGCGAAGTGGAAGTATTGAAAGTATGGCAGGTACTTCAACAGAACTTAATTCACTCTCATCACCGTCAGCCAGAATGGGAACAAGCCCTTCACTGTTTTCGATAACGCCTGAAATAAAGCTGTCACCACTGATTTTATTTTTCTTGTCATCCATGTTCTATAGAATCAACTTATCAATCTTTAACTTTTATGAAATAAAAAAGTTTAATCAAACTGAAAATTATTCATACGGTTTAAAGGTTCGAAATGGTTGCGGGAATTCTTTTATAAATATAGAAATAATATTCTAAGCTTTGAGAATTAAACCGCTCTTTAATCAAATATAAAGGCCCCGTATTTGAAATGCGGGGCCTTTATGAATATTTTGAAGCGTTTATTGTTTGCGCTTGTCCATGTGTTTTTGGTATCTGGTCAGGAACTTATCAACACGCCCCGCGGTATCAACCAACTTCATCTTCCCGGTATAAAACGGGTGTGAGGTATTTGAAATTTCCACCTTGATCAACGGATATTCTACGCCATCAATCGCTATTGTTTCTCTCGATGCAGCCGACGATCTCGTAATGAAAGTATGTTCATTCGACATATCTTTGAATGCTACGAGCCGATAATTTTCCGGATGTATTCCCTTTTTCATGATTCCCTGTAGTTTAATATCTTTTTCTAAACCTGTTCCTTAAAATATGGAGTGCAAAGATAACCATAATTCATTATCCTGCAAAAATTCTTTTAAAATGTTTTCCAATTAATGGTAAATGGTTAATGATTAATGGTTAATGATTAACAATTAACCATTTACCATTAATCATTAACCCTGTTCTCCTTTAAAATCCTAACTTCCTTCATCAGCATGGGAGCCCTCTCAAACGGAGCCGTCCGGTCAAATAAATAGCGCATGGTATAATGCGTTTTAGCATGAACTCCGCCAACGGAAATATACATGGCCATCATTTTGGGATTAAAATCACCTACCCATGAAAGCTCGACCTGATTAATCCAGAGTTTCCGCTTCATTACATTATCCATATGCCAGAATACCGCCGACTCAAGCCCCGTGCCCTGATATTTTGGCACCACTCCCATAATTAAAATACGTGTACGGGTCATGGTGTGCATTTTTTTATACCACATGAATTTGAGGATGCTCCACAGGTTTGCTTTTCCGTTCAGCTTTTTTAAGATCTGATTCCAGTCCGGAATCATGCAGAAGAAAAGCACCGGTTCATCGTTGTTGTAAACAAACCAGATAAATTCCTCGTCCGCGATCAGCTTCGCCATTTTAACCATTCCCCGGATATCATCAAGATCGACGGTCTGGTGATTATCAAAATTGGCCCATGCCTGATCGTAAATGGTGACAAAATCGCGGATGTATTTTTCAAGATTATCAAATTTCACATGTTCAAATCTTAAATTAGGCTTCTTGGCCACCCACTCCGCAATTTTCCAGAAACGTTCCGGGAATGGATCTTTATGATTAAGATGATAACTGTATTGTTTGAAATAGATCTGGAAACCGTAATTTTCAAATAATTCGATGTAATAGGGCTTGTTGTAAGGCATTCCAAATCCCTGCTGTACATATCCCTCTACCAGAAGGCCCCAGTTAATCAGATTCTCCCCAAAATTGACCGGCCCATCCATCGCCTGCATTCCCCGTTCAGACAGCCAGTTCTTTGCTGTATCGAACAACAGATCGGCAGCCTTCTGATCATTGACACACTCAAAAAAGCCGCATCCTCCGGTAGGCTGCTGAAAAGTATAGGCCTTATTGCCATTGATAAAGGCCCCGATTCTTCCGATTAACTGACCATCATCGTTTTTAAGGATCCAGCGGGTACCGTCACCATTCTTGTAGAAAGCATTTTTTTCAGGATCAAAAGCGCTGTCGATCATTGCTTCCAATGGAGGTACCCAATTTGTATCGCCTTTATAGATTTCGTAAGCAACCTTGTGAAAAGCTTTTTTGGTCTGTTTATCTTTAACTTCAATGATTTGCATAACTGTTGGTCCGGTGATTGTGAGAAAACAAAAGTAAAGATTAATCCCCAATAGGCAATGATTAAGTTGAAATAGCAAAAAATTTCAACTTAGTTGTGGAGACCATTATCAAAGATTGAATGGAATTTTTTCCCGTTCTGTATGATTCTTTGTAACAAATTCATAAATTTAGTCTGAACCTTAATCGGAACCGTGATTGAAGCAGATTCAGCAGATTCAGCAGATGTAGCAGATTGCTGGGTATCTACTTAATCCTTAAATCTGTTTAATCGTGGTTCAGACTGGTTCAGACAACCCCATCGTCCCTGTTTTCACCTCTCCCTCCCGTTTATACGAGGCAACGATTACCCCGGAGGATGTAACTTTGCTGTCAATCAATTTGAAGGTTGCCGGAATAGCCCCGTTTTGAAACAGACGCTTGCCATTGCCAAGGGTGAGGGGAAATATTTTAAGCCAGAGCTCGTCGACCAGGTCAGATTTCAGCAGGGTCTGAATAAAATCAGCACTTCCGTGGACCTGAAGATCGGGTCCTTCCTCCTTTTTAATCTGCCGGATCTGATCTTCGACATTGTTATTAAGCAGAACAGAATTTTCCCAATCCGTTCTTGTAAGCGTGTTTGAAGCCACATACTTCTTAACGTCGTTGATACCGGGCCATTGGTCTTCATGTTCAGGCCAGTACGATGCAAAAATTTCATATGTTTTTCTTCCCAGCAACAGATCAGCCTTAATGCTCATCTGTTCGCCCATGATCTTTCCGGCATCCTGATCAAAAAAGGGAAACACCCATCCACCGTATTTAAACCCGTTTGAGGTATCTTCCTCCGGTCCTCCCGGCGCCTGCATCACACCATCGAGCGATATAAAAGAAAGGACAACTAATTTTCTCATAACATAGATTTTAGATTGGTATAACAACGAATGTTAAAGAAAGTTTGGACAGGAGTAAATAGGTACCATATTAAATTCAATGTAAAAGATGAATAACAGATAAGTAAAAATGGACATTTTATTGAATTTTCAACATAATGTCAACAGAAAGTCAACAGATAGTCACCAAATAGATAGGCGAAGATGTAAGCCAATCATTAGCTTGGCCCGATTATGAGATGCAGGTTGAGCAAGGTTTCAACGTAATACCTGTATTCGGAATGGAGAATGAAATGGGGTGAACAAAAAAAGCGGTACAGTTTCCTGCACCGCTTTTATGGTATCAAATTAGATTCACAGATTCGCTTTTCTTAATTTACGGTGGAATTTCTTCCTTTTCAATCTCAACTTTACCACATAATCAAGATAGTACAATGCAGGTACAAGAATAAGAGTAAGGAAAGTTGCAAAGCTCAATCCGAAGATGATGGTCCAGGCAAGCGGGCCCCAGAATGCAACGTTATCGCCGCCAAAATAGATATGAGGATTAAGGTGGGTAAATAAAGAGATAAAGTTGATGTTCATCCCGACAGCCAACGGCACCAATCCAAGAATGGTTGCGGTAGCGGTCAAAACCACGGGGGTAATACGGGTCATCCCTGCTCCGACAATTGCTTCACGGGTTTTCATTCCACGGTCTTTGAGCCTATCGCAGAACTCGACAATTAATATTCCGTTTCGCACCACAATACCTCCGAGAGCAACAATCCCCAATCCTGTCATCAAAATAACAATATCCATTCTGAAGATGATCACCCCAAGCAGAACGCCGATAATGCTAAACAGTACCTCGCTCAAAATGATAATGGTTTTGCTAACTGAATTAAACTGGGTGATAAGGATAAAGAAGATGATTCCCAGAGAGATAACCATCGCTTTCAGGAAGAAAGAGGAAGTTTCAGCCTGATCCTCCTGTTCCCCGGTCAGCTTGATCATGGTACCCTGGTGAAGAGGATATTCAGCAGCCAATCTCTTTATTTGAGGAACGATGTCATTGGCCGAATAACCTGAAAGAACATTTGAATAGACCGTAATGATGCGCTTCTGATCCAGCCTCTTGATGCCCGCATAGGAAGTAGAATAATTCAGCTTGGCCACCGTTGAAAGCGGAATGCTTCTTAACTGGCCTGTGTTCATATCCCGGTAGGTGATCAGCAGATTCAATAATGCATTGATGTTATCGCGGGTAACTTTGCCATAACGCAGGGTGATTGAATACTCGTCCTCATCCTGTTTGAACTTGGAAATTTCCTTTCCAAACAGCGCAGTTCTGATTTCCAGCCCGATTTGCCCTGTTGAGATACCCTCGCGATTAGCGCGGTCGCGGTCAATCTGGATCAGAATCTCGGGCGAATTTGTTTCAAAGTCCGCCTTCAGTTCCTCAATCCCGGGAATTTTCAGCGAGTCAAGGTAATCTTTGAATGAGAAAGCATCCTTTACAAGGTCCTCAATATTTTCACTGGTTACTTCAATATTAATCGGTTTACCAGTAGGGGGTCCCATTGCATTTTTATCCACTGTTATTTCGGCTCCCGGTATATCGGCGACACTTTTCCGGATCATCTCCATGTATTTGGTTGTACTGATACCGGTAGTACGCAGCTTATGCTCCAGGAAATTAACGGAAATCTTCCCTTTATTGAAAGGTTTGCCGGTACTTGCAAAGCCTTCTTCTTCAGCTCCGATGGTAACGTTGGAAATAATGGACTCAATGTCTGCATTTTTAGTTCCTAATGCATCGTACACCCGTTTTTCAGCAATACGGGTAACACTGTCGGTCACCATCTGATCAGTGCCGCCGGGCATCTTAATGTAGACATAGACGTTATTAGGATCGTTATCCGGAAAGAAGAGAACTTTCGGACTGAATATTCCGGTCAGGATGATGGTGAAGATGAATAATCCCACCATTACGGAAAGCAATATTACCGGCCTGTGCCCTTGCAGAAAATATCGTAACTGACGTTCATACATTCTCATCAGCGAAGGCCAGAGTTTATTCTGGAAACCTTTGATCCAGTGACGGATGGCATAGTGAAAGAGGATTACAAGTACAACGGCTATCATCAGGAAGTTGGCTACTCCATAAAATTTAAACGGGTACATTACCAATGCGGCTCCAACGACCCACAGAAGAATCTTCTTTATCTTATTCCATTCTTTGGTCTCATCAGCCTCGGGATCGTATTCATGCTTCATGAAAGTAACAGCAAACACCGGATTGAAGATGTAAGCCACAAACAAAGAAGCGAAAAGGGTAATAATTAAGGTTACCGGCAGATAATGCATGAACTGTCCGACAATTCCAGGCCAAAAGACCAAGGGGAAAAAAGGAGCTAATGTGGTCAGCGTTCCGGATAAAATGGGCATAAAAACTTCACCGGCTGCATTTTTGGCAGCCCATGTTATATCAGGATTATTACGATGAAGCCTGTGGGTATTTTCGATCACAACAATTGCGTCGTCAACAACGATACCAAGGGCAAATATAAAAGCAAACATGACGATCATGTTCATCGTGTATCCCAATCCGGGAAGCACGAGATACGCTACCGCCATGGATAAGGGAACCGACAGACCTACAAAGAAGGAGTTGGTAAATCCCATGAAGAACATCAGTACGATGGTCACCAGGATGAAACCGATCACAATGGTATTGTTCAGTTCTTCAAGGGTATTGCGTGTAAAGCGGCTTTGATCGCCGGTAACGGTAATCGATAAATCTTTCGGAAATACTTTCCCTGTTAATTCATTGTCAACAATATCCTTGATTTTATCCGATGCATCCAGAAGATTGGCGCCGCTCTTTTTGATGACATTCAGCGTAATAACATTCTTCCCATCAAGGCGCGCAAAACTCTCCTGTTCTTTGAAATCATCCTTTACCTCGGCAATGTCTCTCAACCGAACAAAGGCTCCGCTGGAAGAATGGATGACAATATTTTTAATGGTTTCAACGTCCTTGAACTGACCAACGACTCTAACGGTATTTTTCACACCATGGTTGGTGATGGTTCCTCCTGAAATGGTCAGGTTTTCAGATGCAACACCTCTTTCAATATCGCTGAAAGTAACTTTTGCAGCCTGCATTTTGAAAATGTCAGCCTCTATCTGAATTTCACGTTCCAAAGCGCCGACAATGTCCACGCGGGTGATTTCCTTAACCCCCTCAATCCGGTCCTGGGCATCATCAGCATATTTTTTAAGCTTGTCGAGGCTGTAATTCCCTGCGATATTAAGGTACATTACAGGGAATTCGGCCAAATCGATATCAAGGATCTGCGGCTGATCCGGAAGATCATTGGGGAGATCTGTTTTTGATTTATCCACGGCATCCCGCACACGCTGCTTAGCATCAGAAATTGATATATCAGGGTCAAATTCGACAATAATAGAAGAGAAATCGGGTACAGAATTACTGGTGACTTTTTTAACATCAGAAATTGACTTGAGCTGTTTCTCTATCGGCCGGGTAACAAGATTCTCAATATCCTCAGGTGAAGTTCCCGGATAAGGAGTATTAACAATAATATAGGGAATGACCACCTGGGGAAACTGTTCCTTTGGAATGGTTTGATAATTGATCCACCCGATGAGCGATATTAAAAATGCCAGGACATAGATACTGGTCCTGTTATCAATAGCCCAGCTGGTGGCGAAAAACTCCCTGATTTTATTTTTTTCGTTAGACATGCTGATTAATGGTTAATGATTAATGAATTCCTCATTCCGTAATTCGTAATTCGTAATTAAAATACAACAGGATCACCTTCTTTGACATTCTGGTAACCGGCAGAAATGACCTTATCTCCTTCTGTAATTCCACCAAGTATCTCAGCCACACCATTGTAATCCATACCTGTTTTAATCATCCTGCGGCTTGCTATCCACTGATTGTTGTTCTGATTTGCGACATAAACAAATTTACCTTCCTGGTTACTCTGGATATAATTGACAGGAAGACAGAAGGCCTTATCATTTGAATAGTCCTTGATTTTGACATAGGCTACCATATTGGCACGCAGTTCTACATCCCGGTCTGAAAGCCTGCATTCTACCTTAAAGGTACGATTGGTCGGATCAATAAAACGGCCGGTAAAGGTCAGCTTTGTTTCAATCTCTTTTCCGAGATCGGGAAAACGTACCAGTGCGTCATTCCCGTTTTTAATACGGGAAGCAAAATTTTCTGATACATCCGCGGTGATTTTTGCTATTCTCATGTTAATAACACGAATCGATGAGGTTGGCACACCCGGTGAAGCCATTTGTCCTACTTTTAATGGAACACTTTCGACAGTTCCGTCAATAGGGGAAGTAATCCGGGACAGATCAATCTGACCCTGAAGCGTCTTAGCTCTTTTTTCGAGCGATTCCTTGTTGGTCCTTGCCTGAAGGAACTGTATTTCGCTGCCGATTTTTTTATCCCAGAGCGCTTTTTGCTTTTCATATAAATTGTTGGCAAGCTCCATCTGGGTTTTTACTTCGTCCAAAGATTGTTTCAACACCTGGGCATCAAGTTCAGCTAAGACCTGCCCTTTTCTGACTCTTGAACCTTCAGTGACGAAAACATTGGTGACAATTCCCGGAGTTTGAGGGCTTACTGCAACATTTTGGTCTGCGTCTACTACTCCCTGGACTTCTACATAATGATTGAAGGTACACCCTCTCATGGTATCCACTTTTATGGTGACAGCCTTTTCAGCTTTAGCGGTTCCAGGAGGATCGATTTCCTCCTGCAGTTTAGCAATTTGGGCATCCAGTTTCTCACGCGATGACTTTAGTTCATTTAATTCCGTTTTTTTATCATGCGAAGCGCTGCATGAGAAAAGGAAAGCAAGAAATGCCAGGTAGATAATATTGTTCTTCATCGTAATTTATTTTTTAATATCCTGATTTATATTGTATAATTTTTCAAGTTTTGTTTTTGCTCCCTCCAAATCGTAGATGCTTTGATAGTAATTGGTCAAATTTGAAAGGTATTGGTTCTGGCTGGTTAACAGATCCATGCTTGAGGATATACCCTGTCTGTATTTTTCCAGCGTACGGTTATATATCTCATCGGAGAGCTCCTTGCTTTTTTTCTGAACCAGGTATCTCTCAAGTTTCAGTCTCAAATCATTTCTCAACTGGGACGCCTGCATTAAAGTACTGTTAGCAACATAAAGCTTGGTGTTGGTAGCCTTTTCGAGAGAAAGCTTTTTCTGGAAAACGGCAGCAGAACGCTGACCGCTGCTGAAAATAGGGAGATTAAGATTAACACCAAAAACGTCTTTGGGTGAAAAATCAAAGATAGGACGGTTCCATTTTTCCTGATGATTATAAAAACCTGCTATCACCGGGAGAGAATTGGTCCGTTCTCTTTTATAGTCGAGATTTGCCAGCTGCTCGGAGGTGCTTAAAATTTTATAATCAATATTCTTATCAAGATAAAAAGGCAGGTTGATCAATACTGTGGCATTTGATGTAAGTACCTCATTGGAGCTGATTGTATCAGCAAGTACCACATTGATCTTTTCATCGATTCCAAGCTGTATTTTCAGAAGGCGGTAAGCCACATCGAGATTGCTATCAATCTGATTCAATGCATTCCGAATAGTATTCCCTGTTAATTCCAACTGATCAACATCGGTCTTTTCAACAAACCCCTGTTTATTCATCTCCGTTATTTCGTAAAGTGTCTTCTCTACGTTCTGAAGATTTTGAATCAAGATTTTACGGCTTTCTTCGGCAACCTGAATCATTACATAATTATTGACCACCGATTCATTGATATCAAGAATTGATTTTTCGAGGTTTTCTTTTGATAAATTGTGATAAGCCTTAGAGGCCTGCAAACCCACAAGATAAGCTCCATTGAAAATTAACTGAGAAACGGTAAAATCAAAAGTAACGCTGTTTTTTACTCCTAAGGCAATTGTAGCATTAGGATCTGCCGGAGTGTTACTTCCGTCTCCACCAAAAACAGAAGCAGGAAGGGAAGGAACTTTAGGAATATAGGAATAAGCCGCCTTACCATCAAAATGAGGCAAGCCGATGGCCGTTGTTTCCCATATCTTTTTCTCTGCAATTTTGACATCGATCTCCGAATTCCGGATATTTGTATTTCGGTCCAGCGCCAATTGGCGGGCCTCCTTCAAAGAAAGTCTCAGAGTATCCTGCGCATTAACAGCATTTATTCCGAATGAGAACAACATGACAATCAGAATAAGCTGACGATTAATCATAAACATACTTTTTTCTTTTATAAGTTCTTATAATCTTTTTTTGAATCTGTAACTTCTTTTTTTCTCATTTCAAAATATGCAAGCCCCTCAGGAGTTGAAATTGCACGGATGTGATGCTCAAACAAAACTTCAAAAATCTGCTCAACAGAAACATTGTTGACCTTTGCAAAAGCAAAATTATGCATCTCAACCAGTGAATTCACATACAGCGTCACAGCCAGATCAATATTTACATCTGATCTGTACAGTCCTTCCGAAATTCCCTGTTCAAGATTCGTACGCATTTTTTTTTGCAGAAAAGAACAGATCGCTGACATATGTTTGTCAAAAAGAGACTCGTAATATTTCTTCAGTTCGAAAACAAGCATTGGGTTAAAATGCTTCATTCTTTTATGAACATGGATACTGACTTCGAACAATTTTTCAATTGCATTCAGAGGTTCTTGATTTAAGTTATCGAAGAACAATTTTCCTTTATTATTCTCGTTCTCCAATATCTTTGCAACAAGTGCCTCCTTGTTGTCAACGAAGCGATAGAGGGTTTTCTTGGATATGCCCAATTTACGGCTGATATCATCCATGTTAAGGTTCTTGATCCCATATTCAAGGAACATTTCCGTTATGCGTTCCAACATAGGAAAGAACTTCTTCTCAAGGGTTTCATCCATTTAAATAATTTTTGAGCTGCAAAACTAGGAAACAATTTACACTAAAAACATTTCCAAATGTTAAATGTTTCTAAAGTTTGAATTAACTTATTGGGAAATTGAACTTCGGGATCGTAGTAAACTCCTGAATTATATATGCAGGAAAGATGCTTGTATGCAAAAACAAAAAAAGGACATCTTATATAAGATGTCCTTTTTTAATAAGAGCAAAATAATTATTCCTTGATATAATTAACGATCCAGTCTCCTACTTCAGAAGTGCTTAGCGCAGAAGATTTATCTTCTGTCAGATCTTCAGTAACGGCACGATTTTCAAGAGATGCAGCAACAGCGTTGCGGATCAAAGCCCCTTCCTCCATTAATCCGAAAGAATATTCAAACATCATAGCAGCGGAGAGAATCGTTGCACATGGATTTGCAATATTTTTCCCTGCGGCCTGAGGATACGATCCATGAATGGGTTCGAAAACTGAAGTATGAATTCCAATGGAAGCAGAGGGTAATAAGCCCATAGAACCTGCAATTACACTGGCTTCATCTGTAAGTATATCGCCAAACATATTTTCTGTAACCATTACATCAAAACGCTTTGGCCATTGAATAATCTGCATGGCAGCATTATCAACAAACATATACTCAACTTCCACTTCAGGGAATTTAGGTTCCATCTCTTTGGAAACCTGCCTCCACAATCTGGATGTAGCCAAAACATTGGCTTTATCAACAACGGTAAGTTTCTTTTTGCGCTTCATGGCAAATTCAAAACCAAGTTCGAGAATCCGTTCAATCTCCATCCGAGTATAAGTACAGGAATCATAAGCCGTGTTGCCATCTTCGGAGCGTCCCTGTGGTTTACCGAAATAAATACCTCCGGTTAATTCTCTCAGAACTACAAAATCTACTCCTTCGATACGTTCTGTTCTTAAAGGTGATTTATCTATAAGGGTTTGAAAAATCATCACGGGACGGATATTCGCATATAAGCCAAGTTTCCTGCGCATGGCAAGCAAACCTTGCTCAGGTCTTATCTTTGCTGTAGGATCATTATCAAAACGAGGGTGGCCAATAGCCCCAAAGAGAACAGCATCAGAATCCATGCACAATTGGTGAGTTTCTTCAGGATAAGGATCACCAACCTGATCGATAGCTGTCGCTCCGACAATTCCAGTTTTGGTAATTAATTCATGGCCAAATTTTTGGCAGACGACTTTTGTTACCCGAAGGGCTTGTTCGATAATTTCAGGCCCGATACCGTCTCCGGGCAAAATAGCCAAGTTAAGCTTCATGTTTTAAAGATATGAGTTATTAGTGATGAGTGATGAGTGATGAGATATAGTTATGAGAGAGGAGTTATGACTGAAAAAACTTATTTATCACTTATCTCTCGTCACACGTACTCATCACTCATAACTCATCACTCATTTACAATTTTATCGTTTTCAATGATATTGAGCATTTTAACTGTTGCTTTAATTGCGGCAGCAGTCTGGTCAGAATCAAGGCCTCTGGTCTTAAATTCCCTGCCAATTTTCCAGGTGATAAGCGTTTCAACAAAGGCGTCCGTTTTACCTCCCGGGGGTATGGTAACCACGTAATCGATCAAAGCAGGGAAAGGCTTATTCTGCTTTTCATAAATTCTGCGTAAGGCATTCATAAACGCATCATACTGACCATGCCCTGAAGCTGATTCTTCATAAAGTTCGCCGTCAATCTCAATGCATACTGTTGCCATAGGTCTTAATCCGAGTGCATGAGAAATGGCATAATTCCTGATTTTAATATGTTGAGACACTGATTCACTTTTCAATACATCTGAAAGGATGTAGGGCAAATCATCTGAGGTAACAAATTCTTTTTTATCGGCAAGCTCAATAACTTTATCGGTCACCATCTTTAAATCAGAAGGATCAAGCCGGATGCCTATATCCTCGAGGTTTTTTGCAATATTGGCTTTCCCTGAGGTTTTACCAAGAGCATATACACGTGTACGGCCAAATCTTTCAGGAAGTAGATCATTAAAATAAAGTTGATCTTTATTGTCCCCATCTGCATGTATTCCACTGCATTGGGTAAATACATTCTCACCGATTATTGGCTTATTCCCGGGGACCCTTACTCCTGAAAAGGTCTCCACAAGACGGCTGGCCATGTTCAGTTTTTCTTCGCGTATGGAATTAGAACATTTCAGCTGATCATTCAGTAGGGCAACAATACTGGATAAAGGAGCATTACCGGCTCTCTCACCGAGTCCGTTTATGGTGGTGTGAATGGTGTTTATTCCCGCACGAATAGCGGCATCCACATTGGCAACTGCAAGATCATAGTCATTATGGGCATGAAAATCAAAACGCATGCCCTTATGCTTATTGACCATTATTGAGCAGAAATTAAAGGTCTCTGTTGGATTAAGAATTCCCAAAGTATCGGGCAACATGATACGCCCAATATTCTCTGCTCTTAATCCTTCAATCATAAAATTCACATAGTCCGGAGAATTGCGCATCCCATTCGACCAGTCTTCCAAATAAACGTTTACACGAATTCCCATCTTTCCGGCCAGCTTAACTGATTCCCGGATATCATTCAAATGAGACTCAGGGGATTTTTTCAATTGCTGTGTCACATGGCGAAGCGATCCCTTTGCAAGGAGATTCATGACTTTACCGCCCGCTTTGGCAATCCATTCCAGTGAAATTCTCCCATCAACAAAACCAAGAATTTCAACCTTATCGGAATAGCCATGCTGAGAAGCCCAGTCAAGAATTTTCCTGGCTCCTTTAAACTCACCTTCAGAAACTCTGGCGGAGGCCACTTCAATATAATCGACCTTCAGATCCTCCAGGAGAATCTTTGCGATATTCAGCTTCTCTGCTTCAGAAAATGAAACGCCGGAAGTTTGTTCACCATCTCTCAGGGTGGTGTCCAAAATGTAAACTTTATTATTTGTATTCCCTATCACATTCAAAATTTTCAGTTTCTTGATTTTTCAAAAGTGGCAATTTCTTCCTTTAAACTTAATAAAAAATCGATATCGTCCAGACCTCTCAAAAGACACTGTTTCTTGTAAGGATTTATATCAAAATTAGCCGATGTCCCTGCTTTTATATTCCGTATGGTCTGATTTTCAAGATCGATTTCCAATTGAGCATCCGGATCTTTATCTACAGTACTGAAGATCTGTTCCAGAAACTCTTCTGAGACCTGTACTGGCAACAAACCGCAATTTAAAACGTTGCTCTTGAAAATATCAGCAAAAAAACTGGAAACAACAACCCTGAATCCTGCGTCGTAAATAGCCCATGCGGCATGCTCACGACTTGATCCGCTTCCAAAATTCTTTCCGGCTACCAGTATTTTACCGGAGTAAAGCGAATTATTCAATACAAAATCAGAATTAGGGGTCCCATCTTTTTTGTAACGCCAATCTCTGAAAAGATTGTCGCCAAAACCTTTTCTCTCAACAGCCTTAAGAAATCGGGCCGGTATAATCTGATCGGTATCCACATTCTCAATCGGGAGAGGGACAACTGAACTTACCAGTTTATGAAATTTTTCTATTGACATATAGAATTAAGAATTAAATGGTTAATAAAGGCTTCTTTTAAAAACCTTATTCGCATTATTTTCAACCTTAGTAGAGCCATTAAGAACAACAAAACCAACCTTATTACCTTATTTAATAATTACGAATTACGAAATTACGAATTAAGCTCTCTTGGATCTGAAACGACTCCGGTAATAGCCGCTGCTGCAGCCATGATCGGGCTTGCCAGCATTGTGCGTGCTCCGGGTCCCTGTCTTCCCTCAAAATTTCGATTTGAAGTAGAGACTGCTACTTTCCCTTCCGGAACTTTATCTTCATTCATAGCAAGGCATGCAGAACAACCCGGTTGGCGAAGTTCAAAACCAGAAGCTTTAAGTATTTCCTCCAACCCCTCTTCTCTTATCTGCTGTTCTACTTTTTTGGAACCCGGTACCAGCCACACAGTAATATTTGGTGCTTTGTTTTTGCCTCTTACAAAATTTGCAAAGAGTCTGAAATCCTCAATACGGCCATTGGTACAGCTTCCGAGAAAAACATAGTCGACCTTTTTACCTTTAATCTTCTCGCCAGGTTTAAAACCCATGTATTGTAAAGATTTATCAAAAGAAATCCTGTCTGATCCGCTCAAGGTTTGTCCTGTTGGAATTGATCCGTTAACTCCGATACCCATGCCCGGATTTGTTCCGTAAGTAATCATCGGTTCAATATCGGCAGCATCAAAGGTGTATTCTTTATCAAAAACAGCGCCGTCTTCGCTTTTCAGTTGTTTCCAAAGCTCCAGTTTTTTGTTCCATTCTTCTCCTTTAGGCGCAAATTCCCTTCCTTGCACATACTTGAATGTAATTTCATCAGGGGCAATCATACCACCTCTGGCACCACATTCAATGCTCATGTTGCAAAGGGTCATACGGCCTTCCATGCTGAGATTGCGGATTGCAGATCCTGCAAACTCGATGAAATGTCCTGTACCTCCGGAGGCCGATATTTTCGAAATTACATACAAGGCAATATCCTTAGCGGTAACTTGATCATTAAGCCGGCCTTCTACATTGATTCTCATCTTCTTTGGCTTAGGCTGCAATATACACTGACTTGCAAAAACCATTTCCACTTCACTTGTGCCTATTCCAAAGGCAATACTCCCGAAAGCGCCATGAGTTGAGGTATGACTGTCGCCACAAACAATGGTCATGCCGGGCTGGGTAATACCTAATTCAGGACCTATAATATGAACGATTCCGTGAAAAGGATGATCCAATCCATATAGCTGGATTTCGTTTTTAACACAATTTACCTTCAAAGTTTCAACCTGATTCCGGGAAAGTGCTTCCTTTATGGGAAGATGCTGCTCCATGGTCGGAACATTATGGTCCGGAGTAGCAGTGGTATTCTGGGGCCTGAACACTTTCAGACCTCTTTTTTCCAATCCAAGGAAAGCAACCGGACTGGTTACTTCATGAATAAAATGTCTGTCTATATATAAAACCTGAGGACCTCCATCAATCTGTCTGATAACGTGAGCATCCCATATCTTGTCAAATAATGTTTTTGCTTCCACAATAGCAAATTAAAAATTACGAAATTACGAATTACGAATTATGAATGAACGATTATAGATCTCAGATGAAAATCTGATTAATCCCTTAATCTGATTAATCGCGGTTCTGACATTTGAGATTATTTAGCCGCGGCGATTTCTACATTTCCAATTTTATTTATAGCATCCAGGAAAGCTTCCACAGATGCCGTAATGATATCCGTATTGGCGCCAAATCCGTCATAGATATCATCATTGTATTCAACCTGCATATGAACTTTCCCGATATCATCGCTTCCCTTATTAATAGCCTGAATTAGAAATTCCTGCAATGTGACCTTCCGGTGAATGATATCTTTTACTGCTTTGATTGCCGCATCTACAGGTCCGTTCCCTGATTCGGTGGCCACAAATTTCTCTCCGGCGATATCAAGACGAACGGTTGCCATCGGTACAATATTTTTACCGGTCACCACCTGGAGAAAATCAAGTTTAATCCGGCGTTCTCCTCTGCCTCTTTCACCTACCAAAACAAGAAGGTCGTCCTCTTTAATGTCTTTTTTCTTATCTGCCAGCAGTAAAAATTCTTCGTAAACTTCATCAAGTTTACCTTTTTCGAGCTTAACGCCCAATAATTCAAGGCGATGCTTTAAGGCTGCACGACCGCTGCGTGCCGTAAGGACGATAGATGATTCGTGAATACCAACCTCAACAGGATCAATTATCTCATAGTTTTCGCGGTTTTTCAGTACGCCATCCTGATGAATTCCGCTTGAATGTGCGAAAGCATTCCGTCCAACAATCGCTTTATTCGGCTGTACCGGCATATTCATCAGACTGGAAACTAATCTGCTGGTCCGGTAAATATTTTTGGTGTTAATATTGGTGGTTAGATTAAGTTCTTTATGAGAACGAAGAATCATTACAACCTCTTCAAGTGAAGTGTTTCCAGCTCTTTCACCTATTCCATTTATTGTCACTTCAACCTGCCGTGCCCCGTTCATGATCCCCGAGATTGAATTGGCAGTTGCCATTCCCAAATCATTATGGCAATGGGTTGATATAATAGCCTTATCAATATTGGATACGTTTTCTTTCAAAAACTTTATTTTCTCTCCAAATTCCGAAGGCAGGCAATAACCGGTTGTATCAGGTATATTTACTACTGTGGCTCCGGCCTTGATTACTGCCTCAATTACCCGTGCGAGATAAACATTATCGGATCTTCCTGCATCTTCAGCATAAAATTCCACATCTTCCACGTATTTTTTCGCATACTTTACAGCCTTAACTGCTCTTTCAAGAATTTCTTCCGGAGTAGAATTCAGTTTGTATTGGATATGGTACGGAGAAGTACCGATGCCGGTATGGATGCGTCCACGTTTGGCATATTTCAGTGATTCGGCGGCAACATCAATATCCTTTTCGACAGCCCGGGTCAGGGCACAGATGGTAGGCCAGGTGACAGCCTTTGATATCTCAACCACCGACTTGAAATCACCGGGACTTGAAATCGGGAAACCGGCCTCAATGATATCAACGCCCAGCTGCTCAAGAACTTTTGCCACTTCGATTTTTTCAATGGTATTCAATTGGCAGCCTGGAACCTGTTCACCATCCCTTAAAGTCGTATCGAAAATATATACACGATCATTCATTGTTCCGAATTTTAAAATTTTGTCTGAACCATGATTAAAGGATTAAAGGATTTGCTTGATTATCATGTTAATCCTTTAGTCATGAAAATCAAGATTCAGAAATGATTGAATGATTAAAGGATCGCTTGATTGTCTGACAATCTTGTTAATCCTTTAATCATATAAATCATGGTTCAGAATTTTATTTTTTTCCTGGTCTCAGATCACGGACTGCTTTACCAGCCTGCCAAAGTTCAGATTCCCTCATTTCTTTGAGTTCCTGATTCAGGCTGTCCTTATAATTGACATCACTCAGGGAGTCAATTACACGTTTTGTTTCCTTGCCCGTTTTTACGCTGTCATAAAGAGCTTCAAACACCGGTAAGGTAGCTTCACGGAATTTATGTCTCCAGTCTAATGCACCTCTTTGAGCAGTTGCGCTGCAATTGCTGTACATCCAATCCATACCGTTCTGATCCACCAGGCGGATAAGGCTTTGGGTCAGTTCCTCAACGGTCTCATTGAAAGCTTCTGAAGCGCTGTGGCCGTTGTCACGAAGAACTTTGTACTGTGCTTCGATGATACCTGCAAGAGCTCCCATCAGAACTCCACGTTCGCCGGTAAGGTCTGAATAAACTTCATTCTCAAAAGTAGTAGGAAACAAATACCCTGAACCGATCGCAATACCTAATGCAAGAGTACGTTGTTCGGCTTTGCCGGTATAATCCTGGAAAACAGCAAAGCTTGAATTAATGCCTGTTCCTGCAAGGAAGTTAGTCCGAACACTTGCACCTGAACCTTTGGGGGCTACAAGAATAACATCTACGTTTTTAGGAGGAATGACATTGGTTTGTTCCTTATAGGTGATTGAAAAACCATGAGAAAAATACAGTGCATCGCCCTCATTCAGACATGGTTTAATAACCGGCCATATAATTCTTTGTGCTGCATCAGAAACAAGATATTGGATAATTGTTCCTTTTTTTGCGGCTTCAGCAACAGGGAAAAGCGTTTCACCCGGTACCCAGCCATCCTTAATTGCTTTTTCCCAATCAGCTTTAAATTCAGGAGCTTGTCCAATGATCACCTTAAAGCCATTGTCACGCATGTTCAATGCCTGAGCCGGACCCTGTACACCATACCCAATAATTGCGATTACTTCATCTTTCAGAATTTCTCTTGCTTTTGATACTGGGAATTCTTCACGTGTGACAACGTTTTCATATTCGCCGCCAAAATTAATGTTTGCCATTTTTAAAAATTAATTAGATTAAAACAAAACTATATTTGAAATTTATCATTCTCTTCAATTCACAATTTTGCGAATTTCACGAATTTGTTACGAATTTTCACGAACGCCCGCCTCAGCCTCCAGTCTCCAGTCTAAAGCCTAAAGTCTCCAGCCTGCTACAGCATTTTTTTTGCTTCCATTTTTTCAAACAGGGTATCCCGTTCCTTTAAAAACTCGGATAAGCGCTCAATAGTTGA
This sequence comes from Prolixibacteraceae bacterium, assembly GCA_963677325.2. GTDB lineage: Bacteria > Bacteroidota > Bacteroidia > Bacteroidales > Prolixibacteraceae. Next base: position 217,411 of record CAXXGM010000014.1, read on the forward strand.
CCGAGTAATGGCCACTCTTCCCGAGCGGACAAACTGGAGCACCCCAAACTGATATAGCCCTTCAAAGAGTTCCTGGGTTTCTTCCTTATGACCCGTCTTCTCAATTACAGTATATTCATGAGTGATTTCCAGAATTCTGGCGTTATGCTGCCTGATCAATTTTTCTATCTGATCACTTTCCATAAGAGCCACAGTCGGTACTTTATAGAGGGCTATTTCCTGGAAGATCATCTCATCATTGGTATAATAAAATGCCTTTAATACCTCGATGTGCTTTTCGATCTGTTTGACAATGTTGATCACTTTCTCCTCTTCCTCATTTACTACGATCGTAAATTTGGAAATTCCCGGCAAAGCAGATTCTGAAACAGTGAGACTTTCAATGTTTACTTTCCGTCGTGTAAAGATAATTGTAATCCGGTTAAGTAATCCAATGTGGTTTTCACTATAAGCTGTAATTATATATTCCTGTTTCATGTTGTATATCTCCTTCTCTGATTATAGTGAATATTAATTGATCCCATCGGCCGTAAGAATAATATTGGAAACCGAGGCTCCTTGTGGAACCATCGGGAAAACATTATCTTCCTTTTCAATCATGACCTCAAGAAGATAAGGTCCTTTGGATTCCAACATCTCCTTCATTGCAATATCAAGTTTTTCCCTGTCATGAACCGAGCAACCCGCTATCCCGTATGCTTCGGCCACTTTAACAAAATCGGGACTGATCATTTCGGTAAAAGAATAACGCCGGTCAAAAAATAATTCCTGCCATTGGCGAACCATTCCCAAAAACTTATTATTCAGCACGACAATCTTTACAGGAAGCTTCTCCTGGGCGATGGTGCCCAATTCCTGGATGGTCATCTGAAGGCCTCCGTCGCCGCAGAAAAGAACAACCTCACGGTCAGGAGCTCCGAATTTAGCGCCGATGGATGCAGGAAGTCCGAATCCCATGGTACCAAGTCCGCCTGAAGTCACCCAGCTTCGCGAATTGATAAATTTTGAATACCGGGCTGCAAACATTTGATTTTGTCCGACATCAGATACTACAATCGCATTGTTATTCGTCAGATCAGCAACTTTCCTTACAGCCTCTCCCATTGTTAAACCCGGCTTTTCCGGATGCAGATCCTTATCAATCACCTTTTCCTTCTCAATTTCATCGGCATTGTGAAATTCTTTCAGCCACTCAGGATGTTGCTTTTCATCTACCAGTTTGGTTAACAGGCGCAGAATCCATTTGGCATCGCCCAGTAAAGCAACATCTGTCTTAATATTCTTATCAATCTCCGAAGGATCGATTTCGATATGGATCACCTTGGCCTGACGTGCATACGTCTTAATGCTCCCGGTAACCCGGTCGTCGAAACGCATACCGATAGCTATCAATACATCACATTCGTTGGTTTTGATGTTGGGACCATAATTTCCATGCATTCCAAGCATCCCCATATTCAACGGGTGATCAGTGGGCAAAGCAGACAATCCCAACAAAGTTCCGGCGGCAGGTATTCCCGTCTTTTCAACAAAATGAGAAAGTTCCTCCTCGGCTCCTGAAAGCACGATTCCCTGTCCGTAGAGTAAAAAAGGTTTTTTTGCATTATTTATTAACTCAGCAGCCTTCTTCAAATGCACCTTATCGGTTTTGTAGTCGTCAACGTAAGAACGAATCTTGGTACATTTTGAATAGGAATAATTGAATCTTGCAAATTGAGCATCCTTTGTTAAATCCAGCACCACCGGTCCAGGCCTGCCGCTCTTTGCAATATAGAAAGCTCTTGCTATAGCTTCCGGTATTTCATCAGGATGCGTAATCTGGTAATTCCATTTAGTCACAGGCATGGTAATCCCTACTACATCCGATTCCTGGAAAGCGTCAGTACCCAAAAGACCCGAAATCACCTGTCCTGTAATGCACACCAAAGGAGTAGAGTCCATCAGAGCATCGGCTATCCCGGTAATAAGGTTGGTAGCGCCGGGACCTGAGGTGGCTATGCACACGCCCACTTTGCCGGAGACCCTTGCATATCCCTGCGCGGCATGCACAGCTCCCTGTTCATGACGTGTAAGCACATGTTTTAGTTTATGCCTGTAATCATACAAAGCATCATAAACGGGCATAATTGCCCCTCCGGGATATCCGAAAATAGTGTCAACACCTTCTTCAATCAATGAGCGGATAACCGCCTCGGAACCTGTGATTGTCTGGTCCATATTTATTCTATTTGTTTGCCTTCAATGTCTAAATTTCATTAAACGAAAGCCTTGTGCGAATTTCACGAATTTGTTACGAATTTTCACGAACGCTCGCCTTCAGCCTATAGTCTAAAGTCTAAAGCCTAAAGTCTAATCAATTATTCTTACCGCTCCCATATCTGCCGAAGATACCAGGTTCGCGTATGCTTTTAAGGCTTTACTGATGTTTCTTTCCCTGTTTCCTGGAGTATAGGCTTGTTTGCCTCTTTCCTCTTCGGCTTTTCTTCTCTTCTCCAGTTCCGGTTCAGATATCTTCAGTTGGATTCTTCGGCCGGGAATGTCAATTTCAATTGGATCACCATCCTGTACGAGGGCGATTTCTCCTCCCCCGGCAGCTTCAGGCGAAACATGACCAATGGATAACCCCGATGTGCCGCCTGAAAAACGTCCGTCCGTTAACAGAGCACAGACTTTATCCAGCTTCGCCGATTTCAGGTAAGAGGTCGGATAAAGCATTTCCTGCATTCCGGGTCCGCCTTTGGGTCCTTCATAACGGATGATGACAACATCACCCGGTTTGACCTTCTTGTCAAGTATTCCCTCACAGGTTTCTTCCTGCGATTCAAATACCCGCGCGGTGCCTTTAAAATTCAGGATAGAAGCATCCACCCCGGCTGTCTTTACAATGCATCCTTTTCTGGCGATGTTGCCATAAAGTACGGCCAGTCCGCCATCTTTGCTGTAAGCATTTTCAATACTGCGCACACAACCTTGCTGACGATCCTGATCCAATTCCTTAAAATAAACCTCCTGCGATCCCATAAAGAGGTTTCGCCCTTTATTCCCGGGGGCTGAACTGTATGCATTGATTGCTTCTTTGGTAACAGAAGCGTTCATGATGTCATATTTTTCAATAGCCGATCCAAGAGTATGATCATCAATCCTGGGAACATTGGTGTTCAAAAGGCCGCCCTTTGCAAGTTCTCCCATGATTCCAAGAATTCCGCCTGCACGGTTCACATCCTCAACATGATAGCTTGAACTGGGAGCTACTTTACAGATACAGGGTACTCTTCTGGAAAGCGCGTCAATGTCTTTCATGGTAAAATCAACACCCGCTTCATGTGCAACGGCCAACAGGTGAAGAACCGTATTGGTGGAACCTCCCATGGCGATATCCAAAGTCATGGCGTTCATAAAAGCATCACGGGTGGCAATATTTCTTGGTAAAACCTGATCATTACCATTCTGATAATAATCATAGGTGATCTTCACGATCTGACGGGCTGCTGTTTCGAACAACTTACGGCGATTCACATGCGTTGCCACAATGGTTCCGTTTCCGGGAAGAGAAAGACCGATCGCTTCCGTAAGACAGTTCATTGAATTGGCGGTAAACATACCCGAACAGGAACCGCACGTAGGGCAGGCATCTTTTTCGACTTCCGCAAGCAGATCATCATCCACTGAATCATCAGCCCCCATGACCATCGCATCGACCAGATCATATTTTTTGCCACGGACAACTCCCGCTTCCATCGGGCCGCCGGAAACAAAAATGGTGGGGATATTAAGCCTCATGGAAGCCATCAGCATTCCCGGAGTAATCTTATCGCAATTGGAAATACAGATCATGGCATCCGCTCTGTGGGCATTCAGCATGTATTCCACGCTGTCGGCGATCAGATCACGCGAGGGAAGTGAATAAAGCATCCCGTCATGGCCCATCGCGATCCCGTCGTCAATGGCAATAGTATCAAATTCAGCAGCAAAACAACCCTGATCCTCGATCATCTTTTTGACCATCTGTCCTATTTCATGAAGATGGACATGTCCGGGAACAAACTGAGTAAAGGAATTTACCACCGCGATAATCGGTTTCCCCATCTGATCCTCTTTCATCCCATTGGCTCTCCAAAGACTCCTGGCCCCAGCCATCCGGCGTCCCTGCGTTGTTGTTTCGCTTCTTAATCGATTTTTCATGTGAATTAGTCATTAAAAAAAAACCTTTCTCTGTTTTGAGAAAGGCTTTATATGTTTTTATAGCAATAACATCCTTCCTCAGCCGGCACAGACGAGAATTAGAACCACGAGGACTAGAATGTTACTTGAAAATTTCATGCTTTATTGTTTATTTCATTCAAAGTTGATTTACCCTGACGAATAACTGATGAGACAAAAATAGGTATAATAGTTTTACCACAAAATAAAATTGAAAAAAAATTGATAAAATATGCGATAAAATGAAAAAATTAACGTCCGGTTAATATCAGTTTGTGAATTTTAAAATAATATATCCAAAAGTTAAAATTTGTTCACAGTGGCCAATAACCCCGGCAGATCGATGGTAAACACTTGTAAGTAAGAATATTTGATATAATTTTTGACAAATATTTTAATCAAAACCAGCAAAAATTATAAATAAGGTGAATAAGGTAAATGGGCAGGGGAGAAAAAAAAATTCTACTAAGGTCAATAAGGTTCGGGTTTATACCTTACTGACCTTAGTAGAGAGAAAAGTCATAACCCTCTTCGCCTTACCTTATTTACCTTATTTCAGGAGTGATTTGATGAAACGAACCATGAGAATTTTTTCGCTCACAGGCAAATTAAATATGGTCATAGAGCAACAACTCTAATTTGTATTTCATTATTCATCCATTTTATCCCAATAAAAACCGTTTTGCATCCAGGTTTTCAAAGAATTAAATAATTCTGTCCCCACTTCTGAGATCGTCATGGTCTTATCTGAAACTTTTGTTTGCAATATCTCATCAGAAATTTCTCTGTTTTCTGATTCCGTCGCGTTGATTGAAGTCCAATACAATCCGCTTTCCATCCAATTCTTCAATGTTTCTGTAAAAACATCTTCTTTGGAGGCTGCCACCGGAACAGTTAAACCCATCGGAACAGTTAAACTCTTCGTTTCATGTGATTTACTTACGCCGGAGAAAGCTGTGATTTCATTAGCCTGGGCTGATACGAAGGAATTTAAGGACAATGATACGATCATCAGGAGAGTTAGTAATCCATTTTTCAGAATTAATTTATTTGTTTTCATCTCAAAAATTTTTTATTCCAACCAATTCAATTTAAAATCCGAATGCTTCAGCACAGGGAAATTTTCCCTGTACAGAATTATTAGCGACATCCATGGTATAGAAAAACCCAAAGGATGGCAGTGAAGAGCCATAGCAACATTCTTGATCAGGAACGAATAAAAAATTAAGCCTTAATTCTTTTAACCTTAAGACTATAAAACTGACAAAAGGTTTAAAAACGATTTTATTGATTGGCTAAAATCGAATCTTATGATCAATGCGTGATCATACCAAGTCTATACTTTTTTTAATTGTTACAATAAGCCTTCCTCCTTTAAAATGGAGGAGATTTCTTTTTTTGAGATGGATGACTGTTCTCCTTTATCGTAAAGAGTAATTAGGGTTATCTCTTTTTCGTACAAAGATGCGAGGACTTCAAAAGATATTATCCTGAAACCTCCACTTTTCCCAGTGTTTTTTGATTTTACGGCTAACCTATATTTGCGAATGCCATTACCAAGATCATCAGATGGGAGTTTATTCAGATTTACGGTAAATTCCTCAATATCTGATTCAAGTGACTTGAATTTTTTCTTATACCACTTGTATTTTGTTTCAAAATGATGCGTGAAGTTTATTAAAACCTTCATTTAAAAAGTTCTTTGATAGGCTTAACTTTCCCTGCTTTCATATCTCGGATACCTTTCTGTGCATCTTTATAAGTTGAACTTTTTTCAAATTCAACAGCCCCCTCGTTGGCCAGTTCATTAATCAGGCTTACAAGCTGTTTTCCTTTGTTCAACCTTGTATTGATTTTTATCGTGATAGTTGTCATATCTTTTTCTACAAATATAAGAAATGAGTATTAATTTTCCACAACTATCAATTTTTCAATCAAAAACTTCACCTGGGGAGGCAGTAAGATCCTTGGATACTTTTTGTACCCAGGTTTTTTTAAGCTCTTAACAGTAGCGACGGTTGAACCAATCTCCGATTTTCTCTTGCGTTTTCCCCTCAGATGACAATAGCTATAATCAAAAAATAAAGTAATCATTGTAACTGAAACCGGGAAATAGTCGTTAATATCAGTATTAAAATCAAATAAAATGAATTCAATTAATCAACCTGTTATAAATACCCAAAATGAGATATTCAAACGTAACCTTGCCGAAAAATTAGGGATTACGTTTGATGAGCTAACAAAGCTAAGTTATAAATTGACGGTGAATCAAGACAAAGACGGCCATTTTTTAAATTATACGGTGGAATTTGGCGATAGTTCTCCAAAAGATATCATGAATAAGATCGATGGGATTAACTCGACCCATCAACTCCGCCTCGAACAATGGGAGCTGGATGATGATGACTGACAGCAGATTTATTAACAATAACATTAACAGTGTTTCATGCTTATTCCGAGGTACCAACTTCGGGGTTTGTATAAGGTTTCTGTAATGTATCTGTAATAAATCTTACAAATACATTAAAGAAATATTACAACAATATTACATAAACATTTGTTATGGTACAATGAAGAAGTATCGATAGAGCGATCCGGCTAAGGATTTTTAAAGGGGATTTTTCAAGGGAAATGCAGAGTTAGGGCAATAGAGTTCAGTCGTAAAATATTATGGGAATTTGCGTTTCCTGGTTCCAGTTCTTTTAAAAAAGCACGACGGAAGTATTTCCTATTTTTTATAAGTTCCCGCCTGGCCGTTTAATTCATCTTTTAAAAACTTTGCGGTATAGGAAACATTCATTTTAATAATCTCCTCAGGTGTACCCGAACAGAGAACATATCCCCCTTCCTTTCCTCCTTCAGGACCAATGTCGATGATGTGATCGGCCATCTTAATGACATCCATGTTGTGCTCGATGACAATCACCGTATTCCCGCGGTCAATTAATTTATTCAATACTTCCAGTAAGACGCGAATATCTTCAAAATGAAGCCCTGTGGTAGGCTCATCCAATATGTAAAGGGTTTTCCCGGTATCACGCTTACTAAGTTCAGTGGACAGCTTTACCCTTTGAGACTCACCTCCAGAGAGCGTCGTTGACGACTGACCCAGCGTGATGTAACCAAGGCCTACCTCCTTTATCGTTTTCAGTTTATGCAGGATCGAAGGGATATTTTCAAAAAACTCAACAGCCTGGTTAATGGTCATATCCAGTACGTCGCTGATGGATTTCCCCTTAAAACGCACTTCCAGCGTCTCCCTGTTGTAGCGCCTTCCATTGCATTTATCACAATGAACATAGACATCCGGGAGAAAATTCATTTCGATCACCTTCATTCCGGCTCCCTGGCATTCTTCACACCGGCCGCCTTTTACATTAAAGGAAAACCGGCCAGGTTTGTATCCCCTGATTTTTGATTCGGGCAGAAGGGTGAAAAGATTGCGGATATCGGAAAAGACACCCGTGTAAGTCACCGGATTGGAGCGTGGAGTTCTTCCTATCGGGGATTGATCGACCTCCACCACTTTATCAATATTTTCTATTCCCTTTATTGAACGATAGGATAAGGGATCATCCAATGATTTATAAAAATGCTGACTCAGGATGGGCTGTAAAGTTTCATTGATCAGTGTCGATTTTCCGCTTCCGGAAACCCCCGTGATGCAGATAAATTTTCCTAAAGGGAATTCAACATCGATGTTCTTCAGATTATTCCCGGAAGCTCCTTCGATAAGAATCGATTTCCCATTTCCATCACGACGCCTCGCAGGTATTTCAATCTTTTTCTTCCCGGTCAGATATTGTGACGTAAGTGTATCCTTTTGCAAAACCTCTGCAGGTAATCCCGCGGCCACAACCTCACCACCGTGAATACCTGCATGCGGACCCATATCGATTAAATAATCAGCCGTAAGCATCATATCACGGTCATGCTCAACGACGATCACGGAATTACCGGTATCTCTTAATTCCTGCAAGGAGTGAATCAAGCGGAGATTATCCCGATGATGCAAACCGATACTGGGCTCATCCAGAATATAAAGCACATTGACCAGTTGTGAACCGATCTGGGTGGCCAGACGGATTCGCTGGGATTCTCCTCCCGATAGAGTACCCGCCTGCCGGTCAAGTGAAAGATAGGTCAAACCAACATCAAGGAGGAATTTCAGACGGGTTCGTATTTCCTTTATGATCTCAGTGGCAATTAAAATCTGTCTCTTGCTTAATCTGGGTTCAATATTTTCGAAAAATTGGATCAACTCACTGATGTCCAATCTTGAAAGCTCGGCAATATTTTTCCCGTCTATTAAGAAATGAAGAGGTTCCTTTTGTAAACGCTGTCCATGACATTCAGGACATGGGCCCGTCTTATGAAACTGGTCAGCCCACTTTTGAGCGGATCTTGAAGGATTATCTTCTTTCTGATTGATGATGTATTTGACAATACCTTCGTAGGTCATCATATAATCCACTGAGCTTCCAAGAGGAGAGTTTTTAAGCTGGACACGTTCACCTGTCCCGTAAAGGATTGCATTCATCACCTCATCCGCTATTTCTCCTACCGGAGTCTTCAGGGTAAACCCGTATTTCTGAGCCAGAGCTTCAATCTGCCAGAATATCAAGGTGTTTTTATAAGGGCCTAACGGCGCTATTCCACCTTTGGCAATTGAAAGAGAAGGATCAGGAAGCAATTTTTCACTGTCTATTTCAGTAATTTCCCCTAATCCGTTGCATTTAGGGCAGGCTCCCTGCGGGGAGTTGAATGAAAAAGTATGCGGAGCAGGATCATTGTAAGAAATGCCGGTCGTTGGACACATCAGATGCCTTGAGTAAAAACGGATACTTCCCGATTCCACGTCCAGAATTTGTATGATTCCCTGGCCGTGCTTCATGGCGATATCCAAAGAATCGCGCAACCGTTTCCTGTCTGATTCTCCAATAACCAATTTGTCAATAACGATTTCTATGCTGTGATTCTTATAGCGGTCAACTTTAAAGCCATGTGTCAATTCGCTGATTTCTCCGTCAATCCTTGCATAGAGAAAACCTTTCTTCTTGATTTGCTCGAAAAGTTCACGGTAATGGCCTTTCCGGCCTCTTACCACCGGAGCAAGAATCATGGTCCTTTTACCGTTAAAATTTTCCAGGATTAAATTAATAATCTGCTCATCGGTATACTTAACCATTTTCTCTCCCGTATTATAGGAGAATGCCTCTCCCGCACGGGCAAAGAGTAACCTGAGAAAATCATAGATTTCGGTGACAGTGCCGACGGTTGATCTGGGGTTTTTATTTGTGGTTTTTTGCTCGATCGAAATAACCGGACTTAGGCCAGTAATCTCATCCACATCCGGACGTTCTACATTGCCCAGAAAGCTTCGGGCATAGGCTGAGAAGGTTTCTATGTAGCGGCGTTGTCCTTCTGCATAAATGGTATCAAATGCCAGAGATGATTTTCCGCTTCCACTCAAACCCGTAATAACGGTCAATTTATTCCTGGGAATGTCTACATCGATATTCTTAAGATTATGGACTCTGGCTCCCCGGACTGTAATTTTTTCCTCTTCCTGCATTAAAATAATTAAGACTTCAAAATTAAAAATTAAGAAAGAACTGCGAATTTAAGGAAAGAGTAAGAATAAAGAGACTTATTTTATTTTTTTAACCCTTTTAGGTTAACCTTCATGAAAACAAACTTAGCTGATCAAGATTCGTGGAATTCGCATTCGTGAAAATTCGTCCTTAATTAGCTCCGCTGATCGAACGATTCGTGGAATTCGCAACAGTAGAATTCGAATTATCCATACCCGGATCGTAAGTGTATTCACGAAAACCTGGTTGAGGAATTTTAATTAAATACTTCTTGTTCTTAAGGTTCTTCAGTTCAGGTTGCCTCAGCCATGGATTAAAATATTTCAAAATCTTATAATTGATGTGATGGGAATGTGCAAAACTAACCATGTTAGAAATCGATCCCCCTACTTCCACCGTTTTAGTGGGAATAATCGGATATTTTTCGCTCTCATCCACCCGGAAACCATATTTTTCAGGTTCACTCATAACCAATTTAAGGGCCAGTATACGAAATATATATCGGCCGGTTTCTTCATTTAACAACAAATCGTAATAATTCCTGCTGTCCTGAATTTCAATCTGCCGGTCTATTCCATTCATACCCGCATTGTAAGATGCCGCGACCATGGTCCAGTTACGATATCTCCGGTAAGAATCATTAAGATAATTGCAGGCAGCCTGTGTTGCTTTCTCAATATTGAACCTCTCATCCACCTCATTATTTATTTCCAATCCGTTCGCCAGAGCAGCGCCTTTCATGAATTGCCATATCCCTAAAGCCCCCACCGGCGACATAGCTTTATCAACAAAATTACTTTCTGCCAGTGCAAGGTACTTAAAATCATCAGGGACATTATTCTTTTTTAGTATTGGTTCTATGATTGAAAAATACCTCGGAAGTTTTTTCAATAACAATAACGTTAACGAATGGAAGTTGGCAGAAATTAATAACTCCCTGTCAAGAGACTCCCTTATGTCAAAATTTTCAAGAGGGACCTCTTCTCCGGCAAAACTAATTTTCGCGGGTAATTGTGGAGGTGTGAAATAAAAAACCTGTTGCAAATTTTGTGTTCCATTCTGTTCCACCTGCCTCTGAGCAGATAAAGTGGTCAAAAATATACCACCGATAACGATGAATAATACAATAATAGAAATGAAAATATTGACCTTATTCTTAAACATCTTCCTATGAGACAATTAATTATAATAATTGACAGTGATTTAATTCCGAATCTCAAAGGTAATGATTTCTAAAGGCAATTCAAATCTCTCTGTAAAGTGTTTAATTAAAGGAATACGTCACACCCGTATATAATCCTGCCTGATAAGGTTTGAAATTAAAAGCAGAATTGGAACTTAATGAATTGACAAAATGTTTTAAACGCGGTTCTATGGTAATCGTAATTCTCTTTCCAATATCATATCCCATTTCCAATCCGACCTCTCCGGATAAGGCAACCTCACGTATATTCTCTGTTTCCGCCTTATCGATGTCTCCCAGACTATTTGACAATTCGGTCTTGTTGCCTGTCAACAAATTGGCATTGATTCCACCTGTAATTCCCAGGTTAAATTTTTTATCTATAATCCTGTAATTCGCAAGGACTGGAATTCCGATGTAGTCAAGTTGCTGTCGTAGTACAGACCGAATACCTGCTTGTAAATTATCATTCGTTGTCCGGTTAATATTTACCTTTCCTAAAGATGTGGTGATTGTGGCCGGATTCTGAACCGTTAAACTGATTGGTTCCGTTTTTTGTTTTATTTGACTTAAAACCAGCCCGGACCTGATGGATAATCTCTTCCCAACCCTGTATCCGGCCATGAGTCCGGCTGAAGCAGTATTTTCAGCGTGGTTTTTTTGTCCTTCCATACTTTTAATTCCGCCAGTAAAGACAGGGGCAGCCTGAAAACTTATACTCCAATTGTGTTTGATCTCTTCCTTTTCCTGCTGAGAACGATGTTCATCAGTACTATTTTCCAAATCTTCTTGTTTAAGATTTACCTTAATCTCATTCTGATCTGTCTGGAGTGGAGAAAACAAGCTGCTAAGCTTTCCCAACAAATTTTCTTTTGAATTTATTTTAGTGAGAATTTTCTTTTCAATATCGAAAGCTATGGGTTCTTCCCCTTCCGATTTAAGATCACTTTTTTTATCCGAGAACGTTTTCTTAGCAGCAAATGTCGCCATAGAAAATGCTGAGGGTTTAAATTCCTTTGGAGAAACAGCAGTGCCTGTTTGCTTTTGATTTTCTTCAGAAAGCTTCTGAAATTCATTCGGGGCAATAACAGATTGTGAAAAATGCTGATGCGTAATATCCGGACCAACCATCCACCATCCCGAAAGGAAGAGCGCCAAAATAGCAGCAGCCACTGCAATGATGGTCCAAAAATTGCTTTTCCCTTTCCTGTTATGAATCTTCTTTTCAATTTCATCCCAAAGAAAAACAGGAGGATCCTTTTGGTAATCCTTTAATTTTTCTAAAAACAATTGATCTATTTGCTCTTTTTTATTTAACATAGAACAGTTGTATTGGTGCTTTTCTCTAATCCGAATTCCTCAATTACTCTTTTCTGCAAAATGATTCTGGCTCTTGATAAATTTGATTTTGAAGTTCCTTCTGAAATATTCATCATATCTGCGATCTCCTGATGCGAATAACCTTCAATGACATAAAGGTTAAAAACCATCCGGTAACGGGGCGGCAGTTTCTGAATCATCTTTAATAAATCATCGGCAGATATTGCAGAAATTGTATCGTCCGTCAATGATATCTTTTCATAAATGACCATGTCCTCCACAGGAAAGAGCTGATTCTTTTTCCTGAATTTCTCAAGGGCTGTATTCACCATGATCCGCCGCATCCATCCTTCAAAAGATCCTTTGAATCCATATTGACTGATCTTTGTAAAAACCCTGATGAAACCTTCCTGAAGATTATCTTCAGCTTCTGATGAGTCCCTGGAATAGCGCAGACAAACTCCAAACATTTTAGATGCATATCGTTTATAGAGTTCAGTCTGGGCTCTTTGATCCCCCTTGATACATTTCCGAATGTAATCGTCCAGGTCAGTCACGTTTTCCCTTTTTATTTCGGTAACAAATTAAGACCCGAATTAACATTATTTACAATAAAATAAAAATATAAAATATGTTAAAGAACCTAAAAGATACTTATCATATTTCCTGTTGCCATTTTCCGCCTCATTGAACTGCTGAAAAATATTCTGTATCTTTACATTAAGATGAATGAAATCATCAATGGTTGCTTTGATAATTATCTTTTAAATGTTAATTTTATTCCGGAAACGTTCCATTTAAATATAGGACGATGAAGACCAGATTCTTAGTTTCAATGATTGCGGCTGTTCTTTCTTTTTCAGCATGTTCAAAACAGGAAAATTCTGTGTCCAAAGACATCGTGCTGAATGAAAAATCACAGCAACTGATCAAATCCAATAATACATTTGGATTTAAACTCTTTTCAGCGCTTCCTCAGAATCATAATCAGAATACCATGGTTTCTCCTCTCAGTGTTTCAATGGCGCTATCAATGGCGCTGAACGGGGCTGACGGGGGAACAAAAGCAGCCATGGTGGATGCTCTGGATTTTGACGGATTCACTCCTGATGAGATCAACCATATCTATTTTGATTTAGTTACAGCTCTGAAAAAGGCTGATGATAAAGTTGCAATGAATATTGCAAATTCAATATGGATCAGAAATGGATTTCCAGTACTCGAAAGTTTCACGAATGTAAATCATGACTTTTATGAGGCAAGTGTCATGAATCTGGATTTTAACCAGGCTGCTGTTAATACCATTAATAATTGGGTCAATTCAAAAACAAACGGGAAAATTCCGACTATTCTTGATTCCATATCTCCGGAGGAGATCATGTTTCTGATTAATGCGATCTATTTTAACGGGAAATGGCAGATCCGGTTTGATCCTGCAAAAACAACGAACAGCGCCTTCAAATTGTCGGATGGGCAAAGTATTTCTGTTCCCATGATGAAAGTTAAAGAGAAATTCGCATGGTCCATGCAATCCGGTTATAAAGCGTTAAAAATGCCGTACGGAAGAGGCAAATACAATATGGTAATTCTCCTTCCCGACGAAGGGACCTCCCTGGAAAATATGATGCTGCAGCTCGACAAGACCAAATGGGAATCTCTTTTATCATCTCTGACCAGTCCCGCTGAAATTGAGGTATGGCTTCCCAAATTTGAATACTCCTGGGAAATACAACTAAATCAGGCTCTTTCATCACTGGGCATGGGCATAGCATTTACGGATAACGCCGATTTCTCAAAGATCAATCCCGATCATCAGCTCCTGATAACCAAAGTCAAACACAAAACCTATATCAAGGTCGATGAGGAAGGGACAGAAGCTGCAGCGGTTACTTCGGTCGGTATTGGAGTAACGAGTTTCCCGGCCAATCCGGCTGAGTTCCATGTAACAAGACCATTCTTCTATGTGATCACAGAAGAAGACACCGGAGCTGTTTTGTTCCTGGGCAAAGTTGAAAATCCCTTGTTAAAAAGTTAAAGAACAGGATCATCAATGCAATGGCTCATAGGCAAACGATAGCAGTCATTCTGCAAAACAGGAACGAATTTCCCCAACCTGATATTGTTTTCACACAAGAACATAGTCCCGATACGGCTGAGATCAGACATAATTCCAGCCTGGTCCTGTTCACCCAGACATTAACAGTTCAAATTAATTTCATCTCCGCATCCTCTTTTGCTTTTTAAAATGATTTTAATTTGATCGTTTTAATCCAGTGATTTACAAAATTCAGTATATTTGTACATAAGCACCATAAAAGTTCAGTACGAGCAATATTATTTTGAACCGGCTTGATTATTTAAGAATTAAAAAGTGTATTGGCGATGGGCTTCAGTTTAAATATACAATTGATGATATTGTCTATCAGCCTGAAGCCTCCTGGGACTATAACCTTTGAACAGTCTTGTCATGATAATACATTGGCACATAAGCAATAGTGACATAAAAAGGGTAAATGAATTTGTCGAACAGAACCACAATAAATTTGTGGAAAAAAGAATTTCCCGTAATATTAAAAGGCAGAATATACTGATAGACCGTACCAATATCCTAAAATGCATGCTTTTGTCTTTGTTAACCTCTCAAAAAAGGCCCGGCCCCGACAGCCCGGTGGGAGTTTTTATGAGAAAGGAACCCTTCCCGGTTTCATACCATAAATTATCACAGACAAAGGATGCAGAGACTTTTGTCAGGCAGGTCTTACACCAACATGGCTTAGACCATTCCCTTAATAACATTTCCAAATACTTTGCTATAAACCTTGGATTTCTGGAGTACAATAACTGGATATTATTTGGAAACATTGAAACCATTCTTCACAAAGAGGCCTCGAAAGAAACAGAGAGAATAATTGCAGATAATATAGACCAATCATTTAAGGGTTTTGGATCAAAACAAGCCAGAGGCTTTCTCCAGGCTCTTGGACTCACAAAATATGAAATACCCATTTATTCAAGGACGTCGGACTGGTTAAATAAATTTGGGTTTCCCGTCACATTAAATTCAGTAGCCTTGCAAGATAAAGATTATTACCATTTCGTGTCCGATGGAATTCAAATGCTGTGCGAAAAAGCAAATATCTATCCTTGTGTTCTGGAAGCGGCAATATACTCAAGCTACGACAGCGACATTTGGACCAAAGACAATATTATCTATTGAAAGTGTCCCAATCTTATAACGATTGATTACTTACCACAAAAACAAATCACCCCAACAAATAATCCTCATCAACGAATCCGTGTGCCATCTAAATTTTTTCTATTTTCGCATCCGGTAATAATAGCCGGATGATTGTGTAAAAACCGGTGAATAATGAAAAACAAACAATTATCAGACTGATGATAATTTATTTGCACGTGTAAAATTAAAACAGGATGGGAGCATTTTTTCAAGAAATTATAACCTGGTACATGGACCATGTTACCTATTGGACTATTTATCTGATGATGGCCATCGAAAGCACATTCATACCCCTTCCTTCTGAAATCGTGATTCCGCCGGCTGCATATAAGGCGGCAAATGGCGATTTAAATATTTTCCTCGTTGTTATATCCGGAACATTAGGGGCACTTTCAGGGGCCCTTTTCAATTATTATTTCGCCAA
The DNA here is from genome assembly GCA_963677325.2 of Prolixibacteraceae bacterium. Lineage (GTDB taxonomy): Bacteria > Bacteroidota > Bacteroidia > Bacteroidales > Prolixibacteraceae. The sequence goes on from CAXXGM010000014.1 coordinate 233,370, forward strand.
ACTTTTGGGAAACCGACTGCTCATGCAATTTGCCAGGACACGCCTGGCGCGAATGATGATGGTCAATCCTTCTACCATTGAGAAATCAAAGCGTTATTTTGAAAAACATGGCAAAACTTCAACCCTCATCGGCCGCCTTGTCCCCGGAATCCGGCATCTGATTTCATTACCTGCAGGTCTGGCGAACATGAATCTTAAGGATTTTATGCTCTATACAGTGATCGGCTCCATGACCTGGAACATTATCCTGGCCATGATGGGGTATTTCTTCTTTACACAAAAAGAACTGCTGGATAAATACTTCAATCATATTTCAATTGGATTGCTGGTCTTAGGTCTGGGGTACATTGCTTTTCTCGTTTTCAAAGGAATCAAACGAAAAAAAGCAAATGCCTTAAAATCCTGATTTGTCCCTGTCTGAACTCTGGAAAATGAAATACATCAACACAAGGAAAGAACATAAATTAAGGAATAGAACGATTTCTTTCTTTTCATGGGGATAACTTTATACAACATCCGGTAAAACAAGCTATTAAAACCATAATAAAGAAAACAAAACCCATAATTATTAACATATTATTTCCCTACTTTCCTACTTCCTACTTTTAAAAAATCCAACCAATACAAAACGAAGGGAAATGATGATTTAAGCCTCCTTGATTTATGTTTAATTTTAACATCTGCCTCAACTTCAAGCCATTGCAATTTATTTTGATCCCTGATCAAAACTCGTGGAAAATTGGGAAGATGCAGATTGTCATTCATTGTTAAATTTTCCCACCAAATTTTATAAACCATCGTGTAAAGACGCCGTGAGACCCGAAAGAGGTCATGGAATTGAATGGCCATGAGTCTATAACTTACGGCAAAAATTCAATTATTTTTATAATAACTAACCAGGAAATCTTCTAGCACCTTCCCTATTCCGTTCCCTTCAAAATTATTTACGATTAAAGCAAAGATAATTTTCCTGCCTTTCAGACTCGTAAACATACCGGCCAGGCTTCTGACTCTCTTCATGGAGCCGGTCTTGGCCCGGAGATTCTTCTCCAGCGGAGTCCCCTTAAAAGAATATTCAAGCGTTCCGCTCACTCCGGCAAGAGGCAGTGAATCGAAAAAAATCTCCCGGTATTCCCCCTTGTTCATGTAGTTCAAAATTTCAACCAGAGTTCTGGGACAAATATTATTTGATCTCGAAAGTCCACTCCCGTCCGTAGGATAAAATCCCTCCAGGTTAATGTTTTTCTTCTCCCAAAACTCAGTCAGACCTTCGATGGAAGATTTAAGCGACGGATCTTTTTTCTGAGCTCTCCCAATTTCCCGTAAAAGTTGTTCCGCGAAAAGATTGAGACTTTTCTGATTCAGAGGAACAATCAACTGACTCAATTCAGGGGAGGATTTTTCCAAAAGTAAATCAAACTGTTTCGGTTTAGTTATTTTTTTGACCTTTCCTTCCAGCAAAATACCTTTTGACGCAAGAATTTCACGGAAAGAAACAGCTGCAGTAACAGCTGGGTCCGGAGTGGCCGCTTTGACTACAAAATCACTCCTGTTCACAGGAATGGTTCCGACAACTTCCTGCTTATAAGAATAAGGGGCTCCGAAGACGCAGGATAAATCCATATTCCCATTAGAGGAAACCACTTTGTTATCCAGTTCCAGTCCTTCGATGACCGGGTTAGTATAGGCTATTTCCGCTGAATGCCCCTCCCCGAACGGAGAGCTGAAATGAATTTCATAAAGATTGTCAAAATAGCTTAGGGCCGAAACTCCGGCACCATAATAATTGCCTATATCCTCCCAGATCCATCCTCCCGGTATGGGAAAATTTTCCATGGCGGAGATATCAATCAGAAGGTCTCCGTGAATTCTCCTGATCCCCGATTCACGGATCGTTTCAGCCCAATCCTCAAAGGTGCCTTTGTAATAATCGGTAAAATAGCGTGAATAAAATGCAGGATCGCATCCTCCTTTGATCACAACATCACCTTTCAGCACACCGGTCTCCTTTTCAATTTCGCCGGAATATCCCACAGCGGTTTTAAACCTGAATTGGGGTCCCAAAATCTCCAGGGCAGCAGCTGTGGTCACAAGCTTCATGACCGACGCCGGAACAAGGCTCTTCTGGGAAGTGGAATTCTGCAAAACTTCCCCCGTAACAGCATCAATGGCGTAAAAAGAATAACTTGCCGTACGGAGAATTTTATTGGAAGAAATTGCATACAATCCTTTCTGAGCGTAACTGCAAAAAAGGATATTAAAAAATAGTATAAACAGAAGGCTCCTTTTCATTTCCATGAGTTTAATCCAAAAATAAGTAAAATGTCATTCACTTTGCAGCCATTCCTGAAACAATCTATGCCCCCCACTGCCCAACAACCACCAAATTCAATGACAACAAACCCTAATGACATCGAATCTTATTGACAGCGAAGCTTATTAACGGCGAAGCCTATTAACGGCGAAGCTTATGACAGCGAAGCTTATGACAGCGAAGCTTATGACAGCGAAGCTTATGACAGCGAAGCTTATGACAGCGAGGCTTATTGACGGCGAAGCCTATTAACGGCGAAGCCTATTGACAGCGAACCTTTATGACCAATAACATTATTTTTTATCTTTACGCCTTGATGAAAGAAATATTAATTGTAGGAATCGGTGGAGGAATCGGAAGCATTGTGAGATTGCTTTCCCAAAGAGGAATCCAAAGAATGGTTGAAATATCATTCCCTCTGGGAACCTTTTTTATAAACATCATAGGAAGTTTCATAATCGGCGTGGTTTATGCCCTTTCGGAAAGGGGAAACTTCCTCACTCCTGAAATAAGACTGTTCCTGACTGTCGGCTTCTGTGGGGGCTTTACCACGTTCTCCACTTTTTCCTATGACAATTTCAACATGATCTCTGAAAAACTCTGGCAGTCCCTCCTGCTCAATGTTGGGGGAAGTCTGTTTTTTGGAATTCTCGCTGTTTATCTTGGTGTAGCGGCCGTCAGACTTGTTTTTTCCTAATCGATATATCCGATCCCTTGCCGTCAACTTTAGTTGACCGTACAAGGCTAAAAAACAGATGGCTTTAGCCACATTTTTGCTAAGCAGAATGTGGCTAAAGCCAAATAAAACAGCAATTTACACCGTCAACAGAAGCTGACGGCAAGGGATAAAGATTTCTGAAATTGCCAATCTCTTTCTGGATTTGTCTATTGTTTTTAGCTTTTGGGACACCGCACCAGCCGCTCCGAACTCCTTATACACAGATCCGGAGAAGCTGGGATTTGCTGGCTGCCCCTGCAATCCCTCGCTAGCCTCGCTAGCGCGGGTCTGTGACCCGTGCTCTGTTGAACCTGAACGCTCAATTAACATACTCAATTAAAGTAATATCAAGCATTCCTTTCTCTCTGGAATAATCAACAGCACTGCTGTACATATAGTGCTCTGCCTTAAAGACCAAACCTTCTTCAACCGGGTTCTGATGGATGTAATCCAATTTCTGATCAATCACTGCATTGCTCCAAAGTTCGATTGGCTTGTTGTCCGTTCTCCAAAACCGGTAGCCATCGGGGGTCTTAAACTGACTTAACAGCCATTCCTTCCTGCTTTCTATTGGGTTATCGATTATAGCCTTGATAACGGCTTTGCTGGTAAACTTTTTATAATCCCGGAGAATATCCTGCAAAAAATATCCCTCGGCTGCTCTTACGATCAAATGAATATGATTGGTCATGATGCACCAGGCAAATATTTCCAATCCTTTGTGTTTTTGACAATATTCCAGATTCTCAACTAAAATATTCTTGTACTCATTACGCGTAAAAACATCAACCCAGCTCCTCCGGATTTGCACCAAAATCATTCAAAGCGCTGGTGCTGATTTGCAATTAACACCTGTTAACCAATGATTTACAATCATTTTTACAATTTCCCATCCCCTCTCTTCGTTGAAATCATGTTTCACATTTCAATATTACATAAATTTTTACAAATTTAAATTACGGGATTTCATAATAACAGATCTCCCGGGTATGAATGCCCCTGTACCAAAAGGATGAAAGTCCGCTTTTGCTGATTGCTTCGCGTTAATTCTTTTTACTATATTTGAAGTGCTGTTATAAACTCATCAATTCTGCCATGAAAAGAAATTATTCCATAGTCATACTCATTTTTCTCACCTTTTTTGTCATTTCATTCCTCACCAATGTAATGGGAGTCTTAATTCCGGAAGCAAAGGATGACTTTAAAGTCAGCAATACCATGGCGGCTTTTCTTCCGCTCTTTTTTTTCATTGCTTACGGGATCATGTCAATCCCTGCGGGACTGCTGACTGAAAAATACAAAGAAAAAAGAGTGATGCTCCTGGCCTTTTCGTCAGCCCTGGCTGGTTCTCTCTTATTTGCACTTCTCCCGAGATATGGAGTAATGCTCGGATCCTTGTTCATGATCGGAATGGGAATGGCTTTCCTGCAGGTGGCAATAAATCCTCTCCTTCGTGTTTCAGGCGGTGAAGAAAATTTCGCCTTCAATTCCGTGACCGCACAGCTGTTTTTTGGGGCAGCTTCCTTTTTAAGCCCTATGCTTTATTCCTATCTTGTAAAAGAGCTTGCCCCAGGCAGTACTCCGAATGCATTTATTAAAATCATTGGAAGCATCACTCCCCCGGAACTTCCCTGGGTTTCCATCTATTGGATTTTTGCCCTCATAATTATTTCTATGATTCTAATCATCTCAACAGCAAGGCTTCCAAAAGTTGAATTAAACGAGGATGAGAAAACCGGGAACTGGAAAACCATCACCTATCTTTTCAAAAACAGAACAGTCGTTCTTTTCTTTCTCGGGATATTCTGTTATGTTGGGACAGAACAAGGAGTTTCCAACTGGATTTCCGAATACCTGAGAAACTATCATGGAATGAGACCTGAAGTGGAAGGCGCTAAAGCGGTCCAATGGTTTTGGTTATTGATGACAATTGGCTGTTTTATCGGCCTGGGATTGTTAAAACTGATGAACAGCAAAATCATCCTTAGGATTTTCGTTCTGGCCGCAATGGCTGCATTAGCCACTGCTTTAATAACGACAGATGGAAAAACAGCATTCTATGCCTTTATCTGTGTCGGTTTCTTTGCCTCTGTCATGTGGTCAATTGTTTTCTCCCTTGGAATGAACTCAATGGCCGGACATCACGGCTCTTTTTCGGGTATTCTGTGTTCCGGAATTATGGGTGGGGCCATCACGCCCGTGATTGTGGGTTCCCTTGCGGATCTGTTTAGTTTAAGGATAGGTTTATTATTTAACTTTCTTACGTTAGCCTATCTTCTCAGCATCTCCTTCTGGGCAAAACCGCTTATATCCAATAAAACAATATTTGATAAATAAATTTCACTGAGGCCAGATTAAAAATTAAACCTAATTGGTAATCCATTTGTTTACATTGACAGAGTAATTTATATCTTCATAAGTGAATAAAAAGTTCTTTTTATCGTTATCTTTATAAAGGCTGTTTTAAGTAATTGGAATAAAATAATGCCATATGAGGCTTATAGCTGTAGGTGTTTAGTCCAAAGGTCAAAGGAGATATTATGATCCTTCAGCCTAAAGTCTAAAGTCTAAACTCCTTCAGCCTAAAAATGTGAATTCCTTCTCGCACAGGAGGATGATTATAGGCGAGTTCCATCTGGCCATTAAAAAACAAATTATAATCAGATGAAAGACCAAAAGATAAATCCGGTAAAATATATCATTAATTTTATTTTAATGATTCTGGCGGGTATCTGTTGCACCAACTTTATATCGGCCGCTCCATCCAATTTCAATCAACCGGATTCTTTAACTTATTTACAGTATAAGGGATCTGTAATTGACAACTCCTCTAAAAAGCCTCTTGCTTTTGTTACCATGGCCGTAAACGGGACAAACATCGCCACCATCAGCAATTCGGAAGGACAATTTATCCTGAAAGTACCCAAAAACTTAACCGATGCAAAAGTGACGGTTACCCTTCTGGGATATCAAAGAAGACAACTTAATCTTTCCGGTTTTAATAAGGAAAATAATGTGGTCGGTCTCAATAACCTTCCGGTCACATTAAGTGAAGTCACTGTTTACCCTAAAAATCCGGAGTGGCTCATGCGGGATGTCATGAACAGGAGAAGTCTGAATTATTATGCAGACCCCATGTTCATGACAGCATTTTATCGTGAAACAATTAAAAAAAGAAGAACCTATGTTTCACTTTCTGAAGCTGTTGTCGAAATCCTAAAACAACCGGTTACTTCTCCTAAAATAGATTTTGCCCATCTTTACAAGGCCCGTAAAAACACAGATTACAATAAGATTGACACGGTTGCCTTTAAACTGCAGGGAGGTCCCATTAACAATCTGATGCTCGATATCATGAAGAATCCTGATCTGATCTTCTCCGAAGACATGTTTGGAAATTATACCTTCAGCTTTGACGATGTGGCAAAAATCGGAGATCATTACATGTATGTCCTTGGATTCAAACAGAAACCGCACATAAAATTACCTTTATATTATGGCGTTCTTTATATCGATACGGAAACCCTGGCCGTGACCAGAGCTACATTTAATCTGAATGTGGAAGATCGCAATGCAGCAAGTGAAATGTTTATTAAGAAAAAACCTTCCGGATCAAAAGTTTATCCTTTGTCTGCAAGTTATCAAATCAATTACAGAGAAGTGAATGGAAAGTGGTATTATGGCTATTCCAGGGGAGATATAACTTTTAAAATCGTGTGGAAAAAAAGATTATTCAACAAAGTATATGATTCCTCGATTGAAATGCTCGTCACGGATTGGGAAAAAATAGCTGACAATCCGATCAGACAATCCGAAAGGATTAAACCATCCATTATTATGGCAGATCAGGTTACCGGATTCGCTGATCCTGATTTCTGGGGAGCTTACAATGTCATTGAGCCTGAAAAACCGATTGAATCAGCCATAAAGAAAATCCAGAAAAACCTGGAGAGAAAGAAATGATTTTTACATTTCATGAATTAGGGACGAATAGAAGATCAACGAAGCTAATTTGCCCGAAAGCATCATAATTGAATCATTTGTGGTTAACTTTAAAATACCACTTGCAAGTATCAGTAAATAATATAGATATAGACGTTCTTTTATTTTTTGATTTGATTTGCTTGATAGTTTTGTGAAAAATAGACGAAACTATGAATACAAGCAAGTTTTAGAGATTCCTCACTTCTTACCGATGACAGATTTTTTAGAAAAGCATTTTGAGGGGCGGCAAAAGATTCCCCGGGAGATGTTCAAAAATGTATTCATCCATTGCCGTCAGTTTCAACTGACGGAAAAGCAGTTAAGAAAGCAATGGCTTTAGCCACATTTAGTTATTGCAGAATGTGGCTAAAGCCATTGTTAACAGCATGGTACCCATCAGCTAAAGCCGACGGCAATGGATTAGGGCCCATTCTCCCTCCTGTCATTAACGCATCATGTCCCATTTTTTGGGTAGGCTCGCAGAATGACAATTTACCTTTTTAGGAGCGAAGCGGAATGAGGAATCTGATATTCAAAGAAAAAGAATCATCCTAAAGGTATTCAATTATAATTTGCAACAAACTTGGTGAAAATCGTAAAAAAAAATCCTTAAATTACCTAAGAATTTCATCTCATGCGTTCGTGCTAATTCGTAACAAATTCGTGAAATTTGATAACTGAAATAAAAAGAAATGGAACTAAAAGGGAAGGCAATAAACTTGAGAATTTATTGCGGGGAATCAGATAAATTCGACGGACAGCCTTTATACGAAGCCATCGTGTTTTCAGCAAGACATGCCGGGCTGGCTGGAGCAACCTCCTATCGCGGGATTATGTCCTATGGTCCAAGTCATTCTATCCACACAATTAAAGTCTTTGCGCTTTCAAGCGATTTGCCAATCATCATCGACATTGTAGATTCGGAAGAACGAATCATGGAATTCATTCCTACAGCAGAAAAGATGATGTCCACATCCGGCAAAGGTGGAATGATTGTGACAAGCGAAGTTACGGTTCACAGGTACGAACCGGGAAAAGGAGCTAACAAGCAAGAACATAAGGATATAAGCTAAGAAAGGCTGTAGCTGGGTTTCAGGGAATTTCAGGTTTCAAGGTTTCATGCCTTCGCAACCGTTGAAACATTGAAACTTTGGAACTTGAAACATTTGAAATTTTGAAACCTCCACCTAAAGCCTAAAGCCTAAAGTCTAAAGTCTAAAGTCTAAAGTCTAATTTAACTTCTTGTTAACAAACAATGATTCTGATGTTGAAACCGATTGAGTATATTTGCATAATTTTTTTAAAAATATCATAGTTTGCCTTTGGGCAACAAACCTATTGTATAACATAAAAATCCTGAAGAAATGTTCATCGTAAAAGTATTAGGAAGAGAAATCCTGGATTCACGCGGAAATCCAACCGTCGAGGTAGAAGTTACTCTTGAAAGCGGAATTATCGGCCGTGCCGCCGTTCCATCCGGCGCCTCCACAGGTGAAAACGAAGCCCTTGAACTTCGTGATGGGGATAAATCCCGTTATCTTGGCAAAGGTGTACTGAAGGCAGTTGATAATATCAACAAGAAAATTGCCGAAGAAATCATCGGCATGAGCGCACTGGATCAGGTTGCTCTTGACAAAAAACTCATTGCACTGGACGGAACCAAAACCAAATCCAACCTTGGAGCCAATGCAATCCTTGGCGTTTCACTGGCAGTCGCAAGAGCGGCAGCAACTTACCTTGATATGCCTCTCTACCGTTACATCGGCGGCGTGAATGCAAAAACACTTCCCGTTCCTATGATGAACATCATCAACGGCGGTTCCCACTCAGACGCTCCTATTGCTTTCCAGGAATTCATGATCCGTCCGATCGGCGCTCCATCTTTCCGCGAAGGTCTTCGGATGGGTGCAGAAGTTTTCCATAACCTGAAAAAAGTACTTCACGACCGTGGTCTCAGCACCGCTGTTGGTGACGAAGGCGGATTCGCCCCAAAACTTAACGGAACAGAAGATGCACTGAACAGCATCATCGAAGCCATCAAAAAGGCAGGGTACAAACCAGGCCGTGCCGAAGACGGCGGTGATGTTTCAATAGGTCTTGACTGCGCTGCTTCTGAATTCTATGAAAACGGTATTTACAATTATACCAAATTTGAAGGCGCTACCGGTGCAAAACGGACCCGTGAACAACAGGTTGATTTTCTTGCTGAACTCGTTTCCAAATTCCCGATCGATTCAATTGAAGACGGTTGTTCTGAAAATGACTGGGACGGATGGGTGATGCTGACCAAAAAAATTGGCGACAAATGCCAGTTGGTAGGTGACGATTTATTTGTAACCAACATCGAATACCTGAAAAAAGGCATCGAACTCGGCGCCTGCAACTCGATCCTGATCAAAGTAAACCAGATCGGCACACTTACCGAAACCATGGATGCCATCGAGATGGCTCATCGTGCAGGATACACCAGCGTGACCTCTCACCGTTCAGGCGAAACAGAAGATTCTACCATTGCCGACATCGCAGTAGCGACCAACAGCGGTCAGATCAAAACCGGTTCATTAAGCCGCTCCGATCGTATGGCCAAATACAATCAACTATTAAGAATTGAAGAAGAATTAGGTGATACCGCAATCTATGGGTATAAGAAAGTAAAGAAAGCTTAAACCTGATTTTTCCCTGAATATTAAAAGGCGCCTTTTGCAGGGCGCCTTTTTTATTTATGAATCTTTTACCTGACTACCTGTTATCCACTTTTTCAGGATACAGATCGTGATTCATCAGGCGATAGGTGGCAACCTCCTCGTATTTTGTTCCCGGTTTACCGTAATTGCAATAGGGATCGATGCTGATGCCACCCCGTGGCAGAAATTTCCCCAAAACTTCGATGTAAAGCGGATCAAGAAGACTGATCAGATCTTTCATGATGAGGTTGACACAATCTTCATGGAATCCACCATGATTCCGGTAACTGAATAGGTAAAGCTTGAGGCTCTTGCTTTCAACCATTTTGACATGAGGAATATAGCTAATATAGATAGTTGCAAAATCAGGCTGGCCGGTAATGGGACAAAGTGAAGTAAATTCAGGGCAATTGAACTTAACCCAGTAAGGCATCTCCGGATGTTTGTTGTCGAAAGTCTCCAGCAACCCCAGATTTAGAGTAAATTCATACTTCGTTTCTTTTCCTAATCCTTTAAAGTGGTCCATCAGCTTTCAGTTTTAAATAGTTCTCCAATCCCCTGCTGCGCAGTTTACAGGAGGGACAATGGCCACAGCCATCTCCCGCAATTCCATTGTAACAGGTCACGGTTTTAGTTCTTACCAGATCAAAAATACCCAATTCATCTGACATTTGCCATATTTCACTTTTATCTTTCCACATCAGCGGAGTATGAATTTTATAGGGATAATCCATTGAAAGATTTAAGGTCTGGTTGAGGGATTGGATAAAATCATTCCGGCAGTCAGGGTAACCGCTGTAATCAGCCTGTCCGACGCCTGTAACAATATTTTGTATTCCCTTGCTCTTGGCAAAAATGGCGGCATAAGTGAGGAAAAGCATATTTCTGCCTTCAACCAGGGTATTGGGAGGACGATTCTCTGGCTTTTCAGCTTCAACTTCCAGCTCTTCACTCGTGAGAGCATTTTCCGTGAGCTGGCTCAACAGATCTATTTTAAAGACATTCAGTTGTACTCCGGCTATCTCTGCAATTTGCCGGGCGGCCTCCAGTTCAATCCGGTGGCGCTGGCCATAGTCATAGGCGATGGCACAAACCTCGGAAAAATTCCTTCTGGCCCAGAACAAACACGTGGTGGAATCCTGCCCTCCTGAAAATACTACGAGCGCTTTAGTCATCTGAATCAGATCTGGCTTATATGGAAGGGATTGTATGAAATGGAATCATCAAAAGTATCAATTCCTTCTATCGACTTGACTTTTTTCACGACAAGAATTGTAAGCGGAAGGATTATAATTTCATAAGCCGTCTTTAAAAACGCCTGCGTGACAATCATGGCCAAAATGAGATTGGGAGGAAACATCCCTGCAAATGCAACCGTTATAAAAATCAGGGAATCGGCAGTTTCCCCAAACAGTGTAGAAAGGATGGCCCGCACAGAAAAACTTCTTCCTTTCATCAGAATCTTCACCTTACTCATCACAAAGGCATTGATGAAAGAACCGGTGAGATAGGCCAATAAACTGGCAACCACAATCCTTGGTGCAAATCCAAGGATGGTAACAAAAGCCTGCTGACTTTTCCAAAACGGGGCGGCGGGAACTGCGATCCCGAGCGTAAAAAATAAGGCAGCCAGGATGTTGACTCCAAATCCGGTCCAGATGATTAATCTTGCTTTCCGGTATCCCCAAACTTCGACGATGACGTCATTAAGAATATAGGCAATGGGAAAAATCAGCACACCGGCAGGCGCTGACCACGGCCCTATCATAATGATTTTGGTAGCTAAGAGATTGGAGATCAAAAGGCAGGTTGCGAATAAGATACCGGCCAGCATGTACAATACGGAAACTTGTCTGTTCATAATCTTGTTTTTTACGTGGTGTTCAAGCACACGGAGCGAGACACTCAGAATTCGATGCAAAAATAAGAACAATATTTAAATCTTTTATCAATTCTTCCTTTTGATCAGACAATGATTTAATGAGAAAATAATGTAAAACTTCAGTTTTAAATACTTTCTGGATGCACTCAGATTCTATGAATATGAACAGCCAGGCGCCTGATGAAGAAGATTATGGGATGTTCGGATACATTGAAAAGAAATAAAGTTCTGCGTGATTACCTGCTGGAATTCAAAAACATTCTTACTTGTGACAAATTTCTCCTGATTCATTACTTTTAGAATTTACTATTCTCTTACCATTAAGAAATTATTGGTCGCTGCAATAAGAAATCATTAAAACTGTTCAATGACATTCATGTACATAATTATTTCTCTTATTTTTGATTGTCCAATTTATTTACTTCATTTAACTGTTTGATCAGAAGCAAAGATTCACTCTATATTAACGAATATTTTACCATGGACAAAAATATCAGGGAGCTTATTGAAATATCTCATTTTTATGGCAAAGACAAAGCTTACGTAATTGCCGGAGGTGGAAACACTTCATTTAAAGATGATCAGCACATCTGGATCAAATCCAGCGGTGTTTCATTGGACACCATCGGTGAAGAAGGTTTTGTATGCCTTTCCCGTGAGAAACTCAAAGTCATTGCACTTAAATCATACAGTGCCGGTTCCGGTCAAAGGGAGGCAGAAGTTAAAGAGGACCTGAACAACGCCATTGTTTCCAAAGGGAATAAGCGGCCTTCGGTGGAGACTTCGCTGCATGAAGTGATCGATTACCGCTTTGTAGTCCATACTCATCCCACCAAAGTCAATGGAATGATGTGTTCAAACAATGCAAAACAAGTGTGCATGGATTTATTTGGGCAGGAAGCTCTTTTTATTCCATACACCGATCCGGGATACGTTCTTTTCAAAAAAGTAGAAGCCGAGATTAAAGGTTTCAAAGCGAAACAGGGATATTCGCCAAAAATGATTTTCCTGGAAAATCACGGAGTATTTGTGTCGGCAGATACAACGGAGGAGATTATAAAGCTCTATACCCTGATCATGCAGAAACTTGATTCCCGCATTCAGGTCAGATTACCCTCTGACAAGCATCAGTCCTGGTCATCTGTATTAATTGAAAATATTAAGGAACTTAATCCAGGCTATTCATCACTTTCAGCATCAGGAAGATCCAGTGACCTGATCAAACATTTTGTAAATACCGCGAATAGTTTCAGAAAGGCAGATACCGGTTTTTCGCCGGACGATATTGTTTATTGTAAAGCGCATTACCTCTTCCTTGAGAAAAAAGAGAATGAAACGGCACAGACGGAGGATGCCAAACAGAAAATCGATGCCTATCTGTTAAAATACGGATACCTGCCGAAAGTTTTGGCTCTTGAAGGAGAAGGAATAATCGCAGTGGAAGAGAATATAAAGTCGGTCGAAAATGTACTGGAAGTCTTTACCAACATTCTCAAGATCAGTTTCCTTTCAGAAAACTTCGGCGGTCCTAAGTTTATGAACCAGGAACAAATCGCCTTCATCGATAATTGGGAAGTGGAAAATTACCGCAGGAAAATGGCTAAAGCATAAAAAACAAAATATTATGAGCTCTCTTGACATCAGATTAATGCACCCCCGCGATCAGATTATTGTGATCATCAGCAGGATCTACAGGAAAGGTATGACCACCACCTCGGGCGGCAATGTTTCAATTATCGATGACCAGGGAGATGTCTGGATTACCCCCTCAGGAATTGACAAAGGAAATCTGCGTGCTGAAGATATTAATTGCATTAAAGCGGACGGCACCATTACAGGGAAACACAAACCTTCCTCTGAATATCCTTTTCATCGGGCCATCTATAAAAATCGTCCTGAACTGAAAGCAATCATTCATGCCCATCCGCCGGCATTGGTTTCCTTCAGCATCGCGCACATCATTCCTGACACCAACATTGTTCCGCAGGCCAAACATGTTTGCGGTCCGATCGGCTATGCCGGTTATGATGTTCCGGGAAGCGAAGCTCTTGGAGAAAAGATTGCAGAGGTGTTTGTAGAAGGGTATAATGCTGTAATCATGGAAAACCATGGGACGGTCGTTGGCGGAACTGACATGAAGGATACCTACCAGAGGTTCGAAACTCTTGAATTCTGCGCAAGGACAATCATCTACGGCAAAACAATAGGTAAAGTAAAATCTTTGTCCGATTCTCAAATTGACACCTTTGAAGCTCAGATCCCTGCATTGCAGCCTGAAATGACAGAGGTAGCCTATCCATCGGATGAGAGGGAAAAACGGGAAGAAATCATTCGTATTGTAAGAAGAGCCTGCGACCAGGGTTTGATGATCAGCACCTATGGGACCGTTTCCGTCAGGTGGCGTGAAGATGATTTCCTCATCACGCCTACCAATGTGCTCAGATGGGATATCTCGTTGGATGATATTGTGCAGATAAAGGGAGGTAAACGTGAGCCGGGAAAATTGCCAAGCAGAGCTGTGTGGCTCCACCAGGAAATTTACAAACGCAATCCTCACATTAATTCCATTATCATTACCCAGTCTCCCTATTTGATGGCCTACAGTGTCACCGGAAATAAATTTAACGTTCGGACTATTCCTGAAAGCTGGATATTTCTTCAGGATGTATCCAATGTACCCTTCGGGAGCCAGTTCGCGGGTGAAAAGACCATACCCGGATTAATCTCCAAAGACAATCCGGCCGTCATTATCGAAAATGATGCGATCCTGGTAACCGGCGATAAACTGCTGCAGACCTTCGACAGACTGGAGGTCGCGGAATTCAGCGCGAAATCATTGGTCATGGGCATGGTTCTCGGTGAATTAAAACCAATAGGTGACAGTGAGGTTGAGGATTTGAGAAAGAAATTCTTAAGTGGTCATTAACGGTCATTCATAGTCATTCGATTCGATTTCACTTAAGATCCGAATGGCAAAACAAATGCAGCTAATGTAAAACCCAATGAATGACAACAAAGCTAATGATGCGAAGCCTAATGACGCGAAGCCAATGACCGTGAAGCATAATGACGCGAAGCCTAATGGCAGCAAAGCCTAATGACAGCAAAGCCTAATGACGCGAAGCCTAATGACAGCAAAGCTAATGACGCGAAGCCTAATGACAGCAAAGCCTAATGACGCGAAGCCAATGACCGTGAAGCATAATGACAGCGAAGCATAATGACCGTGAAGCATATTGACTGCAAACCCAATGACTATTAATGATGTTTTCTAAATTTATAACCACTCTTTCCAAAGCCGGATTAAATGGATTCTTCTTCCTGTTGATCGGAACGATTTTCCTTGCGTGGTTATTCCCTTCGATAGGCACAGACCAGAGCCCATTACAATTACCAAAGATTGCAGAATACGGAGTAACACTTATCTTTTTCTTCTATGGATTGAAACTTAATCCCAAAAGCCTGATTTCTGACCTGAGCAACTGGAAACTGCATCTCTTGGTTCAACTCTCTACTTTTATCCTGTTCCCGGTCACAGTGCTGGTCATGAAAATGGCTTTCCCCGTCTATTTCTCCACGCTTCTTGGATTGGGGATTTTCTACCTGGCCACATTGCCCTCCACGGTATCTTCCTCCGTGGTCCTTGTTTCCATAGCAGGGGGAAATCTCCCTTCGGCCATTTTTAATGCAAGTATCTCAAGCATAATCGGAATATTCATTACACCAGTCTGGATGAGTGGAATGCTCGAGAAAACATTGGGTAATTTTGAAATTGGACATACGATATTAAAACTTTGCCTCGAGGTTTTGCTTCCGGTGGTCCTTGGACTGTTGCTTCACAGAAAACTTGGAGCCTGGGCTGCCCAATACAAAACTGCCTTGCGCCATTTTGACCAGTCCATTATTTTATTTATTGTCTTTACCTCTTTTTGTGAATCTTTCTCGGGAAAGATGTTCGACGGATTTCCTCTGCAGCAATTATTCCTGTTGGGAGCGCTGATGTTGATCTTCTTCCTGCTTGTTTTCGGTTTAATGGACCTGTTTTCTGTCTGGTTAGGTTTTAACAGAGCGGACCGAATCACAGTAATATTCTGTGGTTCAAAAAAATCACTGGTCCAGGGAGCTGTAATGGGAAAGGTGATGTTTCCCGATCAGGCCATGCTTGGAGTGGTTCTTCTGCCATTGATGCTGTATCATGCTCTTCAGTTGTTAGCTGGCAGCACGATTGCCAAAGCAATGGGAAATAAAAAGATAGAAACGAAATAATATATTATTTTCGCTGGTAATCTGTTAAATCCTTAATCCATGAATTCAAATTTACTGATTCTGGCCCTTCTTTTCAGTGTCTTAATCGCTTCCTGTCAGATCGGACCTGAAAAAGGACAAACCACTAAAATAAATACAGGGAATCTCAAAGAATACTTTTCACAAAAAGATTGTTCGTCTGACAGGGAAAACCTTACTCTTGCGAAAAAAGGAGCGGAAATTACTTCAAAATTTGCCGTAAGAAATTTTGAGTTCACGGTAAAACTTAAATCAACTGACGGAGCAGAAGGAATTATATCCTTTGCAACAGATAACAGGAATAAAAAAGGCTATAATGTTTTCATCAACAACAGCGATTACCGCGTTGGAGATTCAAAGAAAACAGGTAGCATCCTGAAAATCAGGAACAATTTTATACGAACGGTGTATGACAATCAATGGTTCGATCTTTCTATTTTGGTGGAAGCAAACTTCATTAAAGTAATAGTCAATGGTAAAACCGTAAGCGAATACAGGGAACCGTCTGAACCTGAACGTACCGGCGAACTTACGGGTATGATTCTTTCAAAAGGAAATCTTTCCATACAAAAAGTAAATGACCATGGACAATTGCTGATCGGTGAAATGAACATAAGACCTTTGGCAGATCAACTGAGGTCTGTAACCATTTTGGAAAGAAAAGATAGTCTGACGGACCAGGTTGATCAATTAAACCGGATCGGATTCCCCTTGATTGATTTCCATGGCCATCTCAAAGGAGGTTTGACTATGGATCAGGCATGCCGGCATGCCAGGGATAATGGGTACAATTACGGAATTGCAGCTAATTGCGGCTTAAAGTTCCCGGTCACTGATGATTCAACTTTAAATGCCTATTTGAACGGAATTTCACAGGAGCCCGTATTCAAGGTTATGCAATGTGAAGGGCGCGAATGGGTGACATTATTTTCTCCTGAAGCGGTTGCAAGGTTCGATTACATCTTCACGGATGCCATGACCTGGACCGATCACAAGGGCCGGCGCATGCGTCTTTGGATACCTGAAGAAACATTTGTTGAAAATGATCAGCAGTTCATGAATATGCTTGTAAGCAAAATTGAATCCATAATCGGAAAGGAACCGGTTGATATCTATGTTAATCCGACATTTCTTCCTCCTTCCCTCATGCCGAGATACGATGAGCTCTGGACTCCTGAAAGAATGGACCGGGTGATTAAAGTTTTAAAGGATAATGATGTAGCCCTGGAGATTAACGCCAGGTACAGGATTCCCAACATCGCCTTTATCAAAAGGGCTAAGGCTGCAGGAGTTAAATTCAGTTTCGGAACAAATAATACTTCCAACAATGATCTCGGAAGACTCGAATATTGCCTCAAAGCCATAAAGGAAGCTGGCATAACTGCTGAAGATGTATTCCTGCCCCGGTCTGCAAAAGATAAAAAGGTGATGAAAATGGGGCTGCCCTCAAAGATCACAGGGTAATACTTTACACTAAGGAGAGGTATAGATAGAGCATCATTTCTTCTATTTTAATAATTAATAACCTGAGCTCGATCTAAGCAATGGATAAGACAGTGCTTGATTGTTTGAGTGCTAATGTTGTTTTCGATAACCTAATCTAAAAAAAACACCTCAGTAGAGGGATTGATTTTACCCTTTCACCAACCTGATTACCTGATTTAGAAGGTGATTAGGTAAATTTTTCTCCCTCGACCATTTCTCTTATGTAACATCCCCTGGTTATGCTGTAGATCACACATTCAACCCCTTCGGGGCTGGGCAGGAGGGTACATTTCCTGCCTCCAGCTTCACCGGAGGTTATGCATATTCAGCCCTTCGGGCAGGGGGAACAGATTGCTTTTCAGGGCTAAACTCTTCTCCCGAAGGGCAATGTCATTAAGTTAAGGATTTTAATATGCTGGTTTGTAATTTGCATAAGTTTTGTGTTTGGATTTAGACTGCTTATTTTTAATAATTCTCGGGAATGATCGGTTAATTCTTATAGGGATCTGATCTTTTATAAAATGGTTGTTTAGAAGTTGAAGGATGTCTGCTGGTTCGTGTATAATGAATAAGCTTACGAGATGTATCTTCAATTTTCCATATGATTTGTTTCGATTTACTTTCATTGGGTATTTCCTTTTACACTGCATATTTTCAATGGTTTGCTGAGCTTCCTTTATAAGAATAGAGTGCAAGTTGGTGATGAAAACTGTTGCATAGAAATCCTGCAATACCGAATATTGGGTAAGACCACTGAAGGATTCAAGCTGCAAGATATTTTTCTGAACCGAGATATTGGTTTCGACGCCCCATCGTCTAAAGTATAGTTCTTTAAACTCAGAATTTGAATGACCTTCTTCTTCCCATAAATTTGTCATCAACACTTCAACAGAATTATCTAACTCTACCCTTACCAGCCTCACTTTCAAAAGAGTGTCCCGATTGACAATATATCCGCTTTTGTAAAGTCCTTTGATAGCGGCAGGGGTAGTTCTAAGATAGACCACATCACTTTGAGCTCCGCTTTTTATAAAAGTTCGAATGATATTTTGTGTTTCCTTGGCCCTTATGACAAATTTAATTTCCTTCTCCTGCCACAAGTGCAAGGCAGCCATTTTGAAATTGCAAAAGTTCCGATCATAAATCATCACCATATCCTCCTCCAGGCAATCAATGGCAGAATAAGCCATGTTTAATTCCCCAAAGCGATAAGGGGCAATTTTCGCATGTAATATTAGTTCATTCAATACGTCGTAACAGTAATAAGCTTTGGCTTGAACAAACGTTCCTATCTGATTGCTCTGTCCTCCAAAATATTCTTCAAGAGCGGGTTTATTTATCAGACTTATGTTGGACCCGTCTGCAGCCACTAAACGATAACCTTTCCATCGCTTCACGTTTGACTCATAATAATGGTAAAATAGTTTAGACAAAAACTTGTTCCACACTTCAAAAAAGAAGGAATCGAGTTTCATTCTTTGTTGCGAAAATGCGCTCACAGTGCAGCTTGTGTTAAGGTTTATCTCCTCAAAAAAATTGTCTATTTCAAAGCTGAGGGTTTTCTTACATAATTTGGCAATCAATAGAACTAAACGATTAAAAGGTAGTTTTCTTTCCCTTGTAAAAGCATTTTTTTGAGTAGCAAACTTTTCTAAAATATCAGGAGATTCGTTTACAATTGAAAGAAACGCCTTTAACTCTTCAATAATTTTTACATTTGCATCTAACATGGGGACTTAGGATTTAATTTTTGTGTTGCAACTTCAAAATTAAGATCTTTGTCCTCTGTTTTTTATCAATTAATCCTTAACTTAATGACATTGCCCGAAGGGAGTAAACGTGAATAACCCCCAATGGAATTGGGGGAAAGTAGATCCACCACCCCCACAGCCCCGATAGGGGTTGAATGTGTATGGATATAACACCTCTGTTATTTGCGCTGGACTGGATTTTTTGATCCTGTGAGACTACTGAGGTGTTTTCAAAAGATTAGGTTATCTATTCCTTAGATCGAACTCACGTTAATAAAAACGAATATCCGTTTGCTTTCCTAATTGAGATTTCTCTTTGTCAAATGTTGTCATTCATGGCAACTTAATGACACAATCTATAAACGTTAGGCGCCATACCGGATACTCATTTTATAAATTATTCAAACATTTTATTTTAAATTTCAATTTTTAAATTAAAAAAGGAATTTTTTGTATCTTTCTAAATAAATCAGAGATTGCTTTAATGAATTAAAGTTTGCCGCCTGGGTGATTTTCAGCTGATTTTAGTCTCAATTAAACTCTCCCTGAAATTTAAATGGAAATACTAATTTAACCTCATACAAATGTTTGAAAAAGAAGTTTACATCGAAAGAAGAAACAGGTTGCGGAAGTTGATGGGAAGCGGCCTGATCTTTATTCCCGGGAACCAGGATTCCCCTTTTAATTACCGCGACAATCCCTATCCTTTCAGACAGGACAGTACTTTTCTTTATCTTTTCGGGATTGATCAACCTGGCTTGTTCGGAATGATTGATGCCAATGAAGGGGTCGATTATTTATTCGGGAACGATCCGGACATTGAAGACATCATTTGGATGGGGCCTCAACCTTCCATTAAAGAATTAGGAGCGCTGGCTGGAGTAGAAAATAATTTCCATTTCAATGAATTATTTGGAAAAGTTAACAAATGCCTCTGGAAGGGATGCCGTACCCATTTCCTTCTTCCATACAGGGCTAAAACAAAGCTCCTGTTGAAAAATCTTTTGGGAATCCATACTGCCAAACTCAAAGACTATGTTTCACTGGAGCTGATAAAAGCCCTTGTGGAAATGCGTTCAGTAAAAGATGAACTCGAGATAGTAGAGATGGAAAAGGCCAGTGAAATTGGACATAAAATGCATATGAAGGCCATGACAATGGCTCAACCTGGTTATACAGAAAAGCAAATTGCCGGAATACTCGAAGGAATTGCCTGTTCTTATGGGGCTGGAACTTCTTTCCCGACTATTCTTACACAGAACGGACAAACACTTCATAATCACGACCATTCCCTGACTCTGACGGAAGGTCGATTGCTTCTTGTGGATGCAGGGGCCGAATCACATGAACACTATGCCTCCGATTTTACCAGAACCGTCCCTGTAGGAGGAAAATTTTCTCAAAAACAGCTTGATATTTATAATATTGTCGTTAAGGCCAATGATACCGCTGCATCCTTAATAAAACCGGGGATTTCCTTTATGGAAGTTCATCTCAGTGTGGCCCGTGTTATTGCTTCCGGTCTGATGGACCTGGATCTGATGAAGGGAAATCTGCAGGATGCTGTACAAAACGGGGCTCATGCCATGTTTTTCCCTCACGGAATAGGACATATGCTCGGATTGGATGCACATGATATGGAAAACTATGGTCAGATTCATGTGGGATTTGATGAAGAAATCAGGCCTTCCGCTCAGTTTGGAACCGCTTATCTGAGGATGGGCAGAAAACTGCAAAAAGGATTTGTTGTTACTAATGAACCCGGTATTTATTTCATTCCTGCTCTCATTCATAAATGGGAAGCAGAAGGCATCAACCGGGAGTACATCAATTTCCCAAAAGTACATGAATACATTGGATTTGGCGGAATACGCCTTGAAGATGATATTCTGGTGATGGATAAGGGGTGCAGAATTCTTGGTAAACGTATTCCTATTTATCCTGATGAAATAGAATCCTTGATTCAGAACAAAATTGAAATTTGTTGCTGATCCTTCGGCTTATACAAACTTTCCATGCAATCCCCGTATATTCTTGATCGGACAATTATTATTAACCTGAGCTCGATCTAAGCAATGGATAAGACAGTGCTTGATTGTTTGAGCGTTAATGTTGTCTTCGATAACCTAATCTTTTAAAAAAACACCTCAGTAGAGGGATTGATTTTACCCTTTCACCAACCTAATTACCTGATTTAATTAGGTAATTAGGTAAATTTTTCTCCCTCGACCATTTCTACTGAGGTGTTTTCGACAGATTAGGTTATCCATTCCTTAGATCGAACTCACGTTATTAATTTTTAAGGGATGAAATAACAGAAAACGTAAATACACCAATAATTAATTTCCCAACTTATATTATTTTTGAATCATCTAAATATCCATTAATGAAGAAAAAATATTTTTTACCAATCCTTATTATTTGCGCGACTATGACTGGAACATTACATTCCTGTGATCAGAATAAAAAGCAGGATGTTCCTGCCATTAATCCGGCAAATCTTGATAAAAGTGTCAATCCTGGTGATGATTTTGATACCTACGCCAACGGGGGCTGGAAGAAACTGAATCCTTTGCCGGCCGATCGTGCGCGTTATGGGACATTTGATCAGCTGGCCGAGGTGGCTGAAAAACAATTAAATGAGTTGGTGGAAGAAACTGCAAAAACAAAAAATGCAAAAGGATCGATTCCGGATAAAATTGCCACTCTGTTCAACGGGGGAATGGATACGGTAAAGATCCAATCCGATGGCATTAAGCCTCTTTTGCCCTATTTTGCTGAGATTGATAAGGTACAGACCATGGATGAAGTCCGTAAGGAAATTACTCAAATGCATCAATATGGATTCTCTCCATTGTTCGGTTTCTATGGAGCCACCGATGCGAAGAACAGTACGATGGTTATTGCCCAACTTGTACAGGCCGGAATGGGAATGCCCGACCGCGACTATTATTTACTGGAAGATGAACATTCCAAAGAACTTCGGTCAAAATACAAAGAATACATCACCCGAGCTTTTGGGCTGCTTAAAGAAAATGAACAAAATTCCGCCCGGTATGCTCAAGTAATTATGGACATTGAGACGCGTCTCGCAAAAGCGGCCATGAGCCGCCTTGAGATGCGCGATCCAAATAAAACATATAACAAAGCGACATCCAGGCAATTAATTGAGATGTCCCCCTCTTTTGATTGGATGGGATTTTTCAAATCTTCCGGCGTTGGCGATCCGGGCGAAATCAACATAAATCAACCAACTTTTATCCGGGAAATCAGTCTTCTGATCAACGAAGTTCCCGTGGAAGATTGGAAAATTTACCTGAAATGGAATCTGATTAATGGCACTGCTCCCTATTTATCGGATGAGTTTGTCATGGCAAGTTTTGATTTCTATGGCAAAACGATGACTGGAGCTGAAAAAATAAGACCTCGCTGGAAACGTATAATTGCAGTGACCAGTGAATCGCTAAGTGAAGCTCTGGGCCAATTGTACGTTGCAAAATATTTTCCGCCCGAAGCCAAGGAAAGAATGCTGAAACTGGTTGAAAATCTGAGGGCCTCTTTAGGTGACAGGATTCAAAACCTGGATTGGATGGCTCCCGAAACCAAGCAAAAAGCGATGGAAAAACTCCGGACCATTAATGTTAAAGTGGGGTATCCGGATAAATGGCGCGACTATTCAGCCCTTGATATTAAGGAGGATGCTTTTGTCCTGAATGTGATTCGTTCTAACCAATTCGAAACAAATTTCAATTTAAATAAGATCAACAAACCTGTCGATAAAGGCGAATGGTTCATGTCGCCACAGACTGTAAATGCTTATTACAGTCCTGACATGAATGAAATAGTGTTCCCGGCTGCGATCCTCCAGCCTCCGTTTTTCTTTTTACATGGCGACGATGCCGTAAATTATGGAGCCATTGGGGTAGTGATCGGTCATGAAATGACTCATGGATTCGATGATGAAGGTCGTAAATTTGATAAAAACGGGAACCTTACCGATTGGTGGACTCCCGAAGACTCAAAACGTTTTGATGAAAAAACCAAGGTTCTCGCCGATCAATACGACGGCTTTGTTGTAGTTGATTCAGTTCATGCAAACGGAAAGCTTAGTCTTGGTGAAAATATTGCCGATCTGGGAGGAGTAAATATTTCCTTTCAGGCTTTCCGGATGGCAAACAAGCAGACCGCCAAAATAGATGACTTCACACCCGATCAGAGATTCTTTTTAGCTTATGCACATGTTTGGGCCTCCAACATCAGAGATAAGGAAATCCTTCGCCGTACAAAAGAAGATGTTCATTCAATCGGACGTTTCCGCGTAATTGGACCTTTGAGAAATGTGCCCTCTTTCTACGCCGCATTTAATGTCAAACCGGGTCAGGGCATGTACCTTGAAGAAGATAAGAGGGCAAAAATTTGGTAAGCAGTGCTAAACTTAAATCATAACGTGAGTTCGATCTAAGGAATGGATAACCTGATCTGTCGAAAACACCTCAGTAGAAATGGTCGAGGGAGAAAAATTTACCTAATTACCTAATTAAATCAGGTAATTAGGTTGGTGAAAGGGTAAAATCAATCCCTCTACTGAGGTGTTTTTTTTTTAAAGATTAGGTTATCGAAGACAACATTAACGCTCAAACAATCAAGCACTGTCTTATCCATTGCTTAGATCGAGCTCAGGTTAAATCATAATAAAAAGGGGATGCAATCAAATTGCATCCCCTTTTTATTTATGGTCTCCTCAAAGTAGCCTTCTTGGAATTCGTCTGAAATTCCAGGGATTCACTACCACCCAAGATTATTACTATCTATCCACAAAGACTCCGGATCAATGTATTTCCCTTCAATATCCTTGAAATATTTATAGGTTCCGACTTTAAGTTCAATGGTTGAATCTTCGTCACAAACAATGATCCCGTTAGGATGTAATTGAAGAGCAGATATGGTCCACATATGATTAATACCCTTCTCAATAGCCTGATGCAGGGCCCTCGCCTTGTTATGCCCGGTTACAAGTATCAGCACTTCCTTTGCATCCATGACAGTTCCAACTCCAACGGTCAGAGCCACTTTAGGCACAAGATTGATATCATTGTTAAAAAAACGGCTGTTCACCACGATGGTGTCTTGATTCAAAGCTTTATCCCTTGTGCGTGATGTGAGGCTTGAACCCGGTTCATTAAATGCAATATGACCATCAGCGCCTACTCCCCCCATGAAAAGATCAATCCCGCCTACGGCTTTCATTTTATTTTCATAAGATAAACATTCCGCTTTCAAATCAGGGGCATTACCATTTAATATATTGACATTTTCAGGCTTGATATCAATGTGCCTGAAAAAATTATCCCACATGAAGGAATGATAACTTTGCGGATGCTCTTTGGGTAAGTTCACATATTCATCCATGTTAAAAGTAATCACATTCTGAAATGAAACCTTTCCTTCGCGATAAATCTTTATCAATTCCATATAGGTCCCCAGCGGAGTGCTTCCGGTTGGCAATCCAAGCACAAAGGGCCTCTGACGTGAACGATTAACTTCATTGATCCGTTTTGCAATATAAATTGCCGACCACTTTGAAACGCTATTTGCCTCAGGCTGAATAATTAATCTCATAACATAAAGAAACTTGGTTGATTTTCAAAATTCGTTAATTTTTTGAAACATTCAACATAAAATCATTCCAAATATAATCTCCTGAAGAAAAAACATAGAGAGCGTTCAAATTTCTTTCAAACTATGTTGAACTCTCTTCAGGATTCCGGATTGTGTGTATTTCAGCGCCCCGGGAATAATTAAGGTCATACATATTCAAGCCCTCCTGACTTTTATTCCCGGGAAACCCTGAAAAGGTTTAATTTGAATAACCGTGGGTGTAACCCACGGAAAACAAGAAAAAGAAGACTGCAACCCGGAAAGGGTTGAACAGTTTTGTATCCTGATAGGATTAAATTTAAACAGGTTCTTAACCTCTGTCTGAAAATTTAACATGATTACTCCGAATAAACTTTTTAGAAATTACTGGTAGTATAGATTAATAGTGTTAATTTTACCCATTTAAATAAAGCTGCAAATAAGAAATTCAATATTTGCTTGTAAAAGCTTGTAAATTACGATGTATCAATTAATATAGATCTTATGGCGGGGACTGAACTTTTCGGTGAAGAAGAACGGAAAGAAGTGATGGAGGTGCTGGAAACAGGAATTTTGTTTCGATACAATCACGACGCTCAGCGAAATGGCATTTGGAAAGCTAAAACTTTTGAAAAGGAATTTTCTCAATATCTGGGAACAAAACATACACATTTCTGCGCCAGCGGCAGTGCCGCCGATGCAATAAGTCTTGCCTGCTGCGGAATTGGTTATGGCGATGAGGTGATCGTCCCTCCTTATACTTTCATCGCTCCCATTGAGGCTGTAATGATGGCGGGGGCTATCCCGGTTTTTGGAGAAATCGATGAAACACTTTGCTTAAGTCCTGAAGGGATTGAAAAAGCAATCACCCCGCGGACAAAAGCGGTTCTGATCGTCCAGGTCTTTGGTTCAATGGGAAGAATGGATGAGATAGTTTCCGTATGTGAAAAGCACAACCTGATCCTCATTGAAGATGCGGCTCCCGCACTGGGAGGAAGCTACAAGGGCAAAATGCTTGGCAATTTTGGTAAAATTTCCGCCTTTTCTTTCGACTTCTATAAAATTATTACAGCAGGAGAAGGTGGGGCCATTGCCACCAATGACGATGAAATATACGATAAAGCGCATAAATATTCTGACCACGGTCATGATCATATCGGGAACAATCGTGGCGGCGAACAGCATCCTATCCTTGGCTTTAATTTCCGGGGTAGTGAATTGGGAGCCGCCGTGGCGCTGGCTCAGCTAAGAAAATTACCCTACATGATCGAAAAACAAAGGGCTCATCAGGACGTACTGAGAAATGTAATTGTGGAATTTGATGAAATCTTTCCACGATATGTCCCCGATGAAGATGGAGATTCGGCCACTTTCCTATCCTTCTTCCTTCCTGATGCGGATAAAGCAGCGAAGACTTTTGACGAATTTCAGAAAGCCGGTCTGAGTGCATCCTATTGGTACCGGAATAATTTCCATTTCCATCGTCAGTGGGGTCACTTGAAAGAATTAAAATCAATATTCAACTTGCCCGTCATGATGCTCAAAGACGTACCTGATTATAAAAACCTTCAGGTCCCTAAATCCGATGCGATCATGCAGCGACTGATGATGACTCAGATCATGGTAAACTGGACCGAAGAAGAAGTCAATTCCATTGCAGAAAAAATGAGGTCAGCTCTGAAAAATGCGCTGAAGAAATAAGAGAGTAAAAGTGAAAAAACAAAAAAAACAGGTAGAATGAAATAGAAGCGAGAAGATGTGAAGGTAGTTCTATCAGTAGTCTGCAGATCATCAATCGTCAACTACCGCTTTATTCTCTGATTTATTAACAAAAAATTCGATAAGTAACATATGTTTAGAAATTTAAAGGCAGTCGGGCGTGTTCTCTATGGAAGAAACAGCTTTTCCCAATTAAATGACCTTATGGAAGAATTACGAACCAATGAAGATTCATTCGTCGTTTTTCTCCTGGACCATTATTTTGAAGGAAAAGAATTTCAGAAAAGAATTCCGCTCCATCCCGGGGATTACCTCAAAATAATCGATGTAACGGATGAACCTAAAACAAAAACAGTTGATGCTATTGTAAAAGAGATCAAGAACCATGGCAAAAATTTGCCTGTTTCAGTGGTTGGTATTGGCGGCGGAACAGTGATGGATTATGCCAAAGCGATCCGTCTCATGCTCACCAACGAAGGTTCTTCCTCCGAATACCAGGGTCTGGATCTCATCAAAAACAAAGGCGTTCATTGCACCGTGATTCCTACTATTTCCGGGACAGGTGCTGAGGTTTCCATGACCACAGTTTTAACCGGCCCGGTAAAGAAACTTGGAATAAAGGGCAATTTTACCCCTGCCGATCAGCTGGTAATCGATCCTGAACTTATAGCCTCCGTACCTGATCCTCAGAGGTTCTACACCGCTATGGACAGTTACATTCACAACATAGAAGCTTTAAACGGTAACAGAAAAACGGTAATGGGCACCTCTCTCGGAACGGAATCTCTGAGACTCTGCCGGGAAATTTTCCTCAGCAAGGACAGCCGTTCACCTGAAAATGATGAAAAACTGATGATCGCTTCTTATCTTGGCGGATTATCATTAACCTATTCGGAAGTCGGCGCCTGTCATGCCATCTCCTACGGATTGGCAACAGTTCTGGGAATACACCATGGAATAGGGAATTGTGTTGTTTTCAATCAGCTTGAAGAATTTTATCCTGAAGGGGTCAAAGAATTCAAGGAGATGATGAAATTAAGTAATATTGAGCTTCCAAAGGGCGTTACAGCTCACTGCACATCCGAAGAAATCGACCGGATGATCGATGTAACCCTGACCCTTACTTTCATGTGGCAGCATATCTGCGGCCCGGAATGGGAGAAAATCA
The DNA here is from genome assembly GCA_963677325.2 of Prolixibacteraceae bacterium. GTDB lineage: Bacteria > Bacteroidota > Bacteroidia > Bacteroidales > Prolixibacteraceae. The sequence goes on from CAXXGM010000014.1 coordinate 260,996, forward strand.
TTACCCGTGAAAAATTGCGCGGACTTATAATGAAAATGTAAAACGCCAGGGATGAAGAAAATAGTTAAGGTAGGAAACATTGAATGCGGAGCAGATAAGTTGTTTCTCATTGCCGGACCATGCGTGGTAGAAGATGAGAAGACGATGATGGATACCGCCGAATTCCTTGTCAAACTCTCTGGAAAGTTGGATTTACCATTAATTTTCAAATCATCTTTTCAAAAAGACAACCGCAGTTCCATTGATTTCTACTCGGGTCCCGGAATGAAAGAGGGCCTTGCAATACTGCGGAAAATCAAAGAGCAGTTCAATGTTCCTCTGATCACTGATATTCATTATCCCGAACAGATAGAACCCGCGGCTGAAGTGGTTGATGTCATCCAGATCCCGGCTTACCTGGTAATGCAGACTACCTTGGTGGTCATGGCTGCCAAAACCGGGAAGGCTCTTAATTTAAAACACGGTCAGTTTCTCGCTCCGGAAAACATGATCAAGCCCGTGATCAAAGCAGAGCAATCAGGAAATACAAACATCATGGTCACCGAGAGAGGTTATACATTCGGATATAATGATCTTGTCGTTGATCCCCGCAGTTTTTATCACTTACGCTCGACCGGTTATCCGGTAATTTTTGACGTGACGCATTCCATTCGGAAATATGGGATTCCAAGTGCAGACCCCAAAGGCGGATCACGGGAATTTATTCCAACTCTCGCCCGGTCCGGAGTGGCTGCAGGAATTGACGGTTTATTTATCGAGGTTCATCCCGATCCATCCCGTGCTCTTTGCGATGCCGCCAGCCAGATGTGTATCAGTGATGTGGAAGAATTCCTCAAACCGCTGATGGAAATTCACAATATTGAAGTAAAATACAGACCAAAATATACTTAAACAAATTCATTGATATGGAATTTTTTCTTGACTCAGCTAATATGGCTGAAATTGAAGAAGCCCTGAAATTGGGAATCATCGACGGTGTGACAACCACACCGACTTTTATGCATAAAAACGGGATCACGGATATTGATGGGGCCATTATTAAACTGTCAAAAATGGTGCCGGTGCTGATGATCGAAGCTTTGGGCGAAACGGCCGATCAGATTGTTGATGAAGCGCACCGGCTGTTAAACCTGGGTCTCGATAAGAAAAAAACAGTTTTTAAAATACCCGTCAATCTGGAGGGAATTAAAGCTTGCAAGAGACTTCACAATGAAGGATTCTTAGTCAATATACATTTGGTTTACAACGTTCAGCAGGCTTTCATGGCATTGACAGCCGGCGCCAACTACGTGTGTGTTCTCGTAGGACGCATGCAGGATCAGGGACATGACGCCCTGGCTCTGGTAAAACAAATTGTAACGATCATCAGGGACTATAAATATGACTGCAAAGTGATGTTCTCCTCCGTAAGATATCCTGAACATGTAAAGGATGCTTTGGCGCTGGGTGCACAGAACATTACCCTTCCCTGGAGCATCATGAAAAAACTGGCCGATAACCACCTGACTAAAATCGGAACAGATCAGTTCTTTCAACATACCCGCTTGATGACGGTTCAGGTCAAAGATGTAATTTCCAAAGCAAATCCCGTCGTAGACAACGATTGTAAAGTTCTGGATGCCCTTCTGAAGATGACTGATTCCGGAATGGGCGCTGTATCGATTGTCTCCAAAGAGGGAAAACTCACCGGCATTTTCACGGACGGCGATCTCAGACGGCAGATGCGTAAATTGGGAGAACATATCCTGACCGCTTCCGTCGGCGAATGCATGACCGCTAATCCGCTTTCCATTGAAGCTGACGCCTGTCTTCAAAAAGCAGCGGATATCTTCAATGCCAATCAGGTAGATAATATCATCGTTACAGACAATGGTCAGCCCATTGGTATGCTCGACATCCAGGATCTGGTAAAGCTCGACCTGATGAACTAATAAAAAAATTACATATCATCTTTAAAAGGCAGAATGAATTGATTCTGCCTTTTCTTTTTTAGCTTTCATTTTAAGCTTCATCCCTATACCTTCTCCGTATTTCCCTCGTAGTTTATTCGTATCTATACAAACAATGTACGAATAATCTACGAATAAACTACTTTAAAAGTATGAGCAGAAGTACTTCTTGTCTTCCGCAACTTATAGTACCTGATATATTCCAGTATAACTAAATGATGATTTCCTTCCGGAGAGGAATAATTTCCTGAGGGATAAGAATGGCCGCCAAAGAAGGATCAGTTTTTAATAACTTCCCCAATCACTTTACCGGTTGTGGTGTTTGGAGGTGCAATTCCTATCAAGGCAGAAATGGTGGGGACAACGTCTGTAGCATTGGTTCTAAGGAAAGTAGTCCCTTTTTGAATTCCGCCTCCGTACCAGACCAATGATACCTGGCTGTTTTCAGTATAATCAGCAGGAAGATATTTATCTTTAGGCATCCATCCATCTTCATATTTTATAATTACGTCACCTGAGCGTTTGGGATAATAGTTATTCTGAAATGCCTCAAGAGGGCCGCCTCCAAGAAAATTATCAGCTTCTATTTCATAGGCTGCTTTTGCAAAGGCAATTCCTTCAAATTGATTCAGAAAGGTGGCGACATCAGCCTGTATATCATGAAGATAAACTTTTTTCTTATCAATCAGATCATGATTCAGGTAGACATTTTGATTGGCAAAATTTTCAATCCATTCACCTGCTCCGTATTTTATATTCAGGTACGATTTGAGTAAGGCCACAGAACTTTCAGGATTGAAATTACCCGAATTCAGCCTGAACCGGTCCTTCAGATAATCTGATGAGTAGGAAATACTTGTAAGACCTGTCAGGTAAACAAGAATATTCTGAGTACCATATCCATCTTCGATGTATTTAAGGAGTTCGGCAATATCCTTATCCATCCTGAGGTAAATATCTTCCATTTCAACGGAAAAAGGGCCAAAAGAATAACGCTCGTAATCCATTGAAGAGAATACAACCGTCAGCAGATCAGGATATGTGTCATAACCCAGTTGTTCTTTAGGAATCATTTGAATGGCTAAATCCTTCACCATGGTATTTCCAAAAGGAGTTGCTTTTAGAATTTTATAATTTCCTCCTGATTCTTTTTTAAGTCTTGTGAGATTGTAGGGAAAAGTATTATACTTACCCAGATATCCCGGCTCTTTATATTTAATATCATTTGCACTTTCCTTATAAGAATCTGCATCCTGCAAAGTAGTCCATGATGTGCCAATATAATAATCTGCCATTTTCAACTCATTGTAATCAAAAGCCCACTTTGGAAATGATTGCATATAATAGGAACTTGAAATCATTTTCCCGGAAGCCTGATCCAACCAATAAGCTCCGTCGGCTGAATGTCCGGCTGCAAGAATGGCTGACGGCCCATTCAACGCGATACTGAACACCCTGGACCGGCCGTTTGAAACTATTTTCAACCGGTCACCCAGGGTCTGTGACATCAGTTTTGATGCAGACCTGTTGCCTTCTTTTGAATCGGCCCCCACAGTTGTAAAATAGTCATCGTTTATACAGTTGATCTCTTTCTTCTTTAAGCGATCTATCCAAAAATCATTCACAATACCATGATGAGAAGGAGTAGTACCAGTGGAAAGAGTAGCTATATTCACCGATGGCCGCTGCAACAAATTATCAAAATGATGATTGGCACACACAAATCCTTTTGAAAAAATACGCTGAAATCCTCCGGCACCAAATTTATTCCAGTAACGATCAATGTAATCCGGATTCATATCTTCAATAACAATGCCTACGATTAGTCGTGGGGCATTTGCAGAAACACTGGTGTGTCCCTGGGAAAAAAGATAAACCGGCATCAGAAAACCAGCAAGAATTAATAACAGCTTTTTACTCATCAATAGAAAATTTGACCCAAATGTAATGACATCATTCGAGAGGTCAAAATGATTTTAACATTAACGTAATGATCATTTCCATTGTGAATATGGATGGCAGGATAAATACGAATTATAGTAATGTAAATCACCGGTAACTTCCTCCCCTATCCAGGGAGGTATTGAAAAAGATTCTTCCTCTGATGAAAGTTCAATTTCGGCAAGAATCAGTCCCTGATTATCTCCAACAAATTCATCAATCTCCCAGGTTTTGCCTTTCCATTCAATTTTAGAACGCCTCTTTTCAACAATTTGATTCACACACAAAGAGAGTAAATCACTGGCATCTTCCAATGGGATGGAATATTCAAACTCTTTTCGGCTCATGCCATTATTCTTCCCCTTTATGGTAATAAAACCTTCTTCTCCAGCTATCCGGATTCTCACCGTACGTTCTCCGTCAGCCAGGATGTATCCCTGAGAATAGGCCACAGGATGGGAAAATTCACGCCATCCCTCTCCTTTCAGTAAGAATTTTCGTTCAATTTCTATACTCACGTTTTGACGATTAATGAATAATTGTCCTGAATTCAATTTTTAATCAAATTTATGTATAATGTTTTACAGAAAAAAAATGTATCCCCCTCTTCATCACAAAATAGTTTTAAAATACTTCAGGATTCCTGAAAGTCCTAATATTATAATTATTTAAAATGTAAATTTGTTAGCTGACGTAAAATAAAAACATTGAAATTGTGAATGCCTTTTCTTTAAAGATTATATTGCCTTTCATTTTTTTTGTGACAGAAACCCTATTTAATCCTTATGGGGTATTCGGTCAGGTTAGCATTCATGATAATAATTTAAGATCTGCTAAATCTACCAGGATTGATTCTTTCCCAAAACATTTAGAGCCTGAATTTGAAGGAATTCCGATCCGGCTTCCCCTCGCAAGCCATTATAGTAAAGATGCAATCCAAAACGACAGCATTCAAAAAAACCGCAGTTTTTTCCAATATCAGGCGGATAATTTTTTTAACAGCAAACTATTTTCACTTCTATTGGCCAACGGAAGCAGTGCAAAAAATCTCATGGAGGTAAACAGTTCATCCTATTTTGAACTATATGCAGGAAAGAAAATAGCATCTATCCGATTTAAACAACTGGATGTCTTTGGCCCCACATTTCAGGATACGACCATGGTTGGCAAAAGCTGGGCTTCAAAAGCAGGAAATGCTATTCACGTAAAGACCATGGAAAGAAAACTGAGGAACCAATTACTTTTCTCAGTCGGCCAATTCGTTCAGCCAGGATTAATGGCTGATAATGAAAAAATTATTCGTGACCTTCCTTACATCAGGGATGTCTCCATCCTTTTGTCCCCATCAGAATATTTTAAAGATGAAGTCAACGTACTCCTATTAATCAAGGAAAGATTTGAGTATGGTTTTATTGTTGACATAGATCTTCCAAGATCCGAGGTGGAGGTTTATGATGATAATATGTTTGGAATCGGGCACCAGTTTAAGGCCAAAATGGTGCATCATCAGATCGAAGAACCAAACTGGGGAGGTGAATTAAATTATTCTTTCAGTGATCTTGGTGTTAAATTTTTAAATGGTGAAATTGATTTAATAAATACTTTCAGAAAATCAGGAATAGCAATGTCCATTGACAAGAAATTTATATCCTCAGAAATCAAAAATGCAGGAGGCTTATTATTTCAGCGAATTTCAAGAGATTCTTATTTCACTCCCTATGCTATCAATAAAGTAGATACAGCCGTTTCCTATTTAAACGCGGAAGCATGGTTTGGTCATTCATTCGCTAACCGGAAGGAGAATTCGATCTGGGGTATCCCCACTCTCTCAGGAAGATATTATAAGCAGAGGTTTTTTGCCCCATTTGAAAACTCAGAACGAGGAATGATCAAAAGTCATGATTTCATCTTGGCTTCACTGGGATTCAGTAGACGCAATCTATTCAAAAACAATCTTGTCTATGGCTATGGAATTACGGAAGATATCCCATATGGCCGGTATTTTGAAATAGCTTCAGGAATAGACTTTACAAAAACAGACAATCGTCTGTATGCTCACCTGCTTTATTCAAAGGCAAACATTCTCAGTGGTGGAAGTTATATCAGCGGATCATTTGGAATTGGGGGATTCCTAAGAAATTCAGCCTTTGAGCAAGGGACACTGAAGTTTAATCTGAATTATTTCTCTAAACTTATATTTGTAAATAAGAATCCTTACCGGAATTTTATAAACATTGAATTACTGAGCGGTATTAACAGGTATTGGGATGAATACCTGAGTATTAATCGCTATTATGGCTTAAGGGATTTCCGGTCTCTAGATGTTATGGGAACAAGTAGACTGAAAATAAACATGGAATCAGTTCATTTTTTAAACTGGAATTATCACGGTTTCAGATTTGCTCAATATTTTTATGGTGACTGTGCCTTTATATCGGATAATATTAACAGATTATTCAAAGATAACTTTTATACGGGAGTAGGGATTGGTTTACGCGTTCATAACGAATCATTAGTTTTCAGAGTTTTTGAGCTAAGGTTAAGCTGGTTTCCCATTGTACCGAATGATCAGAATATACTTAAATTTAAAATCTTTACTCAATCAAAATCAACTTTTGAAGATTTTCTTGGAAGGAAACCACAGGAAATTAATTATCAATAAAAAACCCTGCCACATGACAGGGTTTTTGAAATCAATGAAATGGTAAAAGAAAATCACAAATTAAAACTAAAAATCTTTTTATTACTCCAACTTTTCTAAAATATCTTCAGACTTTTTCTGATAATATCCATGCTGTTGAACTATCTTTTTAAACTGTTTGATTGCTTTTTCGCGTTCATTTCGGTTCAGATAACAAAGTCCAATATACCATTCTGATTGCTCAACAAAAAGATTATCACCTTGTCTGATTACATCATTGAACGAATGAATGGCAGCTTCATAATTTCCTTTTATCTGCTGGATAGATCCGGTATAAAAATTCCCGATTACATTTTCGCGATCATTTTTTAATACATCTGAAAACAGAAGCAGAGCTGAATCATAATCCTTTTCATTCATTCTCATTATTGCGCGGTTAACCAGATTATCTTCCGAAAGGTTAGCGGAACGGCTGACTCCTATATTTGATTGAAAAGGCTGATAAAAATCATTATATAATTGCTCGTTTGACAAGGAATTCTCTCTGAAAGTGACATTAAGTCCAATTAGAAGGATGATTGAAGCTGCGGCATACCAGATCGTTTTATTTAATCTTGGAGCAGTGACTCCTCTCTTTTGAGCATCATCCCGTATCTCTGAGTCTTTAATTTTATTCAGTTCTTTTCGAAGCAGGATAACATCCCTCTCCCCTATAGCCTCATTAATCTCATTGCAGATTTTTACATCTTTCATCAATCCTGCATTGATTAACATTTCTTCTTCAAAAGATTCTCTGGAAGCATCCTCAAGCTCATTGGACAGATAGTTCTCTATATCTTCAATCGAGCGTGTATGAGACGATTCATTTTCACAAATTCCGGCAAGATCAGAGCGGAGTTGAATAATATCTTTTTCGACAATGGCCAGGTTAACTTCTTTATATAGCCGGACATCATCTCTAAGATTTGGATTGACCAACAAATCCTCCTCTATATTAGAAACGAATTTTTCATCTAATTCGCCGTCAATAAAATCTTCTAAATCCTCAAAACTGTAATTATGGGCAGAAACGTTTTTGGTTATAAATTGTAAATTATTTCTCAGATTTATAATATCATGTTCGGCTATAGCCTTTTGAATATCATTAAAAATCAATTCCTCCTCCTCAGAAAGTAAATAAGACTCACTCTCAATAATTTCCTCTTCAGGACGATATACCTCATGAATGGTTTCCTTTGAAGATACTGAATGATTTCTCAGATGAACTTTTTGAAGAAAATTACCAATACGATCCAGATTTTCATCCCTGATATCAAGATTGACGTATTCTTTCTTTTCATCAGCCAGATCGAATTGGATTTGATCATCTTTAGTCGGGTATTTTAATTTATCTTCTTCCTTTGAGGCATTTTCTTTGTCGCTCTTTTTTTTCATAATATTTCTTTTTAACAAGGAATCCATTCTTGGGACTCACTTCATTTTGGATTTCACTCTCTTTGATATTTAATACGAAATCCCATCAAAAGGTTACCCACCAAAATGCGTTTTTTTATACTGTAAAGAATTTATTTACTATAGATAATTTGAAAAAGAAGCCTGTAATCAAAATTATCCCCAAATTAAATTCTTGTAAGAAATTATCTCAAAAAAAAGTATTAGAGTTGATGCAGGGAAACAAGACTTTTGTTGATCTTTAAACATTTAAGAAGAATACAGTCCCGGCTAATGCATCTTCTTCTTTTAAATAATTTTTTTGTAATTGATATCCTGCTTAATACTGGTTACAAGATATTCCTTGCATTTGAATTTTCGCTTTTTTACGTATTTCTCACTATTGAAACCCATTATCTGGGCAATTTGTTTGAGTGGAGTCTTATCAAAGAATAGCTGTAAAAGTTTTTGACAGTCGCTGCCCAGCATTTGAAAGTGTTTCTGATACAGCTTATAACGTTCATTCTTGTCTGCTGCTTCCATGAAGTCATGATCATATTCATTCTCGTAGGAAGAATTGTCCAGGATCAAATCCTTTTCATTTTTTTGGCGAGATAAATTCTTGTACCAAAGATACTTGCATATTGCAAATAAATAAGTTTCAAAAGAACAATTCAGAACAAGTTCATTGGCCTTAAGCTTTCGATATATTACAATAACTGCCTCCTGAAAAATATCACTTGCATCGTCATCATCTCCATTATTCCGTTTTTATATATAAGTTTACCTTATAATAAAAGCATTTGTAGATGTGCTGCAAAATTACATTATCATTTCTCAGAATTCCATTAAGTAGTTCTTCGTTAGAGTAATTAATCATAGGATCTTTCAATATTGATTTTACCCAAAATGCATAAAATGGGGCCCCATATTCACCACAACAAATTTAAAAAACAGTTTTCACAAACGTAGTAAATATATTTAACTAAATGATCAGAATTTTACCTGATAAATTAATAATTCTTAGTTCTTAGTTCTTAATTTAAATATATGAAATGAAATAAGGTCGTATTTTAGATTGACAAATTTTATTTTAAAATTGAATTCCATTTTGTTATATTATGTAAGTTCTCTTTAAAAAAGCCGTGGCGAACCGGGTACGAACCGAATACGGACTTAATACGAGGAGAGTCCCTGTAAAATTTAGCTATATTATTGTTAAATAAAAAGAGATTGTCAAATACGCCAGCAGTTTATTATCATTACTTCATAATTTTTTTACTTTGGATTTTTTTTTCTTTAAAGATGTGTAAATTTTTTCTGAGAGAATAATAACAAGAATAAAAACAATCACACCAATTAAGTATTTTGTTTTAGCATGATATAAAGGATTCTGATCTCCAATCGAAACATATCCCAGCCAATAATACGGGTGAGCATGAAGGGGATCTGCAGATCGAATGTGCTCAATTTTAGCTTTTCTTAATGCTTCATCTTTGGAATAACCATTTTTAAGATATTTATAAAAATCAATCATCAGTTTGGCGCTAGATTCATCTTCAACACTCCATAAAGTCATCAGAATGGATGGACAGCCGGCATATAGAAACGCCCGTGCAAGGCTCATGACTCCTTCTCCTTTTGCCAGGTGGCCTGATCCAGTATTACAGGCGCTTAAAACTGTAAGCCTGGATTTTATATTCATATTGTAAATTTCATAGGTATTCAGGGCCGCATCCCGATTCTTAGTATCAGAAGCAAAAAGGAGTTTTGAATACATCGGTAAACTATCATTAATAACGGTATGCATGGCAAGATGAAGAATATCAAAATCCCGGGTTTCCTGCATAAAATTCACTTTGGTAGCCATTTCGTCAGCAAAAATTCTGGAATCAAACAACCTGGAAATGCCTTCCGCTTCCATTTTGGCCCCTGGCAGAGGCAATAAGTGTTCGCTATCAGGGTCATTCACGTGGTTTATTTCAATAGTATATTTTGGCACAAATGCGCCTAATTCCTTATTAGCCTTTTTGTTATTATTCAGATAATAATAAAGCAATGTGGCGGAGTAAGAATATGAGATCGCATGATCATAAATAAGATATTTTAATTGCCTGAAATCCATTTTTGCAGTGTCAGGTACCGAGGTTAAAAAAGCGTCAAAAGGCAGATAAGATAATTTACCGTCAGGAACTATAATTAATCTAAAGCCTTCCACCTGAGATGCAAAAGGAGAAATAAGCAAATTATACAAATTGTAGGCATTAGTGGAATATAATTTATAATCACACTTTCGGGTATTATATACAGATCCCCCTTTTAAAAATTGCAAGACGGTATTAATGGATTTTTGATAGGTAGTGTCAATTTCTTTTTTATAGACTTTAAAATCATTTTTTGTCACAAGAAATGAAATTATTTTCCCTTTCTCTTTCAATTTCGGTTCACGTACGACATATTCTACAAAAGCTTCCCTTGGCTTCAATTTTTCCTGTATTTCTTCCAGTGAAACAACAAGATTCGCGTACTTAAAACCATAATATTTAGGATATTGTTTTTTCGAAAAGAGCAATTAGTTTTGCATATGATTGTTCAAGTGTAAAAATTTTTGTCTTCCACAAATCCATTTTCGGTAAATCTTTCTTAGCCTTTGTATTTTCTTCAAAAACAAAGTTTTTATATGCGGCAATTTCACTCTTTAACTCAGTCTCTTTTTTGGATAAGGCTGTCAGGGATTCCCCCAAATTGCTTCGCCTGCATATTTCTGACCATTGTAAGGAAATCGGTAGAACGGCTACGTTCTGAAAATTCAAACGCTTGCTCGAAATATTTCCTTTCATGTGTTAATTCAAATAATTTTTCAGCGGCATCAATTGCCCCTAAATAATATGAGTGTTCGTTCTCTGCAAGAAAAAGTCGGCTCTCCTGGTTAAGATATCCGGTTCTAATCAAATGAATCACAGTATTCGAAAGTTGATATACCGCTAATGCATCTTTTAAATATTTAATACAATCGCTTTTATCACCCTCGTTTTCTTCCAACTCAGAAAGTTCGCTTAAAGCCTCGGCTTTATTTTTAAGAGTTACTAAAAATTGTGTTTTATCAATTGTATTTTCAACCTTAGGGTTCTCTGAAATTTTCAAATCTGTATATCCCGGAGTAATAGAACAGAGTGCGTTTTGATAATACTGAAGCGCTGAAAGAATATTCCTTATTTTTGCATCAAGGAATTGATTAAGATTAGAGGTTGTTTGGGATCGCTTCTGATAGACCTGACCGATTTTATTCAGGCATGCCGAATAAGAAGCATTGTTGCTCCCGCTTGTTATAAAAATATGTTGTTTAGCTTTTTCAAAGTTATCAAGAGCTTTATCAAATTCGTTCAGGTCAAGATAAACCTGTCCCAGATTATTAAAGATTTGTTCTTTGCCAGAATAATTCGGACCATGGTCACGTTCCATTACTTTCAAGGCCGTGTTATAACACTCAATACTTTTAGGAAAGTCTTTCTGCTTATAAACAATATATCCTCTTAGTATCCATTTAATATAGTCTTTAAGATATTTGGTTGAAATAGTAAACGCTTTATTATTATATTCGAGAGCTTTGGTATAATTGAGATTTACCGCATAAAACGAACAAAAATTGTTCAGTAGAGATTCATATTCATAAGAATTAGTATGGTTCAGTCGTAGGAAAATCCGATCTGCATTTTCGTAATATGATCGAGCTTTTTCCATATCACTATTTTTAAAGTAACAATTGGCAAGATTAACCTGGACAGAGGCAAGTCTCATCAATTCAGATTTTCCTTGCCGTGAATAGATTGCTTCTGCTTTTAAATAATAATTAATTGCCTTATCGTAAAGAGCCAATTGAACATTGATAGTCCCAATATTTGCAAGGATATTGGCCATCATTATTGAGTCGACAGAATGCTCAATATATATTTTTTGAAATAAGTTCAATGATTCGTCATAGTTCCCTCTTACAAGTGAATTCCAAGCCTTATCGAATGCCTGTTGAGCCGAAGTTGAAGGAGATGTAGGAATTGCATTAACCCGATTGTTGAAAGAAAGAAAAAGTAACAGTAAAAGAAGTTGACTGTTGAAGAAGTAATTGAAGCTGAATCTTTTCATTAGTTTAGTGTTATTTCTTATTCCTATTTTAAAGAAAAAGAAAAAAATCAATTTTTCTACAACTATATTTGATTTTTTAGTTCTTTGATAATTAGCTAATTAACTAAATATTTAATTTTTTATAGAAAATTTTTGTGATTTAAGGGTAACCTTTTGCTTATTAATGGTATTAAGAGAAAAAGAAAATTATTAAATTAAAACTTATAGTTATGAAAAATTTTGCAGATCTTAAATTAGATGTTCTATCAAATGAAGAATTAATGGCAGTCAGAGGCGGTGATGCTCCCGTAGATCCTATCATCATAAGAAAACCTGCCGGTTCTACTTTTAGTATTTCTTCAACCACAACAACCCCTAAAAAGTAAATAGGATTAATTAATCCGTATTTTGCTTTAGATGCTGTAATTTCTATTTCCTCAAGAATCTGTTTGATTGCTTTTCTTTTTAAGCAATACTTTTTTTCGAGGACCTTGGAACAAATTATAGCATCTAAAGCTGCATGGTATTGACCCATTAAACAGCTCTATTTTCATCGAGGGTTTTAAACCAATACTTTTTAGTCCCTCCACTGATCCGGAAAGCACCCATGCTTCGTATCCGGCGAATTTATTTTTAAATCGATTCCCTATTTCGGTATATAAATTTTCAATTGATTGGGGTATAATTCTTTCTCCATAAGGAGGATTTGTTATAATGATTCCATTATCAAATGGTGGATCAAGCTTATTAATATCCTGTACTTTCACCTCAATTAATTTGGATAGACCAGCATTTTTTATATTGGCTCTTGCAATTGAAATGTTCTTCACCGAAATATCAGATCCTTCAATTTTACCCGTAAACTCAGTTTCATACTCCCGGTTGTAAATATCGGCAAAGAGATTCTCATCAAAATCAGGCCATCGTTCAAATCCGAAAGATTTCCTGTACATACCCGGAGGAATACCTTGAGCAATCATGGCAGCCTCAATCAATAATGTTCCAGAACCACACATCGGATCAAGGAAACTTTTTTCGCCCCGCCAACCAGAAAGCAGGATCATTCCTGCAGCCAATACTTCATTTAAGGGAGCTTCACCCTGACCCACCCGGTATCCTCTTTTGTGAAGAGATTCTCCGGAACTGTCAAGAGAAAGAATACAATGATTGTCCATTAAATGAACATTGATACGTACATCAGGATCGGATGTATTTACAGATGGTCTTTTCCCGGTAACTTCACGAAAGTGATCTGCAATGGCATCCTTAACTTTAAGTGAAGCATACATTGTATTCACAAAAGTTTCAGATTGAACGGTACTGTCAATTGCGAAAGTTTTTCCTAATGCAAGATAATCAGTCCACTTCACTTTTTTAGCAAAGTTATAAAGTTGCTCCTTCTTTGTCACTTCGAATTCTGCAACAGGTTTTAAAATCCTCACGGCGGTTCTAAGGAGAAAATTGGCTTTATATAAAGTTTCCTGGTCTCCCAAAAAAGAGACAGCCCTTCTTTCCACAGAAACAGATTCGGCACCAAGGGCGATTAATTCATCTGCCAAGACCTGTTCAAGTCCGGCAAACGTTTTGGCAACCATTTTAAACTTATTTACAGGCATTTATTTTTTAATTTAAAAATATTTGAGGAATAGTTTTTCAGTGACAAAAATACTTTATTACATCGATAAATTTAAAAACCCTTAAACAATCAATGAATCTAAAAATAAAATTCGAACCCTATTTTATCCCTTATATCCCTCCTCCATCCAGAAAATCGGCATTACGGGATTTTGTCTGACCAGCCTTGGAGTAAGGCGGCAGATTTTTAGTAACCCAAACGTTACTTCCGATTATGGAATCATGACCAATTGTAATTCGGCCAAGAATGGTTGCATTGGAATAAATAATCACATTATCTTCAACTATGGGGTGTCTTGGAATGCCCTTTGTTGGATTCCCATCCTTATCCAAAGGAAAACTCTTTGCTCCAAGTGTCACCCCCTGATATAGTATAACATGATTCCCGACAATACAGGTTGAGCCGATTACCACCCCGGTACCATGATCAATTGTAAAGTATTCCCCAATTTGAGCTTCAGGATTAATATCTATTCCCGTTTCCGAATGAGCCAATTCAGTAATAATTCTTGGTATTAATGGCACCCCAAGCTGATGTAAGCTATGGGCAATCCTGTAACTGGAGATAGCACGGGTTCCTGGATAACAGAAAATAACTTCACCGACATTGTTTGCCGCGGGATCCGCAAGATAGGCAGCATTTACATCAGTAATAAGTTTTCTTCTTAATTCAGGAATCCCATTAATGAAATCTGCTGCGATCCTTCCTGCTGATTTTTTTTTATCATCCACATTAAGAGCAAGATCGTTTTCAATACTGAAACACAATCCGGCACAAATCTGCTCAACAAGCAACTCATGAACCTGATCAATTAAAACGCCAATATAATAGTGTAAAGTTTCATTTCTTAAATTCATTTCACCAAAATAGCCCGGGAAAATTATCTGACGCATTCTATCAACAATCATCTTGAGTTTATCCGATGAAAGCATAGGTTCTCCTATCCGGTGCTTGTGGCACAGGATATCAAATGAACTGGTGTCAACTAAAGATTTAACAGCAGAAATTGACCATTCTCCAATTTTCTCCTCGTTACGGTTTTCCATATCTATTCCTTAAAACAGCAAATACCCAAATATAGCAATTTTATACAGGGTGAATGTTTCAATTCATTAAATTATGCAGAGATAAAAATTTTAATGCATTTTCAAGCCTTGCAGCCCCAATACCTTCTACTAATTCGTATTTGAATCCAAATGATTTTATTTCATTACAATAAAGCTGCAATAACTGTTCTCTTTTTTCTCCCCCATTTTCTCTTACAGGGTCGGAGATCCATGGCAAATCAGTACCACAAACAAGGAAAAGATCTATCGGAGTTTCCCTGATATGAGAAATCACCCATTCAGGACATTTTCCAAAAACAAGATCGAACCAAACCTTAGTAATGATGAGCCAAGTATCGAAAATCAAAATATGATGAGCTTTTTCAGCAAAAATATTTTCCTGGGCAATCTGATAACGGGCAATGTTTTCCACATCGGCATACGAATATTTTCTATGCAAATTTTCAACATATTCCCTTGCGTACTCAGGCACAAAAATTGTCTCCAATTTTTCAGCAAGATTAAGGGACAATTCAGTCTTCCCTGTTGATTCAGGCCCGGAAATTACAATTCGTTTAATGCTGTTTTGTGACATCCTGTTTTTTTAAGTTCTTTTCGCCATTCTCTGAAACCAATCACAGCCATAATGGCATAGGCGGTGAAGAGAATTGTTGTTGGATAAAGTCCCCTAAAAATATACAAAATGATCGAAACACAATCAATTAACATCCACAAGAACCAGTGCTCAAATTTCTTCCTGGCAAGCATCCATGTAGCAATTATACTTAAGGAAGTAGTAAATGAATCCCAATAGGGAATCGGTGAATCGGTGAAATTTATCAGAATGACAGCAATCAAAGCAAAAAGTATAAGACTGACAATAAATAACTGAATCCATAGCTTTTCGTCCGTTCGGCTGATACGTAATCCTTTTTCATATGAATTTCCTGATTGTGGATGAATCCACGACCACCACCCGTAAATACTAATGAAGAAATAATAAAACTGAAGACCCATTCCGGCATAGAACCTGGCCTCAAAGAACACTATGATGTAAAGTAAGGAGGAGAGCAATCCCAATGGCCAAGTAAGAATGCTTTGTCTGACTGAAAACCAGATATATATAAAACCGGTTAACATTCCACAAACTTCCACCCAATTAGCCAAAGCCCAGTTATAAAGTATATTCATAAAAAGCATACAAGAAGTAAACATCTGAATTATCTGCCAAGACATTTCTTATAGACTTTCAGATCAGAAAGCACTTCAAGAGCTTTACTTACTTCCGTATCATCATCGACCATAATCTGATAATAATCGCCTGCCTCATAAAGATCCTGCGCAATGAAGGCTTTAATTTGTCTGGCTATATTTTTCCCTGAGACCCTGAGACTTTCTTCATCCTTTGGAATCTTTTCCTTCTCTCCTGCTTTCACGAGATCTGAGATCATTGCAGGAGTAACCTGGAATCCCTTTTTATAATCTTCAAAGTTGCGATATTTTGACTTAATGCTTCCACGATTTTTATCAATGTACTCTATTACATAAGGAAACAATACGTTTTTTCTGACGAGTTCATTAAAATAGCGATAATATTTTGAAGTATCCAATGGAACAAAAATATCCGGCATAATTCCTCCTCCACCATAGACGCGACGTTTTGTAACAAGAGTTTCCTTCATTAAAGAATCGGCAAACGAAATACTGTCTTTATTAAACATTTCTCCCTTTTCAAAACGCAGGAGATAATCTTTCCTATAATTTTTTATATCTTGTTTGTACGGTTTCTGAATGTTTCTGCCTGCCGGGGTATAATAATGGGCTGTAGTAAGCCTTAACATAGAACCATCATTAAGTTCAAAAGGCTGTTGTACAAGACCTTTCCCATAGGATCTTCTTCCAATCAAAACACCTCTATCCCAGTCCTGGATAGCACCAGCTACTATCTCTGAAGCAGAAGCAGAACCTTCATCGATAAGAATAACAAGATTCCCATTGACAAAATCTCCTTTTGTAGTAGAATAATAATCACGTCTGCGGCTATGAGTTCCTTCGGTATAAACAATCAGTTTTTTATCCTCCAGGAACTGATTGGCCAGTTCATAGGCAGAACTAAGATAACCTCCCCCATTTCCACGAAGATCAAGAACGAGGTTTTTAACCTTTCCTGAGGGAGAAAGTGTTTTCATTGCTGTTTTATATTCATCGACGGTAGTGGCTGAAAACCTATTGAGCTTAACATAACCGGTCTCTTTATTCAGCATAAAGGCAGCATCAAGACTGTAAATCGGAATCTTATCACGTATGATGGTAAATTCAAGAGGGTTCTTCTCTCCGTTTCTTAAAACAGTCAATTTCACCTTTGTCCCCTTATCTCCCCGAAGTAATTTAAAAACATCCTGATTTTTCAGACCAGTACCGGCTATGTTTTTCTCATCCACTTTTACTATACGATCTCCCGGATGAAGTCCAACCTTTTCTGACGGACCCCCGGGGATAGTGGTCATAACCATAAGTGTATCATGAAAAATGTTAAACGAGATACCTATACCTTCAAAATTTCCCTCCAATGGTTGATTCATTTGCTGGACTTCTTCCTTTGAAATATACAGTGAATGGGGATCAAGAGTGGAAAGCATCTCGGTAATGGCCGTTTCAGTCAATTTATTGACATTGGTTGTATCAACATAATAACTTTGAACAATTCTCAGCACTCTTCCGAACTTTACTGCCTGGCTCTGAACATCCTGTGCAGAAGATTCGAATCTCAGCAATAATAAGACAATAGTGAAAACAATACTCAAGAAATAAATCCGTTTATAACAGTGCATAACAAAGATAAATTAATCGGAGATAAAATAAAATTCAACAGTTTACCAAAGTTAATAAAATAAATTCACGAGAAGCTTTTTTAAAATCCATTCCCTTTAAAATACATAATAAATAACAAACCCCAAATACCAGTATATTCAGGGTTCAAATTATTTATTATGAATATAAATTAGGCGGCAGAAGAATTTAACTTAGCTCTGTATTCATTGAATTCTCTAATGAGAGAAGAGAATAAATCCTTTACAGATAAAATTTTATCGTTTCGCCATACATTACTTCCAGCAAAGGCATATCCATTTCTGAAATTTCCTTTAAGAGCAGAAGTCAATGAAGCAATAATACAGTAAGGAGCTGTGCTGATATCGCATGTTCTGATACAATTAACGGGACAAACTTTTGGACGTGTTTTTCCTGCTTCCACCTCCATCAGGAAAGAGCTCTTTATGGCCCTTCCTGGCATACCAACCGGACTTTTTATAATCATCACATCGTCTTTTTGGGCATTAAGATAAGCTTGTTTAAACCCATCGGATGCGTCACATTCAAATGTAGTTACAAATCTTGTTCCCATCTGGACTCCGGAGGCACCCAACTGCATGATCTTATCAATATCCGCACCCGTATAAATCCCTCCTGCAGCAATAACCGGAATTTTACAGCCATACTGAAAGCCTGTCTCTCTAGCCACAGAAACAACTTCGGGGATTATTTTTTCAAGAGAATAATTTTCATCCTCCAGCTGCTCAATCTTGAATCCAAGGTGTCCACCAGCTTTAGGTCCTTCGACTACAAGTGCATCGGGCAAATAATTGTAATTAGCTTTCCATTTATTACAGATCAACACAGCTGCCCTAGCAGATGAAACAATCGGAACAAGTTTAGTGTTGGAACCGGGAGTTAAGTATTTAGGTAAATCAAGCGGGAGTCCAGCTCCGGAAAAAATTATATCAATTCCTTCCTCAATTGCTGTCTTGACCAGATCAACGTAATTGGAAAGTGCAACCATTATGTTTACCCCTATTATGCCTGATGATTTTTCTCTGGCTTTGCGTATCTCTTCTCTTAAACCAAACAAACAATTTTCGAGATAATCCGGGGAATGTTTTTTATACAGAAGGCCGATACCAGCTGGAGAAATGACTCCAACTCCTCCTTCATTTGCCACAGCTGAAGCCAGGCCTGACAATGAAATACCAACACCCATTCCTCCCTGAATAATCGGAGGATTAATCTCCAGATTCCCAATATTTAATTTTTCCATGATTCTACTTCTTACTCATTCTTAATCAAAAACTTTCTTCCAGCCTGTTTACTTTCTTTATTAAAACTACAACAAAACTAACTACAACTGTAGAATACCAATAAAAATTGGTTTATCATGCACAAAAAGGTTGGAAAAGCGATGTTTTGGGATGAAATGCAACTTTTTAGGGGACGAAATGCAAAGACAGAAAGAAGAGTTATGTTTCAAATACTTTAAATCAATCCATCGAATCACGGAAACCAGAAATAAAATTTCTCGAAACAGGAATTTTAAAATCAATGCCATCGATGAGAAGATAATATCCTTTCGAATTTCCTAAAATACTTTTTACTTTTTTTGTATTAACAAACCAACACCTGTGACATTTTCTAAAATCAGGCTCATCACTAAGGTAAATCTCGACATTGGCAAGTGTCTGCCGAAAAAGCTTCTTTCGAAAGCCCTGATTCTGCTTCAAAAATATTTCAACATAATTTCCCGATGAATGAAAAAGAAACAAATTATCCAATGGTGCTTTGAATACATCTTTACCATTTTCAGCAATAAGTTCAATTTCCCTGAATTTTTCATGATGCTGCCTTTCCTCTTTGAACCATTGCCTTCCTGAATCAATCACACTCACCACTTTATTCTTCAAGGAATGATTGTAATTGATCAGATTAAAGAGAACAAGAGGAAGCAGAGCAAGAGCACCTGTTCTGAAGATAGGCAAATCAGTAAAATCAACCTTTCTTAC
This sequence comes from Prolixibacteraceae bacterium, assembly GCA_963677325.2. Lineage (GTDB taxonomy): Bacteria > Bacteroidota > Bacteroidia > Bacteroidales > Prolixibacteraceae. The sequence goes on from CAXXGM010000014.1 coordinate 280,591, forward strand.
ATACCAAACCAATATAAAAATAATGACAAAAAGATTTAAAAAAAGCCATACGTTCCAAATCATCTCTTTTCGAATAGTCCATTTTTCCGGATTGAATATTGAAGGCAATAGACCTGGAAGAAGTAAGGTATTAGCAAAAAGAGTCATAGCACTTAAAAATCCTGCTGCAAGTACAAAATATCCATCGTGCTCCGATCTGAGAAAATTTATACCAAATGGTTGGAAATAAAGGACAATCAATACAAATCCCATACTGACCAAACCAATGGTTTTTACATTATGCTTAAAATTATTATTAAACGGATATGATTGATTTAAATTTTCGAACATTCTTCTTTGAATTTCCTGCTAAAATATCTAAAAAACTAAATATTAAAAACATCCTAAAGATCAGTAATTTTTGAATTCTATTCTATAAAAAACTTCATATAAAATAGATCAATTTAAAAATATTTATTAAATCGGCATAAAAGATCAACTTTAAAATATTTTCTTATGTTCAAAAAAATAATCCTATGAGTCCATTTTTTTAAAAAAAAGCTTTGTATTAAATAAACACTTAATCTAATTATAAAAAAAAAGCTCCGAAGAAATCCCTCGAAGCTATTGCGGTCTGGACGGGACTCGAACCCGCGACCCCATGCGTGACAGGCATGTATTCTAACCAACTGAACTACCAGACCAATATATCTAATCAAAAAGAGCGGTCTGGACGGGACTCGAACCCGCGACCCCATGCGTGACAGGCATGTATTCTAACCAACTGAACTACCAAACCTTTTTGATTCTTTAACAAAAATAAAAAGAACTTACTCTTTGTAAAATGTGGTGCAAAGATACACCATTTTTCGTCTTTACAAATTTATCAAAAATAATTCATATAAAAATATTGAGCTATTCTGAAGGGAAATTGGCTTTCTGCAATTCATCTGAACGATGATGTCTAAAGAAAGAAAAATGTACACTTCCGTAAACTCTTAATTCAAAAAAATTCGGATGTGAAGAAAAATCATTTCGTTTACCGTGTTCAAGAATTAAAAATCCTTCTTTTTCAAGAAGATTACCATTGATAATCAAATCAGGTATTTCGGGTAATCGCTTCAAATCATAAGGTGGATCAGCAAAAATTACATGGAAGTGTTGATTTGTTTTTGCAATATATCTAAAAATATCCTCATAGACCGGTTTAACAATATTTTTAAGATTTAACTTTTCTATCACAGAATAAATGAATGCCAAATGTATCCTGTTTGACTCAACACAAACGATTTCAGGACAGCCACGCGAGGCGAATTCAAAAGAAATACTTCCTGTACCTGAGAAAAGGTCAAGAACTTTACTTTCTTCGAAATCAATCCGGTTGGTAAGAATATTAAACAGGTTTTCCCTTGCGAAATCCGTCGTGGGACGTGCTTTAAAATTTTTCCCCGGAGTAAAAATTCTGCTTTTAAATTTTCCACCTATTACCCTCATTTGTAAAGATTTAATAAAGATGAAAAATAATGCTCGGGTAATTGGTTAAAGGTATAGCTGTACTGAAAAGTACTATCCAGCTTCGCAAAGGAGGTTTTTCTGATGAATTTTTTTAAAAGATGATAAACGGGTGAAACCTGTGGAAGATGACCATGAATGATCACTTCTGAGTCATCGGAGGGAAGTTTTAGCTGATCAAAAACATAGAGCACGTAATATAAGATATCTCTTTCTGTCTTGAAATTAAAACTATTGCATTGCTGAAGTTCCGATCCTTTGATAACAGCAATTTCAAAATAATCCCTTAGAAAATTTAAATGAACCTGCTGATGAAAAGGATAGGTGTGATTGTTCTTCAGCCCATTCTCAATTAAAGGGAAAAGATTATGCCGGATAGGAGCTGTAGGGAGAATCTCAGCAAGGTATTCACTCAGATTCTGAGGCATTGCAAAAAGGCACCAGGCTCCTGCTCTCTGGAAAAAATTTTTCTTAATCAAATATCCCTTTTCAAGAGAATGATTGAAGTTCAGAAATTCTAATGAATCTTTCTCAGAATAAAATGCGTTTGGAATAAATGTAAAAATACCGGTGGAATAAAGTATTTCAATACTCATGTAATCGGACCTGATCAACTCCTCTTTTTCAACAATTTCCTTTATTTGTTTTAATAAAAGCCGAGGTCTTTTCAGAAAAAAATTATACCCGCTCAAGATAATGTACTTACCTTTCAGCAGATCCAAAACAGTAAAGAACAGCCCATCAGGACTGATTTGTACCGATAAATGAAAATTTTTCGTTTGTGTGCTATCAAAGGTTTTATCAATAAAACAGATATCACGCATTATTGTAATATATTTGTTGAACAGGTTATCTGCAAATTTATAAATATTAATCCATTCCCGGCAAGAGTAATGATAAACAGCTTCATTTCTGATCTGATCGTACAGAAAATTGGTCATGAACCAACTCCCTCGCAGAAGATATTAGCCAGTCAACTGTCCGATTTCATTACCTCTGACAAGGGAAACAGGGCTTTCTTAATAAAGGGATATGCAGGTACCGGAAAAACAACCGCCATTAGTGCCCTGGTAAAGGTTCTCGAAAGACTTAAAATTAATTCAGTTTTATTGGCTCCCACTGGGAGAGCAACCAAGGTTTTGTCTCAATATGCCGGAAAACCAGCCAGTACAATCCATAAAAAAATCTACAGGAAGCAATCAGGGGACTGGTCAGGACGTTTTTCCCTTGACCGGAATCTGTACAGCAATACTGTTTTTATTGTGGATGAAGCATCTATGATATCCAATACCGCAAAGGATCAGTCAGTATTTGGTACAGGATTTCTACTCTCAGACCTTATTGAATATGTCAATTCAGGGTCGAACTGCAGGCTGGTCATTTCAGGCGATACCGCTCAACTCCCTCCGGTAGGACTTTCAATCAGTCCTGCTCTGGATGAAGAGGAATTGAAGAGTTTCAATTTAGAGATTATGTCCTGTGAATTGACTGATGTGGTTCGCCAAACTGAAGATTCAGGCATTCTGGCCAATGCAACTTATCTCAGAAATCTTCTTTCTCTACAAATTTTTTCCAGGTTTTGGAAAATCAATGTCAGTTTCCCTGATATTATCAGACTTGGTGGTGAAGATCTTATTGAGGAAATTTCTTCCTGTTATGATCATTTTGGAATCGAAGAAACAATTATCATCACTCGCTCCAATAAAAGGGCCAATCAATTCAATGAAGGGATACGGAGATCCATCCTCTACCGTGAAGAGCAAATTTGCCGTGGAGACCTCCTGATGGTGGTTAAAAACAATTACTTCTGGTCAAAACAATCAGAAGATTTTGAATTCATTGCCAACGGAGATGTAGCTAAAGTAGAAAGAATAGGAAAATATGAAGAGAGGTATGGCTTCCATTTTGTAACGGTAACATTGAATTTCATTGATTACAAAAACATTTCAATTGACTGTAAAATCATCCTTGATTCTCTTTTCATAGACGCTCCGGCCTTAAGCAATGAGGACAATAGAAAATTGTACGAAGCCATTGCGGAGGACTACCCTGAAATCCGGAATAAAAGGCAGCTTTGGGAAAAAATAAAGGGGAACGAATATTATAATGCACTCCAGGTGAAATTTTCCTATGCAGTTACCTGTCACAAAGCACAGGGCGGTCAGTGGAAAGCGGCTTTTATTGACCACGGTTTCCTGACAGAAGCGATGATTGACCGTGATTTCCTGAGATGGACCTATACGGCTTTCACGAGATCTACTGAAAAACTATATCTTGTAAATTTCAGTAAGGAATTTTTTGATAAAAAAGAATCCGATTAACTATTTGCCTCCCGTACATCAAATTTATCACCATCATTTACAGCATAGGTATTGGGAAAAATTTCTCTTGCTTCATCAACAAGCACATTAACATTCTTATACCTGCTTGAAAAATGTCCGATTATCAATTTGCCCACATTGGCCTTCAATGCCATTTGAGCTGCCTGTTTAGCAGTGGAATGATAGGTCTTTTCAGCTAAATCCTCCACTGAATCGCTGAATGTGGCTTCATGGTATAACAAATCTGCTCCTTCGATAACAGGGATGATCCTTTCATGCATCACCGTATCAGTGCAGTAAGCAAAGGAACGCGGTTTTTCAGGAGACAGGGTCAATTCACTGTTCGGTATCACTGATCCGTCAGGAAGGATGAAGTCGTATCCTTTTTTGATTTTAATTCTGTCCAGAAAAGGAATATTCAGCTCCGCAACCTTTTCCTTCCGAAGATGGAGATCATGCGGCTGTTCCCTGAAAATAAAACCACAGCAAGGTACTCTATGCTTGAGGGGGAACGATTCCACCCTGATTTTTACATCTTCATACACTACGTCATGCCTGCGGAGGTTTAAAGGATGAAAGGTGATCTTCAGATCCTGATCATTCATGAATTTCATTAATGTGGAAAGGATCACCTGCAAATCAGAATGGGAATAAATATGGAGCTCACCCTTTTTACTACTCATGCTCATGGTCGAAATCAGACCCGGCAGCCCGAAAATATGATCACCGTGAAGATGAGAGATAAAAATATGATTGATCCTTCCTATTTTCTTTCCGAATTTCTGCAGCTGAATTTGGGTGCCCTCTCCGCAATCGATGAGGAAGAGCCTTTCATTTAAGGTTACTACCTGTGAGGTAGTAAAGCGCGAAGGAGAAGGTAAAGCAGAACTGCTGCCCAAAATGGTCACATTAAATGGAAGCATCATTCACTTATTCATACATAATGATTCAAATATAAAGAAAAAAAATCCGGCTTAAGCCGGATTTTCATCTCTATTTGATGTTTTTGTTTGCATCAGCATCTTCTTCGCCTCTTCCTGATCGGAAGCAATGGTCAGGATCGTATCAAGCATGGCCAGTTTAACAAGTTTCTCAACCCCGGGTGAAAGATTACAGATGATAAAAGTACCTTTTGAATCTTCACATAATCTGTTTCCCACAAGTATAGAACTTAAACCTGATGAATCACTGTAAACACAATCCTTAAGATCAAGGATAATCTTATTCTCTCCTTTGTTGACCAGCATCACAAGTTCTGCTTTCAACTCCGGAGAAATAAAACTATCAAGTCTTTGATTGGTGACCCGAATATAGGAGTGATTTAATTCTTTTTTAATGACTAAATTCATAGATACAATTTAAACATTATTTCATAAAAAATAATCTCTAACTGTCTTTTTTCTCCTTTTCTTCCATCTGGGTCCTTAAAGCAGCCAATTCACTGATATCTCCGAGAGTTGTTTTCTCGATGTTATCTTTCACCGCTTTCATTCCTTTCTGAGTTTGCTTAGCTGAAGCTTTCTTCTTTGCAGTTTCTTCAGATTTCTTAGCATCTTCATAAACTCTGGAATGAGAAAGAATAATGCGTTTTGCTGATTTTGAAAATTCGATTACTTTGAATTCGAGTTTCTCATCAAGTTTAACGTTTGAACCATCTTCTTTTACCAGGTGACGGGGAGTAGCGAAACCTTCAACTCCATAAGGCAGAGCAATCACTGCTCCCTTATCAAAGAGATCGATAACGGTTCCTTCATGAATGGAATCCACTGTAAAGATGGTTTCAAATACATCCCATGGATTTTCTTCAAGCTGTTTGTGTCCAAGGCTCAAACGACGGTTTTCCTTGTCAATATCAAGCACTTGAACCTCAATTTGTGAACCGATAGAGGTAAATTCAGAAGGATGTTTGATCTTCTTGGTCCAGCTCAGATCACTGATATGAATCAAACCGTCTACACCTTCTTCAATTTCTACAAATACACCGAAATTGGTGAAATTCCTGACGATAGCCGTATGATTGGTACCAATAGCATATTTTGTTTCAATGTTATCCCATGGATCATTCTTCATCTGTTTGATACCAAGAGACATCTTACGTTCATTGCGGTCAAGGGTCAGAATCGAAGCTTCTACTTCATCACCGACTTTCAGGAAGTCTTGCGCAGAACGCAAATGCTGTGACCAACTCATTTCGGAAACGTGGATCAGACCTTCTACTCCGGGAGCAATTTCAATGAATGCACCGTAATCAGCCATGACAACCACTTTACCCTTAACAACATCGCCAACCTTCAGGTCTTGATTCAGGTTATCCCATGGATGAGGTGACAATTGTTTCAGACCTAAAGCAATACGTTTCTTATCATCATCGAAGTCAAGAATAACAACATTGATCTTCTGATCGAGCTGTACAATTTCATTCGGATGAGCGACGCGGCCCCAGCTCAAATCGGTAATGTGAATCAAACCATCCACACCGCCAAGATCAATGAACACTCCGTAAGAAGTTATGTTCTTAACAGTTCCTTCGAGAACCTGACCCTTTTCAAGTTTGGAGATGATCTCCTTCTTCTGTTGTTCAAGTTCTGCTTCAATAAGGGCTTTATGTGATACAACGACATTGCGGAATTCATGATTAATCTTAACCACCTTGAATTCCATGGTTTTGTTCACATAAATATCGTAGTCACGAATTGGTTTAACATCAATTTGTGAACCAGGCAGGAATGCTTCGATGCCAAATACATCGACAATCATACCACCTTTGGTGCGGCATTTGATAAAGCCGGTAATAATTTCATCATTTTCAAGGGCAGCGTTCACACGATCCCAACTGCGCATTGAGCGAGCCTTTTTGTGAGATAAAGTTAACTGACCTTTTTTATCTTCAAGTGTTTCGACATAAACTTCCACTTTATCTCCGACTTTCAGATTTGGATTGTAGCGGAATTCATTAACCGATACAATACCGTCTGATTTATAGCCGATGTCAACAACAACTTCTCTTTTGTTCATCGAAATAACTCGCCCGTCAACGACTTCCTTCTCCTGTAAAATAGAAAGAGTATTGTCGTACAGATCCATCATTTCCTGCTTGCTGGCAGCGGTGTTGGTTGTTTTGGAGCCTTCGAAGGCATCCCAGTCAAAGTCTTCTTCAGGCTTTGTTGTAGTTTCTTTCAGGTTTTTAATACCCGGGGTGGGCACTGTCTCAGTAGTTTGTTCTACTGATTCATTGATAGAATTCTCATTAATTTCACTCATGCAGAAAAATTCTTAAATACTAATAAATTAGACATTATTTTAATTGTGGGGCAAAAGTAATTATTAATTCTCGAAATTGAACCAAAATTTATTTTTTTTTACCACAAAAGGGTCCTTTTTTATACTAATTATCATCTTTTTAGACTCTGATTTCATTTTTGGAGAAAAGAGTCAAATTGAAAAATAGGAAAAACTGAACTATCTTTGAATTAAATTTCAGAAGCCGTCCCGGGTTTACCTTCCGGAGCTGAAAAATGAAGGCATAAATCAGTAACTGAAACAATCGTAAGAAACAAAATTAATGATTTAAGATGAAAACAACGGAAATCCCCGCCTATATACTTGAAAAGGCCCATGAATGGCTATCAGGTGATTATGACATTAATACAAAAAACGAAGTAAAGAATCTTCTTGATCAGGAAGACAGCAGTCCCCTGATAGATGCTTTTTACCGAGATCTTGAATTCGGGACAGGCGGTCTAAGAGGGATCATGGGGGTGGGATCCAACCGGATGAATATTTACACGGTAGGTGCCGCAACTCAGGGATTAAGCAATTATCTTAAAAGAGCTTTCAGCGATTTACCAGAAATCAGAGTGGCCATCGGATATGACTGCCGCAATAACAGCCGACTCTTCGCCGAAACCTCCGCAGGAATATTTTCGGCCAACGGCATTAAGGTTTTTCTATTTGAAGACCTTCGTCCGACCCCGGAACTTTCTTTCACCATCCGCCATCTTGGTCTTCAGAGTGGAATTATCCTTACCGCATCCCATAATCCCAAAATTTATAACGGGTACAAGGTATACTGGAACGACGGCTCACAGATTGTCGAACCCCATGACATCCAAATCATAAAAGAAGTTGAAAGAGTTAAAGTCAATGATATCCGCTTCAACGGCCCCAAAGAAAATATTACAATTATTGGCAAGGAAATTGATGAAGCATTCCTTGAAAAAGTGATCTCCGTTTCCCTTTCCCCAGAAGTGATTCAAAGACATAAAGACATTAAAATAGTTTTCACACCGATCCACGGCACCGGAGTAAAATTGGTTCCGATGGCACTTGCCAGAATGGGATTTACCAATGTGATCCACATCCCCGAACAGGACGTGGTGGATGGAAATTTTCCAACGGTCATCTCTCCAAACCCTGAAGAACCCGCAGCAATGGCTCTTGCCCTTAAAAAAGCGATTGAAACAGATGCCGATCTGGTCATGGCAACCGATCCCGATGCAGATAGATTAGGTGTTTCGGTGAAAAATGACAAGGGAGAATTTATTCTTCTCAACGGAAATCAAACCTTCCTGATCTTTCTTTATTACATCATCACCCGGAGGAAACAACTGGGACTCTTGAAAGGCAGGGAATACGTGGTTAAGACAATTGTCACTACGGAACTTGCAGCGACCATTGCCCAAAAGAATTCGGTGGAATATTACGATTGCTATACCGGTTTTAAATACATTGCAGAAATAATACGGGAGAATGAAGGACGCAAGGATTATATCGGCGGCGGCGAAGAGAGTTTCGGCTTTCTACCTGCCGATTTTGTAAGGGATAAAGACGCGGTAAGTTCCTGTGCATTAATGGCAGAGATCGCAGCGTGGGCCAAAGATCAGGGGAAAACACTTTTTGAGCTCCTGCAGGATATTTACCTGGAGTATGGTTTTTCCAAGGAAAAAATGAAATACATCGTCCGAACAGGTAAGAGCGGCGCCGAAGAAATTGAACAGATGATGATCAATTTCAGGGACAATCCCCCACTGCAATTAGCTGGATCAAAACTGGTTATCGTCAAAGATTATGAGACTTTAACCGAAAGGAACCTGGCTACCGGTGAAGGAAAGAAGATCGATCAGAGATTTACTTCCAATGTTCTGCAATTCTTCACTGAAGATGGATCTAAAGTATCAGTCCGCCCCTCGGGCACAGAGCCTAAAATCAAGTTCTACATTGGAGTTAAAGCCCCATTGAAATCAAGGGATCAATATTATCAAACTGACGAAAAATGTGAGGAAAAAGTAGAGCGGGTAATGGCTGACCTGGGACTGTCAGAGAATTAAAAATAAAAGTCGATATCTTTCTAAATTCTGAACCTATGAAAAAATTAACTTTATCGATTTTTGTATTCATTATAATACTTTCCTGTAAAAAACAGGAACTAACTGTAAACCCTTCATTTGAATCCATTGCTGGAGTATGGAAAATGCAGGATTATACAAAAAATAATGTTTCCCTTTTTAATAATGCAAATTACTCCAACGACTACATTATGTTTTATTCCACCTATTATTTTTCAAGTAGAATAGGGAATTCATCCGATAATGGCTATTTACAAGGAATTTTCGATATCGAAGGTAACAGACTCAATTTAACAAATTATAGTACACCGAATTCTTCAACGAGCTCCAAGTTCAGACTTGAAGTAGAAGAATTGAATAATACCCAAATTACATTGAAGGACACTTCGATAGAGAATGGTACCACTTATACCTGGAGATACGTTTATAAAAAAATTACCAATCCTACCACATATCGGATCTCTAACCAAACATTTGGAACAGCGACTATTGTATCTTTCTTTGATGATGGTTCCGGATTGAAAGATTTCTGTTATCACGGACCAATTACAGGGAGAACGCTTTCGACTGATCAAGTTTTTACTACACGGAATAAAATTAATCTTGGCATAATCAGTTCAGATTTTTACTATTTTACTCTATATTCTCAAACGATATCAACAGGGAGAGAAAATGAAATTGTTTTGGCAGACACCACAACTGTTGTGTCAGTAAAGAAGAGTGCCAACATCAGAAATATTTCCTTGAAATCCTTTTCCCTCAAAAACAGAACGACTTTAAGAGACGCTTTTTAGATATCTATTCGGGAGCAATTGCAATGTTATAAACAAAAAATCAATCCATTTTCTTAAATCGGCCATCTTAAGCTCTTCTTCAAGTCGTATCATTTTCGGACTTTGTATGTACTTTCTATATATTTTCTATATACTTCGTATCTGAAATAATATACAAAGTATATTTAATACAAGGATAAAGGTCGCACAAAGTATGGCTATGGTACGATAAAAACAGGAACCTGTAACGGATTTGTTACAGACAGTGAGGAAATTTTACTGAATTTCAGCAAAACCGCTTCATAAAAAAATAGTTCAGGATAAAGGCTTAAAACAATCCATGCAACTGGGCATCAACCCGGTCAATTACCTTACTCAGATCTTCTTTATTTTCTGCAAAATTCAGTTCATCGACATTAACAATCATCATCTTGCCGAGTTTATAGCGCATGGCCCAGGCTTCATAACGCTGGTTAAGCTGTTTCAGATAATCGAGACGGATCGAATTTTCGTAATTCCTGCCCCTTTTTTGAATTTGTTGAACCAGAGTGGGAACCGAGGCCCGAAGATAGACGATCAGATCGGGAGCTTTGACAAGGCTGTTCATCAGGTTAAAAAGAGAATGATAATTCTCGAAATCACGCGTACTCATCAAACCCATTTCATGCAGGTTAGGAGCAAAAATTTCCGAATCTTCGTAAATGGTTCTGTCCTGGATCACGGTTTTTCCCGAATTGCGGATCTCGAGTACCTGACTGAAACGGGTATTGAGAAAATAAACCTGTAAATTAAATGACCAGCGCTGCATATCGTGATAGAAATCATTTAGATAAGGGTTCGATTCGACTTCCTCAAAATGGGATTCCCATCCGAAGTTCTTTGCAAGCAGACTGGTCAGGGTTGTCTTTCCAGCTCCGATATTGCCTGCCACGGCAATATGCATGGATTTAGGTTCTTTTTTCATAAGTTTATTATTTGTTTTTTATAGCCATAAGGGACTCCCCAATAATCATGCTCCTTTGTCAGAAAGAATTTCTCATGGTCGTTTCATCCGGTTTAAATTTTATTTATCAGAGGTTTTTTTCTATAGATTCATTAATCCGGATCAGTTCATCCAGATAATTGCGGTTGTTGGAAAGTCTTGGAACCTTATTTTGTCCTCCCACTTTCCCGCGCTGGTGCATCCACTGATAAAAAGTCCCTTCCGCTACGGCCAAAACATGAGGCCTTTCAAGAGTTGCATTATGGTGTCGCTTGGCATCATAATCCGAATTTAATTCCTGGATTTTGCGGTCAAGCGTATCTATAAATTTATCCATATCATCCGGCTTTTCAGCAAATTCGATCAACCACTGATGAGCTCCTTTTTTCTGGGTTTCTGACATAAACACGGGGCCGGCAGTATATTCCCGTATAATGGCACCTGTAGAAAGGCAGGCCTGCTTCAGAGCTCTTTCGGCATTATCGATGATGACCTCCTCCCCGAAAGCATTGATGAAATGTTTGGTTCGGCCGGTAATCCGAAGCTTATACGGATTTTTGGAGGTAAACATCACCGTATCGCCGATCATGTACCGCCAGAGACCTCCGTTAGTAGAGATGACCATGGCATAATTCACTCCGGTTTCCACTTCCCATAGGGGCAGGGCTTTGGGATTTTCTGCTTCGATCTCATTCATGGGTATAAACTCAAAGAAAATGCCATAATCAAGCATCAGCAGCATATCCGGGGAAGAAAGATCGTCCTGAATGGCGAAGAAACCTTCCGAAGCGTTATAGGTTTCCATGTAATGCATCTTTTCAGAAGGAATCATCCGCTTGTATTGTTCGCGGTAGGGATCAAAACAAATGCCCCCGTGTATAAATAATTCAATATTTGGCCAGACTTCCACGATATTTGACTTTCCGGTGTACTCAAGCACGTAATTCAGAAGGACCAAGAACCAGGAAGGAACCCCCGCCAGGGAAGTGACATTGTCTTTCACTGATTTGTGGGTGATCTGCTTTATTTTTTCCTCAAACTCTTCGATTAAGGCGATTTCAGTTGGTGGTGTACGGTGAAAATCGGTCCAGAAAGGAAGATTCTCGATCATAATTGCAGATAAATCACCGTAATAGGAATTATTGCTGAGATTATTCACCTGGTGGCTTCCCCCGAGGGTGAGGGTCTTGCCCGAAAGCAGCGAGGCATCGGGAAAATTGCGGTAATAAATAGCTAAAACATCTTTCCCTCCCCTGAAATGACATTGACTGAGAGAGTCTTTTGAGACAGGAATAAATTTGCTTTTGGCATTGGTTGTACCCGATGATTTAGCAAACCATTTCATTTCGCCGGGCCATAATATATTTTTCTCTCCGACAACCATCCTATGAATATAGGATTCTACCTCCTCATAACGAGAAACCGGAACTTTTTCCTGATACTGATCTAAATATTTTGTATTCTCATAATCGTATTTTTTTCCCCATTCCGTATCTTTGGCCTTATTCAGCAAAAAGGACAATGTTTCTTCCTGGATTTCCCTGGCATGTTGTCGGTAAAGCTCAATCTCATAAATACGTTTATAGTTGATCCAGTTAATGATAGAGTTAAGAATTGCCATACTTAATCACAAATTTTTAATTAGGTACCGATGAAACAGTAAATATATAAAATTCGTGTCTCAAAGGTATTTGTATATTTTTCTTCCCTTGTAAATTACAAAAAGAATGAAAATTAATAAATTTTAGTTTAACCCTACCTTCGAGCCAATGGAATTTTTAATAAATTTATCCAGCAAATTTAAACTCTTTTAATCATTGAAACGAACCAAGAATGACTTTTCTTGTGCAGATAAAATTTAAAAAGATCAGCTTCCATTTATTGGGGGGCTCAACGACCAATAAATAACGATGAACGGATGAATCTACTGGATGTAATTCTTTTGATATTGCTGTTGGCGGGCGCTATCAGCGGCTTCACAAAGGGACTTTTTGTCGAGCTGGCCTCTGTCGTTTCACTCGTTCTGGGCATCTGGGCCGGGGTAGATTTCTCGCCGGTTGTTCAGGTCTGGTTATCAAAATTTCTTTCCTGGAGCCCCGGAAATCTTAAGTTACTGGCCTTTATTCTTATTTTTCTGGTGGTAGCATTTATCGTTCACATGGTAGCCAATGTATTTGAAAAGACCATTAGAGCCTTTGCATTAGGCATCTTTAGCCGTATTGGCGGCTCCTTGTTCGGAGCCCTTAAAGCAGCCTTTTTTCTGAGCATTCTCCTGCTTTTGATTTCCAATATTGAACATTATACCACGACGATTATACCGGAAAAGGTAAAACAGGAATCAAAGCTCTACCACCCAATCGAGAACCTCGTTCCGCGCCTTCTCCCCTTCCTCAAGTCGTATCAGAAAACACCTCCTCCCGACAGTAAAAATACCGTGGTAACCTGTAGAGATACGATTTATCGCGCCTCTACAGGGCAATGTCATTAAGTTAAGGATTTTAATATGCTGGTTTGTAATTTGCATAAGTTTTGTGTTTGGATTTAGACTGCTTATTTTTAATAATTCTCGGGAATGATCGGTTAATTCTTATAGGGATCTGATCTTTTATAAAATGGTTGTTTAGAAGTTGAAGGATGTCTGCTGGTTCGTGTATAATGAATAAGCTTACGAGATGTATCTTCAATTTTCCATATGATTTGTTTCGATTTACTTTCATTGGGTATTTCCTTTTACACTGCATATTTTCAATGGTTTGCTGAGCTTCCTTTATAAGAATAGAGTGCAAGTTGGTGATGAAAACTGTTGCATAGAAATCCTGCAATACCGAATATTGGGTAAGACCACTGAAGGATTCAAGCTGCAAGATATTTTTCTGAACCGAGATATTGGTTTCGACGCCCCATCGTCTAAAGTATAGTTCTTTAAACTCAGAATTTGAATGACCTTCTTCTTCCCATAAATTTGTCATCAACACTTCAACAGAATTATCTAACTCTACCCTTACCAGCCTCACTTTCAAAAGAGTGTCCCGATTGACAATATATCCGCTTTTGTAAAGTCCTTTGATAGCGGCAGGGGTAGTTCTAAGATAGACCACATCACTTTGAGCTCCGCTTTTTATAAAAGTTCGAATGATATTTTGTGTTTCCTTGGCCCTTATGACAAATTTAATTTCCTTCTCCTGCCACAAGTGCAAGGCAGCCATTTTGAAATTGCAAAAGTTCCGATCATAAATCATCACCATATCCTCCTCCAGGCAATCAATGGCAGAATAAGCCATGTTTAATTCCCCAAAGCGATAAGGGGCAATTTTCGCATGTAATATTAGTTCATTCAATACGTCGTAACAGTAATAAGCTTTGGCTTGAACAAACGTTCCTATCTGATTGCTCTGTCCTCCAAAATATTCTTCAAGAGCGGGTTTATTTATCAGACTTATGTTGGACCCGTCTGCAGCCACTAAACGATAACCTTTCCATCGCTTCACGTTTGACTCATAATAATGGTAAAATAGTTTAGACAAAAACTTGTTCCACACTTCAAAAAAGAAGGAATCGAGTTTCATTCTTTGTTGCGAAAATGCGCTCACAGTGCAGCTTGTGTTAAGGTTTATCTCCTCAAAAAAATTGTCTATTTCAAAGCTGAGGGTTTTCTTACATAATTTGGCAATCAATAGAACTAAACGATTAAAAGGTAGTTTTCTTTCCCTTGTAAAAGCATTTTTTTGAGTAGCAAACTTTTCTAAAATATCAGGAGATTCGTTTACAATTGAAAGAAACGCCTTTAACTCTTCAATAATTTTTACATTTGCATCTAACATGGGGACTTAGGATTTAATTTTTGTGTTGCAACTTCAAAATTAAGATCTTTGTCCTCTGTTTTTTATCAATTAATCCTTAACTTAATGACATTGCTCTACAGGGACGTGATTAACCGGTGCGATAAACCGTGTTTCGACAGACGCGATAAATCGCGTCTCTACAAAAAATGTATCTTTGCCGAAATTTTTATCGAAAACTTTGTTGTTTTAATTGATTGGCAAAATGAATTTTATTGAAGAACTTGGCTGGAGAGGGATGATTCATGACATGATGCCCGGGCTGGAAGAACAGTTGAAAAAAGAACTTACCTCGGCATACGTCGGCATCGATCCAACGGCAGACTCTTTACATATCGGACACCTGGTGAGCGTGATGATGTTAAAGCATTTCCAGGTTGCAGGACATAAACCCATTGTGCTGGTAGGCGGCGCCACGGGCATGATTGGCGATCCTTCGGGGAAATCACAGGAACGTAATTTTCTTGATGAGCCGACTCTGCGCCACAACCAGGAATGTCTTAAAAACCAACTATCCAAGTTTCTCGACTTTGATTCAGGGGAGGAAAATTCAGCAGAGATAGTCAACAATTACGACTGGATGAAAGATTTCAGTTTCCTGCGTTTCATCCGCGAGATAGGGAAACACATTACGGTTAATTACATGATGTCAAAGGATTCAGTGAAGAAACGCCTTGATCCGGATAACAGTTCCGGAATGTCATTTGCTGAATTTTCTTATCAACTGGTTCAGGGAACCGATTTCCTGCATCTGTATGAAAACAAAAACTGTAAGCTTCAGATGGGCGGTTCCGATCAGTGGGGTAATATCACCACCGGCACTGAACTGATCAGGAGGAAATCGGGAGGTGAGGCTTTTGCGCTGACCTGTCCGCTGATTACCAAGGCAGACGGATCCAAATTCGGAAAGACCGAATCGGGCAATGTCTGGCTGGATCCCAAAAGAACATCCCCTTATAAATTCTACCAGTTCTGGCTAAATACCTCTGACGAAGACGCAGAAAAATACATCAAGATATTCACACTGCTCTCACAGCAAGACATTGAAAATCTGATTGAAAATCACCGACAGGCTCCACATCTGAGGATGCTTCAGAAGGCACTTGCCAAGGAAGTGACCTGCATGGTTCATTCCGAGGCTGATTACGAGATGGCTGTTGAGGCTTCTGAAATACTCTTTGGAAAAGGCACTGAAGAGACGCTGAAAAAGCTTGACGAAGAAACATTTCTTTCCGTTTTTGAAGGGGTGCCCCAATTCCAGGTCAGCCAGGAAGATATCAACAAGGGCATAGATATAATTACTCTTCTGGCTGAAAAGACCGGAATCTTTCCTTCCAAAGGTGAAGCCCGCCGGAATGTATCAGGTGGAGGGGTCGCTGTAAACAAAGTCAAAGTGGAGAGCCCGGAAGAAAAAGTCAGTTCGGAAAACCTCATCGACGGGAAATACCTTCTGGTTCAGAAAGGAAAGAAAAACTATTTCCTGGTGATCTGCGGATAAGGATTTTGACCACGGAGAGACTGAGAACAAAGAGTTTCACGGAGAGTTTTAATAATTCAGCAAGAACAAAAAGATTCCTAAAAATAAGAACCTTTTGTTTGCTTAAGGAACTCTGTTTCCTCTGTGACCCCCTGTGTTCTCCGTGTCTCCGTGGTTAATTTTATCTCTATTGTGAGTATTTCAGCACCATATTCCAGGTATTGATCTCGGTAAGCATGTATTTGGCCCAGCTGTACAGGGCATCATAGAGTTTCATACAGATCTCCAGCATCTCCTGATCATCCTTCGTATTGTAGGAGAGCCCGGCTGAAATAGCCCATAGACCCGGAATCTGCGGGGCGAGATCCATTTTCCCGGTATCAGCTCCTCTTACAATCTCAGCAAGCTGATGCAAAGCCGGATCCTTTAAGTTATGCTTCCTGATTATATAGTCAAAGGTACAGAATTCCCCTTCGTGTGTATATTCTACATTCGGCATATCAAATGGAATTGCATCCTTCTCCATGGCCACATCCATCACCTGATTTACAGGGACAAAAAGAAACTCCACCTCCTTGTCCACAAATCTTTTCAGAAGCCAGCAACAAGCCACCCTGTCGATGATCGGCTTCTCCCTTGTGATCCATTTCATAGCTTGAATTTTAATTACTTAACATGGGAATTAGAATAATTGTTCACCACTCTGTAGCAAGTTTTACATGGTTAGAGCAAGAATTTCACGAATTAGGGACGAATTAACACAAACGATTTAAATACCGGGGACCATCATCACCCCACCCCATTAGCGCATCATCGCATCAGCACATCGTCTCATCATCATTTCGTCACATCCATAATTGTTGAACCCTTTCCGGGTTCAAGCTTTTGTCTTCAATAGCCCCGGATTACATCCGGGGCTATTCATAATTAAACCACTTCGTGGTTTTTTGTCCATACCCTCATCAACAACACATCACCGCATATCATCACATCATTCTAATTTATTACTTTTGCAATCTTAATCAGATAATTACCGGATGGATATTTATCCTTCAAATTTTGAATCTAAAACAGGTTTCGATAAAGTCCGTGAACTGCTTCGTTCGCGCTGCCTGAGCACCCTTGGCCAAGAGCTGGTCGAACACATGGAATTTTCGACAGCTATCGATATCATTAACCGCCAGCTTGAAGAGACTTCCGAATTCATGCGGATCATCTCGGAAGGGATGAACTTTCCTGTCGGTTATTTCATCGACATGCGCCCGGCCCTTCAACGTGCCAAAGTCATCGGATCCTTTCTTGATGTCAACGACCTGTTTGATCTCAGACGTTCCCTTGAAACCATAAGGGCTATCGTATTGTTTCTCAACAATGCGGATGAAAAGGTTCTGCCCCGCCTGAAGGAAATTATCCGGAACGTACAGCTTTTCCCTTTTATCTACGAGAGGCTGGATAAGATCATTAACAAGCATGGACAGATTAAGGATAATGCCTCGCCTGAACTTGCACAGATACGGCGCGAAATCCTCTCACTTCAGTCAAACATCAGCAAAATAATGAACAGCATCCTTCGCAAGGTTCAGGCTGAAGGATTGGTGGAAAAGGATGTCTCCGTGTCCATGCGTGACGGCAGGGCTGTCATACCTGTAATCGCCTCAAACAAACGCAAGATCAGGGGAATCATCCACGATGAATCCGCTACCGGACGCACCGCTTATGTGGAACCTGAAGAAATTGTGGAGACCAACAACAGGATCCGCGAACTGGAATCTGCAGAACAGCGCGAGATCGTACGCATCCTTACGCAATTCACTGACGAACTGCGCCCCTATGCGGACGATATTGCCTATTCCTACCAGATGATGGCCGTGTTTGATTTCATCCGTTCAAAGGCTCTGTGGGCCATTGAAAGCAAATCCGTAAAACCCAATATCTTTCCTTCTCCACAAATTGAGTGGATGGAGGCACGGCATCCCCTACTGGAAATCAACCTGCGCAGGGAAAACCGCAAAATTGTTCCGCTCAACATCAAGCTTGACGTCCAAGACAGGATTCTACTGATATCAGGTCCAAATGCGGGCGGAAAATCGGTATGCCTCAAAACGGTTGGACTGCTTCAATACATGTTTCAGTGCGGTCTGCCCGTTCCTCTGCATGTGGACAGCCGGATGGGAGTATTTAAGAAGATATTCATCGACATTGGAGATGACCAGTCGCTCGAAAACGATCTGAGCACTTACAGCTCACACCTCATCAACATGAGGTTCTTTGTCAAAAACTGCAGCCCGGAATCCCTGGTGCTTATTGATGAATTTGGTACCGGTACCGAGCCGATGCTTGGAGGCGCCATTGCCGAATCCATTCTGAAGAGGATCAACCTGCTGGGCACTTTCGGTGTGATCACCACCCATTACACCAATCTGAAGCATTTCGCCTCATCGGCTGAGGGAATCGTCAATGCGGCCATGCTTTACGACTCGCACCGCATGGAACCGTTGTTCCAGCTTGAGATAGGCAAACCGGGAAGTTCTTTCGCCTTCGAGATTGCCCGCAAAATAGGCCTTCCGGAGGAGATTCTGCAGGAAGCAACTGAAAAGGTAGGGGCCGAACACATTGATTTTGACAAGCACCTGCGCGATATTGTGCGTGATAAACGTTACTGGGAAACCAAGCGTCAGAAGGTACATGAGTCGGAGAAAAAACTCGATCAACTGGTAGAGACTTACGAAACCAATCTATCCGAGACGAAGAAATTGCGGAAAGAAATCATCGATCAGGCCAAGAGAGAAGCCAGTGAAATCCTTTCCGCCTCGAACAGGATCATTGAAAGCACTATCCGCGAAATCAAGGAAGCCGCTGCGGAAAAGGAGCGCACCCGCGAAATAAGACAGAAGGTGGAAGAATTCAAGGAAGACCTGACAAAGAAAAATGCCGAAACGGAAGAACTGATCAACCGCAAAATGGAGAAGCTTCTGCGCAGGGAAGACCGCAAGAAAGAACGTCCCCAAAAGGCGGAGACTCCCAAACAGGTTCCGGTTCCCCGCAAAGCCCCTGAGGAGATCCACGTGGGAAGCTGGGTAAAGCTCAAGGAACAGGACACCGCAGGTGAAGTTCTGGAAATTAAGGATGACAGGGTTACCGTGGCCTTCGGACAGCTACGTTCCACGGTAAAGAAAAGTAAGCTTGAACCGGTCTCACGCAATGAAACGAAGAGAACTACGGCGGTGAACAACACCCTTTCCAGAATCAATATGGAGATCGGGGAAAAGAAACTCAATTTCAAGCCCAATATTGATGTCCGGGGATTGCGTGCAGAGGAAGCCCTACAAAAGATCCAGGAATTTCTCGACGAAGCAATCATGGTAGAAGCGAAAGAGATCCGCATTCTTCACGGCAAAGGCAACGGCATTCTGAGAGAATTGATTCAGAACTATCTACGCACAGAGCCGGCCGTCCGCTCCGTTCGCGACGAACATGTCCAGTTTGGAGGTTCCGGGATAACAGTTGTGGAGATGGATTGAGAATTTGAGGTTATTTGCGAATTCCACTTACAGATTACACGAATTGAGAACGATTCGAAGATCAGCGCAGTTAATTAACACGAGCACTGAAGTAAATGTATCGAAAGTATTTTAGAATCAAGCCAGACTTTATTTTATCACTCATTCATATCCCATCATTCCATTATGCACCGAATGAATCCTATTTTTACCCAAACAGATCTAATTGGGAAACATAGAAAATAAAAAGTAGGAAGTAGGAAAGTAGGGAAATAATATGATAAATTAATTTAACAAAGCAGAAACGCACAGGGAAAAAAATGATTTTCTGTTCATGAATCTGATCCTCCCATATCCTGCATAATAACAAAACCGATTATTCCATCACAGAAAGCAAAGAAAAGAAGAGTCATACAGAGTATGACAAATTTTAATTCTTTGAAAATCTGAGCCTTCACCGCCATGCCCTCCACGTAATCAAGCTTAGGCCTTTAGTTTTAAGCCTTCAGACGACACTCTTCCAAAAATTCTTTACAAATATTGCAGAGTCATAACTCTAATTGTTAAAAAAATATTTTTAATATTGTAAAACCATATTTTATGTTTCACTTACCTATGATTTGATTAAACATTTAATATCTATTTATATAGATTTTCATTTTAAAATAGAAGGAAATCTATTTATAACCAACTTAATATTAATTACTAACATTTATTTAAATAAATAATTGACCTATGCATCTAAAAAGCACATTCCTAAGAATCATATCCGGATTTTTATTTTTTATAATTCCCATTTTCTTATTTGGAAAGGATCCCGTTAAATTCGGGAAAATTGACAAGGCTGACCTTGAGATGAAAGTTTACCCGACCGATACCAGCGCAGTAGCCGCAATTCTTTGTGATTTCGGCTATTTTAAATCATCCAATTTCCGTTTTGAAAGAACAATCCGGATAAAGATATTCAAAAAAGAGGGAAGCATTTGGGGCAACCAGGTTTTCGCTTTCCCCTCGGAGGCAACTATCAAGGGGATTACTTATAATCTTGAGAATGGGGAAATTGTTGAATCAAAGCTTAAATCCGAATCGATCTTTAAGGAAAATGTAACCAAAAGGGTTTACAGAAAAAGGGTTGCTATGCCTAATGTAAAGGAAGGTTCGATTATTGATATGCAATTTTCCTATCAGGGATTACCTCCTCAATGGCGGTTTCAGGAGGTAATTCCGGTGCGGTGGAGCGAGCTGGTCATTGAACCATCTATATATTTAACATTTAAAAAGAATTTTTTCGGTTTTGAACCTCTTGCAGTAAATACAGATTCACGTTGGGTGGCAAAGAATATGCCCGCTTTTAAGGAGGAACCTTACATGAACTCTGACGAGAATTACAAGTCTAAATTTGAAATAGAAATACTGAACATAACCATCCCGGGGCTTTATGAGGAGCTAAGCACAACCTGGGAAGCAGTCAACGAGAGGTTGACTGAAAGCAACCGCTTTGGGAAAGCGATGCAGGGATGTGCCTTTCTCAACAGTATTGCCAAAAATATTGAGAAAAAATATAATTCCCCGATGGACCGCTTGATTGCAGCACACGAAGCGGTGAAAAAGGGCATTAAATGGAATGAAATTGAATCAGTTGCCAGTTCGTCAGACAATTTAAGTGAACCTTTCAACAAAAAAATAGGTAATTCTGCTGATGTAAATCTGACTCTGATTGAGTTGCTTAAAAAGCTGGATTTTGAGGTATACCCTATTGTTCTAAGCACTCGCCAAAATGGTTTTTTATCACCGGTAAGTCCATCTCTGGACAAATTAAACTATGTTGTCGCTTATGTTATCTTAAACGGCAAAACATATTTTCTGGATGCCACAGAGGAGTTTATTCCGGCAGGGATGCTTCCCAAAAGATGTATTAACCTGATGGGCAGAATCGTAGATACTCAAAAATCAGAATGGGTAGATTTCAATCCGGGACAAGAAAAAAAAATCATAAGTCTTGAAATGAAATTAAAGCCTGAGAATGTTCTTGAAGGGAAAATTTCCGTAACCAATTCCAATTATGCTGCTTTCGATTTCAGGAAAAAATATGAAAAATTTAATTCTAAGGAGGAGTACGTAAGAGGATTTGAAAGGGAACATAAA
Organism: Prolixibacteraceae bacterium; assembly: GCA_963677325.2. Classification (GTDB taxonomy): domain Bacteria; phylum Bacteroidota; class Bacteroidia; order Bacteroidales; family Prolixibacteraceae. The sequence goes on from CAXXGM010000014.1 coordinate 302,464, forward strand.
GGTTGCAGCGTTCTCAACTGTAATATAGCCAATCTTGACAGCATATACTCTCCTGTGACGGAGTCGTACGATGTAAAATTAAAAAATGTTGTCAGCACCGCCGGGAATTTGATTTATATCAATCCAATGCTGTATCAGCAGATTAGTTCTAATCCGTTTAAATCGGAAGACCGTAAATATCCTGTAGATTTCATCACACCCTCAGATCTTACCTATGTTTTTAGGCTTGAACTGCCCCAGGGGTTTGAAGTTTCAGAGTTTCCGAAAGAATACAGTATAAAATTGCAGGATGGCAGCGCATACCTTCAGTACCAGATCTTTTCCGTTGATAAATCTGTCACGTTATCATACCGGTTTGTCATAAAAAAGGCGATTTACAATGAATCTGAATACGGCCAGTTGAGGGCCCTATTTTCAGAAATAGTCAAAAAGCATTCTGAACAAATAGTAATTAAAAGATTATAAAAACGATGAGCAAAAAACTTGTTCCTGCTTTCCTGATTGCTGTTTTCCTGATTATATCTTCATCAGTTTCTGCCAAAGAAATTAAGTACAATGTTGCAGATATCCCGAAAACGCTCAGGGAAAATGCACGGTCAGTAGTACGGAACCAGGAGATTGTACTGAACATAAAATCAATCAGTAAGGCCACTGTTAACGTAACTTATGCTATCACGGTCTTGAATAAAAACGGTCTCAAAGATGCTTATTTTCAGGAATTCTACGATAAGTTCAGTAAAATATCGGGAGTCAAGGGACGGGTTTTTGATGAAAATGGTGTACAAATCAAAAAAATACCGGGTGATGAAATCCTTGATTACAGTGCCATTTCAGGTTTCTCTATTTATGAAGATAACCGGGTAAAATACATCGATCCGAAGATCAGAAACTTTCCTTTCACTGTTGAATATTCTTACGAAGAGTCATGGGACGGCCTCTTTTCATTTCCTTCCTGGGAGCCTCAGCCATATTTCAACCTTGCAGTTGAAAAAAGTTCATACAAGGCCACAATCCCCAAGAATCTGACATTCCGGTTTACAGAACGGAATATTCCTTCACGGGCCTCTGTCACCTCCGATTCAGAAAACAATATCTATTATTGGGAATTGCAGAATCTTAAAGCTCAGGAATATGAGCCCTACAGCGTTTCGGAAGAAGAAATATTTCCGCATGTCATCGCCGCCCCTGCCGATTTTGAAATTGACAATTACAAAGGCAGTCTCACCTCCTGGGAAAATTTTGGAAAATTCATTTCAACTTTGAACAAAGGGAAAAATAATTTAAGCGACGACACGAAAAAGGTAATGAATGATCTTGTGGCCGGCATTACAGATGATTATGAAAAAATCAGAAAGATATATGAATACATGCAGGGCCACACCAGGTATGTCAGCATCCAGGTTGGTATCGGCGGATGGCAACCATTCGACGCCGCGATGGTTCACCGATTGTCATACGGCGATTGCAAGGCACTGACAAACTACATGAAAACGATGCTTGAAGCAGTGGGTATAAAATCCAATTATTGCCTTGTAAGAGCCGGGAGCACGGCTCCTTCCCTGCTGAGTGAATTCCCTTCCTCTCAGTTCAACCATGCATTTTTATGCGTTCCCCTGAAGAGCGACACCATCTGGCTTGAATGCACCAATCAGCGGGTTCCTTGCGGTTTCCTGGGCGACTTTACCGACGACCGTGATGTACTTCTAATCGATGATAAAGATGGCAAGATTGTGCATACTAAAATATATAGCCTGAACGACAATAAAGAAATCCACACCTCGTATCTTAAAATGGATGAAAACGGAAAGGGATCAGCTGAAATTCATTCTGTATTTAAGGGATTGAACTATGATCACATTCTGCCAACCTATTTGGCTGATGATACAGATAAAAAGCGAAGAATTTCTGAAAGGATGAAATTTCCAGGTTTCCAGATTGTCAATTTTAAATACACAGAAAATAAAGCCATCATCCCTTCCATTGAGGAAACCCTGAACGTGAATTTTGAAAATTGCCTTACGCAGTTGGGTTCGAGGTACTTTCTGCCATTGAATTTTTCAAATCAGATAAAGAATTCGCCTTACAGCATGCGATCCAGGAAACGCGGAATCCTTATCAGGAGACCTTCTTTTGAAGCTGATACAACAGTTTACGAACTGCCCGCTGCATTAAGGCCTGAACACCTCCCTCAGCCGGTTCTTATTACCGACAAGTTTGGAAAATATACGGCCAAGGTTGAATATGCAGGCAATAAAATATACTATACCCGCGTTTACCAGCTTTATAAAGGTCAATATCCGGCTTCGGATTACAACGGCTTTGTGGAATTCTTTGATAAAATAGCAAGTGCAGATGCAATGAAATGCGTAATGATTAAGGCGAATTCCACGAACTAATTACGAATTAATACCAACCAAACCTTGTAAGCAGATCTGATTTTAAGGAGGGATCAAAAAACGGGTGAACAAGATTTCGGACACTATATGAGACATGGACTCCATATAATTTTAAGCTCACTGATCATTGATCCTATTTTAAATCCATTAGGCTAATTTTTAAAAAATCACCAAAAAAAATCTATGTAGGAATTAAATGACCACATTAGCAGAAACGAGGAATCATAAATTCATCAAAACCGCTCTTTTTCTAATTGAATCTGCCATTCATCATTGGTGAAAATTGAAAAGATAAAATTGAGGATTAATTCTCCTACTATTTTATATTGTCAGCCACACCACATTCTTAGCAGACGGCTATTTATTAAATTAATGTTAATTTACAAGGATGGTATCATCCCGTGATTGGCTGTTTATTTTTACTTTTGACCTCAGAAAAGGGCCATATTAAACTATTTATCATCACATTATACCTTCAGTTAAACCGTATTCTGTTACAATTTGCAGCTGTGAGGTTTCCTTTTATCCCAACAATGATCTCAGTTGGGAATAAGAGAATTTATTAAATAATATATTCGTCTCATATACCAAAGGAGGGGGCAAATGAGAAGAGAAAATGATTCCCTCTATCTCTAAAAAAATGTATATCTAAAGTCTATTCAAAGTATGTCGTCCGAACTCAGTTGCTATTGACCGCACTTGGAAACAATATTGAACAGCTTGGAAACAAAGGCATTGACGAAAAGTATATTCACAAATTACAAAATGACAATGCTTTGTTTGCAGCTTATGATGAAGAAATTGACAAATTGAAAGTTGACTTCAAAACCAAGGCACTGCGGGCCAAGATAAAAATGAGCGAGATCAAAAAGCAAATACAGGAAGCAAAAAGCATTGTCAGACTTAATATTGATAAAAGCCGTTGGCGGGAATTTGGTATTTACGGAAATAAATAGACAATTAAATTTAGTGTTACAATAGAATTATGTTCTCTATTTTCATTAAAGCAGAAATGTATGGAAAAGGAAATATCTTTGGAAGAATTATCATTTGAAAATGTGACAGCCTTGTCAGAAGAAGACGCTTTCAACTTATTGATGAAAGTTATTTTTGATGCGCCAAAAGAAAAGCGCCAGAATTATGAAAACATTATTGGCTCTATATTTGAATTCAGATCCATCAGCGCTAAAAACCGTAATCTAAAAGGCGATTTAAGTATGTATGGCTTTAAGTTCTTCTCAATACCAGCCAATAACAAGCTGATCATGGGCCTCAGACGAAGAATAAAATAAAAGCCAGTATTTTTCGGTTTTAGAATCCTCCTCCTTCGCCTTGGATCATGCATTCAATTGTCTGCGAACCGCAGGCTCATCAACTCAGGAATTCTCCCGGATCCAATTAAAACGTTTATTTGAGAGTGTCAAATTCTGAAGAACATCTATTTTTTAATTGCTACTCCGGACGCATAATAGGAAGGGGGCAAAGAAGGTACGTATTCCAGCTGAAATCCAATTATCCCGTTTGCTCCGATATTTACAGCCTCTTGATGGAGTTTATCAACTACTTCCTGCGGATCGGCTATGTATAAATCATCTGCAGAACTCTTAATAGCATTTTGGGGAGAGTTCAGTTTATTCTTATGATGACTTCTGTTGTATTCAAACATTATCCTGGAATAAATTTTCCCAAGATTGACGTATTTAAAATCTGCAGTTACAGACTCGGAAATATAAAAATCATTATACTTGTTATAGTCGACAACCGCAGCAATGGGTCTATTGGCCTCTTTTTGGACAGTACAGGACACAATAAGCAATAGGACGAACATGTGAAACAGAATTTTCATAGTTAGCAGTCGTTAAAATTATTTACTCTTTACCTCTTTTGACCCACTAAAACAATAGTCTAAAATAACTGATCATCAATGTTCAATTATATAGAAATATTACCCTTCAAATCCTCTATTTAGTAAAGTCGAGGTAAAGATATAACTTATTGCATAAAAACGTATAACGAGAAATAAATATATTTAACAATTTTTAAAAAATAAACTTAAATAAGTAAATGAATGATAGCAAAATGAACTATTATGATAAAAAATGACAGTATAAGTATATGAAATGAAATAACTTCGTATTTTGGATTGACCCATTTTATTTTAAAAATGAATTCTACTTTATCATATTATGTAAATTCTCTTTAAAAAAGCCGGGACGACCTTAGTACGAACCGAATACGGACTTAATACGAGGAGGGCCCATGTAAAATTTAGCAGTATTCTTGTTAAATAACAAAAAGAATGTAAAATACAACATCAATTTATTCTCACTACTTATCTCTTCGCAGCTTTTATTTCGGAGAATGCAAATTCGCTGCTTACTTTTCATCATTCACTTTTCTCGCAGAACTATCTCATCCTTTAACATGTCAACTATTATAAGAGAGCAGTCCAGGTAAAGTCAACTGCAAGGTAACTCTCACCTATGTATTGATTAAAATAATCATGGGATCAGTTTTTTTAATATCTACCAAATGCAGTCATTTATCATCATACCTCTTCCTCAAATTTCTTAACCTGATCGTTACAGATGGAAGAATCAGAGTGTGATTGAATTTAAACAATAATTGCAACGACGGATAGTAAATTCATTCGCATTTCCTCTCTCATAAATATTGCCCGATCCCCTTTATCCATATTTTTCCTGTTGCTCTCCAACAAAAAAACCCTCACAATCTATAAGAAAGCAAGGGTTCTTGAACTAATAAACGTACCCGGGGCGGGACTTGAACCCGCACGGCCTGTAATGGCCATTGGATTTTAAGTCCAACGTGTCTACCATTCCACCACCTGGGCAATTCATTGAGCGGGAAACGAGACTCGGACTCGCGACCCCAACCTTGGCAAGGTTGTGCTCTACCAACTGAGCTATTCCCGCAATTGCATGATAAAATCTTTATGAACGTAATTACTATTTCTGAGCGGGAAACGAGACTCGGACTCGCGACCCCAACCTTGGCAAGGTTGTGCTCTACCAACTGAGCTATTCCCGCATTACTATTGGCTAAACCTTAGAATTGATAAGCTTTTAAAACAAGTTGTCTCCCCCGGTTAAGCGGATGCAAATATAAAGTATTTTTTATTTCTCTAAAAACAGATTTGAAAATTATCAGCATTCATTTGCATTTTGTTCTGCCGATTAATTTTTCCACTCCCGGATTACCGTATATTGTCTGCTTTCTTCATTACTCCTCAGCAGGTATAAACATCTAATATTAAATAATTAAACAGACAGCTGAAACAATATAGGGATTTTTTTTGATAGCAGGAAATATCGTTACTTTTGCTTCAGATATGAAAATAGCACCCAAATTTCTGACTAATTTAAAAAGGTGGCGGATGAGACACCTGAATGAAAGGCAATTTACGCTCGTACTTAGTCTGCTTGTTGGATTAGGCAGTGGTTTTGCGGCCATTGTTCTTAAGAATATCATTCACCTGGCAAGTCTTATCCTTACAAAGAACTTTGAATCTCCTAATGAAAGTTATCAATATCTTGTTTATCCCGGAATTGGCATACTCCTCACGGTCCTGTTTATTAAGTTTTTTGTCAAAGCAGATATTAATCATGGAATAACCAAGGTTCTTGAGTCTATTTCATGTCAGAAAAGTCAGCTTAAATCCCATAACATGTTTACCTCCATGATTTCAAGTACGATCACGATCGGGTTTGGAGGATCTGTTGGGGCCGAAGCTCCTGTCGTGCTTACCGGTTCTGCAATTGGCTCAAATATCGCACGCTTCTTTGGAATGAACTACAGGATGATGACCCTTTTGGTTGGTTGCGGGGCTGCAGGGGCCATTTCGGGCATATTTAAAGCTCCTTTCGCCGGAATGCTTTTTGCCATTGAAGTTCTGTTGCTCGATCTTACCATGTCGTCCCTGCTCCCCTTGCTGATCTCCTCAGCTTCAGCAGCTACTATAGCTTTCTTTTTCATGGGAAGCGCCTATCAGTTTTCCTTCAAATTCGAACAACCTTTTCAGCTTCAAAATATCGGTTGGTACATTATACTTGGAATATTCTGTGGTTTCTTTTCTTTCCTTTTCACCCGAGGCAATATCTATTTTGAAAGCCTCTTCAGAAAGATTAAAAAGACTTACGTCCGAATTCTGACCGGAGCGGTAATACTTGGAATATTGATATTTTTCTTTCCCTCTCTATGGGGTGAGGGTTACACTTCCATCAATCTTATTTTAAATAATCAGGGGCCGAGTATTCTGAACAACTCTCTCCTGACCGGATTAAAAGATAATCACCTTCTGTTTCCTTTGATTATTCTTCTGATTATGCTGGTGAAAATTCTGGCTACTTCAGCTACCATGGGTTCCGGTGGTATTGGAGGGGTATTTGCCCCGACACTTTTTATCGGTGGTTTTGGAGGTTATTTCATCACGCTGATCTTGAATCAGAATGGGTTTCATGTATCTGCACAAAATTTTGTTCTCGCAGGGATGGCAGGAATGATGGCTGGTGTCATGCATTCTCCAATGACAGCTATTTTCCTGATTGCCGAAATCACGGGGGGTTTTGGATTGTTTATTCCACTCATGATTACCTCAGCTATTTCTTATCTTACCGTTAACCCTCTTGAACCACATTCAATCTACCATAAACGACTTGCTTTAACAGGGGATCTTATAACCCATGACAAGGATAAAGCAGTACTAACTCTTGTAAAGCTTCGAAATGTGATCGAAAGGGATTTGCTGACGGTTAGAATCGACGGTACACTGGGGGATCTTGTAAAAATAATTTCCAAATCAAAACGGAATATCTTTCCGGTTGTAGACAGTAATAATTTACTCCAGGGAATTATTTTGCTGGACGATGTCCGTGAGATCATATTTAACAAGGATCTTTATGAGCAGATTCTCGTGAAGGATCTTGTGACGGTTCCTCCTGCAACAATTACGTTAAACGACAGGATGGATGTCGTGATGAAAAAGTTCAAGGAAAGTGAGGCCTGGAATCTGCCCGTAGTGGATGAAATGAAATACATTGGTTTTGTATCCAAATCAACAATTTTTAATGCTTATCGGTCAGCTTTGGTCCAGTTTACAGAGGATTGAGCTGATTTAAAAATAATTTATTATTATTTTGCTGATAAAACAAAAAACAGGACTTAATCTCCGGAGATGAAATTGTAAATTTGCTGCGAGTAATTTCTTCTGATCAGTTTAAAAATTAAAGTGGCTGAAATCATATTAATAATAAAAAAATGAAAAAGGATAACCAGATTTTCGAAATTATTGAGAAAGAAAAACAGAGACAAAAAAAAGGAATTGAATTAATTGCCTCAGAAAACTTTGTATCAGACCAGGTGATGCAGGCAATGGGTTCATGTCTTACGAACAAGTATGCAGAAGGTTATCCCGGCCATCGTTATTATGGTGGATGTCAGTTTATCGATGAAGCAGAGCAGTTGGCAATCGACAGGCTTAAAAAACTTTTTAATGCCGAGTATGCCAATGTTCAACCACATTCCGGGGCTCAGGCAAACATGGCTGTTCTGATGACAGTACTCAAACCCGGCGATACTTTTATGGGTTTGGATTTATCTCATGGCGGCCATCTTTCGCACGGATCTCCGGTAAACTCATCGGGGTTGCTTTACAGACCAGTAGCCTATGGTGTAAAGGAAGAAACCGGTACGGTCGATTATGAAATGATGGAAGAAGTGGCTTTAAAAGAAATGCCAAAACTCATCATTGCAGGTGCATCAGCTTATTCAAGGGAATGGGATTATAAGAGGATGCGGGCCCTGGCAGATCGCATAGGTGCTTTGCTGATGGTCGATATGGCTCATCCTGCCGGATTGATTGCTACCGGTTTACTTGATAGTCCTCTTTTATATGCTCACATTGTCACTTCCACTACTCACAAAACTTTAAGAGGACCTCGCGGTGGAATTATACTCCTTGGTAAAGACTTTGAAAATCCATGGGGAATCACCACCAAAAAAGGTGAAGTAAGAATGATGTCTTCACTGATCGATTCAGCAATATTCCCGGGAATTCAGGGTGGGCCTCTCGAACATGTCATTGCCGCAAAAGCTGTTGCTTTCGAAGAAGCGCTCTCTCCCGAATTCAAGCAATATCAGCAGCGGGTTAAATCAAACGCAGCGCGCATGGCACAGGCAATGATCAGTAAAGGTTATAAGGTAATTTCAGGAGGAACGGACAACCATTCCATGTTAATTGATCTGAGAACAAAATTCCCTGACCTTACAGGCAAAAAAGCAGAGAATGCACTCGTTGCAGCCGATATTACTGTCAATAAAAATATGGTTCCCTTTGATTCACGTTCACCATTCCTTACCTCAGGGTTACGTCTTGGAACACCGGCCATTACCACCAGGGGTTTAAAAGAAGAACACATGCAAATAATTGTAGACCTGATTGATAAAGTTCTTTCGGATATTGACAATGACAACAACATTACCGAAGTCCGTAAAACGGTAAATGAGATGATGGAGAAATTTCCCATGTTTGCATGGTAGCTGAGGTGCTGATGAGTTGACTTGTGCGAGTAGGCTATTAGATAAGAGTAGATACTTAAAATAAATAAAAGGCTGTTTTGGCAGCCTTTTATATTCATTAAACATTCAGCAAATCAGTACCTCAACATCAGCACATCAAATTGTCACCCTCGAATAGGGAACCGCATCCTGTGAAGCAAATTCTCCCTTTAGATATTTATAATAACCGGTAATGGCTATCATCGCTGCATTATCAGTTGTAAATTTAAATGGTGGAATGTGTAGATTCCAATTATGTTTTTCTGCCTCTTTAATCAGTGTATTTCGTAATCCGGAATTTGCGGATACACCTCCGGCCACTGCAATGGTCCTGATCCCCGTTTCCACGGCTGCTTTTTTTAGTTTGACCATTAGGATCTGAATGATGGTATGTTGCAGAGAGGCACAGATATCGGCTTTGTTCTGTTCAATATAATCAGAATTTTCGGCAATTCTGTCTCTAATATAATACAGGAATGAAGTCTTTAATCCGCTGAAACTGTAATCCAGATTTGGTATTTTTGGCATTGCAAACTTAATTGCTTTGGGATTGCCTTCCTTTGCAAGTTTATCAATAAGCGGACCGCCCGGATAAGGCAGGCCTATAACTTTAGCACATTTATCAAAAGCTTCACCCGCAGCATCATCAATTGTTTGGCCAATTATTTCCATATGCAGATGATCATGCACTACAATAATCTGTGAATTACCGCCGGAAACAAGCAGGCAAAGGAAAGGGAACACAGGTGCATGATTATCATCAGGGTTCCCCTTAACAAAATGAGCAAGTACATGTCCCTGAAGATGATTCACCTCAATGAGAGGGATTCCCTTTGCAAGAGCAAAGCCTTTGGCAAATGAAGTTCCCACCAAAAGACTTCCCAAAAGGCCCGGACCACGAGTAAAAGCGACAGCTGAAATATCCTCTGAATTAATGCCCGCTTTTTTTATGGCAAGGTCAACAACCGGTATAATATTTTTCTGATGTGCCCTCGAAGCCAGTTCGGGAACTACCCCTCCATATTCCTTATGAACACCCTGAGAAGCAACTTCATTACTCAGTAATAAATTATTACAGATAATCGCAGCCGAGGTATCGTCGCATGAAGATTCTATTCCAAGTATAATAATATCTTTATTTACTATCATTTAACTAAATTTAAGCTAATTACACTTCCCTCTGAGGAAAATATTGTAATTTTAGCCTGAATAAATAACGCTTTTAAAAAGCTTAACTCATTAAATTTAAAACAACAAAGGTATCAAAAAAAGGTCTAAAATAGTTCTCATTTCAATTCTTGTGATCACCATTCTCTTTGGAGCCTCTTATTATGTATTCCGTTCTCCAAAGGTTCAAACATGGATGACCCAATGGCTGATGAAACAACTTTCCAGGAATTACAATACTAAATTCACAGTTGAAGGAGTTGATATTGCCTTTTTTAAAGGTCTGATTCTTAATAAACTTACGATTGAAGACCAGCAGCGGGATACCTTGTTTTCCATTGATAAAGCTACACTGCAACTGGATAGCTTCAATCTGCTAAAGAAAAAAATATATATCGGAGATCTGAATTTACAGAATTCAATGATTAATATTAAGAAGGATTCTGCTAAATACAACTTCCAGTTTCTTCTGACTTCATCAGATTCAGTTTCATCCCCCAAATGGGAGGTGAATTTCAAAAATATCTTTCTGAAAGATTCTAAAATCACATATCGTGATCTTACTTCAAGAGATACCATTCAGAATGGTATAAACTTCAGGGATCTTAGTCTTGACAAGTTAAATCTTTCTGTTACCAACATTCACAATACGGATTCCGTAAAAGAATTCTCCGTAGATCATGCTTCAATTTTCGAGAAATCAGGCTTCAATATTCCCAACTTACATTTTAACGCAAGAATTGATTCTTCAGGTTTTCAAATATCTGATTTAATGTTTCTCTCAAACCATTCTCATCTTGAAGCAAAAAGGATAAAAATCAGCGAAAACAAACTATTTAAACCTGATTCAATCCGAAAAGAAAACAAATTATTAAACAAGTATATAGTAGATGGCGATTTTAAAGAATCAGTCATATCACTTGCAGATCTGGCATATGTTATTCCTGATTTATGGGGAATGAACGAACCTATTTTATTTTCGGGAAATGTTTACGGATCGCTGAATAACATTAAGCTTAAGAAGATTAATGTAAAAATCGGGAAGAACACCCAAATGAATGCAGACCTGGAAATGAAAGGACTGCCCGACTGGAAAAACACCTTCATTTATTTCAGGTTATACGAAAACGTTATCAACTTTAAAGATCTGGCTGCCATAAGGATGCCGGAAAAATATTCCCGGAAATATCTGAATATACCCAAGCCTTTATTGAAAGATTTGAGGCTTACCTATAAGGGAAATTTCAGCGGATTCCCGTCAGATTTTGTAGCCTATGGAACAGTAGGCGGTGATTTGGGCAGACTCACAACAGATATTGCCATTAAGCCCAAAAGATCGGATGACATTAGTTTCACGGGAAATCTGGAAGCTAAATCTTTTAAAATAGGAACCTTATTGAATTATGAACCATTAGGTGCTGTTTCTCTTGGCTTGAAGGTGAATGGCATAAAATCAGGTGGAAATAAATTCAATATGAAAATTGAAGGGAATATTGACAGCCTCTATTTTCAAAACTACAGAATTGATTCGATTTACGTAAATGGGAAAGCAAGTGAAAAAAGCTTTGAGGGCAAGATGACCGTTCAGGACAGTAATCTGAGAATGAATTTTTCCGGGATTGCCGATCTTTCAGGTAAAATACCGGTTTTCAACTTCAGCTCAAATGTCGAGAATGCGAATCTTTACGCCTTGGGATTGGATGAAAGTCATAAAGATTCAAGAACTGCTTTTAATCTTGAGACAAATTTCAGCGGAGATTACATTGACAATATCAATGGTCAGATCAACTTAAATGATTTCAGTATAATTCGCAACGGCAAGACCCTCCGGGTAAAAGATCTTACGCTTAAGACAAGTAATAACCCGGATATTAATACCATTAAGCTGCGATCCGATATTTTGGATATGGATATAGAAGGCAAATACCTTTTCAGGGAATTTGATCTCACATTCCGTGATTACATTACCCATTTTCTTCCATCTATAAATTTACCCTTTTCACAAAGAGCCTCGACAGGCAATAATTCATTAAACTTCGATATCAGGATTAAACAAGCCGAAGAATTAGGCGGATTTTTCGTATCCGGACTTGAAACAAAATCACCTCTTCTCCTGAAGGGTGCCATCAATTCCATCAGGAAGACTTTTACTTTAGAAGCTTCTGCAGCCGAAATCAGGTACGGCAACGCTAAAGTGAAGGATCTCACCTTAAGCTCCCGGAATGTTAGTAATAATTGGCTGTTCAGGGCCGGTACCAGTGAAATCCTGATCGGGAAAGGTCTGAAGATCCAAAATCTCTCCATGAATAATTCCATGTCCAATGACAGTATAAAATCCACTTTTACATGGAATAATACGGGAACTCCCACATACAGCGGCAAGATTGACGTTCTGGGAATATTTTCCAAAGACAAATATGGGAACTCAAGCGCCGACTTTGATGTAAACCAATCCAATATCTGGGTTGCTGATTCTTTATGGCAGATAGACCGGAATCGGATGCATTTGGATTCTACCTCCCTGGCCGTTAATAATTTTAATATCCATCATAAAAATGAAGGTTTTAACATCTCAGGGAAACTTTCAGAAAACATAGATGAAAAATTAAATATAATTTTCAGACAGGTTAAACTTGGTAATCTGGATCTGATACTTGACGACGATATTGGCGTTGACGGAGTGTTGAACGGGAGAGTCAGCATTGCAAATCCTTATCATTCCTTTTTTATGACCAGTGATTTGAAATTATCTGATTTCACTTACCTGCAGAAAAATTTTGGTGATATTTTAATTGGAAGTGAATGGGATGAAAAAAATCAGCGATTGAATTCCTCTTTTAAATTGGTTAAGGACAAAAAAACGCCACTTGTGCTTGAAGGTTTTTACGATCCGGAATCAAAGAACATTAATTTTAATTCCACTTTAAAAGATTTTTCCCTTGAAACCCTCCTGCCGTTGTTAACAAGCTTCTCCAATAAAGTGGAAGGAATCGGTAATGGCACGGTAAAAATAACCGGGCCTATATCTAAACCTGATTTCAGGGGCAAGGTGGCTGTAGATAATGCTGTTGTTGGCATCGATTATACAAAGGTTGCTTATTCCTTCAATGATACGGTTAGATTTGCAGGAGACTCAATCATATTTAAAAATTTCACAGTTCAGGACAAAGAAAAAAATAAAGCACTATTTAACGGGGTAATTACACATCATTTATTCGGCAGGTTGACCTACGACATGACAGCCTCAACCAACAAAATACTTGGTTTCAACACAACAGCATCCGATAATAATCTATTCTATGGAATAGCTCATTGTTCTGGCAGTCTGGCTTTGAAGGGTGCAGGGGTAAAATTAAAAATGACCTCCACCCTTAAGACGGAAGCTGGCACACAGATCAATATTCCTCTTGAAAATCCTGAGACAGTTAGTGAATACAACTTCATCCGGTTTATTAATCCCGATACACTAAACGAAAAATCGCAACAATTCAAAAGGATAAACGTAAACAACAATTTTGAATTGGATATGGATTTAACTGCCACCAACGACGCCCGGATTCAGATGTTGTTTAACTCGAACATCGGGAATGCAATAAATGGACAGGGGATTGGAAATCTAAGATTCATCTATGATAAGGATGGCGATTTCTATATCTATGGAGATTATGAAATCGAAAAGGGAGATTATATGTTTGTTCTTCAGAATGTGATTCAGCGGAAATTCACGATCGAACAAGGGGGGACGATTTCCTTTAACGGAGATATATACAATGCTACCGTTGATTTAGATGCGGTTTACAATATCAGGACGATGGTTAGCGATCTTCTGACAGGAAGCACCCAGGGAGAGAATTCCAGGAAAATTCCGATAGAATGCAGAATTAATCTTTCCAAAAAATTATTTAATCCTAATGTGAAGTTCGATATCCTTTTCCCAACGGTGGATGAACGCACCAAAGATGAACTTCAGCAATACCTCAGCACTCAGGATGATGTTAACAGGCAAATGCTCTCCCTGTTGGTAATGGGACAATTCTACACCCCGGAATATCTCAGGGGAAGACAGGATTTCCAGTCCAATTCAGCAAATCTGGTCGGATCTACCACTTCTGACATTCTTTCAAATTATCTCTCAAACTGGCTTTCACAGATCAGCAATGATTTTGATATCGGATTTAAGTATAGGCCTGGTGATCAGGTTAATACCAATCAAATGGAAGTAGCCCTAAGTACACAAATCTTTAATGACAAGGTCACCATTAACGGCAATATCGGGAATAACAGCAGATTGCAATCAAATACAACAAATCCGGTTGTAGGCGAAGTGGAAGTATATGTTAAACTCAGTAAATCCGGTAAATTGCAGTTAAAAGCATACAACAGGGCCAACGATGATCTGATCTACGATACTTCTTTGTATAAACAGGGTGTGGGACTTTCATTTCGTGAAGAATTCGATTCTCTTTCAGATCTTTTCAAATTTTATAAATCCAAAAAGAAGAAGAATAGTCAGGATAAAAACAAGAGTTAAGAAGCAAGAACTGAGGAAGCCTGTTTGAAATTGTTAAAAAACAGGAAATGCGACTACATTAAATTAGAACATTACCTCAATATTTTTACTTTTGTGGATAACTAATATCGAATATCTTAAAAATTAATCATTCCAATGTTTAATCTACTATTGATACAGGCAGCACAGGGAGCCGTTGAAACTTCCGGCGTTGCGATTAAAACTGCACATCGTGCAGCAGAGATGAACTTTTTTGATCTTGCCGTAAAGGGGGGTTGGATCATGATTCCCATTACAATTCTGGGGTTTATAGCGGTATATATTTTTGCTGAACGTTACTATACGATCCAGAAACTTACAAAAATAGATCCCGTTTTTATGAACCAGATAAAAGGACTGATCCACCAGGGAAAAATTGAAGGAGCTCTTCTTTTATGCCAATCAACAAATACTCCTTTCGCAAGAATGATTGAAAAAGGGATTTCCCGTATCGGAAGGCCTTTAAACGATGTGAATACAGCCATAGAAAATGTCGGTAATCTTGAAATATCGAAGCTCGAAAAAGGATTCCCTGCCCTTGCAAGTGTCTCCGGTGGAGCCCCAATGTTAGGTTTTCTCGGCACTGTGATTGGGATGGTCCAGGCTTTCTATAACATGGCCAATGCCGGAAGTAACGTGGATATTACCCTTCTCTCGGGAGGTATTTATCTGGCCATGGTCACAACTGTGGCAGGTCTTATTGTCGGTATTTTAGCCTATTTCTCCTATAATATTCTGGTTGCAAAAGTAGAAGCAGTCGTGTTTAATATGGAAGCTACCACTTCTGAATTTATGGACCTGCTGCATGAACCGGCTAATTAATCTTAACAATCAGCAAGAATGGCAATACGCGCAAGAAATAAAATAACAGCAAGCTTCAGCATGGCCTCCATGACCGATCTTGTATTTCTGTTATTGATTTTTTTCATGATAACTTCCACTTTAGTTAGTCCAAATGCATTGAAATTGCTCCTTCCTCAGAGCAACAGTCAGACCAATGCGAAACCGCTGACCACCATCTCCATCAGCAAGGAACTTAATTATTTTATAAACGATAACGGGAAACTGGTTCAGGTGAGTTTTAATGATATCGAGCCCTTCCTTCAAAAGGCCCTTGGCAATCAGCCTGAGATGTATATCTCACTGCATGCAGAAAAATCAGTACCTATCGAAGAAGTGGTGAAAGTGATGAATATCGCCCAGCGCAATAAGTATAAAATGATTCTTGCCACCAGTCCGGAAGAACGATAAAGAATTAAACAACTCATTAATGACATTGACTGAAAGCCAAAAAAGAGGATTATTTGCCACCGTTCTTTTCCATGCAGGGGTACTTCTTTTATTGCTGTATTTCGGATTTGTGGCTCCCTTCCCTCCCCCTGCAGAACAAGGAATATTGCTTGATTTCGGAAATTCGGAAACAGGCCTTGGGCTGGAAGAACCCTCCGCGGGAAGAATTCAGGTGGATAAGGAAGAAAAACCAGTCCCTGTTCCTGCAGCTCCACGTGTAAAAATAAAAGCACCCGCTCAGGAAGAGGAACAAATTCTCACCCAGGATTATGAAAAAACGGTTGCTGTTAAAACCGCCCCAAAGAAAAAGATCGATAATGAGAAAAAAATAAAGCTTGAGCAGGAACGCAAGGAAAAGGAAGAACTTGAAAAGCAAAGACAGCTTGAACAATTGGAAAGACAACGTGCCGCTGAAGCTGAACGGGTTAAAAAAGAAGAAGCGTCCAAATCCCTTGCTATTAATTCAAGAGCTAAAAACGCCTTCGGAACGGGGAAAGTTGACAACGGTTCTCAAAGCCGCGGTCAAGGTGTGACCTATGGAAGCGGAAACCAGGGAAGCCCTGATGGTACCCCTGGCGCCAATCAGTTCGGCAGCGGCGGAGGTTCAGGAAACGGAAGAGGGAATGGAACTTCGTTCAGCCTTTCAGGCCGTAGCGCCCTTTCTTTACCAAAGCCCAACTTCCCCGGCAACGAAGCGGGTACGGTGGTTGTGGAGGTAACGGTGGATAAGTCTGGGAAAGTGACAAAAGCCATGCCCGGAATAAAAGGTTCCAATACCATCGATACTGATTTATTGGAGGCGGCCAGAAAAGCAGCAATGTCCGCAGTTTTCAATACCGATCAGAATGCTCCCGCTTTTCAAAAGGGTACCATCACCTATCATTTCAGGCTGCAGTAAAAATCTCAGGAAAAATAACCGAATATGAAAGAGCTGAAGAAATATTTCAAACTAAGTGCCGCCCCAGCTGATGTATACAATGCCATGACCAATCCAACCATGATTGAAATCTGGACTGGTGAACCGGTTGAAATGAGTACAGAACCGGGCAGCGAATTCTCAATCTGGGATGGAGCCATAGTGGGGCAGAATCTTGAATTTGAAGAGAATAAAAAAATAGTTCAGCTCTGGTATTTTGGTGAAAATACCCAATCCACAGTAACCCTCAAATTGTTTCCGGATAAAGAGGGCACCAGGGTCGAGCTTCACCAGACCAATATTCCGGATGAAGCTTACGAAAATATGATCGAAGGATGGGAATCGGATTATTTTGGCAATCTGCAGGAATTATTTGAAAAATAACTTTAGGACCATTCAAAGCTCAAATTTTTCATAAGGAATTAAAATCACTATTTACACAAAAAATTATTTATCGGGTCACCGGCAAGATTCTCTTCGCCCTATATTCGCAGATTATTCGCATTATGTTCGTTTATATACGAATGAAGTACGAATAATCTACGAATAATGTACGAATAAACTCCGGCGTTGGTATGTCTTGTCCTGAAATAGGTTTACTCAAAAAGTAAATTAAATTCAGGATTTTATGAAGAGAAAAGTAAACAGTTACACGGACGATTTTAAGCTGAAAGTTGTCCAGGAGTATTTAATGAGTGATGCCACGGTTTCTGAAGTTCAGAAAAAATATGGTATCAAGTGCAGGAGTTGTATTTCGGATTGGGTTCGTAAATTTGGCCTCCATAAACCCACTGAGCGTGAGATTGAATTTGAAAGAGCGATGAAAGAACAAAGCCAAAAAACACCCAGGGAACAGGAGTTGGAGCTGGAGAACAGCCAGCTTAAAAAAGAACTTGAGAAGGAACGTCTGCGCACGGTTGTTCTCAATAAGATGATTGATATTGCAGAGCGTGATCTTAAGATCAAGGTAAGAAAAAACTCTGGTGCCAAACAGTAGAGGAGCTGCACAGGGGGGAATTGGCCTATCAGGTTAATCCTTTGTGTGAACTGTTTGGCAAGAGTAGGCAAGCTTATTATCAGCAATTAAAATACAATTACAAGGAAAGTGTCAAATCCGAGATCCTCTATCAACTGGTTCAGGAGCAGCGGGAGGTGATGCCCAAAATCGGGGGAAGGAAACTGTTTAAATTAATTGAACCGGAACTTCCGCGGGAGCTGCGGTTAGGACGGGATCTGTTCTTTGATTTTTTGCGCGAAAACGGGCTTCTGGCCCGAAGGTGGAAATCTAGGGTAAGGACCACTTACAGTG
>CAXXGM010000015.1:0-87484 GCA_963677325.2 Prolixibacteraceae bacterium
CTCGATTGATTACGGAATAATGGAAAAGGCAGATAATGTATATGTGCTTTGTTCTGATTTCGGCTGGTCTGATCTTGGAACCTGGGGATCTCTTTACGAGAACCATAATCTGGACGGCAACGCAAACGCAGTATCAGGAGACAAAATCTTTCTTTACGAAACAAGAAATTGTATCATTAATATGCCTGATAATAAAATTGCCGTTATTCAGGGTTTGTCCGACTACATTGTTGTTGAATCAGACAATACTCTCTTGGTCTGCAGAAAAGAAGACGAACAGCAGATCCGGCAATTTGTGGCTGATGTGATGCTTTCCGAACGAAAAGTGAATAATCCCGTTAAATGAATATTTGACAGGTATAGGTATTTAGTCCAATGAGTCCTGGGAATAAATGCCTATACCTGATTATTTAGCACCTTTATCTCCCGTCTCCTTTTCTCCTTTTCTCCATGCTCCATGCCCCATGCTCCATGCATAATTATGCAATTTAATACGCCGGTGATTGCTCCGTACTTCCTTCGTATTTGCGTCGTATTTCCCTCGCAATTTGAAAAGGCAAAAAAGTAGCCTCGATATTGTATATTTATAACGATATATGCATAAATATGCTAAATTAACGTGAGTTTGATCTAAGCGGAGATTACAAACAATAAATGCATAGCCGAATGCATACTATTTAAATGCCTGGTTGTTTGAGTACTAAAGTTGTTTTGATAACCTGATCTTTTAAAAAACACCTCAGTAGATGAGATCGGTTCCACCGTTTCACTTACCTGATTACCTGATTTTCGCTAATCTGGTTGATTTTCTTCTACCTACCATTTCTTCTACTCAGGTTTTAACACCGGATTAGGTTATTAAAGCTTACCCTATACCCTAAATCCTCTTTCTAATTCTTCAGCGTTGGAACTACAGAAGCCAAAGCAGGTTTACTGAGGACATTCAATAAACTATCTCTTTGTAAGGCGAATCTTGCCATGTTTTCCTTCCTGACGGGATCCGTAGGAGGAGCTTTCACTTTCAGCGGATCGACGGGTCTTCCAAGCATATAGACTCTGAAATCCAGATGAGGTCCTGTGGCAAGGCCCGTCGATCCTACATATCCGACCACCTGACCCTGCGTGACTCTTGAACCGGGATGCACGCCCCTGGCAAATCCCGAAAGATGCATATAAGTGGTCTCATAAACAGAGTTATGTCTGATTCTTAAAAAATTACCACCACCGCCTCCCTGGTAACTTTTCTGGGTTACAACTCCTTCTCCTATCGAGAATACAGGAGTACCTGTTGGAGCTGAGTAATCCACTCCATAATGGGGCCTTCTGATCCGGAGAATCGGATGCATACGGCTGCGGGAAAATCTTGAAGTGATGTGTGAAAATTTAAGGGGTGATTTCAGAAAAGACTTTTTTTAGGCTGTTCCCTTTCTCATCAAAATAATTATTCCCGTCCTGTTGCGAAAAAAGAATGGCGAAATATTCCTTCCCGCCCTGGGTGAAGGAAGCGGAATGAATTTTCCCCATCCCGATAGATTCGTCACCAATAAATTCTTCATCATAAAGGATTTTAAAATGATCCCCTTTTTGTATTCCAAAGAAGTCAATCGTGCAGTCATAAATTTCAGAAAGTTCTACTGCAAGTATTGGACTAAGTTTATTTTCGATCATAGAATTCCAAAGAGAACTTTTGATCACCCCTGAAGCTATTCTTGATTTTACCGTAACTTCCTTTTTCCCGGGTACCACCTTCGCGGTATCACTGGTAAAGTCGAAAACACAGTAATCGATAGAATTATTTTCATAAGCCAGGTAGCGAAGAATTCTGGTTGAGTCAAGAGAATAAAAGGCTACAAACCGGTCTCCTGTTTTCATTTTCCGCACATCAAAAAGTGAGGAGCAATTACCGGCAACCTGATGAATGACTGTCAGGGGAACTCCCCTCTCACTGAGAATGTCCGAAAGATTCTGGTGCCTATCTACAAATCCTGTCTCAAGGTGAAAAGAATCTGAGCACAATCCATACAAAATTTTTGGTTCAGGAATATTTAATGTGATTTCTTTAGTATCGATATTCTTTTTGAACGGCCGCCAATAACATGCCGCCAACACCAGCAATCCGACGATAATAACTCCAAAAACCGATTTAATAATCTTCTTACTCATCTCTTTTTAATAGTGTGCGAGTTCGCTAAAATAATTAATTACCCGTTAAAACAACTGCTTTTATTAATTTAAAGTACCTTTAATGTGTTTAACAAAAATTAACAGGAGCTGTAACTAAATGTACCACTGATCCGTCTTACCGTAAAAACCTAAATCAGTCAAATGAATTCTAAGGAATACAACCAATCAGTCGATTTGTATTCAGATAATATTTACCGGTTTATTCTGAAAAATCTCAGGGATGAGGAGCGTTCCCGTGATATTGTTCAGGATTGTTATGAAAAATTGTGGCGAAATATCAAAGATGTGAATCCGGATAAAGTGAAGTCGTATTTGTTTACCACAGCTTATCATACCATGATTGATATTTTGCGGAGAGAAAAACATCAGGCCTTTATCGAAGATAGCAGCGTTTCTGAAAATATCCATGAAGAACAATATTCTGATCTTTCTGAAGTCCTGAACGAAGCAGTCAGCCGGTTGCCTGGCATTCAACGGACCGTCATCTTGCTGCGCGACTATGAAGGATACACTTATAAAGAAATTGGGGATATAACCAGTCTGGGTGAAGCCCAGGTGAAGGTTTATATCTACCGGGCAAGAATCTTTCTGAAAAATTACATTGGGAAAATAGAATCGGTCGTATGATGATAAACAGAGTTAATTACGAATCTTTTTTCCTGGATTACCTCGAAAATAGATTGGAAGAGAACGTAGTGGACGAGTTTCTGGAATTCCTGAAACAGAATCCTGACCTGAAAACGGAATTGGACCAGTTTGAAAGCATTCCATTGCCACTGGAAGAGGTTGCTTTCTCTGGGAAAAGAAATTTATACAAATCGGATGAAGCCGATGTAGTCTCCTGGGAAAGAAAATTTATCGCTTTTATGGAGGGTGACCTGGGGAGTAAAGAACACGAATCATTTAAAACCAGCATTACAGGTCGTGAAGAATTGCAGAAGGAATACAATTTGTTCTGCAAATCCCGGCTGGTCGCCGATCCCAGTGTTAAATATTCTGACAAGCAGAAACTGTATAGAAATCCCCACACCTTTAAGCTTACGAATTGGATAGCGGGAGCTGCAGCTGTATTGTTAATTTTCATTGGGGTTCATTCCCTTTTTCAGACCAGGGATCAGGCAATGTTGCCTGTTTCGGACAAAGAAACATTAGTGAAAGCTACCTCTCAGAAGATCGGGAACATTGCTGAGACAAACAATGCTCAGGTCGTTGAAAAGCATAGCACTCCGACGAAAGTAAAACCTTCGGAAATTATTCAGCAAACCAAACCTGACCCTAATCCGATCAATACGATTACGGTGAGTTCTCTGTCTTATCAACGGGATTCAATTGCTCCTGAAAAACTCAGACCTGTTGAAACATTATTAGAGGCCGAAGCCACCGGAAACAGATTAGCAGTTTCTTCTTCGATAAATTCAGAAAAGTCTGATGATTGTAAGGGCATTGCAGCAGTTGAAAAGTACCTGGCGGACCGCGTAAAAAAAGCAGGCGATGAAAGCTTATTATCGGTAAACCGGATTATCAGGACGGGGCTAAACGTTGCAACTGAACTATCAGGCAACAGGATTGGCTATCAGGTTAAAGACGGTAAAATTTCCAGCATTGAGGTTGAAACAAAATTAATGGCTTTCACAATTCCTCTGCAAAAAAACTAAAAGCATCACAATATTTTAATAGATCACAGTAAAAATCAAATCAATACAAAACTATGAAAACAGTTATAATGATCGCGGCCGTTTTAATCAGCTTCAACCTGGAGGCTCTCAAAGCTCAGACTGCCATTCAACCATCCTCCGCTTTGAAAGATTCTGTTCTTACTTCAATTAAAAAAGATTCTGTTCTTACGTCAGATACCAGTAAACAGACGAAAATTCAGGATACTTCAAAGGTCTGCACCACTCCTAAAAAAGTCACGACCAAAGGCAAGAATCATGGAACGAAGTTCTTCTGGCAAAACCAAAAAAAGAAAAATCCTAATTTTTTTGAAGGACACTGGGGGGCAACTGAATTTGGATTCAACGGATTCGATAAACCTGATTACAGCATGTATGGAGGCATCGAATTTATGAAACTCAATCAGGGAAAATCTATAGAGTGGACCGTTAACTTTGCCCAGGTAAACATAGGCCTGTATAAATCTTATATTGGACTTGTTTCCGGAATGGGACTCAGTTTTAACAACTATCGTTTCGAATTACCCTACACACTCATCCAGGGATCTCAGATGACTGAACCTGTTTTACTGGATTCAAAAGATCTCTCATTGACTAAATTGTGGATGGACTATCTTCAAGTGCCTTTATTATTGGAATTCCAAGTGCCGGTTAATCATCACAAAGACAGGTTTTTTATCAGCGCTGGTGTCGTGGGTGGTGTAAAAATCAGTTCTTACACAAAGGTGAAATACGGAAGAACAAAAGATAAAAACCACAGCGGATTCAATATTAATCCTTTTGAATATGAGGCTACTGCACGTATTGGACTAAACAAAGTTGGGTTGTTTGGAACCTATAGCATGACTCCCTTATTCGAATCAGGCAAAGGACCTAAACTTACACCCTTTACGATCGGATTTAGTGTTTATTGTGATTAGTCAATTCTGAATATAAGAACAATTAACCGCAAAGCTCGCTAAGATTCCTCGCAAAGTTTGGCTGCTTAGTGTCCTTTGCGGTTAAAAATTTCTTTAAAAAAGCTTTTAATTATTCATTTAAGTATTGTAATTTAAGGGTAGATATGCTATCAGAATTCTATTTATAAAATAGAGGTTTAAATAATTGTTAAAAAAACAGGATTTATTGTTTGGTAGTAATAAACAAAATATTTTAATTTAAATATCCATATATTTAAATATAACTTGAATGAAAATACATGAGTATCAGGCCAAAGAGATTTTTTCACGTTATAAGATTGCGGTAACCAAAGAAATATTGTGCCATTCTGTAAGTGAAGTAGAGGCTGCTGCTGCTAAACTTGAACTGCCTGTTGTCGTGAAAGCACAGGTTTTAACCGGTGGAAGGGGCAAGGCGGGAGGAGTTAAACTGGCCCGAACGGTAGAAGAAGCCCGTGATGCCGGATTAAAAATCCTGGGTATGGATATTAAAGGATATAAAGTTGAAAAAGTTTTGGTGGCACAGGGTTTGGAATTTTCTTCTGAATTTTACGTTGGATTGACTATTGACCGTACTTCTAAGTCAGTCATCCTGATGGCAAGCCGTGAGGGAGGTGTGGAGATCGAGGAAGTTGCAGTAAATAATCCGGGAGCTATTCTTAAATATAATATTGACCCTGATCTGGGATTGCCGG
Source organism: Prolixibacteraceae bacterium (assembly GCA_963677325.2). Classification (GTDB taxonomy): domain Bacteria; phylum Bacteroidota; class Bacteroidia; order Bacteroidales; family Prolixibacteraceae. The sequence goes on from CAXXGM010000015.1 coordinate 5,491, forward strand.
CTTTTATGGCCAGAAAGATCGCTTTTGATCTGTTTGATGACCTGAGAGTGATTGGACAAGCTGCAGATCTTTTCCAGAAACTATATAAGCTGTTCATCGAAACCGATGCTTCACTGGTTGAGATTAATCCTTTGGTGATCACTTCTGATACCAGGTTAGTTGCGTTAGACGGCAAGATGAATTTTGATGACAATGCCCTTTATCGTCAGGGTGAAATACTGGCATTAAATGAACCTACCGAGGATGAAAAAAAAGAATTGCTCGCCAAAGAAAAAGGGCTAACCTACATCAGGTTAGATGGTTCAATCGGTTGTATGGTTAATGGCGCAGGACTGGCTATGGCGACTATGGATCTGATTAAGCTCTTTGGCGGTGAACCTGCCAATTTCCTTGATATTGGCGGAAGCTCGAGCCCGCAAAAGGTAATTGATGCCATGAACCTGATTCTTTCGGATAAAAATGTAAAGGTCATCATGATCAACATCTTTGGAGGGATCACCCGGTGCGATGATGTAGCCAGGGGCCTGATCGCAGCATTGGATCAGATGAAAGTTGAGATACCCATTGTAGTCCGTCTTTCAGGAACAAATTCCAAAGAAGGGCTTGAAATCCTTAAAGAGGCGAATCTGATGACGGTCGAAACAATGGGAGAAGCTGCTCAGAAGGCAATCAATCTTGTGAAACAAAACTAAACCAATCTACGATGAGCATACTGGTAAATAAAAATACGAAACTTCTTGTACAGGGTATTACCGGCCGTGATGGCAGTTTTCACACCCAGAAAATGAAAGAATACGGCACCAATATCGTTGGAGGCATTTCTCCGGGTAAAGGCGGGCAATCAGTCAATGGAGTGCCTGTTTTCAATACAGTGGAAGAAGCCGTAAAACAAACCGGCGCAAATACCTCCGTCATTTTTGTTCCTGCCGCTTATGCAGCTGATGCCATTTTAGAATCATCAGAAGCAGGAATAGAGCTGGTAATTGCCATCTCTGAAGGTGTCCCTACCTTGGATATGGTTAAAGTAACACCTTATCTTAAGAGATGTGGAACTAAATTAATCGGCCCGAACTGTCCTGGTCTGATCTCTCCGGAGGAGGCTCTGGTAGGAATTTTACCAGGAAATATTTTCAAAAAGGGGAATGTGGGATTAATGAGCCGAAGCGGTACGCTTACTTATGAAATGGTCTATCAGCTGACCTCAAATAATATAGGACAGAGTACTTGTATCGGAATTGGAGGAGACCCTGTTGCCGGATTATATTATGAAGAATTGCTCCAGATGTTTGAGGACGATTCGGAAACACAAGCCATCGTCTTAATCGGTGAAATTGGAGGTGATGCAGAAGAAAGAGCCGCCAGATACATCAGGGAAAAAATTAAAAAGCCTGTTGTAGCTTTTATAGCTGGTCAGACAGCCCCGCCGGGAAAAAGAATGGGGCATGCCGGTGCAATCATTTCAAGCGGAAGCGGCACTGCAGAAGAAAAAATAAAAGCTTTTGAAGAGTCCGGAGTGCCCGTAGCACGCCAGCCCGCCGAAATACCTCAGCTGGTCAGAAAAGCACTGAAATAGGCTGTAGGCTTAAGACTTATGGAGGCTCCTCTTAAGTCTTAAGTCTAAGCCTCCATTAACCATTAACCACTAATCATTAACCTCAGTTTTTATCTGATTTAATTCTTGCGTCCTCAGCCTTCTTTGCTTGCTTATTGGCCCTTTCGCGAGCACGCTGAGCTTTTTTCTCATCTTTCAACGCCTTTTTTGACTGATTGGATGCGTCGCTTGCGTCTTTCCCAATCCGTTTTGCTTCGTCTGCTTTTTCCTTTGTATCAATGCTGGCATCTTTTGCATTGTCCATCCTATTCTTATCTTTCGCTTCCTGTTGGCGTTGCAAATCGCGTTCCATCTTCAGGGTACTATCTGCACGGGCCTTCTCTGCCCTGACCGGATCCTGACCGTATGATATAAATGATAAAAATGTTGCCGTAATAAGCGATATAATTGGAATAATTTTTCTAATTTTCATATAATTGGCATCTGCATAAGAGCAGACATGATATAGAACAATAATCCTGATCTTTTGTTGCAATAAGCGATATAAACCGTCGCTGGCCCTCGCTAGCGCTGGTCTGTGACCACTCGTGATCTGTGACCAGTGCTATGATTGAAGAACAGAATGGCACAGTTTGTAAAACTGCCTCCGTTGCCGCACGATGTATCGTGTGGCTATATTTTCAAACAACATTGTCCAAGGCAAATAAAAAAATTGATCATAAAAAAACGCAAATACAGTCGCGTAGGAGCCAAGGGAATTCAATTGAATTCGTCACCGCTTATTTTCGGATTCCTTCATTCAAATTTTCAAATTGACACATCATCTAATCAGCACATCACCACCTCATCACATTAAAAAAAGCCCGCCTTACCATCTGGTAAAAGCGGGCTTGAATTATATAGATTTTTGTTCTTATTTGACTTCTTCGAAATCAACGTCGGTTACATCACCATCATTTTTCGGACCTTGCTGGCTCTGTTGGCCTCCGGTTGGCTGACCTTGCGGACCACCAGCCTGCTGCCCCTGGGCTCCGGCGGCATTGTACATCTCCTGAGAGGCAGCCTGGAAAACCTGGTTAAGCTCTGCGGTAGCAGTGTCAATTGCGGCTAAATCCTGGTTCTTATGAGCTTCTCTTAATTTATTCAGTGCAGCTTCAATCGGACCTTTCTTGTCAGCAGGAAGCTTATCGCCAAATTCCTTAAGCTGTTTATCAGTCTGGAAGATTAAAGCATCCGCGTGATTGAGTTTCTCAATCTTCTCAATAGCCTTTTTATCGGATTCCGCATTGGCCGAAGCTTCTTCTTTCATTCGTCTGATTTCGTCATCGCTCAAACCGGTGGAGGCTTCAATTCGGATGGATTGTTCCTTGCTGGTTGCTTTATCTTTTGCAGTAACGTGAAGGATACCATTGGCATCAATATCAAAGGTGACCTCAATCTGAGGAACTCCTCTTGGTGCCGGTGGAAGACCGTCAAGATGGAATCGGCCGATCGTCTTGTTACCGGATGCCATTGGACGTTCACCCTGCAGAACATGAATTTCGACAGAAGGCTGATTGTCAGAAGCAGTGGTAAAGGTTTCTGATTTTTTGGTCGGGATCGTGGTGTTTGATTCAATCAATTTGGTCATTACTCCGCCCATGGTTTCAATACCAAGGGAAAGCGGGGTAACGTCAAGCAGAAGCACATCTTTTACTTCGCCTGAAAGAACACCTCCCTGAATAGCAGCCCCTACAGCCACTACTTCGTCAGGATTAACACCTTTGGAAGGAACTCTTCCGAACAGGGTCTGTACTTTATCCTGAATGGCAGGCATACGGGTAGCGCCTCCGACAAGAATTACTTCATCAATATCTTTAATGGAAAGTCCGGCATTCTGAAGAGCCCTGCGGCAAGGTTCCATGGTAGCATTGATCAGCGTATCTGACAATTGTTCGAATTTGGAACGTGTAAGAGTTTTAACAAGGTGCTTCGGAATTCCATCGACAGGCATAATGTATGGAAGGTTGATCTCGGTCTGCGTTGAACTGGAAAGTTCTATTTTTGCTTTTTCTGCAGCTTCTTTCAAACGCTGCAAAGCCATTGCATCTCTATGCAGATCAACGCCTTCATCTTTTTTGAATTCGCTTGCAAGCCACTCAACAATAACCTGATCAAAGTCGTCACCTCCAAGGTGGGTATCCCCGTCAGTTGATTTTACCTCAAATACGCCTTCCCCTAATTCGAGAATGGAAATATCGAAGGTTCCCCCGCCAAGGTCAAACACAGCAATCTTCATATCCCTGTGCATCTTGTCAAGACCATAGGCTAATGAAGCAGCTGTAGGTTCATTGATTATACGGCGAACCTTTAAACCGGCTATTTCTCCGGCTTCTTTTGTGGCCTGTCTTTGTGAGTCATTAAAATATGCGGGAACTGTGATTACTGCTTCGGTTACTTCCTGTCCAAGATAGTCTTCTGCTGTTTTCTTCATTTTCTGAAGAATCATGGCTGAAATTTCCTGTGGGGAATAAAAACGGTCATCGATTTTAACCCTCGGGGTATCATGATCACCCTGATTAACGGTGAAAGGAACACGGGCTATTTCCCTTGAAAGATTGGTATAGGGTTCTCCCATTAAACGTTTGATAGAGTAGATGGTTTTATGAGGATTTGTAATAGCCTGACGTTTTGCCGGATCTCCGATTTTACGTTCCCCATTCTCCACAAAAGCAACTATGGAAGGAGTTGTCCGCTTTCCTTCACTGTTAGGGATGACCACTGCCTCGTTCCCTTCCATTACTGCCACACAGGAGTTGGTTGTTCCTAAGTCGATTCCAATAATTTTTCCCATTTTTATATTGTTTCAGTTATTATAATTGATCTGTTTACTCAATTTCAATTGAATTTCTTTCAATAGCTATGCCAATTTAATGTTGCGCTGTTTTTATGACATTTTTGGCATAATCTTCCCGGAAGAGAAAAAGATAGCTGACAAAATAAATGACAAAAAGACAGAATGATGATTAGCTGATGTGATGATGCTGGAATTCGGGTTGAAGACCCAAAATAATCCAGCCTGGGACAACGTCCCAAGAAAAATGGGGAGTTTTTAGACAATGTCTTGATTGTAAACGCTTTAAGTAATTACCTAATCACCACATCAGCAAATCAACTTTTTTTTATCTTTGAAGCCAGACTATTAAATTCTAAACGCATGGGAAAGATGATTGCAGAAGAAGAAGAAGAAGTTCCTGTAGTGGAAAAGAAAAATACAGGAAACAAAGTGACAGAAAGACTTGGATCTTTAGATGTTATGCGTGGTTTTGACATGTTGTGGATTATCGGCGGAGGAAGTCTGATAATTTCACTGGCAAAAACTACCCAGTGGGCATGGCTTCAGGCTCTTGCCGAACAAATGGAACATGTGCAATGGCAGGGATTTCATTTTGAAGATCTTATTTTCCCAATGTTTATGTTTATCTCTGGGGTGGCCATCCCTTTTGCTATCTTCTCAAAGGTTGAGAAGGGAGTTCGGAAAAATCTGCTTTTAAGAAAGATATTGAAAAGGGGGATTATTCTGGTCCTTCTTGGTATACTTTATAACGGCGCACTCGAAAATGGATTTGTAAATATGCGGGTAGCCAGCGTACTGGCCCAGATCGGACTCGCTTATTTATTTGCTGCCATCATAAATTTATATACTGCCACATTTAAAGCCCGGATGTTTTGGCTTTTGGGAATATTGGCAGGCATAGCTTATCTCCAGCTTGCTTTCCCGGTCCCGGGTTATGGTCCCGGACTTCTTGATCCTGAAGGAGGAGTTAACGCATGGATTGACCGGATGTTATTGCCTGGAAAAATTTATGGCGGAACTTTTGACCCTGAGGGATTGCTTTGTATTGTCTCAGCCATTTCCGTAACTTTAATGGGTTCACTTGCCGGAGGCATTTTACGCACAGATAAAATCGTTCCTAACAGAAAGGCTTTGATTTTAGCCGTTGCAGGTCTTATTCTTGTCATTATAGCCCTCCTTCTTTCACCTGTTTACCCTATCATTAAAAAAGCGTGGACAGTTCCTTTTAATCTGTTGACGGCCGGTATCAGCTCCATGTTATTGTCTCTTTTCTATTTTACCATTGATGTCAAACCCGGAACGAACAGGATTGCTCCTTACAAGCTCTTATTCTTTAAGGTAATCGGCATGAATTCAATTACAATTTATTTGGGTACCAGAATTGTTAACTTTGGTCAAATATCACGATTCTTTACGGGATGGCTTGCAACTCCATTTGGCGACTGGATTGTTGTCCTTGGAGCAATAGTACTCGAGTGGCTTGTACTTTATTACCTCTATAAAAAGAAAATATTCCTCAAAGTATAGTCTCGAATCAGGTTAAAGCAGGCATAAGGCTATTGGCTATAAGTTTTAGAAGTTTCTAAGAGCGCGCCTTCAGCCTAACTATCTTTTCTGAAACCTTATCTTTTATTTAAGGTATTATTTTAATTATAACCTGATAATTGTTCCTACTTTTGTCTTTCTTTTTAATATTTGAATTATGTCAGTACAAAAAGAGGTGAAAAAGGTGACAACTCATGTTCTTGGCGAAATGAAGCTGAGAAATGAAAAAATTTCCATGTTGACTTCATACGATTACAGCATGGCAAAGCTGGTTGATGAGGCGGGAATTGATGTGATCCTTGTTGGAGATTCAGCTTCGAATGTGATGGCTGGTAATGTGACTACTCTTCCTATTACTCTTGATCAGATGATCTATCATGGAAAATCGGTCGTGAAAGCAGTCAAGAGAGCATTGGTTATAGTGGATCTCCCTTTTGGAACTTACCAGGGCAATCCTTTGGAGGCTTTGAATTCTGCTGTCAGAGTTATGAAAATCACTCATGCTGATGCAGTTAAAGTTGAAGGAGGAAAGGAAATCATAGAATCTGTATCTCGGATTATAACTGCAGGCATCCCGGTAATGGGACACCTTGGACTTATGCCTCAGTCCATTCATAAATATGGCACTTATGTGGTCAGGGCCACACAGGAAGAAGAAGCTAAAAAACTTCTGGAAGATGCTCATCTGTTGGAGAAAGCCGGATGCTTTGGCGTGGTGCTGGAGAAAATTCCCGCACAGCTGGGAGCGCAGGTCGCCAGTGAATTAAAGATTCCTGTTATTGGAATAGGAGCCGGTGGTGGAGTGGACGGTCAGGTACTTGTAATTCATGATATGCTGGGAATGACTCAGGAATTTTCTCCAAGGTTCTTGCGTCGTTATCTTAATCTTGCTGCTGAAATCAAGGGAGCTGTCTCTCACTATGTTAAGGACGTAAAATCAAAAGACTTTCCGAACGAAAAGGAACAGTATGACTAAGCAATGGAAATTCGACTTCAGCCTTAAGCCTAAATACCTGAAGAATGGCCGAATTAGAAGTTCTCTATGAAGACAATCACATTATCGCAATCAACAAAAAATGCGGCGATATTGTGCAGGGAGATAAAACCGGTGACAAAACTTTGGGAGATAAAGTAAAAGAATATCTCAAAGTGAAATACAACAAGCCCGGAAACGTTTTTCTTGGTGTTACTCACAGGATTGATCGCCCGACCAGTGGTATTGTTCTTTTTGCCAGAACATCCAAAATGTTGGCACGACTTAACGAACTATTCAAAGAAGAGAGAGCTATTCGTAAAACCTATTGGGCCGTAGTGGACGATAAACCTGCCGGGTCCGAACTTTATCTGGAACATTGGCTCACAAGAGATGCAAAACAAAATAAATCCTTCGCTTTTGAAAAACAGCAAAAGGATTCACAGAAAGCAAGCCTGACTCTTCATTACATTCAATCATCGGATCGGTTTCATCTTCTGGAAATAGAATTGCATACCGGACGACATCACCAGATAAGGGCTCAGCTTGCGGCCATAGGTCTGCATATAAAAGGCGATTTAAAATATGGATTCCCGCGATCGGATAAAAATGGGGGTATCCATCTTCACGCAAGGAAAATTGAATTTGTCCATCCTGTTACCAGCCAGCATATTTCTCTCGTAGCACCTCCCCCCAAAGATCCTTTATGGGATTATTTCATCCGGAATTTTGACCGGAAGGATCAAACCATACGACCAAACGGAAAGGATTAAAAGATTAAGAGTTTCTTTAAATTGATCTGTTTAGATAATCAGGCAGCGTTTCTAACAGCGTTCCGGGAAGTATACTCAAGCCTCTGATCCCAACCGATTTGGCGGCAATCACATTCTCCTCTGAATCATCGATAAAAAGCGTTTCTGAGGCGATTAGTCTGTTTTGTTCCAGAACCTGTTTGAAAATCTCCCGATCTGGTTTTCGGAGCCCCATTTCATGTGAATAATAATTCCTTTCAAATAGCTGGTCCAGGGGATATCCGAAATTTTCCTCAAATGTTTTATGGAATTTCAAACGATGGATTTCATTGGTGTTGCTTAATAGGAAAATTCTGAAATTGTTCCTTAAGTCCTCAAGATAGCTGATTCTCTCCGCAGGTATATCAAGAAGCATGGCAGTCCAGGCTGCATCAATTTCTTCATCAGAAACAGGGGATCCGATGAGCTGGCGGATAAAATTTCTGAAAGCTCCTGGAGTTGAATGTCCTTTTTCCAGATTGAAGAAAAAATCCATCGCCTCCTTTTTTTCCTGAAATGAACCGTTCAGCCCCAGTTCCTTAAAAGCGTCAAAGGTCAGCTGTGCATCAATATTGAGTATGACTCCGCCTAAGTCAAATATAATGTTTTTTAAATTTCGCATTGATTGTAATTTTATACCGCAAAGTTACACGACCTTTGTCTTAATTGTTGCCGTCAGGTCCTGCTTTTCCAAAGTTGATTCCTCTATCAAATGTAGCAAATTTGCTTCACTTTATTTCAGATCAGCAGGAAGAGGAGCTAAATTAGCTAATTTTGGGAAAATATTTTTAACATACTCCATGAAAAAAATCGTTTTTGCTACCAATAATGAGCATAAATTAAGGGAATTACGTCAGATACTCAATGGCGAATTTGAATTGTTGAGTCTTGATGATATAGGCTGTGATGAGGAAATTCCGGAAACGGGTACAACCCTGGAATACAATGCTTCACAAAAATCATCCTATATCTGGAATAAGTACGGAATCGATTGTTTTGCAGACGATACCGGATTGGAGATCAAATCCTTGAATAATGAACCAGGAGTATATTCGGCAAGATATGCAGGAGAGGCTAAGAATTCTGACGCCAATATGCAGAAAGTCCTTGAAAAGCTTAAAAATTTTAGTGACCGCAGTGCCCGCTTCCGGAGTGTTTTCTCATTGATTATGGATGGTAAAGAAACGCAGTTTGAAGGAATCGTGGAAGGTGAAATTCTTTATGAAAAAGAAGGGAAGGGGGGATTCGGTTACGATCCCATCTTTAAGCCCGCTGGTTATGAAAAATCTTTTGCTTCACTGTCTCCTGAAGAAAAAAACCAGATCAGTCACAGAGGCCGTGCAGTTCGGAAGCTTGTCGAATACCTTAAAAATCATGCTTAAATTTGGCAACATTACATTCTTTCTGCTGCGGTGATCTGGATTATCTCTTTCGTGTAAATTACCTTTATTGTTCTTCGGTTCATCCAATATTCGTGTAATCTATGTTACAGAAAACAAGGGGAATTATTCTTCATAGTATAAAGTACGGTGACTCTGGAATGATCACCTCGGCTTATACTGAATTGTTTGGACGCATATCTTTCATTACCCAGGGTATAAGGTCCAGGAAATCCCTCGTTAAAAGTAGCTGTCTTCAATCGCTTTTTTGGTCGAGATAGAATTCGATTACAAACCGGGAAGGGAATTGCATCGAATCCGGGAAATAAAAAATGCGGTTCCTTTTGGTTCCCTCCCTTTTGAAATAACCAAATCGACTCAGGCCTTATTTATAGCAGAGATCTTAAATAAAGTTCTTCGCGAGGAAGAGTCTCAACCTGCACTTTTTGAATTTCTTTTCAACTCGATCCGTTTGCTTGATCTTATTGAAAAAGGAATCGCTAATTTCTATCTTGTTTTTCTGGTGCAGTTCTCCCGCTTTCTGGGTTTTGGCCCGACCAATAATTTCTCAGACGATAAACCCTGTTATGATCTGATGGCTGGAGTCTTTGTATCCATTCCGCCGATGCACCCTCATTTTTTGAACAAAGAGGAAAGTGCCGTTTTTTCAAAACTCCTGGACATGTCTTACCCGGATCTGACCAATCTGTCAATTGAAAAATCAATCCGAAGAGTACTGCCTGAAAGAATTCTCGAATATTTCAACCTCCATACCGGAACCAACCTGAACATTAAATCATTGGACATAATAAGAGAAATATTTTATTGAAAGTTTTCAGTATATAAATTTCAAAAAAATCCATTTTTAATTTGTGTTTTTTCCTTTCGGGCTCCACTGTTCGAGAATTTTCTTACTTTTGCACTATCTATTGATTAATAAAATGGTTTTTTCTAAAATCCCAACTACGAAGAAAAACATCTTCGCTACTATCGCTGAAATCGCTGATGAGAAGAAAGCTATTGATATAGCTTCTCCTTTGTCGGAATTTGCCTGTCCGGAACATCTGATAAAATTAGTGGCCAAGTACATGAAATTGGGAAAGAACGGCCATTCTCCTGATGAAGGTGTAAGCCTTTTAAGGAACCAAATCATTGAACTTGTTAATGGCAGCAATAATACAAGTTTTGATCCCGAATCAGAGATTACCATCACGGCCGGTCCTGCTCAGGCTATGACAACAGCCATCAGCACTTTCATTAAAGAGGGTGATGAGGTAATTATTTTTGAACCTGTGCAGGAAACATATGCCCCCTTTATCGAGTTGAACGGAGGTCGTCCTCTTTATGTCAGTCTTAAATATCCTGATTTTCGCATTGACTGGGATGAAGTTAAAAAAATGGTTTCCTCCAAGACGAGGATGATTATTTTAAATAATCCGCAAAATCCGATAGGGCACTTGTTTACGCCCGAAGACCTTAATCAGCTCAAGCGGATGATCAACGGCACAAGATTAATCATCCTGAGTAATGAAGTTTTTGATCACATGGTTTATGACAATCAACAGTTCTACAGCCTTGCTTCTATACCGGAACTCGCTGCAAGAAGTTTGATTGTGTCTTCATTTGGTCCGACTTTCAATATTCCCGGATGGGGAATCGGTCATATCATCGGACCTGAAAAACTCATGAGCGAATTCAGAAGAATACAGCAATATCAGGGATTTAGTGTAAATACTCCTGCTCAGTATGCATTGGCTGAATTTTTACAGGAAGGTCAGAATTTCAATGAAATGTGTTCTTACCACCAGAGTAAACGTGATTATTTCATCGATCTTATAGGCAACAGCCTTTTTAATGTGGTACCTACTTTTTCCACCTATTATCAATTAATGGATTACAGCCGGATATCGGACTTAAATGATGTTGATTTTGCCATCAGGCTGATTAATGATTATGGAATTGCCACTCTTCCTTTTTCGGCTTTTCTTCATGAAAAGAACAAACACCAGCTGGTGCGGATCTGTTTTGCCAAATCAAATAAAATTCTTGAGGAAGCAGCACACATTTTAAACAGCGTTCCGGTATTAAACGGAAACTAAACAAAAAACAAAAAATCATTTTCAACTGTTTGACCAACAAATATGGCCTCATAGTTCAAGGGATAGAACGGAAGTTTCCTAAACTTTAGATTCGCGTTCGAGTCGCGGTGAGGCTACAAAGCCCCGAAGCTTAAAAACTTCGGGGCTGTTTTTCAAGAGCATACGACACCTAAATACCGAAAAAGTGCTGCAAAATTGCCGCAAAAGGCCAAAAATGTAACAAATGCTGCAAAAAATTTCCAACTTATGAAAGCGAAGGTCGTTTTGGGAAGGCTGAAAAAAAACGGCACAAAACCCGTTTACCTTGAACTGATCATTAAGCGGAAGAGGGTTCAGATCAATACCAAGGTCAGCGTTGCTCCTGAAAACTGGGATGATAAAAACAGTGCTGTAAAGGGAAATTCAAAAGAGGTCAACGATGACAACCTGGTGATTAGTCAGGCTCTTGGGCGAATCAGCGATATCCTGGTCAAATATCGCTTGAAGAATAAAGACATTACTCCGGATCAATTCGAAGCCGAATACAGCCATCCTTCTTACGATATTGATTTTCTGGTATGGATGGAAAATGAGATCCGGATCAAGAAAAACGACGTCGGTCCCAGGCGCATTATTAAATACAAAACTATCTTTAACAAACTCAAAGAATTCCGCTCCGTGATCACCTTCTCCCAAATCGATCACTTCTTTATTGAAGATTTTCGCGGATGGCTCCGTCATACAAAGGGAAACGATGTCAATACCATCTCCGGGAATCTTGCCGTGCTAAAGACCTTTACCACCCGGGCAAAGCGTAAAGGCCTGATCGAATCAGACCCGTTCATAGATATCCGGATTGGCCGCAATAAAGCGGACCGTACCTTTTGCAGCGAAAAAGAATTATCAGTCTTATGGAAAATTTATGAGGGGAATGGAGTCGATTTGAATGGCAAAAGAGTAGATCTTAAACCTTATCTAAGGCCAGTGTTACGGCATTTTTTATTTATGTGTCTTACAGGACTCCGGATCTCCGATTTTACCGCACTGACATTTGATCACATTTCAAATAGCACTATCCGGATCTATCCGATAAAAACGACGTCGAAGAAAAAAGAAATGGTAAAAATTCCGCTCACCGGGAAAGCCATGTCGCTGATCCTTGACGAAGGGAATACGGTTTGTAGAATATTCAGGCCTCTGACAGAGCAGCGGATGAACTTTAACCTTAAAACGATTGCCGCAGCTGCTGGTATTAAAAAGGATCTTACAAACCACAGCGCCCGTCATACCTTTGCCACTTTGTTCCTCGAAAAAACGCATGATGTGGCCACTCTTCAAAAACTATTAGGCCATTCCCGGATAGATGAAACTATGGTCTATGTCCACATTACCGAGAAGAATCTTTTTGATCAGATGAAGACTTTTGAAGATTCACTTCTTTTTTAGCTTACAACCTACAACCAACTGTTTCCATTTTGGAAATAGTTGAAACAAAAAATTACATGATTAAAGATTTGTATTATATTTTTGTTGGGATCCCGTCAGGTACCGGGTGATATCACCAGGAAAACTAATACTTTTATACAATTCACGGAAATAAAACGAAAATCGGGCGATCATGGAGGGAGGGCGACCCTGCGTGGTCGCCCCTTCCCTTGTCCACAACAAAAAAATCCCCGGCAACTCGTACCGGGGATTCTAACCTTAATTAACCTAAACTTATGAAAAAAATACTGCCTTACTCAGGTGGCGGTGCATTTATACTAAACTTTCCTCCGTTTTTCGATTTGTCCGGAATAAAAAATATCAACAACTTGTATAAATTTCCGATGATCGACACGCTTTTAGAAGTAGGTATCTTCAGTGCCAGAAATTCATACAATGAAAATGCAATTGTGGCAATAAAGCTCCAAAAGTTCTCATCCACCCATTTAACCGGAGCAGGTGTATCCGGTACCGGCAAATTCTCTTGTGCAACCATCACAACCTTGAATGAAGCTGGCTGATCCACGGCCTTAATCAATTCACTTTTAATCGGTCCCTGTTTCATACCCACATCGGGAGGCGCTACACAGCTGTATGCCATCAACCCGATCAGAAAAATAAAACTTAAAATCAGTTTTTTCATAATGCGAATTATTATTGATTAATAAATTAATAGTGATTCAAATCTCTTAAAATCCATCTCAACACTAAAGGACAAAAAAGTCTGAACCGGGATTAAGCTGATTAAGCAGATTAATAGATTGCCGATAGTTTTAAATGCTTATTCATATTGTCCTTTGATTCCACCAACAAATAAATCGAAATGCATAGTATCATCTTTATTATCAATCATTCTGAAAAATGACCCCTTTTCTGTTTCGGCAAATGAATTATTTCGTCTGTAATAAGATTTAAGACACAAAATAAAAGGGCTGAAATCAGATAGCGTATATTTTTCTTTTACTGGTATTATTACATCATTTACGCCTAAATAATAATGAAAATTTCTACACTCCAAAATTCTTTCTTTGCCAATTGATTCTTTTATTTTGTTGTAAATAAATGTATTTGGCCTTGGATATAAAAGGATGTTGTTATTATACGGACGATGAAATAGTTCATCGAAGCTAAACTCTTTTTCTGTTTCAACAGCTTTTGACTGATTGGGAATTGCTGTTATTGCTACAACACCCAAAAGGCTTTTAAAAAAATCAGATCTTTTCATAATAAAATTTTTAAATTTTTAAGATTATTTAAAATTATCCCCCAAAATCATGTTAATCCTTTAATCTGCTTAATCCCGGTTCAGACATCTTAATCCTGGTTCAGATTTATTCCTCCATAAACTCCTTCTTCTCCCTTTCCGCCCTTCTCGCCTCTCTTCTGGCTCTGCGCTCCGCTCTTCGTTCCTGCCGGATCTCTTTCCTGGAGACAGGAACATGATCACCCACATCCAGATCTGCATTATTCCCATCCCCATACTGTTTGACCTTCCCGATCTTATTATTTTCGTTAATTACCTGATCCGGATCCTTCATCTTCAAAAACATTACTAACCCAGCAATCACCCCCGAAAGAAACGTCGATACATAGCTCCAAAATGTTTTCATAGCACATCATATTAATCCATTAATCAGCTTAATCCCGGTTCAGACAATTTTCAGCACCTATTCATCCACCCATACACCCAAACCTCCTGCTTCGGATTACTCCTACAGATCTCCACGTATCGCTGAAACTGCAGCCCGTTCATCATCTTCAGCAGTGTCCTGACATTCCGGTCACGGTCCCTTCCGGGGACACTCATATAAGCCTTCAATGCCTTAATCGTGTTTTCCCCGATATCTCCGTCAACATCCAGGTCCGGGTAATACTTCCCGTTATCATTCAAAAGGTTAAGCGCCTGTTGAAAATAACTCCCTCCGCTGTTTAATCCCTGGTTAACCGCCGTATCAAAAATCTCAGCTGATATCACGTGCTCGCCGGTTGCATCAAGGTTTAGTTTGTTCCAAAACACAGCCTGGTAAAATTTGACCACCAGTTCCTCCAGTTCCTCGTCCAGTTTGAGCGCTTCAATGAACTGCTTTCCCGGAATGGTATTGCGCCTGATCTCATCAATAATCTTCCATCCCTGCCACAATGGGAAGTTTCTCCGCGAAATCCCTTTCCATGTTTCGCCCCCTGCATCATTCGGATCGCAGGAATAATCACCCTCGAAAGAAATAGTTGAATGATAAGCTGTTAAAAAGTCTGGTTTCATCGTGTTTTTTTCTTTTTATACCAGCTTTTGGTACCGTTAATAATTGCAACCATTCCGGCAATCATAGCGATAAGCCAGGCGCCTCTTTGCATGTAAATATCAATTGAAAATTCGCCTAAAACGCTTCCGGTGTAAGCCGCTCCAATCGAAGCAATTGTAGCGTGTAGAGGTTTAATTGCATTAATTAAATTAACCATAGCAGGAATTATTAAATAATTAAATCGCCGTTTTTTATTTCAAACTTACCTCCCATATCTTCTTCCCTAAAGGACAAAAAAAAGGAACCTGCAGGTCCCTTTTTTTCAAATAAATTTAAAAGTGAATTAATTTGCTCCCTGATATATTGATATTGTTGTTAGTATAACATTATATAATGAAATATTTACCGTCCCAACCCGGTAATTTCCTGTACTGTTCACGCTAAGGCTAATATAAAATGATCCTGAGCCTGTAATAGAGCTTACCGAAGGAGTGAGCCACTCATCATCAGTTGTTACAGTATAAGTGTTGCTGTCAGAAGTATATTCCACATAGAAACTATTTTCCAAACTGCTGTCAGTGTAAAAATCAGAAGGTGAAACCGTGAGGCCATATGAAATACATTGCGTGAGATTGGTTGTTGTATTGCTCTCATCACCTGTAAAGTAGGAATAAACATCGCCAGAATTTTCAATAGGATGTATCCATTTATAAGTATTATAATCATTTTCGTCTGAATATGGCATTGTAAGTGCCGTATCATAGAATAAGGTGCTTGAAGCAGTCAGGGTGGCATCCGCACAATAAATAGTGTCTCCTGGTGAACTTGTATTTCCGCATGCAGTTTCAGCGGATGAATAACCAGCCTGTGAAGCTATATACATATGATAATCAATCGTGCTGCAATCGACGGCTCCTGTCAATGTATTGCCGGATGAAGCTGTCACCACACATATATTCGAAGTACGTGAACTTAGTGCACCCCTCCATGATGTCAGGGATGTGTAAGCAGTAGTGAGCGTGGTATTACTCCATAACTGCGATCCTACTACCAAAACGGAATCTGCACTATAAACAAGCGTATTGCAGTGCAATGTATAGGTATTGCATATTTCAGATGCTGAACTATAACTTTCGTAGCTAAGCCAATACGAATAGTATGTCGGCGAATATCTTGCATTATACAAATCATTTTTTGTTACCCACTGACTCGAGGTATATCCAGACAAAGAATCAGATACCACAGACAAGTAATTAATGCAGTCACTTTTAGACATCCACTTTGCAATTGATGGCAATGCCTGTTTTGTGATTATTCCTGAGCCCTGAGCGTCCGTAAAAGATACCCATTGATTAGACGACAGATTGTTCCATCCAAACTGACCAAACGAACAGATCGACCAGAGAAGAAAAAATATAGTAAGTAGTTTTTTCATCGTGCCATCAGTTTTTCAAGTTTTGCTTCCATGTCTTTCAGGTAAGACTTCAAAATTCTGTTCTGAGATTTAAGTTTCCTCACCTTTGGTTTTTCTTCTGACTGGATCGGATCATTCTTGATGTTTAGCCACGACATAAATCCATCGAAAGTTGGCTGTTTGTGTCTCCATTCTTTAACCTTGATCGGGTAAAGGTAAATAGCACAAACAGCACCCGTCTCTTTATAGGTATAAGGAGAATAATCAGGCTGTTTTGTGTATTCCACATAAGTAGAATCATTATAGCAATCCTGTTTATACTCATCAAATAACCGGCTTAAATTGCTTCCTTTCTCCAGTTTGTCTATCCGCTCGCTCTCTTCCTGATGTGCCTTGAATGATAGTCCGTGAAGGGTATAGGTATTAACTGCCTCCCCGTCTGTTCTTACAACGTACTGCTTCACTGAGTTTGGTATCTCATCAATAATAAATCCAAGAGTCCTGTTTGCTCCCGAATCGGTCTTATAACTAAAATCCCGCAGTTTAAACTCGTTGATTGCTTTTAATGCTGATTTGTTCCAGTCAGGATAGATGTCTTTGAGTTTACGGAGAGAGTTAAAACCGCCTCCTGCTCCTGTAATACCTCCTGCTACCCAAAGATTTCCTGTTGCACCAAGAGTCATTCCTGTAGTCGTGCTATTAACTTGCCATTCCAATGCTGTGCCTGAATTAGCAAAGTACATACCACTAAATGTGCTGTAAGCTCTAAATCCACTATTGCTTAAAAACTTACCCGATTCAACTCCTGAATTACTTCCAAAATAAGCGCCTGTTGATGTTATAGCTCCTGTTGCTGTAATGCTTCCATCGGTTCCAAAAGTAATTTTGTCAACTCCATCAGTCCCAGTTCTAAATTGTATTTTTCCTGATTGTTCATACCAACCTACTTTAAAATTATTTGCTCCACTTGCCCAATAACCATTAGTCGCTGTAGTAAAATAATTGCCTGTTGCTGCAACGCTTCCTCCTACTGTTGCGTTGCCATCAGGATCTAGTGTTAAAGCATATGCAGGAGTATTCCCAGCACTTCTTTTATTTGTAACAAACCTTAACCATGAACCGTTATTATTTGCAGCTTCATTACCCCATTGTATATACGGAGCGATGTTGTCAATACCCATAGTTAATTTAGTAGCATAAGCAGGTGTATTGGAAGTACCGTAAACATCATACTGATTTCCTATTCTTAAAGAAGTTGCTGCAACTGCACCTCCTATATAAGCATTGCCATTTACGGCAAGTTTATATCCTTGGTCTGTTGTGTAACCTATATGGAAATTACCATTTCCAAACAATCGCACATATTCAGTATTGTTTGCGCCGAAAGTCAAAGGCGTATTTGTATATGAGAATATAGCAGTTAATCCAGCAGATTCGTTATTAGCCCAAAAAGAATGAATATTATCAGTTCTATTATGATAGAAGCTATAAGTTGAACCCCCATGTAAAACAAAATGCTTACCTGACATTCCGAATGGATTGGTAGTTTCAGTACCAATACCTATATTACCATTATCAAAAGTTGCACTATTAACAAACTTACTCCCATCCCATTTAGGAAGGCAATTAGTAGTTAGATTAGCTGCGTTAAGTCCTGTGTAAGCGGTTTGTCCGTTATTAATCCTACTGTCATTACCCTGAGCTACTTCGCCTGATCCTGTTCCGAAATTCTTATTGAAAGCTGTATTTTTAGAAAATACAGGTTCGTATAATGCTCCTGTTTGCGCTTTTGTATAATGATTGCCCAAACTGTCCTGCAACCCAGTAATCGTACTGATGGCCTGATTGTGCGAACTCGCTGCTTTTCCTCCCAGTGCATCAAATACCGCATTTTGACTTGGGGCGATAGTGGTGGTTCCGTCATTGATTGCATCCGTCACTTTCCCGTCTGCATAAGTGTTCGAAGTGGTATTGGCTGCGTTATCTCCCGTATTAGTTCCAGACACATTATCCAAAGCGGTTCTATTATTGTGGGTAATGGCCGTTTTTTCAGAAGCAGAAACATATTTATTGGTTCCCTCTGTAATCTGATCGGTGGTTAAACTAACTGTCCCAGTTTGACCGTTTACAGAGCTTACCGATTCGGCTGGAGTTAATAATACCTGCCAGTTAGCAAGTGTTGAAGATGGGTTCTGAGTGAGAATAAAACTTTTTGAAATATCGTTTCTTACCGCTACGTCACCTGTCTCTGCGGTTGAGAGTGCCAGCATGGCGGCCTCAGAAGTTACTACAAACGTCTCTGATATGGCTATTGATGGCATCTGGGAAGATAGTACTTTCCCGTTTCCGTCGAGGTCAGCTTTGGTATTCAGTGCCGTCTGCGTTGCTGTGCTGATCGGTTTATTTGCATCGCTTGTATTATTAATATTCCCAATTCCCAGCGAAGCCCTGCCCGTAGCAGCATCTAACCCTGTCGCTCCGCCGTCCCATTTCATGCGATCTGTATAGGCATCTTCCCAGTACGGTATCCGTATATACCCCGATGGGAGATAACTCATGTTGTCATAAGAAATCGTTGTTCCTTCTGCCTTCACAAACCCGGTGCCGTTAATCGCTCCCTGCTTCCCGTTCCAGATGCCTTTTTCTGTATCGCTCACAAACCGGTTACTTGCATCCTGCGTGATAATTGATGCCGGATGATTGGCCGGATGGGCATAATTGTTCGCCCCGGCCTCGATCCCTGCCAGCTTGCTCTTTTCAGCAGAGGAATAATCCTCGGTCGATAACCCCTTCCCGGAAACCTTCTGAACCTTTGCATTTAAAGAATCCTGAAAAACAACCAACTTTATACTGTCCGCATCGGTAAAATTGTTATCTGAAAGTGCTTTGCCGGCAACTTTATCCACTTTTAAGTTGAGATTATGCGCCGTGCTCACATTTCGCACGTGCGCCCCAACCGTCGCCGTATCCGATTTCGTTCCCAATGCCGCAGAGTTAACATATCTCCCATCCAATGCACTATCCAGACTGTCAACCTTAAAAATCAGCCTCCGCTCCGTTGCTATCTTCCGATACCGGTACTCCGATCCCAGCCACCAGTAAATACTCGAATCCCCCAGGGCGTAATACATCGCCGGAGATTGAATGTACTTCACATTTGTAACGGGTCTGACATCGCCCTGTCCGTGTGAGAGGAGGCATGCCAGCATTAATAATCCAAAAAAAAGAAAGGTTTTCATACTATTTAAATTTGTCATTAAAAGTCATTAAGTCATTGGTCATTTAAATCATGAGATGATGATCACCCCGGTGATTTCGTCGGGGATGTCGTACTCGATCGAGGTTACCTTGCCATCGGTGAGGACGTATTCCGGAACGTTATCCCGGGGGATCCGGTTGCCTTTATCGTTAATGGTGAAAAGCTTAACGGTGGGGTATTCGCCGTAAATCGGCGCATAGAGTTTGTCGTAATCGAGGATTTTCGGGAAGGCAGCGCTCTGGATGGGGATTTCTGATTTCTTCACCGCCGGAGCGATCACCCTGCCACGGTAGATCTGGAACCGGATATTATCAAGGCCCAGCACTATGTCATTGGTCCAGCTTCCGGTAAGCGAGATCTTAAATGAATCCAGCGTCGGCTTCTCTGCATTGAATTTTGACAGCGGAATGGAAATGCTTTGCCACTCATCGTTATTGGGATCGTACCCGAACAGGATCCCATCCGGCGAGATCACCACGTTACCGGTGGCCGTACCGGCCAGAATCGATTCAATCTGAAGCATGGTATTACCCTGCCATCCCAGCGAACTGCGGATCATCAGCGACAGAATCCCGGAGGCGGCCGGCAATTGCTGACCGTACGCAAAACTCAATGCTGTATTCCCTGGTGTGAAAGTCAGTACCGACACTCCGGATGCGATCGTCGTATCATCAAATGCCCGGATAGCTCTCACACAATACGAATTGTTTTTATCCCGGGTGTAAGGCGTCCCGTTATCAAACGAGATGCACCTGGCTTTCTTCCAGCTGTCCGATCCGGTTACCTCGGTGGATGACCAGTATGTCTTATTGGCAAAATTCCCGATCGCGTACCTTCTGAAATACATCTCTGCAAGTTCCAGTTCCGATGGCATAAACCAGTCGCTGAATCCATCGATTACCAGTTCGTCGCAATATCTTACCGCGTAATTCACCGATGCATCGTTCCCAATCATCAGTGCTGAGTTGGCCGCACCGGTTCCGATCTCCTTACCTGACGCTCCGGTAGTGTAAACGCTGTGTCCCGCAAGCGTAGACCACCATACATTCTGTGCAGTATCATTTTCGGCCGCAATCAATCCTTTCTTCCCCGTTGCATCCATCCAGAAGATTCTCCCCCCCTTGTACCGCTCACCGATGTAATGCAGCGGACTGGCGGCCACCGTGTCCGGAACATTCACCGCCACCTTGATACATTTAGTGCCTTTGGCAGGATCCTCGATCGAATCAAAATCAACGGTCACATGATCGTCGTGCGTTTCCGAGGTGCCCCATTCCAGGTTATCATCATACACCTGTTCCACTTCAATACCGTCCGGAGCCAGTGCACCGGCCTTGATCAGCACGCTCTCAACCAACAATTGCGCGGAAGTGAGCGACGGAGTGACCGGATTATCTCCCGGAACGCCCTTCTTCACCGCAAATTGCCCGAAAGTATCCAGGTAAAACACATCCACCCGGTCGTGATCCGGATCAGCAGCGTCCAGAGTGATGGTCCGGGCATTGGCAGAATACGGTTGACCAAGCATCTTATAATTGAAAATTGAGGATTTAAACGTGAGTCCTGCCTGCCATAGATTAGCGCCGTCAATAATTCCGGATGCCGAATCAGTGCTTCCTCCGGTAGTGACTGGAACGATGGTTTTGATGTAATCCTTCAATTGTTGAAGCGTATCTGCTGTGAGGACCGCCAATTCGGTAGCTGACAATTTCCCGTCAATCTGCTTAATAGTGAAATTATCGATCGACTCCGCCAGCGCATTCAGCATCAGCTTCTCAACGCTCATCTTCTGCCATCCTACCCCGTAAGGATTCTGAACGGCCATAATCAGCGATTTCACGTACTGCGCCTCTGGAAGCGACGAAAGCAGCTGGGTCATAAAGAAATCAACCGGCACCTGGAGCGATGGCAATTGCACCTGCAGGCGGTCAAGGTTCAACAGCAGATCGTCGGATGCATATTTGTAGGTGAATTCATAATTGATCAGGTCATCCTGCTTGGATTTCTTTGTTTTATCACCGGTAAATACGATAGCGCTGACGGTTCCGTCCGTATGAATTTTAAACCGTTTCCGGGAATAGAAAAAATCAATGATCCATCGCTCTTTCGGACGCGTAAGATAGCCGGTAGACTGCCGGATCTCCCGGTTAAGGTCGATGGAAATTTCATCAAACGTATCATCGTAATACTCTGCCAGAAGGTGATCCAGCCCCTTGTCATCTTCGGACCATCCGGTAAACGATACGCTGTCGATGCCTCCCAGGGTATTGATCCAGATAAAAATATTTTCATTCTCTACCAACTCCCTGAGGGTGTAGCGCTGTATATAACTGAGTGTTGTCCCGTTTGCATCCTCGAACCATACCTCCCACGATACCGGATCCTGCTTGGTCAGCGCAGCATTAACGGCCGTCCACGCCACATCCACCGTCGCCAGTACCTCTCCGCCAATCGCGTACAATTCTCCCGTCGCCGTACTCCCGTCTCCGTAATACCCCTTTACCTTCACCACCCGGTTTCCATTAGCATAGATCCCGAGCCATTCCGGCATATATTGCAGCGTTTCCTTATCCCGCACCTGCCAGCTCAGCCAATGTTCATCAGTCCATTCCTGTGCAGTCTTATCCAGGCTCTTCACCCCACCCTTGATCACCCGAAAGGCAACCGGTACCCCGTCGATGTTAGCAATCAGGTCCGCTGATCCGTCAACCTGTTCCTTCACGGCATCATTCGCACCCGGCAGTGCGATCGACAAAAGACTGTCCACCACATCGCGCAAATCAATCTCCACCAGATTACCAGCTCCCGGCTGATAGGTCTCATCTAAAATCTGCCCGTTGTGCGATAACTGGAAACTTACTGCCTTCGTGCTGGAGATAATGAATTTCTTTAAATTTCTTGAAAAACTTAAGCTGTCCGGCTGCTGAATAATTGCACTCATAAGGCTTCGGTATGATAATTTAGCCAAACTTAGCGCCGGGGAGTGGGGGGCGAAAGGACAAATTAATTAAGAATTAAGAATTAAGAAGATGGGCGACCACGCAGGGTCGCCCGTACGGGGGATTAAACGAGGGGTGGGATGGTGTAGGCTTCGATTTTGACGGTGCCGCGGTGGGGAAGCTCGTAGTTGATTTTATCGATTACGATTCTGACGCCATTGATTATATATGTTTTCCTGTTACTGAGGGCGATGACCTGCGGGAGGGTAAGCGCGATGTATTTTAAACAAGTCCGGGCATCACTGGTTTTCCATCGCAGGAATTCCTTGTGGCATTTGTCGAAGATGTAAGCGGGTGTGAGCGACCGCGGATCGCCAGGCATAGCATCGGATTTTAACCATGGAATTCCCGGATTCAGTCCGATGGTGACAATGCCACGGTACATGGAGGCCACAATGTCGGTAAAGTTTTTAGGAGCGCCTGTTTTCGCTTCAAATTCGACTACAATTTCAGGGATATAATGGCCGTTCAGAGCCTGAACATCTTCCGGGATCCTGATTTCAAATTCGATTTCTTCGGAGGCATTCCCTTCGACAAAATCTTTTAACCGGCCAACCTGTCGCCATTTCAATTCTTCACCTTCCAGGATGGTAATCCAATCAGTGTCGTAGCTTGACGCCTTGACTATTTCTCCCTCTTCGGTAGGAGCCTGCAGAATGCCGGGGATTTCACGTTCTATTTCATAATCTGATTTGGTATCCAGTTCGTTGTCCTGATCCATGTATCCAACGCGAAAACCGCCCTGATTGCTTATTTCCTGGTTTTCCCATCCTTTAAGTTCGCGTATAAACCCAATATATTCAACACTGGACGGATCAATCACCGTTTTCTTAAAAACAATGTGAACCGTTTTATTGCGCTCGTCAATGTCGGGCATCTGACAAAGCCATACCATGATGCGGTCGACAAATTCGAGAACCGTAAGATCGGGCATCAGCTTTGAATAATAGAGGTTTTCGGCTGTTTTCATTCCATCGATCCAGTAGATGGTTGGATTGCCCGGCCTGCGCCTAATCCTGAAGGGCTTTGAAAAAACAGTCACATCTTTGAATTCCGATGTTTCCAGATTATTCATGATAACCGTGTACCCGGCACTTTCGAATATTTTTTGAAGGATAAACCATGCATAAAACTGCATCATGAACAGGTAGGAATTCGTTACACCCGAGAACTTCAACACGCCAAAAGTATAATCGTACTGATTCACCGGTACTTTTATCAATTCATCTTCACTCTTGAGCGTACATGGAGCCATGGTATATTTCCCGTTAGGATCCTTGTTCGCACGGTCCCAGTCGGCCATCTTGGCCGTTACATCGTTGATCACACTGGTAGACGGCAAACCACTTTCATAACCAAACCCGATTTCTGAAAGTTTCCTGCCGGCCATTTTAGCCCTGAATTCAGTATAGCCTGACTTGAGTATAAGGCCAATTTCTTCCTCTGTGATGGTTTCGTATTCGACCTCACCGGAAAGTATCTGCAGGCCGTGTTCGGTAAGGATGAAATTTTGTTTTGGCAGGGCTCCCACCCTTGTAAGCTTTCCGGGAGATCCCAACAGAAGTTGATTTTTACGCGTGGAGACCGGAGAAGGGTAGGAAAATGATCCGGGGTTATCGTTCATCAGCGGATTTGACTTTTCAATGGAAATGGTGGGGTTTTCCGGGAGAGCGACGGCGACGTTGTTTATTGTGAGGTCCATGGAGTTTAATTAAGAATTAAGAATTAAAAATTAAGAATTAAGGAATTGGGAGCCATGGCTTATTTTTTACCGACTTTGGAGTTGAATTTGTTGATTTCGCGAAGGGATTCATCAAGGCCGTTGGTGCCGTATTTATTGACGTAGGTTACGATGCCTTTTTTAATCTGCCGGTTTAATTCGATGATAGCCGATTTTAGATCGGGGTCGATAGAAGGGAGACCGGAAGCAGGAGACGGGAGGCGGGAGGCGGAATAACCGCCGTCGGCGAAACCGGGGAGGGGGTTGGTGGAGGTGCGCTGGCGGCGGATGGATTCTATTTTGCGGACGTAATCGACGACCATGGGGTTAGCCATTTCGTTTTGGGCGACAAAGTATTCGCCCCGGTGGAAGGGTTTTCCATTGGGGAGAATCCCGGCGACTTCGTATTTTTCGCCCGGGCCGGTGAAGCCTCCGGCATCGTTAAAACCGCCGTCATCATAACCGGAAGTGGGTTGTTTCTCAGGTTTATCAGATTTTGGTTTTTGAATGATTGCCTTGAGCGCTATTTTTGCAGCTGCCAGGACGCCTGTCAGTATTCCCGCAATAATAGCTGTTCTAGCAATACCAGTAGCTCCAAAGGTTGCAACACTATCGGGCATTGCCTGAGACATGGCAGCAACTTTAGCCAGAGCAGCAATATGTTCTGCTGTTGCTTCGGCCAAACGCATTTGAATGATATTCGTCAACGTATCGAAAAGGATATCCAGAATAATTCCGGAGAAAGCAGACAGAGCATCTTGCTGTCCAGTTAAGACATTTCCGAGAGCTGCTCCGAATTCCTGACCGTATTGATTATACAAACCTACTCTGCGCTTGTATTCATTTACATAAGTTTTTGTTAAGGCTTGCTCCTCTACCCTTTCCCTGGCTCTTAATTTACTTGCATCAAGTCCTGCCTTTTCTCTTGCATCAATTTCTTCACGAAGTGCCCTTAATCTTTGCATGCGAAGTTTTTCTTCGGCCTTAAACTGCGCGTCACCAGATGAACTAACGCCGAGAGAAACTGCACCGATCCGGTCATCACCGGAATCAGCATTGAGCTCATCCCTTCGATCTTTAAATTCTTTCTCGAAGGCATCTTCTTTTTGGTCCTTCGCATTTTTTTCGGCGGTTTGGCGAATTTTAAAGAGATTGTCATTGTGTTCCTTCTCGAGCAGCTCGAGAGCGGCGAGCTGATCAGCGGTTAAGTCCTCCCGATTTTTCCCAAACAGGCCCACATCGCGGAGACGGTTTTCGTATTCGACACGTTCCTTCTCTTCCGGATTGGCATCAAGAATTATCTTTTGAAGATTCTCCCGGAATTTTATTTCATTGTCGAGTTGTTTGTTGTGACTGTCGGCTAATTTTTTCTCAAGATCGGCACGAAGTTCTTTATTGGTGATTGTTTTGAGGAATTCTTCAATGGCATGTTCACGAAGGAGATGGTATGCAGATTCGTTGGCGAATATTTTTTGATTGTATTCGGATTCTGATTTTATGTCACCTTTGGCATATTGTTCTTTGATGGCGGCGACGCGCTCGCGGTATTTGGTTTCGAGATTTTCGAGATCAATGTTAACGGACTCTTTTAGTTTTCTCAAAGTTTTGTTATTTTCAACTTCTGTCTCTTTGTCTTCACCGGCTATTAACATATTGGTCTGAGTAGTTACCCGTTTTACATTTGATTTGGCGGAATTTTCAGCATCTTTCAGTTTTGAATATGAGCCAATCAACTTATTGATCATTTCATCGGTTAAGTTTCCTTCCTTCCTCAATGACTGAGCGTATAATTTTACTCCTTCAGGAACAACCGACATATCAGTTTTTAACTGTTCTATTTTTTTGGCGGTATACTCGGCTGCAACCGTACTGTTTGTTCCCATCTGCATACGGTACTCTTTTTGATAATTTTTTAACTGAACAAGATCTTCATTGTAAAGCTTTGCCTTTTCTTTTCCTTCACTGCCAAGATCAGAAAGCACGGTCATTAAGGTTTCCTTACTTAATTTGGAACGTTCTGTAGCTACTAAAAGATTAGCTTCGTACTCGGTTTCGGCAACCTTAGAACGTTTTTCGGCCATATCTTTTTCAAGCTGAATTCTCTCCTCCCCGGCTTTTATTCTTTCTTCCCTTGACAGGGTTTTATTTCTGAGGTCCTCCTCCAGCTGCAGGGCTCTTTCTTTGGTGTTTGCTTCTGCAATGGTCAGGGCCCAAGTGGACTCTTTCACTTCATCCATCATCTTAGCATACCTGTAACCTACCTGAATCGCCCGTTCAAAATTGGAAAAGAAATTTTCCCAGTCACCTGACGCCATCGTTTTCCAGAAATAATCCAGACCGCTGCGCATACCGGACATGGCAAACTCCCACTGATCGGCCGTGGTTTTTGTGGATTCAATCATTTTTTCGAATCCTGATTTAATCCATTCGGATCCGATTTTCAGGCCTTCAAAAATGGCTACAAAAGAAAGACCGGCAATGAGATTTTTTAAACTGAAAAATGATTCATGAGTACCGGCCGTATCAGACTTCAGATCTTTCATGCGGGAAGAAACCTGAGTTAATTCGCCCTGAATTTTTTTGTATGATTCCGGATCCAACGATTTTGATGTGTGTTCGAGTTGCTTTTGTAATTCTTCAGCCCTGGTCTTGAGCTGAGCATACGTTGAATCGGTAATCTTTAATTGTTTTACAGCAAGGGCAGCTTTGGCATTGTTTTCTTCGATGGCCTTGGTATTTTCGGAGATGCGTTTGGAGTACTGCTGTACTTCCATGTGCGTTTCTTTAAATATTTTAGAAGCCGTTTCGAATTCTTTGCTTCCTTCACGACCGGATTCGCTTAGTTTTTTCATTTCTTTCGCGGCCTCGTTCATCTGTTTGGCGGCATCCTGCATTTCTTTTTTGAGGCGCTTGTTTTGCTCGGTGAGATCGTTGGATACCGAGGAGAGGGATTTGAGTTCACCCTGAACGCCGGAGGCATCGAGGGAGAGGATCCAGCGGATTTGGTCGTCTGTAAGTTTTGCCATTATTTGTTGTTTTATAATAAGTTACTGTCTATTGCGAATTACACGAATTAGGGACGAATTTACACGAACACGAAAAACACGAACACGAACGAGTTATTTGTTGGCAAAGGCTTCGAGGAGGCGGTCTTCGACGTAGTCGTGGATTTCTTTGCCATAATTGAGGCGAAGGTCACGAAGGGAGTTGTTGTAGAGGATTCCCCAAACCTGACGGTTGTAGATCATCCAGTTTCCTTTACGCTTCATATCGAGAAAGCGGATGTGAAGCGGGTAGTTGGCGGTAATCCCGAATTTACCGTCAGCGCCTGAAATGGTATAATCCGGATGTTCAAGGGAACGGATCAGCGCCCCGGTTTTGTATCCGATTTGTGCCCCTGCCCTCTTCTTCATCTTGAGATCTTTACCCTGCATGTAAGTATTCCGGGTAACGATGAGACGCTGGGCCTTGTAGATGTTGGCCAAGTCACGATTCAGGATGTTGAAAATGAAGTCGGCTTTGGATATGTTTGATTCAATTAACATTGTTGCGAATTTTCACGAATTAAGGACGAATTACACGAATACGAATTTCACGAACATGATAGAGAGCCTTTGCGGATGGTGATGGAGTTTTGAGGTTTTTGATTGTCGTCCATGGGGATCCGGGTAAAGGTGTTTACGGTGTTGATTTCGATGGTGGGATCGTACTCGAGGTATTCGTCTTCGGTGATGTGGTGTTTGCATACCGAGGCGGGATCCATCCAGAGACGGCCTCCGAGCTTTTTCAGTTTTAACCCCCATGCCCAGTCGTGAGCCTGTATGCCATTGTCAGCATAGGGAGCGAATGTCGGGCAGAGATCTTTCCAGAAAATAAGGAAGCCGGTGCCGGTGAAATCAACGATAAACGGATTGATGGAAGGAGTCGTGGTTAAATCGGAAGTTTGCCGTGGATTGGCGTGGTTGTAAAAACCTCCTACAATGCGCCGGTAGTTTGGATTGCGATTGAGGTAAATTCCTGCCACCGCTTCGCGGACCGGATTGCCGGATGTGACCAGGTCGAAAATGCGTTTGAATGATCCGGGATTGGGGATGATATCATCTTCGCGGAGATGGATCAGTTCGCCGGTGGCGTTTTCGAGGATCATGTTGTACTGCTCTGAGAGAAGTTCGCATACTTTGTTACGACGATCGGTTTCGTCAGACCATTTTAATTTCTGGCCGGAGATGATCTTTATTTCAGAGAAGGGAAACGGGAGAAGGGAGACCGGAGACGGGAGAAGGGGAGACAGATCTTCATCGGAATTGTTTATGATGACGAGCTGAGGCTTTTGGGAAAGGATGGAGATATCGTTAACCAGAGATTTCATCCATTTGGAGATGAATCCGGGGATGCGACCGGAATAGATCAGGCCGATCGTGAGGGTTACCAGTTCACGGCGGATGGATTCGGATAATGGAAGCAGTTGATTTTCGGCCTTTTCTTTTTGATGAGACCAGGAATCAGGATGCTGACGGTAATGGAGGACTGCAGGGGATTTTCGGGGAGTCCCGAGACGTGATAAGCGAAGCGCCAGGGACCAGTCCCACATGGTATTTTCACAGGTTTCTTTCCAGCCTCCTACTTTCAGGAAGGCATCTTTCCAGATCATGGCGGAGGTGTTGACAAAATTGCGGTTCCAGAGGAATCTTGTTTTCCAGGAATAGACCGGCCAGAAATGGTTGGCGGTGCCGAATGCCTGAGCGGCGCAATAGACAAAGGGGGTGGAATAGTCGAATACCTGGAGGTGTTTTTCGAGGAAATCGGGCGGGAGGATGTCGTCGCCGTCGAGGAAAACAAGAGCTTTGCCGGAGGCGATGGCAGCACCGGCATTGCGGGCGGCGACAACGCCGAGGTGGTGATCGTGTTTGAGGACTATTATGGGGACAGGAGAAGGGAGAAAGGAGGCGGGAGACAGGAGAAAGGATTCGGCTATTTCGAGGGAGTTATCGGTGGAGAAATCGTCGGAATAGATAATCTCCAATGGTTTTACGGTTTGGGCCAGGCAAGATTCGATTGCTTCAGCAAGGTATTTACCGTTGTTACGGGCGGTGATGATGATTGAAATTTCCATAATTACGAATTTTCATTTTATTACCAATTACACGAATTGGGGACGAATTGACACGAACACGAACTTATGGATACAAAAAAAGCTCCCGGAGAGGAGCTTGGAAAGGACAATCTGAACCGGGATTAAGCTGATTAAATGATTAACATGATTTTAAAGTTAATGATGAGTTAGGAGTCGGAGAGGCCAAAGTTTTTTTCGAGGATGCGGTTGACGGATTGGCGGGTGCGCTCCTGGGAGAGGGATTTGTATCCATCTTTTTCGGCACCGATGGCATTGGAGAGAAGGGCATCGCCGAGTTCCATTTCACCCTGGGCCCATCCGGAGGCATAGGCTGTGTGTTCGGGGGTACCTGGGATGGAGATATTGGCCTTAACTTGTATTAACTCCGCAGGATGGGAGAGTCGTTCGCAAAGGATCAGGATGATGCGATCGGGGGGCAGCTGCTGACGGCCACATTTGCGGATGATTTCGAGGGGGGTGAGTTCGGGGGACTGATCAGCGGATTGATCTTTATCTTCTTTATCTTTCATCGTACTCATGGTTTTTTTAAGGAACTAATATTATCACGTACCAGGCTTAAATCGCTAATGATTAAGGCAACTTTTTTAAGTTCATTGTCCTCCATATTAACCATTTCGCTTGCAAGATAACAAATTGCATTTGATAATGAATCCAATTGCCCATGAATACCGCTATTGTTACCCTCTTGCATAAATTTGAGCATATCTATTGAATCTTCGGTAAGAAAAACACCTTCTATTTCAATGTGAGTTTTTGTTTCTGGTTTATTCATAACTTTGTAATGTTTAATTTTTGAATGTTCAAATGAAAATGTTAAACATGCCCCCGGGAGTGTTGGTAGCACTGCCGGGGGTTAATTATTTATTCATTGTCGTTTGAGAACAAAGTCCGAGTCTTTTCTTTGAATTTAGAAATTGTTGCCATCCGGCGCCTATTCTTCGATCTTTCAAGTTCTTGGTTTATTTCAAGTATTTCATTGAACTCGGCGCTTTCTTTTGCCAGTTTATTCATTAGGGCATTTTTTCTCTTTTCAAGTTTTACACTTTCACTGATCGAATCCTCAATTTCAGTTGCAAAACCAAAAAGAAGCTGATCAATTGTCAAGTAAACCCAAACTTCAAAATCAGCACTTAACCATGCAGCAAATTTTAAAGCAAGAATTCGATGCATCCAAGTTCCAGATCTCTGTTTTGAAGTCACTAAATCATCCCTTGATTCTACTCCTAAAAACGAGGAATTCCTCGTTTTTAGACATGCATCAATAAAATTTTTTGTGCTGTCATTCTCCATAAATCTGGCAACTTCCTTACCGAAAGCTTTTGCCATTTCTGTAGCATTTACCATCATGTTTTTCCCTTGACGAAGGTCAAATTCGATCTCTGCATCATTGAAATTAAATTTCTGAATATTCATACGTTTAAAAGTATTAAATTAAATAATTGCACAAATATAGTATTTCTATTTAATTTCCAAATAATATCTAAAAGAAATTAAATTATAATGCAAAAAATATTTTTTTAATGTTAAAAAGTACTTATTTTTGCAATCATTTGTAATTTATTAGATATGGGAAAAACACCATTTAGCCTAAAACTTGATTCAGATTTAATGGATGCAGTTAAAGAGGAAGCCAAAAAAGAACATAGGCCAGTCAATAATTTCATTGAGGTCGTATTGTTAGAGTATCTGAAAAAAAAGAAAGAAACAAAAAACCCCGGCGAATAACCGGGGTTTTCTGTTTTAATAGGCGCCAGTTGCCTTGCTGGTTAAGGTAACTGAACTTAAAATTGCATAATTTTTAAGCTCCAACCGTTGTGTTGAGCACAATGGTTGAACTTAAAATTGGATCAAGGTTTTTTCAGTTTTTGGATACTTTCGTATACTTCATTTAAATTTTTCTCAATTAAAGCAGCTTTCTTTGATTCTTCGCCATTTGTTAATGGTATTAATTTTGCAATAAAGACTATGGCTTCGAGAACAGATTTAAGGGATATTTTTAAGACTTCGTTATTATTCTGCTGTAGAGATCTTAATTCATTTAACGCATCTTCGGTAAGAATAACACCTTCAATCTCGATGTGCTTTTTAATTTCAATGTTTTTCATGGAATTTCAAATCAGAGAAGAATTACCAATTGTCATCATTATCTTTTTTCAATGCCTCTGTTAACTCGTCAACAAGATTTTGAAGCTTTACATCTATTTCTCCCAAAAACATTAAATTTCTTTCTGCTGCCTTTTTAATATTAAGTGGTCCAAATATCCAAATTGGCCTTTTCATTTTTTTATAATATTCCCTGAATCCTTCCGGAGTAGAGCATTGTTTTAGTTCACTGTAATTATAACTTGTTCCCCATGCTGATGCAATCATGATCTCAGTAGGATTAACGTAGTACCTATATTTATTATCCTTAAAATCTGTCATTAAAGTAAAAAGAACATAATGGGAGATTTTGGTTTTCTTCATAACATAGTATACTTGCATGGAGCCTTTTGCTATGATTTTAAGATTTTTAGAATCATCCAATTGAATTACGTTATTAGCTGATCTGAAATTCAGTGCAATCCATTCTTTCGCTTTATAGTAAAGCTTGTCTGCTGCTTTATTAGGTATTTCTACAACTTTCACATAGGGTTGAGCAATAGATAAAAAAGGAATCAACAATAAAAAAATGATTAATCTTTTCATAATATCTTAGATTTAAGTTTAATGTCGTAAAGCTACGGAAAAATTAAGCTAACAATATAATTTTATTAATCATTTCTTCGAGGGAGAGGCGGCGGTTGTAGGATAGGTTTTCGAGAAGGCCGGAGCGGGTGTGGAAATAAATGTCGTTCCGGGAGATTTCGGAAAGGGAGATGCCGTCGAATGTTTCTTTGAGCATGGCGATGAGCCCGGCAGGTACGGATGAGTTGCTGGATCCGGAGATGTGAATGCGACCTTCAGGGATTGCAATGTGGAAGAATGTGCGACTGATGCAGGTTTCGAGACGGTTGGCAGGTACCTGCAGGTGAACGGGCATTTCGGGGAGCGACTGACCCAGCTCGATGATGTGGGTATAACGATCGGGCCAATTGTCGAACATTAAAAGGGTGGAGATCAGGAGGTCTTGTTTTTCGCGGAGGTTCATGATAGAGGCTTTAGACTATAGGCTTTAGACTGAAGGAAAAAAACATTATAGCAGTGTGGTTGAGTTGTCAAAGAAGGCACACCAGCCGGAGCGATCGTAGAAGGATTGAGGCTGGACAGGGAGGATTTCGGCGGGGAATTTGATGAGCTGATGGTTTCCGCAGAAGTCGAGGGCTTCCTGATCAGCCTGCAGGGTGGTGAGGATCCCGGAGAGGATGTTGTTACATTCATTCATTAACAGGGCTTCATTGAGGTTGTCAGAGTTGGCAATGTTGTATTCACGGACAACGGATAACGCCAGCTTTTCGGTGATGCCGTTTGGAATGCCAGGATCGAAGGAAAGAGATCCGTATTCGATGTAAAGCAGGATGCCTTTTGCATTTGAGACCTTATCGGAGACAAATTTCTCGTTGGCAGAGACAATGAAGGCGCCTATGGACGGGATCCTATTATTGTCCGGGAAGGCGAGAATTTCGGCCATTAATTCAGCATAGCCGGGAAGCTGGGATGCGGATGGCTGGCGGAAGATATCGGTTAAGACTGATTTAGGGATAAATTTTGAGAAGTACTTAAATATTGATGTGATGTAATTTGGGTTCATACTTTTAAGTTATTATGGTGTGCGAATTACATTTTGTTGCGAATTTCACGAATTGGGGACGAATTGACACGAACACGAATGGCACGAAGGATTTCATGATAGTTTTAGGATGGTAGTGAGATCGAGGCCGGTAGAAGTGGCGAGGTCTTCGGGTTTGGCGCCTTCAGCGATGGCGTGGCTGATGGTATCTTTTAAGCTTTTGAGCTGGGCATCGAAGAAATCATTCAGGTTCATGTCGGGACCGTCGGCATATCCTTCGCGTTTGACAAAGAGAAAGACTTCGTGCATTCCGAGGGAGATCTTTTCTTCATCGTCGTTTTTGTTCGGACGCATCAGGATGGAATATAACGGATGCTTCGCATAAAAATCGACGATGCCTGAGAACCAGGTCATGATACCGAATTTAAGGATAGGATCCAGATTCCAAATTTTATTTGCATGATCGCTGACCAGGTTTTCGCGATAGGGAGCGGAGGGATAGAGGATGGAGACGAGCTGGTCGAGGAGGCTATAGGCTGTAGGCTGTAGACTGTAGGCTGAAAGCAGGTCGAAGCAATCGGAGAATTCACGGGCGGTGATGTCGGTTTGGGCCGTGATGCCGATGTTGAATTTACGACCTGGGTAACGCTTACGGCCAATGGTGATGTATTCGACCGGATTTTTGAGAAAACGGGTGCAGGGGATGATTCTATTATTATCGATCGTAAAAATGAAATCGATGGTTTCGGAAAGATTGGTGAGATTGAGCTCGATTATCTCGCGGGCTTCCGGATCCTTGATGGAGGGTTTGTAATTGGTGAACTTTTTAAAGAGCCGTTTGCGAGCGGTGACCGGGTCGATGGATCCTGAAGATAGTTCCATGAGGGTTTTGAAAGCAAAATGCTTATTGCTGAAAGAGAGATCTTCCCAACTTGCAGGAATATCTATTGAGCCGTTATTTAGATTTATACTTTTCATCATTAATTAAGTTTTGCTTGCGAATTACACGAATTGGGGACGAATTGCACGAACGAATTACACGAACGATTTTAATGAGTTTAGCGGTT
Organism: Prolixibacteraceae bacterium; assembly: GCA_963677325.2. Lineage (GTDB taxonomy): Bacteria > Bacteroidota > Bacteroidia > Bacteroidales > Prolixibacteraceae. Next base: position 39,672 of record CAXXGM010000015.1, read on the forward strand.
AATGGACAAAGGAATCACTTTCGTAAATTTTTGGAGGGCGGAAGACGGGACGGGAGGCTTCGGTGGCTCCATTGGTGGTCATGTCGGATCGTTTGAGGGAGATGTCGAGCGCGGTCCAGAATTGAGAAGCTTTGTCAAGATAAATTTTGGCAATCTTTTCGCGCACCGTTTCGGACTTGTCGCCTTTGCGTGATGCATCATCGATGGATTTACGAAGCGGTTCCGGGAGACAGTAATAATCGAGACGCTGACAGGCACGGCCAATGACTTCGTAACAGACGGCACGGAGGACGGGATCGGGAGAAGGGAGACCGGATACCGGAGAAGGGAGGCGGGAGAGAACGGACTCATTCCAGACTTCGTTGATGATCCAGCGGACGGACATGGTGAAGGAATCGCCTCCGGAGATGCCGACCCATTTTTGAAAGTCTGCAGCGGATACAGGAAGAGCGTCGAAATCTTTCTTTTCATTGCTGTCTTTCCATGCGGTAAAATCATTAGCATTTGAGTTCAGGTATGACAACAGCTGATTCATCCAAAACCAACCCAACGAAATGAGCTTATTGTTCAGCTCGTCCTGCTGATAACGGAAGATGGTGGTTTCATCATTGTTTTTCTTTACTGTGATTCCATCGTTACCGATGCGGGCAATGAGAAAAAAATAGTATGCTCGTAAAGGCAAAAATGAAGCATGGCACGCTGAAGGTAATCGATGGCAGTGGCATTTTTTTCGGAAGCATTTTCGGCGCTTGAGTATGCATCGCAGAGCAATTCGTACTGGGCGAGGTTGATGATTTTGGATACATTAACGCCAACGGTGAAGAGCGTGCTTTCCAGATTGTCGTATTCCAGGGAAAGGTTGTTCCCTGAAATTTTTGGTTTCATTTCCTGGGCGAATGTTTCGCGTTTGAAAGGTATTTTCATTGTGCTGCGGGTTTTTCGGTGGTTGCTGTATTTTGAAGACGCTGGCTGGCGGTGGTTTCCTGTTGTTTGGCAGGAATGTCGATCCAGAAGCCAAGTTTGATGCCGTTTTCTTTTGCATGAGGGAAATTAAGGGATATGGCCCGGTTGATTTCTTTCATGATGTGGAATTCATCCAGCGTGATGGAGGCCACATAAATGAGATAATTGTAGTAAACATCGGATCCTGACTTGCTGATGACTCCATCGTTTTCGACATTGGTAATGCTGGAGCTGATTCCTTTACCGGCGAGGATCACCTGATCGGCCCGTTTATCGAGGCTTATCACGGATTCGAAGTATTCTTTGAATTTTCCGGGGAACTCTTCAAATTTCCATCCGTCTTCACCCCATTTGGTAGTCGCATAGAGTTTGCCCTGGTTCTTTCCTTCGCCGGTCATCAAAAGGGTGATCCGGCGGAGCTCGGAGGTGATCAGCTCGTCCATCATGGCTTCGTAGAAACGGAAAGGCTTGCCAGCATCATCAATCAGCTTTACACCACGGTATTCGGACTGAAGAGGTGTATCGCTGTCGCCCATCAGGTTCTCGGAACAGATGTTTTCGAGGATGCCTTTTTGGGCCTGATACCAGGTGCCGGGAATGATGACATGGACATGGGCATTGAGGGCATTTTTCAGGTATGAATTGAGATAACGAGGCGACAGGTTGGAGGCCTTGATCCATTCGTACAGACCTTTGAACCAGTCGTTGAAGGCATAGACCCATTTGGAGAATGTTTTATCGGTGTTGAAGGCAATGGATACCGGAAATTTTAAAGGAGCGGATGGATCGAAACGGTTAAACACTTCGTATTCGTAAGCGGATGGGTTGAGCCAGTCGCCAATGATCACGTATTTGCAATCGGCATTTTTTATGCGTTTGCGCAGGTTGTTTTCGGTGGTTGCCAGGCGAGCCTCGTCGGATCCTACGTACGTGAGGGCATCAATGGGAATTCCTGAGCCTAAGCGTCGGGATTTATTGAATTCGTATTTTGATACGCAGGTTTTTACATGGTAGTAATCATTGGCCAGATTACGGATGTAATCCCAGTAATGATTGAATCCACGCGATTCCCATGATTCCAACCATGAGTTAATCGCAGAATCGTAAGTCGGGATCCTGATGCGGCGCTTACTGCCCTGAACATCTTCCACCTTTTCGTAGTAGAGACGGGGACCTTTGCCAAAGAGGAAGCGGATCTGCTTCTCGATGACTTCAGGAAGCAGCTTGTTTTCGCTGATGGTGGAGAAAACTTCCTGCGGATAGAGGTTGTGACCTTCGCCCCACATCGGAACGGTGTATCCACCCAGCTGCATGGTCATCCGATCGGATGCATAGCGATGATAGATGGTTTGATATTCCCTGAGGCGGAGATCTTCGCGCTCGGATACTCCCTGAATTTCGAATGTCATGATTCCAGCGCCTTTGGGAGCTAAGGCATATCCACGATTACCGTTTATGTCAACTTTAACATTTTCCATTATTCAAACCATTTAATTTTTAACCATTCGCCGGAAGGCGGGAAAGAAACATATCGTATTAATTTTTTAAAGCATTGTTTTGGCTCGTCGGTGTCGAGATCTTCGAGATAGAGGTAATGATCGGAGGGAACATCGAGAACTTCGTCGCGCATTGAGGGACGCAGACGGCAGCGCTCAATTTTACGGACCTGACCGGCAGCGCCTGTTTTGAGATTGCAGGTTAAAAACATGATTCCAAAGGATGCGTTTGGAACCTTCTTTAGCATGCGCATTCGATCGATAGCCTCCGGACCGGATATGGTTTTTGTATTGTTCATGATGTAAAGAGAATAAAAGATGCGCGCGAGTAAAAGGACATTAAGCGCCGAATGTACTGCCCATCCCGTTCGGCTTTCCGAGATCGCTGTCGGGAAGGAGTTGCTTGTATTCTCCCCAAAGAAGATACATGAAGGAGGTGAAGATCTGAGTGGAGTACAGGACCTGATCTTTGTATTCCAATTCCTTTTCGCTGGATTTGTCGAGAAGAATTTTGCCTTCGTGGCGCTTAAGCGGTGAATGATTGATGCTGCTGATCAATTCTTCGCATTCGTTACGACAGATGAGTATTTCGTCACGCTTTGCGGTATAAGTCTTTTCATCCTTTTTGCTGAAGAGAAGTTGAAGCAACCTGTAGTGCTGACTGTAAAAGATGACAGGCTGGCCCAGACTCATGAGGTGAACCCGCCAATTACGCTTTTCGAGGGCTTTTTTTAGCAGAATGGCGTCGGTATCGCTCACATCACCGGATAGGGCGTAATAATCGCGGTATTTTGGATCGCGCTGATTGGCGGCACGGTCGTGGTGAAGGAATAATTCCTTACGGCGATGGGATTTAAAGAAATCGTCTATTTTTTGAGCCAATTCATCGTGCTGGTCCGGATGAATAACCCAGAAGTTTTTAATGGCACGGAATTCTCTTTTTATTTTGTTGCGCTGGGCAAAGGTGATGCTGGAGAAAGGCCCGGGATCGTAGCCGGCATATAAAGGCTGATTTGAATCGCAGTGTTTAAGGTTGCGACTGGTTTCTTCCAGTTTTTGATCGGCTGAATAGTTATCGATGAGATTGTAGGTATAGCTGTCATCGAAGATGTGCTGTTTGCCAAATTTACCGACAAACATGTCTTTTACGCGGTTTTTACGGACCGCAAAAATGGAGGTATTGAGGATATCCTGGTCTTTAATGGATTTGATCTGGTTTTCGATGTAATCGATGCCAAGGATCTTAAGGTTGGAGAAAGAGGAAGCCCGGGCGTAAAATGTTTCTCCACGGCGAAAATCTGATAGTCTTTGTGCCCAACGAGCTATGAACGAACTAAGACGCTCCATATTTTTTACATCGAAGGCTTTGGAGGCGATTTCAAGTTCTGCAAGGCGAAGATCCAATTCATAAGCCATTTCAGCAATGCAGTTCATCAAATCAGGATCCATGTTCTTTTCGTACTCAAGAAACCAATCCTCGTCTGTTTCAAAGTTTGGGGTGGAAGAAAAACCTGTTATGCCCATGAAGTAATGAGAATGGCCGAATTTGGAACGATCGGCACGCAGGGCAGGGATTATCCGCTCGATGAATTTTTCTTTTTGGATTTTGATCATTTCATCCATGAGAAGATGGGCGGCATTTTTACCGAGCATGGATTCAGGACGATCGCAGGAGACAAATTGAACTACGGTACCAGTATGAAATGAGATGGTATGCTTCCAGTTATCGACATAGGTGCTGCACTTATTGAAATGCTTCGGGGGCTCTTTTCCAACCTCGTAATAAAAACCTCGTTCGTAGTTTTCCTGCAGGTAATCCATGAGGCCAGCCAGGATGTTATCAAAAATGCTTTTGTAGGTGGCAGCTCCGAGGACGAGCGTGGATCCAGGCATATCGTTCTGAATGCGATCGAGACGAGGCGAAAGGATGTGAGTCGTTTTTCCGGATCCACGGCCAAGCTCACCATAAAGGAAAGTCGGATCCATTAATTTCATCACAATCTGGGCTACGGACAGGTAGTTTTGATTGAAGATCTCATCATTTATTTTGTATGTCTTCATTTTACTTCCTCCACATCCTGAATGTTTAATTCCATTTCAACTTCAGATATGAGGCGCTTTTTCTCCGAATCAGGAATATCCCTTTTATTGATGATATCAACTGCCTTGCGGTATGCACCCAAAAGACCCTGTTTCTTTACACCCATGCGCTCAAGCTCCATGTCGGCGGATACCAACTGAGGTTTGAATTTCTTCATGGACGGATCGATCGTATTTGAGGAAGCTTCTATCCTGTAGGCACGAGCTCTTTCATGACAAATTCTTGCTTCTTTAAAATCATGAGCTATAAGATTAACCTCCATAAGCTTCATCATCTGATCAGCAAAATATATATTCCAGGCTTCGGAGGTTACGGTGCAATCAGAATTGAAGTAATTGATGGCATCGTAAACACGCTGCTTGCAGGTGTGGATGGAAAGATCAGGATATGATTTTTGGAGAGTTTTGGCACACTCGGTTATTGAATGAATGCGACGATTGAGATTGGAGGCCTCGTTGACCTGGAGAATGTACTGAGCCAACGACTCGGGAATGCCGACTTTTTTAGCATCACGAATCTCGAGGAACCGTTCAACCACTTCAGGAGATAACTTGTTAAGATGTTCGATCATACGCCAAAACGTTCTAAAATGGTGTCATTAACTTTGTTCTTATGCAGCCTGTCAAAAAGAGATTGATTGGCTGTAATATCATGGCCTTTGACTGATTTGTCAAATAATTCTTTGTCCATGCTGTATTCACCGGTTGTTTTTCCTTTGTGATAGGCCAAATAAACAGGGCTATTCTGATCCAGTAAATCAGTTTTGAATTGATTTGGATCTTCCGGATCTATCAAATAAATGATTCTATCAGCAGAGTAGCCGAGAATTCCGAACGAGCGGACTTTATCTAAAAATTCAGGAGAATACATTTAAATGAATTGATTTAGTTGATCAGAGGTCATTATTTCGCCATTCCTTTTTATCGAAACAGATCTTCCATATTGCTTCATGAAACGCAAGTACCGTTTTATAGATAAGTCCACATATTTCGGATCCATCTCACAGCAATAGCATTTACGATTAGTTTGCTCTGACGCAACGATTGTTGTGCCGGACCCGACAAACGTATCAAGGATGATCTGAGCGTAATCACTGCAATCGATTATTGCATCGGCAACGAGTTTGACAGGCTTGACGGTTGGATGGTCTTCCAGAGATTCACGTTCTTTATTGCCAACGGAATTCATTCCGCTGTATTCCCATACATTGGTTCTATAACGTCCGGTTTCTCCAAGGCCGAAATTATTAGTGTGCTTTGCCTTTCCGTTTTTATAAACGAATATTAATTCATGCTGAGACCGGTAGAATGATCCCATTCCTCCATTATCTTTTTTCCAGATGATTAAGTTCTTTGGTTCAGTATAAATTTTCCCGGCATTCGTTAATTCATTCACATGCTTCCAGTCCATGCATACAAAATGAATAGATCCATTCTTTGAGCATTTGATCAGGTTAAGGAATACATCTTCAAGAAACCTGGTAAAACGGCTCTTGTTCATCTCTCCAGATGCCATCTTGAACTCTTCATGCTTAATTTTACCCAGCCCTACAATGTCTTTTACTCTTACATTATATGGTGGATCTGTAAAGATCATGTCTGCTGACTTACCATTCATCAGTCGGGCCAACTCAATGTAATCAGTGCTATCAGCACATATAAGACGATGGTCATTTAGTTCATATAGATCACCTAATTGTGAGATTGGAATAGCAGGAGGCTCTTCATTAAAGTCATCTTCAATGATTGGCTTTTGCTCTATCTTTCTATTCTCAATCATTTCAGTTGATTGAAGGCTTACATCGAAAGACGGTAGATCTATTATGTCTTTATAGATATCAGCAAAGTGTGCCTCAAGCTTAGGGAGATCCCATTCACCTGCATGGGTATTAGCAATAAGGTTATATTCTTTAACTTCATCTTCCGTAAGCATACGATCAGGTACACGGACATCGATTGATTCATTCTCGCGTCCCGTTTCAAATAAAGCCTCCCATCTTCTTTGTCCTGCGATGATATGATTGTCTAAGTTTATGACGGGTATCTCTACGAGATTAAACTTATTTAGGCTAACCCTTAACTTATCCTGCTTAGCTTCATTGCGCTTCCTTGGATTGTAATCTAAAGGAATTAGATTCTTAACTATTCTTTCTTCTGTGCTCCAATTCAATTTATTCATGATGATTGTTTAGATGCATCGAAACTATTCCCTTTGACGATGATGTGAAAGGACGTTTTAGTATTCGAATGTTTAATGAATTTCTTTCAATGAAATTATTTAGAATCTTTTTTAAAACATTCCAATCTCTGAAAGTCACGGAAGCTGTGAGGCGCCGTCATATAACCCCTCTTCCCATCTCGATGCATTTCAATCAACTTTCCCAGTGGAACGGAAAGTGACCTTATAGACAAATTAGAGTTTTAAAGCAATGATTTTTAAGTATTTGACACTCATTTTGTTAGCTATGTTATTAATATCAAACGGGATAAATTGAGAGTATTTTATTAAAAATCGAGTAATTTAAGAGCATAAAAAAAGCCCTTGCGGGGCTTATTTAGAAATTATTGTGGTGATTATTTTTTTACGAAGCTGGGAGCGGGCGAGATTGTCCTGCCAACTTTGAAGCTCATCGGGTGATTTGAATTTGTTGGTGCGGATTTTGCTTTCTATACGGCGGATGTTTTGAGTGATATTTGCCGCCTCTGTGATGAATGCGTCCGGATCGGATTGCTTTAACTGGAAAAGTTCGGAGAGCTGCTCGTTATAGAAACGGCGCTCCTGAGTGAAAGGATGGACAAAGGCAAATACGCGGTGATCGTTGTAAGAGACGAGTTCGGAGTGGGCCTGCTGATTGCGGATGTCGTTGGTGACCATTTCGGGGGAGAGCTCGGGATGGTCATCCAGTAAAACGTCAATCTCCTGCATGCGATGGTATGTTTTGATACGATCATCATACAGGAGAATGCACATTTGGATCTCAGGATCCGAATTGTTATCCCAATTTATTTGGGGGAACTCTTCTTGTTTGAGCCTTTTTTTTTATCGTCAGCTTTGGGAGCCGCTTTGGCCGGTTGCTTTGGCGCCGGGGTTTTAACTTGCTTGGGCAGGACGGGCGGGTCAAGCGGGTCAGGCTGGACGGGCGGAGTTTTGGCTTCGCTTTTTTCGGGCTTGGCTAAGTTTTGAGCGATGGTATCAAGTAGATCCCGGACATCTTCGTCTGAGCCGGATGCCATTTGCTTAATTTCTTCTTCGGAGAAATCAGCAATGTTTAAACCAGCGGCAACGATCATGGATTTTAGCTCCTCAAATCTTTGATCGACCTTATTTTTAACGATGTTGTCAATAATGTATTGAATCTCTTCATCGGTTTTGAGCCTTCCATCTTCGGGACCAGTGGCAATTTGGATTAATTGGTCTTCGGTGAAGTCATCTGTATTCAAACCGGATTCGATTATCAGATCTTTAATCTCCGCTATTTTTGCACCCAGCGTGATATCATCTGCGCATTTTTTTAAATCAAGACGGGCATTGAGAATATCGGATGCGGGGACTTTGTCGAGGAGGATGAAGAGCATCTGAGAGTCGAGGCGGGCAAAGGAGAATTGATTGGCTTTGGCGAGCTGAGTATTGAGGGCGTGATGGGGGAAATGTTTTTTGAATGTTTCGAGGTCCTTGTGGAAGTGCTGGGCTCCCTGGTGACGGACGGTGAAATCGTTTTTTTCTGTGAATTTCATAAAATGAGTTTTTAGATTAAAATTGAAAGCAGGACAGGCATGTCGGGCGGGACTGGTAAGACAAGCAGGTCAGGTAAGGACTGGCAGGTCGGGCAGGACTGGCAGGACATGCGGGTTTAAGGAAAAGGGCGATCTTCGGGCGGGAGCCTTCGGATCGCCCAGGGGCCAAGGGTGTATTATGCACGGAAAACTTCGTAGAAGGCGTAAGCGCCTGCACCAGTTTTAGTGATCTGGAAGAATATGCGGTTTCCATTAGCTGCGCTAAAGGTTACCCCATTTTTCAGGATGAACTTAGCCGAAGAGGCAATGGAGGTCGGGTTGTTAACACCGGCTCCAACGAGCTCGATGATACGGCCCACATCACCATCAGCCACTGCAGTAATATCGCTGAGTGCTTTTGCTGCAGCATTGTCAGTCATGGTGTACTGAGTTTTGGCTGTAAGGGCAAAAGTAGTGGCCTCGGCCAGCTCGATCACTTCGGGAGTATCGCGGGGGATATCGCCATCGTAGAACCAGAAAGGCTCGGGACATTCGCCACCTTCTAAGGAAAGTGCGATGCCGGAGATACCGCCGTTAAGATCACCCACAGAGGTGAATTTCACTTTTAAGCCACCGGAGCAAGGAGAGCCACCAATGAACTTCTGTCCATCGGAACAACGCTCCCATACCGCGATTACATCTTCGCCAAGGTTTTTGTATAACCAGTCGAGAGAGGCTTTGGATATTCCCTCCAAAATTGGAGTAAGAACCAGTTTGCCAGTGTAAGGAGATTCTCCCGGTTTGGCATTTGGTTTTATGGAGTTGATCTGGCAGTCGATGTATTTGAATGTTTTCCCCGCAAGGAGAACATTAGCGCTGATGGTAGCCTGAACGGCTGCCGGAAAGCTATCCACATCCACGTCAGCAAGTAGGGCGAGGAATAACCTGAATTTCAGGTTGCCATGCCGTGTGTTTTTATCGGAAACAGGAAGATCGAAGATCATAGTTACAAATTTTCACGAATTATTAACGAATTACACGAAATGAATTACACAAGACTCACCGACGGGGTTTGAAACCACCGTCGGGGAGTCATTGATATTTAACCAGGATAGGCTTCGCCATCACCACCGGAGCGGGCCAGTTCGAGGAACTTGCCGGTTGGGCGGGTGAGGGTTACGGTTTCTCCGTCGATGGTATCGGTATAATCTTCCAATTCAGCATAGAGTTTAATCCAGTCGCCAACGGCTTTAGGAGTAAAGGCAGAAGCTATTTTGGAGAAGTTGCCGGTTTTGGCAATGGTGGTACCGAAAGTCAGACTTCCGAAGATGATCTTATATACGCGCTCGATGGAGGCGTTGGTGATGTCCGTGAGGACAGTTGCCTGGGTATTTACCTTTGTCAGGAAGACGTTGTTCACACTTCCGTCGACGGTGGTTGTATCTGCATCCAATTCGGTGACCGGGAAGTTGGTGAAGATCCACTGGTTTGCACGACCGGAAGCTACCAGGTCAGCTGCGGTTTTGTACTGGATCCCGGCTTGTTTAAGACCGGCTCCTTCTTTCCAACGGCTACGAACAAGGGTATCTTCAAAGTCTTGTTCGAAATACATAAGAAGCATTTCGTTTGGCTTATCTTCATAGCACTCCACATTACCAGGAACGGTGATCCATGCCTTGTAACAATTCATCGGCATGTTAGGCACCCAGTTGATTACATCGGGAGAGATATCGATCAGGCCAGCTTTGACACCGGTGAAATCGTTATCGGTACCGTATTTTTCGCGGAAGCCACGGGTGTACCATTTTTTGTGCTTTAAATTGGCATTCATCTTCATGCCTTCCATGGTTGGGATGATTGCTTCAACTGCGTCGTAGAAAGCTTCAAAGTATTCAACGATGGTTGAATTGGTATAAAGTTTCAGATCCTCAAAAGGAAGGACCTTCAGATCCTCTTCCACGCGCTCGATGGCACGAATGGCACCGTCGGCACCAAGCAGAGCCGGGTTGGAAGTTACTGCCTGCTGCGGAACGCGAACACCCATCACCTTACGGCGCTGTTGCTCACTAGTCAGTATTTGACCGAAATGAGTAATTATCCATTCGATGAATGTCCATTTCATCACGTTTGAACCTTCACGGTTCAGGTAACCAATGTACTGTTTCTCTAACTTGATCAGGTCGGAAAATTTGTACTTGAACATCAAATCGACTACGGAATAGATCTCGGCGGTGAAAGCCACCATTCCTTTGAAAATTCTACCGGAACGATATCCCTGGGAAAGTTCGCCAAAGTTTGCACCCGGTGCAACCTCCTTGTTCTGAACATTGGATACGGTGGGGAAGAAAGAGGCCACGGAAGGAAGAGAACGCATGTAAGCGATGATCATGTCGGTACGACGGATGACATATTCGCCTGCTTTGTCCATGATTTCGGAATAGTCGATGTGGCTTGCGCCTTCGGCCATTTTTTTGAAATCCATTGAATCAAGGGCGTTCATGGAGCTGAGCTCGGTGATACGATTTTTCAGCGCATCATTAAACTTGTTAAAGTCGGCTTCAAAAGTTTTCTTTTCGTCACGGCTAATGGATTTTACATCCACTTCTTTGCGGGTAACAAAGATGTCATTGTGAAATTTGCCCAGAGCATACAATTCGTTTTCAATACCAAAGAGGTGTTTGGCAGTGTGAGGAGTACGTCCAAGAACAATGCTCATAACTTTTGCGGAATCGGCACCAGCGAGAACGGTTGCAACCGGTTTCTTTGCTTCAGGTTCCTGTATCAAAATTTTGATGGTTGAGTTTTGCTCAGTCACCTTTTTGCTCAGTTCGCTGACCGCTTCTTTAACGGTTGTAACCTTGATGGTTTGATCACCACCTTCATTTCCATCACCGTTACCGGCAGGATCTTCGGTAAGCAGGGCAGAGATTGCTTTTTGTTCCTCTGCGGAGAGGAGGGTATCTCCGGGGGTTTCTTCCACATGGTCTTCGTTTGCGGCCTTGTCAGCGGCAAAGGTTACCTTGTGAACTTTTTCATACTCAGCAAAGAGCTGTTTTTGCTCATCTGCTGTCAGGCTCGCATCCTTCATTTTGGCGAAGAGATTAAGCGACCTTGCAATTTCGGCAAGCCGTTTTTGCCACTTTTTCATGAATTGAAATTTTTAAAAGGTGAAAAAATAGATTGATTTTGATTTGAAAGAGTGTGAACAAGCTCAACGGCTTGGTCGATATTCATAATATTGTCAATAAGTTTTGATTGGATGGCGTCGTAGGCATAGAAGACTTTGCCTTCGATGATTCCTTCGACGGTGAGATCAAGGTTGGGGCGACCTTCTTTGATGATGTTCTGAAAGTGGACCGCAAAGGGGGTGAGGTCTTCTTTGATGAGACGATCGGGTTTGTTCTGAAGGGCCTCGCGAACGGCCAAGTTCTTGTATTTGGATTCAGGAGGATAGACATCAATGAATTCAAGACCTATTTGCTGGTAGTATTTATCGTCCTTCTGAAGTTCGCGATAGACCCCGATGCTGCCGATTTCGCACATACGGTTAACGGCGAGGATCTGATTGCAGAAGGATAGCACATAGATGCCACCGGAGCAACACTGTCCATCGATAAGTCCGACACTCGGTTTTTTGCGGTTGCGAAGAGCGTCTTCGAGCTGCATTACAGAGGAAGAGGTTCCACCAGGGGTGTTGGCCAGCAGGATGGTGCCGATTATTTTGGAAGATTGATCGGCGAGGCGGATCATGTTGGCCATGTCATCGCAGCCAGGTCTCCACCAGTAACCGTATTTTGTCATCATGCCAATGAGGGGAATGATGGCGACCGAGTTTTCTTCCAGTTCGTCGTAAGGGTTTCCTTCGTATCCGTCGTCCGGCAGGATCATCCCGGATATGTTTTTGAGGGGGAATTCCTGCTTCTGAATTTTTTCTCCTCCTCTTAGTTTGGTCAATATGGTTTTGACTGCTTCAAGGGATGATTCCCTGAGAAGGAGTTTTGAGGTGGTGAATTCGTTTAAAAAGAGGCTTTCCAACATCGCAAGGGTTATTTTATTAGCAATGATAGAGAGCTTAGGCGGGGTGAGAAAGGACGAGGGATGAAGCTGTCTGAACCGGGATTAAGCTGATTAAGCTGATTTAGCAGAAGTTGGAAAAGGAATAATCTGGCAGGCAGTGATAGGAGGAGGGAGACCATATACGGGCGACCACATAGGGTCGCCCGTACAGGCAGATGAGGATATATAATGTATGATTAGACTGGGGAGGCGGTTTTGAAGGTGAGGGTGGCGGTGATTTTGTTGGAAGTGAGGGTTAGGCGGACGGGGAGATCGTAGGATCCAACATAGAAGATGCCTGAATCAGAATGCATTTTAAGGATTACGGGGAGCAACGGTTTAGCGATCAGGGAATTTGTTTTGTCGTATTTCACCTGAACGGAGACGGTTTGTTTGTTCAGGGCATTCTCCAGTCCGGACTGAGACGTTTCGGACTGATAGACCGGTTTGGAAATGGACTGGACCGGCTTCCATAAGACTCCCGGTTGAAGGGTTATCTCCTCACCGGATGAAAGAACGAGTTCGGATCTTAAAACATACTCAATAATGTTGCAAATTGTCTTGTTCATGATTTTTTAAGTATTTAATTATTAATGACTTCGATATTTTCAGAAGGTTTTCAGCTGTTTTTACCTTCTAAAACGGACAGAGAGATGCGGTTGGTAGTGTAAATATTTACGGAAAATTTCACGAATTAGGGACGAATTTTCACGAACGAATTACACGAACGCATTGTATCAATGTAGGATCAATTATAATGGCCGTCAACGAGATTTCATGTTATAGGAACGGCGGAGCTTACGTTTGCGGACGAGGTCACGCCAACGGTAGTAGTTTTTTAAGAGGGCGTCTTCGCTGATGGATATGATGTCGTAGCGAAGCATGAAGGAATGAACGGTATCAATGTAGTCGATTCCAAAGAGGTGCTTTTGCTCGTCGAGTTCATCGTGAAGCTCGGCGAACATTTTTACCTCTATTTTGCGTCCGATGATGTCATGGGAGCGCTGGCCAAGGTAGTTGAATGATTCGGGGTTTTTGCCGGTCCTGCGATCAGGTAAGGCTATTTCAAGATTGCCAATGTCGACGCGGCAGTTGACCGGGCGCCGTTCAAGAAGATCCCAGATGGTATGATAGACGTCTAAATTGTCAGGGAATTGGATAGGCTCACGGGAATGGTCGTTGAATTTTCCATAAGCATACTCAACAAGGTGAGGTTTAATCTGAATTTTAGTTGTGATCATATTTTGGGTTTAAGTTTTTAAATTAAACCCTGAGGCAGAGAAAGCGTTAGTAAAAATAATAATTTCTTGCGAATTACACGAATTGGGGACGAATTTTCACGAACCGAAAGTCTGAACCGGGATTAAGCTGATTAAAGGATTAACAGGATTTTTCTGGGAAATGGCAAAAAAACGCATTTTTTTAAAATATTTTCGGAAACAGCTTACAACCTACAACCGAGAAATAAGTATTTATAAATCAATCGTGTATCATCAAAAAATAGGTTGTAACCTTGTTTTGGTTGTAGGGTGTTGTAAGTTGGTTGTAACCTTTGTTTTTTTATAAGGTTACAACCTGTAATTATTTGATGTTCATTTGTTTTGATGGTGTTTTTTAATGTGGTTGTAAGGTTGTAAGTGAAAAATGATTTTTTGATTCTTTTTTAAGTTTTTTAAATAGTTGAATAAGAATTCAACTAATTAAGTTTATAATGAGATGTGATACGGGTGATAAAGAATGTCTGAACCGGGATTAAGGTGATTAAGGTGATTAAAGGGAATGGTCTGAACTGTGATTTGTATGATTAAGGTGATTGATATGATTGGGAGGAGATAAAAAAGAGGCCGGAGCCTCTGATTACATTAATGATTCAACAACTTTTTGAATTAACCATTCCATTACGGGGGGAGTAACAGCGTTTCCAAGCTGCTTAACTTGTTCTCCTCCATTGCCACAAATTATATAATCATCGCCAAATGCCATTCCTTTTTTAACTTCGTGAGGACGGATGGTTCGGTATAAAACATCATCAAGGGTGAGTTTATCTTTTTGCGGATGAATTACCATGGCCACCCTGTCGTGAGTTGGTAAAGTTCCAACCGGTTCTGATAAAATCTTTGAAGCCTGGTTTGTGCCATTATAATAGGTTAGCCAACCATTTAAAGCCTGTGAAGATACAATCCCCATGTTTGTGACAGTCTTTAAGGCGCCAATTGCTTTTGTTATATCTCTTGCCCATGATGTTCCGTAATTTTCAACAATAAATGGAGTGACAAAACCTGTAGAATCGCTTGTAGTTTGAGTCTTTAGTGCTCCAAACATATTGGTTCCATTGTTGTCAGCTTTGCTGTGTTCCAGATAAATCATGAAACTTGAATTTCCGAAATTTTCAAGACCCCACTTGATTCTTGCCAGTGTGTTTGGCCTTAATTGCACTTTCCTGTCATAAATTGGTTTGCCAGGAATATTCCAGTCAATAATATTAAATGCAGAATAGTAGTACGGCTCAACCTGCATGGCGCATTTTGGACAACGATAAACATATTGAGTGCGATATTTTCCGAATTGCCTGCGTGAATCTTTCCAACTCTGAATTGATTCAACTTCTTTTTCGCATACATTACAGAATGCCTTTGGCCTATATTCCAAGTCAGGCGCTTTGTTTCCTTTCTTCCAGAATACTACATACATCCGGTCCCGGCTCTGGGGAGTAGGATTAAAATGCATTGAATTTAAATAACAGCATTTGTGGTTATAGCCAAGCACATGCATAGCTGTAAGCCATGTATCAAAAAGCGGCCAGTTTGTCTTTGCTTCTACAACATTCTCTGTAATAATTACGTTGTATTTATGATATTCAGCAAACCGGCAAACATCCCACATCGTGGCCCGGCTTCGTTCGGTAGCAGGATCTATTATTTGCTTATCATACAATTCAAGTTGATCCTTTACCTTTTTATGAACATTACCGCCTGCAGGGGTATGTGTTGTGCATTCCGGGGATGTAATTAAACCATCTGTGGAAGGATATCTTCTTGGATCACTTGCTGAAATATCAGTGCAATCAACCAGCGTTTGCGGATTATTTGTGTTATACGTTTTAATGGCAAGAGCCCAATGGTTTAAAGCCAATTTAACTCTGATGCCTCCGCCAAGATTCCGCGAACAGTTGATTACTCCCTGAGTAGATCCACCAGCTCCGCAGAATTGATCTGTAAATGTAAAGTCGCTATTTTTCATTTTTATAAATTTATTTATTGGAAAGATTCTATATAAAAAAGAGGACGGAGCCTCTGGTTAATTATTACCTGTGATATTTATATGGTCTTTCGTGACCCTTATGATCTCTATGTTTCTTTGGCATTTCAAAACGTTCATCCGATATTCTTGGAATTATAAGGTCAAGCATTTCTGGCTTTAAACGGTGCTCAATGGGAGGCATAGGATTAACTTCGCCTACAACAATAAATCCACGATGCACTAAAGATGATTCAATTAAGTGAAGCATCGCTTCTGGACACCTGAAATAGATATCTCCCATCTTTCCTATTATGCCAATTTCGGTTAAAAAAGAGTTTTTAATCTTTTCGTATTCATTATTTTCATCCTCGGTCAAATCCCTAAACTCCATTAATTTTTCCCATTTAAGGATTAGCTTACGATTAGCCTTTTCAATTTCCTGACGATTTGCAATAAAATTATTCATAAAATCTTATCTGATAGTTAATTATTCAACCTCCGGCATATCAATGACAGGATACCATCCTATTTTGAAGATCCAACGATCATTTTCAGGAACATACTCAATCTCAACAATGCAATCAGAATGCATCCTGAAATATCTGACAGCAATAGCCCATTCAATTGTTTCATGCTGAAAACAAAGTTCATAATGGCCCGTTTTAGCTCTGTTCTTAATATTTTTTTTAAGAAGTTTAAGGCAATACCGTACTCTTTTTTTGAAGATGTTACGATTGTAGGCTTTTGCAATTTTTGTTAATTGTTTTTTATTCATCTGCATGATTTTTAGTTTATAATTTGAATAGAATTAAAAGATTAATCAGGACTGGCAGGACAGGCAGGACAAACAAGTCATTTAGAATAACGGGATTACATTATATCCATACCTCGTTCCTTTTTCGGTTTTCTTTCCGTAGCGGGAATATTGCAGCTGCTTGAGGGCGATGCCGATATTAACGTCGGATACCGTTGTGTGTGAGGAGTTGACTTTGCGGGCCGTGCGCAGATCACGTAGGATGTCGACCGGCTGTTTGAATTGCCCCATCTCTTCCTCTCCTGGTTCCGGCAGCCGGTAGAATTCTTTGATGAGCTTGAAGGAGGTGGTCTGGACGATGAACCGTGAGTTGTATTCGGAGAATTCTCTGAAGTCGGCAGCGTTCCAGGTGTATTCAAAATCCTGCTTCAGGAGCATCACCGCCTCGGCCCATATCTGATCGACACTGACTACCTTGGAGTATTCTTCCCAATTAATCACATCGATCTGGTTGATGGCAAAGCGCCGGGTTCCCATGTCGGTGAGGAGGAAGCCGCCCCGATCAGCGTCCTTGTTGCTGGTACCGCAGGCTGATGCATAGCGCTGCTTTTGGGTGGTGAAGCGTTTGGATACGTTGATTTGCTGGCAGGACATGATGTTTTTGAATTCTTCAGCCGTGGATTTGGTCAGTCCGACCATTTCTTCGAAGAGAATCATCATGTTTGAGGTGAACATGTCATGATAGGACATGTCCTTAACCGATTTTACAAAATAGCCTTTCAGGATGTCGGGTACCAGGTACTGGAGAAGCGATGTTTTGCCGATTCCTTCCTCGCTGTTGACTACTACAAACATGGCGTCGTTTTCTTTTAATCCCATGGCGCAGGCTACGGTTGCGACGATCCATTTGCGAAGGGTGTAGATAAGGCGGGACTGGTAATAGGTGGCAGAGGGCAGAGGGAATTGAGCAGAGGGCAGAGGGCAGAGTGCAGAGGGAAGGGATTCTTTGTCGCCGAAGTCGTGGGCTTTCAGAAATGAGCAGAGAAGATCGATGTGGGAGGTTCCGGAGTATTTACCCTCGAGGGATTCAAAGTAGTCCTTGATAGGATTGTAGGGCTTTGTCTGATTGGGTGATGATAAGATCTTTTTAAGTATGGAATCAGATCCACAAATTCCCTCCTCGAGCATGTGAAGGGATATGTCATCTGTGTCGATCACATCGTCGTAGGTTTTTGTTTTTGATTTGATGGTGACCTTCGAATGGTCGAATATGTTGATACGGATGTCGTAATGCTGATCGAGGAATTCTTTAACGATCTGTACACGGTTGGATCCGGATTTGGGGATTATGGTTTCGGCGAATTTTTTGGACATGGGAAGATTAATTACGAATTAGGAATTACGAATTGGCGTTTATCGCCAACTGTGATTTCAGTTTTTAATATTCTTTACTCGCAACCATACAAGGGTGTGAAATTTCACTGAATAGCTCCATCAGTTCGTTAAAGGGTAGAATGATTGGAATGTCTTCACCGGATTCTGATTTTTCAGATTCATCCATATTGATGTTTATTTCTGGCCATTCTTCTGCAGGAATTTCTTCAATTTCTATCTCAGAAATTTCCACATTGTTTAGTTCATCCTGATAGAATTTTACAGCTTCTTCTTCGGAATGTGCAGCTATATATTCGCAATCATTAATTAAAAATGCTTTAATCATTTTGTTTTACTTTTTATTGGTTAGAAATATGGTTAATTCAAAGTGTTACCTCTTCATGGAACAGCGTTGGAGAAGCTTGCGTTCTGATTCTTCGGGCAGGACCTCTGAGGCCTTTTGGTTTCATTATTTTTTTGGGCATGGATGGTTTTGTTCTCAGTTCCATGAGCTCCAGTTTGAGTTCGAGGATGCGGTATTTCAACCGGCGCAGGTATTCTTTTTTGATCTCGGCGATCGGGTACAGGTCATCGCAGATTGCTACCAGCAAGTGGGTACCGAGCATCAGGTGGATGTTCCTGACATCGCCCTGCGAAAGCTTTTTGTAGGTTGCTCGAAGTCGGGCGAGTTTTTCGTTAAGAGTTTGTTCCTGGGTGTTCATGGGATTAATATCTGAAGTTAGTAAAATGAATAATTGCAAGGGGTTTCCATAAATCATATTTTTCAAACCAATTTTCAAAATCATTAAATTGTAAACCATCATTTAATGATAAATTTTTATATTTAATTAATCCATCTACATGAGTTGTAATAGAAGGATTATAAATATTACCGTCTAAAAATGTTAATTTCTGAACTCCAATCCCAGAATCTTTATCAAGTGTCATAAAAGCAACCTGACCGATTCCGTTTTTATCCCGGTGATATGGTTTTCCTGCCCAAAAGCGAAGAGATATAATTGCTTCACCTTTCCTGACCTCTTCAATGCGCTTCGCCCATAGTTCGTAATTTGCCCGGATAGTATGGATTTTTGATTCAGACCAGAAGACATCATAATTAAAATCATATTGACACTTTGCAAATCGATCAACAGTTTCTTTAGATATTAATCCACATGGGATTTGTGCATTAAGGATTTTTTCAGGAAAATACGTTGGTTCTCCACTTCTGGTATGAGTGGATAGGAATTGCCGTGAAATTGGGAGGACGTAGGTTTTAATTTTTGACATAGCTATTTATCTTCTATATAAATTTCAACATCTTCAAATCCTTCTGTATCTGAAATGTCATCCCCTAAAAAACTTTGTAAAAAAGAGTATTCTTCTGTTTCAGGACCGAATCGATCCGTTTCATCTATCAGTTGCAACAGTTTATCAGCCTGTGCTTGGGAGAAATCTTCATCGATAACTAAACCGATGTTTCTACTTACTTTTTCTGTAACCTTAATCCAAAGAATTTTTTTTGACATAGTGTTTTTATATTAATTAATTATTGATTTAAAGGGCGACCACACAGGGTCGCCCATACGTTATTTTATTTCATTTTTTAGGCGGCGGGATTCGCCGGGGATGACGACAAAGGTCATCATGGCCTGCATGCGTGAGCGAATGAATTCGCCGTAATATGTTTCAAGAGTTTCCCATCTGAAATTGGTCGTTCCATAGGTTCTTGCTCCATAGATATCCCGCAGGCCGATCAGATCAATTACCGGTTGTACGATGGTACCGTAGTCCTTGACCATTGTTGTTTCCTTGCCAATGTCGTCGATGTAAATGGGTAATTTGTAGAGCGTCTCCATGGCTTTGTTGTCCTTGGCATTTTTGATTGCGCTTGCAATGGCTTTGCAATAAATGGAATAGCAGCTCTTCTGACTGAATTCATCCGAAATTCTTAGATACGCTGACATTAAAACAGTTTTTCCACATCCTACTTTACCGCCAAATAGTAATCCGGCATTACGATTCCACTCGCATTTAGGATTGTCTGTAAAATAAAGATAGAGGTTCCGAATGATGGGCTCGTTGTTTTTGTCGATAGCAAATTCACGATCCTCGGAATGAGAGAGGAGAATGATCCTTGCATACGATTTTATTAAATCCTTGAATTGATCGTAACTCATCGCGTAGGTTGATTTGTAGCTTCTCAGGTTCATTTTAAGCTTCTCGGGCATAGTCTGAAGATCGTTAACCTTTAAAAGATAATTTTCGGCCTTCGATCTTTCGTTTTTTTCATCGATCAATGCCTGAAGCTCTTCATCGGTGATCTGGCTGTAATCTTTTCTGTCAGCGCTATTTTGTGAATAAGATTGATTAATAAGGTTAGAAATCGCTTCCATTTTTATCAGTTTTTGGTGGTGTTGATTGATCTTTCTTGTCTATTTTAAAGAATCCCTTGTATCCTCCGGCCATGGCAAATCGCAGGATACCGATTGCTACGTCAGCATTGTTGTCAGATATTTCCTGCAGGTAATCCAGCGACATCTGCTCCATGCGTGATCTCATTATCCGGCCGTGCTGTTCCTGCAGGTATTCTTTCCAGGTCTTCCAGATGTATCGGAAGTCGTCCTGGTCGAAGGGTGATTCTATTTCGATGGGATCGACCGCAGCTATGAACTGGTCGAAGGCTTCGAGAAGTTTTTTTGTTTTGTTCCATTCGGCGGTGAATTTGGAGAGCTTCTTTAGCTGTGTTGCCGACATACCCGATGTTTCGAGGAATTCGGTAAGCTTCGCATCGTCGTCGGCTATTTTGGTGCATATTTCGTTCCAGTGGGTGATCATATTGATTAAATTGTCTGAACTGTGATTAAGCTGATTAATGGATTAGCATGATTTTGGGTTCTCATAGTTTTCAGAGAATAAATTGTTTTCAGTTTCGAAATTCCAAACCAGAATTTCATTTCTGAAGGTTGCTTCCTTAAAATTTTTGGTCCGCAATTGTCTGGTTATAATCTTATACTTCCAGTTGTTTTTAAGGATAAAATATTTAAGGGTTTGGCTCCAATAATTGCTTAATATAAACCTGCCTTTTATTGACTGAATAACAGTGAGAAGCCGGTGAAACTCATCGATCGTATATCCGTAATAATGGCCTTGGTGCGCTCCTGGATAAGGAGGATCCAAATAGAAAAATGTTGAAACTGTATCCCTTTTAAGAATTACTTCTAAAGCATCTTTATTACTGATCTGAACGTCACGCAACCTGTCTTTTAACTTTTTAAAGAAGTCTCTTTTAACCCTGATTACTTTTGCTGCGTGAGTTCCTGCAGTGCCGTTGCACCATTTCCATCCACCATACGTGGATCCGGCGAAAGACATATTCATAATAACCCATACGGACCATGCCAAATCAAGTTTTGAAGCATCAATACGGCCGTAATAAATATCCTTGGCTTTAGCATGTAACGTTTCGGAGTGAAGTGTGTCGGAAATCTTCGTATTTAACTCATCAAAATTGTCACGCATTACTTCGTAAAAAGTTATTAACCGATCGTTAGTGTCATTAATGACTTCCAGGACTGAAGGTGATTTTCCGAAGAATACCGAACCGCCTCCAAAGAAAGGTTCACAGTAAATCTTATGGTCAGTAATCATTGGAAGTATGTCGTTAAGCATCGTTTGTTTTCCTCCGTAATAGGTGATTGGGGTTCTCATGAAAATAGTGGGTTTGTGAATTGTACTCCATAGCTGTATTTATCTCTCAATTCAGCGATATAGCTGTTGTTTTTGGCCAGTTCTATCATGGGGGGGGGGTAAATTAACAGTTTTAGCTTTGCGTGTCACGGTAAGGTTAAAACCTTGCTTTCTGACCATTTTATGGAGGTAGTATTTGCGGTTATAGCTCATGATAATGATGTGTTGATTAGTTGATTTGCCGATGTGCTGATTTCAGGCCATTGATTAAATCTCTCTCCATCCAGCCAATCAATATTTTTTGAAATTGGCTTTCTGCTCATCACTTCATCCACGAACAATACCTCTTGTCCTTTTACTAAAAACGAGTAATTCTCTTTGGTGCCGGAAGGGCACCATGCCCCCCACTGCTTAAAGAAAAAAGGCACCTCAGCATCTTGGCACTGATCCCTCAAAGATCTTACCCAATTCGGATTCATAGGCCGGGCTTTTGGACCCGTTTCGCCTCCGCAGATTACCCAATCAATTTTTTCTCCTGTTGGATGTCCCAGTGATCCGGAGATATCACCAAATCCTTTAAGTGTATGATAAAGCTGATTACCGCACCAAACTTCATAAAAGTCAATCGGTCCCAACATTGGTTCAACACTTACAAACTTCACCTTAGCCCCTGTCCGCAGTAAATACGGGATTCTTTCGTTAGCTTGTTCCTGATTTTCAACAGTTACTCCCATCCACAAATTATCAGGATAAAAACCGCGTGGTGCATCAATAAATATTCTGGATGCCCTTTTAGTAAGTATTTGAAAGGTGTGTTGTGGATTGAGCCTGATCACATTAAAAACCTTGTTTACAAAATCATAAGGCACATTCTCATGAAATAAGTCACTCATTGAGTTAACAAAAATCATTCTCCCTTTTTCCCATTTAAAAGGTTCTTCAAGGCTTTCGGGATGACAAACAACCTTATCAAATCCTTCTTTATACTTTTCCTGGCCCATCGCTTTGAGTCTCCTGGTCATTACTTCAGCATAACAGTTCTTACATCCTGACGAGATCTTCGTACATCCGGTGACCGGATTCCACGTGCTTTCAGTCCATTGAATTTTAGATTTATTCATAACGATTTAGATTTTGTCATTATATAATCCTGCGCGATCGCTTTGGTGTCGAAGGTTGCCATATCGGGCACCACGATAAATTTTCCGTTTTTTAAAGGTTTGATGTACATGGCTTATTGAATGATTAGTTGAATTAATTTCATGATGTTGTAAAGAAGATTGGCAATAATGGTGACGCCAAGTATCAGAAGAAGCAGTTCCAGATTGCCAGGCATATTTTTTCAAAAAGAGTGAGTTTGATGTTCATTATTTGGTTTCTTATTTTTTGATCAGTTTCGCCATGATTACCCCCGCTAATCCTCCGGCCATGGCACCGGCAGCATAAATAAGCTGATCCTTCCTGGTTCCGATCGTCACCTTGCGTACGTTGAATGTCCAGAGGTAGGATACTCCGAATCCGCAGATGGCAATTCCTGCCCATGTTGTGCGCGAAATAAAATAGGTGTTTGCCGAGACCAGGAATACCTGTGCGAAACCGGTAGAGAATATGATGAGGAGTTTTTTCATATGCTTTCTGCGTATTCAGGAAATGGTCTGAAAGCTTCCTCTCTTTCGATTAAACAATCCTTGTGAAGGCTTTGTGCATGGGTTATATCCCTTTTGGCGTCGAACGACCGCGTCCAGTCCTTGCCTATGATCACAAGGCTCGCGGCGCTGATGTCGGTGAATCTGGCATTAAGCTGTTTGGCCCAAACGGTTTGATCATGCCTGGAAAGATCCATCACTTCCTCTTCCGGGAAAGCTATTTTTACTTTTAACAGAAGGTCCTTGTATCCGGGAGATGCATAATCTCCGATGACGGCTATTTTCATAAATGGCGATTTAATTTTTATTAATTACGATTATTACAGAACTTACCATCGTGCCGCTTTTTTTGAATGCTCCGGCTTCAATTTCATGTATTTCGGCCCCTATAGTTTCAAGCCAGTCAGAAAATACTTTCTCTTTCTTTCCGGAAGCATGTTGCCAGTGTTTGGAAGCAATGGAAACTATTCTCCCTCCTGGTTTAAGACATTCATACATCTTGTATATATGATCAATATCCTGATTCTTGTTAAATGGAGGGTTAGCGATTATAGTGGCAAACGCTTCTTTTGCCTGAAGTTTCAAAAAATCCTCACCTAAATATTCTGTGTATGGGATCTTCTCTAAAAATGTCCTATTGATTTCATTAAGTTCACAATACCTTACATTTAACTGCGAGAATTCAAGCTTATGAATAGCGTTTATTATCGCGCCTTGCCCAGCCGAAGGTTCCAGAATTTTACCAGCTATCTTTTGATTGACAAAGGCCATTTCAACTAATGTTTCTGCAAGATCTTGTGGAGTTGCGAAAAATTGGAACTCTTTCTTTAAATTCCTTTTTTCTCCATTTTGTACTTGATAAAGCAGCTCACTTGGATCATGATTAAAAATAAATCCCTGCACATTTCCGCCCTTCCATTTTCCACCGATTAGTTCTAATGTTTTGGCAACTTCCTGGTAAACCTTTCGTTCCAGTTTTTCGTTTGGCAGTTTTACTATTTGACCTTCAACGGTACATTTACCTAAAATTTCTAAGCAATTCATGATAGATTGGTTAAGGTTAATAATTAGAAGATTGAGCAGATAATGATTACGATCAGGGCAATCACCGCATTGGTTGTTATCGACTTTGAAGCATCAATCTTTGACTGATCAGGTCGGACAAGATCCCAGTCCGGAAATCGCTTGTTCCCATTAAAGAATCTGCACTTACCATCCTGATCCCACCATACTTTTACCGGTATTTCATCTTCTTTCGGGTGAACTTTGCCTATGGCCAGTGTGGGATATCCTCTTTGCGACGACATGAAATGCAGTTTGTTGATTTCATAGTGTTCGCGGTTGACGGTCCTGGAGTTTTCGAAATATTCGGTCGTAAAAGAAGGGTTAATGAATTCGTCGACCCATTTCGTGAAGCCTTCTGAATTGAGCGATTGAGCAGTGGCATTTCGTTCCTGCATTTCGTCGTAAAGTTTTACCAAGGTTTTTGACATGATTTAAAATTTAATTTGGTTTTGTAATATGTTATTCTTAAATTGTTTATCGTCAGGCTGTCAGGGACTCCCATTTCAGGAAGTCCCCGGACCTTTGCGGACTATCCCTGCCTCCAGGGTTGAAAAAAAAGATAAGAACGACGGCTGCCCACCGTGGGTGTATTGTTTTAAGAAATAAGATTTTGTAAGTCATCATCAGCTGCGCGATGCTTAGCCATAATGATTTCATTAAGTGTCCATTCGTTAAGGGCTAACCTGACGATGGCCTTTTCATGTTCCTGGTATTCGAGTTTCGATGCCTCGAGCTTCTTTTCCATATCCCTGATTTTATACATCCTGGATATTTGATCTTCTCCATTGCGCTTGATCTGTCCGGCTTCTGTAAGAAATTGGGTCCAATGCTTCATATTTCGATATTATTATCGTGTCTGGGGATGCGGTTAATTAAATTTCTATAAATGATACGTATTCAATTTCATTTTCATTTCTGATGCGACGAGAGCGCCGGGCTGTGATTATTGCTGAAGGATCGACGGATAAGTCGAAGAATATTAATAACAGCATAGAGGAGGCAATGATCTGTTTTTTCAGTTCATTGAAATCGATGTTGATATTGAATCTCCTGCTGATCCACCATCCGGTTAGCTCGTTGATTTTACCATAACCTGTTTTAAGGTAAACGGCCCGAAGTGTATTGTCAACGGTATGCTCGGAGATTAATAGTTTGTCGGCTATCTCCTTCTTGGACATTCCGCAGGCTATCAGCCCTGAGATTTGTTCCTGGCGTCGGGTTAGTGAGATGGTATTCATTGTTTGTTGGTTTTGGCTCCCCAGGTAACTTTTACCCCAAAGGTTTTAAAGAGATGATTGATTGCTTTTGCCTGGCCCACCTTCGGTTCGTAAACCCCGTTGATTCTTTCGTAAACCGATTTATCTGTTCTCACGTTGAAAATCCTACCAATTTTTTTCCTGGCTTCGCGGAGTTTGTTTTTAGGTAGCGAGTCGTAAGCAGCTCTGAAAGAATATTCACTATTGCCCGATAGTGTATTTTCGCTATTTTCTGCCATTACTTTAAAAGTTATTTTTGTTACTTTAGAAGTGAAAATTATAACGACAAATATAAATTAAGTTTCGATAAAATGTACTGAAAATCGCAACTTTTTTTATATTTTTTAATTATAAAATTAAGTGACTGTACTAAAGAGAATTAGAAAGGTTATTAACTGGCTTATCTTTAATGAATATGCCGAAAATGATGCTCAGGTAGCCTCAAAACTTGGTTATACAAAGTCGTCTTTTTCGCAGATTATAAAAGGAAAGGTTCCACTGTCGGAAAAATTTATCGATAAGCTTGCCAATGCAGATGAAAATATAAACAAAGTTTGGATAAAAACAGGTGACGGATCCATGTTTTTCTCCGAAAATACGCCGTTTGTGGTGGAAGAGCCGATGAATCCATACTGTAAAGAGTGTTCAATAAAGCTTCAAAAAATCAAACTTCTGGAAGAGGCAAACATGGCTCTTCAGGATAATCTGAAGGATAAACAGCTGATCATTGATTTGTTAAAGGGAGAGAACGAAAAAAGGGAACAGTCCTGCGGGTAGTGTACAGGAGGCGGAATGTAAAAGTACATATTTAACCTAATAAATTAAAGAGTATGACAAAAGGGATAATGGCCCAACTCAATTGACCCAGACAGTGTTCAGTGTAAACCGAATGACCTACAAGGAGTGTTTAATTTATATATTCTAATAACAACTTAACTATTTTAACAATAAATGGAAAACGATGTTTTACAATTAATAGATGAGATATTTAATGATTTCAAACCTATTCCTGAATCAAAAAAATATTGGTTAGTAAGAACGCAGGGTGGATCTTATTATGAAAGCTTTTATCATCACAATTTTATTGCAATAGGACACGATCAAGTTAAAATTTCAGAAATTCAAAGGATTGCTAATGAATCAGGGAAAGATCAAAAGCTTATTCAAAGAAATATTCGAAACTATTGTAAGGATTTATTCAATAAAGATGATAGGCCAGGATTGATCGCTAACCAGATTTTTAAATTTGTTTATCAGGTCAGAAAGGGTGATACAGTAGTTATACCTTCCGAAAATTCGGACATTATAGCAATCGGAGTAGTTAATTCAACACCATTGCTGTCCATTTCTCCTTCTGACGTTGTAAAGACAAATTGTCCTTATTTAAAGCGTAAATCTATAACATGGATCAAAACCATTAACAGATTCCGGCTAGATCCATTTTTTTATAAATTGTTTCAGGCCCATCAAGCGATTAACGATATAACTCCTTATTATGAGGTAATTGAACGGGTTATGGGTAACTTTTTCGTAAAAAATGATACGGCAAATCTTGTTCTAAACGTTGCCACTGATGAACCGATCAATGCAAAGAAGCTTTTCCAGGTAGGTCATTATTTACTGGATTATTGTCAGTCATTTTTTGAATATTACAATTTACCGTTTAATGTTGATGATGTTGAAGTAAAAATTAACCTAAATTCACAAGGTAAAATTCAATTTAAAACCGTAAATTTAAGATCGATTTGGTTAATGGGAATATTAGTTGTAGCTTTAAATGGCGGTGGTTTAAAGATAAATTACGGAGGATTTAATTTAGATTTAAGCTCTGACGGATTAATAAAAAAAGTTATAGATTATCAGAACAATTATTACGACAGAGAAGTAAAAAATAAGATTTTAAATGGTATCGATTCACTTCATATTCAATCTCCAACTGATGTAGTAACGGTTCTTAAGCAGTTTTCAACAAATAAAGATTTACCCAAATGAATGCAGTATTAAATATGATTTCTTTCATAGCGACTCTTATAGTAGCTGAAGGAATAATATATTTTGTAATGGATTTAATTTTAGGAAAAATTAAGCTCTTGAATAAAACTATAGCAATAAATGTCCAAATAAAACATGTAATATTTTATTCTACAGGTTTAATTCTGCTGTTCGTCTTTGCGAAATTTCATCGTCCATGGTGAAAAATTAGATTTTCCTTCCATTTGCTGCAAAATTTCACTTTTCATTAGCTATTTAAAATTCATTATCAGTCGGATATGGGAAAAGCGATAAGTCGCGGTGAGGCTACACAAATAATAAAGAAAAGGCTCCTTCAGGAGCCTTTTCTTTATATTACTTATTATTGGATTTCAATGTTGGTCTGCTGCTATTTCCCAAAAACATATTTCATCCAGGCATCTGCTATCAATTTGGCGCCGGCAACCGAAGGATGAACACCATCTGGTGTCCAGTAGGTAGGAGGTGCAATTTTTACAGCTTTGGCAAAAATATCATGAGTTGGAATGAAAATGGCATCAAATTCATCAGCTAACTTTCGGGCTGCTTCACGATATTTATTGAATTCAGGAAACCAGGTCGCATCAACTGCCTTGGTGCCCAAAACAGCATACGGTTCTAAAATCACCAACTTCACCTCCGGAAGGGCTTCTTTGGTTCTCCTGAGCAGAGCTCTGAAATCCTTTTCGTAGATTTCGCTCGTTCCCTCATATTTCCCGTTATGCATATGCCAGAAATCATTGACCCCAATCATAATACTTAAAAGGGAAGGTTTGATGTCGAGACAATCTTTCTGCCACCGGTCAGCTAACTGGAAAACCTTATTTCCGCTGATTCCCCGGTTGTATACTTTCAGATTCTTTGCGGCAAAAGAGTTCAGAATGTCAGCTGCAGCCAGAAAGGCATAACCCCCGCCGAGGCTGTTCTGAATATTGGGCCCGTTGGCTTCCTTGTTTCGACCCGCATCGGTTATTGAATCACCCTGAAATAGAATCGTATCACCGGGATTCAGGAAGTTTTTGCCAATTTTAGGTGAGGAAGGAGTCGTGGTCTCATTTGCTGATAATATGGCAGGAATGGCGGCAAGCCCGGTTGCACCGGCCAGGGCGTTACGTAAAAAATTTCTTCGGTTTGACATCTTGTATAATCAGATTAGTGTTTCGGGCTAAAAATAATAATAATTTACTTCGGGTTAAACCGGATTCAATGGATGAGTGGTAAAGAAAAACCGGAACCCAAAAATGGATCGTCGATTAACCGTTGTTCTTCATGAAATCATCGATAACCGGTTCGGCTCTTGCTAAATCCAATTCATTAATGTAGACATCAACGGCAGAAGGAACTCCGCCTACAAACCCGGCCATAAGCCCTGACTGATAATCATTCTGTGTCATTGCAGGGATCCCTGCCTGTTCCAATTCACCTTTCAGAAGCATGGCGGATACCTCGCTTCCGGTAAAAATCCTCATCAGTTCATCATTATCTTTCATTGGACTTTTATTTAAGAATTACAAGAAATGAATCAAATATAATATTTTATTAGATTAAAAGAAAATGGTAACTTTATAAAAATTGGATTTATTATGGAAAAGATCAGGGTCATTATTATGGGCGCTACAGGAATGGTGGGAGAGGGCGTTTTACATGAATGTCTTTCTCATCCGGATGTGGAATCAATATTGATTCTGACACGAAGACCCTCTGGATATACTCATCCTAAACTTACTGAAATAATTCACCGGGATTTTTATGATCTCTCCCCCGTAGAATCTCAACTTTCCGGCTATAACGCATGCTTCTTTTGTCTCGGGGTTTCTTCTCTGGGCATGAAGAAGCATGAATATACAAGGATAACTTATGATCTGACCATGCATGTGGCACTCACTCTCAGTAGATTAAATAGCCAGATGGTCTTTTGCTATATTTCAGGGGCAGGCACAGACAGCAGTGAAAAAGGGAAGTTAATGTGGGCCCGGGTAAAAGGAAAGACAGAAAATGAGCTGATGAAACTGCCTTTCAAGGCAGTCTATGCTTTCAGGCCCGCTTTCCTTTTGACCACCAAAGGATTAAAAAATACATTGCCTTATTATAAATACGTCAGCTGGCTTTATCCTATCCTGAAGCCTGTCTTCCCCAACTACCTTGGCACTCTTCACGAATTGGGACTGGCCATGATCAACAGCGCAAAATACGGCTATCCCCGAAAAATCCTTGAATTAAAAGATATCAGAAAATTAGCCCTGGAGAAAGTGGATTGACATTAAATTCCTGTTGTCATCTATACAGCTTGCTCGTATCTCCTTCGTATCATGTCCGTATGTAGACAAAGGAAGTACGAAAAATAGATGGATAAACTGCGGGAAAAGAGCAATTAAAATAATAAGTTGTTAAAGTGTCCTGTATTTTAAGAAAAAACTTAAAACTAAGCAATATATTCATTGATTAGGAACAAGCTTATAATCTTGACTTTCAAAAAAAATATACCTTTGTATTATTTTTAAAAAGTAATCTTATGATCAGGATCAAAGGAAGGAATCTATTACCTCATGTTGCTGCTATACTGATTTTTCTTATTTTATCGGTTATCTATTTTTCCCCGGTAATGGATGGAAAGCAGCTTAATCAGCATGATACCAACACGGCTAACGGAGCTTCAAAAGAAATCTTGGATTACAACAAAACCCATGACGATCTGGCTTTATGGACCAACTCCATGTTTGGCGGAATGCCTTCTTACCTGATCGGATTACCTACGAAAACCGCTCTTACCTCTGTTTTTTCACTGACCAATTTATACAACTGGCGGCCCGTAAGTTTTACATTCCTTTATTTCCTCGGATTTTACATTGCCTTGCTGCTCTTTGGCGTCAATCCATGGATTGCTATTATCGGGGCCCTTGCTTTTGGATTTTCTTCCTATAATTTCATCATCATTGCGGCAGGTCACAACTCCAAGGCCATTGCGATCGGTTATATGGCTCCGCTTATTGCAGGTATTTTTTATGCTCTGAGGAAGAATATGTTGGTTGGAGGGGCCGTCTTTTCGATATTTCTTGCTCTGCAGATTTATGTCAACCATCTGCAGATTACCTATTATACCCTGCTTATTGTACTTGTACTTATCGCAACCGAATTGTATTATGCGGTAAAGGAGAAAGGAGTACCTGAATTTATGAAAAGAATAGGTATTCTTGCGCTATTTGCTATTCTCGCAATAGCATCCAACACCTCCAGGTTGTGGACGACTTATGAATATGGAAAATATTCCATCAGGGGTAAATCAGAAATTACAGCCGGCCTGGACAACAAAACCTCTGGTCTGGATAAGGATTACGCTACCGCATGGAGTTACGGCATCGATGAGACCCTGACTTTACTGATTCCGGATTTCAGAGGCGGATCTTCCATGAGCGGCCTGAATGAAAACTCTGAAAGTGCCAAGGTCCTTGCTCAAAACGGAATTCCTAATGCCAATCAGGTAGTCAGTCAGCTTGCTTACTGGGGTGATCAGCCTTTTACCTCAGGGCCGGTTTATGTGGGCGCTATAATCTGTTTCTTGTTTGTCCTGGGTTTATTCCTTATAAAAGGTCCTGTTAAAAAATGGATTATAATCGCCACTGTGCTTTCGGTTGTCCTTGCATGGGGTCATAACATGATGACAGTTACCAATCTTTTCCTCGATTATTTCCCGGGATACAATAAATTCAGAACGGTATCCATGATTCTGGTCATTGCCTCTTTTACCATGCCTCTGCTGGCAATCCTTACAGTTCAAAGGATTATTGAAGGAGGGATTGATAGAAAAGAATGGAAGAAAGCTCTTCTGTGGAGTACGGGTCTTACGGCGGGATTATCCTTAATCTTTGCTCTGCTGCCCGGAATAGCAGGTTCCTTTATGTCTGCCACAGGTGATGCACAACTTCCGGAATGGTTAAAATCTGCATTGGTGAACGATCGGAAAAGTCTGCTCAGAATGGATGCCTTCCGTTCGGCTGTATTTATCCTCCTTGCTGCTTCGGTATTCTGGATGTATGTCGAAAAGAAGCTGAAATTGAATTCTTCCTTGCTGATTCTCGGAGCTTTAATCCTGCTTGATTTGTGGTCTGTTGATAAACGGTATTTGAATAACGATAATTTTGTAGATGAACGCGAAGCAAAAGTCCCTTACAAAGCTACTGTGGCTGATCAGGATATATTAAAGGATAAAGACCCTGATTACCGCGTTTTAAACATTGCAGTCAGTACATTTAATGATGCAAGTACTTCCTGTTATCATAAATCCATAGGTGGTTACCATGGAGCTAAGATGCGCCGCTACCAGGAGTTGATCGATAATTATTTGAATAAAGAAATTCAAATAATTACCCAAAAATTACCTAAGGTACATTCTGTGGCAGGAGTTGATTCTATATTCCAGGGATTAACAGCCCTAAATATCCTGAATACCAGATACCTGATTTATAATCCTAATGCGGTACCAGCCCAAAACAGTCATGCGCTCGGAAGTGTTTGGCTTGTTAATGGTTACAAACAGGCCGATCATGCAGATCAGGAAATTGCTCTTCTCGGACAGATCGATCCCCGTAAGGAGATCGTGGTTAATAAGAAATTTGCTGATAACGTCACCGGATTGTCTTTGGCAAAAGATACTCTGGCCAAAATTTCCCTTACAAATTATTCACCCAATAAAATGGAGTACAGCTACAAGGGATCGGGGAACGGATTGGCCGTTTTCTCTGAAATCTATTATCCGAAAGGCTGGAACGCTTATGTGGATGGGAAACTGACTCCTCATTTCCAGGCTGATTATGTACTTCGGGCCATGGTTGTCCCTGCCGGTGAACATAAAATTGAATTCCGGTTTGAACCAAAATCTTTTATTTTAGGAAGCACTATTTCCAAGGGGAGTTCATTGATTTTATTACTTTTGCTCATGGGAATCCTGGTGAAGGAAGTATTTTTGATTAAAAAAGATATTTAGATTTCCGTTTTAGAACAAGATCGATTATGTCAAAAGGTAAACCCCGGCAACTCAAAAAAAGTCTGTTTAGTTCGTATTTTACTACGACTTTAAGTATCTCCATGATACTTTTCCTGTTTGGGTTAATGGGATTATTACTCATTAATGCCCGTAAGCTTTCCGATTACGTGATGGAAAATATCGGGGTTACCCTTATTTTAAAAGATGGAGCCCGGGAGGTGGATGTTGCAAAATTACAGAAACAGCTTGAGATCACACCTTTTATAAAATCCACGCAGTATGTTGATAAAGGAACAGCTGCGGTTGATTTGAAAACAGAACTGGGAGAAGATTTTATAAACTTTCTTGGATATAATCCATTACTCTCAACGATCGATGTAAAGGTATTTGCAAATTACGCCAATCCTGACAGTCTTGCCAGGATTGAGAAGCAATTCATGACATATCCCGAGGTTCAGGAGGTTTATTATCAAAGGGATCTTGTCAAACAACTTCATGCTAATGTGGGAAAAATCAGCGTGATTCTGCTTGCACTTTGCCTGCTGATGTTTCTGATTTTTACCGCTCTTATAAACAATATGATCAGATTATCGATTTATTCCAAAAGGTTTCTGATCAATACCATGCAGTTGGTGGGGGCTACCAGGTCGTTTATTCGGAAACCTTTCATGATAAAAGGAGTTTTATATGGGATATATGGCGCAATAATTGCCTGTTTTATGTTTCTTGCAATTTTTGTATCTTACCAAAAGGAATTGCAGCTCTTTGTGGATTTTCAGAATCCCGATTCCATTGCCTATTTGGCGGGAGGATTGTTTGTGCTTGGAATATTTATTTCTGGAACAGCTACTTTTTTTGCAGTAAATAAATTTTTACGGTTGAAGTTTGATCAGCTGTTTTATTGATATATCTTTGTGAATTAATATAAAATCATTTGCATGGCCAGGAACACTGAAAATACCGAAGAAAAAGAGTTTGCACTCGGGAAGGAAAATCTGAAGCTTTTAGCCATCGGTTTCCTGATTATTGTGTTTGGATTTATTTTAATGACCGGAGGTAAATCTTCTGACCCGAATGTGTTTAGCATGGAGATTTTCAGCTTCCGAAGAGTCACGCTTGCGACGATTATAGTCCTTTTAGGATTTATTTTCGAAATTTATGCCATTATGAAAATACCTAAATCCGGAAAATGATTCAACCCTGAATCATAGGATAGCCGGTGATCTTCCGTAAAAAGATTTTAAAAAATTAATTAAAAATATTCGGTTTTAGATTTAAATGATTTTTTAGTTAAATTACCGGTATCAATCTTTTCGGTAGATGGGATTCATTTTAGATCATTTTTTGTTCCGACCGATGTATAGAAATGAGCCGGATTATAGTTTTTAGAAAAATAAATATTAATTAATGTTAAAAGAAGAACAAATTTCAAGTTCTGATATTATTTTAATACAAAAAGAAATTCAAACGTTTGATTTTCAAAAAGGGGAAGTATTGGTTTTTGATAAACCGCTTGACTGGACCTCTTTTGATGTGGTACAGAAGGTTCGTAATTTAATTTGCAGGAAATTAAAAATAAAAAAAATAAAAGTCGGTCATGCCGGTACTCTTGATCCAAAAGCTACAGGAGTCTTGATTTTATGTACAGGCAAAGCTACCGGGAGGATTGAACAATATCAGGCTGAGGAGAAGGAGTATATCGCCACACTGAAAATAGGTGCTACCACTCCGACTTTTGATCTTGAAAGTGAGGAAGATCAGAAATATGAGATATCCCACATTACGGAGCAGGTTTTGAAAGATACACTTAAAAAGTTCACCGGTACTATTCAGCAGGTTCCACCTGTCTTTTCTGCAGTTCAGGTGGATGGAAAGAGAGCTTATAATCTTGCACGGAAAGGTGTTTCAGTTGAACTTAAAGCTAAAGAGCTTCTGATAAGTGAAATTGAGTTGCTGGAATTTACCGGATCTGAAGCGAAGATCAGAATCGTTTGCAGTAAA
Organism: Prolixibacteraceae bacterium; assembly: GCA_963677325.2. GTDB lineage: Bacteria > Bacteroidota > Bacteroidia > Bacteroidales > Prolixibacteraceae. Next base: position 74,018 of record CAXXGM010000015.1, read on the forward strand.
GGAACCTATATCAGAGCACTGGCACGAGATATCGGGAAAGCTCTTGAAAGCGGGGCCTATCTTACGGGTTTACGCCGTACACGGGTAGGTAGTGTACGGGTTGAACAGGCATTGAATGTTAATGAATGGATGTTTTCAACCACATCGAAAGAATCGCCTGCATTAGAGAACTATTATAGTTAAAATATTTATTTATCACCATGAAACTATCAAAATTTAAGTACAATCTTCCAGAGGAACTTATAGCCCTTCATCCAACAAAAAACAGGGATGAATCCCGACTAATGGTGTTGCATCGTGATACGGGTAAAATTGAACATCGGATCTTCAAAGATATTGTTGACTATTTTTCGAACGAAGATGTAATGGTATTCAATAATACCAAAGTATTTCCAGCCCGTTTGTATGGAAATAAGGAAAAGACCGGGGCGCAGATCGAGGTTTTTTTACTCAGAGAATTAAACCGTGAACAAAGGCTTTGGGATGTGTTGGTTGATCCTGCCAGAAAAATCAGAATTGGGAATAAACTTTATTTTGGTGAAGATGATTCGTTGGTTGCTGAAGTGATCGACAACACGACGTCAAGAGGACGGACTTTACGTTTTCTTTTTGATGGCTCCTACGACGAATTTAAAAATACGCTTTACGGACTGGGAGAAACTCCGCTTCCAAAATTTATCAATCGTCCGGTTGAGGAAGCAGATGCTGAACGTTATCAGACTGTTTTTGCTACTCACGAGGGAGCTGTTGCTGCTCCTACGGCAGGTTTGCATTTCAGCCGCGAGCTTTTAAAACGTTTGGAGATAAAAGGAATTAAGTTTGCGAATGTTACTCTTCATGTCGGATTGGGAAATTTCCGCAGCGTCGATGTGGAGGATCTGACAAAGCATAAAATGGATTCTGAGCAAATCTGGATCAGAGAAGATGCCGTGGAAATCATTAACGATGCCAAATTAAATAAACATCAGGTATGTGCAGTGGGAACCACTGTGATGAGAACTCTTGAAAGTTCAGTTTCAACAAATGGGATGTTAAAACCGTTTGAAGGCTGGACGAATAAGTTTATTTTTCCCCCTTATGATTTCAGTGTTGCACACAGTATGGTTACCAATTTTCATCTGCCTCTGTCCACGTTGCTGATGATGGTGACTGCGTTTGCAGGATATGACCAGCTGATGAATGCATACAAAGTGGCTATAAAGGAAAAATACAGGTTTGGCACCTACGGAGATGCAATGTATATCATTTAGTTGAATCTTATAAATCACAAAAAAGGCCGGAAAACTATTCCGGCCTTTTTTGATTCAATATCGTTGTGATTATTTCTTCACCCTTTCAGAATAGGATCTGTCGCGTGTATCTATACGAATATTATCTCCCTGATTAATGAAGAGAGGAACCATGATGGTAGCGCCTGTTTCAACTACAGCCTGTTTTAAAGCAGTTGAAGAAGCTGTATTTCCACGCTCTCCAGTTTCGGTATAGGTAATTTCCAGATCAATAAAAGGAGGAAATTCAACCGTGAGCGGAGTCTCGGTATCTGCGTGATACATGATTTCAAGCGTCATGCCTTCCTTCATCAAATCCGCATTTTCAATCAGATTTGCTTCGATAGAGACTTGCTCGAATGTCTCTGCATTCATGAAATTGTATCCTACTTCATCTTTATACAGATACTGATAAGGTCTGCGCTCGATCCTTACTGTATTTATTTTGGTACCCACTGAAAAGGTATTATCAATGACCTTGCCTGTTTTCAGATTTTTAAGCTTAGTACGAACAAAGGCAGGCCCTTTGCCTGGCTTTACGTGTTGGAAATCTACAATCTGAAACAATTGATCATTAAATTCAATACACAGCCCTTTTCTGATATCTGCTGTAGTTGCCATCGTCTTTTATTTTTATGAGATATTTTTACTATTAAATCCTGTTGGAAAAATTTCCCCAAATTTAGAAAAAAATTCTCTATTCTGTAGTTTACCTGATCTCTTTCTGGTTGAATGAAATACGAGGATGTTAATGATAACTTTAAAGGAAGCAATTCCTGGGAAGCGGTTTGCAGGAAGCTATACCATCTCCGTGCTATTATGATATTTTCCAAAGTCAACGATGTAATTCCTATTTGACTTACTTTTGCGCTCATTATTTTCTAACAAAATGACTCAATTCCTATCCTCCTTTTCACTTTCGGCGCTTGACTGGATTCTGATACTGACTTGTGCCCTGTTGATTGGAATGTCAAAAACAGGTGTTCCCGGTGTGTCCATGATCGTGGTACCAACCATGGCTCTTATTTTCGGAGGCAAACCGAGCACAGGTGTTCTTCTTCCCATTCTGATTATGGCCGATGTATTTGCAGTGATTTATTACCATCGCCATGCTAATTGGAACCATCTTCTGAGGGCGCTCCCCTGGGCAATGGGAGGGATACTCATTGCGCTCTGGATTGGCAATCTCGTTAATGACATCCAGTTTAAGCACATCATAGCAGTTACTGTATTTGTGAGCATTGCTTTGATGATCTGGAAGGATTACGGGCTTAAAAGCGACTTTACTCCCGACTCCTGGTGGTTTGCAGCTTTGATGGGAATTGCAGGAGGATTTGCTACCATGATTGGGAATGTTGCAGGTCCTGTTTTTGCCGTTTATCTCTTAGCCATGCACTTAAATAAGCAAGGTTTCATTGGAACTACGGCCTGGTTTTTCTTTATCGTTAATCTTTCCAAGTTCCCATTGCAAGTGTTGGTATGGCAGAATATCAACCGGGGTACCTTGTTGATCGATATGATTGCTTTGCCGGCTATTTTGGCCGGTGCATGGATGGGTGTCGCAATTGTGAAAAGAATACCTGAAAAGGCATTTAAATGGTCTGTAATCGTCGTTACCGTATTATCAGCTTTCCTGATCCTGGTTTAAAAAACGAAAGGTAAAAGTTATCTGCTGCGCTCCTTTTCAATAAATACACTAACCCTGTTTATTTGTCCTCCAAGCGGAGGATTCATTTTGGATAATTTTAATCGGGCTTTCAGGATATGACAATAAGTCGAAAAAAGCCTTTTCATAATGCGTCCTGCAACATTCTCCAGCAAATGTGAAGGAACTTCCATTTCCTCTTTTACCAGCTGAAAAACTTCCTGATAATTAATCGTATCTTCCAAATGGTCGCTTTCAGAGGCTTTCGAAAGATCTGTGTCAAGGCTCAAATCAACAAGAAATCGATTTCCGACAACCTGCTCCACATCATAATGACCATGGAAAGAATAAAATTCCATTCCTTCTATTTCTATGCGTTCCATTTTTTTATTATAAGCCGCAAAATTAAGTAATTTTACACCTCTATTTGTGAAGATGAGTAACACTTTGTTAATTTTACAAAATATTAAAAACCCAGGCATGGCAGGTATCGATAATAACAGTAATGAACAAGAAGTTAAAACGCCTAAAAACTTTATTCATCAGCAGATAATTGAGGATTTAGCTGCTGGAAAAAATGACGGAACAGTTCATACCCGTTTTCCTCCCGAACCGAATGGTTACTTGCATATCGGACATGCTAAGTCCATTTGCCTGAATTTCGGAACAGCGCTTAAATTTGGTGGATTGACCAATCTTCGCTTCGATGATACAAATCCGACCAAAGAAGACGTCGAATACGTGGATTCGATTCAGGAGGACGTGCACTGGCTTGGTTTTGATTGGGGCGACCGGCTCTATTATGCTTCGGATTATTTTGAAAAGCTTTATGATTTTGCCGTTACACTAATTAAAAGAGGGAAGGCTTATGTTGATTTTCAAAGCCAGGAAATCATCAGTGAACAGCGGCGTACTCCCACTCAGCCAGGAATAGAAAGTCCTTACCGGAATACTTCTCAGGAAGAGAATCTCCAATTATTTGAGAAAATGAGATCGGGAGTATTCGAGGAAGGTGAGTGCGTACTGAGAGCAAAGATCGATATGACTTCTCCCAACATGCATCTTCGGGATCCCTTGTTGTATAGGATTTTGAAACAAACCCATCACCGAACGGGCGACCAATGGTGCATTTATCCGATGTATGATTTTGCACATGGTCAAAGCGATTACTGGGAAGGAATAACCCACTCTATCTGTACATTGGAATTCGAAATTCACAGACCGCTCTACGAATGGTTTGTGAATGAATTGGCAGACACAAATTATAGGCCGCGGCAAATTGAATTTTCGAGGTTGAATCTCAGTTATACTGTAATGAGTAAACGGCGTCTTCTTCAGTTGGTGAAAGAAGGTTATGTGAATGGCTGGGATGACCCCAGAATGCCCACGATCTGTGGATTAAGAAGAAGGGGATATACTCCGGAGGCTATACGGGCTTTTGCCGATATGGTAGGGGTTACAAAAGTAGATGGAGTTACGGACGTAGCTGTTCTGGAATATTGTATCAGGGAGGACCTGAATAAGCGTGTTCAAAGGGTGATGGGAGTTCTGAATCCTTTGAAAGTCGTTATCACCAATTATCCTGAAGGTGTTGTTGAGGAGGTTGACGCCATCAATAATCCGGAAGATGAAAGCATGGGGAAACGGAAAGTTCCTTTTTCAAGGATCATTTATCTTGAGAAGGAGGACTTTATGGAAAATCCTGTTAACAAATTCTTCCGGCTTGCACCCGGACGCGAGGTACGGTTAAGATATTCCTATTTCATCAAATGTAATGAAGTAATTAAAAATGATCAGGGAGAGATCGTTGAACTTCATTGTACTTATGATCCTGAAACAAAGGGAGGCAACGCACCTGACGGACGTAAGGTGAAAGCGACCCTCCACTGGGTTTCCGAAGCAAATGCAGTAAAGGCTGATGTACGATTGTACGACAGGCTCTTCACAGACCCTGATCCCGCAGGACATAAGGATAAAGATATGCTGGAATTCCTTAATCCTGATTCCTTAAAAGTACTTAAAGATTGCTATATTGAACCTTTTGTCAGAAATGCAAAAGCTTTGGATAATTTTCAATTTGAACGTTTAGGTTATTTTAATGTTGATCCTGATTCTGAATCCGGGAAAATGGTTTTCAACAGGACGGTTTCTCTTAAGGACAGTTCAAAAAAATAGATGATCATTTTGTCCGAATATGTTAATTAAGTAATGTCAGGAATATCATGTCGTATTTTTAGACTGAAGGAGTTTAGACTTTAGGCTGAAGGATCACACTATTTCCTTTTACGTTAGGTCTAAAGACCTACAGCCTATAAGTCTCGTACGGCATTATTTTATTCCGCTTATTTATTTTAGCTTTTAATGATCATTATTGATTAATAATATGTAAATTCAATTTTTTATTTTCCTGATTAAATACAATTTTCTATGGAAAAAATTTTCCTGATTATTTGTTTATTTAGTTTTTATATGGCCGAGGCTCAGAATCAAAATCCGGAGAATGCTAAAATGAAGCCGGAAATGACTGAATTCTGGGATCCTGAAGTTGCGGTAGTAACTCCCGGTGAACGTCCGCAGGATGCACCTTCCGATGCAATCGTTCTTTTTGACGGTACCCAAAAGAGCCTTAATGAAAACTGGATAAATACCAAAGGTCAGGTTCCTGAATGGAAAGTGGCAGACAATTGCTTAACAGTGGTTAAAGGCACTGGCTTTCTTGTAACAAAAATGCCTTTTGAGGATGTACAGCTGCACATTGAATGGAGGGCTCCTTCAGAAGTTGTTGGTAACAGCCAGGGCCGCGGAAATTCAGGGATCTTCCTCCAGGGATTGTATGAACTTCAGGTGCTTGATAATTATAATAATCGTACTTATCGCAATGGACAGGCCGGATCATTGTACAAACAATATGCTCCACTGGTCAATGTTTGCAAGAAACCGGGTGAATGGCAAACTTATGACGTAATCTTTACAGCTCCACGTTTCAAAGAAGACGGATCTGTTTTTACTCCTGCCCGTTTTACTGTTTTTCAAAATGGGGTCTTGGTTCAGAATAATGTACAGCTGTTAGGGCCTACCGAATATATTGGGATACCTAAATACAAAAAGCACGGACCAGCTCCCATTCAATTGCAGGATCATGGTAATCCTGTAAGCTACAGGAATATTTGGATAAGGAAACTTTAATTTTAAATTCATCAATCTGCCATTTTACAATGGAACAATCGAACTCCAACTTAATCCTTCCCGATTCTACCAAGCAGGAAATGGCGAATCTGGCCAAATGGGCCAGGTATATTGCTATAAGCGGTTTTGTAATTGGAGGCATTATCATCTTATTTGGTGTATTTACCGGTTTAATCACTCTTGGGTTATTTCACCTGGGGGTCGATGACGAAATTCTGGCCAATCTTCCTTCATGGATCATCATCTTTGGTTATATTGTTATCGTAGGAGTCTATTTTATACCGTTTCTGCTTCTGTATAACTTTGCGGTGAAAGCCAGGGCGGCCATTGTTCTCAATTCGGAGAAGATGTTAAACAGCGCTCTGAGCAACCTGTATCAATGCTTTAAATTTGTAGGGGTAATAACCGTCACATTTATTTCTCTGTACGTCCTTCTGCGAATAGGAGTAGGCATTGCATTTATAATGGGATTATTGTAAAAATCTTTAATAATACAGATCTGCTCCCGCAAGAAACCCTCAAGGCTTCACAGCCTTGAGGGTTTCTTTATTCTCTTGCAACAGGAGCTCGAAATAAGATGCAGGTATGCAAATCCAAAATTATCCCCGGTAACGATTGGCTATTTTTGATCCCCTCGTACGATTTAATGTAGTTAACATTATATTTTTTGTATAAACATTGTACAATCAACGTACAGTGGCTGTACTGAATATGTACAGTGAGTGTACAGACAGTGTACAGTAAGTGTACAGACAACCCGGCTGAATCATGGATTAAAACTGACTATTTATGGTAATTGAATTGGGATTGAATTTTCGGGTTGACGCTTCTTAAGGTTTGATCTTTCCCGGAGTTTGCCGATTAATCCGGTATTATGATCTCGGCTGACTTCTCACAGTAATTTGTGTTCCCCTGGCCTGAACATTGCCTCCGGTTTCCTTCTGATTCCACCTCACGACGGACACCTTGCTATTGGCTAATGGTTGGCTATGCGACATACCCCCATAACGGACTTGCACCGTCAGGTTATTCGCCATGCACGGCGCATAATAATGGCAGGAAGATCCATAATAGGTTCTTCCTGCCATTTAATTAAGTATCTATTTCAGATTACTCTCCTGATTGTTTAACCTTATGCCCCGAGAAAGCATAATAGAACATATATAACTCGCAAACAACGACGATAAACCACGTCATTCTCCATGAGCCATTAAAAACGTCAGCGAGGACACCTTGCATCAATGGCAACAGAGCACCGCCAACTACGCCTATCATAATCACGCCAGAAGCAACAGAAGTATATTTGCCTAATTTGGCTACTGCAAGGGTAAATATTGCGCCCCACATGACAGAATGGAATAAGCCGACAACCACCAACAACCATGGATTATTCAATGCAATTGCTGCAATGATGAATATTGTGGCCAATACTGTGGTTAAGCCAAGCTGTATTCTTGGAGAAATACTGCTTAACGAGCTTGAAATTAATCGTCCAACAAGCATGCCGCCCCAATATAAGGTTGCCATGAAAGCTGCTTGAGCCGCAAACGATCCGTCCAAACTTATTGCATAGAGATTGATATTTGCACCAATGGCCACTTCAGCACCCACATAAAAGAAAATCGCGATAACACCTAAGGTAAGGTGGCTGAAAGACCAAACACTTTTTTCAAGTTTTTCACCTGCTTCAGCTTTTGTGCCCTGAATATCAGGTAATGAAAGTTTAGTCATTACAAATGCCACAAGAGCGATAACCGCCATAAGGGCAAGGAAAGGAACCATCAACTGACTAACTTTTACATCTGACATCGATAAACCGCCGAATACGATTCCAGTCACAAAAAAAGGTGCGACAGTCGTACCAATTGAATTTGAAGAACCTCCGATATTCAGGCGCTGTACCGGTTGAGTTCCTTTAACCGTACAAGCTGTAAGGTAAGGGTTAATTACAACCTGAAGAATTGTGGCAGCTGAACCAACGACAAAAGATCCTAATAAGAATATAAAATACCCAATCGGAATAGTTGCGGAAGCAATTTGAACTTTAGATTCAGGAAATTGAACAGTGAACAATGAAGAAAGGAAAAATATACCCAAACCGCCCACCATCACTAATAATGCACGTATCAAGGTACCTTTATAACCATATTTAGTTACCCATGCCGATCCAATTCCTCCGGTCAAAGGATAAGCAAGAAACCAGGAAAATGAAATCAAGGTTATAAATGTGTTTTTCAAATTCCCTGCACCACTTAAGAATGCTTCTTTTAATGGTCCCTGGAACTGTCCATTTGCCGTAGTGAGAAATCCGACGATGAAGAAAAGAAAGACCAGCGTAATGAATGGCCCCAAATAGTTTACTTCTTTTTGATTAGTTGTCATTTTTTTAAGTTTGGACTTTGGTATAATTAATTAATGTCAAAAATATAATGTAGTATTATTAGACTTAAGGAGTTTAGGCTTTAGGCTGAAAGATTAAAAGATGCTGCATTAATCAATAGTCTAATAGCCTGATTGTTAGAAGAGCTTCTTCCCTCCATCGCTTATTTCAGCCACATAAAATTCCGGTTTCAGTCCGGTCTTTTCATGGTAGTTTTTACCCACCTGCTGAATAAATGTATCTACGGCTTCATTTTTTACAAGCGAAACTGTACATCCGCCAAAACCGCCTCCGGTCATCCGGGAGCCAATTACGCCTTTAATCTTTCTGGCTTCATCCACCATGGTATCCAATTCAATACCAGTTACCTCGTAGTCATCACGCAAAGAATCGTGGGAGCCATTCATCAGTTCTCCAAACCTGACAAGATTGCCATTCTTTAATTGCTTTACGGCTTCTTCGGTTCTGAATATTTCGCTCACTACATGTCTGGCGCGACGACGGACAGTCTTGTTCTCAATTTTATTTTCTATCTTTTTAAATTCTTCCAGTGAGATTTCACCAAGTGCGTTAATTGGTTTATAGGGCTGGATGGCCTTTACAGCAGCATGACATTCTGCTACCCGCTCGTTGTATTTACCCGAATCCAGTTTATGTGGACTGTTGGTGTTGCTGATCACAATTTTGACCCCATCCAATTCCACCGGAACAAGTTCGTATTCCAACGTATCGCAGTTAAGAAAAACAGCATGATCTTTTTTACCCATAGCCGAGGCAAACTGATCCATTATACCACAATTGACTCCGGCAAATTCATGTTCTGCCATACGGCCCATTTTGGCAAGCTCTATTTTGTCAATACCAAAGTTGTACTGGTCATTCAATGCGACACAGGTCACAATCTCAAGTGCGGCAGAAGATGATAAACCTGCGCCTGTAGGTACGTCACCGTAGAAGAGCAGGTCAGCTCCTTTATCAAAAGTCAAGCCTTTTTTCATGAACTGAGCAAAAACCCCAATGGGATAATTTACCCATTCTCTGCCAACTGGTTTGTTGAGATCACTTGTTTTTACTTCTGTTGCGAAATCAAAATCAAGAGATGCAAAACGAACAGTCTGACGACCGGTTTTGCGGATAAGGCAGTAAATGCCAAAACTTAACGCACATGGGAAGACGAATCCCCCATTATAATCAGTATGTTCGCCGATGAGATTAACTCTTCCCGGGGAAAAATAACCGTTGATCTCTCCCTCGCCATATAACTGAATGAACTTCGATTTGAGCTGTTTGGTATCCATTATTATGATATTTAGTTTTTCAGGAATGGCAAATATATCAATAATAATGATAATTTTTTCTTCTATAGAAATTATTCATTGCGGTTAAAATTCTATGGCCTTCTTTTTTATTCTCCCGGTAAGGAAAATGGACCGAGAATCATCACACGTACGCTGGAATATACATTTAAAGAATGATTCTAAATAACAGATTATTTTGTGTTGAAGGGGTAACCTTTACTGGGCCTCCAGTATTAATGAATGTAAATTCCCCATTTACTACCCTTTACCTTTTTTTATTGAGGTGATTTCGCTTCCTGCGATTTCACCTCATCCTCTTTTAATGGGATTGGTCTATGTTCAATACGGATCAGATACTTAAAGGCAGGCAGGCTCATTTATTCCATTTCCCAATAGCTTGATTATTCAAATCATTGGTTATTTCCTTCCCCTCAGGTGTGAAGCAAAATGCAAGTTCTTTTTGATAATGCTCTGTTATTTTTCCCCGGACCATTTTAAGGGTGCTGTTAAGAAAGTGGTTTTGTTCGGTAAAGGCTTCAGGCAGAACCGCAATGGCTGAGGGAATCCATCTTTCAGGATGGTGGCCTTCAAATTTGCCGCCTTTCCGGAAAGCATTGATATCCTCCTGAATGAGTTTAAGCGATTTAATATTTCCTTCTTTTGTCCCCGGCTCTAATCCCTGTTTTTCAATCCACCTGTTAATCGCATTTATATTGGGGACAACCATAGCGATGGTATAAGGATCCTGATTGTTGTAAAGCATGATCTGGTCAATAAAGGCTGATTGCTCAACAATGGACTCTTCAATGCCTTCAGGACTAAATTTCTCGCCATCATTACCAATAAGGAGGCTTTTAAATCTGCCAAGAACATATAAGAATCCGTCTTTGGAAAAATATCCCAAGTCACCGGTGAAAAGCCATCCATCCCTGAGTGTTTCGGCGGTTGTTTTGGGATTATTCCAATAACCCTTCATCACATTTTCACCTCTCACCACAATCTCCCCCTTTTCTCCTGCAGGTAAAGAATTCCCTTTTTCATCACAAATCTTTACTTCAAGATCTATTATTATCTTTCCCGAGGATCCAAATTTAACATTTGCAGGGCTGTTGGCTGAAATAACCGGTGAAGCCTCGGTGAGTCCATATCCCTGATATACAGGAATGCCAAGCGCAAAAAAGAATCGCTGCAGTTCCAAGTCAAGTAAAGCGCCTCCGCCAATAAAGAATTTCAGGTTACCCCCGAAAGCATGTCTTACTTTAGAAAAGATAACTCTATCAAAGAAGAAGTAAATCGGCTTCAGAAAAATCCGCCACCCTCTACCCCGGTTCCACCCTTCTCCGTTATAGGTATATGCGACTTTTAAGCCTTGTTTGAATAAGGCCGATGTAAAAGTTCCTTTAGACTGAATGTTTTTTTCAATGTTCTTCCTGAAATTTTTTGATAAAGCAGGGACGCTCATCATGATATCAGGTTTGAATTCCCGGATATTGACCGGGACGTTTCTTAGAGTCTCCATAGGGGTTCGTCCGGTCTGAACCGAACCGACAGAGCCTCCTTTCAACATGAATGTATAGAGGCAGGCTGTATGTGCAAAGGAATGGTCCCAGGGGAGCACTGCCAGGGTCCGGTAGTCAGGATATATCTCAAGAACAGAATTCGCCTGAATTACATTCTTTGTATAATTCAGATGGGTGAGCATAATTCCCTTTGGGTCAGCCGTTGTCCCTGAAGTATAGGAGATATTGGCCAAATCATCCGGCAAAACATTTCCATAAACAGATTTAAATTCCTGTATATTCTCTTCTGTACTTAAAAAAGCTTCCCCTTTTCTAAGTAACTCAGTAAAGAATGTTTCCCTTTCCCCGCAGCTTACGTCTTCATCCAACTGAATAACCTGCTCAATTCCGGGAAGGCTGTCGATCACTTCTGCAATTTTCCCCGATTGAGTCCGTGAGACTATTACCCATTTTGAACCGGAATGCTCAAGCCTGAATTTTAATTCAGGAGCCTCCAGCTTCACCGATAAAGGGACATTGATCGCACCGCAATAAAGGATTGCCAGCTCACTAATTAACCAACTGTTTCTGCCTTCGGATAATAATCCGACACGATCGCCTTTTTTGAGTCCTGAAGCGTAGAGTCCGGCCCCAAATAAAATCACTTGTCTGTGAATTTCACGATAAGTTGCAGAAATATATTGATCACCTGTTTTCTCCCACAGCAGCGGATTTTCAGGAAACCGTTCCACACTTCTTTCAAATAATTCGATCAGGGTTTTCATTGAATTCCGGTCATTTGCATCGCAGAATGATGCTTAGCTTGTTATGAGTTAAGTATTGTCTGTTTTGGTCACAACTTAAGATCTTTAATCTTTGGCGACCATTCTTTAGTTTTTTAAATTAATCCGAATTTATAAACAGTCTTTGATTTGAATGTTTCTCCCGGATGAAGCAATGTGTCAGGGAATTCGGGATGATTAGGTGAATCGGGATAATGCTGTGTCTCGAGAGCAAGACCCGAATACCGGCCATAGGTTATTCCATCCGGGCCCTTCATTTCAGGAATGTAATAGCCGGTATACAGTTGTATGGCGGGTTGGGTAGTCGAAACCTCTACCGTCCGGCCAGAAGATTCTTCGGATAAGATTGCTGCTTTGACCAGTTTGCCGTTGGGATTATTCAGTATAAAATTATGATCGTATCCATCTTTTAATTCATTGATGCGAGTCCCGATTTTTACCGGAGAAGTAAAATCCAAAGGGGATCCTGCCACCTTCCCAATCTGTCCGATTGGAATCAGATTATCATCATTGATCGTATAAGAGTCTGAGGAGAGCTGAAGCAAATGGTTAAAAATATTTTCTTTTCCAGCTGTCAGATTGAAATAGGTATGATTGGTAAAATTCACCACCGTTGTTTTATCCGTTACTGCTTTCCACTCAATCTGAAATTCGTTTTTAAAATTAAGTGAATAGACCACTGAGACATCCAGATTGCCGGGGAATCCTTCCTCCATATGAATACTGCGGTATTTAAATTCAACAGCTACCCTATCAGGTTTTTTAATTTCGCAGGGAACCCACACCACTTTATCAAACCCCTTAATCCCTCCATGGAGACTATTGGGGCCATTATTCACCGGGAGGGTATAGGTTGTTCCATCGATCTTGAATTTTCCTTTTGCGATCCTGTTGGCATACCTGCCGACCAAACAACCAAAATAGGGACCATTTTTAATGTAAAAATCGGAAATATAATCCTGAAGAGATTTAAAACCCAGGACTATGTTTGCTTTTTGTCCTTTTTGATCAGGAGTTTCGATAGAAGTGACAATTCCTCCGTAATTAGTGATTTTAATGGTGATTCCATTATCATTGCGCAGAGTGTATAAATAAATCTTTTCACCCCCGGGGGCATTCCCAAAATTATCACGAATAAGTTCCATAAATTTAGTTTTAATGACCATTACAAACTTAATGGATTTTGGGCATAAACTTCTTCTTGAATGATTAAATTTTGGGGAGAGGGCAGAGAGCAGAGGGGAGGCCGGAGAAAGGAAGGAGAAAGGAAGGAGAAAGGAGGAAAGAGCAAATCAGCAAAGAGTGAGTAAAGGGCATCAGTCAGAGCCCAACAAGTAAGGAAAGGTATTCTGCCCCAAGCTCAAGACTTTTCGCTCCATGCCTTTTGA